>CAZPOV010000004.1:124382-166298 GCA_964588335.1 uncultured Pseudobdellovibrionaceae bacterium | reverse complement strand
CACCCACTTCACCCACTTCACCCACTTCACCCACTTCACCCACTTCACCCACTTCGCCCACTTCGCCCACTTCGCCCACTTCGCCCACTTCGCCCTCCTCATCCTCACAACAATCGCAAGCGCTGCCACAATCGCCATCCGTGAAACCATTGACTGGCTCATCAAAAAACAAAGAGACTCACAATCCAATGGCGCCAAAAAAGAGGCCAAAACAGGCCTCCGGCCAAGGAGAAGCATCAAAATCATTCAACCCCTCAGATTTCTCTCCGCAACCTTATCGAGCCGGATCTTTTGTTGATCATCAAAAGCGCCACCAAAATGGATGGGGCGGTGACGAGATTATGGAGACTATGAATAGCATCGAGTTGAGCGAGTACTCAGAAAACTTTTATTTCTTTGAAGTCTTAAGCCAACACTTAAATCAACAAATCCCCTATCCAAAGGCCCTTTGGGAGCATAAAATTTCCGGAAAAATTTGGGTCAAATTGCAAGTCAATCGCAAAGGCCAATTGTTAAGAGTGATCGACAGCTCAAAGAATTGCCCGGTATTGAGTGCTTACGTTTTAGTGAATATTTATCAAGCTTTGAAAACCGGGCTTCCTCAAAAGTACTGGTATCACCAAGATAAAGATTTGGCCCTGATGCTGACCTTTGACTACTCCGTCACCTCGGTTCCCAATGCTCCCGAGGTTCAATCCAGTCGGTACTTTAAAAATCGTTTCGAGTTCAAACGCGTTGCCAAAGTTCCCGACTTTCTGCACGAGAAAATGCGGGACTACGCACGCTACATTCCACCCATTGCGCCAACGCCCATGGGCCCTATTATAAACTTTGTTCAGGTCTATCACATGATCGAAGCTTGGCGAGGTGATGATCCAATGGTGCAAAAAAGAAATCGTGAACTTTTCACCCGCGATAAAATGCAACAGCTTTTGCAACAGTCTCAAAAAAAACATCGGGATGGAAAGTAAAAAGCCATGCGGGGGAGGCATGGCTTTTGAGTTGCTATAATTTTCTATTTTGAATTAGACGGTGTAGTCGATGTAGCTCCCTTTAGGAACTTCGTCAGCTGGCACATCTTCTGGATTGGCCATTTCTTTTTGGACGACACCAAGAGCATTATCCGCCACCGATCCCAACGACGCCTCTTTGTATATTTCATCCATTTGCATGGGGTTAAATTCAGCGACTGGAGGTTGTAGCCCATCAGGACTCTCCGCCGCCACATCCATCATTGGTTGCTGCATGGGCGCATTGTTTATCGGTTGAGCCTGCAAGGGATTATCATAAAGAGTTTGTTGCTCAGAGATCGCCGGTGAAGGAAAAAACTTATTTTGCATGGTATGAACCATGCTGATGCGGTTTTCCACTCGCTCTTGTCTTTCAGCTTTTCTTTGGCGATGAGCCTGTAAAGCTTTATCAACTGAGGAATAATGACCACGCTGACTTTTTTGGCGTTCCCATAAAGGCATTGCCTGAGAGTTCGCTCCGTTGACTTTATCCATAAGTCCTCCCCCTTCCTTGGGTGTCTTAGTTTCTTATCGGGGAAAGTGTCTCAAAATGAACGAGACCAATGATCAGTTCTTGCTGTACAAGCCGGCAATCAACTGCTATTTCAATAGTATGGAATGGCTGATCAAGACTTTAGTTGGGCTCATTGCCCTTCAACATATTGGGTTTCTTTATTTAGAGATGTTCTTATGGACCTCAGCCATCGGTCAGAAAGTCTTTGGCACCAATGCTGAATTTGCCAAACAATCGGCCTCACTCGCTGCGAACCAAGGCCTTTACAACGGATTTTTAGTGGCCGGCTTAATCTGGAGCCTTTTTCACCCTAACCCCAGTTTCAGCCATCAGCTGATGGTCTTTTTTGTGGGCTGTGTCTTAGTGGCCGGACTCTACGGAGGCTGGACCGTCAGCTCCCGCATTCTGTATATCCAAGCCCTACCCGCGTTGCTCACCCTGGTTTTAGTTCTTGTTTCAAGATGAGAAAAAGATCTTCTTAAGTCTTCTGTTTTCGATATTACAGACTGGCTTTTGCTCTTCTTTTAATTTCAATTCATAATAGAGAAAGAAGCAAAAAAAAGGGGGGCCTTTGAAGAAGCTTTGGGCCGGTTTCTGTATTCTTGGTGGTATCACACTCGTTACGATCAGTTTTCAAAATTGTGGGCAGCTTAAAGGTTTAGGGTCTGGCTCTTCTTTGGCCAGCCAAGAAGCCCTACTTTTTGATGGCGAATGTGATAATTACGACTGTTCGACCATTGTTGAAAAAACCAACTCCCTTTGCTTTTTAGATGGCGAACCCATTGTCGACGGCCAAACTATCGAGGCCTATTCACAGGCCGAAGGTGATAGTTGTCAGTCCGAAACAAGAGTCTGTGACAAAGGTCAACTGAAAGGAACTTTTGAGCATAGCTATTGTATTGAAAAAGCGCTGATTGAGAACAATCAAAAGCCCTGTGTGTTCAATAATAAACTGGTGGCTCACGGCCAATCTGTTGATGCCTTTCTGAACGGAACTCCTGGAACTGATAAAGCCTGCCAGCAGGAAGCTCGAACCTGTAACAATGGCTCTTTAAGTGGATCATTTGAATATGCCCAATGTCAGTCACCTCCATCCTGTCTTTTTAATGGTCGTACTTATCAGGCCAATGAATACACCGCCGCTTACAAGTATGATGAAAACCAAAACTGCGTGAAAGAGTTCCGGGTCTGCAAAGACGGTCTAATGACTGGAAGCTTTCCTATGGCCAGTTGCCAAGAAAAAGGTAAAACCTGTGTTTTTGACAACAAAACCATTCTCTCAGGCGAGTCCACCATTGCTTATGACAGCTTCAATCGAGTCACGCAAACCTGTAACCAGCAAATTCGAACCTGCCAAGATGGTAATCTTTCAGGCGGACTTCTCACTCCGTACTGTCGCCCACCTGCGGAAGAAAACGGTTGCCGGTTTGCGGGATCCTCAAAACCAAGTGGCGCCATATTTACCGCTTACAAGAAAGTTGAAGACGAAAATGGCGTTCGCTGTTTACAACAAACAAGAACCTGCACTGATGGGGAGCTCAATGGTGACGAAACCTACACTTTGGCTCAATGTGAAGAAACCAGTGCAAAAAGCTGCTTGTTTCGCTCAGCAGTCAATCTGACAAAACTAGTGATAAACCATGGAGAGACTATCAAATCTTTTAGGTCTCGAGAAAGTGATGGAATTTCCACTTGCGACTCCACTTCTGTAATCAGTCGCTGTGTGGATGGTACATTTGAACCCGCTCCTCAGCCTTATGAATACTGTAAGCCGCTGGTTCTGCCTGGCAAAAGTTGCAACCTCAATGGACAGACTCTCGCCGACGGCCGGTCCGACCGCCTTTACAAGTCTGATAGTGTGCAACTGCAAGACAACCCAACAGCCGATTGTATGGACGCCGATAAATCGATTGTGGTTTATTGTAATGATGGCACCCTGGTTGATCCCAACACCAATCAGCCGATCGCTGCTGCGACTGTTGAAGCTCATCCATTTCAATACTGCCGAGAGTATGGGGCTCAATGTGACTATTTTGATAGAAAAATATCCCATGGCGTTGGGTTTATGATTTACAAACAAGCGACCGTGGATTTCGATACTCAAGAGTCTTGCCGCGACAATGGCAATGCCCTTGGTGGAATTTGTCACAACGGTACCTTGATGGATCCCAACCTCACTCAAGCCTTAGATATTTCGGGCTATCCGTCACAGACTTGCGAAGTGAGTGCGGACTCATGTAACTTTCGCGGGCAAGTCTACGAACATAATGAAATCCTTCGATTGAGTTTTTATAAGGATGACAGCGTCCCCTTTGTTCGCATGACCGAGGACGGAAGAGATGGTTCCTGCACCTTCAACTACAATGTGCAAACCCCACGCTGTATTAATGGTCAAATTGTGGAGCTGGGTCAAAAAACCGTCAATGGAGAGCGGGTGTGGGTTCCTCTGGATTTCGACGTTTACAAGTTTGAGACCTGTACTGTTGAGGGCAAGGCTTGCAATGCCTACGGAACAACTTATCCCCATGGTGCAAAACTAGGCAATCGATACACTGTCGCCAATCTTCCTTATGTCGATGAAACCACGAGTTGCGAATCACGCCAGAATCGAGCGGCTCTGGTCTGTGCTAACGGTCAATTGGACGAGTATCAAGTGGGTTACTCTTCGACCCCCTATGTCCAGCGGGTGAATATTAACCCCGACGACTTTCCAAGCAACACATGTCGTGTTGTCGGAGCGGACTGTGTGGTGGGAACCAATGTCTACACACACGGCAGCCCAGTGGGCGAGCGCAATCGTGATCGCCGCGACCGAGACTACGGCATTTTATTTCAAAAACAAGAGCAAACATTTTCCGTCAACGGTGACGCTTGCTTTGTGAATCAACAGGGCACAAAAGCTCGCTGTTTAGATGGAACGGTTCGAAACCCCCTCGGTGAGGCGGTCAATACCAACATCTATAAAGAAATCACCTGTGAGGTGACGGGCACGGGTTGTAGCCTAAGGGGCACCAATTACAATTACAATCAACTGGTACGATTTTATAAAAATAACGAGGTCACACGGGACATTAGCAATGGTCTCTACTGTTCGTCGCGCACCAATTCGGTATCGGGCCGATGTCGCAATGGTAAGTTTTACGAGTCGGGATCTTTGGACGATCTCACGGAACCTGCCATTGAAATCAATGTCGACGAATATCCGCACAACGCATGTCGGGACCTTTAAAGCTTAGATCGTTCCTTTAAGATATTTCTGGCGCTTGCCTTCGGGAAAGCGCTCGATGGCATAGCGGAGCATGGTGCGTGGCATGGCTTTGTAGTATTTCTTTAAAAAGCTTTCGGTCTTCTTAAGGTCTTTTTTGGCGGCCTCTCGCAACATCCAACCGACGGCCTTATGAATCAAATCGTGCTCATCTTGCAAAAGGATCTGGGAAATTCGAAACACATCTTTTAAGTCTCCGTTGCGGATCATCCACCACTGAGCGACGATTGAAATTCGCCGGGTCCATAGATGATTCGACAGGGCCCAGTCGTATAAGACCGAGCGGTCTTGATCCATTAGATAGCGGCCGACAATCCCTGGGGCAGTGACATCCACCAAGTCCCAATTGTTAACGAACTTAAATTTAGAAACATAGAACTTGTAGATCCGTCGCTGTTCGACTTCATCACCCTTATCAAACTGATAAAGAAGAATTAAAAAACCCAACATTCTCTCTTCGTGGATCTTTGACCGAACCAGGCTCAATATCTCAGTGCGCTTCAAATGAAGATTTTGTTTCGCCACTTTTCGAATATCGGCCATGCGTACGCCAATAAACACGTCCCCCTCGCTGTACTCGCCTTCACCCGTTTTAAAAAACTTTCGGGTTTGCTCGGCCACTTTAGGGCTCGAGACCTGTTTCAGCGCACTTTGCGGGGTGGCTATCATTGCTTTTTCTCTAACGGTTTAATGGCCAATTCTAAAAGTTGATGGGGGTCGACTTGCGACGGTGAATCCGCCATCAAATCCTGCGCCTTCGCCGTCTTCGGAAACGCAATAACATCGCGAATGGCGTCGGTTCCCGCCAGGATCATAACCAAACGGTCCAAGCCCCAGGCGATTCCACCATGCGGAGGTGTTCCATAAGTCAGAGCTTCCACAAAATAACCAAACTTATACTTGGCCTGCTCTTCGGTCAGCCCCAGTGCTTTAAACATCGCACTCTGAACTTTCTGATTATGGATACGGATACTTCCTCCGGCCAATTCGTTACCGTTACAAACCAAGTCATAAGCTTTGGCTTGAACTTGTCCCAGCTCTGTCGACTGGCCGGTTTTTAAAATTTCAACGTGCTCATCTTTTGGCATCGTAAACGGATGGTGACAGGCCACCCAACGTTTTTCTTTTTCGTCGTAGTCGAGCAAAGGAAAGTTGACCACCCAACAGAAAACATCTTTCGATTCATCCACCAAATTAAACTGCTGACCCAAAAGGTTTCGTAATGTCCCCAATGAGCGGCTGACAATGGCTTTGCTATCAGAAACCATCAACACAGTTCCATATCCATCGGGACAGACTCGATTATAAATCGATGCCAAAAGCTCTTGCGATAAGAATTTATTTACAGGGGACTGGTACTCATCGCCATCTTTTTTAATCCAAACAATTCCACCGGCACCATCGGCTTTGATCACTTTCATCCACTTGTCGATCTGCGAGCGCGAGATGGTGTCTTTAACCGGTAATCCAAGGGCGCGGACCACACCACCATTATCAATTGTGGAATCAAAAACTTTAAATCCACACCCTTTCACCAAGTCCGAGACTTCGGTGATTCGCATGGGGTTTCTTAGGTCAGGCTTATCAGAACCATATTTTTCCATGGCCTCACTATAGTCGATGCAAGGAATGTCCCCCACTTCAACACCTTTGATTTTCTTCCAGATCGTGCGCAAAAGCCTTTCGTTCAGTGCTCTGACGTCGTCTTCATCAACAAAGGTCATTTCAAGGTCGATTTGGGAAAATTCCGGTTGCCGATCGGCCCGCAAGTCCTCGTCGCGAAAGCAACGAGCTATTTGAAAGTATCGATCCATGCCACCGACCATAAGCAACTGCTTCAAAGTCTGAGGACTCTGCGGAAGAGCGTAAAACTCTCCCTGATTGACTCGCGAAGGCACCAAATAGTCGCGGGCTCCCTCAGGAGTGCTTTTATACAGAATGGGCGTTTCCACTTCCCAAAAGCCTTCCTCGGTCAAAGCATCGCGAACCACTTTAGTGACCTCATGGCGCAGCTTCAGACAGCGCTGCAGCTCGGGATTCCGCAAAGATAGGTAACGGTACTTCAAGCGAACCGCTTCCGAAACATTGGGGTCACCCACCACAAACGGAGGTGTTTCGGCTTCGGCCAGAATCTCACACTCCTGGACCTCAACCTCAATGGCACCGGTTTTCATTTTGTCATTGATCATTCCGTCGGGGCGAGCAATCACCTTACCCTTCACCCCAATCACAAATTCATTGCGAACTTTTTTGGCGACGGCGGTCTTGTCTTTGCTCGGATCCATGACAATCTGGACCAATCCCTCTCGATCGCGGAGGTCGACAAAGACCAAGCCCCCGTGATCGCGACGGTTATTGACCCAGCCCATTAAAATGACCGTATCATCCTTCTGATCCAGTCCTAGGTCTCCGCAATAATGTGTTCGTTTGAGCTCGCTGACAAAGGCCATATTAGACTCCCTGGCTGATCTCCATAAATACCCACTTTTGGTGGACAAAACAACAGTTTCATTCTATTCTTCTGAGCTATGCCTAAAGTAAATATTGATTATAAATCGCCCCTTGATGCCAAAGAAACCTTTACTAAAGTCAAAGAGTTCCTCGCCACCGACGAGAGCATCAAGAAAATCGACAACGACATTAAAGCGGATTACAACGAATCCGATTTATCCGGAGACCTTAAAGGGAGCAAATTCAAAGCGAAAATGAATGTGCAGCCCAAAGGTGACCAATCCGAAGTTTCCATCGTTGTCGATCTGCCCATGCTTTTAGGAGCTTTTAAAGGCCAGGTTAAATCCACGATCGAGAAAAAATTGCAAAAAATTCTTGGGTGAGGAGGCCCCTGTGGCAGCTCGAACCAAGAAAAAGAAGAAAAAGTCTTCTTCGCGATCCAAGAAAGTGATGCCGGAAGTGGTTGATGAGACCTCATCGGCTTCCGAAGAGCCAGTAACCAAAAAGTATCAAGCCGAGGTTGTTGACGATGATCCCATTTCATCAGCCCCTACAACTTTGCCAGCGCTCTCGGATGGCCTCACTCACTATATCGAAGCGATTCAACGTTACCCTCTTCTGAGCAAAGAAGAGGAACTGAAAATCGCCGAACGCTACCACAAAACCAAAGACCCGAAAGACGCTGAAATTTTAGTGACCTCCAACTTGCGGTTTGTGGTCAAGGTGGCTGCGGAGTACTCGCAATTTGGGTCAAAGCTCATCGATCTGATCCAAGAGGGCAATGTCGGCCTTATGCACGCGGTAAAAGAATACAATCCTTATAAGGGGGCGCGCTTAATCACCTACGCTGTTTGGTGGATTCGAGGCTACATTCAAGACTTTCTAATGAAACAGCACTCAATGGTGAAAATCGGAACCACCCACAATCAGCGCAAACTTTTTTATAATCTAGAAAAGGAAAAAGCCAAACTCGATCAAATGGGAATGGAACCGACCGTGAAACTTTTAAGTGATCGCTTAGGTGTGCCCGAAAAAGATGTTCGCATGATGGAAAAGCGCATGAGCGGTAAAGACGTTAGTCTCAATATGACTGTCGGTGACGAGGGCACAACCAGTTTGCTCGATTTTGAATCGACCGATGAGGCCGACGTCACCGAACAATTGATTGAAAAGGAGTCGGTGGCTCAACTCAATCAAGTGCTTGAAGGATTACGTGATAAATTTTCAGATAAAGAAATCTATATCCTCGAAAATCGCCTTTTAAATGATGAGCCTTTAAAACTGCAGGAGATCGGTGATGAATGGGGCGTCACCCGCGAGGCTGTCCGCCAGATGGAGGCGCGACTCCTAAAAAAAATCAAAAAAGAAATGCTTCCAGGCGATCAATAAATCGAAATCTCTGAACAAAGTCCAAAGTGATCAGACATGGACAAAGGCTCCATAATACAATTCGGCGAGTATCGATTGCCCCACCCTATCCTGTAAAGGCTTGTCAAAAATCAATTTCGCCGAACGAATAAGAAAAGAGAAATTTCAGAATAAGACCCACCTTCTTTTTTACCAAATGTTTGAACGACTATTATTAAATTAAACACTCTGTTACAATATCATGAACCTTAAAGGGCTTATGAAACAGCTTCACACCGCGATGTTCGGTGAGCTGGCTAAGACTGGCTTTAATAAGATCTTCTTGCTTGAAGCTTCGAACGTCGATAAGAGTGATCATCTTTTTATCTTGAGCCTCAACTAACGGGGCCAAGTGCAATGCCAAATTAAGATCACGCAATTCCAAGATATCGACACATATCAGGTCATACTCCTCAACCAAGGATTGAAATTGGATTTCGGTTTTTAATTTCGAACTCCAAAGTTTTTCAAGATTGATGGCCTCATAAGAGTCCAAGGTCTTCTTGAGAAGTCTTAACAGAGCACCGTTTGGCGAATACACCGAAATATCTTTTGGAGGGATATCGACAGGGTGACTCTCTCCCAAACTGTAGGCCAATAGGCTTTCTATATCGATCACGCCGATTATTTTCGAGTTCTCTTCCTCATCCGAGTGAATCGGCAAGTGACGGATTCTTTTAGAAACCATCAACTGAGGTCCCTCATTGATTTTTTCAGCCGGCAATGTGATAACTGGTTTCGACATAAAGGCCCGAATGGGCTTGTCCATATTATACTCTGAGTGTAGCGATCGATGCACACGCAACAAGTCACGCAGAGTGAAGATTCCCTCAAGAAATCCATCATGATTCTCAACCAGAACAAAATCCAAATGATTTTCCAGCATTAAATCCAAACAGGCTCGAAAGCTGCTATTGTCTTTGACATATTGGAAGGGCGAGGGTTTGATTTGACGATTCACTTTGTGGCCCCCACCAACTCTCTCTTATTAAGATGCTTTGTTGATATCAGAATTTTCTAAGGTGGCCTGCAGTTTTGCCCGCAGTCTGGCAATGGCATGTGCATGCAGCTGCGACACCCGCGATTCGGTAACCCGTAAAACTCGACCGATCTCTTTGAGGTTGAGGTCTTCATAGTAATACAAAGACAGTACCAACCGTTGGCGCTCTGGAAGCTCTTCAATGGCATTGGTGACCACATCTTTAACAAACTTCACATTCAGCTGACTATGCGGGTTGTTGAGCTTGCAGCCATCGAGAATACTGAGGATCGACTTCTTATCAACGCTACTAAAAGTGGGCTGCTCGTCGATCGACAAAACACTCACCGGCTTGACCTGGTTCATCAGGTCATAGAGCTCTTCTAACGAAACACCCAAGCGATCGGCGATCTCTTTGTCCTCAGGTGAACGACCGAGTTCCGATTCCAGTTTTACAATAGTACGATCTAACAGTTTCGACTTGTCACGAACGGAGCGCGGGACCCAATCTTGTGCACGAAGTTCATCGAGAATCGCTCCGCGAATACGAAATTCCGCGTAGGTTTTAAATTTGTTATCACGAGAGGGATCATACTTTTCAAGAGCATCCATCAGACCGATGACACCACTTGAAATTAGGTCGTCTAACTCGATATTTGAAGGCAAGCGCATCGCTATCTTTTGAGCGATAAATTTAATCAATGGAGCGTACTCCATAATCAACTTATCCTTCTGCTCAGCGGTTAGAGCATTTGGAGATTCCTTATACTTTTTTAACAACGAATTCGACATGTTTATCCCTCACCTCTAATAATAACAAAAAGCTGCACTCCTCAAAAGTCCATATCTCAAGCGGCGTTCAAGAGTTGGTTCCAGAAAAACTGTAAACTCCCATTGATTTCGCTTATTTCCTGCTCTCCGACTATAGAATCCGCTATTCTTTTCAAGGCGATAGACGAGGCAGCACTTGGTCGGGCTCGACAGATCAATTTTGTGTCCGTAGTCTGTCTCAATTTGGGATCTAAAGGTACATAACCCAAGTAACTCAAACTGATATTAAGAAACCGACCACTGACTTTATCGATTCGCGTGTAGATATCCTTGGCTTCTTTTTCACTCAAAACCTTATTGGCAACGATCGAAAAGCGCTGAACCTTGCGGTTTTGGTTAAGTAGTTTAATCAATGCATAAGCATCAGCCATAGATGCGGGCTCGGGCGTGATCACCACGACCACGTCTTGAACTGTGCTGTTTAACGACTGCACGTTCTCGTCAATCCCCGAAGCGGTGTCGACAATAAGATAATCGTAGGTGTTGTTGAGCATCGATACTTCGTCCATCAGCATCTTTCTTTTGTAAACATCGACGCTGCGCAAGTCCGTCAGTCCGCTGGAACTTGGAATTAAGTGAATATTCTTATTCACTTTACAGATAATATCTTGAAGCGACTCGTCTCCATTGAAAAAATCCTCTAATGTTTTCTGTGGACGCACCCCTAAAAAGATGTCGACATTGGCTAAACCAATATCACCATCGAGGATAAGAACCTTCTTACCTATCTCAGCCAAAGTAAAGGCCAGGTTAACGGTCATTGTTGTCTTGCCGACCCCACCTTTACCGGAGGTCACACTCAACGTTCGTGTTTGAATCTTGTTGCTCATAGGATTATATTCTGCTGTCATGTCCACTTTCTCCAATTTTTTTCGTCAATTTAAATATCAAATCAAGAACGCGCTCGCGAGAGGCGATTTCAAATCCATCCACAATATCTGAGCCAATTCCAAAACTATGAAACGGCTTTTGCATTTTACTCTTCATATTGAGAAGAATTCCATGCTGCGAAGTCTGATCAATGTTGGTAACAATGACATCATCAAATTCCGCTACCCGAAAACGCTTTAACAATCCACCCATATCGCTCTCCTTAGTGAGAGCTGAAATGACCAGGTGAACTTTCATACCCGACTCGGGTTGCCATTGAGCGATAGAGCGAATAAAGTCCAACTCCTCCATATTGCTAAGGGATATCCCGGGGGTATCAATAAGAATTTTATCGTAGCCACTCAACTCATGAATCTTTTGATCAAGATCAGTCGCATTGCGAACCACATGCACAGGAGCATTTAAAATTCGACTGTAGACACGAAGCTGCTCGACTCCACCCACTTTGTTTAAATCTGAAGTCACAATCGCGACGCTCTGGTTATCCTGCATCACATAGTGAGTCGCTAATTTTACCAACGATGAGGTTTTTCCTGACCCATGGGGCCCCACAAAGACCTCCACTTTTTCAGCGGGCCAAGAGTTGATAACTTGAATATTGTTAAGAATCAGTTTTGCAAACCAGGAATCCACCAAGGCTCTTCGTTCGGTGCCCGAACCCAATTCAGCGACACACTGGTTCTTCATATTTTGAACAATCTCTGAAGCGACGCCACAGTTACGCAAACGCGCCACCATTCTTTGCACCGGCTCACTGAGAGTTTCTATTTTCTTGGGTTTCTGTGTTAAAGTTCGAAGAATATCATCATCTAAAAGCTCTTCGCCTTTCGGCTTTGGCTTAGTGAAGAATTCAGAATTCATACTGGTTTTAAAAGCCTCTTGCGCGGCCTGCTTAACTCGGGTCAACCCTGAAACCGATGGCATCGCCTTGCTGGCCACAGACTCGGTTTGATGAGCCCGCATCTCGGCCTCTTCGTCGACACCATCATTGATCTCAATGTAAGGTGTTCGAGTGATAGTTTTATTGCGCGATTCGTGTTTCTTCTCGATCCCTCGATAAACATTTTCAATAAACATCTTTTGCTTCAATGCCGATTGATTTTGAACTTTGTCTTTGTAGACATTCTCCATATGTTGCGAAGCCATCTGTTTCTTTTTCAGCTGGTTTTCAGAAACGGCGGCGACGACAATGAACTTCTTTCCACCAGTGACTGATTTTTTAGCCTCTTGGGTGGACAGAATAATGGCATCAGGACCCAATTCATGTTTCACCTGCTTTAAGGCTTCGATAACACTGGATGCTTCAAACTTCTTAACTTGCATGGATCTCCTCCACAGTTCCTACGGTATTGATCGCAACATCGGCACTCAATTCGCTATGGGAAACCACAACCAATTGAGGAATAAAACGATTAACGAGTTTAAAAATATGACGACGACTCATCGGGCTGGTCAGTAGAATCGGTTGACCAGCGACCTCTGGGTGGGTCTCAATCTGCTCAGCAATGCGATTGACCAAGCCATGACCATAAGTCGGATCAAGAGCCAATTGCACACCCTGTTCAGTCTGCAGCAGAGACTGATTGATAATCTCCTCAACCTCCGCACCGAGATTGATGACATGAACCTGATCTTGGTCATCTTTAAGCTTGCTGGTAATAGCCCTGCCCAAAGCCCGTCTGACCGCTTCTGTTAATATATCGGTGTCTTTGGTGTTCATTCCTTCGTCAGCCAAAGTTTCGAAAATGGTAAGAAAGTCACGTATAGAGACCTGCTCACGCAACAGGTTTTGTAGAACCTTGACCACTTGCCCAAGAGACAAAATATCTGGGATCAACTCTTCAACCACTTTCGGGTAATTCTTTTTGAAGTTTTCGATCAATTTGCTAGCTTCTTGACGGCCAAACAGCTCGTGAGCGTGTTGACGTAAAATCTCTGTGATGTGAGTAGCGACCACGGTTGGAATATCGACGACCGTGTAACCGGCGATTTCGGCATCTTCTTTTTGCACCTTGGTGATCCAAATAGCATCGAGGCCAAAAGCCGGCTCTTTGGTTGGGATTCCGTCGATGCGAGTCGACGTATTGCCAGGGTCCATAGCCAGAAAACAATCGGGCTTCAATTCGCCACCGGCAATTTTGTTGCCTTTCAACATGATTCGGTACTCACCTGGTTTCAATTGCAGGTTGTCACGAATGTGCACTGAAGGTACGACAACCCCAAGATCTAAGGCGAACTGCTTACGTATACTAACGATTCGCTCAAGGAGGTCTCCACTCTGTTCAGACTCAACAGCATTGATGAGCCCATAGCCAATCTCCAATTCTACCATGTCCAGCGGTAGTAAATTTTCAATATTTTCTTTCTTAGGTTTTTGAGCTTCATCTTGTCTCTTTTGCTCTTCCATTTGAATTTCTTCGTCTTGATAGCGATGAATCATCCAAGCAATGCCACCGAGTAATGCAGCAATGACTGTGAAAGGAAATGTCGGCAACCCTGGGACCAAACCAAGAGCAAAAATCGAGCCCCCGGCGACCGCCACGGCTCTTGAATTGAGGAAGAGTTGGCCCGCCATTTCCGCACCCATATTGCCTTTGGAATGGTTACGGGTAACAACGATACCAGCCGCTGTCGAAATGATAAGAGCTGGAATTTGTGAAACCAAGCCATCACCAATGGTCAATCGAGTGTAGAACTCAGCGGCCTGGGCGGTCCCCAAGTCCATTTGAATCACACCGATAGCTAAACCACCAATAATGTTGATCGCCATGATAATAATTCCAGCGATGGCGTCACCACGAACGAATTTACTGGCACCATCCATGGCCCCATAGAAATCCGCTTCGGCTTCAATCTCTTTACGACGCGTACGCGCCTGCTCTTCATTGATTAAACCTGCGTTCAAGTCGGCATCAATCGACATCTGTTTACCTGGTAAGGCATCCAAGGTGAAACGGGCCGCAACTTCGGCAATTCGCCCAGAACCCTTAGTAATAACGATAAAGTTGATCACAACTAAAATAACGAAAACAATGAACCCAATGGCATAGTTATCTCCGACCACGAACTGACCGAAGGCTGAAATCACATCACCGGCGGCATCTTCACCATTATGACCCTCGGAAAGGATCAATCGGGTTGAGGCCACGTTCAAAGACAAGCGGAACAAAGTCGTGATCAAAAGCAATGATGGAAAAACCGAGAACTCCAAAGGGCTATTGACGTAAAGAGCCGTCAGTAGAACCAAAAGTCCCAATGTCAGTGAACCGGTTAAGGCGAGATCCAACATGATGGGGGGCAATGGGATGATCATCACACAAAGGATAACCATCAAGCCCAAGGCCATCATCAAGTCGGCATTCTTGGTGTATTTTTCAAATCGCTTTAAATACTGAAATAAATTATCCATTTACTCTATTCTTCCTTTTCAAGCGAAAGACGTAGGCCAAGACTTCGGCAACCGCCTCAAAAAGTTCACGGGGTATTAATTGTCCAACTTCCAGTGTTTTGTAGATTGTTCGCGCCAACGGCTTGTTCTCAACAATCGGAATATTGTGCTCGCTGGCCAACTCACGAATTTTTTGCGCCATATTGTCGGCGCCTTTGGCTAAAATAATGGGAGCTGCAAATTTCTCGGGCTGATACTTTAAAGCAATCGCCAAGTGAGTCGGGTTGGTGATGATCACATCGGCTTTGGGAACTTCGTTCATCATACGACGATTCGCCATCTCTTTTTGAATCTTGCGAATACGCGCCTTGATTAAAGGATCCCCTTCTCGAGATTTGACCTCTTCTTTGACCTCTTGTTTGGTCATTTTCATCTGCTTTTCCATGTCAAAGCGCTGAAACAAATAGTCGAGCCCTGCTAACACACTCATCAAGGCACCAATGGAGAGCATGGTCTTCACCACCAGGGTTCCAACGTAGTAAAAAATCTGAATGGTCTCCGCGTAAATCAATTTCGGAATCACTTGAAACTCACCCTTTAAAACCGAGTAAATCACGAAAGCCACCAAACTGAACTTAAAGATGGCCTTAATTCCTTCGACCAATGATTTTAGACTGAAAAGACGCTTGAGACCTTCTAAAGGATTAATTTTTTTAAGGTTCGGCGTCAGAGTTTCGTTGGTAAACATAAAACCAATTTGCAGAATGCTTGAGGCCGCTCCAAAAACAAACATAATCAAAAACACTGGCAATGACAGAAGTAATATCTTTTTCAAGGCGTAAACCAAAGAAGGAAAGATATCCCCTGATTGAATCGCCGACAATATTTGGGCACCGTACAATTCATTGTAGATAGTAAAGAACTGTTCGATAAAGATTTTCCCCATGAAATAAATCACTAAGGAAAAACCGAAAAGAGACAGAGCCGAGGCCAATTCGCGGGTTTGTGCGACTTGCCCTTGCTTACGGAACTCCTCCCGCCTTTGCGGGGTCGCTTCCTCTGTTTTTTCTTGCATATCGCTATCGCCAGCCATCTCTTAAAACACCCGCAAAAAGTTAAACAATATTCCCGAAAATTCGACGATTTCGGTTCTTAAACCATCGACGAAAAACGGAAGCGAAATTATCAACACCGCCAAGCCAACAAGGGCGTTGACGGGTAAGCTTGTAATCAAAACATTAATTTGGGGAACGGCTCGTCCCATAATTCCTAGTGAGAAGTTCACCAAAAGAATTGAGACCAATACAGGAGCCGAAAGTAAAAGTGCGACTTCTAGAATGGTTTGGCCTAAAAGAGCAAACTCACCCAGGCTGCTGAGCCTAGGGATCAAGACACTCAAAGGGATCATTTCAAAGCTTTTCGCCAAACCAGTGATAAAATAATGATGTCCTTGGATAGCCAAGAACAAAAAGGCCGCCAAAAAGAAGTACAACTGGTTCACAGAGGACTGTTGCATATTCATTGACGGGTTAAAGATTTGAGCGGCTGATAACCCCATGGCCATTGAGATCAATTCTCCCGCAATCGACACCGTTTGAAAGATCAAAGAGCATAGAAACCCCATCGCCAGTCCCATCACCATCTCTTTAACCGCTAAAGCAATAAGAGTTTGATATTGAACAACCTTGGGATAAGTGTCTGGTTCGATCAGAGAAAAACAAATGAACGCCATTAACAACGAAATCAAAGCCTTCAAGGGAGCCGGAACTTGACTCCCACTGAATAGCGGCCAAGACAGAAAAAAGCCCAAGCATCGGAAAAAAACCAATACGAAAGCCATAATCTGAAATTCGTTAATCGACAGTAAGTTCACTATTCCCTCACATAAGTATGAACGTTTTCATACAATTCTAAAGTGTAAGATTTCATCACACCGATCATCCAGGGACCGGCAAAAACTAAAACCAAAGCAACGATGATCATCTTAGGAATGAAGGTCAGGGTCGCCTCGTTGATTTGGGTGATGGCTTGAAAGATCGAAACGATTAAACCCGTCACCAAGGCACCTATTAAGAGAGGTGAAGCCAACATCGCCGTTGTCTTCAGTGCTTCTCCACCCAATGCAATCACCAAATCTTCATTCATAAATCACCCGAAACTTTTCACCATGGAACCCACTATTAGGCTCCAGCCATCGACAATCACAAACAACATGATTTTAAAAGGTAGCGAGATCACCACCGGAGGCAACATCATCATCCCCATTGCCATCAGAACGGAGGCAATCACCATATCAATAATCAAAAAAGGTAAATAAATAATAAAGCCGATCTGAAAAGCTGTCTTAAGTTCCGAAATCACAAATGACGGAATCAAAACCATGGTGCTGACATCGGCTCGGGTTGTTGCGGTCTCGCCTGAAAGCCCTAGAAACAGTTGCAGGTCTTCAGCTCGAGTCTGCTTGAACATAAATTTTCGAAGCGGCAACAGTCCCGACTCAATGGCCACTTCTTGTGTGATTTCACCATTAAGAAAGGGCTTAAGAGACTCGCTATTGATCTCATTGAAAGCCGGACGCATGATAAAAAATGTCAAAAACAAGGATAAACCCACCAACAATTGGTTGGGCGGCATTTGTTGTGTTCCCAGAGCCTGGCGCAAGAATGAAAAGATCACAATAATTCTGGTAAAACAGGTCATAAGAATCAAGATTGCTGGTGCTAAAGTTAGAACCGTTAGCATCAGAATTATCTTGATACTGTCGACGATCTCTTTGGGGTCATCTGTCGATTTTAAACCGAGGGAGACGTTGGGAACTGTTACTTGTGCAAAAAGGTCCAAAGGCAACAGAACCACTACAAACATCAGCAAAGCTGTCGTTATCAAACCGGTGTTCTGGTCGTTCTTCTGAACAGCTGTTAAAGCAATTTGCAAGCTCCGTTGGCAGCAGGCCTTTAGTTCGCAAAGAGAAGATCCCAAGGGGTTTTTCATAATGAATACCTCGACACAGCCTGCTTCACATCATTCAGGTTTGAAATAGCAAAACCATCCACCTCTTCAGGCTCTTTATCGATGATCGAAGGCTCTTCATTGGCTTTGGTAATTTTTGCTTTTAATTGGTTCGAAAATTTGGGCTCTGTGTACTCAGGCAGCTCATCTTCCATCAGCGAAAGAGTTTTAATATGATTGATATTCTGATCGGTTACGCCAAGCAGGATGGTTTCACCCGCCACCCGAATCAACATTAGATTCTTTTTAGGACCGATAGACTTTTGCGTCAGAATCTTGATGTTCTGAGCAATCGCAGAATAGCCTGTCTTTTTGCCAAACTTTTGAACCCCAACAAAAAATACACCGGCAATCAAAAGGAGCGCGACCAGTGACATGATCATCTTTTTCATGGGAGACATCACCGATGAATCCTGCGTCGATCGTGTCGCTTCCTTCAATAGAATGTCCTCTTCAGAAAGGGGCTCCTCTGGCTCATCTTCGGCTTTCGCAACTGCTAACAAAGGCTTATCTTCACTGTCATCACTGACTTTTTTATTTATCTTTTTAAAATAATCAGAAAGCTTTGAAGACTTGTCGACATCGACCAGCTTTGATTCTTCAGCCATCGAAAAGTATCCAGAAAAAATAAATAGTAGTGCAATGATGAGTTTCATGAATTCCTCTCTTTTACTTAAGTTGCTCAACTCTCTCTTTAGGAGAGATAATGTCTGTTAGCCGCACTCCGAATTTTTCGTTAACGACAACGGCTTCACCACGAGCCACCAATTTGTCATTCACCAAAATTTCCATGGGCTCTCCAGCCAACTTGTTCAATTCGATGACGCTTCCCTGGCCAAGGTTAAGAAGTTCGCTGACCACCATTCGTGATCGCCCTAACTCAACAGTCACTCGCAAAGGAATATCAAGAATCAAATCGAGATTATCACCACCACCTGAGGTTGCGGCCTGCTCAACGTTTTCTAATTCTGGCGCTTCTGCACTCAGTAAATCTGCAATGTTTTCTGCTTCATCACCCATTATCTGTCTCCTTAATAATTGGTTTTGTAATTTGCATAGCTACGGACCCATGATAAACACCATAAAGTCCTTTATATTTTTTAACTTCCTGAACAAGAATATCGAATTCACCATTGGCATCCTGATCCAATGGAATGACATCCCCTTCTTTTAGTGACATCAGTTCTTTCAATGAAATTTCACTGTGACCCAGGTTCACTTTAACTTCTAACTCTGTATCCAAAAGCTGGTCTCTGATAATGGATGTCCAAAGCTTCTTATCTGTTTGATCGGACTCCACTTGGAAACCGGTCGAAAGTTTTTGTTTAATAGGCTCAATTGTTGAATAAGGAATCACCAAGGTGATGGTTCCGTTGGCGTTTTCTAGTTCAACATCAAAAGCCGATGCGATCACAACATCCGTGGGCGGTACAATTCCGACAAACTGAGGATTGACCTCGGTCCGCACGAACGAACACTCAATGGGATGAATCGATTCCCAGGCTGCTTCCAAGTCTTCGATAGCCAAATCGACCACTTTTCGAACAATTGAAATTTCAATGGGCGTAAAGTCCTTACCTTCAACTTTTGAATAGGGTCGATCGTCGCCACCAAAGAAAGAATCGACAAGGGCATAGGCCAGTTTGCTCTCAATCACAAAAAGAGCCGAACCACGCAGAGTTGAAAAGCGCAACACACTCATACAAGTCGGCATCGGTAAAGTATTAATAAATTCACCAAACTTTAGAAAGTCGGTGCTGGCGTGGTTAAGAGACGCAATTTTTCGCAGAGCACTTGAAAGTGACACACGAAAGGCGCGCATAAACTTCTCATAAATAACGTCCAGCTGTGGAAGTCGGCCACGGATGATTCGATCCTGACTGGTAAGATCGTAGACCACGACGACGCGGTCATCTTTAGGACCACTTCCAGTGCCAGTATCACTGGTTTCGATTTCGCCTTCGGAAACCGCCGCCAGGAGGGCATCAACTTCACTCTGTGAAAGAACCTGATTCATATTATGTTCCCTTAACTGTTAATGAATTGCGTAAATAGAACTTTGTTAATCTTTCCTTTGGTAAGAAAAGAATTAACGGTGTCACGAATTTCTTCTTTCAAACGCTCTTTTCCCTTTGGAGTTGAGATCTGACTGTAGGTCTTGCTCGACAACAGAATAATGATAATGTCGCGCACTTGCGGCATTCTTTTATTGATCTCTTCTTGAACGTCGACACTGTCGACATCAAATTCCATTTGAACTTTAAAGAGCTTTTGCCCCTGATCTTCAGCAAGGTTGACCAAAAAGTAATCGAGCGGCACCGAGTAACCTGAAGTGGCTTCAAGAGTCCCGTCTTTCTGATCCATTGCGGCTCCCTGCTGGATGGGCTCCATACTCGGCTTTTCCAGGGACGCCTTTTTTTCTACATATAGAAAGTAGCCAACACCGACGATCACTAGAGTGTTCAAAAAGATCAAACCCAACAACAACGGAGAGTTTTTCGATTTCGAACTTTTGTCTGGCCCGGCTGGGGTTTCTGTTATTTTTTCTGCCGTATTGTCAGCCACAATTCCTCCCATCAATAGAAATTCAATCTCTATATAAGCAACTCAAATGCCAACAGGACCTCGGACCTAGGAAAATTCTCTCTGTGGCTTAAGGCCGATGTGGGAAAAAAAAGACTCGACCTTTTTAGGGTCCTAGACTGATCGGTCTCTGACTCGCCCGTCAGCGTTTTGACTCGATACGGCTATCCGACCAGGTCTGGAAAATTGTAGGGTTTCTGGTAAAGACAGGCTGGACCATAGTTCTAGACTTGACGCACTTTGTCTCAGCGCCATAATATCGAAGTTGGTTTGTCGTTCTTTTGGGGGAGCCATGAAGAAAAAAGGGAAAGAGTCAAAACTGAACGTCGCTTTAACATCCTTGCTTGTCGTTTGCGTTTGTTTACTTTCATTCAGCATTGGTGTGATCGCTGGAAAAGGTTGGTCGGACCGCGAATACCAAGTCCGCTACATTGAAAAAGACAATCACGTCAAAGCCGCCAAAGAAGACACCGAACCGTTGGGTGATGAAATGACTCAAAAAGAAGTGGAGCTTCTTACCCAAAGAGCTTTGGAAGAGGCCAAGGCGGAACAACCCGAAATGAAAGTCGAAGAATCTCAATCGACGTCTGCTTTGGACAAAATGGAATCGCAAGTTGACGGCAGTGAGAGCCGGCAAGTCGCCAGTGAAACCAAAGAAGAGGACAAAGAAGAGAATGAACCGAAAGGGCGCGAGGCTTCGACGGCAAAGGACTCTTCACCGCAAGGCGAGCGCCAAGTTTCAAGCCTAATGCCAAAACCCTCAACACCGAAACCAACGGCGGTTGATTACACTGTACAAGTCGCGGCTTACAAAACGATGGACGAGGCCGAAAGGCATTCCCAAAAACTGATCGACAAAGGGTTTCCGGCTTTTCCGGTAAAGGCCATTATCGACGGCAACATGTGGTATCGCGTTAGCATTGGCAGTTTTAAAACTAAGAATCAAGCCATGAAGTATGAAAAAGCCCTCAAGCGACAAGCCGTGGTTAAAAATACTTTTGTGCAAAAGATCCAACGTTTACAAAAATAATTCGAAATTCGGCCGCTAGAGGCTTAAACCAAAACTCTTTTCAATAAACACAATCTTAAATCCAAGAAAACCCGGAGCCTTTAAAGACACAGAGAGGCTCCCCTCTTACTCCTTGGGCCATGCTGCCAAGAAACGCCACTGGTTATACCCACCTCTCACCGCCAAAACATTGACTTTCAGCCACGATTCTCTGGTTCCAGCAGCCTTGCTAAAAATCGATTTATAAATACTTAGACAGAGAATAGAAAATATAATAGACCCTTTGTGTATGCGAACAGGAAAGTTTTTTAATGGCCTCAATGAACAGCAACAAGAGGCGGTGGCCGATTTCGAACACCCCCTCCTCGTCTTAGCTGGGGCTGGTTCCGGAAAAACGCGAATGCTGACTCATAAGATGGCCTATGGCATTTCGGAGGGACACTTTAATCCTTTGTCTTTCTTGGCGGTGACGTTCACCAACAAAGCGGCAGCCGAAATGAAACATCGAATCTCTCAACTGGTTCCTGATATCAACCTGCGAGAATCGTGGGTGACCACCTTTCACTCTTTTGGAAATCGTGTCTTACGCTCCCACGCCCCCAAACTAGGCTACACCACGGACTTCACAATTTTTGATACCACAGACCAAACATCATTGGTGAAAAGTATTTTAAAGTCCATGAAGTATGACAACAGCGCCGCAAATGCTCGTAAAATTGCTCGACAAATTGGATCTTTCAAGTCCGACCTTGAAGCTCAAAAAGAGCCAGAAACATATGCCTGGTCGCCGGTGGCCCGCAATGTGTACGAAGTCTACGAACAGGAGCTCAAGAAACTCAACGCCGTCGACTTTTCAGATCTTCTTTTAAAAACTTATTGGCTTCTTAAAAAATTTCCCGATGTCGCTGAAATGATGCAAGACCAATTCGAATATATTTTAGTGGACGAGTACCAAGATACCAACCTCATCCAATACGAAATTCTCAAACGCCTAAGTGGTAACAAAAGCAATGTTTGCGCTGTTGGTGATGAAGACCAGTCGATTTACTCTTGGCGTGGTGCCAATATTTTTAATATTCTAAACTTTGACAAAGACTTTCCCAATGCTCGCGTAATCAAGCTTGAGCAAAACTATCGTTCCACCAAAAACATCATCGGTGCAGCAAGTGCTGTTATTGCCAACAATTCTCAAAGAAAAGGTAAAACCCTGTTCACTGAAAATCCTGACGGAGACTTGATTGAAATTTTAGAAAGCCCCACCGAGTATGATGAGGCCTTGGCCATCACTTTCAATATCCAAAAATTGATTGAGCAAACAGCCCACACCTATTCCGACGTTGCCATCTTTTACCGCACCAACGCTCAGTCGCGGGTGCTCGAAGAAAAACTCCGCAACTTTGACATCCCCTACAAGATTTTTGGTGGACTCAAGTTCTACGACCGCAAAGAAATTAAAGACGTTAATGCGTATATGCGCCTGGTGGTCAATCCCAAAGATGACGTGTCGTTTCGCCGAGTGGTGAACACGCCGACACGTGGCCTAGGGAAAACCACAATCGATAAGATCGAAGCTTTGTCGCAACAGATGGACATCTCTTTGCTAGAAGCTTCAATCCAGATTTTAGATTCAAAACAACTTACGGCTCGAACAAAAAATAAACTGCAAAGTTTTTTAGATATTCTGACTCAGTTGCGCGAAAGCTGTTTAGAAAAAGATCTTATTGAATTTTACCAAGACCTTCTACAAATCAGCCAATACCTTCCCAGCCTTGAGAAAGATGGCACTGTTGAGGCCAACAGTCGTATTCAAAACTTAGAAGAGTTTGGCAATGCCATTGCCCGGTACCTTGAACTCAATCCTGAAGAGTCCCATATTACCCAATTCCTTCATCACATGGCTTTGGTGTCTGATGCTGAAACCAAGGAAGACAACGAGGCCTCGGTCACAATGATGACTTTGCATATCGCAAAGGGATTAGAGTATCCCGTCGTCTTTGTCGCCGGCTTGGAAGAGGGCTTGTTTCCACACATGGCTTCTAGCGATTTGGCCGGATCAGGAGATCTTGAGCTGGAAGAGGAGCGACGTTTGTTTTATGTCGGGATGACCCGGGCCGAAGAAAAACTTTACCTGTCCTACGCTAAACAACGAAAAGTTTGGGGGCAAAATCAATTTCAAGCGCCCAGTCGTTTTATAAGCGAAGTCCCTGAAAACTTTTTGAAAAATAAAGTTTCGAAACAACGATCGCGTTTTCAAGAGTCTTACTCTAAACCTCAAACTTCCGAGCCCAGCTTCTCAAGTGATCCGTTCCCCGACTATGAAAATGGTGACACGGCCATGGGCTCTCCCTATCGCAAAGGGATCCGAGTCTACCACCCCCACTTTGGTACAGGTGTGATTCATAAAGTTGAGGGTCAGGGTGCCAAAGAGAAAATCAGCGTTCTGTTTGACGATCAGACCCTAAAAAAGTTCCTTTCACAATACGCCAACCTTGAGCTGAACTAAAGGCTGAGCTTTTCTCCAAACATTCAGTTGTTTCGGTATTTTACCGATAAACCTCTATGGTTCTTTTACCACAAGGTTTGGTTTCGAAAACACGGCGTATGCCGATTGCGACGGTTCTAATTGCCGTCATCACATCTTTTTTTTCAGCGATTCACTTTGACGACATTCAACAAGGGCAAGACGTGTTTTGGCACTCTTCAAGTAGAGTCGCATACGCCAAACAAGCCCAGTCTTACTTGCTAAAGAAATGCGCTCAGGAACAGGCCACAACTTTTTGTGTGGGTTTGGAGCAAATTCCGTTACGCTTTTTTCTCGTACCAACAACTTTGAATTTATTAATGGATCAGGGGCCTGAGGGGTCACAATGGACTCACCTGATCGGATATATCTCCGATGAGCTACAACCCGAACGTTTACAAAGCAGTAACCCTTCACTCTATTCAGCATTTCAAAAATCCGAGGCAATAAAAAAGAAGTTTGCTAAAACCAAAAACTTTTTATCGGCTGACAACACCCATTGGATAGCCGGCCTACGCAGTCTTTTTATTCACAGCAACTGGGTCCACCTAGCGACCAATATGATTTTCTTATTTTTTCTAGCATTTCCCGTCGAAGAACGACTGGGAGGACCTTTGTTTTTCCTAACCTATCTTGGCACTGGCCTTATCGGGTCTCTGTCGCAAGTATGGCTGGACCCTTCTGGTTTTTATCTTGTCGGTGCCTCTTCGGCGATCTGTGGAATCTCGGGAGCGCTCGCTGTGTTCTTCTGGAAGAACAATGCCAAAGTGTTTCTGTCATTGTTCTTTATCCGGTCAAAATCCGTCTATATACCAGTTTACCTTTACTCTTTAATCTTCTTGGTGTCGGCCTTGGCGGTCGATCTTCTGATGCCATTTCATAACATTGCTCATATCGCTCATTTCGCGGGGTTTGCCGGCGGCGGGCTGATTTCTTTTATGTACATGAAACTGCGTCCGCTTCCGGACTACTTCACCTATCCCTATGAATTTGAGTTCTTGAAACGAACCAAGGAAAACCTTTCACAATACGATCGCATTAAAGTTTATGCTGAGTGGCTTTATTACGCTCCTACCAATATGCAGGCGTTCCGTGCTTTCGCCAAAGAGGTGAAAAGGAGTTCGACAAACCCGAAAGTGAATAAAGTCCTTAACAAGTTTCGGTTGTTCGCATTTTCTGAAGTTTATGAGTTGAACAAACGAAATGTGGACTTTTTAAAACTACTGCCCGTGCGTTGGCTGTCATGGGCATCAGTGGGGCACAGTCCCAGCTTCTTAAGAGGCTTGGGCGAAAAATATGTGGAAGAGCGAAATTTTGAAATGGCTTTTAAAATGTACTTTCTGACCATGAATGAAGTGGGATGGCGTAACAACGATGATGCCATCGAGCTTTTTAAAAATTATAAAAAAGCCTGTATCGACCCTCATTTTGTGGAAGAGAGCAAAGTCTTACAAGACCGCCACTCTCAATTTGGTGGCTTCATAAAAAAACGAGACGGCTTTGCCGTGGCCTAGGGTTTCATAGCGCGATAACTCTTGAGTTTTGCCACAATTTAAGGCTCAATGGTGCCATGCTCACTGCCCGAAATCTCTTTATTGCCCAAACATTGGCCCATGCTGGGTTCGTATATTTGATTTTTACTGGCTCGCTGCAGCAATGGCTTATCAGTGTTTTGGTTTATTTTTTTACCGGATGCATCGGGATGACGATGACCTATCATCGGCTCCTCTCTCACCGATCCTGGAACCCACCCAAAATGTTAGAGTATATTGGTGCGTTGTGCGCCACAGTCGGAATGACAGGAAGTGCTATTTCTTGGGTAGCCATTCATCGCAAGCATCATCGTTTTGCCGACACCGAAAAAGATCCTCACTCTCCCTCTTTTAAAGGTTTTGTTTACTGTCAGTGGTTCTCAATGTTCGAACCGGTCGAGGTTCGCTATGTGACCGACCTTTCCCGTGAGCCTTTTTATCGCTTTCAACATCAATACTATTTTTTGATCTGCGCTGCTTATGCCCTTGTGCTTTACCTGATTGATCCGTTTGCTGTGGTCTACGCCTTTTTGGCTCCTGCCTGTATTCTATGGAATGCTGGTTCCAGCATTATTACATTGGCTCATCAGTTTGGTCACAAAGATCACCAGATTTCGAGCTTCGCTGGCAACAACTGGCTTCTTGGATTTCTCGTTTGGGGAGAAGGCTGGCATAACAATCATCATTTCAAATCCAGTAACCCTTATTTCTTTGAAAAGCCCTGGCAGATTGATGTCGGAGGTTATTTGATCTGGTCCTACGAAAAAATCGAAAAACTTTTTAAGAAAAGAGCCTAACGCTTTAATGAAATACCCATAGGTTCACAAACTAAAAGGGGAAGTCGGACCTTTATTGGCCACCAGAAGAATTCTGTGTCAGCCAATCCATGTGATACGCTTCCGCCACCTTCGGCTTTTGCAAAACTTTTGATGACGGCGAAACATAGTCGGCAGACACTCCATCCCACCCGCGAAATCTCCAGCGGTCTCCATCGACCGATTCTAAAAAGTTGGGAGTCAACGCTGTCTTGCCACCACCTTCTGGAATATCGACGATGTAACTGGGCATGGCCAAGCCCGAGGTGTGTCCCCACAATCGCTTCTGAATTTCTAAGGAGTCTTCAATGGAGGTCCGCAGATGGTCGGTTCCCAACGACGGATCGGCCTGAAACATGTAATGGGGTTTCACTCGCAAGTACAACAGTCGACGTGACAGAGCATAAACCAAAGCCGGATGATTATTAATACCATTCAACAGCACCATTTGGTTAAACACCGGCACCCCGTGGTCGACCAACCGCTCCAAAGCATTGGCGGCAGCTTCAGTGATTTCATCGGGATGATTGAAGTGAGTCATAAAATAGATGGGCTTGTACTTTTGAAACAACCGAACCAAGTCATCAGTGATACGGAAAGGATTCACCACCGGCATCCGAGAGCCAATACGAATCAGTTCCACCGAATCAATTTCGTAAAAGGCTTTTATAAAACTCTCAAGGGCTGCGTTGCCCAATGTCAGTGGGTCGCCTCCAGAAAAAATGATTTCTTTAATTTCCGGATGAGCTCGAACGTAAGCCACAGCATCAGAAAGTTGTTTTTTCGACGCCTTCACCTGATCTTTGGCAGTAAAATGTTTACGTGTGCAATAACGACAGTAAACTCCACACATGTCGGTTGACAGAAACAGGGCCCGATCGGTGTACCGGTGAACCAGTCTTTCGGTGGCTCGGTTGGATTGGATATTCTCACCCAGAGGATCTAACATTTGCTGCACACCGGAGCCGAGTTCTTGTGCTGTCGGTAAAACGATCCGACGAACCGGATTGTCCACGGCCCCATCCATAGCCAACGACGCGTAAAACGGTGTGGTTTGCACTCGAAACTGGGAGTCCTCGCCAGAAAAGCCCTGGACCTCCACATCAGTCAGTTGAAAGTGTTGAGAAAAATCCTCCTGCGACCGCAAAGAAGCCCGCATCTGCCAAGTCCAATCGGACCAGTCTGTGACAGCAACCCCAGGCCAGGGCTCAATTTTACGAAACTCAAACTTCCTACCCTTCATACCCCATCCATTATCACCAATTCCCAAAAGGTGCCAGGCACCCTCCAGGTACACACTGCGACACCGGAAGGTGCCTGGCACCAATACTCTAATTTTCACGGGGCATCGCCCATGGCGTATAAAAAAACCCCGGTGGTTTAACCCACCGGGGCCCCTGCTTCCGCCAACGCGAGTAATCAAGTTGCAATCTAAGTCGCTAAATCAAAGTTGAAACCTTGGTGTTATCAAAAGCTGATGGCGGCTTTGGTTTCGAATCCGAATGCATTATTAACTGGAAGACTTTGTGTTCCTCCCTCAAACGCAGTCCCTGGTAAAAATATTCCTGCGCGATTCACCCACTGAAAACCTTTGAAAGGTTCGTATTTCAAACTCAAGTCTACTTCAAAACCCACGTTCGAGTCCACATTGGAATTCAATGGGTCTTTATCAAGCTGTGCATAGGTAATACGGGTTTCAAAATCGTACTTTTGAGCCCATTTGTAATGGGTCGCAAACGAGGCATAAAGAGTGTTGCTAATCGCCTCAGTATCAAAGCTTGAAGACGCCGAAGGCACGCCAGCTGTGGTGTTACGAAGATACGACGTTCTGAAAAAGTCGGCCGCACCCATCGGGTGATTAAATAAGAGAAACGCCACATCGTAGTTCTGATCAAACAAATAACCTTCAAAAGTATTCTCCGTTGAAGGATCATCACCACTGGCATAACCCAGATCAAGATTGAATCCCCAGTGCGAAGACTCAGGGTGGTAAGTCAGCTCAACGGCGCCACCAAAGCCGTCATGAGAGATTTCGCTCCCATTTTTAGACAGTCCCGTATTGCCATCCATAAAGCCTAACTCAAAGGCGACCTTAACGGACTCAACCCACTGAGAAACAAAGACATTGTAAGAATTCACTTCGTAATTATCGACCAAAGTCGAGCCGTTGCCGATAACTGTTGTCGGTGTATCATTGGAATTGGCGTTGGAAGTCGAGCGACGGGCCTGATAAATAAATCCCACTTCAAGCTCAGTTTCTGGATTGCCATAGTTCAATTGCAAAATGTAATCATTCACATCATCTTCTTGATCTAAAAGACCTTCGTAAGATTTTGCAAGCACCGGCATGATTGTGAAATTACCCATAACAATTTTGTAGGCCACCAAATCGCGGTTTTCCAACCAATGATCAAAAACGCCGTAGCCGGCATTAAACTGCATCCCTAAACCAAAATGCATGGGCGCTCGTCCAACCGTTAAAACACCAAATTCATGAACCCAGTTGGCATACAGTTCGTTCACATTGATCATACCTGAGGCCTGCTGATCACCAATCGTATTCGAATTTCCAACACCGGCTCCCGCGGGTGGAGGATTGTTGATGCCTTGACCAAAAGTCTGACCCAACTGATCGTTCGGCGCACTGCTATTATTGAAAATATCAAAACGGGAATGGATAGTAAGACCATCGTAAGCCTGAAACTGGGGACGCAAAGTCATGTGGTGCAACATGTAGGCTTTGTTGTTTCCAGCATCACTCAGGCTGGGGTTGAAGACTTTAAGGCCTTCGAAGCGATAAGTGCCTTCCCACTTGATGTCCCCGGCGAGACCTGTGTTAGCTATCAATAATAAGACTGTGAGCGTGATTAAAGCTTTCACCGGAACCTCCTTGACTGACTTGCGTTCCTACTTGTGTCCGCGACGGGACATTTCTTCATTATAATACTTGTTATACATAACCTTCCATTCGGGACTGCCCTCGGGAAGGTCGCGTTTAAGACTATTGATTTTATTGCGAACGGATTCGTCGATATCGCCCTGTTCTTGGACCCACAGGCCAATCAGACGCTTGGTTTGACGGATGACTTGATCCTCGTCATCTTCATCGAACTCGATGAACTCATCACCCCAGAGTTTATCAATCAAAATGTGGGCGAAGTGTTTCTGTCTGTCTTCACTGATAATCATAAGATGATCCCACGCTCTTCAGCGACTTTTTTCTTCAGCATTTTGAACATGCGATGACGCTCAAATTGGTCGCCTTGTTCTTTCTCTAAATCATCAAGCATGCGCATGACCTCTTTTTCTAGGTCGGCTTCTTTTGCAAAATCATCTAAAATGATTTCCTTGCCTCGAGAAAGAATGGCTTCTTTGTTTTTGTTAAAGCTAATAATTTTGTTTTTTTCCAACTCGAGCAAAACTCGGCGAACCAAGCTCTCAATGTGGTTTTGGGTCATTTTCATAGGCTTTGACTAAACGTGGGACTGCGCCTAATGTCAAGTACGATGAAACTGACTCGCCTTAAGCTCTTCACCCTTGCCACTTTGACGCTTTTCATCATAGCCCTATTGGTGGTCTCTTACACCGACTACAAAATTCAAAAATTAATCACAGAGAAACGTTTTTTAGCGCCCACTCAGTACTACTCAAGCCCTACAAAGTTTTACGTCGGACAAGTTCGCAGTCTGCAAACTTTAATCGAGTATTTTGAATCCAAAGAGTACCGTTCGCGTCCCTTCGGCTCATCAATTCAAGTTGGAGATTTCAGTGTTGGCGATCGCGTACAATGTGGGCAAATTGTAAAGGGCACCCAGGATGTCTTTTCCTGCCTATTGTTCCGTCCCCGCTACTCGAAAAAACTCAATTTAATGAATCTCAATGAACTCGATCAAATTGTTAGCATCTTTAAAGGCAAAGAGCTTTTGCCTTCACTTTATGCACAAGCCGAGGCCGAAATCTTTGCCCAGTATCTGGGAAATAAACCGACTCAACAGCAACATGTGACCCTTGGCGACATTCCTCGGTACTGTCTAGATGCCGTCCTAGCCATTGAAGATCCACAGTTTTTAGAACATAGCGGAATCAGTGTGCGGGGACTGGCTCGGGCTCTGATCGCCAATTTGCGCAATGTTCGCTATGCTCAAGGTGGCAGCACCATCACCCAACAATTGGTTAAAAATTATTTCTTAACGCCAGAAAAAACCATCAAACGTAAGATCAAAGAAATCGTGATGTCTCTGATTTTTGAGTTTCGAGTCTCGAAAGATGACATTCTGGAAACCTATTTGAATATTATCTACCTGGGGCAAAGTGGCGTGTTCGAGGTGCGCGGCTACGGCGCTGCTTCGGAGTACTATTTTCAGCAACAAATTGGACGCTTAAACCTTCCCGAATGCGCCCTGCTGGCGGCGATTGTTAACAACCCAGGGCGCTTCAACCCGGTGCGGAATCCTGAAAAAGCCAAGGAACGTCGAACTCGAGTTTTAACCAAAATGTTGGAAGATCAAAGGATCACCCAAGAAGAGTTTGATCAAGCCGATGCCGCCCCTCTTCCCACCAAGCTGCAATCCAACTCGTCGGCCTCGGCGCCCTACTATGTGAATGCCGTGAACCGGAAGCTTGAAGACTTGGGAATTCAAGAACGCGCCGGTCTTAAAGTTTACACGGCTCTTGACCCTTGGGCCCAAGAAACTGCTGAAAAAGCTGTGACCAACCAACTAAAATATTTTGAAGAAAACATTCCGTTAATAACGAAGCTAAAGGACGAGGAGAACAAAAAGCTTCAGGCCTCGCTTCTTGCAAGCAACCCTCTGACCGGTGAAGTTGTCGCTATTGTTGGGGGACGCAGCTTTCGCTCCTCTCCCTACAACCGCGCCATCGAGAGTAAAAGACAAGTTGGCTCGGTTTTTAAACCTTTGGTTTATCTGACCGCCCTAAAAACAGCCGATCCCATGGGAGCCCCTCACACGCCGGTGACCCGCCTCAACAACAGCCCTTATAAACTTGAATATGATCGCCAAGTTTGGGAGCCGCGCAATTACGATGGCTCATTTTCAGCCCCACTTCCTTTGTTTTTCGCTTTGAAAGAGTCGAAAAATATTCCAACCGCTCGCCTGGCGATGGAGGTGGGATTGGAAAATGTGATCAACACGGCCCGCGACCTTGGAGTTGAATCTCCCCTCAAACAGTATCCAGCTCTGGCGTTGGGAGCTTTCGAACTCCAGCCCTTAGAGGTCTTACAAATTTATAACACTCTTTCGCAATTGGGACTTAAACAAAATCTGGAAATTGTTAAATCCGTCAGCAATCAAAGAGGCGACCTTCTCTATGTCCACGAACCGTTGAGTGAACAAGTGGGTGACCCTGCTGATTACGCAGTACTGATTGGTATGATGAAGGAAACCTTGATATCGGGAACCGGAGCCTACAGTCGCAATATGGGATTCCGCCACATCGCAGCTGGCAAAACCGGGACGACCTCGGACACCCGCGACGCTTGGTTCGCGGGTTTCACACCATTTCACTCGGCCGTGGTTTGGGTGGGCTATGACGACGGCACCTCTCACCGACTCACTGGAGCCTCAGGCGCGCTTCCTATTTGGACCAATTATATGCGAAAAATTTCAGAGAATTACGCCAATCGCGAATTTGATTTTCCGCCGACTGTTCACAAGGAAATGTATCCAAGAGACGACTTAATCGAGTTGGGTGTGCCTGAAGACAAAGCCAAAAACACCGAACTTATTTTCAAAAACGATTAACGGGTTTTTGATTTTATCTCATTACCGGTTGGCTTCGTCGAAGACACCGATGCCTTATTTAAAACGGAATCCTTATTTTTAGACGAAACCGTACAAGTTTGGGAAGGAGCCGAAGCTTGAGCCTTGGCGCCGTCAGCGCCGCAAACCGAGGCTTTTGAGGTTCGAACCTTAGCCAATTTTTTTTCAACCTGCCCAGCAAATTCAGGTCGACGAATTTCAACCATTTGCGAAGAAGCGAAGGTCATCAATAAAATCATGATTAATAAGTTCATACAGGTGTCCTACTTGTTGGCGGAAACTGGAACAATAAGAATTCTTGTTCTTGGTATTTTTTCAACAGATCGTCGCCCTGTCAAAAGCACACCTGTCTGTATTTATCGCTATAAGACTTTAATTATTCTCGTAAAAAGTCTAAATCTTTGCCTCTAAAAGGAGGCGGAAATGAGAAATCCACACACAATAAATTGGTTTGAAATTCCAGTGACTGACCTGGCTAGAGCGACAAAATTTTACGAGACAGTCATGAACATTGAAATGGAAAAAATGGAAATGGAAGACATGAAAATGTCGATTTTTCCATCCCAGAATGACTCCGAAGTAATGACCGTTCACGGCGGATTGATGCAACACAAAGATTACACTCCTAGTAACCAAGGGACATTGATCTATCTCAATGCCGGACAAGACTTAGCACCGATTTTGGAAAAAATCGAAAGTGCCGGTGGCAAAGTGCGCATGCCAAAAACAGCGCTCGGTGAGCATGGCTTCTGTGCGACCTTCGAAGACACCGAAGGCAATCGTATCGGCCTGCACTCCCCCCACTAAGACTGAAAACAAAGATTCTTTGTCAAGCAAAAGGGGCTGAGTCATCCTTGCCCCTTTTTTATGCAAAACGCCTGCTTTGTTAAATTCTCGTTGATTCCTTTCCAAAGTACTGGCTAGTATTTTTCCCCTTATGAGCGCGGACCTTCCACCAGAAGCCTATACAAGAGAGACTTTGCAGTCAGCCTTCGATTGGTTACAAACCCAACCGGATGTTGTGCGCACCAATGTCCACACACCCGAAAGATTGGTCAGTCTTTATCGCCGCGCCCAGCGTTTAAGTGACGATGATCATCCTGTAAGCTCAAAAAAGTTTGTGACTGATTTAAAGAGCTTGGCATCAAGCCTTGATCAATTCAGTGGCCAGCCTCAGTCCTTGCAGCCACCTCCGCCGCCACCACAGGCCAAAGCTCAAGAAACCTCACAGGAGTACTCAATTCCGACTGCACCACCACCGCCACCGCAAGCCCAGAGTCGCGAAACCGACAACACTTCTGAGGAAACCACCACTGAAACCATTAAAAAGGCCTCTTTTGAAGTGACCACCAACACTCGCCAAACCACCATGAAAAAGGCTGTGGCTCTGGATGCAACCACTGAGGCTCGAATCCAGGATGTGCAAAAACGCTTTAATCTCAGCTCGCGGGAAGAGAGTTTGCGCCTGCTGGTGGCTCTGGGATATGAAAAATTCACGCAAATTCCATAGATTCCATTGACCTTGGCGGTCTCCATGATAAAGCCTATATCATTATTATCAGGAGAGTTTTACAGTGTCGGACTTCAAACAAGCCATCAAAGATTCCATAAATCTTCCAAGAACTAGCTTTCCCATGAAAGCCAACTTGAACCAAAGGGAACCTGAGATCATCGAACAGTGGGAGACTCAGTCGGTTTACCCGAAAATGATTCAACAGAATCAAGGCAAACCTAATTTTACAATGCCCGATGGCCCCCCATACGCGAACGGCCACATTCACATGGGTCACACCCTGAACAAGTGTCTGAAAGATTTCATTATCAAATATAAAAACATGGCCGGCTTTCACGCTCCCTATATTCCTGGTTGGGATTGCCATGGGCTTCCCATCGAACACAACATCACTAAAAAACTGGGTGGCAAAATACGTGAAAAGTCCGATAAAGAAATTCGCTTGCTTTGTCGCGACGAAGCTAAAAAGTGGGTCGAAACCCAGAAAAAGGAATTTATTCGCCTTGGAATTCTTGGCGAGTGGGACAATCCTTATTTAACTTTAGCCCCCGAGTACGAAGCCGAAGAGGTTCGTGAGTTCGCACGCAATTACAAAAATGGTGTGGTGGTGCGAGGTCAAAAGCCCGTCCACTGGTGCATCCCTTTGCAAACGGCCCTGGCGGAAGCCGAGATCGAATATCAAGATCACACCTCGCCTTCGATTTACGTCAAGTTTGACTATCAACCGAATGAAAAGTTTGGAAGTTTTGATAAGCCCGTTTTTTGCGTTATTTGGACGACAACCCCATGGACCATTCCTGCCAACATGGCCGTCTGTTTGCACCCGGATTATGAATATGGATTTTTTGATGCTGGTGATGAGTACCTTTTTATTGCCAAAGAAATCAAAGAAACCTTTGAGGAAGCCACTGGAGTGACTTTAAAAAGTCCAAAAAACTTTTTCACTGGAAAAGATTTTGAATACGAAAAAGCCCAACACCCTTTCATGGGACGCGACTCACTTTTTATATTAGGTGACCATGTGACTCTTGAAGCGGGAAGTGGTGTTGTTCACACAGCCCCCGGTCATGGGCATGACGACTACATTGTCGGATTAAAATATGACCTACCTATTTTCAGTCCGGTGGGACCAAATGGAGCCTACACCAACGAATTTCCAAAATACGAAGGTGTAAAGGTATTTGATGCCAACGAATCCATTATAGAAGATCTTACTGCCACTGGCCATCTGCTGGCCCGCAAGGACATCACCCACTCCTATCCCCATTGTTGGCGAACCAAAACGCCTTTGATTTTCCGCAACACCTCGCAGTGGTTTATCTCGATGGACGATGAAAACTACAACATCCGCAAAAAAGCCTTAAGCGAACTCGACAAAATTAAATTTGTGCCGGAATGGGGAGTGAAGCGTTTAACCGCGATGATTGAAAACCGTCCTGATTGGTGTATCAGTCGTCAACGCAATTGGGGCGTGCCTTTACCAGTGCTTTACTGCGAGCAATGCGACCACCCTCTGATTGATTCTGGAATTATGGAAAAAATTGCCAATGCCATGGAAGAAGGCGAAGGCATTGAAGCGTATTACGACATGCCCATTGAAGAACTCACCACTGGTTTTAAATGTGAGGATTGTGGGCACAGCGAATTTAAAAAAGGCAAAGACATTCTCGATGTGTGGTTTGATTCGGGCATTTGTCATGCTGCTGTTCAAAAGAAACGCGATGGCTTGGCCTTCCCTGCCGACCTTTATCTTGAAGGCAGCGATCAACACCGTGGCTGGTTTCAGACAAGCTTACTGACTTCTGTGGCCTCCAATGGCCAAGCCCCCTTTAAAGCTCTTTTGACTCATAACTTTGTTAACGATAGCAAAGGTCGAAAGATGTCAAAAAGTTTGGGGAATGTTGTTGATCCACTGAAACTGATTGATAAGTCGGGGGCTGAACTTTTACGATTGTGGGCGGCTTCGCAAGATTATGGCCAAGACATGAATTACAGCCAAGAGGGCTTTCAGCGAGTCACTGAAACCTACCGTCGCCTGCGCAATACCATGCGCTTTTTGATCGGCAACATCGGCGATTTTGATTACAGCAAAGACAAGGTCGCTTACCAGGACTTGCTTCCATTGGATCAGTGGATCCTAGACCGCACCTTTCAGTTCATGAATACTGTTGAAGAGCATTATGACAACTTTGAATTCTACAAAGTGTATCATGCGCTCAATAACTTCTTTACCGTCGATCTCTCCAACCATTACCTCGATATTATTAAAGATCGTTTGTACACTTGGAAAACCGATGGCCCGGAAAGACGCTCTTGTCAGACCGTGGTGTTTTTGCTAACCCAAAATTTAATTAAATTAATGGCTCCATTAACTTCATTTTTAAGTGAAGAGGCTTACAGCCACTTTTCTGGAAAAGATAAAGACAGTGTGTTTTTTGAAAGTTATCCGAAGCCTGAAAAAGAGTGGGAGAACAAGCAGATCCGTGAGGTTTTTGCGGAACTTTTTGCCATTCGCACGGAAGTTTCGAAGTCTTTGGAAGAGTCGCGAGCGGCCAAGACAATTGGCTCCAGCTTGGAAGCGAAAGTGAAATTGCAGCTGCCAAAGGCTCAATTCGAGCTATTAAGCCAATTTTCCCAGCAAATGCTGCGTGAATTTTTCATTATCTCGCAATTAGAAACCACCGAAGGTCCTGAAATTAATGTCGAGGTGCAAAAAGCAGAGGGTGAAAAGTGTCCACGCTGTTGGAATTACGATACACTTGTTGAAACCGAAAAATGTGGACCTGTGTGCTCCAAGTGTAACGAGGCGCTTTAATGAAATCAAAATTGATTCTACTGGCTATTACTTCCGTTGTGGTTGTTGCGATTGACCAAATCACCAAGAATTATATTCTTTCCGCGTTTGAGTACGGCCAGTCTGTTGACGTCATCAAAGACTTTTTCAACATCACTTACGTTCGCAACTATGGCGCGGCCTTCGGTATGCTTAGCAAAATCGAACCCCAGATTCGCGATTGGTTTTTTCTACTTATGCCACCTTTTGCCATGACAGTTATTTTGATTATGTTGAAAGTGGCACCGGCCACCGAGAGCATTCGTAAAATTGCATTATGTTCTGTGTTTGCGGGGGCATTGGGTAATTATATCGATCGGATTCGTTTTGGGTACGTTGTCGATTTTCTGGATTTTCATTGGTACCAAGCTTACGCATGGCCGGCTTTTAACGTTGCAGACATGGCGATCGTTTGCGGGGTTTCGGTCTTAATTATCCTTGAAATTCTAGCACCGGTCCCGCAAACCCAAAAAGATAATGGATAGCAGTTTACCGGAGTTTTACACCATCGGCCCCTACCCCGAAATTGATTTAGGTTTTATCACTCTCCCAACTTATTACACAGTTTTAAGCCTGACTTACTGTTTTGCCATTTTTTGGTTTTACAAGCGTTGCGAAAGTCGCAATCTTTCTCAACGCCATGCTATGAATATCGGTCTTATTGTCTTATTCGCTGGCTTTATTGGAGCTCGGCTGTTTCACATTATTTTCGAATACCCCTCCCATTATCTAGAAAATCCATTACAGGTTTTTTACTTTTGGCAGGGCGGTTTTGTTTTTTACGGTGGTTTTATCCTGGCCTACTTTGCAGCGTTTATCTATGCCCGCAACCTGGAACTCACCTTTTGGCTCTGGCACGACACTCTAGCTCCGGTTCTGGCGGGCGGCTACGCCTTGGGTCGGACCGCTTGCTTCTTAGTGGGCTGTTGCTACGGAGCTGTGTGTGACCTGCCTTGGGGCGTGGCCGTTAAACAGGCCGATGTTCATACCGGAGCCCTGGCGGTCGTAACCCGACACCCCACCCAGCTTTACGCCGTCGGTTTCGAACTGCTCACTCTGGTTTTTCTTTTGTGGTACGAGAAAAAGCGACCGCCCCTGGGTAATGTCTTTCTGTCTTGGGTAGTCCTTCATTCCATCGGTCGTATTATCATGGAAAGCTTTCGTGTCGACCCTCGGGGTGGTGATTATGCTGGCCTGTCGATTTCGACATGGATCTCCATCGCTTTGATCGTCACCGCCGTCAGCGCCTATCGCCAGAAACAGACGACCTAAAACCCCGAAAATAGGACGGTTGCCTCCTGCATAAAATAGCAGGTGAAACTGTTTTCCCCTCTCCGATTGTGGTACATCCTATATCATTGCAAATTGAATCCATTTTCACTTAGGGAGAGTAACTATGTTAGTAGGACAAAAAGCACCAGACTTTAAAACCACAGCGTCACAAAAAGGCGACTTCAAAGAGATGAGTCTTTCTGACTTTAAAGGAAAATATGTTGTTATGTTTTTCTACCCTCTTGATTTCACCTTTGTTTGCCCCACCGAGTTGATGGCTTTTCAAGCCCAACTGAAAGAATTTAAAGATCGTAACACCGAAGTTCTTGGTTGCAGCGTGGACAGTCAGTTCACCCATGCCGCTTGGACGGGTACACCGAACAATAAAGGTGGCATCGAAGGCGTTGAGTATCCTTTGCTGGCTGATGTCGGCGGAAACATTGCTCGTCAGTACGGTGTTCTTGCTGGAACATTTGACAACGAAGACAAATCTTACACTCCACCCAATGTTTCTTATCGCGGACTTTTCGTTATTGATAAAGAAGGTGTGGTTCGTGCTCAGATCGTTACCGACGAGCCTGTTGGCCGTAACGTGGGTGAAGCTCTTCGCATTGTTGATGCTCTTCAGTCTTTTGAAGAAAACGGCACCGTTTGTCCGGCCAACTGGCAAAAAGGTGATCAAGGTCTCAACAAGACTCAAAAAGACTTGGGTGAGTATCTTTCAAAATAAAGTGGCAGATGCCGCAGCGTATACCCAAAAGGTGCCAGGCACCTTACGGAAGCCGAGAGATCCTCTCGGCTTTTTTATGTCGCAGCGTATACCCGGAAGGTGCCTGGCACCTTTTAGGGGATTCGGAAGGTTAGGGAGTGGACTTCTTGATCGTTGACGAAATATCGAATCGTCCAATTGCCTCGGGTGTTTAAGAAAAAACTACTCCACGTATCATAGCGGCCAGCGATTCCCAGGTTCGCGCTCGCCGTTAATGAATTTTCAAAAGCCAATCCCCCCGCTGGGTTGTAAAACCTCTCTGTCATAACATCGCCACTTTCAATGTTTGAATAGGTATTGGTGTAGTAAACCGTCTGGCCGGATTGGGCCGAGGTGATCGACGTCCCCGAGGTTTGCAAAACATCTTCGCGATTTTGAAATGGAGTATTAAGTCGTAAAAAAGTTCCAATAAATGCTGGTGTTCTTTGTTTTGCCACCGGACTGGTCAGCAATTCTTCCAGCATATGGTCCACCGAGAGACCGGCACAGTTGCGAGTTTCAAAATGCAGATGAGGATCTGCCGAGTCCCCTGAACTTCCGACCAAGCCAATCTGCTCTCCTTTTGCCACCACGTCTCCCACCGCATGAGTGATCGAATTGGCCTTTAGGTGAAAGTAGCCGGTGGAGTAACCATTGGCATGTCGGATAACAATATAGTTAGCGGGTCTGTCTCCGCGCATGGTCTGCCGATCTGGGTGTCCGTCATCAAGAACTTGGACCACACCGCCTTGAGCCGCAAAAATCGGAATGTTTTGATCCATAACCGAAAAATTTTGCAATGAGATATCGATACCCCGATGTTGATCATAGGTCTGCGCCAATTGGTTTTGGTCACCGGAAAAGTCTTCAAGCTGATTCGGCTGACGATTAACGTCTTTGAAAAAGTTAATAAACCAAGTTTGATTGCGAGGTCCCTGAAGAGGCCATGCCATATCGAGGTCAGCGGCATCGCAGGTGTTGTTTTGTCCTCTCACCTGAACACTGATCGGCAAACTCTCAGAGACATCCTGACCCGTGCGAATGACCAATTTGTATAAGCCCTGATCATTGAAGCCGAAACTTTCGATGGTGAGATTGGCTGAGGTTTCATTATTAAGGTCTGCATACCCTGCTTCACCCAGTCCTTGAAACTGCCACTGCAGGCTTCCATTGACAAAAAGTTTAGGATTTATGTCCACTTGCAGATCCAAAGGTTGTCCCAACTCCACAACCTGGGCCCCCGATTGATCCCTGACCAAGCGCTCTTCTACTGGCGTCTCACTGGGAAAACCCCCAGCACCACCTGTAGCCTTAAAGTCGGAGCAGTTCTGAAACGCGTAAATGGTCACTAGAAATGTAGTAATAATAAAGAGATATCTCATGTCCCCCACAAACACTTAGAGCCTTTATTATAAAATAAGACATACAGGAATTCACCTCGCTCTGCCGTTTTTCCCATTTTGAACCGTGAAAGGCACCACTATTGATTCCATTCGCACTGAAATCGAAACAGGCCGAGCCTGTTCCCATTTTACCCGCTGATTGAGTAAAATATTCCAGGTCCGTTGGAAGCCATGCAAATTTTAGCAAGGATTCGGTAGTATCCACTCGTTGAGGGACATGCGACGAGTGATGAAGTTGATATCTATTGTATTTTTATTGAGCCTACCGGGGTTTCACGCCTTAGGGCAGTCGCGATGCCAAGAGATCTACCAGAAACCAGCCCCTTCTCCAGCACGCCTTAATGAGATCCTCGATGGCGTGGAGATTGCACTTGAAGCCCTTTCTCAGCAAAGCTTTCGAGCCAGCAAACAAGAAGTTCTTGAGTTCGGTCGCGCCGACTCCTCTTTCAAGTCGTTAAGGTACTTTGAGGGTGATCACACATCGGCCATTACCCGATTATGGTCGCTGATAATGAAACAAGCCTTTCACTCGAGAACTCTTGAAACCCAAGAGAATGTCGCACGTGCAGAACAACTTTATAATCAATACAGAGACATCTTTAAAGCCAAAGCTCCCCTAGCGCAGCTTCTCGGTTTGGCAAAGAAAAATAAATCCTCTTATCAAGGCAAAGTCGGACTTGTCGAAGTCCTTAAAATGTACAGTCTTGTTGTCTCGCAAGCGTTGGGGCGCGAATACAATTTACTGAAACAAGAAGACCTGTTTGATCTATTTGGTGTGAAGACTCGCAAAGAGCTGGAAGAAAAAGTCCAAGTAAATGAAAATGAATACTCCGCTTTCTTAGAGAGAATTCAAGAATTTGTTGTGCAAAAGTCGGTACGTAATGTCGGTCATGTTGAACAGGATCTGGTCACACATTTTTTCAAAGACCCCCACGCTCGCCCGTTCACGGCCCAAGATCGCAGTTTCTTTCAACGCAATAGCAGCTATGAAGAGGTTCAAGGGCTTGTTATTCAATTGCGCCTGCCGGCCGCCCAACAAGAGGCCTATCTCAACGATTTATTAATTCTTAAAAATGCTCTCTCCAACCATGGCGAAGGCGCGCGACGCCAGCAGCATCGTATGAATGCTCTTCTGTTAATGAGAGCGGCTGAAGAGGTCTATGGCCATATTCCGTTTATTTATACTCGAAAACTTCAGTCTGGTTTTTTTGATTACCACTCCTATATTCAATTGCGGCAGTTGATTGAGGGCGCCGAGACAGCGCGAGTTATTGTTGAAGAGAAAATGTCAGACTACCTTGATCGCAGTGATGCTCTTAACGCTCGGATTGAGGAGGCCTTAGAGACACTGGGAACAATCGCCCGACGCCACCCAGAGCGCGAACCAGAAACTGAAGCTTGGCGAGAAACTCTCAACTCGCTTGAAGTTCGTGACTTTGAACGGAACTTGGATCGACGCAGCCAAGAGGTTTTTAGAATTGAGATGCAAATCGATCGCGTGCGTGAAGAGATCGCCACTCAGCGAAGACGAGACTCGATTGAAGATTTTTATGATTTGAACAATCGATGGCAACGGTTAATCCCTGCCAAAACGTATAATTTAGAGGGTGTGGACTATACTAAAGTGGCCTTCACGGCCGACGTGATATCCCACTTTTCAGCCAATCCTCTTTTGGGAGCTCGTTACTTGGCGGCTCTAACAAAGTCTTATGTAGCCATCAAAAAAGAATCGGGCCTTCGACGCTTTCCGAGCATTCATCCAGAAATGCGAGACATTAAGATTATCCGACGTCATGGCAAGATTCGCATCGTAGGACGCTTGGTGGGCGACACCATCCATTTCTTTTACGTCTATGCTTCGGAAAAACCTTATACGAATCGACAGATGGAAAAAATTGTCGACCATTTCGAACCGTAGATTCAAGCTCTCGGTTCAGAGCTGAAGTTCAGAGCTGAAGTTCAGAGCTGAAGTTCAGAGCTGAAGTTCAAAGCTGAAGTTCAAAGCTGAAGTTCAGTGCTGAAGTTCAAAGCTCATGTTCAAAGTTCATGTTCAAAGTTCATGTTCAAAGTTCATGTTCAAAGCTCAAGTTCAAAGCTCAAGTTCAACGCTCAAGTTCAACGCTCAAGTTCAACGCTCAAGTTCAACGCTCAAGTTCAACGCT
>CAZPOV010000004.1:44280-124282 GCA_964588335.1 uncultured Pseudobdellovibrionaceae bacterium | reverse complement strand
GCTCAAGTTCAACGCTCAAGTTCAACGCTCAAGTTCAACGCTCAAGTTCAACGCTCAAGCTCAAAGTCCAAGTTCAACCTTAAGCACAATGTTTTGAAGCCATAGCTCCGCGTTCAGCTCTCGGATCTTTGGATAAAAAAAGCCAGACTCTATTGAGCCTGGCCGAACCGGAAACAATGAATGTTTTTGATTTATAGTTTTTCTATAACAACTTTCGCTGCGGCTTTTCCAAATGTGTCTCTTAGAATCTGCAGGTCAGCAATGCCATACACTCCTGGATGCGAATGCACAAAACCTTCACCCTCTGGACCCACATTGTGACTGTCGCACGGAGGCGCCGGGATATCGGCACAAGACTCCGAATTGATCTCCGAGCCAGAATCGTAAACGGCAAGGTGATAAGCCACTTTGTGACCTTTTTTCGATGGAGCTCGCAAGAATCGGCCGGCAGCAAAAGCGTCATTGGTTCTCGCTAGCATGGTCGCAATCGATATATACCCGGGCTTTGCTGAGTTCACTAATATTTCAGTGCTCTGTCCTGGAAGGATCACGCCAGATCCAGTGGCCGTAGCTTGAACCGCAGGATGATTTGCCATTTCGTTCACAAGGTCGGCGGTCACACCATCTTCGGCCAACAACTTAAGACCCTCACTGGCCTCTTCCCCCAGTTTGAACATTTTAAAACTTGCACCATGGACAGCGACAACAGCAGGCGTGAGTGGCTGACCCTTGGTAACGTTAGTCATCGTGATTTTGTACTGGTGATTGTTTTTAGCCCCCATGGCTATGCTTCCTGTGAATACCAATATCGTTAAAAGTAATAGCTTCTTCATTTCTCCCCCTTACGGTTAATGTGTTACTCCTTTATTCGATGAAAGTCTCAAGATGTGACAAAAGTTTTTATTTAGAGGTTTTTCATCCTGTGAAAACTCGCTATATTAATGACGTTCTTAAAGGATGGTGAATTTATCTCTCAAGGCATAGACAGCGCTGATGAATTGCGTGACTTAGCAATCCTTTCCCAGAAAGGTGATAAAAAGGCCTACGCTCTCTTTTTAAAAAAATTGAGTCCTTATATCCATGGCGCCCTTCGCCGCAAACTGGGGTCCATTGTCGACCAAGAGGATCTGGCCCAGGAATGCCTAATGGGCATCCATAAAAACTTGCAGTCCTACCAACCCGACCAACCGATCAAGCCCTGGATCTCGGCCATCATCCGCTACAAGCTGGCCGACCATTTCAGAAAATTAGAGCGCAATAGAGAACATTTGATCGAAAATGACGGAGCCGAAGTCACAATTTCCACGAACTCAACGAATAAGGAAGCAGCGACCTCAAAAAGAGAGGCCTCTGAGGTCTTAGGAGCCCTTCCTTCGAAGTTGAGACGGGCTTTGGAGATGACTCATATTGAGGGTTTGTCATACAGTGAGGCCGCTAAAAAAGAAGGTATCAGCGAAGCCGCTCTGAGAAAGCGAATTTCCAGGGCCTTTGCCAAAGTCCGGGCGCAGGTGACCCGCAGTAGGGAGTTTTTGAATTGAACCAATCAACCAACCTTTTCATTGAGGAATTGGCCAACGATCTGAAGCCGGGGCGACACTGGCATCCGTTAGCGCGCAGTGCTTTTTGGGGCACCCTCTTTTTCTTGGTCACTGTTGTTGGAATGCTGGCCTATCAATCCTTTCGCCCCCATTTTTGGGACCAAGTGGTTGAACACTCACGCTTTGCTATTGAACTGATTTCAGCTTTTTTACTTTTTAACTTTCTCATTTACTCAATTTTTAATTTCATGGTCCCCGGACGAACTCTTCCAAAAGGCCTGTTGGTGTTAACGGGCCTTGCGCTTGTCGCCTGGGGTCTTAGCCAATTTTTTGCGTTTGGATCGGCTTCGCCGCCATCATCAATTGTTGGCGCCCGCCGCTACTGCGTGGAAGAGGTTTTCTTTTACGGAATCGTGGGCATCGGCATTTTGTTTTACTTTGTACAAAAAGCCAACTTCCCTTTAAAAATTTGGCAATACTTTATAATGGGTTTTGTGTCGGGCTTCATCCCTGGAGCCGTGATGCAAGTGGCCTGCCTTTACATTCCCAAACACGGTCTCCTTTTGCATTATGCCCCAGCTTTAGTCACTGGCCTTGTGGCAGCGGCTTTCATGCCCTTACTTAAAAAATTAAAGCGCGCCTAAAAGATCATCCCGCCATATTTCAGCCAAGGTCGCGTGGGCTTTACGAGTCGGAGTGTGAAGAAACAGAATCTCTTCAAGGCGGCTGGGTGCCACTTTGTTTTTTTTCAAATAGTCCAGCAACAAAAGATCCAATTTCGGTTTGCGTTTACAGGTAAAGAACAAAGGCCTGGTTTGCAGGAGCTTGCGGAAAGCGGGCCTCACCTTCTTGGTTTGTACGCGGTTTTTTTTAAATGCTGAATAAATAATTTCATCGGAAGCATCTTGAGAGTCGCTCATCTTTAGCTCCATTGTGTCGACTACGTTACCAATAGCAACGCCCCACTTTTCAAGATAGGCTTTCTTTTCAGCGACGGATAGGAAAGGCGGGTTGTCTATTTCCTCAAACAGGTACTGCAAGATTTTCCAGAATCGATTGCGGTTGTCGTGATAAAAAAACGGCGGCGCCTTTTTCACTGCACCGTCGATTTCTCTGGCGTTCACCGAGCACATTGTCCCAAGAATGATGAGCTTTGGATTCTGCGGTATGTATTCGGGAATCATGTCTCTTGATTTTATCACTGCAAGCTCCTTTGAAACACGACACCTCGAGGCTGTAGGGTTCTGCTTCACACCCAACAGACTTTGCAAAGCAGCCGATAGGGCCGTGAGATCCTTGGTATTGGCTGTCGAACAATGGCATCTTAAAAGATCTTGTGGTTTCACGCAAAAACGACCATGCACCAGCGCTTAAAAATCCCAATAATTTTTACACCCCGGGTGACAAATTACGTTTTCAGTCCAATGGCCCTCAATTCAATTTCGTAAACAACTGATATCATTGCGCTTTTTATGTGCCATTTTGGCACACTCTGTGAATATTAATTGTACGATAGATAAACTTAAATATAAGTGAGGTACATAATGACAAAGAAAAATCTAACGCTAGGACTACTCGTCTTTATCGTTGGGGTTATGATCACAGCATGTGGTGATAAAAACAACGGTGGAGGAGCCACAGCCGACGCCAACGAAGTTCCCCAAAGCTGGGATGAAAGATCATGTGAAGATTGCACAAGAACCTACAACGGTCGCTTTCGCATCGTTGATGAAGATCTTTACTTACAAGCCTTCGGCCATGTTTCTGGAAACGATATCGGATTTGGTGGTAATGATGTTTTTAACAGCGTTCTTGGACAAATATTAGAGCCCGCAGCTGGCGTTCTTGTTTGCGGAACTCAAGCCTTCTTAACTGAGGCCGTCGCCAACCTTTTCGGAATCGAAGATGTTGATATTGAGTGTACAACAGAAGACCTGGATGTTTTTGGTACAGTCAACGACTACGAAGATATCCGCAGTGAATACAACGCTCGCATTCGTGTGCGCTACGAAGATGGTCGCGCTGACGCCATAGAAATGACAATTGATAGTAATATTGATGGTGGCGACGATCAGGAAATTTTTTATTACGAAAGATCCAATCGTTTTGTAAACCGTGAGGACACTTTGCTACTACAAAACGCCAATGGGCGAGTTCGACTCGGTACTACAGGCGGCCGCTTAATCGGTGAATTCCGCAACTGATTCGGTTTACTATCGGCAATAAAGATACCTCACTGGAAGGGCACATCCCGCAAGGGTTTGTGCCTTTTTCATTTTCTGGCTTTTGCTTAAAAAGAAAACATTTTTTTGTTTGCAACCCAATTTGTGAAACAATAATCACGATCAACCGTTCCCTTTTAGCCTTTTTTTTGTAAAAACCCTTATTTTTCAGGCTTTTTGCCTTGACCGGCTTTTTTCTGTAGGATTCAATTTCAAAGTAAGCACAATTACAGCAAACACAACAACAACAAGGAGAAGCAATGAACAAAGCCGAGCTTATCGAGAAGGTTGCAACTACAACAGATTCAACAAAAGCCCACACTGAGCGTGTATTAGACGCGACTATCGACATCATTCGTCGTTCAGTTAAAAAAGGTGACGAAGTGAAGTTGGTTGGATTCGGAACTTTCACCAAGCAAAAAAGAAAAGCCAGAAAAGGAAGAAACCCTCAAACTGGTAAAGAAATCAAAATCCCTGCGGCTTGGTACCCCAAGTTCCGTCCTGGATCTGAGTTCAAATCAATGCTTAAGTAATTTGAGCTTCTAAAAAGATTTGAAAAATCGAATAGACTTCGATCCATCAAATCATTTAGATAAAAAAGCGGGATTTAAATCCCGCTTTTTTTTTATAAAGATTGTAACGTCCAATGGTGATGGGTCTGCAAATAGGATGCAAATTTTTTGGTGAACCCAGAATCCTCAACATCGATCACTTTTTGATCCTTCGTATCTTCCAATCCATTATTTTTCTCTAGATCCTTCACTATATTTTTGAATGTCTGTGCTTCCTCAGCGGAGGGAATATAATTGTCTCCAACTATGGAGTCTCCTGTAGAAAGGGAGGCACTAAAATCCACCTTGGTTCGAGTCGAGATGATCGTGCGGTTATGAGGTCCTGCTGGCTCAAGAGGAAATTTCGGCTGCTTCCAAGGTCCCTCGCGGTTCTTGAAAAAAGCGGTGATCTGCAGAGTGCCAATGGCCTGCCCGTCGGCATTTTTGAATCGAAAGAAATGCAAACGAGCACTGGTAAAGGGAGAAATTTGACCCATCGGGCGCCTCCTTGCCAGATCTTCAGCAATAGTGGCGTTAACCTTGGCCCCAAGAGCACAGCAAATGGTTAAAAAATGAGGACGACCAGAGTTTTAAACATAAATTATTCTCTAAACAGAGGAGAAAGGGGGCAACACCCCCAGCAAAGACATGGTGACACTACACGTTAGAGGCGACGGGCCCTGACAGACCCCTTGCTCTCCGCTAGTTTAAGCCCCATTCAATTGATTGAGGGGAAATCATGATAGCGGAGATAGTTAAGATGGGTACCTTTTTTACACCAGTGGCATCAACCTTTAGCGAATCGATCAACGAGATATTCGGCGTTTTCAATCATATCATTGCCTCCGTTTTCTTTTTTGATGTTTTGTTTTTCACAGATTCCTACAGCCTGCCGCTCACTGTTTTATGGTTGGCTTGTGGTGCTATTTTCTTCACTCTTTATTTTCGCTTCATCAATATTCGAGCTTTCAAACACGCCATCGACATTGTTCGTGGAAAATACGATCGTGAGGAGTCCGAAGGAGAAGTCTCTCACTTTGAAGCTCTGACAACGGCTCTCTCCGCCACTGTCGGACTCGGCAACATTGCCGGCGTGGCCATCGCCATCTCTATTGGGGGACCCGGAGCCACATTTTGGATGGTTGTCGCCGGCCTCCTTGGAATGAGTTCTAAGTTTACCGAATGTTCACTGGCGATGATCTATCGAGAAAAACGCACCGATGGACACATCATGGGTGGTCCGATGGAGTACCTCTCGGCTGGACTTCGTGAAAAAGGCTGGCCGAAGCTTGGAAAAGTCTTAGCCTTACTGTTTTGCGCATTAACAATCGGCGGATCTTTTGGCGGCGGTGGTTCGTTTCAGGTCAACCAAGCCCTGCACGCTATTTCTGAAACCTTTCCTTACCTTGATACTCATCGTTGGTTGTTTGGTCTTATCATGGCCATTCTTGTCGGAATCGTTATCATTGGTGGAATCAAACGGATTGCCGGTGTGGCAGAAAAGATTGTCCCCCTTATGTGCGGCATCTATGTTGTCGCTTGTCTCTATATTTTGATGGTTAACTATGCCCTTGTCCCACAAGCCTTTGGAGAAATCATCAGCAGCGCCTTCAGTCCTGAGGCCGGATATGGTGGATTCATTGGTGTGTTAATCACTGGTTTCCGTCGTGCCGCCTTCTCTAATGAAGCTGGAGTTGGCTCCGCCGCCATCGCTCACTCGGCGGCCAAATCAGAGTTTCCCATCCAAGAGGGCATTGTCGCCTTGCTTGAGCCATTCATTGACACAGTTTTAATCTGTACAATGACAGCTCTAGTGATCGTCATCACGGGTGCCTACAACGATCCTATTTACGCGGATCTTATCAATGGCAACCAAGGTGCGGCCTTGACCTCGCGAGCCATGGGCGAAGTGATTCCCTGGTTTCCTTATGTCCTCTCACTCAGTGTTGTGCTCTTTGCTTTCTCCACGATTATTTCTTGGTCTTACTATGGAGAGCGTTGCTTCACTTATATCTTTTCTGAAAAATACTCAGCGGTTTACAAAATCATTCTTTGTGTCGTCATCTTCCTTGGAGCCATCACCACCTCTACCAATGTTCTAGAATTTGGTGATCTGATGATTTTAGGTATGGCGTTCCCCAACATCCTTGGCGTCTATTTCCTTGTGCCACGAGTGAAAAAAGAACTGGATGAATACATGGAGCGAGTCAAAACCGGCACCTTGCTGCAAAATCCACCGAAGAAAAAGAGATAAAAAAAAACAGCCCGCTATTGGAACGGGCTGCGTATTCTTCAGGTTTGGCATTTTAATCAATGGTATTCGTTTTAAGCTCTAGGGAGCTTTTAAAAATTGCTAAATTGGTTTAAAAAACGACCTCGTCACTTCACAGCAACAAGGTCACTTGTCTATTATCGTTTCATGTTTATCACTTCTGCTAACATTTCATCAGCCGTTGAAATTCCTTTGGCGTTGGCCTGGAAGTTTCGTTGGTATTGAATCATATTAACAAATTCTTTAGCGATATCCGTCGTTGAACGCTCAATCGACTTGGCAAAAACCTGTCCACGACCACCGTTAGCGGGTTTTCCAAGGGCTGCCGCTCCGGACTCTCTCGACTCACGAAGTTTGTTGGCGCCAGATTTGAACAGTCCTTCTGGGCTTTGGAACTTGGCCAATGCAATTTGGAACATGTCTCGGGTTTCACCGTTGGAATAAAGAGCCGTTAAAACACCGGTGTCATCAAAAGACATTCCTGTCAATCGACCAGCAGCCGCACCATCCTGTGACCATGAGATCAGATCGGATTTGGCACCATATTGTTTTGTGGCTTTCAAACCTGTCCCACCATCGGTAATAATCGACTCTCCAAAATCCAAGGTGATGTCTTGGTTGGCTAAAGCTCCGTTATTAAAGCTGAAGTTCTTCGAAAGAACCTCTTCAGTGTTTAACAAGCCTTGCGGAGTGAAGGTCAAACGACCATGAATCACTTGTGAAAACTGCCCCGGAGTTCCTCCTTGAACTTCTGATCCGTTGGCCATGCCATGGTACTCCCAAACACCGTCGGCCACATGATTAAAGGCCACTGTTACCAAGTGCTTGGCTCCCTGAGAGTCATAAACTTCAACACCTGTTGTGAAGTCGGCCGAATCATAGGGCTCTTGCGGATTGAAGACACGACCTTTTGGAACTCGTGAATCCAAGTTTAGATCAAGACGTACAGTGCGCGAAGGTTTGGCGTTAACCAGAGCATTGGGCAAACGTATATCTTCTAGCTTGTTACTAATTTCACCGTTGGGTTCAGCTTCAAAACCCTTAACTTTATAATTGTCGCTGGTGACAAGGTACCCTTCTTTATCAAAGTGGAACTCACCGTTTCTTGTGTAAGCACGACCATCATAACCATCGACCACAAAAAAGCCTTTACCGTTGATGGCAAGATCGGTCACACGCTCAGTGTTGTCGACGTTACCCTGTACAAGGATTGGGTTAACGGCACCTAACTTCGCACCACGACCAATTTGGTTTCCGCCATAAGCGCCTTTCAAACTCCGAGAAAGTAAATCCTGAAATTCGGCTCGGCTGGATTTAAATCCATTTGTCGAAGCGTTGGCAATGTTGTCTGCAACAACACTAAGACCTTGTCCGTGTGACTTCAAACCTGTCACACTCGAATACATTGATGTAAGCACTGCCATTTTATCCCCCTATAGCAATAGCAACTTTTCGAACACTATATTTTTTTAGCAGTCGGAGCCTTCACTCCACCTGTTAATTTTTCTCTTAATTCTCTATCCATTTTAATTGAATTTAAATTCTCCGCGGCCGCCTCTTTGTGATAGGCCCCTTCAGAGACTTTTTGATCTGGCTTCAAAACACGAGCCGCATTTTTCTGAGGAGACGGCGCACTGGGTACCGCAATCTCTTTAATGTCTCGCAAGTTTAGAGTTTTTCCACCAATCTGTAATACTGGTCCTTTTGGCGTGAATTTCACACCATCAACAATTCCACTGAATTTTGTGGAGGCAGCAACCTTCTTGCCTTTTGAAAGAGCTTCAATATGAGCGGTGTACTGTCCGACTCGCGCGTTATTGCCATCCGAGTGAAGACCATTCCAAATCAACTGATTCTTACCTTTTTTCAAGTCTTTCAGATCATAGGTTTTAATAGCTAAACCTTTTTCATCTTTTATAGTAATGGTCGCTTTCTCTGCCGGACTCGCTAATTTAAATTCGATAGCGTGCTCGGTATCACCTTTGTGACGATCAATCTGTCCAGAATCTCCACTGACATTTTTTCCGATAAGATTAAGAACCTCAAACTGTTGATTCTCTCCACCTTTTTCACTCATCTTCGTCAAAGTTTGATTCATATTGGTCAATTGCTCAACCGATGAGAACTGAGCCAACTGGGCTGCCATCTCGTGCGACTTCAGTGGGTTGGTCGGATCCTGTTGTTTCAACTGGGTTAACATCAGTTTAAAGAAGGCATCTTTACCAAGTTCGGCATTTCCAACACCTTTGACTTTCCTCGGATTGTTTTTGTAATTGGGATCAGCCACCGAGTTCAGAATATCCTTAAGATTTTTACCACCAAACTCCTCTTTCATTTTAAGAGGGTCAGTGGTCTTGATCCCCGAGTCCTTGCGACGGACATTGAGATCTCTATTTGGAAAAGCATTGCCTGTAATTTTCTGGTTCATAACTCTATTCCTTTACGCCTACGCCACCAAGTTGACCGAACGACCCTTACCATTTTCGGTATAAGGATTTCGATTCAAAGTTAATTCCGGTTCACTCGGGCCGGGTTGAAAGTTCCTGAAGGCATCAAACATACCTCCAAACTTCTCTTCTCTTTCCTGACGAAACTGTCCTAAAAACTGCTCGGCAAAGTCTCGATTGGCTTGCTCTTGCATATGGTTTGCCAGGTCCGTAAAATCTTTTTGATAATCGGGTGTCATTTCAACTTTCAATGTCTCAACAGCCAACTTTTGGCCTTCTAAAGCATTTCTGATGTCAAGAAGCCCCTCTTCAAGAGCTCTTTTTGCATTCATATTGTCGGCCAACATTTCAACGTTCACCTGTCCGTCTTGTACAGCCACTTTCAAGTGAACTTTACCAAGTCCTTCGGGCTGTAGATGGATCTCCATTGTACCGCCACCATCGTCAACAAAGGCGCGAGCCTGTTTAATGATAGACTGCATGTTTTCAATTTTTTCACCTTTTCCAGATTCGGCCTGTTTGACTGAGTCGGCAAAAGTCACACTTTCGTCAGCAGCCACCTGCGGATCCTGCTCCAGATACTGATTGAACATGGATTCAAGATTTGTTGTTGATTGGTCGGAGGTGGCCTCTCCACCCTCTTGGCTTAAAGCTTTTAATCCATCAGCAGACTGAGCTCCGTTAAGAGAAAGACTCTCTCCACCTTGAGACAAATCGAACTCAGCACCAAGCTTTAACCCGCCTTCTTTTGACGAGGTTTGAGCACCAATTTTGGTTTGCATGGCATTACCTAAATTGGAACTCTTTACGTTGGCTAAACCCTCTTGAGACTTTTGAGCGGCCGCTTGCATTTTCATTTCAGCCATCATGTTTTCAAAACTCTCAGTCGGATTTTCTAAAACTTTTTGATTTTTTCCTAAAGTATTTTTTTCGCTTCCCGATAGGTTTAACGAATCGACCAATTGCGTGCCTTGATCATTTTCTTGATTTATTTTTTTACCGCTTCCTTGAACAGACTGAGATTGAACTCTTTCGGAAGACTGAGACTGTTTTTTCTCGGCATGCTCGGCTCGACGGACTTGCCGAGGCTCTTGAGTCTGTTCACTTTTCTTGCGAACGGGACGCTCAGCCGGCTTGGCGGCCTGTTGATTGGCGTCGTAGGCTTCTCTCTCATCTTTTCTATTGTCACGAGGCTTCGTTTCAGACTTTCTGGTCGCATCTTTATCGCGCTTGGCTCCTACCAATAAGTCTTGGAAGTTATCAGGTCCTTTATCAGCTTTCCAGGACTGATCCCGGCTCCCCTGACGACCTAAATAAGAATTTCCTCCCTGAACAATCACTCTGCCTTCTCCTACTTCTTTAACCCGGTGAATTTTTCTGACAAGTATTGGGCTTTCTTAGGTGCAACGTGATTTAAGATCGCCGCCGCACTTTGCTTTTTCATTTGCCCCAAAACCTTTACAGCCAACTCCTCATCAATTTGCGATAAAATGACTGCTGCGTTCTTTGGTTTCATACTTGAGTAAACTCCTACTAGTTTTTCTACACTCTCTTGATCGGCAGCCACTTTCTTGTCTAGCTTTGAAGAAATATTTCTTCGCATCTCTTGCATGTCTTTTAACTGCTTTTCAATTTCTTCCTTTTGTTTATGCAACTCTTCTTCCAACTGTGCCAAACGCCGTTCTTTTTTCTCAAGCTCTCGACGCTTCTCTTTTAAAGCCTTGTAAACATTGGTGTTTTCCATCGTCAAATGATCGGCATCGGTCTTTGGTTCAGAGATTGAACCGGCCGGTAATTTCAGTGATTCTTGATCTTTTTTTCCGCTCTGAGAGGCAGATTTTTCCTCGTCAGCGGCCAGAGAGCGTGAAACTCCGACCTGAATACGGCTGACAATGTCCAAAAGATCATCGGTGTAAGCAAAAGCATAATAAGAAATACCCAGACCTGCCAAAGAACCGACAACCCAGATCATTGAGAAAACGCTGTCTTTCGAAGACTTTGGTTTGCCTCCACCAGGGGATGATTTCTTTTTCTGTACCCGAACCTTTTGGTTTCTTGGTTTTCTCTTCGGCGTCTCCGTGGATTGATTTTTTTGATAACGATTATAAGGATTCTGCATCTCGTCCTCTCTTTCGAGTCCCATTGATTTCATCAGTCAGCTTCTGGGCTTTCTTACGATACTCTTTCTTAAATTTTTCGATTTCAGACTCTTTGTGAAGCTCGATTTTGCGAACCTTCAGTTGCGCCTCAAGTAAACTTTGCCGTTTGTCTTGAAACTGCTCTTCCGCATGTTGAATTTGTTGCGAGAGGTTTTGCATATTGATCTTAAGCATTTGGATAAACTGGTTGCTGTCATTAACCCTATGAATATCCCTACCCTCTTTACCGATCTCGCTATTGAATTGAAAGGCCTGTTTCATCTGTTCTTCCATCCTGTAATATTTTTCAACGAGGTTGTCGCGATAGGCCTGGGCTTTCTTGAGCTCACGTAAAGCCTCTTCCCGTTTGAATCGAACAAATTTTAAATACGACTCGGCACGGTACTTAAACTTCTTCATAGTCCATGCTCACTGCTTTCAACTCATTAAGCGCCTGCTCAAAATTCCATTCTTCAGACACTTCTTGCTGTAAAAACTTTTCTAACTGACGATTCATGGCAATAGCCTGATCCAACTCATAGTCTGTGCCCTGTTGATAGGCCCCTATACGAATCAGATCTTCATTTTCACGATATAAAGCCAAAGCCGCTCGTGCGGTTCGGACTACAGAGGCATGTTCCTGAGTGATGATACTTGGCATCACCCGGCTGGCCGACTGTAAAACATCAATGGCTGGAAAATGCCCTTTCTGTGCTAATCGACGATCTAAAACAATATGACCATCTACGATCGATCGAACCGAATCGGCGATTGGATCGTCCATGTCATCACCTTCGACCAACACGGTATACAGACCAGTAATCGAACCACCATTATCGAAATGACCGGCTCGCTCCAGGAGCTTCGGTAAAAGCCCAAAAACACTTGGAGTGTAACCTTTGGTCGTTACCGGCTCACCCGCATTCAAGCCAATTTCTCTTTGCGCCATTGCAAAGCGAGTCAATGAGTCCATCATAAGCATCACATCTTGGCCTTGATCGGAAAAGTGCTCAGCGATGGCTGTCGCAACAAAAGCTCCGCGCATTCTTAACAACGGACTCTGGTCGCTTGTTACCGCAACTATTACTGATTTTTTTAATCCCTCTTCGCCTAAAACATTCTCAATAAACTCACGAACCTCTCGGCCCCGTTCACCTATCAAGGCAATCACATTAACGTCTGATTTGGTCTGACGAGACATCATTCCCATCAGCACCGATTTTCCCACTCCAGAGCCAGCCATGATTCCCACACGCTGCCCTTTGCCAACAGTTAAAAAGGAGTTGATTGATTTCACGCCCAAATCCAAGTGAGAATCTATGGGCTTTCTTTGCAATGGGTTGACTGTATTTTTATACAAATAGGCTTCTTTGGTTAACCCCAAATCCCCCTTGCCGTCGATCGGCTCGCCCAAACCATCGATAACCCGTCCCAGAAGGGAGTCTCCCACTCCGACACTGGCCGTGGTTCGAAGAAGTTCAATACGACTACCAAAACCGATCGCTGAAAGATCGGTCAAAGGCATCATTAGAACTTTTTTATCTTGAAAACCTATGACTTCAGTCAATACAGATGGACGTCCCGGCGCTGCGATCTCGCAAATACTTCCCAGTTTTGCACCTGGCAGAAAAGCTTCAATCATGTGGCCAACAACATCCGTCACTTTACCAATGTCTTTAACCAGAACTCGCCTTTCTAGAGTTTGAATGTAGCGCTCAAAATCGATAACACCCATACTCCCCCTAGCTCTGATTCTTTATTATTGTCTCTAATTTCTCTAATCTTTGTTCAAGAGAGGCATCGATCACACCGTAATTGGTTTCAATGATCACTCCACCACGAACCATCTGCACGTCCTCTTCAATACGCGTTGAAGCGTCGAGGTTCAGTTCACTAAAGATAGTCTCTTGATGCTCATCAATCCAGATTTTGTCCTCTGGCGAAACACGTATTGTGACTTCTTCATCACTTTGAGCCATTTCTAAGGATTTTTTAATAAGAGTTTGAATATAGGCTTCGTTGGTTTCCACTTCTTTCATCAAAAGTCGTTTCGCCATATAAAAACAAAGATTAACAATTTGCTTCTCATTGTCCTTTAAAATATCGGACTTAGCGGTTTTGATCTCTTTTATGAGATCATTGATTTTTTCCATCTCGCTTGAGATTCGCTGCTTTTCCTCGTCATAGGCCAACTTCTGCCCTTCTTCTTTACCCAAAGCATAGGCCTCTTGATAGGCCTTCTCTTGGACCTCTTTACTGAGAGCAAGAGCCTGTTGCGCGACTTCCTTTTTTTGACTCTCTTTCTCGATTTCATCAATACCGACGTACTCGGCCACCACTTTATCAACCCGAAAATCACCACGAGTTTCGTAGTTTTTTACATACTCCAAAGCCTGTTCGCTCATTTGCAAGTCAATAGTCTTTGGCTTGTAGTTGATCGCAACGTGATCGGCACTTTCCTTGGATATAATATTCTTAGACGAGGGCATCTTCTGCACCACCTCTAGCAATAATGATCTTACCTTCACCTTCTAAACGACGAGCAACATTGACGATTTCCATCTGTGCCGATTCAACATCGGAGACACGGGCTGGTCCCATTGTTGCCAAGTCATCCGCCAGAAGATCGGCGGCCCGTTTCGAAATATTTTTAAAGATCTTATCTTTAATTTCTTGGTTCGCGGTCTTCATAGCCAACAATAGTTTATCGTTTTGAATCTCTTTAAGGAGAGCCTGAATTCCTCGATCGTCAATTTTAACGATGTCTTCAAAAATGAACATAAGTTTACGAATTTCTTCAGCCAGAAGAGGATCTTTCTCTTCAACCCGAGACATAATCGCTTTCTCAGCCCCTTTGTCCATAACGTTAAGCATTTCAGCAACTGTTTGAACACCACCAAGCTGCGATTGCTCCACAGTTCCGATATTCGCCAGTTCGTCTTTCAATACACGATCAACTTCGGTGATCAATTCTGGAGCGACGTGGTCCAAATTGGCCATTCTCAGAACAACTTCGGCCTGTAGAGTTTCAGGAAGACGTTTCAGAACTTCTCCTTTTTTCTCTGGCTCTAAGTGAGCCAAGATCACTGAGACTGTCTGCGGATGTTCGTTGATTAGAAAGTTCGCCAAAGACTTGGCATCAACCAGTTCCAAACTTTCAAGACTTCGAGTCGAATTGGTGGCCGCATTCAAGTGACCCAGAATACTGCGCGCCCGCTCTTCACCCAAGGCGTCCATAATGGTTTCTTTGGAAGCGGATTTGTCTGAAAAGATGTAGTCTTCGGATTCACTGATCAAGTCATAGAATTCTTCTAGAACCTTTTTGGTGACTTCAATTGGCACAATACGCAATTTTTGCATCAAACCGACAAGTTTTCGAATGTCGGCGTCATCCATCTTTGCTAATAGCTTTTTCGAAGCTTCAGGCCCAAGATAGTTAACCAGAATGGCTGCTTTTTCGAAGCCACGGAGCTTGTCATAAGAGATATCCGAAATCTTTCGTAGTTTAATTGCCTGTTCGTTTGCCATTAGAAATCTCTCCTTACCAGCCATAAGCTAAAGGCACCTGAGGCTTTCTCTTCGTCCTCATCCATGATAGCCATAATTCGCTCCCGCAGAATTTCACTCTCTGCCTTCTCGGGATCCACCGGTTCTTCAAGTATTGGCATCGCTGAGGTCATACCGGGAAGGGCTGAGTCAACTCCGTGGAGTTCTTCCAACTCTTCGATCGTTTTCGGCAACATGTCTTCAATGGAATCATGAAAGCTGTCTGTAACCCAACGAACGAAGGGTTTCACCATCAAGAAGAAAATCAGAATTAAGCCAAATCCAGCAAGCGCCCAACTGGCAATAAAACGGAGAAGTTTTTCTCGATGCAGAGTTTTCACAAGCTTATCGGCTTGCTCAAAACTTTCTTCCTTAAACTGGAAGGACTCCATGCTTATAGAATCACCTCTGGACTGATCAAAACCAATAACATTCTTAATAAGTGTTTCAAATCGCTGCAAATCCTCTTCATCCCGAGGGTTCCACTGTTTTGAAACAGCACCGTCTTCACCCGTAATGTTCTGATACACACCGTCGACCATAACGGCGACACTGACTTTTTGAATTGTACCAGCACTCTCAACAATATTTTTAACAGTTTTAGGAACCGCATAGTTGGTGGTTTTAACTTCACGAGCCACATCTTGATTAAAGTTGACCCGTCCCGCTTCATCAGCGCCTGGTATGTTGGCCCGCGCTCCAGGAACACCCGTCGGATTGCTTCGATTTCCGTTGGAAGTTTCTTCCTCGGTTTGCACACTTCGAATGGCGGTGCGATCAGGATCGACTTCCTCTTTAACCATTGAAACTCTTTGTGGGTTCAATGTGGTGTTAACTCGTGCGATCACCTTACCTTCGCCAACAACACGAGCTAAGATCGATTCAATTCTCTCTTCAAAGTGCGAGTCCACTTTCTTTTTGATATCCATCAACTGAGCCGAACCAGCAATAGAGGGGTCGTATTTCTTCGATAAGACTTTACCTCTTGAGTCAACAACAGAGACGTTGCCCACTTCCATACCCTCGACAGCATTGGTCACTAGGTGAATAATACCTCTCACCTGCTCTTCGTTTAAATTATGTCCGGTATGCATTTCTACAACCACGGAGGCCGAGGGTTTCGCTCCTTCGTCAAAAAACGTCTTCTTTTTTGGCAAAGCCAAAATCACTTTTGTACGATTAACCGGATCCAGCGAATTGATCGCTCGCGCCAATTCACCTTGAAGGGCTCTTTGGAAATTAATTTTTTGTTCGTAGGTAGAAGCTCCTAAATCGCTTTTATCAAAAAGCTCAAGACCAACCCCACCAATTCGACCGGAGCCAACTTCAGACATGATCGTCATTTGGCTGGAGTGCAGGTATGTTTTTGGAACAAGAACGGTTCCCGAGTCGTCTTTTAAACGAAAGGGAATATTTTTACTGCGGAGTATATTCAGAACGGTCGCCATCTGTTCGTTGGGAACATTCGGCAAAAGGACGGCATAATCACTGCCACTGCTCATTGTGATAATGGTGGCCATTGCTGCCAAACCAACACCCACACTTGCCATGAGGGAAACTCGCTTAATGGGGGTCAAGCCTCCAAAGAAGTCCCTAATTTGTGCCATGAATGTATTAATAAAATCCTGCAACTCGAGCCCCCTCTATTAAACCTGCATCTTCATCACTTCTTGATAGGCATCAATCACTTTATTTCTCACTGACATCATCAACTTCAGTGCGATATCTGCTTTTTCTGCCGCAATCATGACTTCTGAGATATTGGTTTTCTCACCTGTAGCAAGCGCTTGCATTTCTTTGTCTGCTGTTTTTTGTAATGTATTGACTTTATCGATGGCTGTTTCCAGTGTGTCCCCAAAAGAAGGGCCACTGGCATCCGCTTTACCAGGCTGAATACGCTGAGTCCGTTGTTCGGAAAACGTTTTCCCTGTTTCTAGCAAATCTTTTGCTGTTGAAATTGTTAAGCCGTCCATGGCTAACCTCGCTCTTTTCTTTATTCTACAATAGTTCTGTCAGTATTTCTTCTTTTATCGACCTATCTCCAGGGCTTTTAGTGCCATATCTTTAGTCGCGTTTAATGACGAAACGTTGGCCTCATAGGCGCGTGTGGCCTGAATCATGTCAGCCATCTCGACCATTAGATTGATATTCGGGTAAGCCACGTAGCCATTTTCATCGGCCTCTGGATGATCCGGTTCATACTTTAATAGAGGGGCTTTCCGATCCGAAACCACATCCACAACTTGCACACGATTGACATTTTTTTCCGGGTTCGTGAGCATCATATCGGCAAAGGATTTGGCGTCCGGCATGGCTTCAAGTTGCACACTCTTGCGCCGGTACGGACCACCTTCTGGAGTCTGAGTTGTATTAATGTTCGCGATGTTACTTGAAATCGCGTTCATTCGGCGTCTTTGCGCCGTCATTCCACTACTAGAAACTCTGAGTCCTGTCATGAAGTCCATTATCGCCCTCCATCAGTCGCAGCGTACTTTAAGGCTGCCAATTTCTTGTTAATCAGTTGCGTGGCCGCATTGTAGATGATCGAGTTTTCGACTTGTTTGGCCATCTCTTTTTCTAAATCCACAGTATTGCCATCGTTGGAATAAGCAATTTCAGGGTTATCATAGATATCGGCACGAACCCGCCCAATAGCTCCTTGCCCCATGAGGTAATGGTCTTTATGTTCAACATGCATTTTTCCTAAGTTCTCGCGATCAATCGCTGACGACAGAGCCGCCTCGAAATCCATCTTTTTCGCGCGATACCCGGGCGTTTCAGCGTTGGCGATATTGGCATTAATAACATTCTGCCTCAACTGACGCATTTGCAGCGAAGTCGCGAGTGCCTTAATGGTTTTATCGTATATTTGCCCCATAAACTCCCCTAAAGATTAGCTCTTGAAGTGGATTTGTACTCATTCAGTTTGTTTCTTAAAGTTCGAATACTAATTCCCAAAATTTTGGCTGCTTGGGTTCGATTTTCATTGGTTGATTCTAAGGTTTTAAGGATCAAGCGTCGTTCAGCCTCTTGAATTGTCATTCCGGTTTTCACCAATCCGTTATCCGACACTTCTTCTTGCTGCAACGGCGCGGTTTCAATTTGAATATCATCAGGTTGCAGGCAATCCTGGTTGCTCATCAAGCACGAACGCTCGATAACATTTTGTAATTCACGAACATTCCCAGGCCAATTCCAATTGTGGATCTTCCGCAAAGCTTCAACACTGATTTCTTTAATTCTCATTTTGTTATCAACAGCCACTTTGTTTAAGAAATGATGGACCAAAGCATTCAAATCTTTTTTACGCGCCCGCAAGGGTGGAATGTTTAAGGGAATCACATTCAATCGGTAAAACAGATCCTGACGAAACTCACCCTTTTTCACCATATCAGCCAAGCTGCGATTGGTTGTGCAGATAAATCGAACGTCCAAGTTTTTAACCTGTGTTCCGCCAAGTCGCTCGACCTCTGATTCTTGCAAAACTCTTAGGAGTTTACCTTGCAAGGCCAGGGGCATCTCGCTGATTTCATCCAATAAAAAAGTACCCTTGTGAGCCATTTCAACTTTCCCAGGCTTACTATTATTGGCGCCAGTAAAAGCCCCTTTTTCGTAACCGAACAGTTCGCTTTCTAAAAGATTCTCGGGAACCGCTGCACAGTTGGTAGCAACAAAAGAATGGTCTTTTCGGTGTGAAGACTCATGAATAAGCCGAGCCATCAATTCTTTACCGACGCCACTTTCGCCAGTAATCAAAACGGTTGCTTTTCGAACGGCGATGTTTTGTGCCATTTCAACCACTTTGTTCATTTCTGGATCTTTTATATTCTTTATCCATCCATCCATAGATTCTTCCTCACTTTGCCATTGCTGGAATTCGGTTAATCTTATTCTCAGTTTTTTGTTTCCAACCATCAGAAACTTGCTTATTCTTAGCAAGCTCTGACCACATGGATTTTTTTGTCAAATCTTTCCAGACCTTGGCGGCCTCATTTTGCTTGTTCTGATTAAATAATAGCTCGCCCAAGTAGTAGCGTTCTTTGTCGAGATTGTATTTAGCATCATAATCGGTCAGCAAAGTGCGACCGACATTGATTGCTTTATCTTTCATGCCTTTGTTTCGGTAGAGCTGAAAGAGTCTGGATAGAACGTAAACCTGATCCTGCTCGCCTTTAAAGTCTTTGTAGAAATCTTCAAGCAGCGAGATCGCTTTATCGTACATGCCGTTCTTCTCGTAAACTTCAGACAAGAAAACGTTGTACTTCTCTCTCTGCTCGGGATCATCGATATCTTTGGCATCAATCAACTTGATTGTTTTTAAAGAATCGGCGTATTTTTTTGCGTCAAAAGAAAGTCGAGACAAAGTCATGTAAAAGTCAGTTTTAGACTCAGAGTTCAAGTCACTAATATTTTTAATTTTGTTAAGAAGATTAAGAGCCTTCTTCTTATTTCCCAATGCATATTCCGAAACACCCTGACGCAAATGAATTTCGTCTAAGGTCGGATAATATTCAAAAACCTTACGTTCTTTCTCTTCTTTGGTTCCCTGCAAGCTCTTCATTCTTTTTTTCACTCGCGCATAGGACTGCAGAGCCTCGTCATAGAGATTCATTTTCTCATAAGCTTTGGCGCGAAAATACTGGACATCGACTCGTCTTGATTTACTAAGCCAACTTTTTTGATGACTTTCGATGATCTTCAGTGCTGCAACGACATCACCCTTCTTCAGAAGCTCACGCACTTCACCGGCGATGGACCGAGAGATTCTTTTTTCGAACTTTTTGATATTAACGGGTTTTGGATTGACTTGAAAATAGTTGATCAAGGTATTAGCCGCTTTCAAGTAATCACCACGGTCATAGTACCCATCAGAAATCATGAACGACGAAAACTCGTCAACCTGATGCAAATCCACTTCTTTTTCTCGGTCGCGAATCTCTTCGACAGAGTTCTTTAACTCCTGTTCTTTCATATATTTAAAACGCTGGCTCAAACTCCGCATACGAGCGATGGTACCGCCAACGGTGTTGCGAAATCGAAAAAAGCTTTCGTTGTAAAAGCCCTGGGCTTTTCGCTTATCATCTTCAAGCAAGCTAATAAGTTCACCGATTCGAGTCAGGGCATAGGCACTGTATGGATGAGAGGGATACTTTTGAAAAAACTCTCTATAGGTTTCTAGAGAAGAGGGATACTCTGCTAGGTTAAATTGAGCTTCGGCTTTGTTAAAGATTGCATTAGGGAATTGTTCAGCGTATTTGGGAAATTTCTTCAAAGCTTTGTTGTACGACCGCTCAGCACGCCGAAAACTCTGCTTCAAAAAGTAAATATCACCCAAACGGTAGGTGGCCTCGGCGACTGTACCACGCTCATCCGCCTTGATGACTTCATCAAAGACGTTGCGAGCACCATCAAAATTATTCAGGTTCGCAAGTGAATCGGCCAGGTAGATCTTTATATGGTTATTAAAAGGCGAATAGGGATAATTCTTCAGATAGCGTCGAAGCATCTTTGTCGCAATAAAGTACTCTCCAACGTCATGCGCCAACAGTCCAGCGTTGATCAAGGTGCGCTCGGCAATCTTTGAAGTCGGATAGCGCTCAATCAACATTCGGTAGATGTTCATGGCCTTTGAAAGATACTCAGGTCTCTTGTTCATCTTCCAAAGCTCGACCCAGGTGTCGGCCTCAACATAATTAAGGATTTCGTCGTACTTTGACTGAGGAAAAGTCTTTTTAAAAACCTTTTTCGCTTTAATAAAAGAGGCAAAACTTCTCTGATTGAACAGTTTTAAAAGAAAACGCGCCTGCTTATTTTCATCAGAAAATGATTTACGGATTTCGTACTCTGGATGGAAACTCTGCAGCTCCTGAAGATGGCGATTTTTTAATCGAAGGAGTGGAAAGCGTAAATAGATATTGCCTTCGGCCTCAATGACTTTGGCTTCTAAGTCTTCTTGGTTATAAATCGACTTGGTAATACCACTAAAATCGAAGAGATCCGAAAGTTTATAATCTGGCGTCAACGTCAGCTCTTTTTCTGGTTTGGGTTTTTTAGTTTTCTTCGGCGACTGTTGGTCTTTTTCGACCACAAAGAACTCGGCAAAGGCCGGTTTTCTATCCCCTTTGATTGGCTTTTGGGATGCCACCTTTTTGGCCTCTTCCTTATTTTCCTGGGCGACAGTCTCGGCCTTCATTTTGTCTTGGAGTTCCACTAAAATGGAGTCTTTCTCGACAAATAGATCGACGATCAAACTGTTAGGGTCTTGAGTCAGGTAATCAAAACTTTGCACACGAGGATCGCTCAAGTGAATCGCCAGCTTGGATTTGTTCGGGTGCTCATTATCAATTTCAACTTTGCTCACCAAAACACTTTTAAAATCTTCAAAGGACTCAAGACTTTGACCGTTAAGCTTTGAAATTTCTAGATGAAGAACGTTGTCTTTCTTGTCGAGGTTGTATTTCCATTCCTTCTTGCCGTGAAATTCGAAATGGGTCATTCCACCCACCCTTTCAATTTTTGCTTCGACGCCTGGCCCAGGAGACGTCATCTTGGCGATCTCCACATCTTGGCGGCCGGCCGTCGCAGCATCAGCTGGCGCTGCACTCACTTCTTGGCTGACGCCAAAAAATAAAACCAAAGTTAGAATGAAATAGAATTTCAATACCTTCATAGGTCTCCTGCTGGAAGTCCAGTCCTTCGCATCTATATAAAGCACATAGAGTGCCAAAGGAGATGGAACAGAATGCCGCTCAGGCAATTCTGGACCTAGAAATTATGGCGTCGGAGTCATGACCTTGACGCTGGACGAACCGAATTTGCCCAGCACATGGTCGAGAGAAAGGTCTATGGGTTTGGCATCACTCAGAAACAAAGCGAAGTTTTTTGACCCAAACTTTGCCAATGTGAGTGTTTACTTTGGTAATAATTTCTTGCCGAAAAAACTGTAACTCCGTCAGTAAAGAGGGATTGCTGACGGCAATCGTCAGCAGGCCTTCTTGAAAGTCCACTGGCCGGGTGTACTGTGCCACCGGTCCAGCGAGAACCTGCCCCCATTGTTGTTCAAGACGATAGCGTTGAAAGCCCTCTGATAGCGGCGACTTGCTATTTTCAAAAAGTCCCTGTAGGACGTTGGCTACTGAGTCCAATTTTTTGTTCTTTTCAGACATAGGGAGCTTATAGCATGGTATCGGGCAATCAGACAATTTCTGTGGTTGGTGGCGGCCTGGCAGGGTCCGAAGCGGCGTTCCAGCTGGCTGAAATGAGACACTCGGTGCGCCTCTACGAGATGAGACCTAAAACAATGACTCCCGCCCACAAAACCGGGGACCTGGCCGAGCTGGTTTGCTCCAATTCTTTTGGTAGCGTGGCTCACCACGCCGTTTCTGGACAGCTCAAGTGGGAGGCCGAAAAGATGGGCTCCCTCATTCTTGAGTCAGCAGGACTGGCTCGAGTGCCGGCCGGACAGGCTTTGGGGATTGACCGCGCCCAATTTGCTAAAACAGTGACTGAGAAAATCAAACAACATCCACGCATTGAATGTGTGGATCAAGAGGTCGAAAACTTAGATGACGTCCCTCGCCCCGCTTTGATCGCTACTGGCCCACTGACTGGATCATCGTTATCACAATCATTGTTAAAACACTTTGGTGACGACTTCCTTTATTTCTTTGATGCGATCGCCCCTATTGTCGAAGCCGACACCATCGATATGAATGTCGCCTGGATCGCTGACCGCTATGGAAAAGGTGACGGCGATTACATCAATTGTCCTCTTAGTAAAGAGCAGTATTATAACTTCATCAACGAAGTTAAAAATGCCGAAGTCACCGACACCAAAGAGTTTGAAAAAAACACGCCATTTTTTGAAGGCTGTATGCCGATCGAAGAAATGATTCGCAGAGGTGATGAAACCATTCGCTTCGGCCCTCTTTCTCCAAAAGGTCTCACCAACCCACACAGTGAAGACAAACCATACGCGGTTGTGCAACTTCGCAAAGAGAACCGCAATGGGACATCCTATAACCTTGTCGGATTTCAAACAAAAATGAAATACGGCGAGCAAAAGCGCATTATCCAAATGATTCCTGGTTTAGAAAAAGCCAACTTTTTTAAATTAGGCAGCATCCATCGCAATCTTTACATCAATCCCACTCAGAAGCTCACCGAAAATTTGGCAAGTGTGAACGACCCGGAATTGTTTTTTGCCGGACAGATCACTGGTGTTGAGGGTTATTTTGAAAGCACCTGTGTTGGTCTTCTCTGCGCCCATATGATTCACAATCAGATACAGGGGAAAAAGTTTTTACCACCCCCTCCTGAAACCGCAATGGGAGCTTTGTACGGAGCACTGACAGCCGAACGCAAAGACAGTTTCCAGCCCACAAACATCAACTTGGGGCTTTTCCCGCCTCTGGATAAAAAAGTGAAGAAACGAGAAAAGCGTGACCTTATCGTGCAAAGGGCCCGAAGCTTTTTTACGACCTGGGCTCAGGAAACGGAATTTCCCTATAAAAGTCAGCCGTTTGTGGTTAGCATGGCCGACCATTTAAAGACCATGAAATAACTTCAATAATACTAATGTTATATTATTTATCTCATTAGACAAATTAATAAACTTTTCGTCAAAACAATAATTTCCCTTTTCATTTCAAGTCCCCTACAACACAGCCATCAAACGGCTTCGGCCATAACCAATTAACTCGGGGGAGATAATGAAAAACCTTTTAGTACTAATCACCGTATTCGCAACATTTTCGACAACAGCTTCGGCTCATGAGTCTGTCGAAGACTCAAAACATGTGATCGTGTCAACTCTTGTTGATTTTGAAGTCAATCAACAGTGGCTGGGATATATCGATCAAGGCTCAGTTTCCATCAACCTGACCGATGAGACCATGACTTTAACTTTGATGTCACAACCCGATTGTGATCCAACAATGGTTTGTCCCGCTGTTATGCTCGAGTATCATCAAATCGAAATGCAACTGACCTCTCGATCTGTCAACACCTGTGGCGCGGTAACCTATATCGGTGAAAAAGACAAAACACCCGTTGATGGCTTGAAAGAGACGATTGAAGTGATTGATTACCAAGCCATGACTTGTGAAATCGCCGTTCCTTATATGACGAGCGTTTCCTACATCACCTTCAACCCTTGGACACAGGATACGACAGTGTCTTATTTCGCTGGCGAGCCACTTTATGTGCTACCGAATTTTTTCTAAGTTAATATAACATTTGGAAATTGATTCAAAGGCGACTGATGACAGTCGCCTTTTTCTTTTCTGAATGAAAAAGACTTTATTCAACGGTCACTGATTTAGCCAAGTTTCTCGGCTGATCAACATCATGGCCCAAGCGATCGGCCACATGATAGGCCAAAAGTTGCACCGGAATCACCGACAGCAAGCCACTTAACATCCAGTGACTCTCTGGTATCGATAAATAGTGCTCACTGATGCTTTCCAACTCAGGGTCTTGTCCGGTTCCAATGGAAATGATCACGCCGCCACGGGCTTTGGCTTCTTCTAAATTACTGATGGTTTTTTCGTAATACTTATCTCTTGGACAAATCACCACGATCACCATTTTATTATCGATCAATGCCAGCGGACCATGCTTCATTTCACCAGCGGCATAACCCTCGGCATGAAGATAGGCCAATTCCTTCATTTTCAATGCACCCTCAAGGGAGATCGGATAATTGTGTCCTCGCCCTAGATACAAAAAGCCACGATAGTCTTTTAGAGTCTCTGAAGCTTGATTGAACCAAGAGTCATAGGACAGCACACCTTCCATTAGGCTGGGCAAAGATAACAAAGCCTCCACCAAATGAACTCGTTCGTCGGTGGTGATGTGGTTTCGTTTCTCAGCTAGAAAAGTGGAAAGGGTGTTAAGGACCGCCAATGTGCTTAAAAACGCTTTGGTACTAGCGACGCCTATTTCGACTCCAGAATTCATATATAAATGCAAGTCGGCTTCACGATCAATTGTTGACCGGCGCGTGTTACAAAGACTCATGGTAGGCAAACCATTTTCCTTGGCTAGGCGTAAGGCCGCCAGCGTGTCAGCTGTCTCTCCGCTTTGCGAAATAAACAAAGCAAAAGATTTTTTGTCCAAAACCGGATCACGGTAACGAAACTCACTGGCAACATCGACGTCCACTGGAATTTTCGCCATCTGTTCTATTAAATACTTTGCATAAAGACCGGCATAGTAACTGGTTCCACAGGCGATAATGTAAATGCGATCGGCATTCAGCATGGACTCTAAGTGAGCATCAGGAGTGGGCTGTCCATCCAAACCCAAGTTGTCAAACTCAATGCTTTTTGACTCCACATTCAAATACGGATTCAAAGCGTTGGCAACGGCGCGCGGCTGCTCAAACATTTCTTTAAGCATATAATGCTTGAAGCCTTTTTTATCAGAGGTGGCGACGGACACATCCACCGGTTCAAATGATTTTTCTACCTTGCGGCCTTGCAAATCAAAGATCTGGTAATCGGTGCCTTTCACTTTTACGATTTCGTGGTCATCAAGATAAACCACTTTATTGGTTTCCTCGACAAAAGCTTGCACGTCACTGGCAAGAAAGATTTCGTCATCTCCGCGGCCAAGAATCAACGGCGGCCCCGCCTTAAAGGCAACAATGGTGTCGGGCTCAGCTTCGCTGACCACTAAAATCGCATAGGCGCCGCGCAGCTTTGGAATCACGCTTTGCACGGCTGACAACAAATCAGGGCTGTTCGCCAACTCTTGTGAAATCAAGTGAGTCACAACTTCGGTGTCGGTCTCGGAAGTGAAAACAGCGCCGTTACGAATCAATTCCCGTTTCAGTTCCGAATAGTTTTCAATGATTCCGTTCTGAACCAAGCTGACGCCCGTGACTTTATGGGGATGAGCATTGTTCTCTGTCGGCAAACCATGAGTCGCCCAGCGGGTGTGGCCAATCCCTATGGATCCCTTAAATTCAACATTTTTTATTTTATCTTCAAGAGCCGTTAGCTTTCCAGCGGCGCGGTAAACAGCAAACTCATCGCCATTGCGAATCGCCACGCCGGCACTGTCATAGCCTCGGTACTCTAACTTTTTTAAACCGTTTAAAAGAATGTTTTTGGGCGACTTCGGCCCAAAATAACCAACGATTCCACACATTAGGAGTCACCTCTAAATTTTTTAGCATAGCCCTCTTTGTTGACCTGACGAGTCCGTCCGATGGCTAAGGCCTCTTCCGGAACATTTTTGTTAATAGTGGAGCCTGAGGCGACAATGGAATTGTCACCAATTTCGACTGGGGCCACCATCTGCGAGTCACTGCCTACAAACACATTATTGCCGATTTTGGTAAAATACTTTTTCTTGTCAGCCGCGTAGTTGCAAGTGATCACGCCGCAGCCGATGTTGGTTCCCTCACCCACTTCGGCATCGCCAAGGTAGGCTAAATGATTGGCTTTTGATTTGGCACCAAATTTCACCTTCTTCATTTCCACAAAGTTACCCACTTTGGCTTCATCACCAATTTCGGTTTGCGGTCGCAAGCGGGCGTACGGACCCACCATCACTTGCTTGCCGACTTTGGCTTTCTCTAAGTAAGAGCCGGCTCTGATCTGTGAACTTTGCCCGACCTGGGAGTCCTGAATAAAACAGTTGGGCTCGATCACACAAAAAGATTCGATTTGAGTTTTACCCTTAATGTAAGAGCCGGGATAAATAATGGTGCCTGAGCCCACTTGCGCTTCGACTTCGATGTAAGTGCTTTCGGGATCAATGATCATCACCCCTTCTTCCATAAGCTGAAAACACTTTTCACGAAACAAAGCTTTGGTGGCCAGGGCCAATTCTTTTTGAGTGTTCACACCAAAAGCCACCGAAGGGTCGGTTTTTAATGCTTGAACTTTTTCACCAGCCTCAATGCACAAAGACACCATGTCGGTAATGTAAAACTCCCCTTGCTGGTTGTTGGGATGAATCTGGGGCAGGTACTCTTCCAAAGCTTCACGTGTGACAAAATAAATTCCTGTGTTCACCTCTTTGATCTTCTTGGTCTCGGCTGAGGCATCTTTCACTTCAACAATGGCTTTAAGCTGATCGTTGTGCCGAACAATTCGGCCAAAGCTGGCTGGGTTTTCAAGCTCAGCCGTTAAAACCATAAGGGCGGACTTCGACTCCACAAACTGTCCGTAAGCCTCTTTCAATCGTTTCGCAGAAACCAAAGGATGGTCTCCATTGATAATGAGTATGTGATCACCAAGACTGGCTGGATCGGCCGATCGCACAGCATCGGCTGTGCCCTTTTGCTCCTTTTGTTTGCAACAGACCACGCCCTGGGGCTCCAGCAGTTGGCGTAAAAGCTTTTCTCCGTAGCCAACGACGACTCGAATCTCATCCGCCCCACAGCCCCTTACTGCCTGCAAAACCCGGTTGATCATCGGATCACCGGCTACCGGATGCAGGACCTTTGGAAGAGGTGAATTCATTCGAGTTCCCTTCCCAGCGGCTAGAACAATTGTAGAAAGTGAGGCCATAAACTACTCCTATCTCTGAAACAGGCCAATCTACTGTCAGACCCGTCAAAATGCAACCCGCACCCCTTAAGGTGGTCCATCTGTTGTTGAAAAAGCACAGCCCTTGTGACAGCCTATAAAAAGGAGAATAATTCAATGATTTCAGCCAACGCCGCCTTGATTTCTGACGCTGACATCGACCTCTCGGAGTCGGGCATCGACACCATCCCTTTGCGGGAGTCTGAGTCCTATTTGCAGGCCTCGAGCCCCTCGGTTCTGGGAGCCCACTGCCGCCCTGACAACTATCGAGATCTCCTCAGCTTACTCCTGCAGGAAAAGCGCAAAAACCCCAACAAACGATTTATTGTTTTGTACGATGAACTGACGTCTGAGCAGATCATAGAAATCCATAACCTGATTCACCCAGCCCGCACTCTTCCATTTACCAAACAAATGGATTTTCAAAAGGTATTTCAGGAATGCTTCAGTCTTTACTACGAACTGGAGCAAGGTAAAAATCTGATTGAGATGGTCAACCAACAGAACGATGAATTGAAGCGTTTGACCACGGCTCTTGAAGATAAAGTTGAAGAACGACAAAACCAATTGGAGCAATCCAAACATAGAAACATCAATGCCGAAAAACGATTGCAGATTTTAAAAACCACATTGATGCAAATTTATCAAACCTCGTCGATTCGAGAGATTGAACACGGTGTCGCGTTTGCTCTTAAAAAACGCTTCGGAGTGACGGGTGTTCACATCCGTCGCCCCTCGCAATCCAACTTTGGTCAGCTTAAAGAAATGGGGAAGTTTTATAAAGCCAAACTAAAAAGTGGCGGCCAAGAATTTGGCGAAATCTTTTTCTTCCGAGACGATGATTCTTCGTTTTCGTCTCAAGAGAAACGCTTTTTGAATCAGGCCGCTGAAGCGGTGTCCCTGTCGATGGTTCGAACCATCCAATACCTTAACAGCCAGGAGTTGAAAAGCCAGTGGGAAGCCACTTTCGATGCGATCTCCGATCCGATCTGCCTGACCGATAAGGATTACAATATCCAACGCATCAACAAAGGTTTTTTAAAAAAAACGGGGGCTCGTCGCTTTCAGGATCACTTGGGAAAAAAGTGTTACCAGGCCTTGTTTGGGCGCGACCGTCCGTGTGAAGAGTGTCAGCGCGGCCAGATCTTCCAAATTCGTAATCCTTCCCAAACCAGCAGTTCAGAGGTCTACGACGTTTACAGTAACAACCTGGGGAACTTAGGAAAAGGTCTGTACTTTCAGATGTATCGGGACGTCACACAGGACTTAAACCTGCAACGGCAAGTTATTGAGTCGGCAAAAATGGCCGAACTGGGAACGATCAGCAGTAGTATTGCCCACGAACTCAATAACCCCATTGGCGGTATGCTCAACTTTGTGCAACTGATTAAGATGGACCTTGAGGGGAACGAAGAGTTTTTCGAAGATATACTTGAAATCGAAAAAGGTATTATTAAATGTAAAAATATTGTTAAGAATCTCCTTGGCTTTGCCCGTAAATCATTTAACTCGGAAGTGGAAGAAGTGAATCTTGTCGAGGTGATTGAACAGTCCATAAAGATCACAGAACTTAAAACCCGCTCAATCGGCATACAAATTCAATTTGATCGCGACCAACCGCAAGCCTTTATGGAAGGACGTTTTAACCTACTGACTCATGCCTTTCGAAATATTTTACAGAACTCGCAAGAGGCTTTGGTTGAAAGACGGCGTGAAGACAAACACTTCAAAGGTCTAATTCAGATCGCTCTGAGAGAAACGGCTGAGGCCCATTTCGTAGAAATTACTGACAATGGTGGAGGTGTCAACAAACAGATTCTTCCCAAAATTTTTGACCCCTTGTATACGACCAAAGACCCTGAAACCAACTCTGGTCTTGGTTTAACCCTGGCCTTACAAATAGTTAAGGAGCATAACGGGACCATCGAGGTAAGTACCGATAAAGACAAAAATTTGCACGTTAAAGTCGGCTTTTTCAAGTCTGAAGTGCAGTCTGGTCCATCGGTTTTTTGACTTCAAAAATTTGACACTGTCAAAATGTTTCCCTAACCTGAAATCAACAGTGACAATGCTTTTTCAAGAAGAGAGAGCCCCACTAGAATCCAAGGAAGGAAACCCCATGAGCCAAGCGAAAATTCTTGTTGTCGATGATGAGCAAACCTTAAGAGCGGCCCTCTTTCGAATTTTTTCACGAAGAAACTATCAGGTTATAACAACCGGTAATATTCGTGAGGCCGAGTCCGTAATCACCGCGAACTCCGAACTGGAATTGGCCATTGTTGATGTAAAACTTCCCGATGGTGACGGCATTGAACTTCTTTCTACTTTGAAGCAAAAATACAATAACATCCCTGTTATTGTTTTAACTGGTTTCGCCAGTATTGACGTTGCCGTTAAGGCGACAAAAAAAGGCGCCTTCCATTTCATGACCAAGCCATTCAATATTGAAGAGTTGGTATCGATTGCTGAAAAAGCCATGTCTCATAAAAAATTGGTTTACGAAAACTCTGAACTTAAAAATCAGTTACAGAGTAAATATCGCTTTGACAATATCATTGGCCAATCACAGCCTATTCAGAGTGTTCTAAACATGATCGAGAAAGTGGCTGACACCGACTCAACCATTTTGGTCACTGGCGAAAGTGGAACAGGAAAAGAGTTAATAGCCAAAGCCATCCACTACAATTCGACTCGCAGTGAAAAAGCTTTTGTCCCTATTAACTGTGGTGCCATTCCTAGTGAACTCTTAGAAAGTGAATTGTTTGGACACGTCAAAGGTGCTTTTACTGGCGCCATCAGCAATCGACAAGGACGTTTTGAGTTAGCCAATAAAGGAACTCTGTTCTTGGACGAGATTGGTGATTTGAGCCCGAACCTTCAAGTTAAACTTTTACGAGTTCTGCAGGAAAAAAGATTTGAACCCGTCGGAAGTGCCAAAACCATCGAATCGGATGTTCGCATCGTCGCCGCCACCAATGTCGATTTATCCAAGGCCGTGAAGGAAGGGCGCTTTAGAGAGGATCTGTTCTATCGCTTGAATGTGATCCCCATGAAAATCCCCGCTTTACGGGAACGCAAAGATGACATCCCTTTATTGTTAGAGCACTTTATTCGTAAATTTAATAAACATAAAGGTATCAATATTAATGGGATTCACCCGATGGCCCTTGATAAATTGTCACAATACACTTGGCCGGGAAATATTCGCGAATTGGAAAACTTTATTGAACGAGTCAGTATCCTTCGTAAAGAGGGTATGGTTGAAATCTCTGACATCCCTAATTATTTTGATGACAATCAATCCGATGTCTTACTGAACAACCTTCCCGTCGACATCCCCGAAAATGGTATCGACTTTAACTCAGCGATTGCCGCCTACGAAAACCAACTGATCATGAATGCCTTAAACAAAACCGGTTGGAACCGTAATCAAGCCGCCATTTTACTGCGCCTGAACAGAACCACGCTGGTCGAGAAAATTAAAAAGAAAGGTTTGAAGCAAGAAGCCATTGCTTCTATCTAGTTTTTAAACTGTAAGACAATCCAATCATGAAAATCAGACAACGAGCCGAACGAAAAGTTCGGCTTTATTTTTTCCGGCAAGGCATGGGGCGTTCTCTTCCATTGGGCATGGACCGAGACCAAGCCCAAGGCGTTGGCCGGTTCGATGTCGTGATGATGATCGCCAGTCATAACCATAGTGTCCGGCTCCGATCGATGATGATTCAAAAGTTCTAAAAGGCCATCGTGCCCCGGTTTATTGGTTGGCACACAGGTGCCACTGATGATTCTCTCAAAAAAACCATCCAACTTTGTTTTACGCAAAATACGCTGGGTGGAATCCTTATCTCGCCCCGTCCAAATCGATAAAGAGACCTTGTGTTTTTCAAGAGTCTGCAACACGCGATCAATGCCTTCGAACGGACGGATGGTTTCGCTGAGCTCACTACCGATCTCGCGCATCCTTTGCATGGCTTGCTCGGCCTGCTCGTGGGAGAGAAGGTCTTCGAAAATACGATGTGGGTGTTTGTGACGAATTTCTTCCATAAAATTCTCGCCCACCGAAACCTGAAAGGGCTGCAAAGCATAAGCTAATGCTTTGTAGAAGATCCCGTCGGAATCCACCAGAGTGCCATCAAAATCAAAAACCCAATGTTGCATAGATAGCCGATATTGCTTGAGAAATAGCCAATCTGTCAAGAACCGAGGCAGAGCTGTCTAAAGCCTGAACAGGACCGATGTCTCAAAGCCGGTAAATTTCTAAGAAGTTCTGCGGATTTATCACCCATTGTCTCATTCTGAGACAATTTATTAGGCAATTTTCGGCCCTAATGACAGCTGTCAATATTCTGACTGTTTTCGACCCCTTAAAACCAATTGAAAGGGGGATGGGCGGCCTAGTTCTTGCTCCTATAAAGGGTAAGAGGACACAGATGAATTTAAAAAAACTACTAATCATTGCAACCATCTTCACACTCAGCCATCCCTGCTGGGCCAACAATGCTTTGCGCGCCAAAGCCTTTCGTGCCGACCCGACTGTAAAAAACCGCAAAGAGTTTAAAATTGATAAGCGTATGGTGATTCGTCAGGAACCTCTTTTAACCCATGAAGATGTGGCCGAGATTGTACCTACAGATTTTCAAGAAAATGAGTCCAGTCAGTCTGTGGTCGGACGGATCTTACAAAACACCGCCAATAAAATCATGCAATCTGATATCATCGCTAACAGCTTTTTAATGAAGACAGCCAAGCAAGTGGAGTCTTCGACCAAAGTGGATATTGCCATCAAACAAGAAAACGACGTTAATCCCAGCGACGAGATCGAGCACAAAGTGAACTTCGATGTGCAAGCGTTAAAGGGCTTAGCCAAAATCACCTACTCAGGCCTCATTGATTCAAAAATTGAGTACCAAGCCTCCAACAACACCTTTCAGGTTTCCTTAGAAGAAAAACTTTCTGGAAACTCAAAGATGGTTCTTTCGCATCTGAATGATCGTCAACAGTCACGCCAGCTTCTGCAGTACCAGGTGTCCTGGTAGTACAATTCTGCACGACCTTGATTAAAATTGTAGAAATTTTTTAAGAGTATTTTTTTCCGATGTCTTTTCGCATCTGACGCTCAGGCCATTGGACTTTTTCGGCTTGCCTGTATGAGTTGGCAATCGCCTTCGGTAGGTCGGCGCCAAGGCCAATAGCATTCAGCACCCGCCCTCCATTAACAATCCACTGATCACCGTCTTTTTGGGTTCCGGCATGAAGAAAATAAGCATTGTCCTCGGCTTTTAGGTCGCCCTCAATCACCACACCTTTTCGCGGTTGACTGGGATAACCTTCGGCGGCCAAGACCACACAGGCGGCGGCGGCGTCTTTCCATTGCAACTTCGGAACCTCTCCCTTGGCAATTGACTGGAAAGCCTGACCCCAATCGCCATTCAACAACGGCATCAAGACTTGAGTTTCTGGATCACCAAATCGAATGTTGTATTCTAAAACTTGTGGCCCTTGATCGGTCATCATAATTCCGATGAAAACCACACCCCGGTAAGTGAAGCCTTCTTTGTTCAGTCCAGCAACAGTCGGTTCAACCACCTGCTGGATAATCGCTTGGTAATCATCGTCGGCTATTGTCATCGGTGCGACCGTTCCCATACCACCGGTGTTCGGTCCTTCATCCCCATCCAGCAATCTTTTGTGGTCTTGAGCCATCGGCAAAGACACATAGTCTTCGCCGTTGGTTAAAATAAAAAAACTCAACTCGTAACCGGGCTGAAATTGTTCCATCAGTGCTTTTTCGCCGGCGGCTCCCAAAACTTTATGCTCGAAAAGATCTTCAGCGGCTTTTTTCAACTCGTCTTCCGTCTTACAAATAAAAACCCCTTTTCCGGCGGCTAAGCCATCGGCTTTTAAAACATAGGGCGGAGTGAAAGTATCGATCGCCTTGGCAACCTCTTCAACGGAGGCCACCTCCGTGAAGGCGGCTGTGGGAATCTGGTATTTCTCCATAAACTTTTTGGAAAAGATTTTACTTCCCTCAAGCTGGGCGCCTTGTTGATCTGGACCAAATACCAATACACCTTGGGCGCGGAGTTGATCAGAAAGGCCGTCGACCAGCGGCCCCTCGGGCCCGATGACAACGCAGTCAATGCCATAGTCATCATAGGCCTTCTTGACGTCGGCCAGCGTCTCTGTGCCGCCACAGGCTGTGATTTGTGGTTCCATCCCGGCGCTTCCCGGTACCGCGTAAACAGCCTCGACACTGGGGCTCTCGGCTATGGCTTTAGCCAGCGCATGTTCTCTTCCACCTTTACCCACAACCAAAACTTTCATCTAAACTCCTTTTCACTCACCCACTTTGGCCACAGCCGACAATCGCTGGTTCATCGCCACCTAGTATAAATGATGAGGGTGCGTAGGTTTTATATCCTGCTTCGCAAGTTTTCAAGGATGACGAATCTTAAGGGGCTTGTCATAATAGGCCTGTGTTCACACTTCTAACTTTTCTTATTTCAATGACTTGGGGCCTTGAGCTTCCCAATGACCTCACCCGGGATGATCAAAAAAGGGTCATGGAGGTTGTCGGCCTTGGCTCCAATTCGAAGTTTTTGTCCAACGCCTACCCTTTGGGTGGCTACAGTGGCCTTGAAGTGAGCGTTGGACTGGATACCATTGAAACCTCAGACCTTTCACAACTGGGCTCCACCACCGATCAGAAGGCCAACCTTTATTTTCCAACCATTACTGTCGGCAAGGGGATTTACAACAACAGTGATATCTACTTTCATATCGTGCCCCCCAGTAAAACCATCGAGGTCGCTAAATTTGGGGCCAGCCTGCGCTGGGGCCTTTACCAAGCCTTATTCTTACCGATCAACTTTTCACTGGTCTTCAATGCCGACACCGCCACCATCAAACAAAAACTCAGCACTCGCAATCTTGGCGCAGACCTGCTGATGGGGATGACCCTGTCTCAGTTTTCATTTTTTCTTGGTGGTGGTTACGTCAACTCCAGTGGTGACTTTGCCGGTGGTGCCAACGGACTGACCGCCTCCACCCAAACCGAAAACCAAAGCGCAGAGAGTGCACATTTCATGTTTGGATCCACTTACAATTTTGAACCCTTCTTTGTCGGCGTGTCGCTCAACCGATACGTCACCAGTGTTTACTCTTTAAAAATGGGATTTCTTTTTTAATTGGAACGCATTTTTTCAACCACATTGGTGGTTGATCGTCCCTCAACAAACTTCAGAGACTTCACTTCCCCACCCTGCGCCAGCACATAATCGCTGCCGACGATCTGCGGAATCTTCCAGTCGCCACCTTTGACAAGGACGTCGGGGTTGAGCTCTTTGATCACCCGCTCCGGCGTCTCTTCATCAAATAAGAAAGTGTACTGCACACATCCAAGGGCTGCCAGAATTTCGGCGCGGTCGTCTTCATTTTGAATGGGACGCTCTGGTCCTTTGAGCTGACGCACACTGCGATCGGTATTGAGGGCAACAACCAATAGATCGCCACAACTCTGCGCCTCCTGCAAATAGCGCACGTGACCGACGTGTAAAATATCAAAACAGCCATTGGTGAACACCAGCTTTTTGCCTTTACGATCTTCGGCAATGGCTTTCTTCAGTTTTTGAAAATCTTTATAATACATGAATCAGTACTGACGGCTAAAAAGCTTAAGGCCTGAAAAGTAGTAGGCGATATCTTTGCCAAAACCAAACGACACCAAAGGAACAATGATCACTCCGGTTGCCATAATAACGAATGTGCGGAATAAAACTTGGAAAGGGTACATGATATGATTTCTTTCGTTTTCGGTTCCCAGCTGAACATCAAAGGCCCAGTCACCCAAGGTGCTGCCGAAAAGGCCGCGGGCCAACATAAAATAAAACAGAGCCACACCGATATAAAGAGCTCCCAGCTCAATCATGGTTCGCACACTCAGCTGACTGTTGGTGAGCATCATGATGATATCCACCTGAGTCAATGCCACCAAGCTCACCACAAAAAGAGAGGCCAATCCAAGAATCACGGCGAAATCAATAATGGCAGAGGCCGCACTCATAGGAATCTCTTGGAATTGTTGAACCGGTGTCACCATTTGGTGGTAGAATTTTTTATTCACATCGGCCTTAGGAAAAGCCTGAGACAAACTGTTGTTTAAGGTCACATCAAAATTGGTTTCTTTAGCAATTTGAGGGGTCACTTCATCAAAAACCGGTCGGTAAACAGGCGTCTTGATTTCCGGTTTGGCCATGGTCGGCCCCACCAAACGCTGCTCTCGCTTTTTATCCTCTTTAAAGTCGACTGAGGGTGGAAGCGAATCGAGCATCTTCTTTAATGATCGGCTGACTGGAGTATCGTTGGGTTTAACGAACTCTTTTTCTGGCATTTCAAACTGAGTGTCTTTTAAAACGTCCTCTTTAGGCTTAGGAACAGGGATCGCTCGCGATTGCTTTCTTTCTGAATTTTCGGTGGTTTTATCAAAACCAAGACCTTTTGTTAGAGGTCGAAATTCAAAATTTTCCAAATCCATCTCCCACTCCTTAACTGTTTAATATTCCTTGGCTTGATCGCGCCCTGAAAGAGAATAAAGGATGTTTCACAGTTGCCCTAGACTATACTTTAGAATGCCCACCAGTGTCACGCAAGCCGTTTCAACCCGCAGGACCTGGTCCCCAAGCGATACTGGTAAAAGGTTATAATCTTTAAATATTTCTAAATCTTTGGGCGAAAAACCACCTTCACTCCCGACAAAAATCCAGACTTCTTCGATGCCCTCTGGAGCTGATGCGAGCTGAGTTGAGATTCTATCCCCACCGTCGCCCTCATAGGCGAGCAGAGGCCACTTCCCTGGATCGGGGAAATGCGTCTCTAATAAGACTCGCAATGGGGTGACTTCGGTTAATTTCATCATTTCACCCCGGCCCGTCTGCTGAGTGGCCCCTTGGATGATTTTCTGCCAACGCTTTTGCTTTTTGTCCAACTCCCCTGCCTTGGGCTTTAGAAAACTAAAATCCGACGAGAACAGGTGCACTTCCGAAACGCCGAGCTCCACCATTTTTTCGACCACTCGATCGACAGTTTGGAATTTTGGGAGCGACAACGCCAAGTGAATATGGGGTTTTGGAAGTTGTTGGATTTGTCTTTCTTCTAGAATCTTAGCCAAGGCTTGTTTTTTCTTAAGTTCGACTATTTCCACAAAGAAAGCTTTGTTCTGGCAAATCACTTCAAACTTATTGCCTTCACCTTGCCGGCAAACATTGCAGATATGATGAAACACATCACCTTCTAAAAGGACGTGGGTGTCTTGCAAAGCGGAGTTGGGAATCCAATAACGCCTCATGACTCCTGCTTCATCAGAAAACCCACCCACTCGTCTTTTTCAAGGCGGGTGAGGATTTGCAAAGGCCAGTTCTCGGTCATCTCTTCAAGAAAAGCCGCTTCTCTTTCGGCAAGTATACCGGTGAAAATATAATAAGGACTGTTCACCTTTTGAAATTCTGTTTTTAAATTCAGTAGAACACCATCGATGATATTGGCCACCGTCAAATCGATTTGACCCTTCAACTCCTGGGCCCAGGGCTCGCACCATTTCGCCCGACTGGCTTGATTCTTTTCGATGTTTTCTTGAAAAACCCGCTTCGATTCAGGGTCGTTGTCGTAGGCAAAGATTTTTTCAACGTCCAAATGATGCGCCAATAACGACAGAATTCCTGACCCCGTTCCCACATCGACAAGAGATGAGACACCCACTTGCTTTTGAATTTTATCAATCAGTTGTGCTGCCAACTGGGTGGTGGCGTGAGTGCCGGTTCCAAAAGCCATCCCCGGCTCGATTAAAATACGATGGCCTTTATCAGGTCGAAAACTGTCTTTATGCCAATCGGGTACAATCCAGATGTCATTGATAAGTTCAAATGGCTTCCACTGATCTTTCCAGTTTTGCAACCAATCCACGGTTTCATGCTCTTCCACCTGCACTTGAATGTGAGGGTATTCCACTTGAAACGATTCGAGCCATTGTATTGACGGCGGTTCTTCAAAATAGGCGATCAGATTTTTGATTTCAGCTTCAATGACTTTCGGTAGGTAGTTTCTTTCTTGCTGAGTGAATGAAAGGTTCTCTTGAACCCCACCAGCCCCGGCCTCAAACAGATTGTGAGTCACCAAGTCCTCGTCTGCGACAGGCACGCCTTTAATATGCAAAGTAAAATAAACCGGAGATCCCATAGAGGGATTCTTCGGGGAGGACTAGGGATTTGTCAATGAAGGTGAATTATTTTCCTGCTGTTTATCTTCAAAATCAGAAGATTCAGGTTCAGGAGTCACACTGGCGGGCATTCGACGACCACGAGGTTCATCAAAAACACTAGAGGCCGCTTCATGGTGGCTCATTTTTGTTCGCATGCTTGAGAGATCCAGTTTATCTCCAATCATTACGGCATCGAAAGCCAGCATGGGACGGGCGGCGCGACGATCGATTTCTATTAAACGACCGATGGATTTTTTGTCATCGGCAAGAATGATTTCTAAATCGGCGACTTTCACTTCAAAGTCTCCAACTGAAGAATTTTGCAAAGGATCATGCACAGGCACTCGGCGCATGACAGAGACCAACACACCCGGACTCAAGCCCAACTTAGTGCCCCCGCGAATAAAGTAATCGGCGTAGGTTCGTTCCGTGTCGTGCAGTTTCACTTTTTTACGGACTTCAATGATCACGGCCTCTTCTGGGCTCGCCAGAGTCGGTAAGCTCACAAAAACGGCGAATAAAATAGCAATGATCTGTAGCATACTTGCATCCCTGTTTTTGACCCGCCTAAGATTCCATTCAAGAGGTCGATTGGTTCATGCTTTTTATTCGGATCAATTTGAGATCATCTGAAGTCTAGTTCCGGAAAAAATTGCCTAGTCCTGAGACACTACGGTTTGTTTTTACCACTCAGAGCGCCTTTTTTTCGATTTCAACTGGCCTTTGATCCAACTCGAAGAAAGTGTGTCATCTTAGGCATTTAACACAAGTGTTTCGGAACAAGGGCCTAAAGTTTACAGACTAGAGTCCGATAAAGTGTGTATGAAGGTGTTGAACGTTTTAGGTCCCATTATTTTGGCCTTATTGCTTGCCAATTGTTCTATCGATGTGTCGATTGACGACATCACCGGCGATGACTTTTTAAAATCAACAATTCTTGCCACCTCACGAGGAATCGGGGATGGACAAACCAGTGCTACCTTGGTGGTGTTGCTAAAAAACTCAGACTCCTCGGTTATTCCCAACTACAAACCCAATTTTGAATTCGTCGACAACAGTGGATCGAGTGTTAGTGCCGTCGGTATCACCTACTCCAACTGTTCAGCCTCTAACTCTCAAGGGATTTCGACGTGTACCTTTAAGTCGATTCAAGTCGGTGCCCGTCGCATCGCCTTTAATAACATCGTGGTCGATCTTGTCGGAGAGATTTATTTCGATGCTCCTAGCCGCAGTGGAACTTTCTTGCAGATTGTGAACGCCGGCCAAATTGATCAGGACGCCAATGGATATTCTGTGACCTCACATGTCGGCTCTCCCTTTGCAGGCCTCAAACAAGAGATTCCTGCAGGTGGTGGTACAAGTTGGACCGTATTCACCAACACCACCGGTGGCATCACCCCGGTTGACTAAGAAAAAATTGACATGATGTAACTAGCGTCAAAGCCTCCCTTTACCAACAATAGAGGGATGGGACTTTCATCAATATTGTTCAGCTTAATTTTCTCGGTCTTCTCTTCCGCCATTGATTTAGAATTTCGATTCGTCGATGGATACTGCCAAAAACGCAAAGCGCCTGGAACCAATCCCGAATTTTTTGGTGAGTGTGGTAACTTAACCAAGTCTCGCTTCATCAATCAAAACTATGAGAATATCAATTTGAAAGGCGGAGTCTTCAACTCTAGCTACTTTTATGTCACAACCATCAAAGGGGGCGATTTGAGCCATGCGGCTTTCCGACGCTCGATTATTTTACAAACAGAATTTAAAGATGTGGTTGCCACCCACTTGGATCTGCGAGGGAGCCACTTTAAAGGCGTCAGTATCACCGACAGCAATTTGAAAAATGTTTTTGCCACTGGCAGCCGTTTTGTCAAAACCGACTTCTCGAACAGCGACCTGAGCAACGGAAACTTCTGGGGCAGCCAATTGCAAAGTGTGAACTTCTCTAATGCCGACCTGAGAGGCGCCAACCTATCGAGAACTTTTATTTTATTTTCAAATTTTGAAGGAGCGCAGTTTAACGATAAAACACAACTGCCGTTTTCAGAAAAGGTGGCTCTTGAAAAAGGGATGGTGAAAGTTGATTAATTTTTTTAAAAATCAAATTCTTAGCATCCAAGACGACATCACTTTAAAAGTCTATGGAGTCGCTCTGGCTCTAACCCACGTGTGGACCTATTTTTATTGGGATAATAATAACTTTTTTCTTAACAGCCAAAGTGGTATCAACACCGAGCCCATTTGTTTCCCTTGGTTCCCGAATTGTGATCTGTTCCGCTCTTCCATCAGTATGGATTCATGGGCACTGATACTCTACACCTACTTATTTCTTGGCTGTGTCGCCGTGGTGTTCTTTGTTAATCGAAAAACGCTGCCCTTGGCTTATGGCCTTCTCGGGCTGGCTACGGCACTCAAGTTTTTCCTACACATGAGCAATTACAACTTCATGGGAAATTACCACTACATGATTTACTTTGCGACCCTGGCCTATCTATATCTTCCCCATAAAATCGAAGTGATTAAACATTTGATCGTCGGCTTCTACATTGCCGCCGGTTTTTTAAAAATCAATATCGACTGGCTCAGTGGTGCGGCTATGATTCGCTCACCTTACATCGGTGGTGACTTTTTGGTGGCGTCTTTATTCTATGTGGTGTTGCTTGAGCTGGTCCTAGTGTTTGGCCTCCTGCACAGCAACCGCTGGGTGCGCTGGGCGACCCTGGTGCAGTTTTTAGGCTTTCACGCCTTTTCATGGCACATCGTTGGCTTCTTTTACCCGATGGTGATGTTCTGCCTACTCAGTATTTTTGTCTGCGAAGAGTGGAAGGTTTTTAAAGAAAACAAAACCCTTCCCGATTATCTTGGCCACCTATTTCGCTGGCAAACCCATCGAATCACTGGCTGGGTGCTCGTGATCTTTATTATTCTTCAACTGGTACCATTTCTTGTTGTTAAAGATCCTTCGCTTTCAGGAGCGGCACGCTTAAGCTCATTGAATATGTTTGATTCAAAAACCCAATGTCAGGCCCTGATGGTGGCCAAGACCGCACAAGGAACAGCCCATATCCGACGCCCCATGAAAAACCTGGGCACGCGATTAAAATGTGATCCTTTGGTGTTTCTGAATCAAGCCCATCAACTGTGTCGCGAGAATGTTGGGAAAAATGAGATTGAAAAACTGAGCCTGACTTTATTTTCCAAGCGCATCACGCAAAAAAAGTTTATTAAAGTTTTAGATATTCACGATGTCTGCTCTTTAAAAAATCCTCTGTGGGCTGAGTTTCTTTCAGGAGAGGCCTCATGAAAAACAGTCACATTCACGTTCTTTTCGCCTTTCTTGCTGTTTTGGTCTTAGTACTGAGTTACTTTAACAATCCGGAGTTTTTAGACTTTCGAGGTGACTATTATAAGATCGTCACCGGTCCTCCCCTTTCGGAAGCGGTTTTATATAAAACTTTGCCATCTGACTGCAAGGCCACAGCTCAATACCGCTACGACATCAAAAGAACCGGCGTTGCCCCAAGCTCGGCGCAACCAAAAGCAAAAGTTGAAATTTTTAAAAAAATCTATCCGCTGAATGTTGATATTCACGGCGCCTCGAAGTCCTCCCCCACGGTTGACGACACCGGAGTTTATGTTGGCAGTGACTCTGGCTGGTTCTTTAAGCTTGATCACGACGGCGAACCCCTTTGGTCATTCTATGTACCAGGTTCCAACAACGGGATTCATGGCTCGGCGGCCGTTGATGACAAAAAGGTTTACATCGGAACCTACAATGGCTTTATGTATGCTCTTGATAAAACCAATGGCGATTTGATTTGGGCCAACCCAGTAGCCGATTACATAGGCGCTTCACCTTTACTGGCTGACGGCGGTTTGTTTATCACCGCTGAGACCAGTCACCCCAATGGTGTGGTGGCCAGACTTGATTGCAACACCGGCGAAACCCAGTGGGTTTCGGAATGGCTGGGCGGACACTCGCACTCGTCACCGGCTTACGACAAAACCACCGACACAGTCCTGGCCGGAGCTAACAGTGGACGCATTTACACCTTGAAGGCTGACACCGGTGAGATTGTTTGGAAAAAACAATTGAAAGGACAGGTGAAAGGCACGCCCATGATTTGGGACGGCACCGCTTACTTTAGCTCATGGGACCGCAACTACCACGCCTATGACATTGCCTCCGGCAAACCCCGTTGGACTCAGTTTATGGGCGGACGTATTCAAACCAGTCTCAGCTTGGTGCCCGATGCCAACATCGGCATCACCAACACCAAAGTGGGCGACATCACTGCCTTGAATCTGACTGATGGCGAGATCCTTTGGCGTTTGCGCCATGGCGACCGCAATCATATGTTTAGTATTCTTATTACTGAAGATCCCAAGCGTAAGGGTGAGTACTTGGCCTGGAGCCGCTGCAAAACCTTTCAGCTTTGTACCTTAGATGCCAAGACCGGAAAGTTGATCAATAATATTGATCTGCCCGGCTCCTTCACGAGCGTGCCTTACGCTTGGAAGAATCGTATATACATCAGCTTGGATAAAAACCAAGGCCTGGTGATCTTAGAGTGAATCGAATTCAGAATTAAAGAATGAAACCTAAAGACCGGCTTCGGGTTCGCGTTTGCGTTTGTCGTCTTTTAAGCGCACAGCCACACCCCAGTCCGCCACTTGGCTTTTAATAGACTCAGGATTATGGGCCACCACTCTTTGCTGAAGTTTCGCAAAAATGGGCTCACGGATTTCCAACTTATTATTTTGTAAGACACATTGGCGGGCCAACCTCTTTTCGACATTAACTATAACCGGAGCTTTTAGGTTGGCCGTCATTCGGGCCGGATCTTCTGGGATCGTAATGATGCAGAAAGAGCGTAGCTGAGACGTTTCTGTGGCTTGCAGGCTTTGTAAGTCGGATTTTGACATTTGTAAGGAGTAATTGTCTTCGAAAAGTTCGGGCTCTAAAACAGGAAAAGCGATGCTGGCTTCGTCACAACTCTGCAGCCAAGCAAAAATTTCGTCATTGGGGTCATCCAAAAGAACAAATTTTTCAAGGTCATTGAAGCCGAGCAAACCTTCGGTAAAGGTTAAAATATCCTCATTTGCTATTTCAATCGGTCCAAATCTGGTCGTATTGACTAACATAGGCCCCCCCTACAAAGCTTAGACGACTTTTCCCCTGCTATGGGTTAGTGACTAAATAGTATTCTGGACCTTTCGCAGAGTGCAAGGTCTAATTCCTGGGCTTTTTAATGCTTTGCGCTATTTTTTGTTCTTAAGCAAACTAGCGACTTCTTGGACTTTTTCGGCGGAGGTCTCTGTGGACGCTTTGTTTTGGTCCTGAATGGACACGTAGACTTCTTCTCGGTGAATTTTGGTATCACGCGGGGCTTCGATGCCCAGCCTGACTTGCTTGCCCTTGATCTGAACCACTCGGATCTTTATGTGGTCATCAATGGCTATGCTTTCACCAAGCTTTCTTGTTAGGACTAGCATATTTTCTCCTTCAACATCCTCGTCAAAGTTCTCATCTATATATAGAGGAAGAAAAATAGCTATATTCCAGGCCTATGAAAGTCAAGAAGACAACTGAGCCCCATATAAAAAACACCCAGTGGAATTACGGAGTTGCTGCTCTTTTTCGCGAACAAATGTATCGAGCGTGGACCGACTTTCGAGTTAATACTACAGAGTCTTGTTAATTTTACAGAGAATCTATTACTTGTGACTTTTTTGTCTCATCTTGTCTGGCTAACCTTAATTTTATGGAGCTCCCTATGAAACAACTTTTTCCTACTATTTTCGCTCTTTCGATCATGACTACTGCTTTGGCAGAACCCCTTATTGAAGACGCAGAAAAAATTAATTTCAGTATTGGTGAAACCAGTATTAGCTCGAGTGGTTGGTGTGCCTGGTTCTCTCCTCTAAAAGAAATCGACCCCTCCTGGAGCTTGAGTCTTCCAGATGGTTGGGACAGATCCACACAGTTATGGTTCTGCGACTCTGTCAATATTGTAGCTGACAATAGTTTAGAATTTTTAAAGGCTATGCAAATCCGATATGAAGGTTGCTTGGATATAACTGTTAATGCTCGCCCCGATGTTAAAGAAATCATCGTCAAAATGGGCCCCAACATGGTCTTGGGTCGGCGCGATGAGTCGGCCACCTACACTGTGGTGATCCCCGAGGGCGAGAAAGTTGTCGCTGAAGACTCTTACCAAGGCCACGTGAATTACATGTGTGCCCATGATCTGGCCAACGCTCCCGACAAAGACAACGGCTATTACAAAATTATGGAAGCAGCCTTAGATGAAAAATAAACAAACAACGATTCACCTCCCGAAAGGTGCCAGGCACGTTTTGGGTACGCGGGGTGTTGGGAGCGGTGTGTACCCGGAAGGTGCCTGGCACCTTTTGGGTTTTGGTGCGGTGGGTTCGGGAAAGGAACTTGGTACCTTTTAGCGGATGAAGTCTAGTAGGCTGTTTTGGATCATTTTTCCGGAGGTGGCCAGTGAGGCTTCGAGCTGGGTTTGGGTTCGGTTCAAGTTATTGACCAGCTCGTACATGTCCACGTCTTCAATCTCTGACTCTAGGATCTTTGAATCCACCTGCAGTTTTTGGATGGTCTCAAGCCCCGTGTTAAGGACCGACACTCTTGATCCCAGCTCGGCGCGGGCTAAGTTGATCTGTGTTAACGAATCATCTAAGAAATCCAAGGAGTTTTGAATCACCGATTTGTCATTCGTCTTCAATCCCACCTTTAAGGCATTGATCGTAGAGAACATATTAACAGATTTTGGTCCCCAGTAGCCTTGGTCATTGATGGTTGGATCATCAATAATAGAGCCCTCAAGGGTGCTGGCCGGTCCGCGGGCTTCCACCACTTCAGGCGGTGTCACCGGTGAGTTGTCCTCTTGCAACGACGGATCCAACTCGCGAGTGGTGGTGACTGGGTCATTGATTCGCTTGCCAAGGAAAACTTTACTGCCTGGGATGTTCATCACCATTTTGGCATCTTTGTCGATGGGCACTTCAATTTCAGCGTCATCGCCGTAGTAGTTTCCTTGCATATCAAATGGCGCTTTGGTGGTTTTGTAGCCACCAAACAAATAACGGTCTCCGAATTTGCGGTTACCGATGTTCACCAATTGACCGAAGATTTGTTCCATCTCTTTGGCCACCATTTTTCGAGTCTCTGGGCCGGAGGCACCATCACTGGCTTGCTGCACGGCCAACTCTTTGGCTCGAATCAACAGATCGCCCACTTCTCCAAGGGAGGTTTCTGAAAATTCGATAAAGGCTTTGGTGGAAAGAATGTTTTTTTCAAATTGCTCAAAGCCTTGCAGCTCGGTGCGAGATTCTAAGATACGTGAAGCGCCAAGAGGATCATCTGAAGGTTTGGTGATCCTTTTTTGCAAAGCCGCTTGGTTTTGAAACTTCGAGAGCTCAAAGCGGTTTTTATTGAGATTATCAATCACCTGAGAGTGATTCATTTTATCAGCGACACGCATAACTTACTTAGTACCTCTTAATGTTAATAACTGTTTCTAAAATCTCGTCCGCCGTTCGAATCAGACGAGCGGCAGCGTCGAAATGCTTTTGCATCTCAATCATTTTGGCCGCTTCTTCATCCAGGCTGACCCCGCTGATACTCTCTCTTAAGTTTTCTAGTTGGTTGACTATATTTCCCTGCACATCGGCTTGTCGGTTGGCGGCTTGAGTTTTAATCCCCAGCTCTCCAACAATTCCTTTGTAAAATTCGTCCAACGTTAAGGTTCCACCAAAAATCGGTTTGCCGTATTGAAGCTCAGCAATCTCGTTGGCCACACGGTTGTCCCCTGGCCGATTGGGATCGCGACCGGCAGAAATTCGCGCCGAATCTCTTTCGATCTCCGAATTCATGCGTAAGTACTCCGCCGCGTTGTGAGCGCCTTGAGTCGGTTCAAAGAAGTTCACGCCGGTTTGGTTGTAAGCATTAAAACCCTTACCGTGAATTTGGTTGATTTCATTTGATACGGTGAAGGCCAAGTTATCGATATCGTGCTTCACACCATTCAACTCACCACTGCGCACGCTTAAAAGTCCACCCAAACGTCCACCTTCAATGCGGTCGGTGAGCAAAAGCGGTTCTGCATAATCGTGGTGATAAAAAACGATATCAAAATCGCCTTCGTCTTTGCCTTCACGCATGGGTGTCGATACGGCCTGAAGGTTGTTGGCAATTCCCCCAACCACTAAAACCGCATCCTTTGCGGTCTGCACCGTCACAGCCGAGTCTTCACCCTCAGCCCATTGGATGTCGATCTCTTCACCTAGTTTTTTCAACAAAAGGTCTCGACGGTCACGCTCGTCGTTGGCCCATCCGCCTGAAAGTTCAACCTCTTGGATCTGTTGGTTGAGGGTGGCGATCTCACTGGTCATAGAGTTGATATCGTTCACCGAGATTTGCATTTGAGAATTGATGTCGGCTGAAATTTCATCCAGCTGTGAGCTCATGTTGTGAAAATCGTTTACTAATGTTTCGGCGGAGGCTCGCACCGCGGTTCTTCGCGGCATACTTTCGGGATTTGTGGAGAGTTCTCGCCAAGCATTAAAAAAGTTTCCTAAAGAATTGTTAAAGCCTTCGACCTGTTGCTCGTTGAAGACTTGCTCTAAGCGGCTTAGACCCTGTTGGCGACCTTTAGTCGTCGACAACTCTGATTTCTCTTGCCCCAATTGTTTTTCGAGATAGGGATTGTTGATCCGGCGGACAGCGGCAGCGGTGGCACCCATTCCAATACGGCGCTTTCCACTTCCTTGGGCTCCATTGGCGCGGGTTTCAATGCGCTGGCGTGAGTATCCTTCTGTTTCTTTATTGGCGATGTTGTGCCCAACGGTATGCAATCCCGTCTGGCTGTTCATCATTGACCGTCGACCGACGGACATTAAGTTTGATACTCGGCTCATCCTAAACCCTTTGTTAAACCAAGTGCTTCCTCACCTGGTCAGTCACCGTGATTCATTCACAGTGCTACGCTTCTCTTGAAACAAGACGCCCTTGTGCGTCTTTGTTCTCGGCCTCCATGCCCCCACTCTTTTTGTAAGTTGGGTTTTCGTTTAAGGTATTTGTTATCGAGTCCATGGCTCCGGTAATGTGTGAAAGAGCCGAACGGACTAAGATTTCATTTTTCTTATTCAAATCCACGATTCGTTGCACAAGCATGTTCAACACTGAATGCAATTGCTCCATCTTAATTCGTTCGTCGCCCTGAAAGTGCAACGATAACTCAAGGAGTGTGGGTTGTTTCTCTTGTATTTTTAACTGTTCAGCCAATTCGGCGGCTGAAGCTTGCCACTTTCCATCCAACTCGCGCACTTTAAGAACCAATTTTTCTTTCGACTCGGTGATCTGTGGAATCTCTTTCATTTCAGCCGCCACAAGGACCTCGTTCTCTTTACGAACGATATCCAGAAGGTGACGATAAACCGTCACAAGCTGATCGAGATATTGAACAAGTTCTTGTCGCGCTTTCATAAATCAAATTCCTTAGGTTGGAAATTTAATATGGTCATCAATCAGACTGTCTGCCACTTTTGCTGAGTCCACTTGATACTTTCCGCTATCAATAAGATTTTGGAAGTGGGCGATCTTTTTCTCGTCAACAGTGTCTTGCTTAGCAATGTCTGTTGCTTTTTTAATCTGTTGCGCCTGTTTGGAAAGACTGACTTGAGCGGATAACGACGACTGAACTCCTTTTGAGTCCTTCTGTTCGGCCTTATTGCCCTTGACATTCTTAGCATCCGATTGCTGCTGTGCTTGTTGCAACGAGTGCGAAGCACCTCTTGAAACTTTCATGCAACCCTCCTTGGTCAGTATTATTTTAACACATCCCTTAATTATTCTTTAATTAAAACTCGGTTTTCCCCCACTGACGAGGCTTTTCGCGAGTTGGCATCTTCTATTTGCCATGTCAGACTTTGTGATTCTGGACCTAACTGGGCAAAATTTTCCCCTTCACTCAAAGTTTTATTCAAAAGTCCGGGTTCGACTTGACCTTGAAAGACGAAAGTCGACTTTAAGCCAAAAGGGTGGGAAAACATGGCCACCTTCTGCCCATCCGGCATTTCAAACTGCTTTTCGAGAGTTCCCTGCCAAGGGAGCTGCAAATAACTTTTTCCGGCCGTCTTCTGCGAAGCCATATTCAGGTTGAAGGTGTGTTTACCTTGCGCCTTAGAGGTGAGTGAACGACTGACACCTTGAAAGCGATCGCTTAAGTTTGCTGGTCGAATGTTTTTCACCTTGCGATCACCTAGCATCGGATAGAACTTTTCAACCAAATCATTGTAGATCATGTCGCCAAAGCCAACACCACCACGCTTGACCCAGGTGTCGACAGTTTTCTCATCCAACTGTTGGCGGTAGATATTCTCTCCCATACTGGGCTGAGTGAGCTTGCTGTGACTGACCGAGCTGCGCATGGCTTTGACCATGTGTCGTAAGAACTGTTCCTCATACATCTGCGAAGCTTTTTTTAGCTTTTGATCCAACTTTCTCAGTTGGGGATGCATCTGAGGTTTCTGACTTTTGCTTGCTTTCATATTGAAAAATAAAAATGGGGAGGAAGGGAGACCCGGCAAATCTTTTGCCGTTAGAGTTTAGGTCCTGCAACATTCGCCGCTATTAACCTCTTTTTCCTGCTCACTCTTGAACCATCCTAGTTACGGCCCCTTACCTTCAACCCCCGTAGGACAACATCCATGTCATCCCAGTTCTTTAGTTTAACGTATTCAAAATTAAGTTCCTATTAACAATCACAGTATTTCCAGGTCCCCTTGTAAGGCACCAGAAGCTTTAATGTTTTGTAAAATGACAATCAGGTCTTTAGGTTTGATTCCCATTCGATTCAAACTTTGGACGAGTTCGCCGACACTGACGCGGCCTTGATCGCCTTCGATCATGTGCACTCGATCCTTTTTCTCATCTTGTTTGGCGGAAGCTGGACCACGCAAGCGCACCGGCCCCTGGGACGGCGGTGGTGCCACGTTGACCGTTATATCACCATGACTGATCGCCACTTTATCAATTTGCACATTTTCCCCAATAACAACGGTTCCAGTTTTTTCATTAATAACCACTTTGGCTCTTTGATCGGGAAACACCTTCAGTGATTCGATTACGGAAAGCAATTCCACCCCTTTCCCCTCGTATGCAAACGGGACGATAAAGTCGACGGTCCCTGGATCAACAGCCGTGGCGTATTTCCCGCCCAGGTCCATGTTGATGGTTTTGGCCATGCGAGCCGCAGTGGTGAGATCAGGATTGTTCAGAGTGAAGCGATACATTTTGCGATGAGAAAACTCGGCTTCGATATCACGCTCTACCATGGCGCCATTGGGAATCTTCGCCACCGTTAAGTGGTCCTCCGGTGCCAGCATCGGGCCCTGAGCGACGGCGTAGACATTTTTATCCGCGGCTCGCAAAGGAGTTTGAATCAAAGTTCCGCCTTTTAAACTGGAAGCATCACCTATTGAGTTGACGGACACATCCAGCTTGTTACCAGCACGTGCAAACGGAGGCAAAGTGGCTGTTACGATCACAGCCGCGACATTTTGCGAAGCCACATCTTCACCATCAAGCTTCATTCCCAGCTTGTCTAACATTCGTTTTAAACTTTTCGAGGTGAACTCAAGATTCGAATCCCCGGTTCCATTCAAACCGACGACCAAACCGTAGCCGCGCAGTTGGTTATCACGAACACCTCGCAGGTTGGCCATATCTTTGATACGAACACCCGAACCGTAAGCCGTGTTACAGAGGAGTATAAGACTGAGTCCTATAAGAATTGATTTTATCATTTGCTTTTACTCCTGTTGGTCACAATATCAAACTTGGGATCGAGCATGGTCTCGGCACTGATTCCTTCGTCGTCGAAGTCTTCTTGTCGGACAATTCCTTTAACAACCAATTTGTACTCCCGCTTTCCAATCATGAATGGTTGGTCGCCTTCGACCACATACGAGCCATCTTTCATGATCTCTGTGATCTGGGAAGGAACAACCTTCACATCAAATTTAGCTTCAGGCTTCTTTGGTGCGGCAGGAGCGGCGGCGGTCTTTTTCGAGGCCGGCGCTCTTTTGCCGCTGCTGTTGCGGTCCTCAAGTGCCATTCGTCTTTCGGCTCTTTGTTTCATGATTCGATCCAAAAGGTTTTGAATCACGCTCACTTTGGTTTCGATTTGCTTTTTGGCCTGGCCCTCGATTTCAACGTTTACTAAATCTCCAATCAGGCGATTGGTGTTCTGCGTGAAAAGGTAAGACCCTTGGCCTCTTTCAATCCAAAGCGATCCCGAATCGGCTCCCAATTTGGATTCCTCTTGCAGAGTTTGATGGTCGGTGCGTTGGTAGTTTTTATTCTTAGCAATTTTTCCTACCGAGGTTTGTGATGTGCTCTTGGTTTTTTGGGTCACCTTGCCGCCAACCATCTCTTTCATAAAACGGCCAAAACTGGCGCACCCAGTAAGGCTTCCAAGAGCTAAAACGGCAGCTGTAGTTAGACAAATTAACTTTTTCATTGAACCCTCACTATTCCTTTTTCTAAAATGACGGCGGACAAACGTTTCTTAGTATCTGGTAGATAAATAGGAATGCGGTCGCCAATTGAGCCTGCGCCCTTAGCTTGACCGTTCATAGACAGCTGCAGAGATCCCTGCTGCAACATCACGCGCACCGGCTGTCCATACTTCACCACCAATGGACGCTTTAAGTAGCCCTCGTCGATGACTTGCCCGCGGCGAAACGTTTTCCTTGGCTCCCAGCCAATAGCATTTTCCATTTTATTGATGTAAGGCGTTGGTAAAAAGGTGACGTCTTTTTCTATTACTTTCAAATCCTGCTCTTCTAAAATTTGACCTTGTCGAATATTTTTCTTGGCGATGGTGACATTGTCGTGCCAGCGAATCGTCACCGTTACAATCCGATTGTCCTCGCCCAATTGTAAAATCATATTGGTTTGTCCACGCCAGCGGTCAGCAATCACTCGATCCGGTACTGAGATATCCTCAAGAATTTTCTTGTTATGGATAAACAGCTCTATCTTACAAGTGCTACACTCTTTAGAAACCTGCTCTTGGATCACTTTTTTAAGATGGCTTTCAACATCAATAATCTGCTCAGCAGGAAGAGTTCCTGCAAACATTATTATAAAAACAGACAAACACAAAACTTTATACATACCCTACCTTAAATTATTGATCATCTGTAACATTTGATCGGACGCTTGCATGGCTTTCGAACTGGTTTCAAAAGTCCGTTGGGCCTCGATCATGTTCACCATTTCTTCAACCATGTTGACGTTACTTCCCTCAAGCTCCCCTTGTGCGACCGATCCGAAGTGGCCAATGCCTGGCTTTCCTGTCTGTGGGTTTCCACTGGCAGGGGTTGGACTGAAATTGTTTTTACCAAGAGCCTTAAGGCCGGCCGGATTGATAAATGTCGCCAATTCGATCTGGCCGACGATTTCAGGTTTTGAAGTTTGATCTCTTAATAAAGTGACTTCCCCACGCGGAGTGATGCGCACCTCAACAGTATCCTTAGGGAGTTCAATCTCAGGAACCAAGAGGTTTCCATTTTTATCCACAAGTTTACCCTCATAATTACGTTTAAACTCACCGTTGCGGGTGTACATCACCTCACCCTCTTCATTGGCGACCTGAAAAAAGCCTTTACCTTGAATGGAGAGATCAAAGGGATTATCGGTGATTTTTGCCGAACCCACCGCATGGTCACGCGACACTGCCGCTGTTTTCACACCAAGCCCGGTTTGCACTCCGGTGGGTGAAATCGCATTCAATCCGGAAGCGGCGCCTGGCTCTTTTTCTGTTTGATAAAGCAAATCCTCGAACTCAGCCCGCGCTTTTTTAAAGCCGGAGGTCGAAGCGTTTGCCATGTTGTTGGAAATCACTTCCATATTTGTTTGTTGTGCCTGCATTCCGGTGGCTGCCGTGTTTAAGGCTTTTAACATTGGATCTCCTCGTTATCTCACTCTAGGAACGTCGTTCGCTAGCTTTTGATTCATCTGATCGTAGGCCTGAATGGCCTTTTGAGTGCTTTCAAACACTCGCGTGGCATTGATCATCTTTGTCATCTCACTGACAATATTGACATTGCTTTGTTCAAAAGCCCCTTGATGGACTTTGTAATTACTGGCATTTACCATTTGATTTTCAAAGTTTTCACGAATTGTATAAAGAGAGTTTCCTTGCTTATGGAGGGCATCTTTTTCAGTGGCTGTTCGCAGTGACAGGCGGCCCTGATTTTCGCCTTGAACAAAAACATCGCCCTTTACTGTGATCGTAAAATTCTTTTGATCACTGAGTTGAATAAAACGCTCTTCCGGAGTTTGACCCTCAAAGCCCTCAAGCATTAAAGGATAACCTTGTTTGTTAACGACAATCCCATCGGCATTCAAAGTAAAATGTCCATTGCGGGTGAAGCGAATCCCTGCTGGAGTTAGAACTTCGAAAAAGGCATCCCCTTCAATCCCCATATCTAAAGGGTTGCCGGTAAGCTTTAAGGCACCTTGTTCAAAGTTGGTCGAAGTGCCACTCACATCAACAAAACTTTTATCACCGCCATTGATAGGATAGAAACTGTCTATAGATGCCGGTACCTTAGGAGATTCAATCACCTCGGGCTGTTTTTCATAGCTGGTCAGGTATTCTTTAAAGACCTGCTTGTCGTTTTTAAATCCCGGCGTGTTAGCGTTGGCAATATTGTTAGAGATCGTGTCCATTTGGGCACTGTGCGCAACGGCTCCACTAACGGCTGTATATATTCCTTTAGTACTCATACTTATGAAACTACAGCAATGCCTATGCCAAACTTGTCAGCTCTTCGAAAGTCTTATGCACTCTTCATTGAAGCATTCTCTTGTATTCTGCTCGACCAATGGTTTGGTTGTCTGACTTCTTAGATTGATTCATCACTCAAGTGGAACCAGAGAGTTCTTATAAGGTGAAAATATTTTTCAAAAAACAAAACCATTCAGTTTCAAAAATTTGTTTTTCGTCATTCTCTGAAAAATAACTACTAAGGTCCAGTCTCTGGATACCGCCAACAGGTCGCTGTCCTATGGACTTTCCGCTGTATTGACTGTCAATATTCCAACACATGTGTCAACGCTACCACTGGCCTGGATTAGCATTCGACGAAATCATTTTTTTTAGTCATAATGGAGCCTATGATTCAGCTTGGGAAATTTGTTCTTATTGTAAGTGTTGCTGTCGGTATTTCTCATCAAGGAATGGCGGCGGTTCGTAAAACTGATTCCAATTTAAAGAATCATAAAGTTCGGAAGTTCAGACACTTTCGAAAAGACTTAAAAGCGCCTTTGAAAAGCACCTACTCGCCACCGGTGTTTGATTTCCCGGTGACCTACAACGCGCAAGTGAAGTCTTGGATTAAATACTTTCAAACCCGAGGCAAAAGTTCCTTTAAGCGTTGGTTGGAGCGATCGGCTCGCTACGCGCCCTATATTCAGAAAGAATTAGAAAAACACAATTTGCCACAAGATTTGTTGTATGTGGCGATGATTGAAAGTGGTTTCACATCACGCGCCACCTCTCATGCAGGTGCTGTGGGTATTTGGCAGTTTATTGCGCCAACGGCACGTCGCTATGGTCTTAAGGTGAATTGGTGGATTGACGAACGCCGCAATTTTACCAAAGCCACAGGCGCGGCAATTCGCTACAAAAAAGATCTTTATAACATGTTCGAATCCTGGCACCTGGTGTCCGCCTCATACAATACTGGAGAAAATCGAGTTCAGCGCTTGATTCGAAAGCACAAGACCAATGATTTTTGGGAACTGGCAGAAATGCGAACTCTTCCCGAAGAAACTATCAATTATGTGCCAAAAATTATTGCCGCCACATTGATTGCCAAGTCACCCGCACTTTATGGATTTAATGATTTAGAGTATAAGATGCCCTATAAGTTTGAAGAGACTTTGGTTCCCGGGGGAACCGATCTTGCCAACCTGGCGCAGTACATTGGCGTGCGTGATCGCTACTTAAAGGATTTGAATCCCGATTTGCTCAAGGGCTTCATCCCTCGTGAAGTGAAAGAGCATCGAATCAAAGTCCCCGTTGGCTCCAAACCCTTGGTTCGTCAGTACGCCAAGATTATTGGAAAAACCACCATCTAATAAGGCACTATTATGACTCCTCCTTTGAGAGTTTTAAAATTTGGCGGCTCCAGTCTTGATTCCATTGAAAAAATAAAATCTATCGCTCATCAAATCCACAATGATTACCAGCACGGTGATCGCTTTCTGTTAGTCGTCAGTGCTATGGGAAAAACCACCGATGATTTTATGAGAATGGCCCAACAGATCTCAAGTGCTCCCAATCAGCGCGAGCTCGATATGTTGCTCACTGCGGGTGAACGGATCAGTATGGCCTTGGTCAGCCTGGCTCTGAACCACTTGAATGTGCCGGCGATCAGTTTCACGGGAAGCCAGGCCGGGATTATGACTTGCGGGACCCACGGCAACGCCAATATTTTGGAAGTTAAACCGATTCGAGTCGAGGAAGAAATCAAAAACAATAAAGTCGTGATTATCGCCGGCTTTCAAGGTGTTGATCCCATAACCAAAGAAATCACCACACTGGGGCGCGGCGGCTCCGACACCACCGCCATCGCCATGGCCAGCCATTTTAAAAGTCAGAAATGTGAATTCCGAAAAGACACCGAAGGCGTGTTCAACAAAGATCCGCACTCGTTTCGCGATGCTCAACACTATCCGAACCTCACCTGGGATGAAATCATTAAAATGACAGAAGGCGGTTCTCCCTTTCTCCACGTTAAAGCTGCACGCATGGCCAAAGAACTTAAAATGCCTTTAGAGATCTCCCATGCTCACAAACCGGATGGAAAAAAGACAATAGTCAACGGCTAGACGATTGCATCTGGAAATGCTCCTAAGAAATGTGATGGATCGCGAAACCACAAAATAATCTTTGGCCTTGGTTCCCAGTTAAATACGTTCTGCCAACTTTCTGCCAACTTGTCGATCATCACTGAGATATCAAAGAACTAATTTCTATCGGTCATTTGTCTTGAATATCGACATCAATGAAAGTGGAACTATCACGTTCGTCCTTGCTTTTTTATCTCTTCGTTTCTAGTATTCTTTTGAATCGGCAAAGAGGATGTGTTTATGAAAAGATTGATTGTTTTTACTCTTATTTCGACTTTTTTCTTAGCTTGCACAAAGTCTGAAGAAAAATCTGAGACAGCTCAACATGTTGAAGACCGCACTCTTACGGTTCAATTGGCAGAGCGAGCACAAGAGTCGGCCAGCAAAGCGCCGCAAGAGACGCGACAGATTATGATGCAAGCGATAAAAGATCTTAAAGAATCCCAGGTCATGGGAAAAGCCTTGAAGAAAGGCGATAAAATCCCCAGCTTCACTCTCCCTGATGTTTTAAAGGGTGATGTAAGCTCCGATGTACTTCTTAAACAAGGCCCTCTTCTTATAACGTTTTATCGAGGCGGCTGGTGCCCGTACTGCAATTTACAACTTCGCGACTTACAAAAGCATTTAGCAGAGATCAAAAGCACAGGAGCGGAGCTGGTGGCGATTTCTCCTCAAACTCCCGATGCCAGCACCGAGACCGTCAAAAAACAAAGACTTGAGTACTACGTTTTAAGTGACGTCGATGGCAAAGTGGGAGAGCAGTTCGGATTGATGTTCCAATTGAATGATGATCTTAAAAAAGTTTATCAGAAATTTGGAATCGATTTAGAAAAAGCCAACGGCAATAGCAACTGGGAGCTCCCGGTTTCGGCCACTTATATTGTCAACACCGACGGCGAGATCGTTTACGCCTTTGTCGATGCTGACTACAAGAAGCGCGCCGAAACATTGGATCTCATCAAAATCCTGCAAGGCATGAAAACACAGGGCTCTTAATCAAGAGCGTCTTAAAGCCACTGGTGATTGGCATCGTCATTGATTGACCCTTCAAAAAGGCTGGGGAAATTGTAGACGAGCCTGTAAATACTGCAAGATAATCCGCTGAACTGCGATCTAGAGCCTGCTGGCACGGCATAGACTTTGTATTATAATGACGTGAATGGGCACTCGGGATAGTCGCCTTTTCAGGGTCGAAGAAGGAATGAATGGATCGTAAAGGGATAAAGGATCGATTGAGAAAGTCAGCACCAGGCATATTTGCTTTAGCTGGAATTGTTTTGGGATCCAGCCCCTGGCTGACCGGCTCTCTTTATCGAAATTCATTTGTGGGCGCCGGGATCGCCCTGCTGTTCTTGTCATGGATTTGGGCCAGCTTTAATGACAAGACAAAACTGATTGAAGAAAAACGTTGGGCCAATCAGAAAAAGGCCATGGTGGCCATGGCTGCTTGCCTCACCGTGGGCCTCGGTATGTTGGCATTTTATGAAGCGCAAATGCCTAAGTATGAAGTCGCTAAAGTAAACAAAGAGCTTTACCGAGTCCCACCGCAACTAAACAAAAGACAGCTGCGTGAACTGGGTGCTGAGTGCAACACCTATGGCAACACTCTTTGCAGTCACGACGTTTTTGCCAAGATCGTTAATATCGATCCAAGGGATTATTTGGCGCTGGCCAACCTCGCCATGGCTCAGTCCCACCTTGGTTTTCATCAATACGCCGTGGTCAATTTTAATAAAGCCATCCAAAATGGTGTTCGCCGTTATGACGTCTATAAATTCTATGGTCATTCCTTGGTTGCCACCGGAGACCTAAAAAAGGCTGTTGTCGCCTATAAGGCCTCCCTGAATAAAAACCCCAATCAGCAGTCTTTACGAAAAAAAATACGGGAAATTCTAGCCTCTCTTTAAGCCATAGTCTCGCTCTGCATAATCCTAGCCTGCGATTAGGATGTGAGTTATTCTGCGCCTCCCTATTTGAGGAGATGGTATGAAGACTTTCACGTGGACAATTCTGGGACTTGTTTTTCTAACATCCAATACGGCCTGCTCTGTTTTTGGAATTCGATCAGAAGAAACTCCCGAGTATCGAGTTTTAAAGAAACAAGACAATAAAGAGATTCGTCTTTACAGCCCTTACATTGTCGCCAAAACCACAGTTTTAACAGAGGATTATAAAAAGGCTCAAAGCCAGGCTTTTCGGCGCCTTGCTGATTATATTTTTGGTAAAAACGAAAAGCAGTCTGAAATAAAGATGACAGCACCCGTAACACAGTCGGATTCAAAAGAAGAAAAGATTGAAATGACGGCTCCGGTGTCGCAAGCGAAAGTCGAAGGCGGATGGACCATGTCTTTCATGATGCCTTCCAAATATAAAATGGAAGACTTACCAAAGCCATTGGATGACCGGGTGCAATTTGCAAGAATACCAGAAAGAAAGATTGCGGCATTGCGATTTACTTGGCTTACCGACAAAGAAAAAAATCAAAACAAAGCCAGTGAACTTCGCTCTTGGATTCAATCGCAAACAAAATACGTCCCAGTTTCTGACTTTCGGTACGCCGGTTACGACCCTCCCTGGACCATCCCCTTCTTGCGAAGACAGGAAGTTTGGATTGAAGTGACGCCACAAGACTGAGGGAGTCTCAATTTAAGTCATGTATCTTGTTTTCAACATCTGTTCTTTTTAAACAGTTTTTGTCTCAAGCCCCCTTCTCGTTTGTCCCTATCCGGAACAAGCCTTGCATCATTACAAAACAGAATGGGTCGGGGGTTCAAAATGAAACAATGTCTTGTCTTATTGTTTTCTATCTTTCTTTTTATTGGATGTGATCGAGCTGTTTTCGAAACAGGTGGTGATTCCGCAAGTCTTGCCTCGGGTCTGGAAGTTGTTTCAGAAGAAGAGCAACAACAGTTTGATACGCAACAAGACTCTGATACTGAAAACCAAACAACCGACTGCGGCGCTGACTGCTCCGAAGGGGATTCCGATAAAGAGACGGAACATGAGCAACACTCCGATAAGGACTGCGAAAATCATGATTGCGATCACAAACATTGTCGTGATGGTAAAAAACATAAAGAGACAATCACTCCCGATGAACTCTTCAGCAACGAAGAGACTCTTAAGGAGCAAGGCTGTCATGAGAACAACAGCGAGAAGAAATCCTACATTTGCCATTGGCCTTCGGCTGACGAAAACAAAGCTCATACTCTGTGTGTCAGCAAAAGCAGCCTGAATCATGCTGTTCAGAAACGGCGCCAAGACCATTACTACGTGGGACCTTGTCTTAAGGATCAAATCACGGCGGATGATCTCAACAGTCTGAACCCTTAACTTTGTATCAAATTGAGATTCTGTGAGGGGGCACGGGTGGGCCCCTTTTTTTTATCTCAGTTTGAAGCGTTGTACTTTTTAACAGGGCCTCAGATTATCGACACTTAACAAGCACAGAATAAAACTAGAGGACTTAGGGTGGCACGACGGTTGCTTTATTAATGGGGTGTAGGACTGGGGGGTCTTTTATGAAACTAACAGCGTTAGTATTATCGTTTTTCACGATTATTTTCTTTATGAATTGCGGACAAGACGCAAACTTTGATGATGGCAGTCAGTTCAAGTCACTTGTTGATGGAGAGTCCATCGAGGTGGTCTCTAACGAAGAATTGGACGCAATAGAAAATGAAGGTGACAGTGGTCTTGTCAGTGATGACGATGGATCCAGCGAAGACGATGGCGGATTGCACTCCGATGATGATGACGATGATGATTCTTATGAAAGACAAGGAAACCGGGCTCACCGTTACTCGGGCGTTGATTACAATCATGGCCACAAAGGCTGTAAAGACCGAATCATAGAACAACACAGCCATGGCCGTCACCACGAGATGGTAACATCTCCAGAAGAAATGGAAAACGACGAAGATATGAATGAGGCTACAAGTTGTGGTTCAAAAGGTCATAAAGTTTTGGTCTGTCACTTCCCAAATGCGGAATATGCCAAGCGCAAAACTCTATGTATCGGTCGACCGGCGTTGGAAGCCCACATTGCTCACCTCGGTGGAAAGCGCGGAAGCGACCATGTTGACTACGCTGGGGCTTGTCGTGATCTTGAAGGAAATATTGCCGACGGTGATCACAGCGATAACGACAGTGAAGATGAGGGCGAAACCTCAAGTGCCGATTTTTCCGGTCGCCGCTAATAATTTCAAATTGATTTCGGTTCTAAAAAGCTAGGTCCTCGACCTGGCTTTTTTTATTCAATCGGCCCGGCGTGCTATAAAAAACCAAATCGGACCTGATCTTAAAGCCAGGCCTGTGGCCTAAGTGGATAATATCACAACACTCTTGTCGCCGTCTGCCCTCTCACTTACAGCTCTTACAGCCTCTGTCGAAAGCTGTTGTGAAAATGTCTTTCTTCTGAAATTCAGAAAGTGTTAGCGTTTGGATTCATGATGACTTCAGCGATCTTTTTTATTTTTTGTCTCAGCTTCTCTCTGATCTTACTCGTACTGATTCGCGAGTATCGTCGACTTTTAAAAGACATTGATCATTTGAACGAAAAACTGGATGTCAAAAGAGACTTGATTGACAAGCTTGAAATCGAAAACAACTTTCTCAGCCAACGCAATCAAACTCTTCGCAAAGAGGCCTTTCGCGCCGAGGTTTTTTCTGATGAGATGACCTTTAATGACGAAATGACGGTACCTAGCACTGTTTCTCGCCACGATTTTAAACTCTTGCAAGACGAAATCACTTCCATCAAAGATCTTCTTAAAAGCCAACTTTAGAAGTCGGTTTTTTATAGAGGCACAATTTTATATAAAAAAAGCCCGACACTGTGATCGGGCTTTTTGTATTCCTATTGAAAACGCCCCGAGGTTCGGGGCCTGCATTAATGAGCGCGAGGGCTCTTACGGCTGGATTTTTTCGCTTTCGAATCGGTTTTGGCTTCGGCCTTGTCTTCTTTTTTAGAATCTTTGGCTTCAGCAGGCTCTTCAGTTTTGGCAGCGGCTTCTTTTTTACTTCCACCAAAATCAATGCCTTTGGCTTCACAAACCTTGGCGCGAATCTCTTCCATAATTTTTGGATTTTCAGCCAAAAAGTTTTTCGAGTTATCGCGACCTTGTCCAAGACGCTCTCCGTTGTAGCTGAACCAAGCTCCAGACTTATCAACGACTTCAAACTTAACACCAAGATCAAGAATATCTCCTTCACGAGAGATTCCTTTTCCGTACATGATATCAAATTCCACTTTCGCAAAAGGCGGCGCCATTTTATTTTTAACAACCTTAACAGCCGTGCGGTTACCAATCACCTCATCTCCCGACTTGATCGCACCAATACGACGGACATCAAGACGAACCGATGAATAGAACTTCAAAGCATTTCCACCGGTGGTGGTTTCTGGGTTTCCAAACATCACACCAATTTTCATTCGAATTTGGTTGATGAAGATGACTGTTGTTTTACTACGACTGATCGCACCGGTTAATTTACGAAGAGCTTGTGACATCAAACGGGCTTGTAGACCCATGTGTGAGTCACCCATGTCACCTTCGATTTCAGCCCGTGGAGTTAACGCCGCAACAGAGTCGACAACAAGAATGTCGAGCGCTCCCGAACGAACAAGAGTTTCCGTGATTTCAAGAGCTTGCTCTCCGGTATCCGGCTGAGAAATCAAAAGCTCTTCTGTGTTCACACCCAAGTTACGAGCATAGTTCACGTCCAAGGCGTGCTCGGCATCAACAAAGGCGGCTGTTCCACCGGCTTTTTGAGCTTCGGCAATGGCTGTTAACGCCAAAGTTGTTTTACCAGAACTTTCTGGTCCATAAATTTCAACGATTCTTCCGCGTGGATACCCACCGATTCCCAAACCAATATCCAAGCTTAAGGCACCAGCAGAAATCACTGGAACATCTCCGTAAAGATTATCGGTTTGACCTAAACGCATGATCGAACCTTTACCAAACTGCTTTTCAATGGCAGAGACGGCAAGATCGATGGCTTTATTCTTTTCTGTGTTCATATAGAACCCCCATTCATTAAGTTACAAAATTTAATTGAGCTCGCCCGTTAAGACTCTGTATAAAGTTTCAAAGGCAAACTTTGCTGATGATTGTTGCACCTGCTTGCGGCTTCCCGCGAACTGCTCTCTTGAGCTCCATTCAAATCCAGGGCCAACAATGGCAAAGCATACAGTGCCCACAGGCTTGGTGTCTGTTCCCCCTGTCGGACCGGCTATTCCGGTAATGCTCACAGCCCAGTGGGTATCGGTCAAGACTTTCACTCCTCGAGCCATCTCCAATGCTACGGGTCGACTGACAGCCCCCATTGTACTCAAAACTGAGCCGGACACACCTAAAATTTCACGTTTCATTCTATTGCTGTAAGTCACAACCGAACCCATAAAAACGTCTGAAACGCCGGGTAAGCTTGTGACTTCGGAAGACAGAAGTCCTCCCGTGCAACTTTCAGCAAAAGTCAGAGTTTGATGCCGCTCCCGAAGGTGATCGATTATTTTCTGAATTGTTTCTTCCAAAAGATTCTCTCCCCAAGACGAAGGCCTTCATAATCAAGCACCGGGCAAGGGGTTTCAAATATCAAAGAATGTGGACAAAAGAAATGCAATAACAGCGCTTTCCAAGGATTTTCCCCCACTGGCGCAAAAACCAGAGCCTACACTCCTCAGCCAGCAAAAATGCACCGGCGCGATTCTTGTTCTCAGCTTAATTAAGCTCAAAAAATTAGCAAACAAGCCAAGTCATTCAGCAGAATACACCAAAGTTCAAAACAGACTCTGACCGACATTGATCTTAACCCCTTGCCAAGACTTGAAGTTTATCAATCTGCTGAATAAATACCAGAGAATAGCCCCCATCAAACGGGCCACAGTGGGGCCCACTAAGACCCTGCTCACCATTGTCCCGGTGCGCCGTACTGGAAAATCGGGTTTTCTTTTGCCGCCATAATAGCTCAAAATAAAAGCATGAAATATATAGCCATCATACTCACAGCCGTATTCTTTTTCTCTAACGCCCAAGCCATCACCATGGATCTTTCCAAAGACCCCGTCATCGGCGTGAAGGGATTGAACAAAAAACGTCAAGAGGAGATGCGTGAGCTTCTGACCCGCATTTCGGCTGCTGCCAACGAATCCTACAAGTTTTTCGGATTCTATCCGGACACTTTCGAGGACCTCGGACTGTCGGAAGAGTTTATGAAAGCCATGGCCGAATACAAGTTTGATTACTTTGGTGCAGAAGATGGTTTTTCGGCTGAACTGCAGTTTGGAAAACACACCGTTAAAGTCAGCGAAGGCGACACCAGCACCCTGGTTCGCTAGCCTCAGCTCATGGGTTGTTGAGCTTGTTCCATCGGCGTCGGTCGATGGACGTCTTTGAATTCTTTTAACCAATGCAATTCAGGGAACGAGTCGTATAGACTCTCTTTCCGAATCCGATCCAGCTCCTCGGTTTTGGAATACAGACATGGTAACAGGTGACTGTGATCTTCGTTATCCATAAATCGCAAGTAGCCATCAATTTGGTCTTTTATAAACTGAAAGTCGGATCGACAGCGAATATTCTCACGGTTAAAAAACTCGTCCCAACGACGATGAATCTCCTTTTTGAATTCAGGAGGAAATACCTGGATCGACATAAAATCGGGATCTGCCAAAACTTTACAGCGAAACCTCTTGTAAGTGAGAAGGCCCATCTCAATCAGGTCGGTCAGCATATCGGGAAGATGCCAAAAATTGAAAACCGAAATCGTCGGATAGATTTCAAACCAAAGCTTTCGGTTCTGCACCTGAAGAACTTTCAGGTTTTCACGCACAGTCTTCCAATCAGCTCCTTTGCGAATGTATTCAAACCGATCTTTTACAGCATCCATGCTCACACACACTGTGACCCGATCAAACTGCTCCCAAAGTTCCGAAATGTTCCACCCCTTGAATTCCAAATGTGATAGATTGGTGTGATAATTTAAAACCACATTTCGGCGGCCTTTTAAAAGAAGCTTTTCAAGCAAGCGATAGTGCCCTTCCATCAACAATGGCTCACCACCTGTAAAATGCAAACGATCCAATTGATCTAAATCGGGGGCTATTTGTTTCCAAAACACCTCGAAGTCCGAAAAAGCATGCTCTATTTCGTAAGTGCCATCTTTGAATTCGGAATACTCTAAGTCTTTCTGCCAAGATGTGCTGTACATGGGATTACACATTCGACATCGTAAATTACAAACATTTGAAAATTGTGGTTCTAGATACACCCATGAATACTCTTCGGGGAGGGATCCGTCCTCATGGGTATTGGCGACTCGTCCATGGTATTCGGAGAAGAGTTTATTGGACTCTTTGCGCAAAGAAAAAAGGCCCTGGCTGTCCATATGGTGGCACAGCTGACACTTCGAATTCTTGCGTCCCTCGAGCATATCCAAACGAAGCTGGCGCATCTCTTCGCCATTCCAAATCTCTTTCAGTGTCTGTTCTGAAAGGTGCCCCAAATTATCTGAAGCTCCGTTGGCCGCACAACAGGGACGAACATTGCCACTGGAGTTAATGAGGATATGAGTCCACGGCAGCACACAATAAGTGGGACTTAATTCAACGTTGGTGATTTTGACTTTTTCCATAAATCTTTCTTATTTGAGTCACTAGAACTACCACTCGCCCCAGGATTGGCCAACGAGCTTTCTCCTTGAAACAGCGTTTCAAGGTGCTAAGCTTTAAAAATCTTATGATTCGGAACACTTACCGTTCAAAATTGCAAGGCCCTATCGATCTTCTCCTGATATATCCGATTTGGATTCAGCGGGGCAGCCGAGGCAAATTACAGCGCATGTTGCCGCCGTTGGGTGTCTTATCGCTCGCCGCTGCTGCTGAAAAAGCGGGTTTTAAGGTGGCCGTGCTCGACATGCACGGAGAACAAACCAGCATCAAAGAACTGCGACAGGAAATTGCAAGACTGCAGCCGCGCTTGGTGGGCATAACGGTGCTCAGCAATCACTTGGCCATCACCCACCACATCTGTCACCATATCAAAGACGTGTGCACGAACAGCCGAATTTTTGTCGGCGGTGTGCACGCCGAAACTTACCCCGAACACTTACTCTCCAATCCCCACATTGAGGGAGTCTGCATCGGAGACGGTGAAGAGCTCATAGTTGAACTTCTTTCCGGTGTCCCCAAAAAAGATATCAAGGGATTTGTTTATAAAAAAAACCAAAACATTGTACACACCCCGCCTCGTAAAATCACCATGCAGCTGGATCTGCGCCCGCCACCGGCTTACCATATGATTGATTTCAAAAATTATTATCCGGGGGCCGGTACCTACAAACGTCTTCCCGCCATGAACCTTATGATGACTCGGGGCTGTCCCGGCCAGTGCCACTTTTGTAACTCAGCCAACACCGTTTTGCGCAGTCGTTCTCCCGAGGCCATGTTTGACCTTATTAAAATGCTTCGCCAAAAACATAAAATAAAGCAGTTTACTTTTTACGACGACACCTTCACCGCCCACCGAAAAAACGTCAAAAAACTTTGCCAACTGTTGATTGCCGATCAACTGGATATCTCTTTTGTTTGCTATGCCCGCGGCGACATGTTTGATGAAGAATTCGCCCGTCTGTTAAAACAAGCCGGCTGCCATCATGTTTTACTGGGAATAGAAACCGCATGCCCGAAACTGGCTGCAGGAATCGGCAAGAGCATTCCCAAAGATCAATACAAGAAAGTGGTGAAACTGGCTCATAAATATAAAATTGAAGTTCGCGGAGCTTTTATCATTGGCCACCGGGAAGAGACCTTAGAGTCCCTGCAAAGCTCTTTGGACTTAGCCATCGAGCTCGATTTGGACTATTTTCAGCCCAGCGTTTTAACGCCTTACCCTGGTACGCAACTCTACGCCGAGGCGGAAAAAAATGATTGGCTTTTGCATCGTGATTTCAGTCGCTATGGGCAAAACTTTGTGGTGATGAAAATGAAACATCTTGAGGCTCGGCAAATCTACGACTTCGAAAAACGAGCCATGCGCACTTTTTACCTGCGACCGAGAATGATCCTACGTTTACTCTCAAGGGTTCGAACTTGGTATCAAATCAATGATTTGTTCAACGGCTTCAAAGAAATTGTTGTTAAAAATTTGCGACAGAAAAATTCTCTATTAAAAGAATGGCAAGCCTTTGACTCATCAAGATTCTACCAACACAATCCCACCGAAAGAATCACCTGGAAGTCGCGTCGAGGTGTTACAAGTTTTACTCAAAATAATTTCAGAGATTCAGCGGACGCTGGGTTAGAGAGTCGTAAAAGCCCTGCCAAGGTTTTTTAAAAAGCGACGGATAAGCTTCGCAAGGGGTCCAGCACTGCGGACAACCTCCCTCTTGAATCTGGCCACGCACATTCTTCTTTTCCGTTCCCGTAAAAAAATTTTGAAAATCGAAATTGGGATCTTTAACGGAGCCCATGGGTTTATCCCATATCGAGCAAGGATAAATTTCACCTTTTTCTGAGAGGTAAAGTGTCGAACGAAGCGCTTCACAGGGATGGGGCGTTTTACCGGTGGTCAGAAATTTTAAACTTTGCTGCAAATACATCCACTCGATAAATTGAAAAGGAGTTAACGGAGTGCCTCGCCGCTTTATAAAATCACCAATGGCTTTTTCGGCACCGGTCAACTGGGCCTTCTCCGTGTTGCCGTAGTAATGAGGAGAATAGTGGCCAATATTGACATGCAAGTCGGCAGCCTTGAATCCCTGTACCGCGTTCTCGATCGCTCGCAGTGTTTGAGGAATTTGATCGACATTTTCATCAAACAACGTCATGCCAAAGTAAACCTCCACCGCAGGTATTTTCTTAAGTTGTATAAACGTCTTGATGGCTGTTGAAAAATTGTTTGAAATTCCACGCAGTGATCCGTGAAGCTCTGGCGGACCATCCAAACTAACCGATATCACGAGTGGCTGTTTGCGAACTTTTTGAATGGCTTTCGCAGCCCGAACGATACGAGGGGTGTTGATGCCATTGGTTGGAAAATGCACCAGTGTTAAGTCCGGACAGTTTTGATCAAAGACTTGGACAATATCGGCAAGATCATCACGGTCGGTCGGTTCACCTCCGGTGAGATCCAACCACATCAGGTTCGGCAGTCCACGCGCCACCTTGCTAAAATCTTGCAGGTCCATTTCATTTTCAGGAGTCTCTTGCCAAATGTTACAATGCAGACAACGGGACTGACATTTTTTTGTCACAACCGCAGTCAGTTTAAAAGGTGTGATGTGCTGATGATGATTGGACTGAATCATTTTTTTTATGATTTTGTAATACCGTGGAATGGGCATCAATTATTCCGGGAACGAAAGATAACGGAACCAACTGTAAACGTAGCGAGGAAAGGCTGTATAGATATTGATTCGTGAGGTTCCATAACGTCGCTCCGACTCGAAGCTTGGGACCTCGCCAACTCGCAATTTCTTCGCTAAAGCTTTGATAAGCATCTCTTGTTCGATGGTCGTCATGTTCTCTTGAAGATTCAACTTTTGCCCTAAATTCTTTTTAATACCTCGAAAGCCATTTTGAGAGTCGGTCAGTTGGGTGCCAAAGCGCAAATTAATTCCCAAGGTGATCAAGGAACTGCCCCAACGTCGAAGGGTGCGATCCAAGCTTCCGTAAAACTCCGCTGAGCCGCCCTGAATTCGCGAGGCCACCACCATGTCTTTTTCATCACGCGCGATGGGAGCGACAATTTTTGGAATGTCTTTGGGATCATGAGACCAATCAGCATCCATAAAAACCACGATCGGGTACTGCGCCTCTTCGAGACCCAGGCGGATGGCCTCTCCCTTGCCTCGTCCAAGATCGGAAACCACTTTCGCTCCCGCCGAACTCGCCACTTCAACCGTGCGATCGGTGGAGTCGCCATCGACAACAATGATTTCGTCGCAATAGTCTTTCGATTCTTGAATCAATTCATTCAAGCCCCGCTCTTCATTGAATGTTGGGATAATCAAAGAAACTTTTGCGTTCATCTCCTTATTCCACGTTACAATGTTGAAGCTGTCAACAAATCGGCCCCGATCAGCCGACGAGGAAATAAAGTTGAATTCAAAGCCCTCTCATAACACACTATATAAATGCGCAAATCCGAAAACAGCATCTATTCACTGTCTCCACTGGTTCTTCTCAATTTATTTCTCGGCAGCTTGTTTATTTTTAAATTTAAACTGTTTTTAACTTGGGACGCCGCCTACCACGCGGTGTCTATCATGCAAAATCAAGAGTTTATGTATTTCAGCCAACGCTGGATTTTAAAGGTCATGCAAAGTCCCGAGTATTTTGCCAGGGTCTGGCTGCAAATCGAAAACCTAACAGTGCTGACCGGCCTTTACGGCAGTCTTTACAGCTTTTATCCGTATATTTGTGGTTTAGGAATTTTTGGTCTTTTGCATAAAGACAGTCCCAAAATTATGGCCTGTCTGTTGACCGCCATGATCAGTGCCTGTTTTCTTTATCTGTTTCACCCGTTAAACGAACAGTTGATTGGTTTTTGTCTTCTTCTTCTTAATTTCGCCATACTCTGGCGCTGGCGTCAGAAACTCTCTTGGCCATGGATTCCGGTATTTGCCTTCACCAATTTTTGCCTGCTAGGCACTCATGCCAGCGCCTCCCTGCTTTTTGGATTTCAAGCCCTAGCGACAATCCTTTGGATCCGACATCGCGCCCTCCGATGGACGGTGCTGTTGCTCTCGATGGTGGGATTGGTCTATCGCGGTTTTCTCACTTTTTCCATGGAATGGAATAAAGTCCAACCGGGATATTTGTGGGATCAAGCTTTGGGAGGCTTGCCGTTTCCCCACCCCACCCGAGATATTCCCTTGCTAACAGCGTTGCTTATCCTTGTTTCGTTGACTTGCAATGGACTTAAAAACAAGACGATCAAACGATGCGCCTTACCCCTACTCCTCGTTAGTCAAGTGCTGATTCACTATTGGATCGAAATCGACAGTGGGAATTTAATGCAAATTCAAGTTTTGCGTTCGTTTTTAACTCTATGGATTTTTCTGTCACTGGTTTGGTTTTTTGTGGCGGTCACTTATCAACGCATTCCATCCTCTCGCTTTGCTGTGGCTTTGAGTTTCTGTTTGGTTTTTTACCTTTTCCATGGCGGCATGGAGCGCCGGCAACAAATCAAAAAAGCCGTCAGTCAGTTTCGAATGATGCCGAGACGATGTGTGGAATCGAAAGAATTTTATGGTCCACAGACCGGTCTTTTAAGCCACTGGGGAAGTTATTACGAAATCCTTTTAGAAATGCAAAAAACATCCGTCAAAACAGCCATCGCTCATCCCCCGTTTCAATGCCAAGACGTTGTTCATGGCGAAAAATTTGCCGTCGTACCTTGGACGAAATTGCGCTGGCAGGGATTGTTCGACTTTCAATCCATCCGACAAAAAAGCCAATCCATTGAGCAATCAAAATGACACCCCTTGTCCAATAGCCTCAAAAGCCCTTTCCTGAGGATTTTTATTTCAGTTTAAGTAAGGGCTCGTTATCATTTCACTTATGGCTTCACTTGATGAAATTCTAAAAGTTGCAACGGAACGAAGCGCCAGCGATGTTCACTTAAAGGCCGGAGTGGTTCCGGTGGTGCGAAGGCACGGCCGCATGCTTCCACTTTCTAAAAAATGGAAACCGATGACCGCCGCCCAGCTCTCCGGGTTTGCTGAGCAATTGATAAAAAGCGACGAGGAACGCACCAAGTTTGACCACTTTAAAGAAGTGGATTTGGGCTACGGAGTCAAAGGCGTGGGCCGGTTTCGTGTGAACCTGTTTATGCAAAGGGGATCGGTGCGTATTGTCGCCCGGGTGATTTCTGATGACGTCCCCAAGTTCGAAGACTTGAACATGCCAGAAATCATTGAAAAAGTGGCCAATCGTGAGCGGGGTTTGATTTTAGTCACTGGGATCACGGGCTCTGGAAAGTCCACGACCCTGGCCGCTATGATCAACCACATAAACAAAAATAAAAACAAACACATCATCACCATCGAAGATCCCATCGAATACCTGATTCGTGATCATCGCAGTTTGATCTCACAGCGGGAGCTGGGCCTGGATACCACCACCTTTGCCACCGCCTTGCGGGCGGCTCTGCGCCAAGATCCTGATGTCATTCTGATTGGTGAGATGCGCGACCGAGAGACTATCGAAACCGCGATGACCGCCGCCTCCACCGGGCATTTGGTGCTGTCGACCCTGCACACATTTGACGCCCAAGAGACCGTCAACCGGATCTTGGCGGTTTTTGACAGCCACCAACAGGATCAGATTCGTCGACAACTGGCCTCAACCTTACAGGCGGTCATCAGTCAACGCTTAGCCCCAAGGAAAGACAAAAAAGGTGTGATTCCCGCCGTTGAGGTGATGATCAACAATGCGCGAATCCGCGAAATGATTGAGGATCCAGAGAAAACAAAAATGATCTCTCACGCCATCGAGACCTCGGCGAAGGCCACCGGAATGCAAACCTTTGATCAGAGTCTATTGAGCCTTATCAAAAAAGATATCATCACCCTGAAAGATGCCCTGAAGCTGTGTAATCATCCTGACGATTTCTATCTTAAATACAGTGGAATCGCCCCAGGCCAGTCGGATACCAAGATTGCTAGCAAACCCAAGGAGCTTGATGACTTGCCAAGCTTCCCTGGATTTGATTTAGAAGAGGATGATGATTAAAAAAACGCCGAAAACGGCCTGGGTCAAAGCCATGGACTATCTGGCTCGCCGCGACCATTCTGAAAAAGAGCTTATTGAAAAACTCAGCCGATTCTTTGAACACGAAGAAATTGAAGCCGCGTTGACTGAAATGAAACAGCGAGGCTGGCTGCTGCCGCCCGAAGAACTGGCCGCCAAAGTCACTGAAAACCTTCATAGTAAAAACAAAGGTTATCTGTACATTCAGAATTTTCTGCGCAAAAAAGGCCTACCGAGCACTGACAGGGACCCGCATCGAGAGATCGACAAAGCCCGCGCCTTGATCGAGACCAAAAGTAAGGATTCTCAGGATCGAAAAAAGACGGTCTCATTGCTTAAAAACCGGGGATTTGATACAGAAACAATATCGAGGGTGCTCAATGAAATACATCGAAATTCGCCAAGCCTTTATTGAATTTTTTAAATCGAAACAACATGAATATGTGGAAAGTTCCAGTCTGGTTCCCTACAACGATCCGTCGTTGATGTTTACCAATGCCGGCATGAACCAATTCAAAGATGTCTTTTTAGGAACTGACAAACGAGACTACAACCGTGCGGTTTCCATTCAAAAATGTTTGCGGGCCGGCGGTAAACACAACGATCTTGAAAACGTTGGTTTTACGGCTCGCCATCATACCTTTTTCGAAATGATGGGAAATTTTTCTTTTGGAGACTACTTCAAAAAAGAAGCCATTGCTTTTGCTTGGGAGTTTTTAACCAAGGTTTTAGGAATCCCTGAAGAAAGACTTTACGTCACCGTTTTCACCACCGATGACGAAGCCGCCGAAATTTGGGAAAAAGACATTGGTGTTCCCAAAGAAAAGATTTATCGATTTGGTGAAAAGGATAACTTTTGGCGCATGGGAAAAACCGGCCCTTGTGGACCCTGCTCAGAAATTTTTTACGATCACAATCCCAATGGACCGAAAGTGTCGATCGATCAAGACGAGGATCGTTTTGTTGAGATTTGGAATTTGGTCTTTATGCAATTTTTTGAAGACGAAGACGGTCAGCAAACCCCACTCCCCAAGCCTTCTGTGGATACCGGATCCGGCTTAGAACGAGTCGCCGCCACCATGCAAGGAGTGACTGACAACTACCAAACCGATATTTTTCAGCCGCTGATCAAGAAGACCTGTGACCTCGCCGGTCTGCCCTTTGATTGGTTGCAACTGTCACAAAACAAAAATCAAATCGGTGCTGTCAAAGTTGTGGCCGATCACGCGCGCACAGCCGCTTTCTTGATGTCAGAAGGAGTTCTGCCCTCCAATGAAGGCCCCGGTTACGTTTTAAGACGAATCATGCGTCGAGCAATTCGCTACGCCAGAAAATTAAGCACTCAGACTTCGATCTATCCAGCCATCTGCGAAGAGGTTGTCAACCTCATGCAGGCCCACTATCCCGAGTTGGCAGAGAAAAAAGACTTTATTGTGCAATCGGTGCGCGATGAAGAAAAACGCTTTCTTTTAACTTTAGATAAAGGCAGTGAGATTTTAAAAGAAGAGATTTTAAAATTACAGAAAAAACAGAAGAACACTTTAGATGGGCGCACGGCGTTCACTCTGTATGACACCTATGGTTTTCCTTTCGACCTCACTGAGTTAATGGCAAAAGAAGAAGGCCTTGCCGTCGACAAAGCCGGCTTTAAAGAGGCCATGGAAGCCGCTAAAGACAAAGCGCGAAGCGCACAAAAATCCCATAATATCTCGAGCGACGAAAAACACTTGGGCGAGTGGACTCAATCCATCGATCCCACCGAATTCCTTGGTTACGAAACTTTAAGAGCCGACAGCTCTTGTTTGGCCTTGAGCGACGGCTCTCAGCCTGTCGAGACACTTAAGGGAAGTGGCTGCGTGGCTTTTAAATCGACACCTTTTTATGCCGAAGGTGGTGGTCAGGTGGCTGACTTGGGGTCGATCTTTGATGCGCAATCGAAAAAGAAATTGGGTGTGGTGACAGACGTTAAAAAAATGAATGATGTTTTTATTCATTTTGTTGAGCTTTCCGAGACTATGAAAGCGGGCCAGGTTTGCAGCTTGCAAGTTGAAGATGCCGAAAGACAGAACACCGCCAACAATCACTCAGCCACCCACTTACTGAATGGAGCTTTGAAAGAGGTTCTAGGCGATCATGTCAATCAGGCTGGGTCTTTGGTTAACAGCCAAAAATTGCGTTTTGATTTTAGTCACAACAAACCGGTTTCTGCAAAACAGCTGCAAGCTCTTGAAAACCGAGTCAATCAGCAGATTGCCAAGGCGACACCGGTGCAAGCCGAAGTGATGGCTCAAAAAGAAGCCATCGACAAGGGAGCGGTGGCCATGTTCGGTGAAAAGTATGGTGACGAGGTTCGAGTTTTAAGTATGGGCGAGGTCATCGATGGAAAACCTTTTTCCATGGAACTGTGTGGTGGCACCCATGTGACCAACACCTCTCAAATTCGTCTTTTCAAAATCGTCAGTGAAACTGGGGTGGCAGCAGGCGTCCGACGCATCGAAGCCTTAACCGGCGAGCGAGCCTTTCAGTACCTGAATGAAATGGCCAACGAGAATTTGCAACTTTGTGAAGAGATGAAAGTGAAAAAGCCAAAAGTCGACGACGATCATTTTGGTGGCGGACTCACTCAGCGAGTCACGGATTTGCAATCAAAAATCAAAAAACTGGAACAGGATTTAAAAAAGAAAGCCAGCCAAAGTGTTTCGGTTGATGATATCTTGAAAGAGGCTGAAGAGAGAAACTTAGCCGGCGAAAAGGGCTTGGCCTTGATCACTCGTATCGACGTTTCGGACCGCAACCTGTTGAGCGAAGTCGCCGATAAAATCCGCGATAAGGCCAGCTCTGTCGCCATGGTTCTTATCGGAGAAAGTGAGCCGGGACAACCCAAGCCCATTATCGTCGCGGTTTCCAAATCCCTTAAAAAATTGCATGCTGGTAAAATCACCAAAGAACTGTGCGCCATTATGGATGGCAAGGGCGGAGGACGCCCCGACTTTGCACAAGGCTCGGTGACCAACCTGGATAAACTGAACTCAGCAAAAGACAAATTTTATGAAATCTTGGAGCAATAAAGGCATAAAAGCAGAATCTCAAAAGCTGCAGACTTGGTTTGCTGAAAACTCTCGGCCTTTGCCGTGGCGCCAATCCAAAAACCCCTATCGCATTTGGATTTCTGAGATCATGTTGCAACAAACCACCGTCAAAGCTGTGATTCCTTACTTCAATCGTTTTTTAAAACGGTTTCCTAATATAGACAGCCTTGCCAAGGCTCGGATTGAGGATGTTTACGAGTATTGGGCCGGTCTGGGTTACTACTCCCGCGCCCGCAACATTCACAAAGCCGCGCAAGCGATTCAAAAACTCCAGCAGTTTCCTGAAACTTACCAAGAGCTTTTAAAACAGCCCGGATTTGGTGACTACACTGCTCGAGCCGTCAGCAGCCAAGCCTTTGGCGAAAAAGTGGGTGTTGTTGATGGCAACGTCATTCGCGTTTTCAGCCGGCGTTTTGGACTTCCCATCGAGCACTGGAAGACCAAAGAGAAAAAGGTTTTGCAAGAGATCGCCGACACCTACGCTCAATACGGAGACCCCAGCAGCATCAACCAAGCCTTTATGGAGCTAGGGGCCACGATTTGCACTCCCACAAGCCCCACCTGCTTGCTCTGTCCTCTGAAAAAAAATTGTGTTGCTTTAAAAAACGATCAAATCGATGAACTGCCCCTGAAAAAGCCCAAACGAGCCACTGAAATTTGGGTGTGGAATGTTGATGTCATCGAAAGACAGGGGCAAATTGCCCTAATCAAAAATGAATATGCCCCATTTTTAAAAAAACAGCTGATCCTCCCTGGTAATGTTGCTAAGAAAGACAAAGCCCCGAAGACCTTTGATTTCCAACACGGCGTCACCCATCATAAAATTTACGTCAAGGTGTCCAGAAGAAAGTCTAATTTTAACTCGGCAAAAATTGCCGATATCACTTGGCTCTCTCCTAAACAGCTAAAAGAAAAGGTGCCTTTCTCCCTCGTCCAAAAGGCAGTTGATATAGGCCTGGGTGACAATTCCTAAATTTTTTATACAATAGGAGGATGCGCTCTTGGGGAATTCTCTTTTTTATCTTTCTATTTCTTGGACACAGTTTTTCAGTCGCGGTCTTCGTACCGCCTGAGGCGATTAAAGTCACCACGCGAGGAAAAAACCGACAACCGGTGTTTGTTTCAGACACCAGCTTCATTTTTGTCAGCCAATCCCGTGACACTCACAATGAACCTCAGCTCTACTTTCGCGATCTTGAACAAGGAAAAGAAAAACGCATCACCCATCAACGGGGTCAATTGGCTAATGGATTCTACCAAGACAAGTCTGGGCATATTTTTTATTCCAGTACCACCGATGAAGAAAAAGAAGCGCCCTATGTTTTAAAGAATGTCATCGATCGCTTCCCCTCGAGTGTTAAAAACGATTCTTTTTTTCACATCGATTTTGCTCCCCAAGAGCTCTATCAAAGCCGCATCGACGGAACCGAAATACAACGAGTCACAGAGCACTCGGGATTTGATGGCTTTCCCGCCTACGATCCAGAAAAAAAGCAGCTGTATTTTTCTCGATGGCAGGATGGGCAAATCTCAATTTACGCAAAGTCTTTGACTCGAACCTTAGCGCCTTGGAAGGTTTCAAAAACCTCGGGCCATGATATCGGATTAAAATACTCTCCCAACGGCAATCAATTTGTTTGGTCTCGCTTTTCACCCGACTTCCGCTCTTCACAGATTGTGGCGGCTGGAACCGATTTAAAAGACCCCGACTACGTGACATTGGATTCTGGAGTCAGCTGGTCTCCGACTTGGCACCCCAATGGGAAGTCGGTGATTTACAGTGCCCGCACTGGTCGAATGCGTGATTATGACTTGTTTGAGGTCTCAATGGACGGCAGCTGCAAACGTCAATTAACAGGATATGCCGGCGATGAGTTTTTCCCATCGGTGTCGCCAGACGGTAAGACCATATTATTCACCTCGACTATGTCTGGTGGTGAACACATCTACAAGATTCGCTACCCCAGTGCTCTAGAGTGCCCTAAAGCCCAGTAGCGAAATCGAACGCAACGAGCCTGAAAGCCCCAACCGGCCTTTGTGACTGGACCAAGGGTTGTATTCGCCAGAGCGTCTTTTCAGGGTCGAAAATTCAGACTAAACTGATCCCTATGAAAGCCATGATATTTATTCCATTCGTATTCGCCCTTTTCTTCAACCTTCCGGCCCAAGCCGCACCCAATCCGAATGCTAGCACCCAAATGGTGACGCCAAAGCTTGGTATTCACAAATCCAAGTTTGGATTTGAGATTTTAGCGAAAAACACGGCATGGATTAAAACCCAACCGCCGAAAAAGTCGCGCTTTATTGAAACGGTTTACCGCTCTCCGGTGGAAAGAAACAATGTTCGCGCCTCACTTTCGGTTCGCGTTGATAATATGCGACGCCCCACCTCTTTAAAAAGATACGTCCGTCGTTGGATTAAAGAATATCCAAAATACGGTTATGATGTTTTGGGATCGAAAGGTTTTAAGAACGGAAACAAGAAAGGTTACGTCATTGATCTGATCAATCCGCGAAAAAAACGCCAGCTTCGCCAGGTGATCTATCTTAATAATCAAACCGCGGTGTTAATGACTTGCCGGGATCATACCGAAAGCTTCAGCCAGTCGCTGCAAGAGTGTAATAATATCGTTAAAAAGTTCAACTGGAACTAGTCACCTAAAGACCTAGAATGATTAGTAAAAGCCTGCTTTCAGCAGGCTTTTTTTATTCTCTTAAAAAAGCAGTTGATGGCCTTTGCTATTTTATACTAAGACTCATGTCGAAATAAAATCAAAGGAGCCTGTGTGGGATTAGTTCAAGAGTTTAAAGAATTCGCAATGAAAGGAAATGTCGTCGACTTGGCGGTGGCCTTTATCATCGGTGGTGCTTTTAAAAAAATTGTTTCTTCATTCGTCAATGATGTGATCATGCCACCGATCGGTATGGCTTTGGGTGGTGTGAGTTTTGAACAGCTCTATTATCCTCTCAACGGAGAGTCTTATGAAACCTTGGCGGCAGCTGAAAAAGCCGGGGCGCCGATTGTGAAGTATGGAGCTTTCACACAAACCGTGGTGGATTTTTTAATCGTCGCATTTGTGATTTTCATGGTTATTAAAATGATTGCTCGTATGCAAGAACTCCGCAAAAAAGAGGCCGAAGAAGCCAACGAAGAGCCGCCACCAGAGCCTGCTGAAGATATTCTATTGCTTCGGGAAATCAGAGATTCTTTAAAAAAATAGATACAAACAAAGAAAGGCCGAACGGCCTTTCTTTTTATCCAAAGATCTTTTTGATCGCGCCTTTCAGCTTAGAAACCACACCCTTGTCAGAGCTTTTCTTATTGCTGTCTTGACGGGAACGATTGCGCTCACTGGACTTCGACTTGTTGTCTGAGTTGCGCTTTCTTGGTTTTCCAGAGCGACGCTTCTTACCGGACGACTTCTTTTTATCGTCTTTGTCCTTGTCTCGATCTTTTTCTTTGTGACGGCCCGAGCGTTTATCACGGTGGATATTCTTATCTTTTTTACTGCCGTCATCGTCACTCGACTTTTTACGTCGACGCCGCTTTTTATCGTGCGACTTCTTATCGGAAGACTTTTTGTCGTCTTTTTTGTTGTCTGACTTGTCTTTATCGTCTTTTTTGGGGCCGCGGCGCTTGCGATCATCATCCCGTTTTTTTCCACCTTTGCGAGGACGACGGTCATTGTTTCGACCACCGGCACTGCGGGTGCGGTTGCGTTTCATGATCGACTCGCCTCGAGGAAACGGAGAAAAATCATCCGGCAGCTCGCCATCTTCCATCCATTCTGTCTCGATGGGACGATCCAGATACTTTTGGATACGATCTAAAGCTTCCACATCTTTATCACTGACAAAGCTGTAAGCCTTACCCTTTTCGCCGGCGCGACCGGTTCGGCCAATACGATGCACATAGTTTTCGGCATCATCGGGAAGTTCATAGTTGATGACCAAATCAACACCTTCGATATCAAGACCACGGGCTGCCACATCGGTGGCAACCAAAATGTTTTCGCCACCTTCTTCACGAAACCGAGTCATCACCCGCTTGCGCTGAGCCTGCGACAAAAGTGAAGAAATACCAACGGCTTTGTAGTCATTTTTATTTAAAAACTCCGCCACCCGCTCAACATGACTTTTAAAGTTGGTGAATATAATCACCTGACGGGGTTGAAGTTTTTTGAGGATCCCTAAAAGGTGACCGGGTTTTTCACTGTTTCCAAGATGAAAAAGAGCATCATCAACATTGTCGGCCGTCATCTGATCTTGAGAAACTTTGATTTCAACAGGATTCGCGCCAAATTGATAAGCCACGTTGAATACATCAAGATTCAAAGTGGCACTGAATAGAAGCAACTGTCGCTCTTCAGGAATACGACGAAGAATGTATTTCATGTCGTCTTTGAATCCCATGTCAAACATACGGTCGGCTTCATCAAATGTCACAGAACGCACCTGTTTAAGATCCACTTTGTGCTGCTTATAAAGGTCAATAAGACGACCCGGAGTCGCTATTAAAAAAGTAAAACCTTTTTCAATATTTTCGATTTGTTTTTCGATGGACACACCACCGTAAACCACAACCACACGATGATCGGTGCCTTTAACAAAATCCAAAGCACAATCTTTAACCTGTTCGGCCAACTCGCGAGTCGGAACTAAAATCAGATTGAAATGGTTTCGTTTCCATTCTGGGAAGGCCCGCTTTTGAATCTCTTCATTATCATTGGGTTGTTGGGAACGTAAGACACGCTCAACCAAAGGCAATAAAAAGGCGGCGGTTTTGCCGGTTCCCGTTTGTGCCAACCCTGCAACATCTTGCCCACTCATAATTAAGGGTATGGCTCGATCTTGAATAGGGGTGCTTTGTTCAAAGCCGAGGTCTGACAGGGCTTTGTTGAGATGGTCACTTAATTGATAGTCGCTGAACTTTTTACCTAGATCCATGTGCTCTCGTGCTGTTTAAAGGAAGGTTCTATCACTGCTTTGTGTCTCCGGCAATGTTGAAAAAATCCTCAATGGTTCGAAGAGTTTCCCTTGGTTTTTCGGCATGCACCCAATGCCCGGCCCCTTCGACAGTGCAACCTTCAATATTTGGGTTATTTTCTAAAACCTTAATAAATTCAGACTCTTTCAAGTGAGTGGAGCGGCCGCCGCGGAGATAAAGTGTGGGCATCGACAAATCCTTGAACTCACCCCAGTAATCGCGATGGCGAGAAAGCTCCAGACTTTTTCGAATTAATTTTTTAGAAAAAATCCAATCCATCTGCCCCCCGTCCGTTTCCACTAAGCTGCTGTAAAAAAACTCCATAACCATTTTATTGGGATACTTTTCTAAAAATTTCGTCTCCATAAAATCTCGGGCCTGATCACGTGACTCAAAGGGCACGGGAACATAGTCCACTTGATCCAGAATGCCCTTCATAGAGTCCCAGTCTGCGGAGGGACCAATGTCGACAATCACCAACTTTTCCACCCAATTGGGGTTTTTATTGGCAAAATACAGGGCCACTCGCCCCCCCATGGAATGACCCACCAGATAAATCGGCTGATTCCAGCCAAGGGCCTTCAACAAGTCCGCGAGGTCTTTGCTAAAATCTTCTAAATCAAAGCCCTTTTCGGGGTGCCAGGACTTGCCGTGACCTCGCTGATCGTAGACTAAGCACTGGAAATTCTTAGAGAATTTCTTCGCAATACTGAGCCAGTTCCTTCCCTGCCCCATGATTCCGTGTAAAAATACTAACTTTGGGGATGTGTCATCGCCTAATATTTGGTAGTTAATACGCTTTTCAATTGGAAGCATCGGGAGCCTTACGACAGTGAAACATTCGTTACCTTTGAATGAAGAGTGGATTGATCCTCAAGCGCTTAAGTTAGTGAAAAAACTGCAGAGCCACAACCACACCACGTACTTAGTGGGTGGGTGCGTCAGAGATCTCCTGATCGGACTCCCTCCCAAAGATTTTGATATTTCAACATCAGCCACTCCGGAGCAAGTGAATAAAATCATTCGCCCCTCTTATGTGATTGGTCGCCGCTTTAAATTGGTTTTAGTGAAGCGCTATGGCGAACAGTACGAAATCTCCACCTTCCGAGGCCAAGCGGAAAATGAAGAGGATGAAGATGGCCCGATTATGGATGACAACACTTTTGGGTCCGAAGAAGAAGATGCCCGTCGTCGTGATTTCACAATCAACAGCTTTTTCTACGATCCCATTAAATTTGAACTGATTGATTACTGCAATGGCCTGCAGGATATCGAACAACGAGTGGTCCGCATGATCGGTGATCCAATCACCCGCATTCAAGAGGACCCATTGCGAATGCTTCGAGCGGTTCGCTTCGCCCATAAATCCAATTTCGAAATCGAAGAGAGCTTGCGAGATGCGATTTGCAAACTGGCTGATCAATTACCACTTTCAGTCTTGCCTCGTCGTCGCGAAGAGCTATTGAAATTTTTACGGTTGGACACCGCCAGTGGTTTGTTGTGGGAATGCCAAGATCTGAATCTATTAGAACACTTAAGCCCCACCCTTGATGACGTGATGAAAAATCATGATGCGGATTTGTTTACCAGCTATCTGAACCAGGGCCTCGAATCGGTGGCCGACATGTCCAATCCCAATGAATTGTTCTCAGTTTTATTGTTCTCTATGATTTCGGCCAAACACCCGGATTTTTGCGATAGTTTAACCCTATCGAAGAACCAGATTGAAAGCCTTTCAGAAATCCTGAAAAACGAATGGGGCATGTTCCGAAATGAACAGGATCTGTTTTTCCAGACCCTGGACTTTATCAAGAACTTGCAGGAGATTGGCGATCTTAGAAAACTCCGCCAAAGGTACAAGGTTCACCTTTTAAAGAGCAACAGTATGGTGACCGCCCTAACCCTTTGTAGTGCCTACAAACTTCTCCCTGAACCGGAGCTGTACTTTTGGGCCACTGAGTTTTGGAAGAACCAAGGTCGATAAGACCCTTTAAAGGTTCATCACAATAGGGTGGAAAATAAAATTCAATAGTGATATTCTAGGGGCCTACAGACTAAGGAGGAACCCATGGGTGTAGGTGGCGGTCAAATTCTGATTATAGCCGTGATTTTAGTGGTGCTTTTTGTGGCGCCGTCCAGACTTCCTGGTCTTGGTAAATCTTTGGCGCAAGCAATACGTGGATTTAAAAAAGGAATTCAAGACGACGAAACCGATGTTACTGAGTCGGTCAAACGTGAAAAATTGGATGATTCTGATTCTGAGCCCGTAGCAAAAAAATCAAAGCAAAAAGAAAAAGAAAACGTTTAAATCTTGTTAGGCTTCTTACTTCTAAAGAAGCCGATCTCAGCCTCTTTTCCTAAAAAAAATATCAAACGACGAGAAGAGGCTTTGGCTCTCTTCTCTGACAATTCACTTTCAATTTTACAGCTGTCTTATTTGAAACTTTGAGCGGCGTTAACAATCGCTCCAACACCCAGGCCGTACATTTCATAAAGCTGATCCGACGTGTAGGCACTGCGACCAAAATGGTCTTTGATTCCCAAAGTCTTCACCTGACAGTCGACTCCATGAAGCATCAAGCTGTGACAAGTCATAGCTCCCATGCCAGCAACCTCACGGTGGTCTTCAATGGTGACAAGGCGACCACCGGTTTTTTGCAAACAAGTTTGCAATGTGGCCATGTCTGGTTTGTTAATGAT
>CAZPOV010000004.1:0-44180 GCA_964588335.1 uncultured Pseudobdellovibrionaceae bacterium | reverse complement strand
CATTGACTGACCAATGCATTGGCCTCATCGGCACAGGTCAAACAGACCACATCAACATTCGGAATCGCCGACATCATGGAAAAATAAGTGATCGCCTGGTGAGACGCTCCATCCGCCGCATCTTGAAACCCGGTGTGAGAGTAGATCGCAATGATGGGAGCTTGAGACAGGCCACTCATGATCAAAGGCAAAGCGCCTTTGGTAACGCCAAACTGTGCAAACGTGTCGACCACAGGCACATAACCTTGCTTTGAAAGACCGACAGCCATGCTCACCATATTGCTTTCAGCCACTCCCACTTCAAAACAGGCTCGGGGATATTTTTCTCGAAAACCGGCGACACCGGTTGAGCCTTGCAGATCCGCAGAAACAGAAACAACAGGATAATTTTTTTCGAACATGGCGCAAAGAGCATCACTCACACCGGTTTGAATTTTGGTGCGGTCGCCAGGGACTTTTTTAAACGGGGAACTGGGCTTGTTTAAATGAGTCAGTTCAATCGCCCACTGGGTCATCGGCTCCGGCGTTTTGTCACTGCCGTAAATTTCGTCGATAAAATTTTGGATTTCGTCGGCTTTCTTTAATGGAAATCCGTGGCCTCCCGAAGCCGACTTCTCGGTTTTTTCAACACCTTTGCCTTTAATCGTTCTAAGCCACAAAAGTTGTGGTTTCTGAGGATTGCTTTTCGCTTTTTCAGCCGCCTCTTCAAGGCGTGTGTAAACCTCTTGCAAATCATGGCCATCTTCAACAAAGGTGACATCCCACCCTAAGGCCGACAGCGAATCAAAACTGGGTTTCATAGAAAATGAATCATCATCAATGCGCCCAGACAGCTTCGTATTATTGTCACTGACCATACAAACAAATGGACCCATGCGGTCTTTTGCCGCTAACCCAGGAATGGCTGCGAAAGCCTCTTTCGCCTCCCCTTCCATACAGGCGCCATCGGAAATCGCTGTCATGGTTAAACGAGGCTGGTCACTCATGGACTCGGCCGCGGCCAAGCCTTGCGCTTGAGGCAAGCCAGAACCCAAGGGACCGTTTGAAATATAAACTCCCTGAGGAAAAAGATGCGCTTCACCATGACCGGTCAAACCACTTTCTATGGAACGAAAACCTTTTAAGGATTCAATCGTCAAATCGGCCACGCCATAGTTGGCTTTTAAAGCATAAATACCGTTTTCACAGTGACCGGCATCGTTCACAAAATGAAACATTTCAAACCAGTTTTTGTTGGCTTTTTCAGCCTGAGAAAACATATAGGCATGACAGGCTGAGATTGTCTCAGCAAAGGCTGCAGGGCCACCGTAGTGACTGGCAGCGCCGCCAATGACCGCTTGCATATCCATAAGAGCGACCAGAGCGCGAGTCGCCTTGGGGCAGGCCGCTTGTAAGGTCTCTCCGGATCCAGATTGGATCTCAACAGAGAACTGGGGTGAACGTGTGGGATTACCATGTAAAGTTTGGGGAGTATTGAGTTTTTCCATACCCATGGGGTACCCGATTAGGCCTTGGGTGACAAGCTTTTTGAAACTTGTACAAGCCTTCCTTGCTGCATTTGGCAGACCCTGTCAGCCATATTTTTTACCACCTCACGATCGTGGGTGACGAGCAACACAGGACAGTCAAGTTGCTCACTGATTTGTTTCACCATTTTCTGAGATGTTTCACGCAAGGTTTCGTCGAGAGAAGAAAACGGTTCATCCAACAAAAGCATTTTCGGTCGATAAATCAAGGCTCTTGCCAAAGCCACGCGTTGCTTTTCCCCCCCTGACATCTGGTGCACAGGCGAATTGAGTCGCGCCTGCAAGCCCAATGTGGAGACCAAACGATCCAAATCCTCTTGCCAATGGGGATGCTGTTTTTTAACCACCGGAAACAGTATGTTCTGCTGCGCTGTCAAATGAGGAAACAAAGCCAAATCTTGAAAAACCACACCCAACTGTCGCTTCTCGGCCGGCAGCTTACCAAGGTCGATATCATTCCATTTCCAACACAGCTGGCTGTCCGGCTCCAATCCTAAAAGAGTTCGCAACACTGTGGTTTTACCCGAGCCGGACGGTCCCCACAACACGGTGACACCTTGGTCGGGCAACTCCCAATCTTTTATCTCGATATCAAAATCGGAGAACTTACGATTTAATTTTTGGACGACTGACATAGCTTAACCCTTGAAACACAAAAAACACCACAGCGCCACATAATAGCAAGGGCCATAGAAATTGAACAGCTTGCTCGCTGCGATAGTGGCTGAGCATTTCTTTCATCTGAAAAGCCACAGTTTGCACTTCAGCGGTTTCTACAAAAAACCCTGTGATCGCAAAATCGCCACAGGCCCACAATCCTGCCAAACCACTTAAAAAACACAGAGTCGGCAAAATCTGTGGGAAAAGAATCACCAAAAAAACGCGATTCCATCGTACCGAAAAATTCGCCGTGGCCTGAATCTGAGACTGCAAATCTTTTAAACGTTCATGAAAATTCAGTCGATAAAGAAAAGGAACGTAAAGGATGGTTAGGGCTCCGATAATTTTCAAAAACGAAAAGCCTGTGGATTGCCCCGGCAATAACAGAAAGGCAAACCCAACCACCACCCAGCCGGGATGAACAAAAGCTAATAATATTTTGCTCCAAGGTTGTCGCAAAAAACAGTAGGTCAAGATCGATAAACCTAAAAAACAGGAAAACCCCACTCCAAGCCCCACCATTACGGTGCCTCGAATAGCGCTCCACTGATCTGACAGATTGGCGACAAAAAGATAAGGCAGTGAGAGCACCAGGCCAGCTCCCAAAAACACCAGGGGAAACACAGCGATAACAGTCAGAGTGGGCCACCCTAAATAGGAGAACGAGTGTGAGGTTTGATGGGCATTTTCGATCGACAGATTGGTTTGCTCTTTCAGAAAAAGTGAGATCAAAAACAGAAAACCAAAAAGGAGTAAGCTGTAAGCCGCTGCCTGGCCCCATTCTCCAAACAAAACCACTTTTTCATACAGGAAGACTTCGATACCACCATACAGGCTTCCACCCACTAAAAAGGGAATCGAGAAACTGAAGAAATAAAGGATGAACAAGTAAAAGGCCATGGCTTGAATCTCAAATCGCAATTCGCGCAAAAGACCTTGGAGAATAAAACGTCCACGGGGAACCGCCGCAACCTGCGCCACCTCAATCCAAGCACCGGCACGATCTTTTATAAGTTGAAAGAAAAAAACCGATACCAAACCAATATTCATCAGGACATGAAAAAATATCACCGACCACAGGCCTGTTGGTAAAAAGCCAAGAACTTTTACAGTCAAAGTCACCACCAGCAAGGGGGGAAAAAAGCCTGGCAGCACAAGAGCAAACTGAAAGATTTGAAACGGAGTGCGACGACAAAATGAAGACACGCCCAACAACCCCAATGCGCCAAGGCCTCCTAAGGCAAGGGTCAGAACTGTTGACCCCAAACTCTGTTCGACCGCCCCCAAAGCGACTCGAAACAGGACCGGGTCCCACTCAAACTGAAACCACTGAGCCTGCATACTGACATAGACGATGGGAAAGAGCAGCCCACACATGAGGAAAACAAATAAAGATTTTCTTAATAAAATACTTTTTTCCAAATATTCACCAATTGGCGCTTCTTTTTAATCAGGGTTAAATTTTCAATGGGTTTGTAATACTGAACGTTCTCTGGCAGCCGAAAGGACTCGCCCTGCAATGCCTCTTTTCCGACTGGAAACATGTAATTCTTCTTCATAAGAATTTTCTGGATTTCTGGACGCAACAAAAATTGCGCCAACTGATGGGCCCCTTTGCAGTTCACACAAAAATCGGGAACACCAGCATACTCCACCTGAATGGGGTGAGGGTTTTTAAACGACACGGCTTTATAGGAGTCATCGTTCTCTTCAAGCTGATGGTACAAAGGCGACGTGAAATAAGAAAAAACCATGGTGGGTTGCTGCAGTTTGAATATATTATAGCTCGACGACCATGAGGGAGACATGACTCGAATACTGGGCTTCAACCTCTCAAGAAATTCAAAACCTTTTTCCTGCCCCATGTCGGCGAGGACCCAAAGCAGAAATTGTAAGCCTGGCGAACTCATGCGTGGATCTTGCAGTAAAAGTTTGTTGTCGTATTTTTCGCTGGCCAAATCTTGCAGACTTTCGGGAGGATCAATCTCGCCTTCTTTATAAACGAAGGTCAATGGCCCCCAATCATAGGCTAAGAAATCACTGAACTGAGCGCCTCGAGGCAAAAGTGAACTTCCCATGTTCGAATAGTTCTCTTTCATACTCATCCAGGTAAAGAACTTGCGAGCTTCATGAATCGAGAATTGATCCAGGCCAATGATGATATCCGGTTGATCGGTTTCTTTTTTGAACTTTAAGCGCTCGATCAAGAGCCCCGCATTACCGGCATTGATCCATTGTATTTTTAAACCGGTTTCCTCTTCAAATCGTTTGGCAATTTCAGGTCCTGCACCCCATTTTTGAATGAAAGAGGAATAGGTCATTACCCGTACCGCACCGGGATCCCTTTCGACTTTCTCTGAGAAAAAAATATAGGGAAAGAACAGAATAAAAAGAACGCCGATCAGAGCTGAAAAATAAATATAAAAAGACTTATTCAACATACAGAACTACCAGAGCAATCCACGACGACTTTTGAAAAAATAGTAGTCGAGCCCCAGGCAGCGTCCAGCTCCAAGCATCAAGAACAGCAGGTGGATATAGAACAGAAAAATCTGTCCTGGGCTGGATTGAAACTCAAAGAAAAAATAAATATGCAGACTCAGTAGCATACCGAGAAGACTTGCGATTCGCACACCAAAACCGAGAATATAGGAAACTCCGATGATGGTTTCAAAAAGCAACAGCACATAGGTCATGGCCAACCACTGAGACTGAATTAAGCTTTTAAAGATTTCAAAATACAGACCTGAACTTTCGCCTGCCATACTGAGGTTGAGGCGCTCGCTGATATAGGGGTGCTCAAGATAGCCAGAATTGATACGCGTGAGCACCGTCGATATCGACTGATACCCTAAGATGATACGCACAAAGGCCACCGGATACATGTGGCCGACATATTTGATACTTTCCAGAAAGGACGCCAGCATAGAGGTACTTTCTCACGATTCTGGTCCTGGACCAAGGAATTTTCTGCCTTAAACGAAGGTCGTGTATTTCCCGCCTAGCAAGACATAGGAGCCTATTCTTCATAAAATTAGGGTATGGAAGTAAAGAAAATAGAGTCCACCGATTGGACACACCTGCATGAGTTTTTGGATCAACAACTGCGAGCCAATGTCAATTGGTCGCTTCGCGATGAGTACCCTCTCGCCTTCAGCGAAAAAAACCGGGGAAATATTCGAGTCATAAAAGACAACGATCGGGTTGTGGCTCATGCCGTGGTCCATCCCACCCTCATTAAAACACATTATCATTTGTTCAAAGTCGGCCTGATTGGCAGTGTCGTTACCGACGAAACAAAGCGCGGCCAGGGGCTGAGTCGGGAAATTTTACAAAATTGCTTGAGCAACTGTCATGAACAAGGTTGCGATATCGCTATGCTGTGGACGGATTTGTTTAACTTCTATGCAAAATTCGGTTTTGAAGTGGCCGGATCAGAAGTGGCTCTGCAAGTGGATTCAAACTACAAGCCTGAAATTAAAGAAAGTCTTAAAATTCTTGAAAGTTCAAAAGTTTCACCCGAAGCCTTGTTGAAAATTTTTAATAAACACAATCTTCGCAGTGTGCGCACAACCCAAGATGTCGCGCAGTTTTTAAAAATTCCGCAGACCGAAGTTTACACGGCATGGAACCAACAGACCAATGCCTTAGAGGCGTACTGCATATCCGGCAAAGGGGCAGACTTTACAAACTACGTTCACGAATGGGGTGGCGGCGTCACCGCAGTGCAAACCCTCATGAAACATATTCAATCCAAAAAACAGGGAACGGTGACTCTGATCACACCCCCTCAGTGCCAGAATCTTATCAACAAAATGGTTGAACAGGGTGCCAAAAAATACCTCGGCGTTCTGGGTATGATTGCCATCGTTAACCCCACCAGTTTTTGCAAAAAAATCAAAAAGGGCGCTCGCGCTCTTGGATATAGCGATTTTATTTTTGAATTTCGCGAAGGACAGTACTACTTCGGCTATGCTGATGAGATTTACCAGACCGATTCGCCCCACGACATCACACGCTTGGTGTTTGGCCCCTCGCAACCTGAAGAGATTCACGACTTTAGCGACAAGGCTCTTAGTGCCTTAAAAGATATTTTTCCTATACCCTTTTGGGTTTGGGGCTGGGACTCCATTTAATGAAATTTTTTGTCGCTATAGTTTTTATAGGTTTACTTGTCGCTTGTGATCGCGACCCCGTGAATACCGGTCCAGGGGAACAAACCACCCCCACAGAAATCAACAAAGCTCAAGAACGAAGCCTTTCGAAACTGGATCCCTACCAAATCAAGCAGGGTCAAAAAGTTCACTTTGTTGAAACCCAAGAATTGATCAGCTCCCAAGCTCCCATCAAAGTGCTCAGTAAAGAATGGCTGACAGAGGTGAAGCTGATCGAAAACGAACCAGAAGAAAGAATACTTACCAACTACAAAACTGTCACTGACAGGCTCTGGGACAAGGATTTTGTCTATGTTTTTAAAGGGGTTTACTACCTGGAACAGGTGGAGGCTTTGCAACTCCTCGATCAGTTGGACGAAAATCGTTACAGCATGAATTCCATCCTCCGCCAGCTCCAAGAACAGGGTCGCGTCGAAGAAACCGAAATCGAAGGCGTCGCCTTCCACAATTTAAAAGAGCAATCGGTCAGTCTGGTTCCACCCGATCGAGTGAAAAATTCAAAGAACTGTAAGGGAATAAAAGACTGTCGCCTGCAGGGGGATCGCATCACCTATGACGTGGTTTTCTTGTTAAAAGGAGGCGGCACCCAAACCCACAACGTCGAATGGCTTATCAGCCCCGACGTTCCTTATTTCGCTGCCATTCTGAAGCAGTGCTCGACCACCATTGTCCCCATCGATAACCAACGGGTTCTGGTTAAGCAATGCAACGAAGTCGTTGATTTCGACGAATGAACAGCCGCCTCTTGCCATTCTATTGATTTCCAGTATGTTCAAACGTAGAGTTTAAAATGAATCAGGCATTGGTTTCAGTGAAGACCAAAACACCGAGGAGGCACTATGAAAAAAATAGCCGTCGTTTTGACAGGTTGCGGTTTCCAAGATGGAAGTGAAGTGACTGAAGCGATCAGTAGCCTTATTTCCATAGGCCGCTACGGTGCCAGTTACACATGCTTCGCACCCGACAAGACTTTTGATTCGCAAAACCATTTGACCAATGAGCCCGCCGAAAAACGCCATTGTATGGAAGAGAGCGCACGCATCACCAGAGGTCAGGTGCAATCCCTTCAAGAGCTCGATCCACAGAAATTCGACGCGATTCTTTTTCCGGGAGGTTTTGGAGCCGCCAAGCACCTTTGCAACTGGGCCGAGAAAGGTGCCGCCGCCGAGGTGAATCCGGAAGCGGTTCGAGTGATCAACGACTTTTACTCTCAGAAAAAACCAATCGGTGCCCTTTGCATCGCTCCAGCTTTGATCGCCAAAGTCCTGGGCTCCAACGAAATCACTGTGACTATTGGTAATGACAGCGAAACGGCTCAAGAGATTGAGAAAACAGGTGCTCATCACGAAGATTGCCCAGTGAATGATTATGTCACTGATCGTCAACATCGAATCATCACATCGCCGGCTTACATGTATGGCGAAGCAAAACCTTTTGAAGTCAGCCAAGGCATTGATGGCCTTGTTAAGGAATTGGTGGAAATGGCATGAGTCACATCGCTTTGATCTTTGGCGGCCCGTCGGCCGAACACGATGTTTCGCTGGTCTCAGCAAAAAACATTTTTCAGGTTTTGAATGAAACTCAAATGAAGGTCACCCTTCTTGGCGTCACTAAAAAAAGACAATGGAAGATGCTGAAAGGCAGTGACCTATTGAAAACAGATTTTATCCACCCCATTGATCTGGAACAGCTGGGTCTGGCTGTGCATTTAGAAAAGTCTGAGGAAGGTGTCTTTATTTTACCCGAGTCCGGCTCCGACGAGAGAGTCGGCCCCTTGGACGCGGCCTTTCCAATCATCCATGGTCCCTACGGCGAGGATGGGCAATTGCAAGGTGAGCTTAATAATTTAGGCCTTGAGTTCGTGGGTAGTGATCTGATGTCCTGCGAAAACACCTTTGATAAAGGGAAAACAAAAGAGATTCTTAGTCAGCATGGTATCCCACAAGTCAAATACCGCATTTACGAAGACGACAATCCGAACTTTTTTGATTTAAAAAACGAATTGGGCCTGCCGTTTTTTGTAAAACCTGCCAACATGGGATCCTCAATCGGTATATCGAAAGTGAAATCGGAAGGCGACCTGATGGCAGCACTCGCTGAAGCTCGCATTCACGACAAAAAAATTGTTATCGAGCAAGGCGTGACAGCCCAAGAGATTGAATGCGCCTTACTTGATGATGGCGAATTAAAAGTGTCTGGGTTGGGCGAGGTGAAACCGCACCATGAATTTTACTCTTATGAGGCTAAGTATCTAGATCCCAATGGGGCTGAGCTGATCATTCCAGCAAAGGTCGACGCAGAATGGGTCCCAAAAATTCAGAAATTAGCAAAGCAGTGTTTCGAGCTTTTGGATTGCCGCGATTACGCACGCGCCGATTTCTTTTTGACGACTGACGGAGAGGTTTATTTCAACGAGATCAACACGATCCCTGGCTTTACCAATATCAGCCAGTATCCAAAACTCTGGCAACAAGAGGGGCTGGCTTACAAAGACTTGATCCTTAAGTTGGTGCAGAACGCTTTGAAAAGAAAATAACCTTCCTCTAAAAATTAAAACTGACTTAAAACTTTTTTATGCCGGCCACTGAGCCAAAGTTTTTTGAAAGCCACATCTTGATCATTTTTGTTGGCTTGAATCTGAGCGAAAGAATCACCACCCATTTCGTTGATTTCAGAAATCACCTTACGGCCTTCCAAGGTCAGAGATTCACGTAAAACAACAGCATCAACCAAACCCATGTCCTGGGCCATCCAGGCTGAGTGGGTTTTTCCTGAGTTCAGCCATTGACGTGTTCTCACCGGACCGATCCGTTGTTGCAAACGCGCTTGTCCACCCCACCCAAAAGTGAGACCAATTCGTCGTTGCCATAAGCCAAAAAGGCTTGAGGGTGTGGCTATAATTTGATGAAAGGCTGATAAAAATTCAATACCTCCCCCCAAAACGATACCATCCACCAAAGCGAGAGTCGGTACCGAAGAGTTTTCTAAATCACTTAAGATTTCTTTGATCTCTTGGTTTTGCTGTAAACCCTCTTCTTTACTTTTTAAAGATTGATAATGCCTAAGGTTCCCGCCCGCACAAAAAAAGCGTCCCTCATTTTGTACAATCAAGGCCTGATGAGCGTGGGATTGGCGTAGCTTGTGAAACTCAGCAGCCATGGCAGGACTGAAAGCATTGCCCGCCTCCGGGTCTGCTAAAGTGACCCAAAGAATGTCATCTTGTAAATCATATTTAAGTCGGCTCATGTCTTCTTTGATAACAAGGCCGTTGAGAATTGGCACCTGTTTTCTGCCCATTGGGACTGAAAGGGCCCTATTCAAGTCAGAAGCTCCTTAGGCGATAGCGACATCCAGTAGGTACTTGTAGACGGCCTTTTGCGAAATAAATTCGAGACCCGCCTCTTCTTTGCTTTCGGCACTTTTCTTGATCCACACAATACGAGCGTTCATCACTCTTTGTTTTTGAATCTTATCGAAATGAAAGTGCAGTTTCAGAAGATCCCCTTGGCGAAGCTCGCTCAGAGCCCCTTCGATACGAACCCCACTGCGGGAGATATCACTGATCGTGGTCTGCAGCCGAACATCCGAGTTGTAGGATTCCAAAATGGCTTGTTCACATACTGAAAATCGTTGATCCCGACGTTTACGCAAAAATTCAATGTTGATGCAGTTTTTGATCAAGCCCACCAACTGGCTTTGCTGATAGGGTTTTTGCAAATGATAAAGACCTTGCACACCCTGAAACTCTTTTAAATCAAAACCCTGTGTTGGGTTGCCAAGGACCAAGACCGGTCCACTGAAGCCGGTCTTGCGGGCTTGGACAACGATAGGGAAAATGTTTTTATTGATGAACTCCACATCAACAATCAAGCATTGCACCGAGGATTCCATCGCGGTTTCGATGTATCCTGGTCGTGCAGTGACCACTTTGGCATTGTTTTGAGTTTCTATATAAGATTGGAGTTCTTCTTTGATTTGATTTAATCGTTCGGACACCCGGCCGACGACGACGATTTTTTGCACATTTCCCCCCTTTGCGCAAATACCTACATGTAGAGACCTCTAATAGGATAATGGCAAAATGGTCGCGGCAACAGTCGTAGTCTCAAGTTGATACGTTCTTTTAAATTCCATTCAGCAATGATTCATAAACCATGGCTTTCGAAATAAATCGAAGCCCAGCCGATCGCTCATCCCCAACATCCCCACGGGTCCAGACCACCTGTGCGGACATGGTGTGGTTCTTTTTCAACTCATCCAATTCAAAACAAACGCGAAGAAGATCACCTTTTGAAAGATCATCCAACTCACCGACAATGTGAGCTCCACCTTTTGAAATGTTGGAAATAATCGAACGGGAACTAAAATTCTTATTATAGGATTCAAGAGTGGCGTTTTGCTTGGTATCAAAACGACGGAACCGACGCTGATAGACCTGGCTCTCGGTCAGGTATTTCACCGCAATTCCCTGTAAATCTTTATTCTCATAGGGCTTCTCAATAAGAGTCACATTTTGCAGATCGGCAAAACCATCAATCATTTTAGGGTCAGGAATTTTAACTAAGATAATGATGGGGCCCAAGTAACCGAGGGAGCGCCAGTGAGTGATATTACTTCGCATCGCCGAGTTAAAGTGCATGCTATTGAACACCAACAAATTGTATCCATTTTCCAGCATGGTCGGCATGTTGGCGGGACGGGCGCCGTAAAACTGGACGGATCCAACATGACGGGCAATCGGTGCCAACTTCTTTTCGATTAGCGAATTATCTGTTTCGTTACGACTTGCAATGAGAACCTTCAACATATCTTAGACCTCTATGTTCCTTATCTTCCTAGGTTCTCTTTCGGTGTTCGTATGTATTAAGTTGATTGCGCCTCTCGAAGGGAGACAATTCTTGGCCCAGACTGAGACAAAGAATTAGTCAAATCAAACAGGAATAAAAAGTTATCAAAGTTTAGACAAAAACTGGAACTAAGGAGGGTGTCTCCACCCTTAGCTGGGTGGATCGATTTCACAAAAACAAGGCCCACAGGCCAAATCAAGGGTTGTGGGCTTAGTGCTTATTTCGAGCGTTCAGAAATAGGAACGTACTTTTGGTTGGTTTTACCGACCCACTGACCACGGGGGCGATAAATTCGATTGTTGGAATACTGCTCAAGAATATGGGCGATCCAACCTGAGATACGGGACGTGGCAAAAATAGGAGTGAACATATCCAAAGGAATACCCATGCTGTAATAAACACTGGCTGAGTAAAAATCCACATTCGGCAATAGACCTTTACGCTCTTCCATTTCTTTATCAAGAATTGTCGACATCTTGAACCACTGAGGCTCACTGGATTTTTCAGTCATCTCTTTACTGATGGATCGTAAAATCTTAGCTCGCGGGTCCCCGTTTTTATAAACGCGGTGACCAAAGCCCATAATCTTGCGCTTTTCAGCCAAAGCTTTCTCTAGCCAAGGAATGATGTTGTCTTCACTGCCCACTTCTTTCAAAGTCCGCATCACCTGTTCGTTGGCACCACCATGCAAGGGGCCTTTCAAAGCACCGATCCCGCTGACGATGGCCGAGTGCATATCACTTAAAGAGGATGCCACAACTCGGGCTGAAAACGCCGAGCAGTTCAACTCATGATCCGCATGTAAGATCAGACAGGTATCAAAAACTTTGACCATGTCTTCTGACGGCTCTTCGCCTTTCAACATATAAAGAAAATTCCAAGCTGTGCTTTTTTCCGGATTCGGCGAAACAACCTCTTTACCGTTACGAATTCGAGCGTAAGCGGCAACCAAAGTTCCCATCTTAGAAGTCAGACGAATGGCTTTTCGCTTGTTGGCCTCTTCATCGGTGGCATCGGCGTCAGCATCGACATCCCAAAGTCCCATTGTCGAAACAGCGGTTCGCAGCCAAGCCATTGGATGCACATTGGTCGGAAGATTTTTGAGAGCCGCAATAAGATCGGATTCCAAGGCCGCCTCTTTGCCTATCGTGGCTTTGAATTCCTCAAGCTCGCCTTTGGTGGGCAGCCGATCATTCCACAACAGGAAAACAGTTTCCTCGAAGCTTGAATTTTCCGCCAACTGCTCAATTGTGTAACCACGGTAACAAAGTGTTGCATCCACAATGGATGAGATTCCTGTCGTACAGGCAATCACTCCCTCTAAACCACGATCAACAGCACCATCATAAACTTGCATTGATTCTCCTCTCTTTAACATATCTGTTTTACTCGGGAAAAGGGCCTGGGATCTAGTGAGGGGGCGTTAACTTTTCAGCCACAGCCTAGGCTTTTAGGCCAGTTTCATGATCCGGTCTTTGACCTCGGTGACGATAACAGTCAGGTCTTTGGGCTGCTCACTGCTGAATTTCATAGCTTGATAAAAAAGTTCGTTGCGCAGCTCATGCACTTCTTTTCTGACATTTCTTTTCACAACTGACAGAATTTCATCAATGCCCCAGTGGTCGCCATCGGAATTCTGCAAGCTTAGAAACCCCGCCGAACAGAAAATCAGTTTGTCTTTTGGATTCAAATCGACTTGATGCTGCCCTGCAGGAGGCGCTCCAGCAGCCGGACTCATGGGCTCGGCCTGCCCTTTCAGAAGCTCGATTCGGCCTGTCGCATCCTGAAAATGGATCGCTAGGGGCTGACCGATATTGCAATAGTTCAGTTGGAATTTTCGCCGATCAAAGACGCCGTAGAAAATGGCCGCCTGGTCATCAGCCTTGGCTTGTTCCGACATTTCCTGAAAAATTTCCTGCATCACTTTTTCAGGCTGGTAGTTGATTGAGTCTTCGATCTGGTAATTGAGTTTCATCAAAACCGATAAAAACAAAGCCGACATCCCATACCCCGAGGCCGATGACAGAAAAATTCCGAATCGCATTTTGTCAAAATGCTCAAAAATATCAAAATAATCGCCTCCAGAAACAGCACTTGAACTGAACTTGGTGCTGAATTCAAAGCCTTGAATGTTGGGAAATTCGGTGGGCACCAAAAATTTCTGAACCTTCAGCGCCTGCTGCAGCTGGTCATTCACTTGTACGATCAAACGCTCAAGCTCCACATTGGCTTCCGAGAGCTCTTTCTTGTAGATCCTGAGATCCTGATCCTTTTTCTGGAGTTCGGACTCAAGTTGCTGAATTTTCTTATTTAAATCCTCTTCATTACCCACCCAAAGATTGTCCGGTGCCGACCGCTGACTGTCAACGAATGTCAAAGCTCAGAGACTTTAGGATTGAAAAAATTTCAAAACCTGGTTTTATCTCCCCTATGCTTCAGGGGGAAATGAGCTCGTCGAGTTCTATGAAAACAGTATCCATTCTGCGTGACCACACCAAGCTGGTCCTGGAGCTCTGTCATTTCACTGAAGATTTAAACCCTCTGTGGGAGGCTCGCTCCACCATCGAGAGTTTACAAACTTTAAGCAGTCCCATCGTGGCTGCTGGCGCCCCTTTAGAAAACCAAAAAGATAAGTTTGAACTTCTTAACGATGGATTTTTTAAGGAGTTGGGTTTCAAAGGAATGCTGGCCCCCAAAGCTTTAAAGTCCTGTTTTCTGCCGCAAGTTCTTAAGGACCGGCAAGGCCCCGTTCCACTATTGATGCTTCTTTATTGCAGCTTGGCTGAAGAGGCGGGCATTCGCACCCAAATTTCAAGCTGCCGGCGTCGCTTTCTCTTGAAGGTTCAGCTTGATGGCAAAACACACATCATGGACTTTTCTAAAAAGTGTAAGGCGTTGGATCCCCATGAGATTGTTGAACTGATCAACCGCGGTTTTGATTTTTCGGCTGGGGCCTTCAATCCAGAAACACTGGCCGTTGAATATCTGAATCAGATGAAACGCTTGGCACGCTCAGAAAACAGACTGCAAATCTTGTCTCTGGTGCATAGCTATTTAATGCGCTACCAACCCTTCAATTTGCGCCATGTCTCCGAACGGGCCCGAGTTGCCTACGAAACCGGTGATTACCGCACTGCCATCGATGATATCCGCAGCTACTTTCTCTACAAACAACCGGAATTCAACAATATTGATTTAAAAAGAATTTATAAAAAAGCCCTGCAAAGGGTAAGAAGCTTAGAGAGCTAAGTTACCGATACTTTCGGTGATGCGATAGAAAGTTTGTGAGGTCAATCGACTGGCGCCCAGCTCTTTTTTGTTCACAAAAAAGCGATCCAGTAAATCATAACTCTTTTCGATATTGGCTTTTACTTTGTCGGGATCGTCTTTACCGACTCCCAGATAGTCGTGAAAAAAGGATTCAAAAAGTTTTAACTGCAGTCCCAGCCAATAGCGACACTCTTTCTCCCACTCCTCGTCCAAATCTTTTTCACGCAACACAGACGTCACCAAGCTCAGGTCGTCTACCAACAGCTCCAATTGATTGACCGTCTTGTAGTAGCCCATGATTTCTTTGACTTGCCAGCGGTAGGAGCGCTGTCGACCAATGGAAAAACACAGCTCTTTGAGCTCATCCCCCACCCGCACCAACATTCCCTGATAGCGAACAAATTTTTGATTGATCGCTTCTCGCTTATAGGCTGACTCACGACTGATCTTAAAAACGGTGTGCACCGATGTTGTGTATTTTATAAATTCTTGGCGTAGCAAAAACATCGCCAAATGAATGGAGAAACAATGCCCTCGGTGATCAATATTGACAATTTTCTGAGTGCCTGGCTTTTTCTCATCGGGTCGACTGTACAATGGCATCAACCCCAAGACAAAAAACACGGGTGATAGTAAAAGCAGGCCGACGCAATGATAAATAAAAAAGCCAATGACCACCACCTGAAAGGCCTCAACAAAACGACTGACCGCCATGTGCGCCAGCAACCCATCTTTGGCCAAATAACAAACTAAAACCATGAAAATAAATTGCGTGGACTGGATGATAAAATTGCTTCCTAAGGTAAGGTGCAATCGCCGGCGGTCCTGAAAAACCTGTCCATAGAAACCCCACAGAGACACCATGCCGTGAATAAAAAACAGGACCGGAAACCACATCAGGTTGATGCCGACAAACAGATGAAACAGTGCCAAACTTAGAAAAAAAGCCACCGGTGTGCGAAAAAATAAAGTGGTTAAAACAACAACGGCAAGAACAAAGCCCTCGTGAAAATGAAAACTGTGAATATTAAGACTGGTTTCTGCAAGAAACGGATCAAAAAATCCAATCAGAGTTAAAAACAAGCCCACCCCCGCCAGTCCCACACCCAGATCACGAATTTGATCTTTCCAAAAAAGACTAAGGATAAAGCCGATCAAACTCAGTCCCAGGCCGACCATTAGATAGCCCGGCACCAACAATAAAACTGAAAGACCAACGCCGATGTGAGATCCTACCAAAAGCAGTAAACATTGTTTTTTACTAAAGGACCCAACATTGATCAGTGATGATATTTGTAAAAAATAGGCTTTTTTGCGAAAGCTAAAAAGTTGAAACACAATGGCCGCCAAAAAGTCGACGAGCACGCCTCGACCAAAATGATTAAAAAACCATTTTTGGATAACGCCGGTGCTTTGCGAGATTCGCACTGAAAATAGCTCAAGAAGAAAGTCGCTAATAATGGCGAGAACTAAAAGAGCAATCAGCAATGCAGCGATGGGTGGTAGTCCGATATCTATGTTCAACCCGTTTTACCTTGTGTAAACATCGTAACGTATCAATTTTCCTTCAAATATATTATTCGGCTTTCCATAAAGATGTTCGCCTCTATAGGGTCTTTTGACAACAACTCTTTTGACACCAAGCTCAATGGCACGAGCGATGACTCCTTGCACATCTTGATCTTCAGTGGCCACCTCTCGCAAGAATGCGAGGCCTTTTTTAGGCGCTGATTTTTTCTTGGCATTTTCGAACATGGGATCAAGATACAATCCATCTATTTTATAGGCCCACTCGGAGAGTCGATCCTTTGTCTCTCCCTGCAGAATTTGCAGAGACAGACTCTGTTGACTGCGTTTAAGAGCTTGTGATTGTAAAAAATAAATCAACGGATGACGTTCAACGGCGACAACCTCGGCTCCACAAGTCAATAAGTGCAGAGTGTCTTTGCCCATACCCAGAGTGCCATCCATGATGGTCATAGCGGCACCACCTTTGAAGCTGAGGGCCCGGCACAAAAGGTCTTTTTTAGGATTGATCTTTTGTTTTTTTAACATCTCGAAATCGGCATCCCAGTTGAAACGCAAACGAAAGCTTTGTCCCTGGCGTGGATCGCGGATCTCCCAACCTTCGGAACTGTGAGCCAAATAATAAGTCTGAGGATCCGCTTGCAGCGGCAGATTCAAGTCAACACTGACTTGCTTGCTGGCGTCCGATCCATCGTCTAAAACAACGACAGCCATAGACCGGATAAAGAAATGAAAACCAAAAGGCCACTTTCGATTGTAAAGTGCAGCTTCTGTAAACTGAGACAGTAGGAAATATTGGAAGATAAAAAGGACGCCGCTCCGTAAAACAAACTGTTAATATAAATTTCGAAGCACAGGGAAACCAATAAGATCATTAAAACTTCAGGTCTCTGACTCTGCCATGCAAAGGCGCCGAGAACCGTTAAATGCAAAAACGACATCAATGAATAGAGGATTTTCGATCGCTCAAATCCAAACAGTGTCGACAGAGTGACCACCCGCGCTTTACTGCTGTAAAAAATGTCGCGAACCTGTTTTGAGAAATCATACTTTAAAGCGTGGTAACCAAACACCGAGCCCAATAGACCTGAAGCCAATGTCATTTGGCCGTAAAACAGGTATTCGAACCCTAAAACTAATAACGGGCCTCCCATAAGGAAGGTGGCAATTAAACTCACACCCTTAAACTTTCGACTGACAAAGGTGGCTGAAAGGCTCAGACCTAAAAGCAGAGCGACTAAAGCCAGCAGTAGAGTCATCGGTTTTACAAAAAAACAATAGCCAGCAGCCGCAAAAGCAATGGCGAAAAACACCAACGCCAGTTGGCGCGCCTGGTAGGGACGCACCAATCCGAGAACCAAGGGTTTTTTGGAACTGTACTCGTTGATCCGATCGATACCACTGACATAGTCACTGTAGTCGTTGTAGAGAGTCAGGCCCAACAAGAAGAACTGCAAACACACCAAGGAGCTAACCAACAGCATGGCATCCGGAGCGCCATAGGTTCCCAGCAGATAAGATAAACCACCGATGATGGGAAAAATTAAATAGATATTTCGCGATAGAGAATACCATTGGAACAAGGCCTGCATCAGAGAAAGGGATCGCTTTTCAATAATTTTAAAAGTGACTGTCTCTTCAAACGAATTCACTGACAAATTGCGAACCGGCTGCGCAAACTGAGTCTTTGAAAAACGCCCCGTCAACAGGGGCCAAAAGTTTTCATCATTTTTCGAGACGGTCACAAATTGACTCAAGAGCCACTCCCCGCCTTCGGTTTGCGTCGCCAGTACAATATTTCTGGAAGGTCACGCAGATTTTTCACCATCTTTTTCTGCGGCCCCTGCAACTCCTTTTCCAGCAAGTCCAGCTTGTGATCATACAAGGCAATCAGCTCTTGATTCATTTGATCAAAACTCTCGACGTCTTTAAAAAACTTTTCCTCACCGATGATGCGGTAGATTTCACCCAGACTTTCCACTTTCTTTAAACGCAAGCGCTCTTCACTGGAGAGATCACGACAGAAATAGGCCCCAAAAGAATTCAGGTAACCCGACTTGATATCTCCCAAAATGGCTTTGCTCTCACCATTGCGAATGTCGTAATCCAAAAGGTCGTCACTGCGTTGAAACAACAGACCCAAAGTGGTTCCTAAGTCGTAAACCAGATCTTTAACCACTTTATCGTTCCATTCTTTGGCGACAAACGGAGCGTACAGACACCAACGAAAAAGCGAAGCGGTTTTTAGGCCATGGACTTCAGTCAGCTGATCAAAAGTTAAATTGAAGTCACCCACCAAAGAGTCCTGAATCCACTCCCCTTCTAAAAGTTCGGCAATGGTTTCGCTGGTCAATTGCACCAGTTGAATGTTGCCGTAGGCCGACAAATTGGTCATGACCCGCGCCAAAAGATAATCACCTGCCAGTACGGCATACTCGGGCGTGTACTTCAGCCAAGCCGAGGTTTTGCCGCGCCGAAGATTGGAACGGTCGACCAGGTCATCATGTAAAAGGGACGCGTTGTGAATAAACTCGATGGTCTGACACAAAAGCACTACGGTCTGGCGATCCAACGCAAGGGGACCCGCCACTTTCTGCGTTAACAAAGACCGAAACCCTTTTCCACCCTCAAACAGGTCGTCATAAAGCTTGTTCAATTTGGGCAAATAGGAAGGAAAGTCTTTTTCCGAATAGTACTTAATATCCGATATTTTCACGGCTTAGAGGTTTATCAAAGAACCCCCTATTCTAGAATCAGTGTTCGCCCCTTGCTGCTATGCATCATTCTGTCCTCTACCGTCCCACAAGAAATAGTGGCAAAACGGGCCATGGCTTTTGAAACTGAGATGAAGATTCACTTCGATGAGGCCGATCCAGCAGGGATCGCGTTTTCTGGCGGCTTGTTCACCAAAATTCACCGTTGCTACGAAGACTTCGTGGTCGCCCTAAAGCAAGACCCCAAGGCTTTTTTCTTGGATCCCGAAACCATATACCCCCTTCGCCATTTCGAAGGCGAGTACATGCAACCTCTGATGCCCTTAGAATCCTATTCCGTTTTTATTGAAGTGTGCCGGCTTTCTAATTCAAGTTTTCAACTGCAGTATTCGGTGGGTTCACAGGAAAAGCCACGGGCGGTTTTTCGCTCCACTCATGTGGCTGTTGATCGAAAGACTTTCAGTAAAGTGACTATTCCGACTTCTCTAAAACAGAATTTAGAAAAATTTGTGACTCAGCAATAACATCCAATGGAATTTCGTGACCGCCATTGAAGCTGTGCCATTGCCCCTTCATGCCCAAGTCTTGCAACTTGTTAAAGAGCTTTTGCGCACCCGCCACATTAAGGACTTCATCACGCTCGCCATGGCTTTGAAAAAATGGCACCTGTTGCTCTTTTGCTAAAGTCGGAAAAGCCGCCGGAGCCACTAAAAATCCCGACAACAAAACCAGAGCTTTGGGAGTGAAATTCAAGCGGTAAAACGCGTGACTGGTTAAAATCGCACCTTGGCTAAAGCCGCCAATGAAGACATTTTTGTAAAGCTTGCCCAAATGGTTGAGCCAGGCGCAGACCTCTTGAATCACTTTTTCGTCTTCTTTACGAATCGGCACATCGGTGACCTTGCCTCCGGACACTTGCTCAAAGTCACTGACTCGCAACTCGAACCAAGCCCGCCCCGACATCATAGGACCGATGGGAACTTCCAAAACACCTTGTGGAAAATACCAGTCGGTGGTTTCTTTGATTTTATATATTTGAGCTAGGCTGCCTAAGTCATTGGCATCAGCTCCGTAACCATGGAAAAGAACGACACAGGTGTCAGCCTTATCTTTTTGGTCCACTAAATAGTTCAACTTTTTGAATTTCTGCCACTGCATACTGGGCTTATAACAGCCGGACTGTGCAAAAGTCGACCACAACCACGATTAACACCTTGGGATATTTCAACAAAGGATTTACGTCTTCACGACGAGGATCTATTATTTACCCATGCGTAGGATTTTGCCTCTTTTATTTGTACTCGCTCAATGTACCACCCCGGTTAAGGAAGCCCCACCGGCTCCTCAGCCAGCCAAACCCAGTGTGGATCGCAATAAGATTCGCGCCGCCATTGGTGCCCACCGCAAATATCTGAGCTATTGCTATCGCAAAGCTCTGACTTCGGAGAATGGGGCGAAACTAAAAGGTAAAGTTTTAGTGAACTTTGTGGTCGGCCCCGATGGCAAAGCCACCAACCCTAAAATGATTCCCGAAAAATCCACCTTAAAAAACCAAACCTTAAACAAGTGTTTGTTCGCTGGAATCACTTCCTGGGACTTTCCAGTCCACCCCGAGGGTGAGAACCTGGACATTAGCTTTCCCTTTCAATTTAGTGATTTGCCCCCTGCTGGGATGCAGAAAAAGCTGGATAAGTTCCAAAACCTAAGAAACAACTGAAAACAAAGGCATTTCCAGCCTTCGTCGCTTGCAGAGCTGCGGTGAATTTGCTACCTGTTTGGACCACGTACAACCATGGAGCCAAACGATGTCGACGACACCTCAAACGATTTTTTTGAAGGATTATCAACCCCCTGTGTTTTTGATCCCCAATATTGACTTGGACTTTCAACTCCATGAAGAAGAAACCTTTGTGGTTTCTAAAATGCTGTTTAAAAGAAATCCGAAAAGCAAAGACTCCAGCGACAGCCTTTATCTGAATGGGCGCATTTTGGATTTACTAGAAATACGCCGAGATGATGAAATTCTAAAAGAGTCTGAGTACAAACAAGACGATGATGGTCTTCACATTTACAACTGCCCCGACACATTTTTTTTAGAAACTAAAGTGCGCCTTGAGCCCCACACCAACAAAGCCTTTTCCGGCCTATATAAAACCAAAACCGTTTTTTGCACGCAAATGGAAGCTCAAGGTTTTCGACGAACCACTTTCTTCATGGACCGCCCGGATGTGTTGACCAAATACCGCACAACAGTCTCGGCCGATAAAAATCGCTATCCTGTATTGCTATCGAACGGAAACTTGATTGAAGAAAAAGATTTGGATGGCGGACGCCATCTCGCGGTTTGGGAAGATCCCTTTCCCAAACCCTGCTATCTTTTTGCTTTGGTGGCCGGTGATTTGGATTGGATTGAGGACTCGTTTCTGACCCGCTCCAATCGTAAAGTGGATTTAAAAATCTTTGTTGATAAAGGCAAACAAGAGCGCGCGCGCTTCGCTATGGACTCTTTAAAACAGGCCATGAAGTGGGATGAAGAGACCTATCGCTTGGAGTACGACTTGGACGTTTACAATGTTGTCGCCGTCGACGATTTCAACATGGGAGCGATGGAAAACAAAGGCCTGAACATTTTTAACTCGAAATATGTTCTGGCCAGCTCCGACACCGCCACTGACGACGAATACCAAGGCATCCAACGGGTGATTGGACACGAGTACTTTCACAACTGGACCGGCAACCGAGTCACCTGCCGCGACTGGTTTCAACTGAGTTTAAAAGAAGGCCTGACTGTTTTTCGCGATCAAGAGTTCAGCAGTGACATGAACTCACGGCCGGTAAAGCGCATTGAAGATGTGGCCATGCTGCGAGCCCGGCAATTCCCTGAGGACTCTGGACCCATGGCTCACCCGGTGCGCCCGGCCTCTTACATTGCCATCGACAACTTTTACACCGTCACTGTTTACGAGAAGGGGGCTGAAGTGATTCGGATGCTGCACACCCTTCTTGGCCCTAACATGTTTAAAAAAGGCGTGACCAAATATTTTGAACTTTTTGATGGCCAAGCCGTCACCACCGACGATTGGATTTTGGCTATGGAAAAAGTATCGGGCCGAGATCTCAGCCAATTTAAACGTTGGTACGATTACGCCGGGACACCAGAGATTTCGATCCACACCCGCTATCTTGAAAGTGAACAAAAATTTGAAATCGAGTTGCAACAAAAGACCGTTGATCCGCGCAATGGTGAAGAAAACAAAGCTTTTCACATTCCCTTTAAAGTGGGATTGATTTCACGCGCTGGAAGTCCCATGGACTTTACCATTGAAGGCAGCGACCAGACCCAGAAAACCGTGGTCCTAGAATTGACCAAGAAAAACCAAACCTTCACTTTGACCAACATCAGCCAAGAGCCGATTTTGTCGATGAACCGCGAGTTTTCAGCACCGGTTCAAATCAATTTTGAACAACCTGACACCGATCTTTATTTGTTGATGACCAAAGATCCCGACAGTTTTAACCGCTGGGAGTCGGGACAAAAACTTTTCCGCCAGACTTTGATTCGATTTTACAATGAAATTGGCAATGGCCAAACTCCACAGATTCCTGCTGAGCTGATCAGTGCCTGTGATGAGTTGGTTAAGAAAGGGGAAGAGGACCCGGCTTTAACAGCCAAACTTTTGGAACTGCCACAAACCCACCGCTTGGCGCAGTTTATTGAAAACCTTGATCCTGAAAATTTGCACAAAGCCTACACTCAATTTTACCATCAGATGGCCGAAAAAAATCATCAGACAATTATTACAGCCTACCAGAAACTGGCTGATCGAAAACTGGGGCAGTCGGCTAAAGATGTGGCTTTAAGAAGTTTCAAAAACACATTGCTCAATTATCTGTACCGCCACGATGAGGCCGCTGGCGCGCCGATTTTCTACAAACAGTTTACTGAATCCAACAACATGACCGATCAACTGGCAGCGTTGGCTCGACTGTCAAAGTACAACAGCGACGAATACAAAAAGGCGATGCAGGAGTTTCGCGATGAATGGCATCAGGATGCCTTGGTTCTAAATAAACTTTTTAGTGTGACAGCGATAGCTCGCACTGAGACCGCCTTTGCGGACTTAAAAAGTCGTTACGAATCCGAAGACTTTGATAAAACCAATCCGAACAACATCTATGCCTTGCTCTATTCGTTTGCGCAGAACAATTGGGCGCATTTTCATCAAAAAAATGGTGAAGTTTATGATTGGTTCGCTGATAAAACCATGGACGTCGATAGCCGCAATCCTCAGGTCGCCGCGCGATTGGGCTCTTGCTTTAACAATTGGAAAAAAATGGCGCCCGAGTACCAAGCGGGAATGAAAAAAGCTCTTGAAAAAATGAAGGCTGCTAAGCTTTCGAACAATCTATACGAGATAGTGACACGGGCCTTGTCAGAGTGACAAGGTAACGCGTCGCTCATGAAAGAGCCTGACAGAACGCAAACCATAAAATAATTTTTTAATAGCCTTTTTTTTAAGCTTTTCTCTATCATAAGAGCTCCACTAGACGGATTTATTGGGGGTTTCTATGGATAGATTTTTCTTGGCTCTTGTGAGCCTTTTTCTTTTTTCTCAACAGTTAATGGCTCGCGACCCTTTGGCTCCACAAGATGTGGCCGCCATCGTCGAAGAGTTTCAGTATCCTGGCGTTTATCGTGAAATAAAAAGCTCAAAAGACGGTGGGTATTTCTCTAGCTGTTGGGTTTACACCCGCGAGTTTGAAACCGAGTATCCGGGTGCGGCCGAGCCGATGACCGTAACGATGTCGATGTACATTCCTAACCGTGAAAGCTTGGGTGAAGAAAGAGTTCCTGCCGTACTTATGCTGCCTCCCATTGGCGGCATCAATTATCTGGATCGCAAAACCGCTGAGACTCTTTGCGATAGCGATATGGCGGCCATCATTCTGACCAACGATTTTGCCAACATTGAAAAACAGGCCAATGGAAAACTTTTACCTCCTGAGGATCACCAAGAGACTTTCTACCGTATCGGTGCCGCTATGAAAGGTGCCATGGTTATGATTGAACAGGATCCCAACTTGGACGAGAAGCGGGTTGGTGTGTTTGGGGTTAGTCTTGGCGGCATTCTCAGTGCTTTTGTTATGGCCACCCAACCCAGTATCTCGGCTGGTTATTTTGTTGTCGCCGGCGGTGACATTCCTCAGATTCTGGCCACCAGTGATCAAGATGAGGTATCGGTGATTCGTCGCAAACGCATGCGTGAATTGAACATGGAGTCGCAAGAAGAGTACGAAGACTATCTTCGAGACTACATCACCTACGATCCCGTGGATTTAGCGCTGACCATGTTACCGGAAACCTTGAATATGGTGATCGCCACTCAAGACCGACATGTTCCCACCGACAACCAATACCTCTTGCACGAGGCTTTTGGAGAACCGGAAGCCCATTATTATAACGACAGCCACGTTTCCACGGTTCTTTACTTTTTGTTCCCTTCCAGTGGACGCCGAAAAGTCGCCCGCTTTTTCACCGAAAGATTTGGGCTTGCCAATCCTCGTCCGGCCGCCTTCACGTGGATGGATCAATATTTGCCTCTGGCTTCCTATTAAAAAAATCCAAAGCTCGGCCACCAGAATTTCTGGTGGCTTTTTCAAGGCTTTTCTGTCATTCTAAAGCCGCCTTATGCCCCAGAAACTCAACGATAGAATTTATTCAAGACTCATTCACACCATAAGCGAAACCAATGGATTGAGCCTTCTGGACACTCTTGAACTTATGGTTCAAGCACCGACTCTTCCAAAAGATATTAAAACTGAGGTCATTACCTTTCTTCAGCTTTTAAATGCCTACCGGATTGATCAAATTGAAATCGAACAACTTTTTGAACATCAGATTGGCCGAGCCCTGTTTCGTTTTTTCAATCATTTTCCCTTACGTTACCGCGAAGAGCACATCCACCTGACCGGTTCACTGACTGCGGAGTATATCTATCCTCGGGTGAAAGCGCTTTTAGAGGGGCCGCAGAAGGCGATTTATGAAGAAAAAATCAAAGAGGTCTATGGTGAGAACAGCCTTCCCATTAAGTCGGCGGCGGATGTCGACGCTCTGATTCGTCTGCAAGACACCGAAAAGTTTGATCGCTATTTGAAGATCCTTTATTTGGCGAAACTCACCTTGGTGGATCGCCAGGCCCACGCCGATGCAGCCTACCATTTGGCCCAAAGCCTTTGGGACCAATACAATATTGGTGCCATTCGCCTTAAGTTCTCGCTGTCGCGCTCAACAACCAAATCTTCTGAACAGATTCCGGGAATTGAAAACATCACGCCTCAAGATGTGTTGCTTGGCTTGTTTGATGGACTTAAAAGGTTTCAGAAAGAGCATCCTGAGTTCGAATTTATTCTGTCTCCCTGTTTTCGTAAAGAGCCGGACTTTTATGACTCCAAACGCTTTAAAAACAAGAAAGAAGACTTCGACTATCAAGTGGCAGAGCTGCGTCGCATTTTAGAAGATCACCCGGAACTTCACCCCAATGTGTTGGAAGTGGATACCGTGGGAAGTGAAAAAGAGCTGTATCGCAAATCACACTTTCAAGAAATGAAGGTGGGATTTCGCAAACTGCAATCCATTGGCCTAAAGATTCGATCGCACCATGGAGAAACTTGGAAGACTTTGCGTATGGGGATTCAATCTGTGGATAATGCCATGAACATTTGGCATGTCGACGCCATCGAGCATGGCCTGTCTCTGGGGATCAATCCTAATTTTTATTACCACAGTATCTTCCAGCGCGTGATGCACTACAATCGCCGCGGAGAACCTTTGGAAAAAGGCAGCATCGAATACGATGAGATCAATGCCATGGACTGGAGCTCCTATACTAAGGTTCGCGACAAACTGCTAAACGGCGTTGAACTTTCAAAAAGTGAATTCACAACTTTTGTTAAGACAAAATTCCATATGGCCCGCGAGGTTGAACATTATCAACACGATATTTTAAATCGAATGATCGATAAGCAACTTTCTGTAATTGCCCTGCCCTCCTCCAATAAAAAGCTGACCGGCCAATTTGAAGATTACAAAGATCACCCGTTCTCTTGGTGGGAGAAAAAGGGATTGAAACTAGGGGTCGGCACCGACAATTACATCACTCTCAGTACCAATTATATTCGAGAGATGATGATTCTTTTATTCACCGACCCAATGAACTTGAAAATCACCAAACTATTGTTAGTTTGTACAGGCGAAACCCGACGCCCTTTTATGAGCCAAAAACTTTGGCAAATGAGAAAACAAGCCGCAGCGGAGGAAGATTTTTAAATGAAAAAGGTACTTTTTGTTTGTTTAGGTAATATTTGTCGATCACCAGCCGCCGAGGGAGTTTTTACTCACCTTGTGAAAAAAGAAGGTCTTGAGGACAAAATCCAGATCGATTCTTGTGGCACAACAGCTCACCATGCTGGGGAACCGGCGGACGAGCGCATGCAAGAGCACGCCAACTCTCGCGGTTACAAACTTGAGAGTATTGCCCGCGGCCTTGAACGCAGCGATCTTGAAGCCTTTGATTACGTGATCACTATGGACAATAGTAATTATAAAAATGTGGTTGCATTGACTGCGGATGACCTTAAATACAAAATTCGTAAAATGATGGACTTTGCTTCTAATCATCCCCACGATCAGGTCCCCGATCCCTATTACGGTGGACCGGAGAGTTTCGAGCTGGTTCTTGATCTTTTAGAGGACGCTTGCAACGGCTTGCTTGAAGAGATCAAAAAGGAAATGAACAACTAATGACCCCCACCACTTTGGAATCTGAGTTTTCAAATGTGTTGGGACGATCAATTGATGGAATCAAAAAGCTATCAGGGGGCTGCTCCTATCCGGCATTCGTGGTTAACAGTGGCAACCAACGGTTTTTTGTTAAAACCAACGACAAAGACTCGGATGTATTTTTAAAAGAGTCTGAAGGTCTGTTGGCTCTTGAAAAGTGGACCTCTTTGGTCCCTGAATTGATTCATGCAGATAAAAAGATTTTAATTTTAGAATACATTGAACCCGAAGCTCCAACCGCCAAGTTCTGGACGAACCTGGGAGTGGAACTGGCGCAAATGCACAACGCCTCGGGTCCTGGTTTTGGCTTTGAATCCGACAACTTTATTGGCCTGTCGGAACAAAAGAACACCAGTTCTAACAGTCTGTCGTGGGCGGAGTTCTTTTGGCAAAATCGCTTGTTGTTCAAACTCAATCAACTCAAACAACAAGGCCGACTCTCGGAATCGGAAACGCGCATCGAAGATTTAAAGTCGGCAACTATCGAACTGCTGAAAGATCACAATCCAAAAGCCAGCCCAGTGCATGGTGATCTTTGGAATGGCAATATTATTTGTGGGCCCAATCAGAAGCCCGCAATCGTCGACCCGGCCTTCTACTATGGCGACTGTGAAACGGATTTGGCGATGACGGAATGCTTTGGCGGCTTTGATTCACATTTTTACGAAAGCTATCAAGCCGAATCATCTCTGGATTCCAACTATCAAACACGCAAACACCTGTACAATTTGTATCATATGCTCAATCACCAAGTGATCTTTGGATCCCAGTATAGAGCTCCAGTCAGCAGTATTATTGATCAGCTTATTAGTTAGTGGCTGTCGATAGACTATTTTGTTCGTAATTGGGTTTAATATTAACGAAATCTTCGTCTTTGAGGGCTGTTTTAAAGGACTGGAGACGGGAGACTGCCTAGAGCGTCGGTCCTACGGGCGCAGGCATTGAGGTCTTTTACTAAGCCTGACGAAAATTGGTAGTGACCAATCAATTGACAGACCTTTCATTTTTTCACATCAAGTACAACTAAAAACACATTCGACTCTCTCATGATATTATCAGCAAAATTTTAAAACGAGGTGTTTGATGAAAAAAGTTTTCGTGGCTTTGTCTTTAGTTTTCTTTTCACAAAGTCTTTTTGCACAAGATCTTTCTTTCTTTGACTCGATCGTCGAGGACAACCCGAGTCTATCGAGAATCATTCAACAATTGGTATTCTCCGGAAATACAATGACGGAAGAAGAGGCGAAAAACTTAGGTGAAGGCCTTTGCGCGGCAGCAGGGCAACATTCCAGTGTCTGCGATCGAGTCGACAATCTCGGAGAAGGAATTTGCGCAGCTGCGGGACGACATTCCAGCATCTGTGATCGAGTCGATAATCTCGGAGAAGGAATTTGCGCCGCATCAGGCAGACATTCGAGCGCTTGCGACCGAGTCGATAATCTTGGAGAAGGACTTTGTGCAGCAGCGGGGCAACATTCCAGTGTTTGCGACCGAGTCGATAATCTTGGAGAAGGTCTTTGTGCGGCGGCGGGACGACATTCCAGTGTCTGCGATCGAGTCGATTAAATTCGCAGTTTTGAACACCTTATTTGTTTGTCGTTAAGAATGGGTGAGGTGGTGAAGAGCACCGTTTGGGTTCTTGACCATCTCTTCGTCGACTAAGAGTTCTTTGATCTGAGTCGACGGCAATTCGAACTTAAATGGTCGCAAAAGCTTTTCAAAAACGGCTATCAACGAACGCGCCCCGGTCTTTTGCTCGTAAGCCTGCTCGCTTAACATTTGCAAAGCACCCTTGCTAAATTTAATGGTAATTCCGTAGTGCTTAAAGGATTCCACATACTGCTTAACGATGGAGTGCTCGGACGTTGTTAAAATCTTAAAAAGATCGTCGACTTCCAATGAATCACAGGCGACTCGCACCGGTAAACGGCCAATGAACTCGTGTTCAAAACCGAATTCCACCAAATCTTTGGCTTCGACTTTTTTTAAAGCTTGGGTCATATCCAGTTTGTCGGCCTTTTGGTGCAGACCGATGGGTTGCTGGTTCAACCGCCGATTGACGATGTCTTCTAAGCCATGAAAAGCACCACTGAAAATAAATAGAATGTCTCGGGTGTTCACAATCTCTTTTTCGGCTTTGCCTTTTTTCTGGAAATTCATAAAGGTTTTAAATTGCGAAGCGATGTCGTGACTGGAATTCAAATCAACGTCACTGTTTTCAAGCAATCGTAAAAACCCAAACTGAACGCCTCGCCCAGAGACATCACGCCCGGTGTGATCGCGCCGAGACGCTAACTTATCGACTTCGTCGACATAGACAATACCCTTGCTGGCTAATTTATGATCGCCGCCAGCCACTTGCACCAAATCACGAATCACATCGTCAACATTGGCACCCATGTAACCGACTTCACTAAAACGAGTGGCATCGGCTTTTACGAACGGAACACCAATCAAATCTGAAATTAATTTTACTAAGTAGGTTTTGCCAACACCGGTGGGCCCCAGGATCATCACATTCTGTTTTTGATAATGCTGATCTTCAACTTCGCTAAGACTGGCTTTCAAATGATTGTAATGATCGCAAACCGCAATCGCCAAAGCGCGCTTGGCTTCGTCTTGACCAACAACAAAGCGATCAAGATAGGCTTTAATGTCTTTGGGTTTGTAAGCAAAATCGTTGATGGCATCCAATTTTTCGACAACGTCGTCTTCAAGATCGTCTTCGTCTTGGGCGGCATCAAAACCTAAGCCTTCATCCATTGATAACACTTGAACTTTGCCGCCAAATTTCTTTTCAACAAGATCACGAAACTCTTTTTGCAAAGACTCGGGATCAAACCCAGGTGGAGGCACCGACGGCTCTTCGCGGTCGACTTTTTTATCGGAATCATTTGAGGGCTGATTGTCTTCTTTCATTGCCCCCTTCATACCAAACATTGTCCTACAAAACAGGCTTTCAAATGCAGGTCGGGCGAGAAATCTTTACAATTGAAAGCTGTTTGATAATTTGACGGAAAACCAAGCACAGAGCCGCTTTCCGTCGGTCCGCCTGTTGCGCTGCGCCCTCAAATATTAGCCTCCTGTTATCAGTAGCTTAGGGGACTGATTGGTGTGAAAAAATGACAGAACGAAAATAACGACTGTCTGAAATCTAACTATAAGTTTTTTCTATTCCACGAATAATTATAATCAATTTCCCTTATGCTAAGGCCGTTGCTATACCTAGATCCAACAAATGGGGGGAGAAGAAAGGCCCTTAAAGAAAAGGCCTACTGATCCCGGGGTGTGAAGGAGAACCGGTCGCTCAACCGCTTCAAGCTCACAGGGAAACCCCGTAAAATTTAAAAAGCCGTCAGCAAACTTTATATCCGACTGACCTACCTAACGTATTTCTTCAACTGTGTTGAGCCCGCAGTTCCTACCAACAAAACACCCAAGAAATTGGGCCCCGTCACCGGCTTTAAGCCCTTCCAGGGGCTTGCGCGGAGTTTGCGTTTTTTAAACGCTCTGACCGCTGTTCTCGGTTTAACGGGGTTTAGGACCTCTTTTGAGCCCTTCAAGCTTTTTTACAGGTGATAAACAATTTAACGGGTGTCGATCTCGCTGGCTTGGCCGTTGGCGCTCCATGGGGCTCTCAGCGCCTTTTTATTGGCACATATCTTGGACTTATCATGGGTGTAACTACAAAAGGAGTAAACCCCATGAAAAAGTTGCGACTTTTGGCAATCTCAGTCATTGCCTTCAACTTTTTAGCTTGCAGCCAGACCGACGACACCAATTTGGGTGGCGACGACGTCACTGAACAATTTCTATCCGAGTACAACGGCACCTTCACCGAGCGCGGTGATCAATTCACCAGTTCCGGCGAACGCTTCACCATCACTCGTGACGGCGAGATCGAAGTTTTAAAACATCGTGATGTGGGTGAAGCCAACAATCCGGTAATGCCCCCTGGGACCCATTGCAGCTTCTGGTTGCGTGGTCAGGTGGCCTACGTGTCTCAACTAAGCCGTGAAACTCGCCAGCGCACCAACGAGGCTGGAGAATCCTATTTGATCCCGCAAACTCATAACCTTGTTTTTGGTGTGTACCAAGTGGAACTGACCAATGACCTTGAACCCGGTAGCACAACCTCCGAGGGTTGCTTGGCCTTTCAAGAGAAAATGAATCGATTTCTTCCGACCTACACCTACGGTATGGAACTTTTTGGTCGTGGAACCCTTCGCCTTCACACCCAAGGCTGGGATGAATTCGAGGGTGGTGAGCGCCCCGAGGCCACGCTCGACGAGAACTTCGTTAGAGAATAATTTTAAAAGGTATCAAAAATCTCCACACCCCACTGGTTGTGGAGATCTTGCATAAGCTCAACGTAAACTTCTTTCGAAATATCCACGGCATTCAGTCGAAAAAACTGCCCCACAAACAGATCGTTGACGTAGCGATCGACTCTGTAGAGAGTCACTCGAAAATCAGTCCCCACACGCAGTCGATCGGCACGGGTTAAGATACGCTGCTGACTTCCCTGCTCTTTTTTTGTATTCGTCCAGCGCTGTTCGAGAGTGTATTCAAAGGTTCCGGCTTGTCGCGACCGCCCCGATACCACAATATCCATTTCATCTTGCAAACGCTCAACACCCTCTTCTTTTTCATTGGTCTTTCGAAACGAACCTTCCATCTCCATAAAGCGAATGTCGGAAGTCACCGAGGGGTTGCGAACGTCATAAAGGTGGCCAAATGTCATCGCTTGAGTTTCAATAGTGCCGGTCTCCGTTTGGCTGGTTGTGGGTTCACCACGATTTTCAAAGTAATCCAGCTGAACCGGGCAACGATTGCCCGACAGACGGAGGCGAAAAGTGGAGGCACCTAAATCGCCTTGGTCTCTGACCACGCAACGAGGAAGGTCGAAATGGCGTAAAAGAAGACGCCGTTGCGGAGCTCGATTGACGCCAAGATGGGTGGGCTCTTCTTGATTGGGAATGTTAAAGTCGTTTTGTGCAATTTTGTACACAACATGCTGCAAGTCTCCCAATGAGCCCATGATGTCGATGGTCCGTTGTTTTTGAAAACGAGTCAGGCCCTTGTTACTGTCACTGTCTCCCAGGCTCTTATTCCCACGCTCATCCACCTCTCCACACACCGTGAGGAGTAGAAAAACCAGAGGAAAAAGTCGCTTACATACAGTCAATGGGGCTCCTTGCTTTATGTCTTAAAGGTCAGCGTCAATAATAATCACAAGCCTATCCGATGGCTAGGGACTTTATAAGATTTACCTGTTTACGGCGAGGCAACAACTGTGTAGGTTTTGCTGCTATGGAGCCAAAAAGTTCTCAGAAAAAAGTCATTGTTGTCGGTGGAGGTTTTGGTGGTTTAGCAGCCACAGAGACTCTGGGTGGTCATAAAGAGGTCTCGGTTCACCTTCTGGACAAACGCAATCATCACCTGTTTCAGCCCCTGCTTTATCAGGTGGCCATGGCCGGATTGAATCCTTCGGACATCGCCTTTCCTTTGCGTCGGTATTTCTCCTCTTACGAAAATGTCCGCGTCACACTGTCTGAAGTCGAAGATGTTGATTTAAAAAACAAGCGCGTGTTTCATTCCAATGAATGGGAGAGTTTTGATTACTTGATTTTAAGTTGTGGAGCCAGCCACTCTTATTTTGGAAACGATCAATGGGAACCTTATGCCCCCGGCTTGAAAACCATTGAACAAGCCACGGAAATTCGCCGTCGTGTGCTTTTGGCTTTTGAGAACGCTGAGAAATGCGACGATCCGGTTGAACAGGCTGAACTTCTCACATTTGTGATCGTTGGCGGTGGCCCTACGGGTGTTGAGTTGGCTGGAGCCATTATCGAAATGGCTCGAAAAACTTTGGCCAAAGATTTTCGCAGCGTTGACCTCACCCAATCCCGTGTTCTTTTGGTAGAAGGGGGGCCCCGTGTGCTGGCTGCATTCCCCGATGATCTTTCTGATCACGCAAAAAAAGATTTAGAAAACATGGGAGTTGAAGTGAAACTCAACACCATGGTGACCGATGTCAGTGACAAAGGAGTTTGCGTGGGCGAATCCCAATGGATTCAGGCGCGCACTGTTATTTGGGCGGCCGGTGTGCTAGCTGCGGAGCTCAGTAAAAAAGTCGACAATGAAACCACCAAGACCGGACGCCTGTCTGTTGAAAAAGATCTTAGCTTAAAAGGTGCTCCTGATACTTTTGTTATTGGCGATCAAGCCTCGTTTATCGATGACGATGGCAACGAACTTCCTGGCTTGGCGCCGGTGGCTTTACAACAGGGCCAGTGGGCGGCAAAAAATATTTTACGAAGTGTACAAGGCCAAGAACGAAAAAAATTCGAGTACAATGACAAAGGCTCAATGGCGACCATTGGCCGCACCAAAGCCGTAGCCATGGTTGGTCGCCTGCATTTTACTGGTTTTCTGGCTTGGGTGATGTGGTGCTTTATTCACGTCTTGTTTATCGCCAAGTTCCGCAACCGAATTTTCGTATTAATGCAATGGCTGTTTTCTTACTTTAAGTTTGGCCGAGGTGCCCGCTTGATCGTTAGCAAAAAGTGGCAAGCCTACAACACTGAAGACGCATCCGAAAAAAAGCCAAAGACTTAAAGACCTAGTAGCAACGCCGCACTTTCTCGGCGCCTTCTCCTACATTTAAAAGGCTTTCATTGGCCGAGGGGTCAAAGTCTTGAATCGCACAGTTTAAAATCCACAAACGAAGCAGCTTGACCCGGGTTTCGCTGAGAGGCAGAAACCCTTCTTCTTTGGGAGGCATGGTCTGAGACTCGGCAACGGCTTCGTAAATCCGCGAGCCTTTGGCCACCAAATAACCGGAGTCGCTATCATGCAGACTGACGGGCTGACCACGCACAATACCGTTAAGATAGAACAAGCTTGAGTAGGAAGTCATATTGGTACCAAACATCATGGCCGTTTCATTGCTACGATAGCCTTGCTGACTATGACATTCATAACAACGGCCCGGTTTAAAAACCCACTGTTGCACAACTTCGTAATCAATGGTTTCTGGGTTTTCGAAAAACGGAGTCAATTTTTCTTCTAAACTTAAAAACGCCTGACGTTCACCGGCTTTTTCGGGAGCCCCGCGGGCAATCCATTCATAAACCAACTGGCGTTGCGACTCAGGCAGCAACTCTTTCGGAGCCGGCGGCATGCGGCGTGATCCCATTTCAGCTTCAAGGGATGAGTACAGTCGACTTTCAACGGGCTCGCCCAACATAAGAAGATTGGGAATATCACTGTCGACGATGGATTGATAACTGGTGAGATCAAGACCACCCGAAGCCTTTGCAGAGTTATGGCAACCGTTGCACGAGCTTTCAAAAACCAAACGATTGATGGCGGCATATCCAATGCGCGACGGGCTTTGCAACAGCACTTCGATTTCAGAGGTGTGAGCCGGACGATCACCTTTGTCGATCACATTGATTTGATCAGGCGCGCAGGCAACAAGACCTAAAAAGCACAGCGACCACAAAATATGAAATGTTACGTTTGCTTTATGCCTAAGCTTCAAACACTCTCTCCTATGAATGATGTGCTCTTTAATATAGCGGGAAATTCGTAGCAGGCTCGGCCCTTTAAGGGAAGCGGCTTTGATCTGTAATGTTTATAGGGAGGTTTTTCAAAACACCTTCCCTTTGAGAAGCCAGTGTTTTCAAGGGGTTCATGGCATTAAAGGCGGCTCTTTTTGAATGACAAGATAAAAAAAACAAATGTTTTTATAGAATTTTGTGGCTTTTCTCGAATTTTTTGTTATTTTTTCACAAATTCTGGGGGGAATTATGCTTAAAATTTGTGCCTTTCTACTTCTCGCGCCCTTGTCTGTCTTTGCCCAAGACTCTTGCACACAAGCCTCTTGTGAAAAAGTTTTTCACATTCGAGAGAACCATCCCAAACTTCAAGGTTTAGAAGTGCAGCTTGAAGATGGCCGCATCATCACATTGTCTGAGTTTTTAGATAATATTTCTGAAGAAGACGACAGCTCTGACGAGATCATCATGTTTAGCGGCGAAGTGCCGTGGCCCATCGTTGATCCTGATGAGAAAAAAGAAGACAACCAAGACGATTAATATCGAATTACAGAAGAGTTAAACTGCGACGCAAGTGGAAACTAAGAAATGCTATGGCTGTGAATAAAGCACAGCCCCATAGCATATCGACGGTCACCATCGCCATCGGGTAATTTTCCAGTATGGCGCGATTGGTGAGATCAAAGACTCCGTAAACGATAATGCCTAAAAGACCACCATGCCACAGTGTGGATCGCAAACCTTTGATAGAAAGATTTCGAAAAACAAAAACCTCGATGGCTAATGCCATGAGAAAATACACGGCCAGACCCGGACCCACTCGCACATTCCAAGCCCCGTCGGCGGTGAAGCGCCCGATGGCTGAAAGCTGCTCAGCATAAAAGGCCCCACCCACTGTATTGATCCAAACGGCATCGATAACGAATAAAATAATAATATTCACCAGTAGGTTGATTATAAGTTTCAAAGGGCCTCCGTCTTGGCACAAAACGCTAACTTAAAATGATTTAATCTCCAAATACTATTTCATTTTTAAAATTGGTAAAAGCATAGACTTTAACCAGCGAAAAACTCACCGTGGCCTCAGCTTTAAAAAAGAGAGAGCATGACTTCGACTTTAACGGTTGATACAGCAGGGCTGCCACGGAATCTTGATCCTGTTTTATTTCGCCAATAGCGTCGTAAAATCTATTGACTCCAAAAGACCTTAAGAGTTGCGCGCATGGGGCGGGGTTTGCCCTAGGCGCTCGGCAATCAAAGTTTCTAGGTCTTGCATGTTGACAGCGTTAGGCTCGATGGCGGGAAGAAACTCGATGGTAAGGTTGCGTCGGCGCACTCGATCTTTTTTAGGAGCCCGAGAGAAGATCGACCCCCACAGTCCGTGAATCACCACCGGAACAACCAGCACTGGGTCTTTTTCTAATATCTTCAGTAGCCCGGGGCGAAACGGACTCAGCAGCCCGTCGCGGGTGATCGTTCCCTCTGGAAAAATACACACCGGTTGCTGATCTTGAAGTTCTAAGGACACTCGTTCAAACGCGCGGTTCATGATCTGTGGACCTTCTTTACGCCCAGCAATAGGAATCACTTTGGATTGCTTCATCAAATAGCGAACCACGGGGATGTTAAAAAACTTGTAGTACATGACGTAGCTGACCGGCACTTTACAGGCGCCTGATAAAATCAACCAATCGACGTAACTGACATGGTTGGGTGTCAGAATAAAGGCTTTGCCATGGGGGATGTGCTGGTGGCCTTTGACGTGGATCGAATAAACGATATGAGAAAGAACCCATGAGTAAAAGCGTAAGGTGAATTCTGGAACCACGGTGTAAATATAAAAAGCCACCAGTAGATTCATGATGCCGAAGATGGCAAAAATCTGCACCGGGCTTAGCTTCCAACTATAAAACAAAATTAGTAACGCACTGGCAACCACCATAAAAACCGCGTTCATGATGTTATTGCCGGCAATAACCCGCGACCGGGTTTCTGGATGAGACCTTTCTTGTAAAAGCGTGTACAGAGGCACGATAAACAGACCTCCGAAGACCGACATCATAAAGAAATCAAACATCAAGCGCCAACCAGGCAAAGACGATGTGAACACCGAAAGTGTGACCGTGCCTGGCATCATCCCCAACCAGGGGGCGCCCACCCAATACAGATCGAGAATAAAAAGTGTGAGCCCTAAAGACCCGATCGGAACGATTCCAATTTCCACACGATCATAGGAAAAGCGCTCGCACAGAATCGACCCCACTCCCACGCCCAGGGTGAACATGGCTAGGAACAAGGTCGCCACATTTTCATTTCCCATCAGGTAGTCTTTTACATAAATCGGTAAGACCGATAGAATTCCGGCCCCGTAAAACCAAAACCAAGAGATCGCCAGAACCGAATTAAAAATTGCCACCTTCTGGCGCATGATTCGCCACAGGTTGATGTATTCAGGAAACGGATTCCAATGCATTTTTAAAGTGGGATCCCCCACTGCAACCGCAGGCACCTGGCGGGCCGCGAAGTAACCAAGCCCAGCGAAAACTAAAAGGCCACCACCGATCCACCAATCAGCGCCGTCAATTGAGGTAAAGAAACCACCGGCAATGGTTCCCAATAAAATAGACAGAAAGGTGCCAAGCTCTATTAAAGCGTTGCCTTCGGTTAAATTCTTTTCATCCACAAGTTCGGGGATGATGGAATATTTTAAAGGACCAAAGAACGCCGATTGAGTGCCCATCAGAAACAACAACCCCAGTAGGAGAAGATAACTTTGAAAGAGAAATCCAAGGGCGGCAAACAACATAATAAAGAGCTCAAGGCGCTTGGTCCAACGGATGATGGCGGATTTTTCATACTTATCGGCCATCTGGCCAGCGATCGGTGAAAAAATAAAGAAGGGAAGTATAATTAGGGCCGTGGCCACCGCCACCAACGCGCCGGCATCGAGGCCCAGAAGCTGAACCCCACGAAAGGCGACTATGACAGCTAAAGCATTTTTAAAAAAATTGTCGTTGAAAGAGCCCCAGAACTGAGTCCAAAAAAAGGGTGTAAACTTTTTATCTGAAACCAGTAGGCGTAAATCCAAATGTTGTTCCTGTCGTTATGAGCGACAGTTCAAGCGAGCCAGTACTGTCCTTTGTTGATCCACTTCCTCACCCTGTCCCTGTAAAATTTCATACTGAACAGAGGTGACACTTTTTAAATAAGGATCAAACCGTAACGACTTTTTCAGGTAGCGATCCTCACCCATTTTTTTCACAATCTCGTAGCGATTTTTCTTAGGCTCATAAAACCAGGATTCAACAACGGTGTCATTAACAATTAGATTTTCGGTGCTCTGCCAATTGTTAACGGGGTACTCGCCAAGCTGCACAACGCCTTCGCTCTCTCCATTAATCACCGTTTCAAAAGGACCGTCCTTAATACCGTCTTTCACGGTGACATCAATTTCATAAGTGTATAGCTCTTGGGCCGCCGCTGGAGCCCGCGTTAGCTCTTCCCTTGAAATCTTAATGCGACATTCAACGGCTTGAAAGCCTGGCTCTAAACTGAACTCAGAGCTCTCTTCAACCCAGGCCGTGCCCTCGATGGTTTTCTCACTGGGAACGAAGCGACCATGCTCGGACGTGAAGGCGGCGGTGACGCGCGCCTTCTCGCCTTCGACATGGGAGTAAGACTCTTCGATACGGACGCCACCATCACCGATCAACAGTCGCAGAGGCGACGGTTCTTCTTCAGCTTTTGGTTTTGGAGCCGCACAAGCGGAGAGGAAAAAAACAGCGAAAACGACAATGAGTGTAGGTTTTGTTTGATCTAGCATTCCTAAAGTATAAACTTTTTTGCTTTGCGATGACCACTCTCAAAAGGTCGCGATTCAAAGCCACCCCCTTTGGTCTGGGGTGGCGGTAAAATTAAGAGTTTCTCACTAGTTACACAAAATGCGTTTATGAACACGGTACGACCGAATGGCACGATTGAATTTTCCGTCCTGATGGTCGGGAACAAGCTTGACTGTTAAGGTCCGTCCTTGACGATAGTAGGCACTTGTCGACGAATTGCGGACAGCGGTCACACTGGATTTACCTTGAGCGCCTTCGATTCGGCAGTCGTTTTGTGCGAGATTGATAATCTCAAACACCGGAGATGTTTCACCTGAACGCTCGGTATGGAACATTAGGCGTCGTAAATGACCACTTTGGTTTTCAAAATCAATTTTGTAATTCTGATCACGCATCAGGTTCACTTTCACATGCATCGATCCTACTTCAGGTACCGAGGGATGAGATTCCGCTGAATTATTGCGGATGGTGTTGAACCAAAAGAAATTAGAGGTTCCGCCTGGAGACAGATCATGAATCAGAAGCGTACCGATTTTGTAGTTCTCTGCCGGACAGATAAAAGCATCCCAACTGTTTTCGCTCACACAATCGCCACGGAAATTAAAACGATGTTTGGGAACGACCATGGCGTTGGATTCACCACTGAGTGATCCATCAATATCAAGAATTGACTGGCTGACTTGCCAATCCATCCAACCTTTGCCAATTTCGTCTGTGAAGTCGACACGTCGAAAGGGCTCGGGACTGAACGTTAGGCCGCGTACCCGGTTGGTGAACTTATCAGCGCCACCGATGGTTCCAAAAGGCATGGCCGTAATATCGCGAGTGACACCATTAATCACCGTGGTTTTGCGACTGGTTGAAAAGTCTGCAAAGTGAACGCGAGTGAGCTCAAAGGGTCCATCATAAAGAATGACACCGCGATGCCCCCCACTGTTTGCCAACTCACCCAGTCGGTGGTCACCTAAGCCCGATTGTCGAGGACCAAAGCCCACCAATAGAGAGTCATATATTCTGATATTGTAGGCGTGAAAGTGATGCCAGGCGGCGTCCGAGCTGACCGTTCTTGAAAAGTTAAGCGGTTGGCTGCGAGTGTAAAAGGCTGAGTGCTTGGCTTTGATCACTTGGTTGCCTGTGAAGGTTGGCATGTTTGGTGGTGAATAAAGAACGTTCTCCAACTTTCTATCATCGGGATTGTTCGGGTTGTTCGGACTCACGGTTCCTCTTGCACCATCCCAAGTCATACCGACATCAACACCTCGGGCCAGGTTGTTATTAAAAGCCATGGTGTTTGTTCTTGCCGGATTTGAACATTCGTCAGGGTTACAAATCCGACGGTCTTCAAAGGACATCCAGAAACCGGTTCCGTGAGAGCCAGCCGCGACGTTGTTGACCACATTGTTCTTCGGATTGGAAATCCAGTAAGACGCCGGCGGTGAGAAACGACGCATTTTAAATCCAGTCGTAGGAGTTGATGTATTCCCATTGTAGAAACGGTAGTCTGACTCCAATAATGCACGACCTCGATAAGCGCGCTTTGAGTTGATGACCAAGTTGTTAGAAATTTGGTTGTAAACTTCGTTACCGTCTTCAAGGAAAATTCCATGACCTCGGTGATCATAACAAACGTTATTGTGAACTAAAGCATGGTTGGTTCCATGCACAGTGATACAACGCTGAAAGCTATGGTGAACTGAAGAGTCACGAATAAATTGCCCATTCACATTTCCGGCACGGTGCCAGTGAAAGGGATAGCGAGCCATCTCTCCGGCTTGCCCCATGCGGTTGAACTCAACGGCCTCTATTTGCGCCAAACCTCCGCGCATCACCATCATGTGAGCACCGATGTAACGATTGGCTTCAGGGACCGAGTTTGAAGTCACATCGCCTTCTGTTTCAATAACGATGTGTCGAGTCAAGTTCCCTACTTCGGCCCGACTTTTTAAAACCCACGATTGGCTGCCGTTGGAATAGGATTTGTTAACCCCCGTGTGTACGTAGGTCGGTTTGCGATTCAAACGATATTTGTTACTCGCTATGCGTTCGGTGATCGTGAATTCTTCACTTTGAGTGAAATCAAAATCACTAGGAGCAATGGCGATCTGATCACCGGCTCTCCAGTTCACACCAGATGTCAGCTCAATAACATTACTGGTATTGTCAGCTTGTTTGGATAAGTGCACCCAAAAGCTTTTTCCTTTATGACCATGCATGCGGACTTTTCCACCATTGATCACGGCAAAGGTTTTAATTCCCATATCGTGATTCATGGTCATACCATTCATGGTCATGGGCATTTGAATGCGACGGTTTCCTCGTAAACGAAATTTAATTCTTCCCACAACGGGGTTGGCATTGGTCCCGCAGTTCAATTCCCCTGCCACCACAATTGCGGTGGCGCGAATCGAGTGATTTCCCGTTGTCGGACAGGTTAGCTTTCCATTGATACGTAAAAGACCGGTGACATAGTCGCCATCTAGAACAGCCTCAACTCCTGCTGGGATGATGGTGTCACCATTGGTTTTTGGCACCTGAGACAAGTTCATTCTTTGAGTGAAGTTTGGAATCGAGTATCGCCCACCATTGAGAAGCCTGCGGTTAGGATATCCTGGAACAGCCGACAAACCATAGGGATAGACGCCTTTGCCCCGATGAGCCGCCAATTGGCTTTTGGGAACTGAAATTTTGTAGCGATGTCGCTTCCCCGTATTGCCGCAATGATTGGTGACACCTTGTTCGTGGCTTTGGGTCGTTCGTCCCTGAGCAATATTAGTCCCACCCACATAGATGTGCACTGCAAGCTCCTGCTTCACATTCGGCTGACAGGTCCAGCCAGTAAAAATGATATTGTCGCCACTTTCAAAAACACTGCCTCCGTATCCAATCACACTTTGATTCGGAAATTTATCAATCGACAGTTGCCCGGATTTGTTGAGCAAATTGTTGGCTGATGTGTTGTTGAGTTTGATCCCATGGACATAAATAGATTTACCTCGATGGGGTAACATACTGTGTTTGGTTAGTTTAAATTGGAAGCGGTGCCGTGCTGTACTGGTGCCGCAGGCGCGATTCACCGCTGATTCATTAGCTACATTGGCTCGCGCCGCCGCTACCATGGTTCCTCGACCAGCGCTACCCCCCAAATACAGATGCACATTGGTTGATTGATTGATTCCCTGGTGACAAGCCCAGCCGCGAATATAAACATATCCGGCGTCAGTCCAAGTGCGCTCGATATTCCCTTTGACGACTCCCCCAAAGGCCGACGGCGCCAGGAAAAATAGGAGTGTGAACATCTGAATTGGACGAAAACGTAAACGTTTAGAAATGAATGATACCAAAATAGCCCCCAAAGTTTTGATGACGGTCGCCACGTCATCTGCATTTATTGTCATTGCAAGGTTGAGACCAAAAACACTCGTTTCGTTTTAAGAATGCCTAAGCAAAATCAGCCAGTTAGAAAAGGATCAAAAGGTGACATTGTTTATTACCGTGGCCCCTGCTTAAAGTTTTGACGTCTCAATTTGAGATTCCGGGGCCCTAGGAATTGGGCTTACGAAGTTCTTGATATTATGTTAAGGTACTTCTTCGGCCATTGCGCTTACATTGAGCCTCCCACCCGAAAACGGGATGTTGAATGGGGGCGTAATGGCTTCGACGTGGATTTAGAAGCTTAAGGAGCATGCCGAGGTTGCATGGGGACCTCGTTAAACACGTGCACTTTTTTTAATTGGCGATTCTTTCGCTCAACCATTAGCTGCCTAATAAGTAGTTTTAATGGTCGCCAAACTTCTCGTTGATGGGTCGAGGAGGTAGGTGTCACCTTAAGCCATCTCGATTTTTCAGTGTGGTTCCGAGCTGAAAAATTTAAACTTTTCGGTACAAGCCTGACCAGGTTTGTCGATGGAAGTGGTTAGGTTCAACAAACATCGACTAAGCATGTAGTCGCCTTAATGTGGAAAATTTGCGGACGCGGGTTCAACTCCCGCCGCCTCCACCACTTTTTTACCTGTTAGAAGCCCGATTGCCCACGGTCTCTTTCACCAATGAAATGTAGTTGTTGCCTATTTCCTCCTACGAGGAAACAAAATTTGTCACATACGGATAAGATCCAAGTTTTCCCGTGATATATATGCAATTTTATGGGCGGGAGAGCGAATATAATGGCACTCGTTTTAGGTGCTGATGACCAGCATCTGGTACAGTTTTTGCTCGCTTACTATATAGATGAAACGAAAAATTCTATCCCTACCAGCCCTGCTTTTCTTTATTTCTGCAAATTTAATATGTGGAACAGCTTACTCTATTCGTTGCCAAACGATATTTGGAAGTCAGAATCGAACTTTAATTCTGCCCTCACTTTCCTTAGATCCAATCATCGAAACATACAAAACGGTGGATCCAAAGACCAAACACTCAGAGCAGAGAACACTGGTTCGGGCTGATTTTCCCAGGACAAGATTTTATTACGAAGCTGAGCTGATTCATAACTTAACCACGAAAACCAATAGAATTCTATTGGATTTGAAGTTAGTTGATGTCCAGGGAAATGTGCGAGTTGATAAAGGCGGAGCTGAAATTTTTAGGGAGATTATGTCAACTTTTGGCATAAAAGAAGTCTCTAAATCGTCGAGATCTCTTTTTCTCGATCGGTTGATTTCCGGAAATAGGAAAACCACTCTTGAAAGTGTTTGGACCCATGACTCGGTTAATTTTATTTCTTTCCGACGACAAGTGGAGGCCGGACTACCGGTGGATATCGCCGCAGCGAACACCTGGTCGGGAAGACAAGCTGCAAAATACGGTCTAAGAAAAATTACCGTCGACTCGTACGTGTTGAGGCATTCAGATCCAGATTCTCAAGTTGCGTTTGTTAATTTTTCGAATTACTGATCAATTTAATTTACAAAGCTATCGACCAATTGGGCTAAGGACCTGAGGTTTATTGACTCGAACCTTGTAAGTATGAAAATTACTATTTAATGCTACAGAGTATTTATGTGTTTCGACAAAACATTGATGACTCCATGATGACAACGAATAAAGTTCTGATGGAAACTCAGGTAGTTAGGAGGAAATCGACCACCTCCACCATATTTGGAACCTGGAATAGGTTCTAAGTGGTTAATATTTTTAAAGTCTGACTTTTCACACAGGGCTCGCTAGGTTCCGAGGTTCCCGGAATTCTGGCCCTATGGTTCTTCTCGCCATTCAGTTATACTTGAACAATGAACTTTGAAAATTACATAGAAACACAATACCGTGAGCTACGAAGCAATGGCCTCTCTGACCCTGAATTTTTAGAGCTTTACGAAAACGTTAGTTTAGAAAGCTTAAAATTTGTATTCGCTTCAATACATAAAGGGTTCGAGAAACTCTTTAAAATGATGAATCAAAGGTTGCCTACAGGTGCACATGAGGCCCATTTTTGGGCAGATCCGAGCAGGGAGCTAATTTTTTTTATTGATATGGTTAAAGCTCTACACCGGTCCCTAAAGAAGTCTCAATACAGTTTTGAAATTGACGATTATTACTCAAATTTAATTAAAAGCTGTGACAAGTTCTTAGAAAACAGCGGTGGAAGCACTTTACCCCCTCACATGGAGAAGGTTGAACTTTACTATACTCAGCCCATTTTCCTTCCCAGTGACTCTAAAATTTTGAAACGTGAATCTTCTTCAGTTCACGCCAAACTTCAAATGATAGGAGAAGGTTCCTATGCGCATGTCTATAAATTCAAAGATGAGCTGTACGATCGGCATTTTGTTTTAAAAAGAGCTAAGCCAACATTGAGTTCAAAAGAACTAGAGCGGTTCAAACGTGAATTCGAAGAAATGAAAAAACTCTCCTCTCCATATATTTTGGAAGTTTACTCTTTTGATGGGGATAAAAACGAATATCTGACCGAATTTATGGATTACACTTTAGACCAGTACATATCCAAGAAAAACAGCGTCCTAGATCTGGCAACTAGGAAAGGACTAAGTCTACAGGTGCTCAGAGCGTTTAGGTATCTCAATAGTAAAGAACTCTTACATCGAGATATTAGTCCAACGAATATCTTAATCAAAGAATACGAGGACATTCCTGTTGTCAAGGTTTCAGACTTCGGCTTAGTAAAGATCCCCGGTAGTTTGATGACTTCTTTGAATACAGAATTCAAGGGTTATTTACTATTGAGATACCTAAACGCTCTGAGCACCTGTAGACTTAG
>CAZPOV010000003.1:0-310153 GCA_964588335.1 uncultured Pseudobdellovibrionaceae bacterium | reverse complement strand
TTGTCGTGGAAAGTTTAGAAAGTTTCATGGGTTTTTTCACAGGTGAATGCAGCTGGATGTATTGTCTTGGTAGCATTTTCGCTCTGTTGTTATTGGGTTATTTTGCGGCCCCATTAATCTTGTGGACGATTGTGGGATTGGTTTTATTGTTGGGCTGGAGTGCTCCCCTTCCTGTGATTATTGCTTACCTGGTTATCGCCGTTATATTTAACACACCGATTCGAAGGTTTGCCGTTTCAAGTATCGTTCTCAATTTATTTAAAAAATTAGGATTGATTCCAAAAATTTCGGAAACCGAAAGAACCGCTTTGGATGCTGGAGTGGTTTGGATTGAATCCGACTTGTTTTCGGGAAAACCCAATTTCAAAAAAATACTTAAAGAGCCCTATCCCTCGTTAACGGATAAAGAGAAAACAATCATCGATGAAAAAGTCGATACTCTTTGCTCGTTGGTGGATGATTGGAAGCTTTGGGAAACCCGCCAACTGCCGAAAGAGGCTTTAGATTATATTAAAAAAGAAAAATTCTTCGGTATGATTATTCCTGAAAAAGATGGCGGCTTGGGCTTTTCAGCTTTGGCTCACAGTGAAGTGATCGCGAAACTTTCGACTCGCTCCATTGGTTTGTCCGTTTTCATCATGGTTCCCAACTCGTTGGGGCCAGCCGAACTCCTTCATAACTACGGAACCGAAGAACAAAAGAAAAAATATCTACCCCGTCTCGCCACGGGTGACGAAATTCCCTGTTTTGCTCTGACTGAGCCCAATGCGGGAAGTGATGCCGGGTCTATCCAATCGGATGCTGTCGTCTTCAAAGGCGAAGATGGCCGTCTGTACATGAAAATGAATTGGAACAAGCGCTGGATCACCTTGGCGGCTATTTCGACTCTCTTGGGTGTGGCTTTCCGTCTTCGCGACCCTGAAAACCTTTTGGGTAAAGGTGAGGATGTGGGAATCACTTGTGCCTTGATTCCAACCAACACGCCTGGAGTTGTCGTCGGTGAACGTCACGATCCGTTGTGCGTACCCTTTTACAATTGTCCCACTGAAGGTCACGATGTGGTGGTGCCAATTGATGAAACCGTGGTCGGTGGTCTTGATGGTTGCGGTAAAGGCTGGGGCATGCTGATGGATTGTTTGACCGCCGGGCGAGGTATTTCGTTGCCGTCACAAAGTGCCGGTGCCGGTAAATACGCCAGTCGCGCCGTTTCGGCCCACGCCACCAACCGAAAGCAATTTGGTTTGAGTGTTGGACGTTTTGAAGGTGTTGAAGAGGCCATTGCTCGTATTGTCGGAATGAACTACATCATGGAGTCTTGTCGAATTTTTACAGCCGGTTCCATCGACAGTGGTATTAAATCGCCGGTTGTGACTGCCATCGCCAAATACTACAACACCGAAATGATGCGAAAAACCGTCATTGACGCCATGGACGTACTAGGGGGCGCGGGAATCTCGCGTGGTCCACGCAACGTGATGGCCCATCCATATATTGCGGCTCCGATTGGGATCACCGTTGAGGGCGCGAATATTATGACCCGAACTCTGATTATTTTCGGACAAGGGGCTCTGCGTGCTCACCCTTTCGCCTACAAAGAGGTCTCTGCGGTTGAAAACAATGACCTCAAAGGTTTTGATAATGCTTTCTGGGGCCATATCGGACATGTGGTAGCCAACTTATGCCGTACCATTGTTCTCACTTTCACCCGGGGAATGTTTGTTTTCACCCCAGGGGGTCGTGCCCGACGGATCTATCAAAAGTTGGCTTGGACATCCGCCGTGTTTGCCCTGATGGCGGACGTGGCTATGGGAACCTTAGGTGGAGCTCTTAAAACCAAAGGAAAAATGACCGGACGATACGCCGACATTTTAGGGTGGATGTATCTTATTACCTGTGTTCTTCGTCGTTACAAAGAAGAAGGGGAGCGCAAAGAGGATTGGCCGATTGTTCAGTACACGGCGAATATGGGATTCCAAGAAATCCAAAAAGGCTTTGAGGGTATTTTTGAGAATATCAAGGTTCCCGGGTTGTCTTGGTTGTTCAACGGTCCGTTTGCTTGGTGGACGCGTTTTAACAGTCTTGATGGCGAAGTGTCGGACAAGTTATCCCATGAGTTGGCTCATCTTATCCAGCAGGATACCGAACAGCGCGATCGTTTGACCCAAGGAATTTACCTGTCCGACGATCCAGAAGAGCCACTGACTCGTTTGGATAACGCTTTTAAAATGGTTAAGAAAGCTGAGACGATCGAGCGTAAGATTCGCAAAGCAGTGAAAGATAAAACCCTTCCCAAAAAGCGTGCGTCGTTCTTGCTTGATGAGGCTCTACAGAAGAATGTCATCACTCAAGAAGAGTTTGATACCATTAAAAAAGCGGAAGAGATGCGAAACGATGCCATCCAAGTCGATTCGTTCACTCAAGAAGAGTATCTCAATCGCAAGGGTTAACAGAGTTTGATGATAAAGCTTTAATAAAAAAAACCGCTCGAAGGAGCGGTTTTTTTTGTTCCTCATGGCCTGTCATTGGTGGCTATGGGGTGTTTGAAATTCGGATCACCACTGGCCCAGGAAGGTACAACAACATTGCATCGAGGGCTTGGTAGACCGGCGCCGCCGTATCCTGACCAAGATATATGAATCCACCCCCAGAGGGTAGGTCCCCATCCACGGGCTGAAAAGGAAGATAATGGCGTGGATAAGGAGACAGTGTCCCCGGGGTTAAGCGAGGCCATTCGCCCTGTTGGTTCCAGGTGGCGTGTTGTGAGAAGCTGCCGGCCGAGTCGATAGTGATCGCCCAAAAGAATTCGGAGTCTATCTGTCCTTGCATCATAGTCAGAAAGTCGGCTTCGAACTGTGGAGTCTGGGTTTTAAAATCATAAACCTGTTGTCGTCCGCGCGGGGGATTTTGCAAATACTCACCTAAAACATAGTAATTGGGAGTCATGGCCTGCACCGATTGGTTTTCCGTTTTCGACACAGTTTTGGTTTCAAATTGCAGGTCTTCTAAATGTCGATAAAGAAAAGTTTGTCTGGGTTGGTTGATCCAAAAAACGGACGAGTCGTTGCTGTCAAACTGAGGGTAGCCGGGAAGTCCTTGGCGAGCCACTTCATTAAACAGTTCGTCTGTTTTAACTAAGTAAAAAGAAGTGCCTATTGCATTTTTAGCAAGTAAAACACTGTCGGTCACAGCGCCCATTATCTGCAAAGAACTGAGGTATGGCTCAATAGTTTGAGTGTCTTTTAAGAGTCGGAAGGTCTGACGCTCCTGGTTCTGGCGATGGGTGACTTGAAAGATCAAAGCTTTATCGGTTTGCGCAAAGGTTTCGACTTTGCATCCTTCAAGAGACACAGGACAACTCGCGATCTCCAGAGTCACTAGATTTTTGCCTTGCAGATAGTGTGCTTTCAGACTTCCACTGTCTTCGAAAACAAGGAAATTAGGGGTTCGAGGGCTATCGGTATTGAGGTAGGATTGCTGAGGCACTCCAGAGTACAGTTGTGGGCCGCTGGTGGCGTCGTGAATCAGTGTCGAGCCAATTTGCAGGGTTTTGCTGTTGATGCGAACAATCGGATGTGAGGCCGGTAAACCGGTGTCAGTGGCTTGGCCGTTGTCATAAAGCCACAGAGTTTGAGTTGATGTGTCTTGAAACAGGACTTCACCATCAGAGAACAAATGGATCATTTTTTGAGAGGGGGAAAAACTCTCAATCGTTTGGTTATTAAAGGAAAGCTCAGCACCCCAGGCATCTTGTTTCAATAAAAAGCCTTTTTTATTGTCAAAATAAAAATCAACGCCCAAAAGTAATTCGAAATTATTGTGCTTTAAGCTTTGACCCCATCGATCCTTTATCGAGTCATTGGCATCGGATGAATAGTAATAACTACGAAACAAAGCTTTCAGTAACGGTTCATTGTCAAAACTTTCAAGCGCCAGAAGGTCTCTAAAATCTTGGCAATCCTGAGGCTTGGCATTCAGGCAATAGTAGACGGCATTTAAAAACAGAACACGCAGGTCTTGGTCTATTCTGTCGGTGCTAAACTCTAAGTGTTCAGGGCTGGTCTTACTGCATGCCGATTGGGCGCAGGGATTGTTGGAGATCTTGGTTTGTCGTTGACTGACATTTTCATCAAATTTTTTACGCAAAGGAGCCAGAAAATCCTTCGGCTGAAAAGGCCACCTTTTGTGAAGAGGGTCCCAAGGCTCCGATGAATAGGCTTTTGCCAGCCATAGAGTTCGTAGCAATCCGAGTGAATAAGTGTGACCGAGAACGTCAACGCTTTGGTTTTGCAAGGCTTGCTTCCATAGATCCGAAGGTTGAGAGGTTAGCTGTTGAACACTTGCCAAGAATGTTTCAAGCTCTTTAAAATTTTGTCGCAAGCGCTTGTCACGCGACGGGGTCGACCAATTTTCATAGTTGGCGGTTCCCTCCGAACAGTCCGCGGCGCTGCAAAAGGCATAGCCCTCTTCGGCGACTTCAATGCGTTGTTGGATACTGGTTAAAATCAGGTCGAGTCCATTCTGATAAATCACTAGAGGGTTAAAGTCGGGAGACAGTTTTTTTATCAGAGCCATGGCAAAGCTGGTTTCGTCTCCTAAAAAAGTCTCGTCATACTGTTCCTCGGAGTGGTGGGGGATCCGGTTTTTGTCTTCATAAACCCACTGGCCTCCCTGCTTTTTGGGCCATAAGATGCGGAAGAAACCACTAACACCCTTGGTTGGTAAAGAACTGTCCCAAAAGCCACCTTCGGTTAGATTAGCCAGGTCACGCGGGACCGTCGCCCATATTAATTTCAAGGGGATTTGAGTTTTCGAATGGGCATTCACCTGGTTAACGATCATGGTGTGCCCCGATGTGTTGGATAATGAAAGGTGGTGGATACCCTCAAGAAAGCTTTCTGGATTGAGCGCCACCGGGTAACTGTCACGCATTAAGGTGTGGGTGTAGGTGGAATCAAGAAGATCATTCACGGCCTTTAGAAAACGTTGATCTTGCTGCCAATCGGAATGTTGTGGCAAGCGAGCCCAAGATTTGCGATACGTTTCATGGGTCATCCACTGACCATTGGCCAAATGATTGGCCGCTGGTAATTTATGAATTCTTGCGAAAATCCATCGAAAGGCAAAGGCGGCATCAGCGCAATCGGCTGGCAGTTTATGATCGGCAAAAAACTGTTTGTTGGCGTGCTCACGCACCCATTGGGCGTAGCGAACCTCCCAATCCCAAGTCCATGTTTCGGTAGCCTTCCATAAGAAGCCCTTCACAAGACGTGGAGACGATAACCTAAAATCAGATTTTAGCATCTGTGCAGGAGCTTGGCTTTTGAGGTCCTCGAAAGTTTCCTTGGCTTGTAGGGGACTGCGGAAACTCTGTCGTTTTTTAAGGTCAAGAAAGCCGTCGGAATCTTGATTAAAAAGATCGATGCGCCAAAGACCATCTTGAAAATACAGAGAGTAAAACTCTGTTTGATCATTGCCGGTGTTCCAAAATCTTTCTTCGGCATTGGCAATCTGTAGAAATAAAAAAATAATAAAAACGGCAAAGCCTTGTTTGTTCATAAAGCACCCTCCGTGGTGAGTGGGTTTATTCTATCCTTAAGAAGAACCGGCCGTCGGCATTCAATGCATCAAAAAAGAATCCATTCAGCATTTGGAATCCGCCATTCCTAGGATCAGCAACGGACGCTTTCGGTTCTGACAGGAGCTGATGCTCCCAATCACATAAGGAGTGGGGTTTTCCGGCGCACCCAGACCAAGGGATAGAGGGGCGGGAGGTGCGCCGACCGGCTGAATTCTTTACATGGGGGTGCCGAAAAATGTCTCAAACTGGGAAAGGCGGGAATAAACCACCTCTATTGGCGGTTGTTTTGATCTGAAGGGAATATTTATTGCTCTATTCAAGGGTAGAGGAGAATACCGTGAAACGTACTGTATCTAAATTCTTAGCAATTGTGGTCTGCCTGCATGGGTTGGCCTGGCATGCCGTTGAAAGTCGAAGACAACAGGGGCCGATCTCCGTTGAAAGCGGGCATGATCTGGTTTACGCGTTTTCACCCGAGCATGCTCAATATCTTCCCAAACAATTTGCTGAAGCTGAAGTTGAAGACCTTCGGGTGTCTCCATCAAAATTGTCGTTTACCATCAATGGCTTTCCCATGTTTATTGAATGGATAGGTAAGCCTGGGCGTCTTATCAGCTTTAACAATCGAATTTTTACCGAAAAAGATTTTCGCAGCGAAAAAGCTTTTTATCAGGCTTTTGCCGCAAAATTTGCAATTTTTAAAAATCGCCGCAACTCTATGAACTCTATAATCTATAAGCGAGCCTTTGCCGCCATCGATGACAGTCTTTTTGACGATGCAACGGCCGCCGTTTCCGATGATGAAGACGACGTCGAAGAAGAAGAAAATCGAGTGGGTTTTGAATTCGAAGGCCAAGAGGGTGAAGAGGGTTTTAATGCCTACATCCGAGGAGATCGTACTTTCACTGACGATAATCTTTTTGGTCGCACCGAGGCGGGACGTCTTTTTGATGCACGCACTCGTATGGTCAGCGGCGACAACATGATGGCCTTAATCCGAACCGCCATGATTTTTCAAGGCAGTATCGGTTTTGCCATGAATCCAGCCGGAGGCTACAACCCTGGTTTTGGGTTAATGAACAATCTTGGCAACACGCCCATCAGTTCCATCCCATTGCCTGACCACATGACAAACTAAGGGTGCCAAAAAATGGCAGAATTCGCGGTTATTGATAAAAATGACCTCTGAAATCCAATAGATAGACTCTTAGCTGGCTTTATTTTTGCAATTTGAAAGAGAGATAAACAATAACTAATTCGAGGATGCTATGTTGAAAATCTCGCGACTGGAAACACGATTTCAAGAAATCGTATTTTTACTCACCATCACCTTTTCTATGACAATCGCTGTCGGTGGTGTGTTCTATCTTTCATTGCAACCGCAAAACTTTATTCAGGCTTTCGGAGTCAAAGGCTCGTCCCTGATTGCCAGCGGCTTCAGTTCGTTTGGTTACACATATTTCTTTTTTGTCGTCTTTTTACTTCATATCGGTCACATGGTTTTAGGCACTGCCAACACGGTTCGCGATGTGGTACGCAGTTGGTCGATTTATTTTCGAAGTTTCGCTATTTACTTTACAGTTCTTCTGCTGATCTCAAGTTTTCTCACCGTTTTACAAGCTTACAACCAGTGGCCAATGAATCAATTGATGACATACGGTAACGGCGGTTGGTTTGGCTATGCCATCGGCGGACTGCTGTTTAAAAGTTTTGGTTTGTATGGCGCGCTTGTTATTCTATTCTCATTCACCTGTGTTTTAGGAATATCAGCCGGCTACATGGAGATCGTCCATTCTTTCTATGTCATGAAAGATATTTTCCAAGAAATCGCCGGCAAAGTGAAAGAGCATGGCCCCAGTATGGCTAAAGATTTTGGCAATCGACTGATTGATTTTGTCGATCAAAAACCAGAATTTGCTTCGGTCGCTCCACAAACTCAAAGTTCTTCGACTGCCGCCGAAAAACCCAAATTTCACTACGCAACATACAGTGGTGTGAGTCCTTTGGACGGACGCTTGGTCACCGACCACTACCACACGCCCACAGATCACCTTTCTGAAAAAATCCAGCGTGAACTAGAGGCTGAGAAGCAGGCCGAAGAGGAATTGACTCGAAAAGCCGAGCAAGAGGCCGTGTTGGACCAAAAAGTCGTCACCGCCAAAGTGCCGGTGACTGAAGTTGAAGAGGTTTCTGAGAAAAAAACAAAAGCCAAAACCAAACGAAAAACCACAGCCAAAGCGAATAAGAAAGAAGAGGTTGTTGACGAAGCGAAAGCTGAAGAGGCTGAGGTGGATGCGCAAGCCGAGGAAGCTCCTGAATCTGTTGAAATAAAGGCTTGGACCAAGAGATATAAAAAGGTCGAAACCTCGCTTCTCGAAAAACCAGAAAAAACAACGGCGAAATCAGACAAAGAAATTAAAGAAGTCTGCCTGATGATTGCTGAAAGATTAGAAAGTTTTGGCATCAAAGGCGAAGTGATTGCGGCCCATCAAGGTGTGACTTTAACAATGTTTGAGTTCATGCCCGCGGCTGGAATGAAACTTTCAAAAATTCAAAGCCTCTCCGACGATTTGGCACTGGTTCTTGGAGCCAAAGCCATCCGTATATTAACTCCGATCCCCGGCAAGACCACCGTCGGTATTGAGGTCCCTAATAAAGACGTGGGGATGTTGCGATTCTCTGAAATGATACAGACCTGCATGAAAATGAAAAATATGGAACTGCCAGTCCCTCTGGGTCTTGATGTTTATAATAAAGCCCATGTTAACGATTTAACAAAAATGCCCCATCTTCTGGTTTCAGGAACCACAGGATCAGGAAAATCTGTTTTTATGAACTCACTGATCTCAGGTTTGATTTTTCACAAATCACCGAAAGAGCTTCGTTTCCTTATGATTGATCCCAAGATGATTGAGCTAAGTCCTTACAATGGAATTCCCCATCTTCTAAAGCCTGTGATCACGGATGTCGAAGAGGCGAAAAATTTATTGTTGTGGGCCGAGCAGGAAATGGACAAGCGCTATCAAATATTTTCTGAAATGCAGTCAAAAAACATTACCAGCTTTAATCAGTCTGTCAAAAAATCATCAAAGCGAGCCATCGAAGGACGTCTTGGCAAAAAAATTGATTGGAAGTTCGAAGAGATGCCTTACATCGTGATTGTGATCGATGAGTTGGCCGATCTGATGTTGACTCAGCGAAATGAAGTCGAACGGCCGATCACACGAATTGCCCAGAAAGCGCGAGCCGCGGGAATTCATATGGTGATGGCCACGCAAAGGCCCTCCAGCGACATCGTCACCGGTTTGATTAAAACCAACTTTCCAACACGAGTGTCCTTTAAAGTGTCCTCCGGTATTGATTCGCGAACCATTCTCGATCAGCCGGGTGCCGAAAAACTTCTCGGTAATGGTGATATGCTGTTTATGGCCCAAGGAAAGGCCATAGAACGCCTGCAGGGCAGTTTTATGTCGGAAGATGAGGTTAAGAAAGTGGTTCGCGCCGTAACGGCACAGGGCACCTCTGAAACCAAGAAGAAGAGCAAGTAAGACTGTTTTTACACAAATTCTCTATATTAGGGTGAAGTAATTTCCCAACTTCACTCAGACTTTGCCTCCGCAGGTCAACGTGGCTAGGGTGTTGGCGATGCGGGGCTTATTGTTTCTAACTCTATTAGTATTTGGCTGTTTATCCTGGGGTCATGACCGACTCCTGGGGCAAACGCCACGCGCCTATGAAAAATACGCGGGATTCAACCCGGGTAACAACGGTTGCCGCAATGTCGTTGAGCCGACACGGCAGCGCCTTTTGCAGTTACGTCGCGCCGGCCACAAAGTGGTTATGATAATGACCAGCGGGTCGCCCATCAAAATGTCGCAATGGCGGATTCGAGATGACTTCAATGGTGTGGTTTACAGTGACATTCACAGCTATCTTCAGGCACTTGAAGAGTTCGCCAGCCGAAACACGTCGTGGAGAACCCGTCGCGATTATCAAGAGATCGTTAAAAGGTGCGTCCGTGGCTCGCGCGGTGCTCAACTCAACGGTGAGTCCTGCGTGTATCGCTCCGATGTTCGATATTTTCATATGGGGTTTGCCATTCTCGATCCTCATTTTTCAGACCAGCCCTATGTGGTGCACTTCTACGGAGATCCCAACTATAACTTTCTTAAGGCCAGTATTTACGTAGAAACCTTAGACTCCTATTTGCGAGAAGACCGACTCACTCATTGCGATGCGACTTTGATGACCCTGGGACGACGGATGGAAGATCGGGTCTTTGATTTCTTGCGGGGCGATCACGCCCAGCAGGTTTTAGCCTCCGGCAATCGAAGTTATAATTTGGTGGCCCATCCATGGGGCCTGCGCACTCAGAACTGCAACATCTGGGTGAGCGAGGTGATGGCCTCGGCCTATTTTGTTAACCGCGGCTCCTGGCCTCAAACCGACCGTCGTCTCGCCAAAGATATTCTGTCCAAAACACGCTTTCGCCCGGTTAAAGTTCCATTGACTGGGGCACAGTCCCTAGGGCGGCTGGCAGCGCCCTTTGTTGGTGGCATTGACGGCGAAGAGGGGAATTTTCAGCATTACTACGGAGTTGCTGATATCGTGCCGGCACGTTCGATTATCGAGTGGTTGCAACATCATCAGCAAATCAAACAGATCGAAATTATCCGCGGGCGATAAAGCGAATTTTTCTTAGCGACACAACTTTTTAAAGCTTGCTGAGGTTGCGTTTTTTTAGTTGCCTCGAAACCGACTGCTTAAGTCGTCGATTTGCGTGGAAAGATTTTTATAAAAATCATAGCGACCCAGAATGTAGCGTAAAAAGTAACGATCAATAATTTGTAGAAGTTTAAAACCCAATAGACATACAGATAAAACTCCGACAAGAACCAAAAGCACCTTTTTTGTTCCTTCGCTGTCATTCATGAAAAACAAACCAGGGGTATTCATGCCAAAAAAACCCACAATAAGATTCAGAGGTAAGAAAATACCAGAAATCACGGTCAGGGTGAGTAAGGTTTTATTCAGCCGGTCGGCTTTGATTGATTCAAAATAATTATACAGGCCTTCAAGGCGTGAGATCAGTGTGTCGATGTTTGAAATATGAAAGTGAATATTCTCTTCGACATCTTTAAATTCATCCTTAAATTCATCGGTGGAAGTTTCAAAACTGTCTTGTTTGCTTTTATAAAATTCCCGGTAAACCATGGAGTTGCGGAAGTAGTAGTTTTTCAGTCTTGTCAGTTCGCGTTTCAAGTCAAACCACATATCCATAAAGTAGTGTGGTGGATTTCGTTCAAACAGTTGCGCTTCCAGTTTTTCCAGTTGCACGAAAAACTGTTCGATCACTTTTTGGTTTTCGGTGTAAAAAGTTTCAATCTGGCGCAGGAGTCCTTCCATGCCATTTGCAATGGGAACCAGGGTCTGGCGGGTTTTATCAAATTCATAAACGGACTTATCATGAATTAGAAAAGAAGTGGTTGGGAAAGTCATTTTCTTATCTTTTTCCATGTCGATATGGCGAAGAATAAGAAGTTGAAACTCAGAGTAATCCTCGTAAAGAGAATAATTGCTGCCGTTTAACAACTGTCGCACTTCTCTTTCATACTCGTTGGCAATGGCACTCAAAGACATGGGACTCCTCGGATGAAATGCTATTTCCTAAGCTTTACAAATTCCTTAACAATCGGCAAGGTCTCCTCCTGCGACGCAGGAAGAGTTTTTCAGGCGAGTCGATTATCGGGGGTGAATGGAGGGCGTTTTCGGCGTCGATAGACGAACTGAGAGATCTGGATCGAAGTGATCCCGACAGCGGGCTTCATACATCTTAAATGAGCCCACCAGAACCTCACTGTCGTCAGCAACAAGGCGCTGAGTTCGCGTTGCCGATTCTCCGCATTGCACACAGATGGCATACTGTTTGCGAATGATGTCAGCGACAGCGAGCAGATCAGCCATGGGACCAAAAGGTTGTCCGCGCCAGTCAGTGTCCAGACCGGCAATGATGACCCGTCGCCCGTGTTGGGCCAGCTTGGTTGCCACTTCAACAATCTCAGGATCAAAAAACTGTGCTTCGTCAATGCCGATCACTCGGGTGGTGTGCTCAACATGTTTGTAAATCTCTTTGGAGTTTGCAATCACAATGGATCGAAGACTCTCGTTATTGTGAGAAACAATATCGTCTTCAGAGTATCTTGTGTCGACTTCTGGTTTGAAGGTTAAATAATCCTGTTTGGCGAACTCACATCGTCGTATTTGGCGGATAAGTTCTTCGGTTTTTCCGCTGTACATACAACCGCAAATCACCTCAATACAACCCGGTCTAAGTTTGGTAAAAGCATGATCCACTGAATCCCCCCAATAGCGAGGAACCAGGCTATCAAAAAACTTTTTTCGCAAGCAAGGAGAAAAAAGGGTTACGGCGTAGAATCAAACCAACAATTAAAAGAGATGCTGCGACCGTTGGCACGAGTCATTACAGCGCGCTTCTGACCGCCGCTGTCGTCGGCAAAAATTTCGATTGTGTAGGCTTCGTTGTCGGTTGCAAAATACTTGTTACCGTCGACGTCGGTTTCAAGGTATCCGCCGTTAAAGTACAAGCCAGGGTATTCGGCCTCCGGGCCTTGCACAATAATACCAACCCAATCCCTCAGCGGCACCGAACTTCCTGGTATGTCGATAAGCAAATATTGAATCGTGAAGTCCATTTGCAAAGTTTTGTTGTAGCAATACTCGGCATAGTAGACATGGTCGCTCATTCCTTGGTGCAATTCTGAGCTGGCGTAGACTTGATCTTTATAATAAGCCAAATAAGGATTGTAAGAGTGGCCCTGAATTTGGTCGAAAACCACTCCGGCTTGACCTTCGTCGTTGCAGCGATGCCATAGCAGCTGTGCCGACTGTTTATCGCCATCGAGATTCAATTGTTCCGTGGGAGCATGCCATTCGAGCGAGCAGTTGGGTGTCGAACTGAAGTGTTCAAGACTGAGGGAGCCTACAAAGCGACTGCCACTGGCACCGATGGAACTGGAGGCTGATCCGCCTCCTAAATTGCCCGTGCTCCGGCTGCAATTGTTGTAGGTCACCAGAAGTGGGAAAGCCATAATAAGGATCAGTTGATTTCTACGCCCCATACTTTGGTCTTATCGGCTAAAAGGTTAGAAAATAAAGGGGGGTCTCAAAATAGAACGGAATTCAACCGGAGCCGGTGGGGACTGGTCAAGAGGCCCCGATTATGTTTTGAAAAAGGGCTTCTCAATCAAAAACATTAGGTCGTCTCAGGCTCTTGAACCTTTAACAGTAAAACCCCACCAATGATAAACAGGACAACGATGGCGAGCAATGACAAGCGAGAGTTGTCGGCCAGAAGACTGGTCATGCCAACAAGAAAAGGGCCGAGAACGGCCGAGAACTTTCCGAACATGTTGTAGAATCCAAAAAACTCGGTGGAGTGTTTTTCCTCTGGAATCAATTGCGCATACAGAGAACGGCTGAGCGCCTGCACGCCTCCTTGCACCAACCCTAAAACAATGGCGAGGATGTAAAAGTGAGTCGCCGTTGAAATGAACGCTCCCATCAGACAGATCAACCCGTAGATAAAAATTCCGCAAAGAATTCCCGCTTTTGTGCCGGTGAGTTTGGCTAACTGACTAAAAACCAGAGTCGCAGGAAAACCCACAAACTGCACAATGACGATGGCTTTGATCAGATCTGCCGATTGCAGATTAATAGACAGGGCAAAATCCACCGCCATTTTAAAAATAGTGTGAACACCATCGATATAGAAAAAATAAGCGATCAAAAACAAAACCAAATTGCGATGGGATTTTATTCTTAACAAAGTTTGATAAACTTCCTGGAAGCCGGCCAACAGCGAAACCTGGCGCGCCACGGGCTTTCTTTCCCTAACAAAAAAGATCAAAGGCAGGCTGAAGACAAACCACCAGACTCCCACAGACACAAAAGCCCATTTGACCCCGGCGACTGCATTCGCCAACCCAAACAACTCGGGCTTGGTCACCATAAGGGCATTGACCACCACCAGCAGCCCGCCTCCAAGGTATCCCAGACCGTAACCCAGGCAACTCACCCAGTTCATGGTTTTGTTGTCGCTGACGCAAAAAATCAAGGAATCGTAAAAAAGGTTTCCTCCAGAAAACCCGATCCATGCGATGCCGTAAACGGTAAGAGCCATCACCCAATGGGACTCCGGGATCCAATAAAACAGCAAGCAGCAGAAGCTTCCAAGGCTGGCAAACAGGACTAAGCCTTTTTTCGCCCAGCCATACAAATCGGCAAAACTGCCTAGTAAAGGAGCAGAAGCCGCGAACAGCAGAGCCGCCAGTGACATTGTGCTACCAAGGTAAAAAGTGCTTTCGGTGGCAGAGAGATGAGAGGCCCAATATTTTTTAAAAAAAATCGGGAAGAAGGCCGCCGCAACAGTGGTGGCAAAGGCGGAATTGGCCCAGTCGTAGAAGGCCCAACTCCAGACCTCTTTTGTCATTTTTGGTTTCATGACTGAGGAATATTGTCCTGATTCGGCCTAGAGTCATGAACTCTGATGAAAAGTGCGATGCGTTAGTGAGTGAAATCCCTATAAAACCAAGTCATCATCGAGTAGTTCATAGATGTTTATACATAAGGAGTGACCGAATGAAACAAATTATCGTTCTCTTGGCTGCATTTGGATTTGTAGCTTTGACAGCTTGTAACAAAATGGGCGCCGGCCCAAAACCCTCTTTGGATAGTGACGATGATAAAACCATTTACGCTATTGGCGTTGATATGGGAACAAAGTTAAAGACTTTGGATCTCAGTAAAAAAGAAATGGCCGTTCTTAAGATGGGTATTGATGATGGTTCCTCCGAAGGAACTGAACCAAAAGTTGAACCTCGCGAATTTCTTTCGAAAGTGGGCGACCTGATCCGCAACCGTCAAAAAGCTTTTGCCGACAAAGAGAAAAAAGAGGCCACCGCCTTTTTAGAAAAAGCAGCGGGAATGGATAAAGCCGAAAAAACCGACTCGGGTTTAATCATCGTTTCCACTGAAGAAGGTTCTGGAGAAAGCCCAAAAGCCACTGACCGAGTGAAAGTGAACTATCACGGAACTCTTCGTAGCGGTGAGGTTTTTGACTCAACAAAAGAAAGAAAACAACCCGCCACTTTCCGTTTGGATCGTGTGATTAAATGTTGGAATGAAGGTGTTCAAAAAATGAAAGTCGGCGGAAAAGCTGAACTTTACTGTCCACCTGAAATCGCTTACGGCGATCGTGGTGCACCACCTAAAATTCCACCAGGAGCGGCTTTGAAATTTGAAGTGGAATTGCTTGAAATCGTTAAAGACGACACCCAAGACAAGAACAAAAAAACCAAATAAGTCTATTGACGGACTTTTTAGTTTAAAAAAACACCGCCTCCGAGCGGTGTTTTTTTTTGAGAAAATTTTATTTCCTCAAAGCGATCATGAAATGACGGGTTTGACCGAAAAGTCTTTATCCGCAAAACAACGAAAAAATGGGGGTCTCTCTTGGGGGCGATGAAACAAAAGATTTGCCAACTTTTCAGACCCATCGTTCCTAGAGTCAGACACCGGTCGCAGTACCAACCAAAGGTGGAAAAATAAAGCCCCAGCAGGTGGCTTAATTTCTCAATCAGGATATTGGACTTTTAACTTTTCAGTGGTCGGGTAAGAACAGCAAGTTAAAATCTCACCGGCTTCGATCTCGTCTTCAGTTAATGCATCAGCATCTTCCATTTTTACTTCACCCTCAATAATTTTGGCCTGACAGGAGTTGCAGGTCCCAGACATGCAGGCGTAGGGCGCATCGATGTCATTGCGAAGAGCGCCATCCAAGATGGACTCGTCATCTTCGATTTCAAAGGTAGAAACTTCTCCATAAAGTTCGATCGTGACTTCTTTTCCCAATTTGAACCTCTCGAAATTTGTAAAACGAACCCCTTTTTTAGATGAAAAAGTCTTTAAATGCACCTTGTTAGGGGCTTAACAAGGTGCATTTAAAAGGTTTTCTATGTTCTTATGCTCGGATGTCTCGCGCCGTGCCTTTTCTGATCATTGCGACCTTTCTGTATGCCTCTATTAACATTGGAGTGAAGTTTCTCTCTCACCTTCCAGCCACCGAAATCGTGACTTTCCGGCAATTGATAACATTGATTGTTAGTGGGTTTATTTTGTTGCAGCAGGGGCGGGGCGTGCGAGGCAATAATACTAAACTTCTTTTTGCGCGTGGATTCTTTGGGAGTATTGCTTTGGTCTGTCTTTTTATATGTATCCAGAATACGCCTCTGGCTATTGCGACCACTCTAATCAACCTGACTCCGATTTTTACTGTTGTCATTGCGCACTTTTATTTGCATGAAAAAGCCAGTCCCATTCAGTGGTTTTTTTTGGTTTTAGCATTCATGGGAGTCGTCTTGATTCGGGGTGGGGTCGAGCCGGTTCCCTGGATTTGGATTGGTGTTGGTTTGGCTGCGGCTCTGTTTGCCGCCATCACTTACACCGTCGTTCGCGAGCTTCGTCGCACCGATGCGGCGATGACGGTCATTTTCTTCTTTCCCTTGGTCACACTTCCCATTGTCGGGCCGGTGGCTCTTTATCAATGGGTGCCGCCGCAATCAACGGATTGGCTTTTTTTATTGGCGATTGGTTTAACAACAGTTTTGGCCCAGTATTTTATGACCGTGGCTTACCAATTGGAAAAGGCCTCAAATATCATGGTTTTCAATTACACTGGATTGCTATGGGGAATTGTCTTTGGCTGGGTGATCTTTAATGAAAAATTAAGTGGGCTTCAGTTTATCGGGGTTTTTATCATCTTTTTGTGTCTGTGTGGGAACTTTGTTGTGACACGAAGAAAGTCAGGTCGGTTCGCCTTTTTTGGTAAAATCCGTTAACATAAGATATGTACAAGCTGTCAGATCGCAAAAAAAATAAACTCGAAACCGAAGTCGATTATTCCTATTCAAGAAGTTCTGGGCCGGGCGGGCAAAAGGTTAACAAAACCGAAACCCGAGTCGAGTTGTTCTGGGCTCTTGCCGATTCAACAGTCTTCAATCAAAATCAAAAATCTTTGATCGAGAATAAGTTAAAGAATCGGATCAATAAAAGTGGGCAACTGTTGTTTTACAGCGATCAATACCGGACGCGTCCGGCCAATCAAAAAGCGTGTTTCCAAAACTTATGTGATTCTTTGGAGTCGGCATTGACTCGTCCTAAAGTTCGAAAAAAAACAAAGCCATCACGTTCATCTATCGAAAAGCGAATTAAAGAGAAAAAGCAAAAAGGTGATAAAAAGAAATGGCGACAAAAAGTCGATTGATTTGTTTTTTAAAGAAAGCTTAGCTATTATTGTTATGTGATTCGTTTATGGGTGATTTTATTATGTTGCAGTGGTTTGTGGATATCTTGTTCGAGCAATGATCCACGGGCTGACCGCCCCCCTCTGCAGACTGTGGTTTGCAAGTACTGGTTGCAACAGTGTCATTTGAAAGCTCGACACCATTGTCCCAGTGGATACCAAGTGTCTCGCAGCACGCGCATCGATAAAACCGGAGGTCCCCATGGGACCTACAAAGAATTTACAATGATTTTTTACTGTAATTGAGCTCGATTTTGTGAATCTGCAGTTGAAACTTTTGCTTTAAATCATCACCATCACTGGCCAGCCAAATCCCGACAACTTTCTTAGGCTTTTCGAGATTAACAGATATCTCAAACTCCCCGGTACCGTCGAGTAGAGTGACGCATTTTTCCTCAAGCTTCGAGCTTAGGAAATGGTTGCGTTTTTTGTTAACAAGCTGTTTCTGGCGACAGGTGGTGTAAAATAAAACCTTGTCGATACCGATGTCTTCTGGAAGTTGTTTTTCCATTTCGATCAACCAAGCGGGTGCGACCCGGCGCTGCAGCCAACTGAGTCGATCGTCACCTTTTAAAATCAAGCCGACTCGCAAAATGAAATCATCATAGTTTTTCTCACCCTGTTGGGCTCCCTGTGGCAGAGGCTGCAGAGAGTCTTTTAAGGTGGCTTTGACCTGGACCGATGTTGTGTCCAAAGTTTCGGGTAAATTGTAAAGTAGGGGCGATGCCGAATGGTTGACCATCAGGGTGACCGCTTCTTCTGAGAACGTCACCTTGTTGGGTTTGATATCGCTAAAGGTGTAGTTTTTCCAGCGCTCAGAAGGGCCCAGTGGAATCAGAAAAGTAGCGAAAAGAGAAAGGGTCCACTTCTTACTGTCTGAATTTTTCAATTTGATTGAGCGTCCATTGTTTGGTTTCTGCCAGCTGGTAGTTCGGGTGAAACTGGATGTACCATTTTAAAAACTGCAAATGTTTGATTTGATCGTCATTAAGCGAGTTGAGCTCGCTGAAGCGATTCAGATAAGTGACCGTTTTGCGTTTAAAGTCACCGTAATCCTTAACCACGATCCCCTGGATGGAGTTGCGCAGATCATCCACATTTTTCATCTCAATCATAAGGCTCTCCTAAGGCGGCTAGATTGCCAGAATCCCGTCCAGGTGTCCACAATTCGCTTAATGACGGAACGGGCTATTCGTGGCTTCACTCAACCTTCTAAGGTAGCATGACCGCTGCTCTTTTTAGGAGGCTTCATGGTTCTTGTTCGATCGCAATCCGTTTTTTTGGCAACACTAGTGATGGCTTTGCTCACCGCCTGTGCTCACCAGAGACCCGACTTCCCTGGTAACACCGAGGGTGAAAAACTCAATGCCTTCTTTGAATGGAGCTTTCAGTCATTTTTAGAGGACATGCCCGAGGAGATGACCTATCTCGGTGTCGATAAAAAGCAAGGTCAGTTGAATCAGTACTCCCAAGACTTTATGAAAAAGCAAAGAGATAAGGCTGAAAAGCACCTGGATATTTTGCAAAGCTTTGATCGTGACCAGCTTAAGACTGATGATCAACTCAGTTACGACCTGTACCAGCACCAATTAAAAGAAGAGATCGAAGCCTATGAATGGCGAGATTACGTTTATCCGGTCAACCAAATGTTCGGAATCCAAAGTGGTCTTCCCAGTTTCATGATGAACATGCATCAGGTCGAAAATGAACAGGACTTAAAAAATTACATCAGTCGGCTCAATCAGTTTAATCGAGTCTTTGGTGAAATCATTAACAGTCTGATGCGCTCAGAGACCAAAGGTGTGGTTCCGCCGCGGTTTGTATTTCCCAAAGTGATAGAAGACAGCAAAAATATTATTAGTGGCAATCCTTTTGTGGCCTCGAAAAATGATTCGCCCCTGTTTGCTGATTTCAAAGACAAGCTTAAAGGCCTCAAGCTTTCCAAGCAGAAGCAAAAAGATTATATGGAGCAGGGCAAAGCGGCTCTCCTGGGGTCGGTAGGGCCAGGGTTTGCCGACCTTATCAGTTTTTTAGAGAAACAGGAAAAACGGGCAACAACCAAAGATGGTGTGTGGAAGTTTCCGAAAGGCGAAGAGTTTTATCGCTATCGTTTAAAGAAAATGACCACACTTGATTTAGGACCCGAGGAGATCCATCAGCTGGGGTTAAAAAATGTAAAACGTATTCATGATGAAATGCGAGGCATTGCAAAAAAAGTGAACTTCAAAGGTGATCTTCAGGCGTTTTTTCGCCACATGCAAAGCGCAAAGTTTCAGTTCGCCGATAACACGAAGGGGAAGCAAAAGTACTTAACAAAAGCCAAATCCTACATCGATGCCATGCGCGGCAAGCTCGACACACTTTTTATCACGAAGCCCAAGGCCAATATCGTTGTCAAAGCCGTCGAACCTTTTCGGGAAAAATCAGCCGGCATGGCTTTTTACCAAAATGCCACACCCGATGGAAAGCGCCCAGGCACTTATTACGTCAATTTGTACAATATGAAAGCCTTGCCCACTTGGGAGGCCGAGGCCTTGGCCTATCACGAAGGTATTCCTGGGCATCACATGCAAATATCAATTGCCCAAGAGCTCGAGAGTGTTCCTAAATTTCGTCGTTATGGTCACTACACCTCCTATATCGAAGGTTGGGGTTTGTACTCTGAGCGTATCCCTAAGGAGATGGGCTTTTACAAAGACCCTTACTCGGATTTTGGACGCCTCTCCATGGAGTTAACTCGCGCCTGTCGTTTGGTGGTTGATACCGGAATCCATCACAAAAAATGGACCCGTGAACAAGCCATTGCCTACTTGGATAAAAATCTTCCAGGTGATCATGATGATAACGTTCGCCAAATCAATCGTTACATCGTGATGCCCGGTCAAGCCACGGCCTACATGGTGGGGATGCTCAAGATTCTTGAGTTGAGAGAAAAGGCTAAGCAGGCTTTAGGAGACAAGTTTGATATTCGTCGGTTCCACGAAGCGGTTTTGACTAATGGGCCAGTGCCGCTACCAACACTTGAGGCTCTGGTTGATAACTACATAAAGAGCGTATGAAAAAAATAATAATAGCAATTCTTGTTGTATTGGTTGTTCTGCCTTTGGTGGCTTTGCTTGGCTTGCGGTTGGGGTGGTCGTCTTTGATTGAGCCTCGGGTGCGCGGAGCTATTGTCGAGGCTGCTAGCAAACAAGACTATAAGTTGTCTGTTGATCCTTTGCAGTTGAAGTCGTGGTGGTTTCCTATTGAAGTTCAAGCCACCAATATCCATTTGCAACATCGAACTCAAGAACAAGAAGTTAAAGTTCCTTTTCTTGGAGTGGTGTTCTCACCAACGACTTGGACCACCGATCCCGAGAAATTGGATGGACACGTGGTTGTTACTTTGCAAAAGCCCCAAGTCACGGTGACGCAAAGGTTGCAACCCGAAGGTGAAAAGGCCTCTGTCGAGGTTGAGGCTGATAAAGAGGCCGGAGCTTCGGGTGGAGGTTTGCCGCCGTTATCGATAAGTTTGAAAATATCGGAAGGGCTTTTCGCTTTGAATCAGCAGACAGAAAAAGGTTTCAACCAAGTGGCCTTATCTGGGGCTCAAGGGTCTGTCACTCTTCCTCCTCTTCTTGGAGGTGACAATGGTAGCATCGACCTGTCTGGAGCATTGGCCTACAAGATTGTCAGTTCGCCTTTTCCCATACAAGGCGGAGCCCCCTTGTCTCTCTCAAGTCAGTCTTTACAAATCAATGAGCAAAAGGTGGGTTTCAATCCATTGCAGATCAATTTAGGAGGACTCAGTTTAGGGCTTAACGGTTTTTCACAAACCGACGAGCAGAATTGGCAAGTTTCGGTTGAAGTTAAAAATCTCAGTGAATTGCAAAAAGGGGGCTTGTTGCCCGAGGGACAATGGCAAGGTGGCCTACGATCTGATATTCAGTTTCGCAAGAAAGGCGAGGCGGCGCCTTCTTTTTCTGGCACCTTGGCCTTTAATCAATTGCAGGGACGCCTAGCCAAGCCCGTTGAGAAAGAGGGGACACGCGTTTCCGGTGGATTGACTATTCAAGGAGACCTGGAGTTCGCCTACGATGCCGGTTTACAAAAATTGAATTCTAACCTTTCAGCAGATTTGTCGGCACTCAGTTTACTTAAAAAAGACGTTTTCCATAAAAAATCGGGCACGCCGATGAGCCTACAAATTCAGTCGAGCGTCAGTGGAGAAAAAATCAATGTTTCCAAGTTGCAGGTTCAACTGGCCCAGATTTCAGCTGCCGTGAAAGGCGAACTCTCTCCCCAAAAAGGACAGAGTCGGCTGGCTATGACAATGGATAAAACATCACTTGCCGGCTTAGAAAATATTTTTTTGATCATGAAAAAGTATCCTGTCAAAGGTCACTTGGCATTGCAGGCTGACGTGGTGGGGGATTTGTCAAACCCAGAGTCCTTGAATGTTTCAGCCAATCCGATCGATTTGCAGATCGCCTCGGGAGTCAACTACCAGAACGCTGATAAAACTTTTCAATTGCAAGGGCCTTTCAGTGGCAATCTTAAAGGTCAAATGCAGATCGTTAACAAAGACATTGAACAGGCTGACCTGCAGGGTCGTGTCGATCTTGATCAAATGGACATTCAAACCAAACAAGGTTTTCGAAAAAAAGCCAATCAAAAGCTCAACCTGGTTTTTAACGGAGGCAAAAAAGGTAAGCTTTTTCAGTTTCAAAAATTTTTCATTAAGACTTTTTTCGGCTCACTAGATGCACAAGGTAGCTTATCGAACCCTTTGAACCCGCAATTGAATATTGCAGGCAAAATAAACAGTATCCAATTGGGAGCTTTAAAAACGGTGATGCCGAGTTTTAAAAACTTTCCACTGTCTGGCGAAGTCAATGGTGAAATCCAGTTGTCTGGCCGTTATGATCCCGAGCTTGGCATCGAAAAAAGTCCTCTTACTGTGTCTGGAGAAATGTTACATAATAGTTCTTTACTGAAATGGACGTCGCCGAAAAAACCAAAAGACAGCACCCTGTCAGCCAAAGAATCAGAGCCAAGTAAAAAAACAAAAGTTGCGGCCGAGCCGCTTCTTCCCGATTGGCCGATTGTGAAAACAGCAAAAATGGCTGTGGAATCAAAAATTGAAAAACTTATTTTCAATGACCTCACTGTTACAAATTTCTTTTTGAAAGGACGCTACGATCAGGGAGTTTTAACCGGGCGACTTTCCATGCAGAGGCTGTTTTCAGGAAGCCTTGACCTTAAAGATGTCCGCTCGGATCTCTACGCTGTTCCCACCTATATCGAAGGCACGGCGGTCACCAAAGAATTGGACTTAAAAGAAGCGGTCACTTGGGGTGTTCCGGAGCAAAAAGACTTGATAAAAGGTCAAATGACAGGTGGCTTTAAAGTGAAAATGCCTTTTCCGAGTCATGCCGATCCACTGAAGAAAACACAATCATCAGGAACATTAAAGATTCAAGGCTTTGAAGTCAGTACAATGAAGCTGGATCAGCTTATCAATGGCCTCTTGCAGAAAGTTCCAGGCCTCAAAAATAAAAAGAAAGTGCAGACAAAAGATGTGCGTGCCTTGTTTCAGACCCAATACCGTTTTGCAGATGGCGAACTCACTTACAAAGATACGAACTTTTTAACTCCAGAGAATCATCAGTTGCTGGCCCATGGAACTTTTAATACCGATAAAACAATCAACTTGGATGGGCGTCTGTTTGTCAGTGGGGTAAAGATTGACGATCGGTTGCAGAGTTGCCTGCTGGATAAAGAGGGACGCCTTGAAATGCCGGTGGAGTATCGGGGATCGATTGTCAGTCCCAAGTTGTCGAATGCGACTCAGGCCATCGAAAAGGTCGCTGGTCGGTACTTGGAGTGCGAAAAGAAGTCCCAATTGAAGAAGGTGAAGGGCGAAGTCAAAAAAGAGGCAGACAAGATCCTTAAAAAAGAAGGCAAGAAACTAGAAGAAAAGCTAAAAGAAAAAATAAAAGACTTCTTCTAAAAAAAAGGTGCCAGGCCCCTTTCAGGTAAACCCCGCGTCACCAAAAGGTGCCAGGCACGTTCCGGGTACACGGCGTGTCGGTAGAGCGTCCTCAATGTTCAGTGGCTTTTTATTGTCAGTGTACCTTTTGATTTTACAGACGCTTTTCCGTAGTCCAACCTTTAAATTTTTCTCAACATCAAAATCACTGGTAGTGTTGTACCAATCCAAACAGTCTTTTCTCGCTTCCGGCAACAGAGCATCGTGTCCGTTCTTCGGCCTCTCAATAAGCGGCATTATTTTATTTCTAGCATTCGCAACTGTAGACCACCGAAACTCTTCCACGGTCCTCGCAATGCCTGCGTTTACCGGATTTCTATAAATATATTTCAAACAGAGGGCGTAATACTCAGGGGTGCTTATTACGGACTTATGATTTCTGGCACCATAGAGATGGTTGATCCTATTGCTTTTTTTGCCAATCCCTTTAGCCGTTTGGGTCATTAAGGTGTGTAAGAACTGGCTGATGTTTTTATTTGGCGTTGTGACCAGCATGTGAAAGTGATTGCTCATCAAGACGAAGGCGTGAAGTTGTATCTGATATCGCTCAACACATGTTTCTAAAACATTGGCGTAAACTCCAAAGCAGTAGGCCATTGGAATATCGAACCATTCTTTGTTATTTGTCCGTGCCACCACATGATAGGGGTGGACGTCGGTTAGCACTACTTTTGGTCGTCCCATACGAGGTGGAGGAGCAAACCTTGCACCTGGACTAAAGGAAGTGTGGCTCGAGCTCGAGATAAATTGAGATCAAAACCGGAGACGAGGCGCGTAACCGTAGGGTGCCTGGCACCTTTTGGTGACGCGGTGTTTGCCTGGCAGGTGCCTGGCACCTTTTGGCGGGGAACTGGACTTTATTGGTTTTTGTTTGATTCCGATTAATAGGGTAGTGGGGAGGGTCCGTTTTGCGTAAGATCGTCAGTTCCGATACATTGAAAAATTTAGGTCGTCGAGCCGTGCCGTTTGCTGGATCCGTCGGCGTTATCTCTGATGTGGCCACACCTTTGGCCTCTTTCACAGACTACTTAACCATTTTTGCCGGCTTAGCCGCCGTTATTCTTGGAGTCTATTGGTTCTTTTTCTTTAACAAAGAGCAAGACTGGAGCCTTGAAAAAGGTTTTATGCCGCGGGCTCTTATTTATGCTGGCCTGTGCACGATGGTATTTGGTTTTTTCTCCCTCGGGCAATCCTTGTCCAGTTCCGAAGATCGAGGCTTTGTTGCTACCGTCATTCCCGGTATTAGTAAAATTCAAGAATCGGTTTTTCGATTGGAAAAAACCACCAAAGAAATGAGTCAGAAACTGGATCGTATTGAAGATCAAATGGACAAGAAATACACGGTGAAAGAATTGAAAATTCTTGCCGACCAAGAAATGTGGGACGAAGCGATGGCTCACTTAGAAGACATTCCGCCTTTGCAAAGAGATCAACCTTGGCGAGATGTTTTAGAACAGATCATTGTCGGTTGGTTGTACGATATGGAAATCCACGAGGACATCGATTTCGCCTACCAACAAGTGCGCGACACTTTTCAACGCTTTAAAGTTTTAAAAAAATCGCCAGAAGCGATGGCCTATCGAAAGAAAATTGGTTTACGTTATCTAAAAAAATGTTTGCAACAAAGTCAGCCCTTGAAAGACTGTCACCCCGCTTCGATGGCCTTTATTCGCTACGATCGCAACAGTGTCGCCGATTTGGGTTTTGAGGTTGGAAAATTGACGACCTACCACCGCATTCATCGCGGTGCGATCGAGTATTTTCATTTGGCTGTGAACGAAGAAAATAAAGACCAGTACTGCCAGGAAGAGCGACTACAGTTGGCCATTACCAACGGCTACTATGGATTTGAAGGGTCACAGAACATGCAACAAAGCCAAACTTTAGCGAGTTTATGTTTCCCCTACATTAAAGATCACTTTGCTGAAACTCTGAATGCCGAAAGAACTCTATCAAGTTCAGCCGAGAGAATCTGCCAACTGTTTGCCGAAAATGACGAACCTCTTGAACACTGCAGTGCTTTGGCCGCCGCTAAGCAAGAACAAGACGAAAAGCAAAAAGCCAAGCGCGCCGCTCACAAAAAGAAAAATAAAAAATAAAAAAGAGGGGCCTGGGGGGCCCCTCTAGAGAGATAGGAAAAGACCGGATGAGAAAGGGTCTTTAATGCACTAAAAAGAATCACCCCCGAAAATGGCCAACGCCCCGATCAGCATACGTCCTGTGGTTTTCAAAAGTGGTGGTTCGTTAAGTTGTTATATAAAAGTATATAACAGTATATAAACGGCCGCAAGTCGAAACTGCAGAAACAGGTGAGCCTCCGGTTAAAGCCATGGAGATTGTTTCAAATCGAGATTTAAGGCGCGATTTTTTCTCGTTTCAGTCCATGCCTCCAGCATTTTTAGAAAAATTAAAAAACTTGTGGGATAATAAATCCATAGGGGAATATTAGGGGGAGCCATCCATGCGCAATTGGTTATTTTTTGGATTAGCGACAGTTTCCATTTTGCTTTATCAAAATTGTTCGGCCACGCATGAGTCGATTGACGGAGCCGTACTCGGTAGTGAAGGCGGAACCACACTCAATGATGTCGATATGGCAAAATCGTTGGCGGCTTATCAAAATACATTGTATCCAATCACTCAAGAAGAAGGCTCGTGTGTCGATTGCCACGGTGTCGACCAACAACCCTTGCACTCAATGGCCGATGTCGCCATTGCTCACGATGTGATGATCAGTTTTGGACTGGTCAATCTTCGAAATCCAGCCAATTCGGTTATTGTTCAAAAACTCAATGGCGGCCATCAAGGCTTTGATGCCACCTTTCAGCAGCGTATCTTGGACGCCGTGGTGGCTTGGTCCGATGAGTTGATTGCCAACGGAGGATTAATTGGTGTCGGCGATGGGGTCCAGCCCATTTACTCGTCATTATTCACCAATCTTTTTGAAGCCAAATGTTTGTCTTGCCATGCACCAGGAGAAGTAGCCGAGGATATCGACTACTCTGACTATGTGACCACCATCAACACCGGACAGGTTATCCCAGGCAATGCCAGTGGCAGTCCGATCACGGGCTACAACGGTGCCACCCATGAACCCACTGGTTCGGCGCCCATGCTCAGTGCCGAAGAGCGTGCGGCTCTCACCCAGTGGATCAATCTTGGTGCTCTGAATAACTAAGAAAAGGACTTGGATTGCCTGCAACTCGATTTTTCTTTTGGACGGTACTCTTACTTTTTTTGACACAAAATTGTGGCAATCAATCACCCGATGATCTTGTCGATCCGTCACTTTCCGAATCGCAAATTCGAGCCGCTTCGTTAGGGGATGTGAATCTCACTCAACCTCTTGTCTTTGACTTGGAACGCCGCCAGGTCGAGATGGATATTGATTCGGGAGCTATTATTGAAGCGGAGAATCCTAACCAAGAAGGATTCTGTTTGATTGAACGTAAACGCCTTGAAATTGAAAGTTTACTAAGTCGATCTGCGATTTGTCGTACGGAACACGAGTATTCCGAAAATAGGATGTGCTCACAGATTTATAAATTTCCCTATTTACTAGTATTCATCGCTGATGATGAAGAACCGACACCTCTGGGCGAGGAGACCTCCGGGTGCCCCGACCAAACCACTCATCTTTGCTCAGGAGACGATATCCTGGAAGGCTTGTTTCGGAGCCTAACCTTCAAGAATGATTTTGAGCCCTGTCGTTAAAAGTTGCGAGACAACAAATGGAAACGGCCCGATTAAAAAAACTCGTTCTTCGAGCTATAACTTCGAATTTTAAAGATTAGACGTTTTAGGTCGCAAAGCGAAATAAGACAGTATCGCACTGGCAAGGCTTGCAACAAATAAAGGGTAAAGCAGATCGCCGGCGCTGTTGGTGTTGTCGAGGACGTAACCAAAAAGAACGGGGCTGGCCGCCGTCGAAAAAATCATCAGTGTCGCAAACATACTTTTGATGGCCCCGAGGTGACGAACGCCGTAGAGTTCGGCCCAAATCGCTGATTTAATGGGGCCACCACTACCGACGCTCAACCCAAACAGTAAAAAACAAAGGCCCGGTGTCCACTGCGAGTCTAAAAAACCAAGAAGAACAAAGCCCAATGTTAAAGGCAGTTGATAAAAGGGAAAAAGTTTTTTTGCCGAAAGACTATCCACTAGAGGCCCGGTGATGAAGGTGTTGCAAACCCGGCCAATGGCAAAGAAAAATAACCCCGATGCCATCAATGGCAAGCTCCAGCCTTTCATGTCAGCCACCAAGGCTTGATGAAAAAACAGACCGGTTAAAGCAAAAGGCGGCATCAGCACTTGCGGCATCAACAGATAAACCTGCCAGCTGGTAAAAACTTTTTTACGGGTCCAACTTTGGTCACTTTCAACACCTTGATTGGCGGTTTCACTTTCGATCCAGTGAATTTTATTAAATTTGGGAAGTGGTGTTGTTAAAAAATATCCTAAAGGCAGATAAACCAATACCAAAGCGGCGACGAAAACAGCGATATAGAACTGAAAAGCCACCGCACTCAGAAGATAGGCGCCAAGGGGCGTGATAATCCCCTCATAAACCGGAAAGCCCATCTGCGACAGGCTCAAAGCTTTACCGCGGCCGTCCTCAAAATAGCGGGCGACAGTGATTGACGATAGGCTCGAACACAGACCTTGACCAAACAAACGCAGCCCGAACAGAGCCACCAAGACGACGTACAAGTTGCTCATTGGCAGCAGCAGCAGGAGGCCCGTAACAAGGCCCATTCCAATACCCAGTGAAAAATAGCGAGCATCGTAGCGATCAATAAAAGGGCCTATAAAAGTGATGGCAAACCCACTGATGAGAGTGATTAAGGAATACAGCGACCCGTATTCTGTGGCCGAGAGAGAAAATGTGGCCATTATCAGAGGCGTATAGAGAGAAATAAAATGGGTTTGGCCGAGACCCGAAAAGAAACTTTGTAGGAAACCAAATCCGATCGAGCGAGGGTGGCGGCGCAACAGTTCAAAATATCCCATACGGTCTTTTAATGAACTCTGAACCGATATGCAAACTATGGTTTTTAAAGAGCTTTTCAATGGAAGTTAAAAAAAAGGCTAAGAGGGGCGTCAGAGCTTGCCCCATGCTGTCCCTTGGAGGATAAGAAAACTCTGTTAAATAAGGGGTTTGTATGGAGTATCTGACCGGATTTGGGAACCATTTTGAAACCGAGGCCGAGACGGGAAGTTTGCCTCAGGGGCGCAATTCACCGAAAATACCCGTGCGTGGTTTGGTGCCCGAGCAGATTTCTGGGAGTGCATTCACCAGAGAACGTCATCAGAATCTGCGCAGTTGGATGTATCGCATTCACCCCTCCACTTTTCATGGTGAGTGCATCCCTTATGAACAAAAACTTTGGACTTCAAAGCTCCAGACCGAGGGGCCCACACCGCCCACACAATTTCGCTGGCAACCCCTAGAACCACCCACTGACGACTGTGATTTCATCGATGGCATACGCACCATGGCGACGACCAACACCGCCACCGGTGCGATGGCGCATCATTATTTTTTAAACAAAGTGATGGGTGATCGCTATTTTTACAATGCGGATGGTGAGTTGATCTTAATTCCCGAGCAGGGAAAACTTCAGGTCTGCACAGAGATGGGAGTTCTTGAGGTCGAACCCCAAGAAATCGTGGTGATTCCCCGTGGGATAAAGTTTCAAGTCAATCCTCTGGGCTCCGGCTGGAGCCGTGGATATATGGGAGAGAACACCGGGGAACCTTTAACTTTGCCGAACCTGGGTCCCTTAGGAGCCAATGCCTTGGCCAACCCACGTGATTTTCTTTACCCGGTGGCCCATTTCGAAACCAAAAAGATTTGCCAAATTGTCTGTAAGTTTGGACACCATTTTTGGAGCTACGAACAGGATCACTCTCCATTAGACGTCGTGGCTTGGCATGGTAATTACGCGCCTTACAAGTATGACCTGCGTCGGTTCAACACCATGGGGACGGTCTCCTATGATCATCCCGATCCTTCAATCTATACGGTCCTCACTTCGCCGTCGACAGCCCCGGGTGTGGCCAATCTCGATTTCGTTATTTTCCCACCGCGTTGGCTGGTGGCTGAAAACACCTTTCGTCCGCCTTATTATCATCGCAATATTATGAGCGAGTACATGGGACTTATTCACGGCGCCTATGATGCAAAACAGGGAGGCTTTGTGCCGGGAGGAGCCAGTCTGCATAACTGCATGAGTGCCCATGGTCCGGACACAGCCACTTTTGAAAAAGCGATTGAGAATAATGAAGACCCGCAAAAAATTGCCGATACCATGGCTTTTATGTTTGAAAGCTGTCATGTTTTTCATCCCACCAACTTTGCATTGAACACAGCCGCGCGTGATAAAGACTACACCCGCTGCTGGCAAAACTTTAAACCTCTTTATAGGAGTCAATAGTGGGTCGAATCTGGTTGTTGTGGGGTTGTTTGTTGGGGTTTTGCTCAGTGGCTTTAGGAGCTTTTGGGGCGCATGCTTTAAAAGAAATGGTCGAGCCGGAGAAGATGGCTGTCCTTGCCACAGCCAACCAATACCTTAGCTTGCATGCCTTCGCGTTGCTGGCGTTGGGTTTATGGAACCATTGGGAAAAGTGGGCCACCACTGTCGCGGCCGGGCTTTGCTTTCTTCTGGGAGTGGTTGTGTTTTCAGGAAGTCTTTATGTTTATGTGTTGTTGGAGCTGCCAACAGCCGCCATGATCACGCCGGTGGGCGGCAGTCTGTTTTTGCTGGGTTGGATCTTTTTTGCAGTGTCTGTGGTCCGAACCCGAAACTCCATCGTTTAAGCCTCGACCATAGTCCGTGAGTGATGGGTCAACACTAGCAAAATCTGTAGTCATTTCGATAGAATAGGACATCGTTTCGCAACCAGGGAGGGTGTTTGGAACCGATTGTTCTAGTTGGCGGTGGTGAACTTCATTATCGAGTCATTCAATCCTATGAAACTAAAGCTGAGAAGCAACAGCCCATTGTTTTGGTTTCGCAAAACATTAAAGTCTTATCCACCGATGCCATTCCCTTTATTTTAAAAGAGAATTCGTCTGTTGAAAAATGGCAATGGGACCTGTGGACGGCCTGTCAGAGGAAAGGCATTTATTTTTTAGAGGATCAATGCCTGTCGGTGAGTCGAGATGAGCAAGTTTTACATCTTAAGAAATTTGGTCGCCTCAAGTTTGATCGCTTGTCGGTGGAATCACCCTCACATCCCACTCTCCAAGGTCAGGATGTCCGTCAAAAATCTTCGGTCATTGATATTACCGACAGCTACGAATTTATTAAAAAGATGCGTCAGTTCTTCACAGAGGTTCATCGCCATTGTCCACGCGAAGTCCGAGTCGCTTTTACTGGATTTAATTCATTGAGTTTACGGATGGCCCTGGCGATCAAACAACGTCTTGTCGGTGGTAGTGAAACGTCGGACCTTTTGATTATTGATGAATCGCCTTTACCAGAGAAAGGTTTTTTCAAAAGTAAAAAACAAAAAGATATTGAAAAGCTTAAAAAACAAGGCATTCGCGTTCTTAGCGGAGCCTTAGTGCAACAGTACCAAGATCATCTACTCACCTTATGCGATGGCAGCGAAATCAGCTATGATGTGCTTGTTCCTTTGGATCACTGGCGGCCCCAAGATGGGTTGGGTAAAATTTTACAATTTGATAATCAAAAGATATTAGTGCACAGAGATCTTTCCGAGGTGCGTTCGCCGAATATTTTTGTCACCGGCAACCATGTGCAGTTCGAGCGAAGCAAGCAGTGGACCAGTGAAATTGAAAAAGCCGAACTGAGCCACGTCTTGCAACATAATATTTTTCGTGATGCTGATGAACCGGCTTTGCAGTGTCGGGACCGCTTGCAATACGATGACGTCCATTGGAGTAAAGATTGGGTGGGGCGCTCGCATAAGCAGATCATGCAGTTACAAAAAGTGGAAGTGCTTGAACCCCGCAAGCAGAAGCTAAAAGATGAGATGCAGTTTCAAGCTCAGCATATGAGTCGTCCTTGGCAAGGGGTTTACAATCGCGATCCCGAGACCACTGAGGGTCGCTTTCGCTTGAATTCCTTCAATGGATTTAACTCCTGGGGATCCTACGCCCTGTCGGCCATAAAAATCACCGAGATCGCCTTTTTAAAAAGTCTCAGTCAGGGTGTTAAGCCCCAGCAGCTGCGATTCAATCTCACCCTGCCCAATCAAGATCCTCAGCTGTTGAATCATGTGTTCGAATCCACCTTTCGTGCGATCGAGAGTGTGGCTGAGAAACAGGGAGTGGATATCGATGGTGGCGATACCTTTGATGGAACCCATTGGCACCTGAGTGTGACCATGGGAGGACCGAGTTTTGATCGGGCGGAACAATCGTTTCGGCCCCATGACTATCTGATTATGACCCGGCCTTTGGGGTTCGGTTTCTTGTGGGCGGGGCGTCTGATGGATCGATTCAATTCCTCGTGGATTCAAAAGTCGATTGAGCAGCCTTTGTTAGTGAACGCTGAGGCTATGAAAGAGTTTCTATTGCGGTGGAATCCATCGGGACGTGTGCTCATTGAGGAGTGGGGTTTTCTGTTTCACTGCCTACAAAAACTTCCAGCCCACCAGCAGTTGATGGTAAACTTGCGAGAAGTGCCGCGTTGGCAGGGCACCGATGAATTGATTCATCAAAAGGTGGGACATCCTGGTCTTGATATCAATTGGACGCGCATTCAGGGGGATGTGGCTTTTCAGCGATCCGAAGTCTCAGCCAACAATTCCATCTTGTGGGATTCAATGAGCCAAGGTGGACTGGTGTTTGGGGTGCGCGCCCACGAATACCAACAGGTGCTTGAAGATTTGCACGGAATGGGCTATGAACGGGCCGCTTTGGTTGGCAGTATCCGACCAAAGAGCAAAGGGAATCGCGTTGTTCTTTCTGATTGGAGCCCTAAGTGAATAGAGATCAAGCCGACGAACTGAAGGTCTTTCAAAGCGACCTCAATATGCAAGATGGAGAGAATTTTCATCTACGTTTTGGCCCTCTTGATTTTTATTTAGAAAAAATTTCCACTGAAATACGGGTTTTATGGATGACTTCAAACGATTGGATGGACTCATCTTTCCACTATCAATATCCATTCACAGGCATGCAGCCAAGCAATCTTCTGAAAGAGCATCGCTTTGCTTACTCTGGCAAGCCGTCGCGTCTGCGAGTCATCCCCTGCTTGGGTGAATATCCGTTTGTGGTTAAACCGGATTCCACTTTTATGATTCTACCGGGAGAGAAAGCCAAAATTTATCTCAGCACTCCAATGAACGTACGCTTGGTTGATGTTGGAGCGTCTCAGGTGATTGATGAAATTCCGGTGTTGCATCGAGTGAAAACCTGGTTTGGCAACTCTCCGACCAGTGGTCAATTGTGTTTCTTCACTCGTATTCATGCGGCTCTGATTGAAGAAAATTTACCGTTTCGTCCGCATCGGGCTTTGACTCATGTCTACATTGAAAACAGTTCAAAGCTACCGATTCCCATCGAAAAGTTAAAGATCCCCGTTAACTATTTGACGTTGTATCAAGAAAATCGGGGTGTGTTTGTGACTAGCTCACTTTCAGTGCGAATCGACAATAATGAAAACCTAAAAGATTTAAAAATCTTCGCTCCTGAGGATGACAACGGCAGCCCGACCATGATTCATGGACCTCGGGAAAAAATCCCAAAAAGTTTATTTAAGTCCGTCACCGAGATTATGAGGTAAAATGGAAGAACTCGCGCAGGCCTTTGCAGAAATTCAAACCGACCTCCCTTGGCGCCACATCTTTGTCGGCTTTGCCGTTTTAGCTTTCGGACAGATTTTTATTAAAATTTTCAATGTGGTTTTTTATTTGGCGATTCGAAACGTCAAAGACAAAAGAAAGCCGTTGAGTGTCCGAAAATTCTTTGTTTACGTACTTAACATAATATTTGCCATTTTGTTTTTTAAACTTATTGGTGTCGATATGAAGGTAGTGATCGGGGCAACAGGTCTTTTGACGATTGCTATTGGTTTCGCAGCGAGAACACCAATTTCAAATTTAATCAGTGGGATATTTTTAGTTTTCGAAAGACCTTTTATTGTTGGAAATATTATCGAGGTGAATGGTTTTCGCGGTGAAGTCGTATCGCGCAACCTGTTGTCTCTGACACTTCGAACTCTCGACAACCTGATGGTGCGAATTCCCAACGAGATGGTGATTGGGAACTCGGTCAGTAATATCAGTTTTTTTCCTATCCGCAGACTGGACGTGAAGTATCTTTTGGCCCGCAAAGACAGCCTGACCCGTCTGGAAGAGATTTTTAAAGACGTGGCCAGTCGCAATGGTTTAGCTCTTGATGAACCTGAACCGTATTTTTACGTCAGCGAGTTCAAAGAAAACTGCACCGAGGTGATTTTTCGTGTTTGGTCACCGACGGATGACTTTATGCAATTTCAATCGGAGTTTCCCAAGGAATTGCATCGTGCTGTCAAAGCGGCGGGCATGGAGGATATTGGTCATCATATCCATCTGAATTCGCCCGTCCATGTCACCCAAGAAAGTGACGCTCCATGAAGAATCCGGGCGGGGAGCAAGCCTTTGATGAATATTTTAAAAAAGTCTATGGTGAGCGCTGGCCTTTGATTCGGCAAGCCCTTCTGCAAGATGATGCAAAAGTCGGGCGACGAAATCTCTTCTGTCAGGACGAAAACGTTTCAGACTTTCCAGGGATTGGTGCTTCCTTTCCGTTGGTTCCTCACTGTCATGAAATAACCGATGCATTTGATCTCTCACAGTGGGAGAAGTCTTTGTTGCCGTTTTATCGCATGGATCCCGCCAGTATTGTAGCTGGCCGTGCCCTTGAAATGGCCGCCGGCGATCGAGTCTTGGATATGTGTGCGGCTCCTGGTGGCAAAACTTTGGTGTTACTGGAGGCTTTATTTCTTGCCGAACAAAAACAATGGGACCTCAGCGGCGAATTGGTGGCTAACGAGATGTCAGCGAAAAGACGGTTTCGATTGATGAGTGTTCTTAAGCGCTACTTGCCAAAAGATGTTCGCAGTCGGGTGAAAGTCACGGGCTGGGACGGTTCGCTGTTTGGGAGAAAACAGCCAGAAAGTTTCGACAAAGTTTTGCTCGATGCCCCATGTTCAGGAGAAAGGGGAGTGATTAACAAAGCCTCTGATTTGCAAATGTGGAAAGAAAAACGCAGCAAGAACTTTGGGGTGCGCCAGTATGCCTTGTTGGCTTCGGCTTTTGATACCTTAAAGCCTGGTGGACGATTGATTTACTCGACCTGTTCCTTATCCCCCCATGAAAATGATCAAGTGATTGCCAAACTTTTTAAACGTAAGGCCGATCAATTCACTGTTATAAACTCATCTTGCCCGGTGGGTTTTGAGTCCACCACCCATGGTTTTCAAGCGCTTCCCGATCAGCAAGGTTGGGGGCCTATTTATTTCTGTTCCATTCAAAAAAATGAATGAGCACTATTCTAAAGAAAGATAACAGGTTGAGGCATCAACCGAGCCATTGGTGAAGCCGTCTATTTGATTGGGATGGTACTGTCGAGCGATTTCACCGCAGCGATACTCGGCATTGAATTTGGCTTTGACAGCACCAATCGAGCAAGCCATTGATAGCTCGCCATTTTCAAGCTCAAAGCAATTCTCTCGTTCGTAGGGACTTTTTAAACGTCCAATCCCATGCACATCAAACTCTCCAGAGGTGACTGGCACCGGCGTGCCGACTAAGGCATGCGCAGGTCGAATGGGATCTCCGGCATCGTTGAGCACAACGCATTCACAACTGGCAATCACTTGTTTGGGTTGATCTTCAGCGTGTGCACTGACACCGATAAAAAGACTTATTAGAATAGACAACATAAATGCCCCCTGGTTAACGACCTTGTATCTAGCATATTAAAAACTGGGGTGAACTGAGTGAAGCGTGGCTTGTAAAGATTTTAAGCCAAAATGGGGTGGGGAAGGTAAATAGAATAAAAAAATGGCAATAAAAAGATCTTAATCTAAAGATCTCTTATTGCCCTAGAAAAGATCGCTTATACAAGCGATCAAAATTAATAAGTTTAAAGTTTAAAGTTTAAAGTGAGACCCAGCGACCATCGGGAGTGCTTTTTAATTTTGTGCACCCGGATTGAGTCACTGAATTGGAGTCCTCCTCATGGGAGACACTGGCATAGGAACGGTAGGTTTCTATACATAAGTTTTGGGCGCTTTTTTCGGCCGCCTGTAAGGTTTTACCTTCGCCGTAAATGTAAAGTTCTTCAACGTCTTCTGCGCCAGCAAGGTCGGATAGAAAAGTCGGTATATCCTCGCTGAACCCAAGGCAATCACATCTTTCGACTTTGTACATGGGTGTGAATTGAGGGCCTTGCTTTTTACCATAAGCCACGTTGTTGAATCCAAAGACAAGTGCCATGGCTACGAGTAACTGTCCGCTCACTTTCATTTGACCTGAGACTTTCATTGTTTTCCTCCTTAGGGCTTTTACAAGCACTCTTTGAATGGCTTTATAATAAGGGATTTCAGGAGGTGAATGGTTTTTTTTCAGTGCTTTTGAAAACTCTTTAAAACAACTGTCTAAGGGGTGCTGAAGAATGTCACTTTTGCTTCAAGGGGAATTAAGGCGGATTTGAGTGTTAAAAAAATTGACAGCGTTTAAGCCTGGTATTGTCGACTTTTTACACACTCAAAAATTTGTCACTAAATCCACCCATTCTGGATGATCAATAAAGGGATTTCGAACAAATTGAATTTTATAAATATCTTCATGTTTACTGCGCTCGTCAGCGTCGATGGGGTCAAGAACATGCCATTGACGAAGGACTTTCTCTTGCTCGGCATCGATGGGAATGCGGTAACGAACTGAGAAGTAAAAAAGAGACCGCGCCAAATTTCCTTTTACGGATTCGGCGGGTTCAAATACGGTGTGGCCGTGTTCGTTATATCCTAGTGCGGCTTCTTCACAGGCTTGATTTTTGACTTCAACAACTTCTCCGAAAGGATGATTGCCGCGCGTTGAGTTGACCCGCATGCGAACTGGATAAAGAGCATGGAGGTCGGACTTTTGCATGGATTTTGAAAAGTTATTGGTGAAGTGGCTTTGCGGCCATGAATGTTCGGTGTTGACGATGTTGGCATTAGGAATCTGCATCGGTCCTAAGGTGTTGCCTTCCGGCAATTGATGGCTGGTGAGTATGTCTTCGCAATACACAGTCGGAATCCAATATCCATCGGGTTGCAAGTCATTAAGATAAATGAGACCAAACATAAAACGACGGGCATTTCGATATCCGAGTTTGTTGTGAACATAACAGTAGACGTTGTGCTCCAAAGAGCAGCTTTCAACAATCTGATCAAAATAACCCGGTTTTGAAATATGGAAAGAGTCGAGGATACGATGCAACTTATCTTTTAGATCCTGCCGTAAGGGAATATCGCCGCCGTAGTAGTGATCCGGGAGGTCAGCTAAGATCGGCTCGCGAGGAGCATCCGTTGCGGTGGGGCTGGCGATCGCCAAGCCACTGATGAGTAAAACGAGCGAGCAAGCAACGAAAAGTCTTTTTTTCAAGAAAACATCCTTTGTTTAATTGATGATCGTAATATCTGCAGTCACTGGACAGTGATCGGTGTAATGACGTCGAAAACTGTCGTAAGGTATAAATGTTTTGCTTAAATCGGGTTTCTTTTCACAAGCTTCGTATCCCCACGTCCGTGTTGTTTGGATATCTGCAGTTGTGATGATGTGATCATAAGATCGCGCCCACTCTCCGGAATTATAGGTTGTGATGTGGCGAGTGACCGAGCGAAACTCTTTGGTTCGGTCGGACAAGGCTTTTTCAAACATATCGATGTCATCTTCTTCTAAACCGCTTTGCGAGGTAATATAAGAATTGAAATCGCCAGTCACGATGGTGGGTAGGAGGTCCTGGTGACGGACGAGGTCGGCATTGATCAATTTCACCTGCTCAAGGCGTTTTTCAGATTTGCGTCCGGCTGCTAAATGGACACCAATCACTTGTAGAAAACAGTCGCCATTGATCTTACAGATTTTGGCTTGAGCGGCTGGGCGTAAGCCACCGCTGCCTAAATCAACGGTGTCGATGATATAGTCGTTATCATATTTTTCAGCGCGCAGTTGAAACCTGTCGTAGCAGATCATCACATGTTGGTGTCGACTCCAAGTCCCTTCATAACTTGCACAATCCATGCGATGAGCGACGACCTCGCGTAGGGCTTCGGTTTCCACCACTTCGGTAAAAACGATGATGTCGGCGTCGGGTAAGGTTTGATCAATAAACTTTCTAATATTGTCGCGTCGAAATTCCATGTCGGGGGTGTTCCACATAAAGCCACCAATACCGAACCATTTTAAATTCAGGGTTGAAACCTGCAGTCGAGTGTTGGCTTGCGCCGATGTGATCCAAGAGATGCTAATAAGAACCAGGCAAAGTCGAACAAACAAAGTCATGCGTAATCCCCCACATCAAAATGAAATCACAGGGCCAAAGGCTTGTCCAAACAAACAAAGCCCTTAACAAGACCTTGTCTTAAGGTCCTGAATGCATGGCAGTATTCGTCCTTATTCCTATCAAATTGCTCAATATGCCGGCTTTTTTCAGTAAGAATTTTAATAATCTTAACTGTCGAAACAGAGGCCTTCCGACTGCGTCAAGAAGCTTGAGTTAAAGCGCTAAAAATTAAGCAGTATTAGAGTTTGTTTTGATAAAGTTTTTTATAGAATTGGCGATATTTTTCGCCAGCCAGGTGCCAGGTTTGTTGTTCAGCGGTCTGCCGTCCCCGCAAACTCAATTGTTTTGCAAATGTGGGATCCCTCAGTAGCGGTAAAATACTGTTGGCGATATCACTGGGCTTGGCCCAGGCATCAAATAAAAGTCCGTTTTCACTCTCGTTAATCAGTTCGCTGGCTCCGGCCGCTTCACTGGTCACCACCGGCATTCCACAGGCCATGGCTTCAAGAATGGCCAATCCGAAAGGTTCATAGTAGGTCGGGAAAAACAAACAGTCGCCAGCCCAGTAGTACTCGCGGACGTCTTTACTGTGTGGAACCAGAATCAACTGCTCGCTGATTTTCAACTCGTCAGCCATTTGTTGGATTTTCTCGGTTTGGCCATCTCCGACCGCTAATAACTTTACGTTTTTAAATCCATTCTTCTTTAAAAATGATAACACCTTTAAACTTTTATAAAGACCCTTACGGGCATTGACCTGGCCGACATGCAAGAGAACAAAATCGTCTTTTTCGATACCCAACTGCTGGCGCTTTTGGTTGCGGTTTTGAGTGGCCTCGTCGTTGTCAGTCCAGGGGTGGAAATAGTTTGAGTCGACTCCGTGGTAGATCACCTCAATATTTTCCTCAGGAATCGCGAAAAATTCCATGAGTTCTTTTTTGATCAGGTGGGAAATAGCGATGTATTTTTTTTCTGGACGATACAGGTGCTTTTCAAGCTGACAGCGATACAGGTCAAGAAGAGATTGGTAGGTGTTTCTCAACAAAGACGTGCTTTTAAATCGTGAAGGAGGCAAGCGGTGAGTGATTCTTTGCCACGAGTGGTGCACGAAGTGAACTTGAATGATGGAACTCACCATCGACGCTGTGCCGGTGGATTGAACAAAACTGTTGTTGCGGCTTCTCAGTTGCTTCCAGCTATTGAAGTGGTAGTTCAAGTATTTAAAGATCACAGGCTTGTGAAACTTTGTTTGGTATTTGATGTGTTTCATGGCCGGCCAATCATCATACCCCTCGATCGAAAACGAGTGAATTTCAATGGGAAACTCTTGGTTCAGTTGCCAGGCTATCTCAAGGGCTGAGCGGTCTTGACCGGCCCAAGGATTGAGATCATGAATCATAATGGCAATCGGAGATTCGGCTTTCACTGTAGCAGTGTAACAACAATTCACTGTCAGCGCATCTCGACCTCTTAAAATACCGACTGGAACAAGGTGAAGTTTGGTGGGTGAATGAGATGGCTGAATGAGAGGCCTGAGGCCCTTAATTACAAGCGTAGGAGATGCCAGCAAGGTTTTTACCATCACTACTGGCTCGCTTGATGAACAGGAAATTTCCGCCTTTGGCGTGGGTCTCTTTTAAAATGGAATCCAAGGCCTGCTGGTAGGACTGAGCGAAACCCATGTCACTGAAAGTGATGCCACTCACAGCTCCCAGTTTTTTACAGTCGTCTTTAGGTTGTTGGTAGCTTGTTTTGATTAAGTGTTTCAAGTCGAGACTAATACCTCGGCCTTTTTTACACGCACAAATTAAGAATAGAAAAGACAATAACAGTAACACACGCACACACTACCATCGTCCTACTTTCTTAAGTAATTATTAAGAAAGCAAAAAAATAGTATTTATTTATTCCCACTATCTGACACAGCGGGCGGCTTTCGCCATGGTGTAGTCTTTCGGGAGGATGCCTGTAATTTGGGCTTCCAGTTCGATAAAGTCTTCCATGCGAAGACGAGACAATGGCAGTCTCGTAATAGGACTCATGGTGCGGATGATTTGGCCTTGGCTGACGGGTGACTCAGCGGTCTCGGTCATTTTTGTAAGCTCGATTGTCAGTAGGTTATCGATAAAATCAATCGTCCGTTCAACAACCTCTCGGTTTGCAGAGTTAAGCTGGCTGTTTTCAAGAAAGCTTTTCACATTCGGGCGGACCGCGTAAACCTCATTAAGAAGCTCAAGATAGTTGGCCACTTCTGTGGCCTTGTTAGAATCTCGGGTGTATTCCTCTCGGTTCTCTCGCAAAACCTGAGCAAACTCCTCGAGGTCTCGTTCGTAACGATTTAATTTGTTTCCAGATAACCCTTCGGGAAGTTTAATTTCAAAATTCTCACCAAGCCGACGTCCGAGAACTTCACGAGCGGTGCGGCTGACGGTTTCAATTTTTTCACGTAAGGCCGCTGAAATCTCGCTGGCGCGACGGTTGGCTTGGGGACGGGGAGGTTCGGGACGATTGACAGCTAGAGCTGGTACCGCAATAAAACTACACAAAACAACGACCACTAATGATTTCACTGAACTTCTCCTTCATCGAGAGCAAAATTAAAACTTTCATTGACCATGCGGTTGTAGCTATCAATCTCCGACAATAGGGCACTGATTTTTTCCCAAAACTCAATGACCACTCGGTCTCGACGCTGTTCCTGGTCTAAATCGGTTTCGGGAAGAGCTCTGAAGTCGGACTTCGCCTGTTCTGAGTTGTATTTCCCGTTTCTCGATTCAAGGGCGAATTTAACATTATCTATGGTTTCATAACATCCTTGGCTGACAACCCTGTATTTTTTTTCTGGTAGGCTGTTTATAAGGTCGACAAGGCATTGCCCGGTTGTGATCAAATCGGGCTCAAGAGCTCGGTATTCGTCGGTGGTCAAGATATGCTGCAGTCCCAGCCGGTAGTGAAAATATTCATTCATCAAGCTGACGGTTAGGCTTTCGGTGCTGGTGGTTCTCTCAGCCAGTCTCTGATAATCGTTTTGGCCACCAAACAAATGATTCACCCAGGACGGCAGCAGCGAGGCAAACCAACCGTGGGGTCCAATTTCGACTTCACTCAGGCGACTATTGAAAGTTTCATCAATGGTGGCGGCCAGTTCCTTTGCCATCGCATCCAAGCGCTGGAGAGTTCTCGGCCGAATACTTTGGTTCCACCAATCGCCAGCCTCTTGTTCGGTGTTAAAAACCAAGGGCTTTTCAGAGTCCATGGGCTGCCGAATGTAGGTTTGGTGAAGTCCTATATAAAGTCCCTGTTGATTCGCAAAAACACTGCGAAAAGGGGAGGGGGCATTTTCGCCGGTCATATGGATTTCGTGGACCAAATTATTACAAACATCCTCTCCACCCAAATGCGGAAATTCAAACTGTAAGGCGACGCCGCCATTATCACCAAAAAGATTGCGGTACGATCCGCTTTGACCACACAGGAGTTGACTCAGGTTGAAGTCGGCTAAGGTTTTGGTTTGTAACTGGTGACTGACTTCGTGAAATTGACCGTCATCGTCTTGACGTTCGCGACTGGGGAGCTCGCCATAGGAGGCCATAATGTACCACATCTCCCAAGGCAGGGTCGGTGTGAAATTTTCTAAGGCCGTGGTGATCCGCTGATACAAAGGCCATTGATCGGGATGCAGGCCATGGGGATTATAGCTCAAGTGACCTTCAGGAACGTCTTCCTCGGCTTGAAAGCGTGGGAAGGGACCGAACATCTGGGGTGCCCACTCTTGAAAAAGCATTAAACCGATAACATTGAATTCTTGATCGGGCATTGAAAGATACCAGCGGATAATATCGACTTGTTTTAAATGGTAGGCAAACTGCAATGGCATGCCCAACTCTTGCAGCAACTGGGTGCGATCTTCATGCTGCAAGCTTTGACCGCCCCATGTGTTGTTGAAATCCACAACCTCGACATAGGATTGATTTTCATCATCTCGGTCGCCGATAAAATCGATGACGTCAAAAACCAAGGCATCCAGTTCAGAAGAGCTCGGAAAGTGTCCTGGGCCGTTGACGCCTTTAAAGGGAGTGCCAAAAGGCAAAATCTCTAGCAAAAAGGCGTGGTACTCTAACTCGTCTAAAATATCGAAAAGGCGGCGGCCGGGATCCGACTCTGGAGCTTTCGAGTAAGGACTCTGGTAATCGGGGTTGTCGCGATGTCTTAAAAAGTCGGCTTCAACGTCGGCGCGCAATTGCTCTCGCCCCTGTTGATCGGGAATGTCAGCCAGTATAGAATCGATTTTCTGACGGAGGGCTTGCCTTTCCAGACGATCGATCTCGCTGATGTAATCTTCATAAGTGATATCTTGCAAATCCTTGCCTTGTCGAAGTGTACTGATGAACTTGAGGTACATTTCTCGGGTGCGGACAAGAGTTTTGGTGAGTTCAAAACTCATCATGTAGTTGTTAATGTAACTTCCCAGTTTCTGCTTCCAGCGGGAATGGGATTGGATAAAGTCTTTGAGGATATGTTTTTTACGCCAAGTTTGACTGAAATCGTGAAAAGTATAGAGTGCACTGACAATGGGTAGTCGCGAGCAAACACGCAAATCGCCATTTTCTTGTTCACCACTGTAATGATGAGAGCACTCCTCGGTATCGAGAAGAGGAAAATGGCCGGGAGAAAAGCGGCCGACTTGGGTGGCGTAGCGTCTAGTGTATTGATCGACATCAGCTTTTACAAATCCAGAAAAATAGATATCTTCGATATAAGGATTGATCACTTCAAAAAGGCCAAGAAACACCACCATGCGAGCTGTACCGATAGCAAATCCAACCGGTCCACCAGCCACCGACAGCACCACGGAGTAGCGACTCAAACGCGCCGCCAAGGCGGTTCCTCGCGCTGCCGCCGACACCATGTTACTGGCCTTGCGAATGCGTTCGCCAGCTCTTAACTGTGCATTGATATAACCGAGGGCCCGCGAACCTTGCGCCATCGTCACCGCTGTGGTGACTAAGCCGACAAGTCCAACTCCCAGTTCTTCACTTAAAAACTGATTGGAAGTGACACTGTGAAAAGCGCGGCGACAGGTTTGATCTTTAAAGCCGCCAAAAAAGTCACGAATTTCGTAAGTTTCATCGCCGACAGTGTCGTGGGCAATGACTTTGCCAATCGCAACGCTGGCGCCGATCGGTCCATAGCGACTCATGGGGTTGGCGTGAACGGCGCGAGCTGTGTCGTAGACACTGCCTCCCATCTGTTTAACAGCCATACTTCCACAGGATCCTAAATATTGATTTTGCACTAAGGTTTTCACCAAATGATCGGACATAAACCCGACAGCGAGCGCAATGTTTGGCAGCCAGTTTTTTTCAAAAGCGCGGGTGCGTGCTCCACGATCGGGGTCCATGGCTTGCAAAGCTTTAAGAGTCAGAGAATTGGCGACCGCACTTCCGGCAATGAACGCTGAGAACCCAACATAGAAAATGGGGGATTTAAGCATTTGTACCAATTCGTCAACGCAAACGGGGTCGGTGTTTTTTGCCACCATCTCGGGAGTTCGCCAAGTGGTCAGATGCTCCATGATCTTTTGTGGGCTTCCACCAAAGCAAGTGGCGATTCGCACCACTACAATCGCGGCCGCAAAGCGCATGATCTCGGGACCCAAATGATACATTCGGGTTTTAAGAGAGCGACGAACACTGTAGCCCTCCGATTCATAACGTTGCACCAGCTGAAACCCAGTGTTCCCATCCATGTTGTTCAAGAACACCAGCATTTGGCTACCGATACTGCGCACACGGCGTGCCACTTCTTGATCGGGGCCAGAAAAATTTCTGGGGTCATAGGTTCTAATAAACTCATGAATGCGTTCGCGGGACTCTGCAGTTAAGTCCATGCGAATCTCGCCGCGCATTTGGCTCAGATCAGCCATGTTCAATTGTTGGTATTGGATGGGGCCCACATACTGAAGGACCAAAAGGTATTTGTGGTAGACGCGGCTGTTTTGTTTTTCCAAATTCTCCCAAGCTTCAATAAGCTCTTGTCCGCGGCCAATAAGATCAACATCTTCACTGGGTTGGGCCACCGCTAATACAGTTGAGAAAAACAAAAATAGAGTTATAAAGAATTGACGCATCAGTGTTCTTTTAATGCAAAATCGGTGCTGGGCAACTGTTTCTAACTTATTGAAAACACACGTGAAATATATTCAAAAATGGGCCAAAATAAGGCCTGTGACAAGAATTGTTGCCAATCTCCGCGCAACTGTGAACAAAACCGACACTGCAATCCGGTGGGGTTTAACGAGATTCAATAATGCGGCTGTGGAAGCGTTCGAGGTGAGAGATCACCCGTTTGGCGTTGTATTTTTGCCTGGCATCGTGTTTGGCGCTCGTCGCAAGACTGGCCTGAAGTTTTGGGTCTCGCAAAAGGGTGCGAATTTGTTTTGCCAATGAACCGGCCTGTTCGACTTTGAATATCAAGCCATTTTTACCGTTACTGATAATTTCCACCGGCCCGCCTTGGTTGGGCGCTATGGGAACGGCTCCGACCATCATTCCCTCAATGATTGTTTGCCCGAAAGGTTCCGGGCGGATCGAGGCGTTGACAACCATGTGACAGGTGGCAAGCGACAGTGATGCATTTTCAGTGGCACCAGCAAAAAACACGGGTAAGTTTTGGGTTTTAACTTGTTCTTTTAAACTGTCTAAATAGGCCTGTTCTTGAAAGGCTTCACCCCATACGACAACTTGAAACAAGGGTAAAGTGCTGTCACTGCTAAGCTCATTGATGGCATCAAGGAGAACGTGCAAGCCCTTACCTTTTTCAATGCGACAGACCATTCCGACAATGGGTAGAGACGGGTCATAGTGGCCGCGATTGGCCCATTTGGTTTTTTCGGCTTCGACCTCTTCCGGCGACCAATCGACCTCTGTGGTTCCCATAAGTATTTTTTCAATGGGATTGTCACGAGGGATTAAGAAACGCACCGGGTTCTCCAGTTTTCGTTGCATTTTTCCTGTAAAGTGCGAATTAACAATCATTCCGTTGTGATAAAGAAGGGCTGCCGCACGGTCCATCCATCCCGAGGCCTTACCATGTTGAAACCAAACGTGTGGCACGCCCATTTGCTTGCAAGTCCAAGCGCTAAACAAGGCGCCTTCAGCCATCGTTGAGTGAACTAAGGATATATTGTAGCCGTTGATAAGGTCTTTGATTTTTTTATGAACCAAGCGGCGGTCACTGCGTTTGCTAAGGCGGGGAGGTGTGTTCAGAAGGTGGACGTGGGCTTGTTGTTTTTTCAGTTGGTCATAAAGAGGGCCTGAGCGAAACAGCAGGTAATGGTTTTCAAACGCCTGATTGTCAACGTGGGTTTGAGTTTGAGTGATGAAAGTCTCGGCTCCTCCCACTCCTGAGGTGGGGCAGACATACAAAATTTTTTTCATAATGCCATTAAACCTAACTGTTGCAAAAGGTTTCAAGAAAATTAAGTGTCTCTAGACGTCCGTTTTCAGTCTACCGAATTACAAAGGCTTTGGCCATTGTCAGTGAAGACATCAACCAAAGTCTTGCTAAGACGAATGATTTCGAAGTTGACTGACTTTATTGAAATTGGTTTCGCCAGATCACATCCATGGTTTTATTGTAAAGCCTTTCGGCACTAAGGCTTAGGCTTTCGCTTAACTTTTCTTTCAGAGACTTTTTACCGGTGAATTCCACTCCTAAGACCTGATGCGACTTTGAAAGTTGCATCATAAGATCATCACTGGTGCCCAGTTCATCGACCAATTGCATACCAATAGCCTGTTGACCATACCAGTATTCGCCGGTAGCGACTTGCTTTAGATCCAAGTTTTGTCTTTGTTCTATGACATGAGTTTTAAACAGCTCATGAACTTGTTCGATCTGCTCTTTAAATTTTTGCATCTTGGGTTCGGTCACTTCACCAAGAGGCGTGAGAGTTCGTTTGAACTCTCCGGCAGTGATTTCTAAGTAATCAATGTCGTTTTTTTTCAGCACTTTGTTGATATTGGGCACCGAAGCGACAACTCCAATAGAGCCTATGATAGCAAACGGAGCGGCAATGATTTTATCAGCGATACAGGCCATCATGTATCCACCACTAGCGGCGATTTTATCAACACAAATGGTCAGAGGCAGTTCGGCTTTTTTAATTCGCATCAATTGGCTGGCTGCTAAACCGTAGCCATGCACCATACCGCCGGGGCTTTCCAAATTGACAACCACTTGATCGCCAGGCTTGGCGACTCCGAGGATGGTGGTGATCTCCTCTCGTAGTTGCTCGGTGGCTGAGGCTTTGATGTCACCCTCAAAACTTAAGACAAAAACCGTAGGTTTTTTCTTCAATTCTTTTTTTCGATTTTTTTCTTCTTTTTCAGCCTGTTTAAAATCCTTTTTAGTCAGGATTTTCTGCAACAGACTCAGCCGGTTCTTGCCAATTTTCTTGTTGAGGTCTGTAATTTTAATTTCTGACGCGTCTTTGCTTCTGCTTATAATTGAGGCAATAAAGGCGATGACGATCAGGGCGCAAATAAGAATAACCGCAGCTTGCAGTCCAAATTTGGCTATTTCTAAGGCAAAATCCAACATTTATGGGCTCCTATTCTATTTAACGCCATGATTCTATTAACGGCCCAGGCCTTTGTCTACTACGAGTCAATATTTTCCGAAAAAGGCCGATAAAGAGGAGGATATGTTGAAGGTCTATTTATCTATTTTTTGTATGATTTTAACAATGGTGGTGCCACGGTTCGCGGATGCGGCTTGGACGGCTCCCAGTCTGCAGGCATTGAAGCAGAAAGCGAAATCCAATTTGTTGGAGAGAAAAAAAGGCTTCGATGCTTATTTGCAGAAGAAACAGCGAATGGAGGCTCAGCGCCTTTCCGATGCTGACAAAATGAAGACGATTCGCAAAGCCTACGAAAAAAAACGTGAGCAAGCTCGCAAAAATTTTCGCAGAAAAACGGAAAGCTTTCCTAAAGAGGCCTACCAAGCGTTTTTGCAAAAGCGAGAAAAAAGACGTTCTCGTCTTGAAAACGCCAGAGAGAATTATGTTTCTGTACAAGATGAGTTAGAAAAGGTTTACGAGAACAAGAAGTATAAGATTAACGGAAAACGAGAATTTGACCTAGAGTAACCGGTATAAGGCCCGTAAGGTTAAAAGCTTGTAGAAAACTGTTTTGGATTGCACCATGAACCACCAGCTTGAACTGACATTTATTTTATTAATCGTTTTTCAGTTCAAACACTATATTGCCGACTTTCCCTTGCAAAGAGAGTACATGCTTCGCAAAACTCTGCCTCAGTGGGGTTTTGTTTTGCCGCTTGTCACTCACTGCTTGGTGCATGCTGTTTTAACTCTTATAATTTGTCTGTTCTATGCGCCCCACCTGTGGTGGCTGTCCCTTGTTGACTTTGTGGTTCACTTTTTGATGGATCGACTGAAGTCAGGACCTCGGTATCTGGGTCGTTTTAACGACCTAAAGAAAGCGGGGTTCTGGAATACCCTTGGTTTTGATCAGATGGTTCATCATTTGACTCATATTTATATTATTTATGTGATTGTCACTCAGTTATAATACGGCGATACAGTAAATTTTTTTTGTTTGTATTTGTTTGGGTTGGACCTATAATCATTAGGTGCAGACATTTAGTACGTCACATCTCAGAAAGCGCTACATTCGTTTGGTCGGTCTGATACTTTTAACCGGCCTTTTGTCACAGTGTTTGATTCAGTATTTTATTTATCGACAAAGCTTTTACAGTAAGGTGATCAATGTATCCGGCCGCCAAAGGATGCTGTCACAGAGGTTGGCCCTGCTTGTGTTGCAACAGAATTCGGGTGTAAGTAACAAGGCGAAATTGAAACAGACCATTGCAGAGACTCAAGCCGCTTTTGAAAAAAGTCACTACGCCTTGAAAAACGGTGATATGGATTCAGGAATTGAGGCCTCTTTTACGCCAGACTTATTGGCAGCCTATGAAGAAATAGAGATCGATTTGAATTTACTATTGGGGCTGGTTGAAAAATCATTGTCTGAGGACGGTTTGAAGGCAAGGCAATCACAACGTCTGCTTGAGGTTTCGCAAAGTTTTCTTGAAAAAATGGATCGAATCGTTTTGCAATCCGAAGTCTTTGTAAAGCGACAGGTGTGGCGACTGCAAGTCTTAGAATTCAGTCTGTTTGTGATTTTTCTTGTGATTGTCTTTTTGGAAATCCGCTATGTGATTTTTCCGGGGCAAAAAATTCTGGTAAAGCAGAATCAAGCTTTGCAAGAGCAGCGCATGCTCGCTTTTCATAAGAGTCGCTTAGCAGAGGTTGGCGAGTTGGGAGCCGGTGTTGCTCATGAGATTAACAATCCACTGGCCATTATCTCTAGCCATCTCGATTCTTTAAAATTAGGGCTGGAAAATGAAAGTATCTCGAAGGAGCGTATTGGCAAGTTTATCGATGTCACCCAGCGAATGCTGGTGAGAATCGAAGCGATCACCTCCATATTATTGTCTCTGGGGCGTTCAAATTCGCAAGTGAAAAGTCTGATCGACTTGAAAAAAACGATCGAAGAAGATGTCTTACTTTTCAGAAATGTGATCGCCGCAAATAATGTCAACGTGGAAATTGTTAGAGATTCGGACAAACCGTTGAAAGTTAAAATAAATGAAGGCTACTTACACCAAGTTATTATCAATTTATTAAAAAACGCAATCGAGGCACTTCGCTTACAAGAAACCAAACAGATCCTTTTTAAAATTTCTGAAACCCCTGAGGGGCGAGTCGTTTTGTCCGTCGAAGACAATGGCCCAGGAGTTCCCAGAGAAATTCAAGATAAAATCTTTCTTCCCTTTTTCTCTACCAAACAGGAAGTCAGTGGCGGAGCTGGTATTGGGTTGGGAGTTCTACAAAAAATTATTGCTGAGAGTGGCGGAACCATTGAGCTTGATAAAACCTTTGATGCCGGTGCCCGGTTTTTGGTTATCTTGCCGGCGCCGCCGTCGGATTCAGTTTAATTCTCCCAAAACAAGGCAAGTCACCAATGCTAGAAGCATTGCCGTATGTAAAAAGAGGGCAGCGTCCCTGTTTTCGAACAAATAAAAGTGCAAGGTCTGGGGTCGGATTTCGCGTGGTTCCGGACGGCTATTTGGGGCTTTTGTTTCGTCAAAGGAAAAGGAGTTGAATTTTATATTTGTTGGCTGGTAAAACCGGAACAGAATTTTAAACTGAGTTTTTGATGACTAAGCCAGGAGCCCAATGCCAGAACTACCAGAGGTTGAAACGGTTCGTCGTGGTTTGGAGGAGATTTTGGATCTCCCCCACGAAACCCTTTTGAAGGTCGAGACAAGTGGTAAAAAGCTAAGATATGTTAGCTCTTTAGATGATATTCATAAAGTGTCTGGTGAAACTCTGTTAGCCATCCATCGGCGGGCCAAGTATTTGCTGATGGAGACGGAAAGTTATTTTATTCTCTCTCATTTGGGTATGACGGGCAGTTGGCGCATGGAAAGCGACCGACGCAAACACGATCACATTCGAATTTTTTTAAAAAATAATAGAATCTTGACTTACCATGACCCGCGCCGATTTGGGATGTTCTTGGTCATGGATAAACCTGATATGGAGAATCACCCCCACCTGAGTCACTTAGGGCCGGACCCTCTCCTTGATCCGCAATTCAGCGGTGACTACCTCTACGACAAATGTCGGGGGCGCAAAACCAGTATTAAGTCTCTCATTATGAACCAAGAGGTGGTCGTTGGTGTGGGAAATATTTATGCCAGTGAAGCTCTTTATTTAGCTGGCATTCATCCCAAGAAAAGCGCTCACCGAATCAGTCGGAAAGCTGCGACTCTTTTGGCGGATGCTATTCGCCAAGTCTTGTTAGAAGCCATTGCCTGCGGTGGAACCACAATCAGTGACTTTGCTCAGGCGGGCGGTTCAAAAGGGTATTTCCAAAACTTCTTGCTGGTGTACGGGCGTGATCGCGAGGCGTGTTGTTTTTGTGGAACAATGATTCGAAGCCGAGCTATCGTCGGGAGAAATAGTTTTTGGTGTCCCCAATGCCAGAAGATGTAGTATAATAAAAGCCTCGTCGAGGTTGAAAAGTGCGAAGCGTCCTAGAAAAAAGATTACCAGAACTGATAGAGCTTGAATCGCTCATCGAAAAATTAGGAGCCAAGGCCAAAGTAAAGGTTTTGGCTGAGATCCCGTATCAGGGACATGTGTTTCCTATTTATGCCATTGAAATTGGTTCTGGTGACGTCAAAGATCCTTGTTTCGCAATGGTCGGAGGAGTGCATGGGCTTGAGCGAATTGGCTCGATGGTGGTTATCTCCACTTTGAGAACGGTTATTGAATTGCTCAGTTGGGATCAAACCTTTAAAAACCGTTTAGAAAAATCTCGTTTGATTTTTGTGCCTATTCTGAACCCTGTTGGCATGTTTCGCCGCTCGCGATCGAATGGTAACAACGTTGACCTGATGAGAAATGCACCGGTGTTTTCTGAGGAAGCCACCCGGTTTTTATACGGAGGCCATCGACTGTCACCTAAAATTCCTTTCTATCGAGGGGCTTTGGCCGATGGCATGGAAACCGAGAATCAGGTTCTCTGTGATTTTCTGAAAGAGCGGGTACTACCTTCAAAAGTTTCCATTTGTTTGGATGTGCATTCCGGTTTTGGCTCGAGCGACCGTCTGTGGTTTCCTTATGCGAGAACTAAGAAACCGTTTCCCTATTATGTCGAAGCCTATGCGTTCCGCGAGTTATTGAACAACACCTATCCCAATCACGTTTACGCCGTTGAACCTCAGTCGATCCAGTACACCACCCACGGTGATTTTTGGGATTATGTTTACGATAGCCATTTGAATGTTAAAAAAGATGAGTTCTTTTTTCCATTGACCTTAGAGTTAGGTTCTTGGAAGTGGGTGCGCAAGAATCCAAAACAAGTTTTTGGGGCGCTTGGAATCTTTAACCCGGTGTTGCCGCATCGAAAGGCTCGGGTTCTACGCGATCAAAAAACCTTTATGGACTTTCTGCATCGAGCGGTATTATCTTCTGATTGGATTAATTTGACCCCCGAACAACGGCAAATATGGAAGTACGAAGCCCTCAACCTTTGGTACACCGGGGTTAAAGATGCAGCCAGTTGATATTTATCTTGTTAGAGGTTTAGCCCGCGAAACGGCCCACTGGGGTGACTTTATCAATCAGCTTCAGAATTTAGACGGAGTTGCCTCAGTCACCGGCTTGGATCTTCTGGGAGCCGGACGTTACCACAAATTGACCAGTCCGATAACCATCGGAGAGAACAGCGAGTTTTTGTTGAGTCAAATTCCGATGACCGGTGACCGACCTCGGGTGATTATTTCGGTGTCCTTAGGCTCGATGGTGGCGGTTGAGATGGCGCAGCGAGCTCCCCAGATGTTTTCGCAAATCTTTGTCGCCAATACCAGTTTTGCCAACCTGTCTCCGCTGCATCATCGTCTTCAGCTTGAAGCCTTCAAGCGTTTCTTTAAAATCAGCAAGAGTCGTACGTTGCAGGACCGTGAAAGCGAAGTTTTAAAAATGGTCAGCCGTGACCGTGGCAAGCACGAAAAGGTTCTGGCTGAGTGGGTGGCTATTGCTGAAAAGCGGCCAATGGCCCTGAAAAATTTTGTTAGGCAATTGCTGGCGGCGGCAACCTATCGCATCGCCGATGATCCACCGGATGTGCCGATCGTGGTTTTACGCTCGATGGGTGATCAAATGGTTGATCCCAGTTGCTCACAAAAGCTGGCGGAGCATTGGAGCCTGCCTCTTAAAACCCACCCTTCTTCGGGCCACGATATCTTTATAGATGACCCACAATGGGTGCTCGATATTATTAAAGAAAATTTAAATCAGTCCTGAGACCGAGCCGTGTTGATTTCATCAATCAAAAGTTGTTGATTGATGGGATTGCTATAAAGGACGCGCAAAGTGGCGAGCGCGTAGCCAACCAGCTCTTCGGCTCTATTTTTCGAGATAAATTGAGCCTCCCAGCGGCTATCGACGGTGTACTCGCGAACTTCAAAAAAGAAGGATTCGGCGTCGACTTTTTGATATCCACAAAAGTGATAGGTTCCATTGCCCCCAAACAAAGAGGCGCTTTCCCAATTGACGGAGACACAGGCTTCATTGCTTCGGTCCGATTGAGGAAAGCTATAGTAGCGGACGTCAATGTGAGTGTAGTTATCTACTAGCGAAGCCATTCTTTGATCATATTCAATCTGGCCCCAGTGTTCAGTCAGAGCGATGGCAATGGCGTCCAACTTGGCTTGTTCTTCGGGGTTTGAAGCCTCGGCTTTAAAAACCGTGTAACCATCGGTTTCCCAGGAACCAAGACTGCTGGCATCGTTTTGGTAAACGTATTCTGGATAAAACAAGTGCTGATTGCGATCACGGACTTGCCGGCTGACAAGCTGACCCCTTTGAAAGCTTTCAGCCAGACGAAATTCAACTTCCATAAAGCCATTCCAGGGTTCAGGAATTTCAATTTTAAAGTCAGCGTTGGCAAATGCACCCGATATAAATAATAGTGTGATAAACATAAAGGATTTCATATCCGCTATCATAGTCGGATTTTATAAAATCCGGGACTTTTTGACTGAAATCGGAAAATTTTTCAATACTCAATGAACAACAAAAAATGTCAGGCGGAGTGAGGGGCTCCCAGGAGTTCGTTTAAGCTCAGCTGTGTGAGGCGTGCGAGACTGCGCAAGCAGTAATAAAATAGGCTGGTGGTGATCACCATCAAGGGTAGAGCGATGACGACGTAACCCATCCAAGTCATATCCGCGATCTGAGTGTTGAGCATATTGGCTTTCTCATTGTCTTGTAGATGAGTTGGAATATCTTTAAAAATTGAAATCGCTAGAAAGAAATTGAGTAGGGCGCTGATAAAGAATGTGCCAGAAAAAAGCAGTGTACACCTTCGAATCAACTTATCGAAATCGTCTTTGCGATTGAAAGTTTGCAGTCGCTCTTCAATCAAGTCCATGGAGAAAAGACCGGGCTGATTCAAGAAAAAACCAAAGAGAGGTTTTTTAGAAAAACTTGAAAAGAACACAAAGACGCCAATCAGGGCCGGAAAGCTGGCTTCTTTGATGGCAAACCAAATACCTTGCAGCTTCATCAGGGCAAAGCCGCCGGTGAGTAAAACATTGAGAAGTCCAAGAAGGGAAATCCAATTGATTTTTTTTTCTTTATAAAAATCAAAAAGACCATGGCCTAAAGGTAAGGATATCGCCAAAAGTAGGGCATACAAAGGCCCTTGCTCGCCCAGGTGGGGGGACAGCTTATTGAGAATGATGACCGGTAAGGCAATATCGAGAATGAGATTAAGCCAGACCTTATTGGGCGATTGATTCGATTGCCTCTCCATCCCCTCATATTATGAGGCTCGGCATTGGGAGTCAATTGAGGTATACTACTAATATGTGCCGAATATTTGGTTTTCGTTCCATTTTGCAAAGTGGCGTCCACAGAAGCCTGATGGACTCTGATAACGCTATTATTCAGCAGAGCGATCGTCATCCCGACGGCTGGGGCGTGGCTTATTACAACATGGGGAGCCCGCATCTGGTGAAGAACGAAAATCAGGCCCGAAAATGCAAGATTTTTGAGAAAGTCTCTGGTGTTGTTTCATCGAATACAGTCATCACCCATATTCGAAAATCAACCGTCGGATCGGTTGGACCGCTCAACACCCATCCCTTTCAATTTGGGCCTTGGGTTTTTGCCCACAATGGCAACGTTGAAAATTTTCAAGCAAACCGCAGAGTTTTGTTGGAAAAAATTGATCCCGATTTACAGCGGTTTATTTTAGGAGAAACCGACAGTGAGGCTCTGTTCTATTTTTTGTTAACGATCATGCGTCGACAATCGGCTTTTTTTGAAATTGGAAAAGAGTTTAATTTTAAAGACGCCTTAGAAGAGTTTGTTACCACCTTCCGCTCCATCTTTGGTGAGGTGACCGAGTCCAAGGGCGATTACCACAAAAACTACCTGACTTTTTTAATGACTGATGGAAGAAGAATGTACGCTTTCAACGGGGGGCAGCCCTTGTTTTATAGCACCCATAAAAGTCGATGCCCGGAGCGCGACAGTTGTAGCTACTTTAATCCCATTTGTGAGGCAAAAGCCAAAGCTGACGACAAAGTTCACCATTTGCTGGTGAGTTCCGAGATTATTAAAAACGAAAATATATGGAGCCCATTGCAGTTTGGCGAATATGTCGGTGTCGATCAAAACTTTTTATTCCAAAAGGGGCGGGTGGCCGGTATTTAAGGCGCGATTGTTCCAGGCTTCAGGCCCTCAGTGATTTCTGGTGCCATGGTCTTGGCGGCGATTATCCATTGCACGGCCAATTCGACCAGTTCGTTCCAATTTTCATATCGGTCGGGAGCCCGGTTATTGATGATTGCATAGGTGATAGTTTCAATAAAGTTTCGCGTCCACTGCCGACGAAATGCTCGATTCAGGACCCGTGGATCTAAAGTTTCATTGTTTTTGATCATAAAATAGGTGGCCAGTTGCCCTAATTTTTGGAAATCACGGCGGGTAATATTCACGCCACTTCGATCGCACTCGTCGTTGAATTGCCAATAATCGGTGAGACTCACTTTTCTGTACCAGTGATTGTGTGGAATTTCATTCCACGGGCGATGGTAAACACACGTCTCCTCAATTTTCTGGTGATACACCTCTGATAGAAAGCGTCCCTTGTAAAACATGGCTTGCTTGCCAGTTTCTTGCCCGGCATGAAAAGCTGCCAGCAAAGTCACTTGCAAATGGGCGTTATCCCAGTTGTGGCGACGCCCCAATTTTTTGCCTTCACCACTGATGAGGTGGCGATACTGTTCTGCCACATAAACCGCTACAAAATCTCCGGCCACCTGCTGACCTTTGACTGACAAACCTTCGATTCCAGAGGGGTCGCAGTTGATTAAAATCTGTAGGATGGCTCGATAAAAGTCTTCCATCTGAGTTGAGTCTTGCAAGTAGTCTTCGAGACTGGAGAGGTAGTGCTTGTAGGAGGCATCGGCGACATATTCGGTTTTGTTATTCCAAGGTTTGTAATCAACGCCGGCAAAGCTGCGTCCATAGCGTTCGGCATTTTCTTGCCAGTGGGGTTCGTATTTCACATGGTAGGTTGAAACAGTGGGAGTCAGTCTTAATTCCACCCCGTGGCCGGATTTAACGCCATCCAGATGACTGCCGTCATAGCGTGGAATCGCTTCGGCGATCAAAGCTGGGTAAATAATCTCTTTCATGAGTGATAAAAAAGACTGGCCTTTGTAGTCAGCTAAGTTGAAGGATGTTTGGTATTCGCCCACTTCGACGTAGCGGTAGACCCGCGCCTGGGAATGAAAGCTAGCTAAAAAAATCAAGACGCCAAAAAGCCATTGAATTCGCATAGACCCCCCTAGAGGAATTCAAAAAATAAACTCTTTTGACTGGATTCGAGACGGTAGAAAAACCGCATCGGGCCTCATCGGTGAGGGCCAGACACCTCAATCGGAGATTTAGAAGTAACAAAATGTAAGCATTGTGAAAAGACTTCGTTTGTATTCTGAGCGTCAAAAGACGCATGACTGTTCTAAATGGAATCGCACAAGTGTTTGAAAATACAAAGGAAAAGTTCGTTTTAGCGAATTCGAACGTCGAAACGTCTGTTATTTTATCAGGCGGACGATAAAAGTCGGGGAAATAGCGATAGTGAGGTCAGACGGAGAGGTGATCTTATGAAAGCAATCAATATGAACCAAGTCTACACTCAACAAGTTGAAAACATTATTAAAGTGAATGGATTAGAAGACAACTACGGTGCAATGGTACGAAACTGCTCAAGTATGTCTGAAGTGCTGAAAGCGCTCTCAAATGAGGCGGCTCAGCACGTGGCTGTGTTAACCGAATCCGGCCAACCCATTGACAATATGTTTGAATACATCAAAGGCGAATTAGCCACCCACAAGCCAGTGGTTTTGGCATTGTTCTTTGAAAAGAACGATGAGACTATTTTAGACTCGTAAATTATAGGAATTATTGACCCTTTTTTGTTTTGATGGGATAAAAAAGGGTCTATGGAAAAGATACTTGTCAGCATTGTTCCGGGCTTTGCCTTTACTTGTGGCACTTTCCTATTTTTTCTCTCGGGCGTGCAGCTCAGAATTTATATAAGCAAAATGTACAAACGCTCCCGGTCCCTAGCGTTATTTTGTTTTTTCTCAGGTTGCTTTGCATTTGAACATTTTGTCGCCCAATCACGAATTTTTTCTCCTGAGTTCACCCATGTTTATGTGGGCTTTTCCACCTTAGCGCTTTGTTTGTCATTGGCTTTTTATATCACATCGCTCAGTTATTTTGTGGCCATCCCGGGTTGGCTCTTTAAATCCTATCGAATCAGTTCCTTAACTATTGCCTTTCTCACCTTGATTGGGCTTATCGCCTCATTGGCTCTTGAAAATTCATGGTTTTTTCACGCCCACGATTTGCTTGAGTCGGGCAATTATTTCGTCGATTCCTACACGGTTCGCATTGGTCACCCGCGACAGTTTTTGAATATTGTTTTGTCAATCACAGGGTTTATCACAGTTGTCGGAGCTGTGGTTCTTTTACAACGTGTCCTGAAGACATCTCGCGATACTTTTTTCGTCCTGGGTTTGGTGTTTTCCATAGTTGCTGCGACTCTAGAGAATTTTCTTTTGCCTTTCACATATTCCTATTTTTTTCCCATTGTTTTTATGGCCAATCTCTTTGAAGCTTTTCGGATGAACTCTTTATCTTATCGTGAGTATGTCCGCGAGAAAATGGCGCGACATTTTGATCAAAAAGGTGAAACCGAAAGTGAGAAGTATCAAAACTCCAATTTGACTGAAAAGCGTGTCAACGAATTAGCGGCGAAATTGCAGACTGTTCTTGAACAAGATAAGGCTTATCTCAATCCGAATTTAAGCTCTGAGTCTTTGGCAAAAAAAATAGGGATTCCACCCTATCAACTATCGCAAGTGGTCAACATTGGATTGAATACCACTTTTTTTGAGTTGATCAGTCAGTATCGTATTGAAGAAGTCAAGCGGCGCTTGAAAGATGAACAGTATGCCGACGAAACCATTATTAATATTGCCTATAGTTCCGGTTTTAACAGTAAGTCAGCTTTCAACACAGCCTTTAAAAAACAAACAGGGATGACTCCTTCCGAGTTTCGTAAATCTTAGTAGATAAAACCTGGGTGAAATGAGGGGCGGGCTGATCAGTCCCCCGAGGCTTAAGATTTGGCTGTCCATTCCCGTGTTTCGGATTGAGACAAGGGCTTTTGTTGTCGGTTTGACTGTTGCCTAGTTCTTAGACGCTGAGCTCGTCTCTGTTCCTCCTAAAGCGGCATAAAAACTGCAGTTTTAGGAGGGCAGGGGGCGATTGTGTCAAAAAAAATCACTGTCATTGGATTCTATCTTTTACTGATCCTTGCGTTCACTCACTGCAGTGGTGCCAATTTCGGTGGAGGCGATAGTGAGTCGGCTGAGAATTCAGCGCAAAATATTTCTGATGACGGGGATCAACCGGACAATCCACATCAACCCGAGCCCCCCGTAGCCGGTGAAGCTGTGGTTTATCAAGCGTCTGTCATCAACGGCGGCTTGTCTTTCGACCGAGTGCAGGTGGAGGTCAGCGTCGCGCCGTCGTCAGCACCCATTCTGCTATTTGTACATTTGCAGCAGCCCACCACAGTTTTATTGAAGGGTGATGTCGAGGCTGTGGCTGCGGTTTTTTTAACCTCAAACACAAGTGCCTATGATTTACCCACCTCAGAGGTCAGGTTGGGTGATGGAGCCGTTTTTCCCAACCAACGCTTGGCAACCGGCTTCTTTCCCGTTTATGAAGCGGGCCAGAGTCTTGCCGCTATCATAGGCGACGATGCGGTCGCAAGCTGGGAACAAGGCGTGATTGTTTCAGACTTTGCCCGCGCTCTCGGGCAAAGAAAGTGTTATGATCTTATTTTCGACACCGATATGGCGCCTCCGCCAGGATTCAGCCTGTCGTGGACTTCGGGCCAAAACTGTATTTACTAACTCCTAGCATTGAGCCAGTTTCTTTATTGTCCGCCTTGTTATAACATGGCCAAAATAGGGAGTGGATCTATGAGAAAAATCTTTGTCTTTTTAATTTTGCTTACGCTAGCAGCCTGCCAGGTCCAACCCCGAAAAACACAGCCGTTGACAACGCAAGAGGAGCTGGTGCCCGCCAACAAGGTACCAAAGCGAGTCATGGGCCCGAAGAAAGAGATGCCGGAGGCTATCAAGGACAATCAGGTTGTGATGGCTGAAGACCTTTTTGAAAAAGTGAAGCAGAGGTTGAAGCCAGACTACCGAACATTCAGCCAAGCGGGTACCTATTACTCGTACCCTTATATGATGAGTCCGGCGCGGCAAGCTTCGAAAAAGACCTGGGTTTCTGGCGAAATCATGATGTTTACTAATAATGCCGGTAAAGTGAAGCAGGTGGCTCTTGTACAAAGAGAGTGTGGCGAGAGGCGCAATGAAAAAATGGTGAATCGTTTACGCCAACGATTTATAGAATTTGTCGCTTCAGAATCGTCTTTTATTTTTGGACAAAAAGTTCAGCTGGCGGCGTCGGACTTTGCACGCCTGGGAGATCCTGTTGAAAAAGGTCAGTGGCGTCGCACCCCCATCAACGATGAAGTCGCTGCCGTAAAGGCTATGCGTCTTTCCGGAGGAGCTATGAAGTGCGATGCCCAAGGTGGCTACGGCTACCGATTTGATTTCTTTTTAAAGGCTCTTTAAGGCTTTTGAAGGAATCTTTTCCGCCAATGTGATTGCAAGGGGACTTTTGATGTTTTAAGTTCTTTGCATGATTTTACGATCGTTTTTAATGCTTATAATTGCTATTTCGGGCTGTGTTTCAAACAGCCAAACCCAATGTGAAACTGAATCCATTCAGTTGCAAAAACTTGAACTTCGATTGACTCGGCATCAGCCGAAAAACAGTATTGGCCTGGTTGTGATCATGCCGCCCACCGGAGGAAGTAATTTCCTTGATCGCCAGTATGCTGAGCTGTTGTGTGAAAACAGCTTTGAGGCGATCATAGTCGAGAGTTGGCAAGGCTTGGGTGAAACCTCCTTGGATCTTTCGATTCACGAGAAACTTTTGAGTCGGGGACAGCAGGCTATTCAGATTGTCTTAAATGAATTTGAAAGACCTTTTATCGGAATTCTTGGCACTAGTGTGGGGGCTTTGCATGGAATGACAGCCTTTGGCCGTGATCAACGCATTCAAGCCGCTTTTTTAATTGCTGGTGGGGGGCCGATTCATAAAGTCATTGCTGGTTCGGATGAAAAGACACTGAAAATGTACCGACAAAAACGTATGCAAAAATTCGGATATTCAAGCGTTTTGGAATACGAACGGGCCTTAAAAGCCGCCATCCCAAAAGACCTTGATGCTTTGACCTACTCTGAAACCATTGTTGAAAAGCCGTTAGCTCTGGTGATTTCAGACGATGATCAAACTGTGGCCACACAATACCAGTTGAACTGGGAGCAGGCTTTTGAACCCGATGAAACCTACCGTTTTGAGTCCAGTCATTTCTGGACCATTGTTAAAACTTGGTGGTTCCATGAAGAAAAAATAAAAGATTTTTTTGTCAATGCCGCTCGTCCTGGAACTACCGATGAGTAATTTTTGATCGACACAAGTACAAAACAGGCTCGCTAAATATTTGTAATCGTCCCGCCTACATTATTTTAAATGTTCGGCGATAAGTTTACGAAGCTTGTCGACTTCAATGGGTTTCTTAATATATTCGTTGCAGCCGCTATCAAAACTTTTCTTTATTTCGTTATCCAAAGAGTAAGCCGACAGAGCGAAAATTTTAATGGGTTGGCGTTGCGCCAATTTCTCGATGTGTCGAATTTCTTTCACACAGTCATAACCATTCATTATCGGCATCTGCATATCTATAAGAATAAGATCGTACTTTGCGGAATTTTGCTTGTACATTTCAATCGCTTTTACGCCATTGTCGGCCTCGTCAAAAGAGTAGGGGAAATTTTGTAGGCAAGCTTTGATTAGAAAACGATTTTCAAAGACATCGTCGACTAATAGAATGGAGGCTGGTTTTAGGTCGAAATCACTGGCTTTCATAGGTTCAAACTGTTTTTTATTCATTTGCTTGTGAGTTTCGGGTAGTGGCAGTTTTACTTGAAACTTAGAGCCGTTTCCTGGCGTTGATTCTACTGAAATTTCTCCGTTCATTAATGTCACCAATTGTTTAACGATAGCTAAGCCTAAGCCAGTGCCGCCGTACTTTTTTGATGTCGAAGAATCGCCTTGATTGAATCTTTCAAACAGTCCAGAGAGAACCTCTTCACTCATCCCTATGCCGGTGTCTGTTACAGAAACACAGATGGATTTTGTATCGCCTTTTGTCAGGTGAAGCGTGACTCCGCCGTGTTTGGTAAACTTCACAGCGTTGCCGATCAGGTTCAGCAGTATTTGCTCGACACGAAGTTGGTCTCCAAAAACCCATTCGGGGGTTGAGTCATCAATCGTTAATTTAAGACTGATATTTTTGGCCTCGGCTGGGGGTTTTAAAACTTCGATAATTCGTTCACTCACCTCGAAAATTGAAAAAGGCGCTCTATTGATTTTCATACTTCCAGATTCAATTTTCGAAATATCAAGGATATCGTTGATCAAACCTAAAAGGATCTGGTTGCTCTTCCTTATCTGCTGTATCGTCAGTTGTGTGTCATAGGGTAAGTTTTTTTCGGCAAGAAGATCCGTCAATCCGATGATTGTGTTAAGAGGTGTGCGGATTTCATGGCTCATATTAGAAACAAACTGAGATTTCATATCGGAAGATTTTACAGCTTCTTTCTCGGCATTGATCAGTTTCATTTGTGATTCAAGCAACGATTCACCCATCCGGTTAAAGCTTAAAAACAGATCGGTGAACTCTTGGGCATCGCTGTTGCCAAGTTTCAGTGAGGTCAGTCTATTGTTCTCTAGGTCGGTAAAGCCCTGTTTGATTTTTTGAATGGGTTGAAGAATTTTCTCTTCGTAAATGCGGGAGAGATAAATAAGGGCGGCAAAAGTAATAATAAAGAGGAAAATTAAGCCTAAAAGGGCCTGTTGGAAGATGACTAAAATATCCTCGCGAGCCCTAGAAAGAGCCACTTCCGACTTGTTTGCTAAATCTCTCAACTGGCTTGAATTGAAGGCGGCTAATCTGTAATAGAGTCTAAAATGTTTTTCGGCCTCTTTAATTTCGCCGTTTCTCAGAGAATTGAGAGTTCGCTTTAATAGTTCCAATGCTTTAGCGCTTCCGTGGCGAAAAGAAACCGAAGAAAGTCGCATGTCACCTAATTTCGACCACAGAGACTCAATTGTCTTGAGGTACTTTTCATAGTTTTTAATCAGCCGCTGAGCATTGGCGAAGTGCTCATTGTGTCCCGTCATTTGATACATCAGGAGAGCATTTTTAACTTCAGATGATTGCTCAGCCAGTTGCATGAGTATTTGTTCTTCTTCGGCTTTTGAAACGGAATGTCGCTCTAATTCAGTGTATTTCGCGTAAGAATCAATGAGAAAAAACGAAACAACAGCCAACCCACTGGTCAGCACCAGTAAAATAGGCAGGTAAATTCGCCATTGCAGGTTGGGAGCTGGTAGGGTGAATTTCCTCATTCCAATATAACACGATCAGGCTCTAAGTCCCTTAAAGGTTTTGACTCAATGAAGGACTCCACAGCGGGAGCTTTTTTCTTCTGTCGAGCAAAGGCCCATTCAAGTTCTGCCTCTAGCATTGAGTGAAATACATTTGTGAATTCAATAATAAAAGAAATATCCTTCCAGCGTGACAAATTGTCGGGAGTCGAAACTTGACCGATTTTATTGAGAGTGATTTCGTAAGCCGCGTCTTTGTTCTCTTCGAAAAAAGCTTGAGCTTCTAGAAGGCCTTGCAGGAGGGATGTTGCTTCCTGGGGGTGGTTCAATAGTCTGTTTTGACTGGTTACCAGTAGAGAATAATCTGAATAAAGCGGGGAGGTGATAATTTCAAACTCGGAATGATGACCGGCAACCAGTTCGTCGCCTCTGGGGTGCCAGGCAATTATTGCATCCACCAAACCATCAAGGATGGCCTTGATATGTTGGTCTCCTTCAAAGTACACAACTTGAATATCCTCTCGTTCAAGATAATTGAGTTGGATGAGGAGATTTAAAAAGAATTCGGCGTTGGTGTTTTTTATCAGGCCAATCCGGCGTCCTTTTAAGTCTTCAAATTTTTGGATAGCGTTGGTCTTGCGTAAAACCAGAAAAGTATTATTAGCGGCGCGGTGCAATTGGGTTAATATTTTGAAGTCAAAACCTTCAGCCAACGCGAGCACGACGGGCGTGGTATAGCCAACAGCGTAGTCGACCTTTCCTTGTTTTAGAAGGTCTATGGCAACGGCTCCGTATTCAACCACCTTCAGCTCAACATTAAGACCATGGTTAGAAAAAAAATCTTTTTTGCTGGCGACAATAGGAAGCAGGCTGGAGTGAAACGCTGAAACAGCAATGACCACAGGGGGCTGTTTGGCGGCAGGGAAAAACTGGTAAATCAAAAAAACAATAACAACCAGCACAACAAGAACAAACAATGGAGCGCGCTTCATGTTGGCTTTTTACTCGAAAAGCTAGACAACAACAAGGCAAATGCCGGATTTGAAAGGGTGGAAGTGTGAAGTTTCCTGCACAATCGGTGAGGGCCAATATTCGGTCTTTGGCGGTCCATTTTCTGAGACGATCCGTTTACTAATTCTCCGATTTGCATCGATTGAACCGATGACTTTTGGGGTTTCTTAAAGCCTTTAAGTTCAAGAAAGCTTGAACAAATAACCAGCGTGTGCTAAATTGATGGAAAGCTTAAGATAGGAGTCTTTTTGCAACAAAACGGCATACATTGTTTGTCATGTGGGCTTCCCATTTTAAATAAAAAACGCTTAGAGAAAAGCTTACAAGTGAAGTATTGCAGTCAGAGATGCTCCCAAGAAAGGTTAGACAAACGCGATAGCCGCTTAGAAAGTGTCATATTTGAAACCTTAAAACAGAATCCTCACAAAAACTATTGCCCTTCACAATTGAGTCGCGTTTTTTTCAAGGAGTCTGAATGGAAAGGTCAGCACCAAAGAACCGTCAAAGCCTGTCGGCGCCTTTTTCTATCTCAACAGATCCAAATTTTACAAAAAGGAAAGGTCTTAAAGTCAGTGATATTCAAAGGACCTTTTCGAATACAGATAAATAGAAACCACTAGGAGAATGTCATGGTTTATAAAACAATTTTGAAAGAAGAATCGGAAAACTTTGGCAAAAGACCCTGGGTGCGCTTGATCAACAGTCTGTCTGGATACAAATCGGCAAATTTGGTGGCAACTTGTGATGGCATTGGGAAAAGTAATCTTGCAATGATCAGTTCTTGTTTCCATTTGGGGGCCCGGCCGCCACTTATGGGGTTTGTTTTACGACCCCATTCATCAGCGTCGCCCCGGCATACATTAATGAATATCGAGGCCACCGGGTTTCTTACAATCAACCATGTGCACGATGGTATCTATCGTCCATCGCATCAGACCAGCGCTCGTTACCAACGCGCTGAAAATGAGTTTGAAAAGGTGGGCTTGACCGAGGCATGGAAGGATTTTCCAGCGCCGTTTGTTGAAGAATCAAGGGTGCAAATTGGTTTGAAAGTCGTTGAAACGATAGACGTTACCCATAATGACACTAAAATTATCATCGCTGAAATTCAAAAAGTCTTTATCGCCGAGGATGCTATTATGGATGATGGGTATGTTGACCTGGAGGCATTGGCAACTGTGGCTGTTTCTGGTTTGGACAGTTATCATAGAACCCAAAGACTGGCGCGCTTATCCTATGCAAAACCGAACAAAACGGTTCAGAGTATTCCACTGTCAGGTATCAGTGAGAAATGATGGGTCATCGTTTGGTTTAAGGAAGTCCAATGGATCTAGTAACAGAAAGATCTAGGTTGAAAGATTTTAGTTAACCTTAGTAATATCAATACGATACATACTTTATGTGACATAATATAAATTATCGGCAAAAAAATTATTACTCGCTTGAAATCAAGGAACCCACCATTCATCATCTTTATCTTTTGTCATAAGCACTCAAAGCTTAATCATACATTTTAAAGAAAACTAGGAATCACAACACTCAGGCTTTCGTTATTAATACGTTTATCGATCTTTACAGAGACATCTCGAATTTCTCTCATCACGGTGCTATTACTGTTGGTAAATGATTGAGTGAATGAGTCAATTGTATTGATCGAAACTGGAGTATTGGTTCCTGGAACCTTCCCGACAAGCAGCATATCGTAATAACCAATGTTCGTGAGTTCCAATCGACTAATAATAATATTACCTTGAATATCCCCGAAAAATTGATCAGCATTATTTTTCTCACTCGAAGAAAGCTGAGAATAGTATTGATGAAATATGCGATATGTGTAACCAATTCCAAAAGCTTTGCCTTTCACGATGTCATCTCCCGGAAACTCCCCAACGTAGCCTTGAATGTTTGAAAAATATCGAGTGTTTATATTCATGATTTTATTTAATGTGACATCATTGATTACGCCTCGATTACGAGCGTTTATCAGGCCGGCCTGCATGATTTCATGAAAAAGGACAACAAAGCCGTAGTTCTGTAAATCAAATCGATTGATGTAGATGGTGTTTTCGGCAATCGAATATTGACTGGGTGATCCACGGTAATCAATACGTGCGCCTCTGTCTTCAATGAGAACGATTTCTTTGACCTCGCGATATCCAAATCGAAAGAAAGGGTCTTTCGCTATTGGACTACTCATCAGTAGTCTCAATTGATTAATCAAAAAACTCTGGTTGCTGGCCTTCTCTCGAATCAGCTCAAATTGGGTTTCAAGAAGAGTTCCACCGGTTGGACTAAGGTAGTTTTTTGCTCCAAGAACTTGAATATTTGGAAGGCGATTGTAGAAGAACATACGTGCGCTATAAAAAGTCACTGGTTGTCCGCTGATTGGCTCATCAATAGCTCGGAATCTGATATCACCAAGGGTGTAGTCAGCAAAAAGCCAGGATCCAGAGGTTGTTTCATAAATATTGACACCGAGGGCGCCATTGAATCGAGTGTTAAAGTCACTCAATGGATCCGTGAAGTGGTTGTTGAGGCCGACTGTGATATCAACATCAAAATCTAAAATCCCGTACTGGTCCTCCAGCCAATTTATATAGTCTAAAGCTTCAGCAGGGGTCGCAAAGAGTTCGGTGCCACTATAAACGAGCCCAGGATAATTTCCCTGAGACCAGGCTAAAGAAGTCCATAGCAAAAAGGCCATGAAACAGATCAAAAATGTACAACGATGAAATAAGTGAGTCATAAAAACCTCAAATCGATTATCGGGCAAAGAAACAATTTAGAAAACTGTAATACTGTGGACACTCTCGGTATCAGGCCAGACACTGCAATTGTTTGCTCCATTAACATTGATTTCACTTTTTGTGGTTTGAGCCATCAGAAGGGCTGAAATCGTATTGCGATCACTAGTAGCGTAGCGATTAGTGTTGCTAGTGAGTGTACCACAAGTAGGGATATTCCCATTAATTCCCGAAGTAGGATTCGTAACATAGACAAAAACGACTCCATCTTTGTGAAAAACCATATGTTTCACTTTGACTCGATTTTGACCGCTCGCATTCGCAAGGGTCGAAGTTAATAATATCGAAAATAATAGACTGCGCAGGAAAAACATTTTTAAAAGTGCCATGGGCCCCCCTCTTTTCTGAATTAGAATGCAAAATTACGACCATCACCGTAGACCTTATATTTCGAAGGTGGTTCCCATTTGTTGCAAATCAAGACGTAAAACTATTGCGAAATCTACTGAGGATTATACAGTCCGAAATTTCTTTACCTTTAGTTAATGATGTTATGAAATCAAAAGATGATCCATGTCGATGTCTGTTGTTGGCCTCCGATCAGCCCCTTTAAAGTTGAAGTTTTTTTGCTGCCTTAAGGACCAAGGTATAGGTCGCAAGCAGATACTTCAATAAAAGGGAAATCTACAGTTTCTATTTAGTTAGAGAGGCGACACTAGTCATGGCTTGGTCAAGATTTAAGACATTTGAATAGTATTTTCTATATGAAACTTCTTCGACTTGCTAGACTGGTTAAGAGTTTACGAAATAATATTGACTCCACTTTTAAGTAAGGAAAATCTAGTGAAAGATCAAGCCGGTTTTTCGTTGATCGAACTGATGGTCACGGTTGCAATCATCGGAATACTCTCCATTGTTGCAGTCCCCTCTTATAAAACCTTCCAAGCTAAGGCGCGACAAAAAGAAGGTTTTGCTCTATTAAATTCATATTATTCTGCGGCCATAGCGACACGAACGGAATTTGGAGCTTTTCCAGGCAATTTTGTAGGCACTGGCTTCGCTCCGGTGGGTGAACTTATTTATCGTGTACGAACCGATGACAATCCCAACCCTATCCCTGGTGAAACGGCTTTTAACAATGATAATCTTTGCCTCAATACCGACAATGGACGTCCTTGTAACTGTGCGGGTAACTGTCCGGGTTTTAAAACTTGGAGGGAGAGCACGCCCGGGGTTGTTGGATCATCGATTGGCTATGCCGGTGTTCAGTCGGGAGCCTCGGGCTGCACCATCGGAACTTTCCCTTCCGTTACCACAAATTCGACGTTTTTGGTCGGTGTAGCAGCCGTTATCAGTACCACCGCATCGGCAGTCGATCGGTACTATATGAACCAAGCGAAAGTTATACAGATGTGCAATGACGGTCTTAAATAATCACTAAATCGGACAATTTTTGAATTTGGGAGTCCTCGATGGTTCGATAGTGACTTCAAACCGGTACCCATCAATTTCTTTATTAAATTCGAAAACATGGGAGCAATCGCCGCCATGATAAACTTTGCATTTGAAATATTGCTCGGGACTGGCTTTTTCAAAAACAGCAGAGCTTAGCCTTTTTGGTTCATCAAGAGTCAGATGAGCTACGGCATACAATACAGGTTTGTCCGGCAAATCCGCCTTGTTGACTTCCCATGCAAACAATCCTGAGACACTTTTGTAAACACTTTTTTTGTTCAGAAATCGAAACGCTATCGAGGTGTTTCCACGACAGTGGCTTTTTGGCGTTTGCCCCCAAAGCCATATTGAAGATTCTTTGATTGTTTTAAATTGATCGTACTTGATGACCAGTGTGTTGGAGCTGTCCTTGGTAGGGAGCCAGAACGGCGCGAACTTTTCATTTGCCGGTATGACTAAAAGTTTTAGAGTTTCTTGAGGAAACTTGATTCTCGGAAGTTTTAACTTTTGTTGGTTGGTTATTTTTACGACCTCTCCCCTTAAACTCACTGCCAGCGGCTGGGCGTTTTCTTCCCAAGTTACAGTTAGTGGTTTGAGATTTATTTCTTTTTCAGCTGGGGCTGAGGCAATAACAATGAATGATAAAAGGCTGAGTTTTACTATACCTAATCGATGCATGATTGCCATTTTACCTTATAAGTTAGGTGTAAGGTAGGGCTTGTCATCATCGGTCTGGTAATTTATCTAGTTTCGAAGCCTCCGCCTGTTAGTGACGAATTTAAAACATGGTTTCGATGAAAAGGAAATCCCCGCTCAAAGACTAAAGGTCAGAGCAAGGATTGTCCTTTTTGAAAACTTTGGGTGTTTCGGTTTTAAATTTCGATGGGGGCTGAAACGCTTACAATCCAAGCGTCCGATTCCAATTCGTAAGCCCCCGGAGTGGTGATGATTGTCGATGAGATCGAGGAATCGTTATAATTGATGCGTTCGAATTCTAAATTAACTGAAAAACTATGAATATGAAATCCACCACCGACGCGAAAGCCTTGTGCGTCTTCAAGCTTAATATTGGTCCCATTGTTGGTGTCTGGATCAAGGTTCCCTAGTACGATCCAGCTGGCCCATGCTCTTAGGCCAACATCTCTCATTTGAAGACCAAAAGTGGGCGCCAAATTGTATGATGTCGCATCACTTTCAAAATTGGCAGTGTCATCACTGTATTCTAAGAAGCTGTAGCGGGCGTCAGCAGCGAGAAACATCAATTCATCAATGTGAATGCCCAATCGCATCATTAAGCCTAAACCACGAACGTCAGTTTGGTCTTCTGTATTGAATTGGTAAGTTACTCCAGGCTCTAAAAACAGGCCACCATCATCGGCGGCTGAGTGTCCCTGGTGAGTGAAAAGAGTAAGAATGGCGAATATGGACGTGTTAACTATTAGTTTTTTCAAGCGATGCTCCTTTTTTGTATCTAGATCCTGACAATACTTAAATTCTGTTGAAGGCTGTTGATGCATAATTGCAGTAAAATTGTATTTTTCTAAATATCTTTAAGAAGGTCCAACTGGCTTTGCCCCATTTAAACTGTATTTATCGCTCTCTTTCAAAACGCAACGAGACCATTTCCAGTGAAATATTGAAATTTCAGATTTCTGTCGAATTCATAACGAAAACCGAAGATTTTGTTTCAAATCGGGTCGAAATTTTGATTTTTTCTAGAATTATCTTCAGAGTTTGAGGATATGACACCGATCAAAGTCCTGCTTCCTGAAAACGTCAGTGAAGAGAAATAGAAACCTTACCCAATGAACGATGTGGTACTTTAAAGTGTTTGGAGTGAGAATGAATTTTTTTAAAGCCTCTCTATCAACGGTCGCTTATATTGGTTTATTGACCTTGCAGTCCGGTTGTGACGCGGGAGCGGGTCCGAGCTCCACTGAGCTAAGAGCCTTGCAATCTTCAGCTTTTGCAAACAATTTCAATGTCCACGATGTCGTCGGTGGGGTTGATAGTGCCCAAGATGCACTACCCGCTTCGCGGCCGTTTCATGTCAACTCGATTGCTGAAGCCCTAGAAATTCCAGTGCGAGATTGCACCCAAGAAGGTCTGTACGAGATGGAGCGGCAAATGGCTTTGAACGAGGCGGCCGCCGATCCAAGTGGACAAACTGTGCCGGTAAAGTTCTCTTACTCTTTTGGTAAAAAACACGATGTACTAGCCAAATGGGCCAACGATCGTGCGGTTTTGAGTCGCAGCAATGGTGGCACCAGTTACATTCCTGTTGGTGATAAAATGGGTTCCAAATATGGGAAAAAACATGCCTACTACACGGCTGACAATACCGAGGTGGCGCGTCAGTATCGCACCGGTGAGAAGTGTTTCTTTTCAACCATTCAAGTTGATCCGCAAAATTTTAAAATTTCCAATGGGAAATATGATTTTATTAAAGTAACGCAGAAAGATCTTGAACTCTCTAAAGAGTTTGCCAACAAGAGTTTGGGATTTTTGAAGCATATGATTCACTATATGTATTATGGGTACTGTAAGCCTGGGCGTTGTGCTGATGGACAAGGATTTGTTGGTGAATATGCCAATCGCCTTTTTAAAGAAGTACCCAGTTATGATAACGATGAGCCGCAAATTATTAAGCTTTATATGGCGGACCTACGCTCGGGTCAGATGCAACATGATATTGTGCGTTTGAGTGAAGGGACGGTGCGTGGACGAGAGATCGATTCGTCAATCGATAACATCCTTAACGTCTGTAAAGTGCACGAAAACTTTCATGATGTGACCAAAAATCTAAGCCTTCCCGCTGAGGTGGAGGGTTATGAATTTTCTCCTATCGATGGGGCTGTGCAATTGGTGGAAAATATCCTATCTCACGATGTCGACGGGACGATTTTATCATCACAATACACCCCGATTGTCATCGACTTGGATGGCAATGGCATCAAAACTTCCAGTGTGCGCTGGGGAACCTTTTTTAACATGGCGGCCTTGGCCGATGCTGACGACCAGGGGCAAGCCCATCGCTCAGCCTGGTTGGGTGGTGATTATGTTGATTACAATGCCGGTACCGACCCCGATCCCCGTGTTAATCATGATGTGCGACTGAAGGCCACGGATGGTTTTTTAGTGGTTCCAGGCGAAGATGGTCAAGTCACCAGCTCTACCGAAATGTTCGGTGACAATATAACCATTGGTGGGAAAAAATATGAAAACGGCTTTTATGCTTTGCAGGCCTTTGCCGGTAAAAATTGTCAATCCGACTATGTCGAAAACCGCTATGTGGGGCCTTGGGATGGAGACATTTATAGCGAGAAATTAAAAATCTGGGTTGATGAAAACCGCAACGGTGTCAGTGAAGAGGGTGAGATTCAAAGTTTACGTCACCATGGCATTGCCGCTATTAACGCTTGTCACATTGTGCATGCTGAAGAAAATGATGCTTTCGGAAATGGGACCCATCTGCGCTCTGCGGTTCTAATGACCGGGCCTTATCAAGCCCTTTTGGATAGTCCCGGTGAGATCGCTCATCATTTGACTTTCGGTCAGGGCTATGACGGCGAAGACAGTTATTTTAATTTGGCAGTTGATGTGATTTTCCAAGTCGATGAAAGTAACCGCTGTCCTGGAGGTTATCTGGATCAAACCGATCATCCGGCTGTGATCGCACCCGGTGATGACGTTGGCATTTCCACTGGTAATCCCACTCCCCTTCCCTCCGACGATGACAACGGTGAGCATTCAGACAGTGGCGACAGTGATAGTCCTCCGATCAGAAACAATTATTAATCCTCTCGACGGCCATCTTTGCTAAGATGGCCAGGTCTTACTGTTACTGCTGCCGTCCAAACATTTTGGTTAATAGAAAAACCACTATTATCATGAATGGTAAAAGAAAGAGGAGCAGTCCAACAGCGAAAAAAAATTGAAGTGCGGTTTCCAGCATTTTTTACATCCTTTGTGTTATTGGCCCTGATAATTGGAACCGTTTTGAGTCTCTCCAGAAATTCATTTTCCTTTGAATATCTTTTTTGATCTCAGTACAGGTTCTAAAAACATTGGACGAATAGGTTTCACTGGTAAACGTCTGAAGTTCCGAATTGATGTTAAGAGCCCCTTTCATGACCCGACCATTGGCCGTCAACGTAAAGATAAAATGAGAATTGGAAGGTGCCTGGTCAAACAGAGGACGAAAGGTAGAGACAACAAACTTAACCTCACTGTTGCTCAGTTCGATACCGCGGGTTCTTAAAGTAAGCCATTCTTGATGATTGTTGCTAAACAAGTCCATACAGACCTCCTATTTATTTTATATTCAGCAACATTTGTGCCGCTTTTATAACGCTGGGAACCCGGTATTTTTATTTTCAAAAACAAAACCTTGCTATCGGGGCAATTTGCCTCGGCTATGTCCCAAAAAAATAATCAGAGGATAGCAGAGCGGCTAATGACTTCACTGCTTTTCGACGTCTCAAGGTCTTTTAATGATTGGATTTTTCATTCAATAATTGTGTAAATTGCTACAAACGAAAGTGTTGTACATTTTAAGGAATTGCCTGGAATATATTGATTAAGACGTTGCAAGCGCGGGGCTTTAACGGACCAGCGTCGGTGTGATCGTAGACTTAGGAGTTCCTGTGAATATTGTTTTCTTTGATGGTCAGTGCCCTTTATGCATCGGTTTTGTTAAATATGCTATGCGCCATGATCAACCAAAGAATTTAAAATTTTCACCCATACAGGGGTCTCTCGCTCTGTCTTATCTATCCGAAGAAGAAAGAAAAAACCTTTCCACCCTGGTTTTTATAGACACTGAAAACAATCGTCGATTCATACGATCGAAAGCAGTGTTCAAAATTTTTTATATTCTGGGCGGTATGCATCGGTGGTTAGCCGTTTTTGAGGTATTGCCCCAGGGAATGACTGACAAGATTTATCTGTTAGTCGCACGGTATCGCTATCAAGTTTTTACGAAAGGCTCTAAAAAACTGAATTCAAAAGAACTTAAAAGTGTTAATTACATTGGATAAGATTTTGGTTCCTGCATTTCTTAATAGTAATTTCTTGGCTTAATATTAAGTACATTTTGCGAGCTTGTGGTGGCGTCTTTATGGAGACTGTGGATGTCTCCCCGTTTTTCGGGATGCACGTCGCTGACCAGTATGGAGTGATAATTAGAGGCTTTTTGTAAACGCCCGCTAATACAAAGAAAACCCTGCCCTTCAATTTGCGAGTAAAACTTCTTATACACCTGAGGTGTGAAGGCCAAATTAATAAAACCAGACTCATCCTCAAGGGTGATAAACACCATGCCTTTGGCCGAAGGTGGAGCTTGCTTGATAAGAGTCATGCCAAAAACGTGCACATGGGCATTGACCTTGATCCGTTCTAAATCCTGAGCCAACGACACTAATTTTTTATCAATAGGATAATGCCAGTAAGCTTGGCGCAGTACTTGTACCGGATGGGTCTCTAATGTGGTCCCAGTTGAGCGAAAGTCCATCTGCGCTTTTTCAAACGTGTTTTTACTTTTCCACTGCAGTTGGCGTTCCTCGATATCAATCATCTTTTTATAGGGGACCGCCTCGGCTCGCCAAATCGCATCAAAGCGCGAAAGTCCAAAAACCTGAAAGCTGTTGGCCGCGGCTAATGCGGAATAATCATCACGGTAAATCTTTGTGGTTTGGATAAAGTCGTCAAAACTTTTCCAAGGACCATGTTGTTGTCGTACTTCTGTGAGCTCGTTGATAGATTTTTGACTGAGGCCTGAGACCAAGCGAAATCCCAATCGAATGGCATAGATATCCGGACGTCCTGGTTTTTGCGGCACCTTTTCCAGTTGGTGATCCCAGGTGGAGTGGTTCACACAAATTGGCAAAACTGCCACCTGTGCTCGTCTGGCGGCCTGTAATAAAGCGTGGGGCGAGTAAAACCCCATGGGTTGAGAGTTTAAAATAGCGGTAAAAAAGGCCGCTGGATAATGACATTTTAAATAGCAGGAGGCATAGGCGATAAAAGCAAAGGAAATCGAGTGACTCTCCGGAAAGCCGTATTCGGCAAAGCCTTTCATCTGCTCTACCATTTGTTTTGTAAAACTTGGGCTCACCTTGCGTCGCTTAAGGCCGTTGAACAGTTTTTGAATGTAGGGATTGAGGTTGCGACTGAAGGCTTTAGAATTCCACGAGCCGATGTGCTTGCGCAGTTCGTTGGCTTCACCGGCCGTGAAGTCACCTAGGGCTATAGCAATTCGCATCAGTTGTTCTTGAAATAAGATCACACCTAAGGTTTTAGATAAAACCTCTTTGAGGCTGTCGTCAGGATAGGTCACCGGCTCTAGACCATCTCGTCGTTTTAAATAAGGATGAATGACATTGCCTTGGATGGGGCCAGGGCGAATGATGGCAATTTCAATAACCAAATCATAAAAGGTCTTGGGCTTAAGGCGAGGCAGCATCGACATCTGCGCCCGTGATTCGATCTGAAAGACGCCGACGGTGTCGGCTTTTTGAATCATACTGTAAGTGGCCGGGTCTTCTTGGGGGAGATTGTAAAGATTTAAATCTGTGCCATAGTTTTCTTTGACCAAGGCAAAACATTTGCGCAAGGCTGTCAGCATTCCCAAGGATAAACAGTCAATTTTAAAAAATCCCAACTCTTCGATGTCATCCTTACACCATTGAATGACAGTACGGCCGGGCATGGAGGCCGGCTCTTGTGGAACCAATTGATCAATTTCGTGCTGTGAGATGATAAAACCACCAGAGTGCAAACCGAGGTGGCGCGGGAAACCATAAAGTTGATTGGCAAACTTCTCCCAAAGCGGCCAAGAAAAAAAATCGGGCAACGGAGTGCGAGGGCCTTTCTTTTCGACCTCTTTTAAAACCACCCCTAAACTTTCACGGCGAAACGCCACCGTTCGACACAGGTCTGAAGCCTGCTTTAATAAAGTCTCTGGGGCGCCCAGAGCTTTGCCAACGGCACGCAAAGCACCTTTGCTTTTGAAGGTGATAACATTGGCGACCATAGCGGCTTTTTTACGTCCATAGCGTTGATAAATATATTGAATCACCTCTTCCCGTCTTTCGTGTTCAAAGTCGACATCAATATCGGGCGGGTCGCCTCGTTCTTTGCTGACGAAGCGTTCAAATAATAAATCAAACAAAGACGGGTCACAGGAGGTGATGCCGAGAGCAAAGCACACCGATGAGTTGGCGGCCGATCCCCGCCCCTGGCAAAGGATGTCTTGCGAGCGGGCCCAAGCGACGATATCCCAAACCGTTAAAAAATAATCGGCAAACCCCAAATCCTCAATCAAATCCAGTTCGCGAGCGATTGTCGTCACCACTTTTGATGGAATGTTGTCACCATATCGAGCTTTGGCTCCTTGCCAAGTTTTGAGTTCAAGATAGGATTGTGGCGTGTGATTGTCAGGAATAAACTCCTTTGGGTAGTGGTAACGAATTTGTGACAGGCAAAAATCGGCGCGATCATTGAGATCACTCATGGTGGTGAGAGTTTTACGAAAGTTTGGAAAGTTGCGATAAATTTTAAAAAAATGCTCGGCACTATGAAAAGAGCGTTCGCCATTGGGCAAATGAAAAGGCAAGCATTGATCCACCCGTTTGTTTTGCTTAATAGCGGTCAATAAGTCGTGAAAAGCTTTTTCGGAGCGATGGGAAAAAAACACGTCTTGTGAAAATAAGGTGGGCAAGTCATAAGCCTTGGCCAGGCTGTACGCCGTCTTTATCTTGGCATCTGAGCGAGTGTTAAAAGTTTTGCTAACCGCGAAGAAAAGACGTTCTGGCAGACTGTCTTTAAGAGCCGTCAACTCTTGTCGGCTGTGGTGCAGATGATCCAAGCCTCCCCGCATTGGCACAATAGCAAAAATATCCTGTAACGAGTTTTCCAGGAGATCATTAACGCTCAACCAAGCTTTATCTTTCGTGTGACGATGGGCTTGGCTGACAATTTGGCAAAGATTTCTGTAACCTTGCCAGCTTAAGGCATTCAGAACTAAGGTTCGCTGCTTTAAAACCGGTTGATGATGATCCGGTTGAATGTGAAGTTCGACACCATAGTTCAACTTCAAACTCTTGCCGTTTTTTTGCTTGATCACATTCAAGTCGTTGTAAGCGCGAGCCGCCCCGTACAAGCCATCCATGTCGTTGATGCATAGAGAAGAGTAACCCAGGGCTATAGCCGTCTCCAATAAAGCTTGCGGGTGCGAGGCACCCATAAGAAAACTGAAGTTGGTTTTGCAAAGCCATTCATGCACCGCCTCAGAGGCCATAGCGAAACCATTTTCCTTGATAGTTACGGTATGCGAAAATAAATTCTTGGTTGTGCAATTCACAAAGAAAGCAGTCGCGATAGGAATCAAGAGCATCGCATCGGTTCCACCAGTCCGAACTTGTGCGGTCTAAGAACTGCTGTTGTTTAATAAGCTTTGGGTCCAGTTCTTCCTCTTCGGGTAAAATATAAAACGGACGAGGGCCTTGTAACAGCTGTTCTTGCTCGACCGCTTCGATCTCCTCGAGAAGATCTTTTTGCGAAAAGTCAAATCCTGGGATAAAAGTTTCGTGGACTTTGTAAGATTGAATACCGCTGCGGACTTTATTGGTTAAACTCACCAGTTCTTGACGATGCAGTTTTTGCATTTGATCTTGTAAATCCAGCCACTCTGTTTTTTCTGTTAAAATCAAACCACGACGGACCTCAAGGCTCCAACCGATGATTAACGGGGTGTTCACCCACTGCAGCTCTTGGTCGCGCGCCTGTAAATCGGCGCGGAATTGATCGAAAGCAAACTGCAGTTGTTTTTCAAGAGTGGCAAACTCGGTGTCTCGCTCATGCTCTAAGCACAACGGGTATTTGAAGTTTAAAGTTTTTTCCACTTGTGACATATCAAACAATGTCAGGTTCCACTGTAGCTCAAGAATTTTATAAGGAGGCCTGACTTTTTCGAGAAGGCTCAATTTTTCGAGATCAGCCAGCAACGGACCTTGCAAAGCCTCCCACTCCGAGACGGGGTATTCCAAGAGTTGACTGACCTGGGCCGGACTTTCCACAAAGTGGGGGCACCAGGGAAACCCCTGCAGTTTTTCATAGTGCTGAAATGTTAAAAGCGAAGCTTGCTTGTTATCCATGGCTTCAGTGGTGTTCTGTTCTAAGGGAAAAGTCCATTTCCAGAGCAAACCAATAAAACCTTTAAAGCGACGAGAAACCTCAAAAAAATGGGCCTGTTTTAAGCTTGAAAACTCACGTAAATCCATACGTTCCACAAAGCGTGACAAACGTCCCAGTTGTGATGAAAAGTTTTTTCGCTGTTTTTGTAAGCACTGAGATTTTTCCAGGCAATCATTGATTTGCCGAGCACTTAAAAACCAAGGATACCAACCCATGTTCTGATAAACTTTTTTAGAAAATAAAGAATCACTACGGAAGCAACCCCGACTTTCTAAGTTTCTCAAATGATTGAAAAATACCAGGCCTTGAAAGGGGTGTTGGCAAAACAAACTAAGATGACATCCTTTGATGTTTTGTTTGATGACGGTTTCTAAAAGCTCGTTAACACCCAAACCTTTTTGCTCAGCAACGCGTCGCCAGTACACTTCGACAATGTGTAAATCGGCAACATAGGTGTGGTTTGTCAGCTGCATAATATCTGGGGATAAACACTGCAGGCTTTCGGGGTTTTCGGTGTGAAAGATCACATAAGGCAGGAAATCAGCACCTGCCGATTGGTCATAGCGAAACAGGGATATTAAATCAGCCACACAACACCTCAGAGAGTTTTAAGTGCAGATGTTTTTTTGCTCCAGGGCCTTTTATTTTAGAAAGTTGAAAGCTTTGGCGAGCCATATTGTAGGAACTATTCAGTCTTTGCTGTGAAAAAGGATTGCCGTTTTTGTTACTCAAGTAGAAATGACGAAACAAAAACAAGGTGCTCCCCTGCTGCCGGCAGTGTTGTGCTAGGAAGTGCAAATCCGATTTTTGTAAGCGATGCTTGCAGTCGACAATCAAAAACGGAAAGGTGTTTTCTGTAACCACGGTTCGCAGACTGGCTAAGGGGTTGGGGTCTTGCAGAAAATGCAGGTTGTTTAAATTAAAGCCTAAGCCGGTCCAGGTATTGGGATAAATTTGGGCTGAGCTTTGGTCACTGATCCACAGGCATTCTAAATTCAATGCCTTGCCAACAATGGCTGGCAGCAAGCGTGCCACCGAGCCCGCTGGCACACCCCACTCGCTGATTTGCCCTCGCCACTGCAAAGGGGCCAAGAAGGAATTAAGCCTTGTGATCGGCGTGTTCAGGGGCTCTTGCGGTGTAAGCTGCAAAGAAGCCTGGCCGATGAGAGAGTGGGCATTGAGCTCGTACAACGCTGAAGCTGTGTTCATAGGTCCCCGTAATAAAAGAAGTTTCACTTGATTTCTTCAATATGTAAGTTATATGTAAGTATGTCAACGAAAATCGGACACTAGGTCCAGGGGTCCGTGCCATCGGCCTATTGAAAGAAGGCGGTTTACAATGGCGCAGAGGCTATCGGATCGAGCTTGCACCCGCCACGGATTGCCGCAAAGAGTCCTTGCTAAACGGAACTAGAAAGTGAAACAAAGACAGCATGTGTTTTTCAGTTCAAGTGGAAAGAGATTTAGAAAAATTAGCCAGCCGTTTTGGGGCTCGCGTTTCGACTCAGGATTTTGTGCAATTTAAAGAGCTGCAAGAGAAAGTTGAGAAAAAGGAGCCCGAAGAGATCAAAAAACTATTGGGGCTTAAAAGAAAACCCAGTAGCTCGCCATTTAAAGAGGCCGCCGATGATGGCCGCATTTATCCGGGCTACTTTGCTCCGGTCATCGTCATGCAAGACGGAGAAAGAATTATTAAACCCATGCGCTACCGGGTTCGGCCAGCCCATTCCTCGGAAGAGATCCCTTCAAAATACAACGTTTTCAATGCCCGTAAAGACGCGCTACTGGCGAGGCGAACATGGAAAAGTCTCTTTTTACAAAACCATGGTCTGTTGCCATTTTTGAAATTTTTTGAGTGGGTCGAAAAAGACGGTAAGAAAACACTGGTCAGTTTTTCACCGCAAAAGCGTCCCATCATGTGGGCTCCCATGATTTACGACGAATGGCATTCCGCCAACAATGAAATAGGTTTTCAATCCTTTGCCATTATCACCACCGACCCACCCAAAGAGATCGAAGAGGTGGGCCATGATCGGTGTCCTATTTTTATGGAAGAGAAAAATATTGACCTTTGGCTACAGGCTGAAGAACTCAACAAAGACATGGCGTTTGGACTTTTGAATCAAACCGAGGCCGTGCATTACGGCCATCAATTTTAAAGACAGGAAGGCGATCAAAATTGGAAAACCGGATCATAACAGGATGGATTACTCTTAGCGAGCCCCATCTTGAATCCACCAAAGAACCTGTTCAACGTCGGCATCGGGCAACAAGCCACTTTGTGGCATCGGACGCTGACTGTCGTTCATGCGTTTAAAGATCTCCGAGTTATTGGGAGCATAAGGAGCCACCATCAGTTGAGATAAAACCGCGTTGCGTGAAGAGATATCAAACCCGGCTTGTGGATTCCCGGCTCCCCCGTCGTGACAGCTCATGCAGTTGGCACCAAACACCCCAGCCGGAGCAATAAGATCGGCAAACGTCGGAGGGTTAAATGTCACTGCTTTTAAATCTCCAATCAGAACCGAGATGGTATCGGTGGAGCGAATATCATAACGAAAAGTTAATGAGCTGGTCGCAAGATCTCGCTCCTGGTTGGCGGGAACTTTACGATTGAGCTGATGGAAACTGGTGGCTTCTCGAACCACTTGATTGTTGATTTTTACACCAAAATATTGAAAGTGAAGAGCTTGATCGCCAGCCCGCAGTTTTGGATTGCTGATGACGTAACTTTTCTCGCCCGTGACATTCGACAATGCGGTGACTTCAATCTCCAGTCGAGCGTTTGGAAACGACAAGCCATTGGGCAATAGAATTTCATCACCAAGATCCCATTGAATCGTGGTGCCGTCTTTGTCGGCCTGAATAAGTTTGATGTATGTTTCAATAGAATGGGTTGTCGGTTGCGGATCATTGGGGATGATGCCCTCATCAACATCGTTGTCGACGGTCACACCAGCATTGGCGATACAAAGATCGGCTTGCGCTTTGGCGGCCAACCATCCTTCATCAAGAATATCAATGGCAGCCTGGTGCTGTGGTCCAGTATAAGGAGGTTGATGGTTGGTATCAAGCGCCCGTTCTTCGACAAGCTCGTAACCACGAACGTTAAAGGCGTCAAAGGCAATATCGAGATCAGCGTCACCAAAGGCTCCGTTTCCAGTCCCTGCGTTGACATGACAACTGTTACAGTTCTGCTTTAAAAAGTTATGGTAGCCGTTTGAAAACTCGTCTTTCAAGACGAGATTACAAGCTTCAAATGAACTTAACGAAGAATCACTTTCGTGAACCCCCGAACAGTTTTGGTAGCCCATAATCAGCACCAAACTGGCTACGATATATCCTATCACAGAAGACGTACGCATTTTAAAGAACCCCTTACCCAAAATTATAACCCTGTTAAAGATGATTATCCAAATTTAATCACCTTCGCCAGGTCAGAAGAACTGAATGTGCTTCCTAATACTGGGTTTAATAAATCCATTCTTCCATTAAATTTCAAATAGTTGGCAAACGCGGCACTGGCTGCAAGCTCGGGGTTTCCACCGGTTATAAATGAGTCATCGGCGGCCTGAGCTTCAGTGAAATGACCAATCTGGTGACCACTGGTTTGTGGTTGCCCTGACGGATCATAGGCCAAAATATAGGCCATACCAGCACTGCCTCGATCCGAACGCCATGGAGCGGCTCTATCGTCACTCACAGGCGACGTCACAGCCCCATCTGAGGTCACATAGATAAAAACCTTTTGGTTTAAAACTGAAGCACTTTCTAAAATGCGTCCAATCACGCGACCGGCGTTACCATCACGTTGGTCACCTGTGGTTCGTGTCCCATTATGATAATCATAACCGCCCATCTCTAGGCTGACTGAACCGGCATTTCCAAGAAGTCCAGCATTAACCATTGAGCCAAAGACCACATCTTGATCGCGGTCGTTGGTTCCGTTATCAACGCCCCAGACCGCTGCTAATGATCCATTGGCGCGGACGTCCACAGTCGGCGCCTCTTGTTGCGCCAGGGTGACGTTTTTACCAAGAGCACAATTCACTAAGTTAGCGAGCATTCGCCCTCCGGATTGTGAATTGACCTTGTTAACTTGCGATTCACTCAGTCTTTGTACGAGTTTTACGATCGATACTTTTTGATCATCGGTGAGGTTGGCTAGTGGTCCTTGCACACCCAACTCCAAAGCACCGGCGATGTCGTTATAATTGCCGACAACCAAAGGTGTTGGTGGTTTGATCTTCGCATACATCTGGCGAACCCCGGTGTCAGACTGACGAGTTCCCATATTGGGAAGATCGGTTCCAACCAGTCCGGCTTTGGCCACCATACCAGAGACATCAAAAGGATTCATCGCGAAGTCATCGCGAGATCGCACAGGAATAGCAACGAAGGCGGTGTTGGCCAAGGTCGCAGGGCTGGCCGCGGCTCGCATTTCGGTGAGTAGCTTACTGATACCATTTCCAGCAAAAGGCACATTTCCAAATTCGTTTTCGATGGGAACCTGCCCGTCTCCGAGGCCCATTTTGTTATAGGTCGGTAGCAGTTGTCCGCCACGATCTGTGGGCACGTAGTTCATCGCCAACCCGGCTCCACCGGCCAGGTTGAGTGTTACAAACGGCGCCATCGTCGAAGCTCCGGCGGCATCAGGACATTGACTGGATTGTGCGAAAGCGCGGCGTGGTGCCATCATACCGGCCAAGGTTGGCAGGGTGAGGCTGGCTGAAAAAGAAATCAGCCCGGCACCAAGAAGATCACGACGAGTCATGGGCTTCTTGTGTCCGTGCGCGACACAATAGTCGACATAATTTTTCTCAAGCTCTTTGCGTTTTGCTTCTTGCAATTCTGCTTGTTTTTCTTGTTCTATTTTACGATCGCTCATATCAAGACCCCATCTCACATATTAAAGGCATCAAACGACGCCGTCATCGAAGTACACATATAAATCATTTTCTTACGAGTTAAGTTAGCGTCATCATTCTCACCCTCAAAGGCATCCTCAACAGCGCTAACAATCATAGCCAACTCGTCAGCCGTAGCATTACGTCCCCAGCAGGAGCGCGCAATTCTTTTTGAAGCGGTTCTTAAATTGGCATTGCTTAGGCCACCAGAATCTAAGTCGGCTTCAATAAAAATCTTGCGATCGGCTGGCGCTGCGCCTCGCTCTCGATCCAACAAATCATCACAAACCTCGGCGGCCACAGAAACCAAAGTCTTGGCCATCGGCTGCGTCATTGAGTTTGCTAAACCTTCCTCGGAAATTGTTCCTTTGTTGTCATTCCAGACATCGCGAGCGGCATTGCTTGGTTGACCGGTTCCTAAACAAGAAACCATGTTGTCCAGGACTCGCGACGCCCGTTGCACCGATGCCGTTTTTGTATTCGGAATCGCCACAATATCTCCGTTGGTCGAGTTGGCAGCGACTGTGCCTCCACCACTGTTCCCGCTTGGCGATCCACAGTTTTGGTAAGCCAAGGCGATACCCACAAAACTGATCGAAAAGACAATAAACTTTTTAAACATTTTCATACCACTCATGCTTACCTCGCTCCTATACATTCGGGTCGAACTGACAACTCTTCAAAAAGGCCACGCAGGTTGTAGCCACTGGCCTCAAAAGAGTTGGCCATCGAATCGACCATTCCAAGTTCAAAAGACGCCACCGGTCGGCGACAAATTTCACGGTAAACCCGTTTCACCATACATTTAGAAAAAGCACGCGAGTTAGCCACTGCCGTTGCGAACTGTCGCACCCCAACACCCGAGTCGACGACACCTCTCCAACCGAACTTTTGGGCGTTGGCCGGGTTACGAGCGTTGTTGATCCAAGAGTTATCAACCGTTGTGAACCCTCCAGAGAATACGTTGTTGTTTTGATTCATTTTGCGGTCCACACTGTTAGTTCCTGGCCCGGCATCAAAATCATATCCGACAAAGTTTCTATCAAAATCATATTTTGCAAACGCACCACGGAAACCATCCATCACCGAGTGACATGATTTACAAGTCGTCAGATATTTAGAAGCTTCACCACCTGGAGCGCGATCGATATCGCGTCCGACGCGAATGTCTGAAGCGGTAGCGTCGGCCCATTCTTCCATTTCATTACAGGTGAATTGTTTCATTGTGTATTCCACCAAGCGACGATTAGTTCCATCGAGAGCGTGGGCTGCCATAAAAGCGCGACTGGTGATAACACCGGCGGCATCGGGGTGATTCACATAAGAATCATTTCCATTGCGCATGTATTGGGTGTTCTCGCGGGTTAGTACAGCTGTCAGGTCGTAGTTGTCATTTCGTAAATCATCGTAGTGACGGTTTGATCCTAGAATGTCGTTATAAATATCGTTGCGCACGGGAGCGTCTATCGATCCTTTATAAAAGAAATTTCCAGTCAACAATAAGCGAGCATCAAGATCATCGCGAGCGACACCTATAAAGGTGGCAATAAAATCATTCAGATTTTCATTGATCGATTCATCGCGAGTCGACATGCGGGCGGCAAAATCGCGGACCACAAGGTTGTAAAAACCGGGTTGGTCGGTGGCAATAGCCGCCGCTCCTCGTAAGTTACCGGCATTGATTTGCTCTTCCATATCGACAAGCACGGGACTATCAATAGGCGTGGTCACACCGACAAGACGCTTGTAGATTTCTAGGGCCAAGCTGCGGTTGGCTGAAATCGGTGCGTCTACATTAATATCGTAAGCTTGATAATTTTTAGTCGGTAAACTAGTCACCGGCTCAATAGCATCGATACGAAATCCGTCGACAACCAGAGGATCTCCAGCAAATCGGAACTCAAGACTATTGGTGCCGTTCATAAAGTAACCCTCTTGAGTGTTGTTGAGGGCCAGGTTGATGGTCATAGTCATATTGTTGCTTCCACTATTGCCGCCTGGCCATAGTCGAATCGGACCGTTGCCATTAACGTAAAGTTCACCTTCATCATCGTAGTCAGGATCGTTAACCGTAATACGAAGATAGAGGATCGAATCGCCCGGTAGGTTCATTGTTGTCGTCTGTGATGGATTGGCACTGTTGATGGTGAACTGTCCGAATGCGGTCGCTCCTATTAAGCAAACACTGAAGGCTGTAAGGATCTTAAAAACATGACCCTTTAATTTGTTTGGAAAAACAAATAATTCCCAATTCATTTGAACCCCTTTTAGTAACATTTCAATAAATTGTACCTGAGTAGAAACTACCCCACCACTCAGCGACCCATACTTAGATAGTGCGAAATCAATGCCTCCTCGAAACCGTGTATTTTTCAGTAAAGCGAAACATTGCGTCCAGTCTGTTGACAGGTCCCCAAACAATCGACGCACCAAAATGAAACAATTGGGCTTTTCAGCGATTTTTTTTGGGCCTTTATAAAGTCTTGTTTTAACTAAAAAAACGTGATCGAATTTCGTTAAAGAAAGACTTCACCAAGGAGGGGTAGTGTCTAAACTTTTAGTAGTTTTTTGCGTGCTTTTTTCTGTACAAAGTTTTGCCAAAGTATCATGTGGCGGGGGTGTTGAGTTTTATGACTCGGTAGCCATTGTTAATGACAACAATCAGAATACCACTTTGTATTTAAATGGGGTGGGGCAAAAGCGCGTTTTGTTTTTCAATGTTTTTTATGCTGGTCTTTATCTCGAACAGCCCTCACAAAATGGTGATGCCATCATCCAGTCGAAACAGCATAAGGTCGGTATCATTCACGCCACCATGAATATTGATAAGAAGCGATTGGTTGACATGTGGAATGCTGAATTTGACAGACTGTGTGGAACCGAAGCTGAGTGTCAGCGTCTTCTCCCCTATCATGAACAGTTTATTAGCTACGCCCGTGATGTCAAAAAAGGCGAAAAAATGTATTTGATCGCCTTTGCTAACCGTTTTGAATTTGAAGCCAATCAAACCGAGACCTATCCCCCGATCTACAGTGTTGGCTACTCTCGCCTGCTTCAAAAGAGCCTGATTGGGCCTGAGCCGGCTGACGCTGAGCTTAAAAAAGGTTTGTTAGGACAAAAACAAGTTTGCCAATGAAATCTTAATAACCGCCGGCTTTTAGGTTTGGACAGTCGAAGGGATTCGTAATAAAACGGGTTCCATCTTCAACAAGGAGTCCGCATGCGTTTCATAGCTCTTGTCTTCATTTTTACCTTTACGGCTTGCCAACAGGCTCAAAAAAAACAAGAGATGGGCGATTTCACTTCGGCTCCAGGCTGGGTGTCGGTTTTCCAAACCCTGACATCGGACACCGAAACCACTATCAATATCCTTCGTCCCCGCCTTGCTAAAATGGCTTATGTGGTCGAGGCAGAAGAACCCGGATATGAATTGCAATGGGATGCGAGCAAGGCCGAAAAGATTGTCAGCACGACCACCGGACCCCATGTTCATTGGGAGGTTGACCGTATTCACGTTAAAAACCTCAATCCGAACACCACCTACCGCCTGTCCGTGGTCAACAGTTGGCGCAAGAAGGCTGTCGACTGGCGCCTTTTTAAAACGCTGAAGATCAATAAAAAGAAAAGTCGCTTTATCATCGGTTCTTGCATGTCCGACAGTCATGCCTTTGAACATGTTCGCAATAAAATTTGGGATAAAATGCTCACTCACAACGCCGATTTTTTAATGCTACTGGGTGACGAGGTTTATGTCGATGATTTTGACTTTGTGAAAAGAGAAGAGGCCAGTGAATTTGATATTTGGACTCGCTACATCGACAGTTTCCGAAAAATCCCATTGTTCCAAAACCGTCAATTGATTCCGATTTTAGCGGTTTGGGATGACCACGACTTTGGGACCAATAACTCCAACAAGAACTTCAAAAACCGCAAAGCCGCCGAAAAAGTCTTCAACGCTTTTTTTGGTGGCGAAGAAATCAAAGGGGTTTATGACCGTGCCGATCAAGGTGTCTATTTCAGTTTTAATGGCTTTGGTCAGACCTTTTTATTCATGGATGATCGCTATTATCGTGAGCCCAACGGGCAGGCCGCTTATGGCCAGTGGGGCAAAAAACAACACCAGTGGCTCGAAGCCAAGTTAAAGCAAAGCCAAAAGCCCGTATGGCTAGCCAACGGCGGACAATTCTTCACCAAGGCCACCGTCATCACTCGCGAGGATGGGTCAAAAAAGCAGGTTAACGAAACTTTTATCGATGATCACCCCAAACATTTTAAAAACCTGATGAGTGATTTAAAGAAAGCCTCATCACCTGTGGTTTTCCTATCTGGCGACATTCACTATTCCGAAATCGTCGGTATCGAAAAAGAAATGCTTGGCTATCAAACTTATGAGGTCACCTCCAGTCCCCTGCACAGCTACATTTTTCGCTCATCCGGCGAACAAGAAACCTGGCTCGACAACCCCCGACGAATCGTCTCCACCAAAGAACACAACTACCTTTTGGTGGATTCCGATGTCAGCAAAGACGGCCTAAACTTCAACGTCCGCTCCTACGGCGTTAAACAAAACCAACCGTATTTCGAAAAAACACTGACCGTGAAAAAATAAAGTTCAATAGGTGTTACTTTTTATCTAATGAACATCGAAGGGAGTGGTGAAAAAAACACCGACTCCCCTATTCAACGTAAAAAAACAAAGCCTAGCCAAGACCCGATCTCAAACTAAATATCCCAATCTTTTCCCTTAAAACCAATTCTGTTTTTTTAAGAAAGAGTCCTAAATCCTTAAGCCTGAGTCTTTACTAACTCCCCCCAACTCAAGACTCCAGTAAGCGTGACGCGTTTTCACCCGAAGGGTGAAATACTGGCGAGGGCAGGAGCCCGCTCTTGAGTTGGGGGGAGTTAGTAAAGGCGTCCGGCAAGGAATCAGACTCACCACACCTGAAGGGTGAAATACTGGCGAGGGCAGGAGCCCGCTCTTGAGTTGGGGGGAGTTAGTAAAGGCGTCCGGCAAGGAAGCAGACTTTTTTAGGCGGCGGCTTTTTCTTTGTCTTGAATGGCTTTGACGGCAGCAGAGATCGATTCGTCCACCAGTCCATTGCGTTTCAACACATCATTGGTGCGGTGAAGTTTGAAAACCAAACCGCGAGTCAGTGCGACCAACCACGATGGTGCCGTTTTCAATTGCTCCTCTAAAGCTTCACTGGTGATCTTCACACAGATCACTTTTGTTAAAGCAACGGCATTGGCGCCATGGGGTCTTTCTGAAATTAATGACATTTCGCCAAGGTACTCACCGGACTGAACCAGGCCGACAGGTATTTTGTTTTTATGGGAGTCTTGCCGATAGATTTGGATTTGTCCCTCTTTAACAATAAAAAGCGAGTCGCATTTTGCACCTTCACGAAGAATGTACTCACCGGGCAAATAGGTGATTGTTTGAAACTTGGATTGATTGCCCATGGTCGGCCTCACTTTTTAGATTTCTTAAAAGATATCGGCTGAGGCTTGAGAAACCTTTAAAGACTGGAGTGGCTTATCGTTCGGTCGCGCCCTGGCTTGAGGACGACGAACTAGACTCTGAAGCTCCGGATTGAGACTCTGCCTGGCGCAAATAAATCGAGTCTTCATCGTCAGCGAGTCCGGCTTTGTTGAGGCTCGGAAGATAGGGCTCCAAACCGATATGTAGCCCTTGCAGGCCTTCGGTGTTGCTCATCACACTCAAGTCCTCATTGCCGGGCTCCCCGGCCTGTTCTTGCAGCTCTTCCAGCGTCTGAGCCGGATTGACTTTAGTCATTCCTGTATTTGAAAAAAGAAAAAAAACGGCTGCAAAGGCCAAGGTTTTTTGAAGCATCTATCCCCGTATCGGAAAAACAATAGGATCAATAAAGACGACCCTACCTCTCTAAATTATCAAAATGGTGCAGGCAGGTCCACAATTGATTCATTAATAGGCATAAAACCGGCCTATTTTTCACTTGGTCCGAAAAAACTTCACTCTTGTCTCACTTTATGACAATTGAAGTGATTGTTTTCAAAAGGCTTTCCGGTATATTCCTAGACCATGGACCTTTCGGAAAAGCGTGAACGTGTTTTTATAATTCTAGCGGCTGTTTTTTTTGCCTCAATGACACTTTTAAATGTGATCGGCCTGACTCGATTTATTCGGCTGGGTCCGTTGGCCTTGGCGGTGGGGGTTTTGCCTTATCCCTTGACCTTCTTGGTGACCGACCTGATCAGTGAACTCTATGGCAAGTCGAGGGCCAACTTTGTGGTATGGGTGGGCTTGGGCCTAAATATTTTCGTGATCTCTATCCTTTTTTTGGGACAATGGATGACAGCCGTTGAGCCAGGCTCGCAGCCGCCCTGGCAAGTCCTCTACTTAGCAAAACCGGTGATGCTAGCCACCGGTCAAATCGTTGATGGCCGCATCGAGCTTTTTGATTTAATATATGCCTGTTCGGCCGGCTCGGTGATGGCTTCGATGATTGCCTACATCACCGCCCAGTTTTTCGATGTGCATATTTTCCATTTTTTAAAAAGAAAAACCAAAGGCAAAGCTCTTTGGTTGCGTAACAATGTCAGCACTTTATGTTCGCAATTGATCGATTCAGTGGCTGTGATTGGTATCACTTTTGGGGCCAGTTTATTAGCTGGTGAGATGACGACAGTGGCTTTTGTGACCCTTCTGTTCAGTAATTATCTTTTTAAAATGCTGGCGGCTTTGGCCGACACCCTCCCCTTTTATTTCCTTGTCTACAAACTTCGCAAGACTCTGGAAATTGTCGACGATTGAAGCTCGGTGGGTCGGGATTCCGTATGATCTTTCGGTTTCTTGACTTTTACTAAGGACCTAGGTCTGGCAGCCCCTATATTTTTTGAAATTCAACAGTGATAATGAGATGTTATGATTAAGGCATCAAGGAGTCATCCAATGAAGAATTTCATCACCATTGTTATTGCGACCGCATTTTTGGTTATCTCTTGTTCATCGCGCCCGCCTGTCGAGGAGTCGACAAATGAACAAGAACAACAGGCTGAGGAACCGCAGACTCCGCAACGCAAAGATGTTTGGGGCTGGGAATACAACAATGGCCCACGTGGCCCTATGAATTGGGCATCGCTCAATCCCCAGTATTATATGTGCTCGACGGGCTCAAAGCAGTCACCCATCAATCTGGTTTGGCACCGCCCCAAACAAGGCAATCCGCTGAAGTTGAGTTATACCGAAGGCAACGCCACCATTATCAATGCCGGTTACACTTTCCGAATTGAATTGACTCCGCAAAGCTCCATCGAATTTGATGGCAAAGACTATCTCTTAGAAAAAATCGAATTTCGTTCGCCGAGTGAACACCATTTGTCGGGCAATCAACTGCCCATGGAATTGCAGTTCTATCACCGTTCTTCCAATGGGCTAAAGCAAGCCATCGTCTCCTTGTTCGTTATCACCGGCCGCGGCAGCGCTTGGTTTGATCGCCTGTGGGAAAAGACTCAGTCTTTGCAGAAGTTCAAGTCGTCTCCCACTTTTCGCTTCAACCCAGATCAATTGATTCCGCCTCGGCAAACGTTTTATCATTATGTGGGGTCGCTGACTCATCCGCCCTGTTTGGAAGAAGTGAAGTGGTTTGTTTTCAACACTCCTTTGCAGCTTAGCAAAGAGCAGATTTCAAAGTTTCGTAGCCTGTTTGAACAAAACAATCGACCCATCCAACTTTTAAACGATCGTGATGTGACCAACTACTAAGTTCTTAGTCTGTCGCGCTTGGGACCCTTATGGGGTCTCAAGGTTCTTAAAAACGTGCAGAGTTTCAATGTCATATTGATGGCGCCAATCGAAATATCGAGCTTTGATACTGGGAAGAATATAAGACTCCGGCGTTACCGGTTGTCTGTGAAAATACAGATCGATCTGGTAAGGAGTCATTTCTTCTTGTTGCTCTTTATTCTCTGTCCATTCGACAAAAGCATCAATCAGTCCCCGATCAGCCATCACCGTTTGGTAAAGATCATGAAGGATCAATGTCTTTGCATGATCGTCGATGGCAAATAAATTAATCTCTTCATATTCTCTGGCGACTAAACTGTTTTTGATGGAGTAACGTCGCTGTTTGCGGCGTCCATGGGTTTCATCGGCTTCGACGTGTTCAATGCCTCCTCCTGGTCCACTGCTGGCTGAGGGCGGCTGGGGAAGCCAGTGCCATACCAAGGGGTTTTGATCGCGGCCACTTTGATAGTCAGGGCCATTTCCAAACAGTCCAGGAACAAAGTCAGGATGTTGCCCCAACTGAAAGCTCACCAGAACATTAAAGAACACGTCATATTGGCCAAGATTAAAAAAATCGACAACATTATTGTATATAAATAAAGCGTTGGCTGGCTGTGAGGTGCCGCCGGCCGTCAGAGGATCATCGCGTCTAAAATTATTAGCCTGTAGAGCTTCAAGAATCGCCTTTTCGTCATCGTTTATATTGATGATCTCTAAAAGATCTTCAGTGTAATCCGAGACTTTTTGAAAGTTGCTCTTAAGGTGGGTGCGAAATAAATCGGAATACTGATCATAGCTATAATTATTCTGTACCAGGTTGTAGGCCTTGGTTTTGGCAATGGCGGCCATATTCAGATATATGGTTTTCCAAGATTCTCGACCATCAATCATGTACTGAGTCGCATAGCTTGTCTTGCGAAAACCATTTTGCGTGAAAAATTTGTATAGGAATTGGCGTTCAGTTTCATTCGAGCTTTTTTCAAGGCTGAAGAAATGGTTTTCACCCTCGCCAAAAATTGAATCCAACTCTTCATAATCTCTTGGTAGTCCACTGAGTCGGGATTTTGGATAGTCGACGCCATACTGTTCTGATCCTTGCATTCGATCAAGAAGGCGAAATCGTTGTTCAAAAACATTGGTATAAAAAACGTAACGACCGATTGAATTTCTTTTGAAACCCAGCTGGGGGGTGATTCGACTGCTGTAGCCGCGAATTTGACGTTTATATTGTTCACCCAAAGACAACCAAAGTTCATTGAGGGCTTCAACAAAGTCACCTTCTGTCGGCAACATGTGCATTATCGCGTTTTCGAACGCTTCTGGGTACTGCTGCCTGACATCCGACAAACTTAAAACTTGGTCGGTGTTTTGATTAAGTATGTTTAAAGCCTGATAGGTGGCTTTTGCGAATTCAATCTCTTCTTTAAAATGAGTTAAACGCATATTCTCTTCAACCCGTTCAATTTCAACAAGACACTGAGACATCTCGAAAAATTGACTGGTTTGATCTTCAAAGAATTGCGAGGCAAGGCTTTGGATCTCGGCAACCTGTTGATCGACCTGCTCGGCAAGGTTGTTGTCGCCTTGGGCTCGCAAGGCTTGCTGCAACAGATTCATTCGATTGACTTTAATACCAAGCTCCATGCGCAGCTGTTCCATAGTTTCGCTTAAGTTATTTGTTAGACTGTTATTATTAAACACATTAAGGTAATCAAGAAGGTCTGGGTTGGTACCAAAGCTTCCGGCATAGCTATAAACTTGTCCTAAAAAGAATCGGTTCTCGGCTCGTCGGAACGGTAAATCGTAGGTAAAATTAAAATCACCTTGGCGAATTTTCTGACACTGACGTCCAATACGATCAATAGTCGTCCCCGATGAGAAGCTGCGGTTCATTTCTTCTCTTTTGTTAATAATAAATTGTCTTTCTTTGCTGAGGTAACGATCAAGAAAACCATTTACAAAACCCAAGTCCAATCCGTAGGACTCCAGAACTCTTTTATCAAGAGAGATATAAAACGATTGTAGAGCCTCAAGACCATCGATATCAGAATCATTGATGAATTCAAACATAACGGGCGCGGTTCCATCAAAATGCTCTTTAAAGAAGTAATTGTCGTTCATATGAATGATGCTGGCATCGAGAAAACCACTAACAATGAAAAACTTAAAATCAAAGTCGCCTTGACGAGAGGCAAAGTATCCCGAAATAAATTGCGTCGGATAAGCGACGATATTTCTTATATTGGTGTCGAGGTTGTTCTCAATTTGCTTTATTGGCTTGAGTTCTTCGCTGCTGTAATAGGGAGTGATCTCGTTAACAATTCTTTCCACTTCTCTTTTGTAAGAGACGTTCCATATCTCAGCCAAGGTGGCGTCAGCACGTCGAAAGAACTCAAAAAACATGGGTTCCACTTTGCCAAATCTTTCAAATTCTTCTTGCCAAATTGAGCCTATTCGCTGGTGAGAAAGGTAGGCGTTTTTAACAAACTTTTTATAGATGTAAGACAAAGAGATGTCGAACAACTGCTGTTGCTTATCTGGGCTCTCAGTGGCTTGCGAAAAAAAGTAGCTATGCAAGGTTCCGGAGTACTGGGGATTGAGGAATCCATACAGGACATAATAAAGTTGCCAATTCTCAGCAAGACCGAAAGACTGTAACTCCCCTTTCCAGCGAATCAAGCCCTGGTTGTTCTGCATCATTAATACATCTTCCAAGTTCGATTGATTCAATATTCCCATAACATGTTGATGGGCAATTTCTAAGGAGGAGCCAGTTGGGTTCTGTTCCAGTGAAATATTCAGAATGTTTTCGAAGGCATCAATCAATGGTGTGTTGGCTGGATTTTTCTGGACCAGTTGAAACAGAGCTTCAACAGGTTCCTCAGGAAACCTCTGACTTTCTAATGATAGATAAATAATTAGGTTGGTGAGTTTTTGGATTTTAATAATATCGACTGTCGCATCATCGGAGATATCTTCGACCATCCAATGCAGGCGTCTTTCAATCACCGGAATGGTATTCTGAGGATAACCTATATTGGTGGTAAAAAGAATATAGCGTTCTTTTTCAGACTCAGGAACCAGCGGCTCAGCTAATAGAAAAACATTTCCAGCATAAACAGAATGGGTGTAGAGACCTAACACAGGACAGGTCTGAAACTGATCGGCACAGACCGAAATCAAGCGTTGGTAGTAGTCGTAGGACAATTCCGCCAACGGGTTTTGATCTTCCGGGTGATCCAAGCTGTATTGATGAAAAACGCGATGAAACTGTGATAGGTCGCGAAGTTCCTGAGGATTGCGACGTCGTTCTAAGTTACGTAGAAAATCTTCGGTCAGTTGGTTTTCAAAAAACTGGCGAAGAGCCTCGTGTCCGGGTCCGCGAAAGGTTGCGATATCTTCAAGTCCACGAGCCAACACCGAAACTTCCTGTTCAGAAGGTTTCGGTTGAATCACTTCAGGGGCCTGACTGTGTTCATTATTTTGGCTTGTGGTTTCGGTACAAGCCACCGTCAGGAACACTGCCAAACAAAGAAATAGGCGCAACGTCGAAAGAGCTCTCAAATCACTCTCCTCCGAGACTGCTGACACAGTTTTTGTGGTAGTCTTGGTACTTTTGTTTCCGTTGTTTCACCTGCTCACATTTTTTAAAGTTCAACCAGCGTCGAACCTTGGCTTCACAGTTGTATCCTTCGTTAAAATACGAGGCCGCAGCTGGATCAAAATCCAAATCGCCCATTTTAGGCATCAGGCTGCATTCAAACTCTTCAAGAACAACTTTCTGCTGGTCTTCGTAAACTTTCACTTCGTAGCCATAGTCCTCAAGGAGGACGAGGCTGCCGTTACTTCGAGACTTGATGGGAAGTTCCAGCCATTCGCGTCCGGCGGAGTCATTCGCCGAAATGTCGGCGACATCCTCACGTCGGAACTTGATGGTAGGAAAGTCGCTTGCTTCCGCCTCATACTCACGGCGAACCATCTCTTCTATCACTGAATCAGTCAGTTTGATAAAGTTGAAGATCTCTGAGCGGAACCAATTTCTAAAAATGCTATGGGTGCTGCTATTGAATGGAATAAGCAAGTTCTCAGTCTCCAAATGCTCGGCTTCCTCAAAGAAAACCTCATAGTTTCGGGTTCCAGGAATCAACGGCACATTCAGGGCTTGAAATTGATTGTCTCGTGCCTGCACCGTGGTGAATTCTTTAGCTAAGAATTGATCGAACCAAGTCCATTCTTCAGGTTCGGTCTTCTTTTTGTAGTAACGAAAGTAACTCAAGATGGATGATGGCTTATATTGGTCAATGTACTCACTGGCTAACAAGGTGGCATCAAGAATCGAGCTAAGCTGGTCCAATCCACCATTGGCTGTTGCTGTGAGCATGGGAGACAATTCCTCTCGTTCAAGGTAGAAGAACTCAGCGCGCTGAAGGAATTCATCAATAATTTGTTTGGCCTCAATGGAGTAGCTTTCACAGCCCTGTTTTTGACCCATATCATCAAAAGACGCATCCAAAATACATGACAGTTGCGGATTTTCCACATCCAGAGTCTCAGGTAAAAAGATGGGGCCACTCAGGTAAGTTTCCAAATTTTTCGAGTAATTGCTGCTAAGGTACTCGATCTTGCTGTACTGACTGCTCCAGTTAAAAATCTGCTGACCTTCCTGATTGTTCCCAAACAGTTTCTCAAGAGTTTCTTGGACAAAGGCCAGACGATCACTGGTGTAGCGCACCCGACTGCGTTTTTCAGACGATCCAAGCTTGTCTTTGAAGTACTGAAAATTGTTTATGAAGATGTCCATATTGGGGTTTAATGGGATCTCCATAGTAGCGTCAGAAGATGTGGCATTTTCAACATCGTAACCAGCATTCTTAAGCTCAGCCAAAACCTTGGGGCTTTGTGAAAAATACTGATGCAAATCACCGGCTCGCGCTGTCAAATCTTTCAGTTCTTCGCGCACTCTTAATCGTTGATCTTGGTCGCTGATTTCAAAGTACTCACTGTCAAAACCTCCACGACGAGTTAAGAAGCTGTTGGGATCATTGAGTGAATTGGCGCGCACGCTCATTCCCTCGACAACGACACCGAAATCCGCATCCAAGTTGTGCGGGCTGACGATCAAATTCAGAGCTTCGGTCAAGAGAGCCTGGCCGCGATAGCCAAGGTCTGCGGCCACTGTGCTTATTACAGAGGTATTGAGCATCTGCTCACAAACCCAAAGACTGTAGGTGTCCGGCTGTGGTTCAGACTCGAGTCTGGATTTTTCAGCTTCAAATAAAGCTTGAATATCTTCAGCCGAGGTCATCTCGGAAGCGCGTCGGAAAACGGCTGATGACGGTACAGCGTAGCTCATTGCCGCATGTACGCGGGAAGCGTAATCAACGGCTTTCTTTTGCATAATATTTTGCTGGAAGCGCTGCATACGATTTAAGGTGTACAAACAGGATTCATCTTGTTTCTGCACATCGGCCTGAAGTTTGTCACGCTTAGAGATCAGGGATTTCATAGTTTGAAAATGGGGAACCAACTCAGCTTGAAATTGTTTTTTAATTTCCGCAATGGGTGCACCCTTTTCTTGCAATGCTGTGAGAATCACCTGATAGGTTCGACGCATTTTCTTAATTTCAGTGCGTAAGACGTCAATCTTGTTTTGAATACTGTTGATGCGAGTGGCGTATTCAAGATCACGGGTTCCTACCGACGAGCTCGACTCTCGTGAGTCCAAGTAAAAATCCTGATAGAGTTCTCGCATCTCAATTCGACGAGCCCCAGAAATGGGGAAATTGCACATTCTTTGCACTTTAGGCCAATGATTCTCTTCGACCTTGCGCAGCTCTTCCAGTTCACGTTGGGCAATCTCAGCATATTGACGATTGTTTTCAACGTAGCGTTCCCAGAACAGCTTTAAATTGTGCTCCATTCCACGGTTTTCGTTACCAAGATCGAAATTCACGGTGTCAAAAAAGCCGGATTTAATAGCGGCGGCAAGACCGTAACTTCTTTCAAGACGGTAAGGCTGATAACCGATGGTCCCAAAATCCAAAAGCTGCAGGATATTACGAGTGTAAGCCCGAAAGTAATCACGCAAAGGTTTGATGGTTGAAATTTCAATGGTGTTGTCGGCGCCTCGCAACCAAGACACTCGGATCTCCATGGTTCCACCACCGTCAACACCCGTAAAATAGGTGGTTGCAAGCACGATGGGGTAGGTCACACCGACATTGATCAGATTGGTAACACTGGTGTCTTCTAGCTTTTTTTCATTCAGATCGTCGTAAAGACTTTCAAGCTCTTCCCGTTTTTGCACGGAAAGCTTAAAATAAACATCTGAAACGCCCTGCCGCAAGCGACTGATGCGTCGGCGGTAGTCCAACCACATGTCCCCTGTTGACTGCCAAAGAGCATCGTAGACGTCTTGAACAAACTTTTTGTTGATCGTCTGATTGTTTTCAAAACTGGCTGTTAAAGCATTGTTAAACTGGTTGAATGTGTACTGCATGGCGTACAGATAGTTCATCTGTGCATACTGCTCTGACATTCGCACGAAAGTTTCCAAGTCTTGCTCTGAAAGGCGCTCAAGAAGGGCCTCTTGCTCGGTGACATCCATTCGACCGTAGTAAATTTGATCCATAACATGCAGTACAGATAAAGGGATTTCAGTTTGAATACCAAAAGTGCCTAAAACATCAGCATGATTCTGTTTAAGGACAAAGCTACGGCTGTGAATGTTGTTGCGAAATTCTGACCACGCCCCTTTATTTTCCACGTCTTGTACAGCCTGCTGACGCAAATCCTCCTCGTCAGCGACAATACGAGCGATGATTTCTTCTGAGGAGTGACAACGATAGTAATGATTGTTGAACTGCACAACAAAACTGCGGTCTAAAGTTTCAGTGATATGATTCAATTGATGACGATCCAAAGACTGAAAAATAGAACAGGTCGCTGGAGCGGCATCTTGAGCGGCCAGGTAGACCATCATATTCTGCAGGTCGAGAAGAAATTTATTGAGAAGGGCGTCCTCTATATTCCCGATATCCACACTTCTAAAAAAGATGGATGAAAAATCAATGAATAAAGATTGAGTGATATTGGATTGGCTCTCGTCAAAATTCTTTAAGACATAAAGAGAGAAAATAACATTCTTCAGTTCTTGGGTGCTGAACTTGGTTTGTGTTGCGTTTTCCATTGTTTCGATGTCTTGACGAATCAGGTGGCTAAGAATCGAAACCCCATAAGGACCTTTAAAGGCGGCGGCTGTTTGACAGTCCATGTTGTCTAAGTGACACGAGTTGAAAACTGTTAACCGATAATTTTCAAGCAGCTTTTCCAATCTCTGGTTTGTGGGGAGAGTTCGGATAGCGATACTCATGCCAAGACCATACAAGTTCATCAGTCGCGTGTAGGCCGGGTGAAGACTGCCGCGAGTGTTGATAATGGGGTTACTAAGGTTTTCAAGATTCAACAAATACACTTCCATAGCTTCAAGAGCAGTCAGAAGGCGATCAGTGTCCTCTGATTCAATGGCCGGTCGCAACTGGGTGTAAAGTTGCTCGACTTGGCTTATGCTTTCCACCTCTTGAGTTTCAACACGAGCCGAGCGTTCATAGATGGGAGCCTCTTGGTGGGTATTATTCTCCATCGACTTTGGCGTGCAGGCCGAGACAAGGATTAGTAAGGTGATTGAGTGTAGAAAATATCTCATTGTCCAGCTCCCCTCTCGTAGTATTTCAGGGTTTCAGGAAACACATACCCCATCATCATGGCGGCGCTGAGAACCAAAACCGTTTGGGTCTTGATAGCATTCTCACAGTTTCTAAGATCGAAGTTTTTGGCTTCAGCAAACTGATCCAGGTTCGAAATGATGGAATCGTTAACTTCTCGATACGCTGAGCTTCTTGAGTCAATATTGAAGGGAATAAGAATGCCTTCAAAGTCTTCATTGTTGGTATTGAAATAAGATTCAAGTCCATTGTCGAGAGCCGCGTTGTCACCTTTAACACATTTCTGCAAAGTGTCGGTGTAATTGTCGGTAAAGAATTTACGTGGCGAATACACTTCAAGCTCTTCGAAGTTGTAGTTTGGAGCATAATCTAATTTGATCGCCAGGGATATTCCAGCCGACGGAGTTCGCCAACGGACCGGACTGACTTGCAAGGCCAAGCTGTTATTGTTTTGGGCGTTCATCACGATTCGGTCGAAGGTATAGAGGTAAATATTTCCGAGAGTCTCACGACCAGAGCTGTTGTACTGATTGTAGATCGAGCCTTTGAAACTCTTAGCGTAGGCACTGCCATCTTCTTTGGTGGCGTCAATTTGGATCAGCGCCGGAGAAAATCGAAAACGAGTCAGTTTAGAGACCGAATCTAAGATTTCGCTAGGGAAGATTTCATAATCCCGAGTCGAGCTTTGAAATCTAAGGAAATATCCCAAATAGTACAAAGAACGTGAAATGCTGGGCTCAACCGTTGGATCATCAATGTTGACGGTGCTTTCAACATAAGATCGTATCACTTTCAGGTACTCTTTTGGATACAAAGTGCTCATGCTGAAGGATGTGTCTTCCCTTCCGTAAACGTACATCGGATAGTCGCGACCACCCAATGTCATGGTGGTGAATGGAAGAATCATATTTTGAATGATTTTAAATTTAATTGGTAGAAGCGAAAGGCGTTTCCAACTTCCAAACACCTGACTGTAATCAGAAACGGTATCACCGGAACGAATTCCACCGGGCGTGAGTGTGTTGAAGTAGTCAACTTGGGTGTACTCTTTTCCTTCCAGCTGCAAAAGTTCATTCAGCTGGTCAAAATATTTAGCGGTGGCGATACAGAGGTCTCCGAACTCATTGATTTTCAGCTTCCCATCGGAACGCTCTTCAATAAATCGACCATACTTCGGATTTTCTTTTCTCGAAGCCAACTCGTCTTCATCTTTGCCAGAAAGATCACGGCAACTTTGCGAAAACTGGAGGATGTTGTGGTAAGTATCCATGCCTCCGACATCCAGTTTCTCGATTTCACTGCGATACTTGTTGCGCATATAATCGTGAAACAATCGACCACGGTTCATCACACGGGCCGACATCCACCAGAGGTAGCCTTCAATGGCTCTATAGTTTCTGGAGCGTAAAGAATCGATATTTGATTCTAGGGACTGCTGCAAATAATCCCAATAGCGATCAAAATAACTGTTCATCAGAGTTTGAGCGTTGTAGCCTCGGTCATGACGATTGCAAAAGGGATCAAGATAGAAAGTGGCTTCGGTATCATTACAATTTGGCAGATATCCTGGGGTATGAACTTTTCCGTTGATTGTTTTTTGTGGAAGAATTCGCCCATCGTTCTCCAACTTCACCCAGACATAGTCCGATTGGCCATCGCTGGTTTTGTCGTACATTGGATACTCTTGCTTATAAAGAAGACGAATTCGAGAAATATCGTTCGGTCCAGGGACATGGTCCTCATAGGGAGTTAAAGCATCGGTTAGACCATCGGCGTATCCCATAATCGAGCTTGAGTTGATCATTTTCTCTTGTTCATTGCCAGCGGAATCAGTTCTCTTTTCTTTGGCTTTTTCTTCAAGAGGTGTAAAAATGGAGTTTGGTACAGAGCCTTTTTCAGGCATGATATTGGCTTTGAAATTATGTCCCAATCCAAGAGTGTGTCCAATCTCGTGCACCAGGGTGCCTCGGATCATTCCCCGCTTCACTTCTTCGATATCGACAATTTGGCCAGAGCTTAAAAGCTCGCTTATGCCTGAATTGATACTTTGAATGGCTTGAAAAGCCGAGTAATCACCATCATGGGTGTATTTGTAAAAGCCATTGGGTACTTGCATGGCTCGGTTTTTTAAATTTTCTGGCAATTGCTCGAAAAATTCAGACTGAGGATCAATCATCCCCATATATAAAGGGGCGTTGTTTTCTGTTGACGACGTCTCCATTCCCAGTTCCTCAAGCATTTGGTTGAATGTGAACGGGCTTTGTTGAAGGCCGGCATAGGCATCGTCAAGGTCAACATCATTGACCGGGTCCATCTGCAGAGACTCGCGCAGAGTATTTAATTGTTGTTGGGCTGAGAACAGGTCCTCAGGGCTGCGTGCCTCAAGAGCAAACTGTTGTTTATTGATCGTAGCCTCTTGTTCCGTGATCTCGTTGCGTTCAACGGCGGCATCAACACCGGCATTGTACTCTTCAATTCTTTGTTCAATCACACGTTGATTCAGATCGGTTACTCGATCAGTAAGGTAATCAGTAAAGTCCGAAAAATAGGTTTCTAAACTGGGGTGAGCCAAGGGTGTCGACCAGGCGCTGCGATTGGCTGCAATAAGATTTTGCATACTATGAGAATTGCTGGCATAGGACGCAAAACCTGCAACGCTTGAAGACGGCACATAACGACCGGCGTAGCGGTCCAGCAATCCACCCCAAACAATGGAGCCTGTCCACAGAACCTGTCCGGTTTCAACGTCAGCGGCAATGTTGGCAACACCAAGAGGACCAGCGGCAGACAGACGGATGTCATCCACCCAGTGAATCACATGGCGACGAAGGTCAAAGTGATACTTACTTTCCCAAACTTCCGTTTTAAAAGGGCGATAACCAACTACATCCTGGAAGGTATCATTCCATGATTCCACAGAGTCTTTAGCGATCTGCAGGTACTCAGAGGGGAAATTGTGGAGATATATAGTGTGGGTCTTTTTGGTTTTCTCGTTAATGTCCCAGTGCACGGCCTTTAAATCTTCACCATAGTGGTTAGGGCGTGAGCCCAGGGTGTAAAGAATCTGCACGTGTTCATCGTTAAATTTATTGTATCGCGTGACCTCGAAATCATCTGGTCTTTTCTCCATACGCAAAAAATTCACTCGGTCAATAGTTTGAGCATTGGATCCTAAGGCTACGTTGGTTGAAACGGCTGTAAAGGCGAGGAACTTTTCGTCAATACTCCATTCGACATCTTCAATTTTTTGAATTTGTCGTAAGCCAAGGCCAGCATAGGGACCAATCAGAACATTGTTTTCAAATCTTAAGGAACTCAGTTCAATATCGATATAGGTTCGAGCGTGAGGATGACTGCGATCGGTTCTTTCGATCTGGTCGTTACTGGTTCGTCCACTGCCATCGACTCTATTTTCTTGGTAATAACTACGGCTCACATCGAAGGTTAATAGAACCTGCCACTTGTTTTTATTATTAGGATAGGTTGGGTTGACTAAACGTCCGATCAGTTTGGTCCCCTCTTCATTAAAGTCAAACTCAATATTGGAGCTTCCATAACTGTAGTGGTTAAAGTGATCCATGGTGATGTCTCTGTAGACTCCGGTTTTGTCTTCAGTCGCCATCCCAAATAAAAACCGTCTTGATTTGAAAGTGCTACGATCAGCACTGTATTCAAAAAAGAAATCGCTTTTCACTCTTTTGACAGTGGGCGCTGGAGTTTCGGGGTCTCGCTTGTTGACGTCACATGCTGTCAGGCCGAAGCTTAGGAAAAGTGCTGTTATTAGGATGAGTCTCATTAGAATGTTACTCCTAGTGTGAGGTTATAAATTCTTCGAAAGGGGTCATAAAACCAAACATCGACATACTGTTCTTCAGCGTAACTCAAGTTTGATGTCGAAATGCCGGCCCATAATGATTTATTAAATAATGCCATGATTGAAAGGGTGTTTCCTGAAGAGCCCAATCGATTGCCGTCCATATATTCAAGCACTCCAAAACGGTAAGAGTACTGCAGACGAAGTTTTTTGTAATTGTAACGAGCTGTGACTCCAGCCAGGGACGACGATCGTAAGTTGTATAAGCCATCGGTATTGGTTTCAAACGAATTGAAGACATAGTTGTACTGCCCGGTCAGAACAAAGCTTAGTGGGCCGCGCTGATAAGCCAAATCTCCGGAGACAGAAGTTAATGACTTGTAACCTTCATTGCGACTGCGATCACTGAGAGGAACAACATTGCGGATATTATTAAACAAAGACAGGCTATCTGAGTTGCCTTTGTAGAGTTGGAATCCTTTTGTCCCTAAGCCGATAACAGCATCACTTAAATGATAGGTTCCGTTATCTTGTTGAATAATCGTTGAATCAACACTGTGATAAGTGGCGGCTAAGCCAGCGTTAGCATAATATTTATCGAGAAAAAACAGAGTCCCATTGTAACCAAGACCATGGTTAAAGACCTTGCGGTCATTGCTATCAAAAGCATCCGAGGACATGCGATAGCTAAAAGAGTTGACTAGATTGATTTGACTCTCTTTTTTCTTAATTCCTAATTGTGTGGTGTTTTCATAAGAGGCCAACGAAAGGCTGCATGCCATAAGTGAACCAACACCGATCGCTAGGGTTCGGAACAGATTAAAATGTTTGAAAAGTTGGATCACTGATTGAGGCCTTTTTGTTTTTAAATATGTCCGTTTGTTTGTGCCCCATTATGATACACAAACCAGGCCATGGTCTATGTTGCTGAATTTACTAGGTAAAACTTTCGTAGGTGAATAGGTTTTAGGGGGTGGTTTCGTCTATTTTTTTGACAAAAATTTCAGGCAAATATTACAGGATACTGAAATCACTAACTATTTTTTATTTGCGAAAAAAAGCGTCTCGAACAATTTGCGCTGAAACACTGGCACGTCGAAAGACTTTGATTTGGATCTGAGTGAATCAGCAGCCTGGCATGATTTGTGAACTGACTTTAGTGAGGAGATTACTATGAAACAAACGATCATTATTCTATCAATGTTGCTGGCCAATGTGTCCTTTGCCTATGCTCCAAAAGACCTACAAAGTGAGTCCAGTGAAAGTCAATCAACGATCACGGTATCAGGATGGTATTGTATGGATGGTGCTGATGGTTATACAGCTGTCACCGGACCGAATTCACCCTGCCCGTTTGGCACCGTTCCCTTCTTTGTGGCGTCAGCTGACGATCAAAGCTCTCAGGAACAAGGCATCGAATTCACCTCAATGGAAACTTATGACAGTGGTGTTGAGGTGGCATTCTAAAGTTTATTTCCTTTCCCCAAGAGGAAGGCATTGGGTGGCGGTGATGTAAATACAGGCTCCAACCAAAGCCAGTAGAGCTCTATGGGTAAAAATTAATGGAACGGTGTCGCCTTCGAGCCGAAATAAAAAGCTTGGATGAATGGGTAGAACGCTTTGAAATACCATTCCCATACCAATAACAATTCCCAAAAGCCCCAGCCCGTATCTTGTAAAATAGATCGATTGTTGAATCATTTTTAATACCATAGTTGTTTCTAGCCTCTTGTTCGAAGGAGTCAAGAAGCTGATTTTAGACGGTCAAAAAAAGTGAGCTGGCGGTTTGGGGGCGCGAAAATGGTCAGTGGTGTACAACTTTTAATTCTGTAATTTCAGAAATATCAATAACTTAGCCGTGGCGTGCTTTGTGCATCTCTTAACTGGGTACAAGTCGAATAAAATGTGGAGAGGTTTTGCGTCCTATATTTCAATCATTCATTGCAGTTTTCCTGAGTGGCCTGGTGTCATTGCCGTCAGCGTTTGCTGAAGAAAAGTCCAACCAAAGCAAAACTCAAATCACAGATAATAAGAAAAAATCAAAGAAAAGTGAAAAAAACAAACTGGGTGTGGACCAATCGGACTTCATGCCACCGGCCAATCGTTTTGGGCTGATCGCAAACTATGGATTTACTTACGATCAGTTACAGCAAGTCGAGATCAAAACCACCCGTCATATTTTGTCTCTCGCCGGCACCTATGGTTTTGATAAGCATTGGAGTGCTTACACATCGGCTGGGGTTCTTCATGAATCGTACGGCGGTCGAATTGTCCGCGAAACTTCGAGCGAGCCTTTTCATCAATTTACCAATCTGAACTTTGGAGTTGTGTACTCCAAGATGAAGCCTCTTTCGTTTGTGAATCGCAGCTCCAATACCTTCAATATCTCTTTACCGACCAGTGAGGTCAGTCGTTTTGATAAACACATCGGAAGTCTTTCTTTGACAAACTTCATGAGTTCATACAGCTGGAATAAGATGATTCTATTCAATCGAATGATGGCTCACTTTCAGTGGAACAGTCAAAAATACTCAATTACAACTGATCTCATCAATCGCGATTGGTTGCTCGCCAATTCTTTTGGAATCACTTACGTTCCATGGAATTTTTTGGGGTTGCGCACCAGCTTTAATGCCAGTGCTGAACGCTACCTTGATGGTCAATGGACAACGGTCATGGGTAACAATGTCACCCTTTTTGCCAACGTCCAGGGTTTTCAACTTTACTTAAGCTATCTCAATCAATCATATCCAGAAAACGACAGTATCGATCCGGTGATGTTTGACCGATATCGTCGCTTGATTTCGGGTGGGGTGACCTATTCGTTTTGAATTCTGACAACCTGCGGACAAGTGTCTGACAATTTTACGGTGGAGCCATTTATTGGAGCGCTGTAAGCATAATATTTACTGTCATTTCGGTGACTTAGACTTGGTACATTTTGTGTACCTTAAAAAGTGTTAATAAAAAAAGAAAGGATGAAATCCCATGATGCGGACTCCCCTAAAGCTAAAATCCACCATCGCAATAAGTGTACTGGCGCTCGCCTACTTATTCTTGAGCCAATGCACTTATGTGACCCCGGAAGAGGAAAACCCGGTTCCTGGACTTGAGCAATCCTCGGTTTTTGGAAAAGTTCAAAATGGTGTTCTGTCGGCAAAGAAATCTTTCTTTGGTATTAAGATCAACCAGGAAACCAATGAATGGGCTTATGAAGATAAAACATGGCTGTGTGGTTGGGCGCCGGTTCGGCAGAGCGGAAAATTTAAAAATGTCGGTGGTCTGACCGGAGCCCCTTATAATACTCGTCACTGTAACATGGTTTTTAGAATCACTGAGGATGGTTCAGGACTTGAAGCTCTTGAGGTCAACGTCGACAAGCCGAATGTTGCGGATTGGCAGACTCTTTTTGTGATTCCAATCACAAAGCACTATTTTTATGAAAAAGACGTGGATTCAAGAGGTCGCGAGTTGAATCGATTTGCCAAAGTTTCTGATCGAAAGAACTGGCAGCTGCAGCCGTATATGGACCTCGACATCAAAAATATTAACTATACAAATAGAGAAAAAGACCCTCTTATTCTTTTCGGAACCTATCATCCTCTAAACGGAGGACGAGTTCACGACGTTCACGATATTGAATTGTCGCAAGATGAAAACGGTAAGAACTTTTTTGCTTACACAGGCACTCTAACGTCTAGTGTGTTTGGGTCTGACGTTCAACATGAGATTCGTTTTAATTTCCTAGAGTTCGAAGGAACCAAAGGTTTTAAAGTCACAGCCTACGATCCAGACACTGTCTCTCAGAATATGAACATTCTGCATATTCTTGGGACTCGTGAAGATGGTATGAACGAAAAAAATTACGCGGCTCACTGGGACTTCTCAAAACCCATTAAGATGTGTCTGAATGGATTCCCTGAGGATGGAAGATATAGAAAGATAGGAGAAGAAGTGATCGCCGAGGTCAACAAGACCTTGCGCAAGATTGGAGCTCTTAAAGACGGACAGGTTGGTTTTGTTGTATCAGACAAAACCTATGATTACGTCTTTGATATGCGTTGTCCCAGTATTAATTTTGTCGCCGACCCAGAGCTCTCTATGGGTGCCCCTCTTGGTATCGGTTTGGTGAATACCAACATCAAAACCGGTGAAATCCTTTGGGGAAGCGCTATTGTTTGGGGTGGAATGATCGATTATCTTGTCAATCGTGAATCGGAATCGCCAGTGGATGCATTGGCCCGAAACACTCATGAAGTCTTAGAGAGAATTCAATCGATCAAAGATCAACCCTATTTCTCGGACATTAATCATCAGTTAGAGATGCCTGACATTACGGGTATGCGTCCGATTGGGCAGCATGAAGAGCTGGCCGACGACAGTAAATTAAAAGAGTCTTTCCGTGCGATGCTATTGACTCATGTGCAGGCGAAAATTGAAGCCGCTGGAGCCAATGCGAGCCAAGCGAGTGCGATGGAACAAACCGAACTGGTTCGAGTTCTAGGTATTGAAGATGAGGCTGGGCAACTGCAATCCCATTACCAACAGGCGTCAGTGATAGAGCAATTGACCGCAAGTGGTCAAAATGCCAGTCAAGTTCTGCAGTCAAAAATAGAAGAATTGGTGAATAAAAAGATCTCTGAAGTGGTTGCAACCGTACCTAATAATTTGGACTCGGATGTCTTCCCCGATTTTAGGAACTTTCGTTTAGAAGAACAGGACTACAAACAGTCTTTGATGCAAAAATCCCAGCTTGGCGTTTCAGCCGTCTATAGCGACCTTGAGAAGGAAAAAAGAAACTCTGTTATCAGTAACGAGAATCCTGAAGAGGTCAAGAGGCAGTTGATTACTGACTACAAAACCATGCTTCGAATGGATGTTGATTGGGATAATACCATCGCCGATCACTACGGTGAGTGGCTGGCGCAAACTTCAGAAATGGGCTATCCCGAGCGTGAAGAAGCGGCTATTTCAGTTATCAAAAATGTCATGTTGCATGAGGTTGGTCATGTCCTAGGAATGGGGCACCAATTTAAAGGAAATATTTTGCCAGAACGAGGAACAATTCCTGAAACTCTTTATCAAGAGATGAGTGAACGGGTTCGTTCGGGTAAACACTATACCAGTGTCATGGATTACCAGAGTGGGCAAACAGAGGTTTCACTGAAACCAGAGGATGTGACTTTGCGCAGCCACGATGAACTGGTTTTACAATATCTTTATAACCAAAAAATCGCGACTTTTGAGCCTGGAGAAGATGACTTCGTTATGGTAGACCTACCAATTGACGGAAGCATTCCAAAAACCATTATACACCAAGGGCGGATGCGACAGGTGCGCTATATGCCACAATGTTCAGATTTGGAAGCCTGGTTAGCGACCGACCCCTATTGTCGACGTTGGGATAGCGGTCATGATGCGCCAACTATTATTGACGACAATTTTGATCAATTTAAAGATTCATTTATCAAGAGAATGAACTCGTTCACGCAAGCCACTGGAGGTAGCGATAGTTACATGAGCTGGAGGCTTTGGCACGACACTTATGCTTTAATGAACTACAATCGAACATTTTACGATAAGATGCGTTTCGACATGATCGATGATCTTCACAGACCGAGCTATGCCAAGGTGTTCTACGAGATGATTGCTGACCGTGACGTTTTGGTCCAGTTTTCTAAAGCCTGTGTCGATCCCCTACTTGCTAGCGATGACTACCAAGAAGATTTTGCGAAGCTGGTTCTACAGCCGACAGCTACCGCGACAGGTAAACTTTTCGAAACCGAACGCCGCGGCGGTGATTACAACTCGATCAACAGAACACTGTTAAATAAATACCGAGGCGCTATGAGAAGTTTTGGAGACAAAAGCTATCTCGACCTGTCAGCTGAGGAGAAATTGGACTTAGAGAACAGTCTTTATGCTGATGGAGTGGCTTTTACAGAGCTTCATAAGCTTTGTCGCGCCAACCGAAAGTCTTTAGACCACACCAAAACTTTACTTTCGCTGCCTGGGTATGATCATACCGAGTATGACTTCGAAGGCTCAGTGATTCCAACAGGATTGCGAGGTGCCAACGCCCGAGCCCAATACAATAAGGTTTTTGGACGTTATATAACTTTGGGGATTCTGCCCCTAAAGTTGGCCGCACTCAGCGTTCTAACCTCACCGTCTTCGACAATGCGATACGGATACTGGAATGTGAGCAAGCCTCAATACTCAGGTAAAAAAGGTAATTACAGCTATTATGCCTTCTATCCTGAAGAGTACACCGATATTGTTAAATCTTCGGTTGAAAACAACATGTCATTTGGAGGTGTTGACCTGGGCGATAAAGCCTCGTTGAGTTTGGCGAACTTGTACATGTCATACTTTTTGCGACGAGACAATTGGCTGACTCGAGACAATTTGCATCGAGGCTTTGATGATATCTTTTTGGATGATGTTAAAGGTCAGACCAACTTTCGTGTGAGTGTGTCTCCAGTTCTATTTGAAGCTGTTGTCGATCAAGAGATCTCTGATTCAATCATCTTTGGATTCACACCTAAGATATTCAGTCGCGCCAAAGACGGATTGATTACGCTCCCGGAAGCTTACATCTTGCCGCACGGAAACACCGTGGTGCGTGGAACAGACGGTCAGATCGTTATGCCATTAACAAAACTCAGATTTATTGGACCAAAAACCGCTTACATTTGGGCCGTCGAGGTGACTTACGAGCCAACTCGAAATGGTGACCCTTTGCAAGGGTTTAGCGTTAAATCGATTATTCGAACCCTGTCAAACAAGGTCTTGGATGATTGTATGCGTGGTGAAAATGGTCTAGCCAGTTTCTTTACTAAAAACAATCGAACCACAGATGAGGAGGGTGAGATCAAAGAAGAGAAATTCGACGGATTTACGACATCATCAAATATCGCTGTCAGTAGTTTAACGCAGCAGCAATTTGAAAACTCAGTGATCGAACAATTTGAAAAGTACAACAGTTTGGATGGCGTTAGAAAACCAGACCAAAGAGAGTGTATTGAATCGCGGAAAGGACTGGGCCTTATTGGTGCTACAGCTCTTTCTCTAAACGGATGGATCCTTCCCCAAGTGTTCCAGTATTTGGAATAGGAGATGACAATGAGGAACACGATGACACTTAAAGATCTATTGCGAACCACTCTGCTAGTCACCGCTCTTTTGCTAGTCGCTTGTAGTCCTGAGTCTTCCTCCCGGAAGCGAATGATGACTGATGGCGATTATCTGGTTGAAGAGAGCGAATCTCTACGTCTACAGAATCAAGACATGGTAAGCCAATTGGAACTGCTTATTCGACAAACTCGCCCCTTCGTAAACTCTGAGCTTGAGAAACACAAAGAACAGCGGGACCCCAATATGCTGATGACGAAGGTCATCATACCGCTGAAAGAAGTTCTTTTCGATATGGACAACATGCTGAACCCTGATTTTCGCAATGTAATGGATGAAAATCGACGAAAACTGAGTTATCAGCTGGTCAGTCTTTTTGACCAAGCCCTGATTATGGTTTACGGCAGTAATAAAGAGATTTTAACTACAACCAATATCTTACCGGCCTATAAGAATATTATTCTGTGGGACTGTGATGAAAATCTTGTTGGGTCTTGCAAGCTCATAAACTTTTTTAGGAATGCAGACTCCCCCAATATTTCAAAAGTCATGCAAATAATTTACGATAATGAGTCGGTTGAGGCTGAAAAAACACGTATTTTACGAGCCACTTTTGATCTGAAGAATCGTCGTTTGGATACGACGTTAAGATTGATGCTCATGTCTCGGATTTTAGAGAGCTTTGAGTTGCGTCAAAAAGGTGAGCTTTCAACCACTCGTCGACAGCTTGACAACCAATTGTTTGCGACGATTTTGAAACTGGATTCTTTGGATTTTGCCAGTAATGACAGCTATATCTCGATTGTTGAACAACTGAACCCATGGACTATGAGTCGGAGTTCCAGTGATGAAATATCGCAGTCGATGCCCGAGTTATTGAAAATAGCCTCCGAGAAATTTCTTTATTCGGACGCCCAAAAAACCAGTCTTTCCAATTCAATGCAAGAGGCCATCGAGGACCTTAAATATCGAATTGGATCAGACTTCGAGTACGGAATTGAGTTCCAGAAAAGCAATATCAACGGCGCATGGAGTGATGCTTCTGAAGCAACGGTTTTTAGTCCGGAGCGCGATGAACTGGTTGAAGCCGAATTAGAGGCCAATCCCCAGGTCATGAAGTTTGGATCTGAGAGTAAGAATATCCTAGGATCGATGATGGGTGATGTGAACTTTCAGTATGACGAGTACTTTTATCTGACTCATCAAATATTTTATGAGCATTATTATATTTCTGATTCGGATTCGTTTTGGGAAAACTCAAATCGTAACAGTGAACGATTGATCGAAGCCGCCACTCATTTGATCAAAATGCAGTTGGTTTATAACATCGTTTTTACCAATGCAAGAATGAACAAGTTTTATGAGAACAATGACAGTGGTGGTTTGATCACACTTTTGCAGCAAACCAAGCAAGAGGCTGACTTTTTGACCCTGTCTTGGGAGAAAATCAATCTGAGAGCCACCTATTTATTGGATTTTATCAACCGTGTGGTTCCTGATTCGGATTTTCAGAATCGTCGAGCGCGTGATGAGTTTCGAACTTTGGTGCGTGCTATTAAGTTAAATATCAAATATTTGGCCGCCTACCCGTCGATGTATCCGATGTTGGTGGCTATGACAAAGAATGAGCTGAAAAAGTCTTTCTGGTTCGGTACCATCGACCATAATACACTGATCAGTCTTTTCTTTTCTGGTTCCTTTAGCCCTTGGTTTTCATACGGTGGAAACACCGTCGCTTTGGACGAAACTGAGCTGATGGTGGCGTTTTATTACACCATTGTGACCCAGACTTTGAGCAGTTATAAAAACAACTCGAAAATGCAGTTTGATGCAAAAGAATTTTTTCGCATCATTGTGGCAAAATTTATTGAGGAAAATGAAAAGAATCTCGAAATAAAGCTCACCAACCTAAAACGTGTGCGTGGTAGTTATCAGTCGAAAATAGAAAATCTAAAATCGATGTGTGCCGAGGAAATACGTTTACAAGAGCGTGAACGTCGCAGTCTCGTCGAAAACGTAGAGAGCGGTAATTTTGATATTGTAACAGGATTCAATCAGAACCTACTGCCTCGTCGACAGGGAAAAAACGATATCGATTTTATTGAGCTTGGACAAAGTGTGGTTTATCCGCAGAACTCGGATCATGTCAGTGATAGTGCTTATAAGTACTTCGAAGATGTCTATTCTCATGACGTTAATACGACTTTTGAACGTTTTCAAAGTGGCTACGTTTTGAATAACACCAAAGTCAAGATGTTGGTTGAAATGTACAAACGTTACGCCCAGGACAATGATATCGCTGTTGAAGGTGAGGAGTCTTTAGAGCAGATCATTGATGAGCAGTTTAAAAAGTTTAATGATTTAAAGCATGAGTACACGGATTTGTTTTTTGAAATGCACGATGAATTAAAGGTCAACGGGCAATCCTGTGAACTTCCGTTCCTTAAACGTGAACGAGATGTTCGTTATGCTTTATTTTTCAAGGAAGCCCAGTTTCTCGAAGATCTTTTTGAGAAAATGTATGCCTCTGTGGGTCAGATGACCGATGAAGAGAGACAGAATCTGAGCCAAGAACAATTGGCGTCCATTGAGGATATTCGTAAAGAGGTCTTCACCTACGCCAATCAGAACACCCATCTGCCTGATGATTTTAGAGACAATCATGGTTATTCACAGATGACGGCTTTGGAATTGGTTATGTACAAATCGGATTATTATGCCCGTTTAGTTAGCTATTTGAGCGAAGAGCCTTTTGCTGGTCAGTACCAATTTTCATATCCCCGTCGTTTTGACAACATCGAAGATGGCCTGTTTCAAAAGTCCGACAAATGGCGAGTCCGATTTGATTGGACGGGCAAAGACAAAGAAACCGCAAAAAGTGATTTTATCAAGCAGGGTTTACTTGAGTTTGCCAAAGTTTTCAGATGGTCATCTGGTGCACCGGATATGCGTCTTATAGAACGTAAAGGGAGTACAATTACGGGAATCTTTAAACTGAATGATCTTCCTGTCGCTGATGATGTTAATTGTGACAATCCAGAGCAGGCTCAGGACTGTCGATCCATTCATCCTGCGGAAGTGATCAATCATTATAAAGATATGATCGATTACATGCATTACGATCCTGTCGACAAATTTGTTTTCACGACTCTTGGTAAGGTGAAAAAATACACCCGAACGGAGTACGAGAATATTATTAAAAGACAGAACAATCACCAGTTGTTCTCCTACTTTGATTTGATCTTTAAAAAGGTCTTTTCCGACAGTAGCGTGCGCAGTGAAGAGGGTGTTTGGTTTCAAGATCGTCTGTCGCGCTTCACATCCACTGAAGATGACTTGGAAAAGGCTTATTTTATCTTTCCTTACAACAAAGAGGAGATTTATGGACTGTTTGATAATGATCACAAGTTGTGGATTAGCGACTATTTTAAATCAGTGAAACGCTTCCTGATTGAGGCTAAGATCATGGCCCCAACCATTGAAGCAGGAACTTACTGTTATGAAAATGATCGTTGTTTCCCTATTGGAGCCAGTGATGCCAGTGACAATGCCATTGATCCGGTTGTTAGTGAGTTTCAGTTTGGTAAATTTGAAACATTTGTCGGTGACATGAATAGGAATTTTAAATTCTATTACCGTTCTGACATCAATTCGCACCTTAATGAAATAAAAGAAGTTGTTAATGATTAAGACCGATTGGGTAAAAGCATTTTATCAAAGCACTTTAGCACTGGCCCTTGTTTTTGGGGGCGTCGCTTGCACCGATAAGGAGCTGCCGCGTCACCAGAAAGTCGTGGATGAGGATTTGGCCAATACCCGAGTTGAACCTCAATCCCCTGCCGGCGAAGTGTCTGTGCAATATGGCCCCGATCATCTACAAATTCAGGCTTTGATTGAATCTGAATCCATCGAGAGTTGGGTGTTGGCTTTAGAGCGCCTCCAATTGGCGTTGTTTGGACCGGGGTCAAAAGACAAGTCGCAATATGGAAGTCGACCTTATGCTGGTTACCTCAACTTGTACCGTGACCTATTTGTCAAATTCAAAACCTCAAACGACGACACTTTTCGTTCAGAGTTTGAAAAATCATTGGCGTTGTTTCGTGAGCGCTTCATCACGCCTTGTACTGATGACAGTATCAACACCTGTACATACCTGCGCGAAAGTCTTCCACAGGCCAGTTCCTTGGTTGATATAGTCATTTATTTTATTGAAAACGAAGACAATCTAGAAAGTAAATTGAAATTGATTGGTGTTGCCTACGAGGTTGGTAACCGTCGGCAAAAAGACAATCTGTCGCAACTTTATATTGAAACTTTTTTCTCTATGGTGGACCAAAATATCGATATTCCAGAAAAAGCACGACACTCACACAACGTGATCGCGGCTTTTCAGCTGATGGACTGGCAGAACCCTTCAGAGTTTCAACGCCGCTATTTCATACGTTTGGCGCCTTGGCAACAGGCATCGTCGGAATCATCCTTGGTGGACCGTGATCTTAAAAACTTCTTAACGCCTTTTATTTCGATTTACGCCAACGAGAATCCTGAGATTCGAGACAGTTTTGATCGCTACGCGCAAGCCTATTGGCAAGAAATGATTGCCAGTAAAAAGGATCTTTCTGAGTACCCGGCTTATAAAGATATCAACATACAAAAGATGTTTGAAATCGCTCCATGGGAGTACCATGTTCTGTTTTCAGTCTATTTCAAAGAAATGTCGATCACTCAGGCCAACTTATTAATCCGTAGTTTTCCAAACAAAACCGAGTCATTGGACCGACTCATCGACTACAGTAAAGTTTTAATCCGTTGGGATTTAGCTATTATGGCAGTCGATACCAATGAGAAAATTGCAGCGTTTTACAACAGTCAGGCCACCAAGTCGGCTCAACATGTTAAGGCTTCGAAAGATTATGCAAACACTCTTCGTCCTGATTGGGTCGAATTTCACACCGGTCGTGTCGAAGCTTTACAAAATCTTCTTGAAGCGCAATCGACAGCCCTTTCTTCGCAACAAATCAATGAAATCGCAGAGTTTTTTAGCAGTATCGATCGTAATGTCATGAAGACAGTGATTTACCCAAATATGATGGCCTTCATGTACGAGATGGTTCGCTCGGAGTGGAAAGATAAGCTTCTTGGTGTTTTTGATGTTAATGCCGATCTTATTGTCGAGCTGTTCTTTGCTGGTGCCTACCGTGGCTTATGGTTCGATTTTTTAAAATCGGAAGATGGAATTGGTTCTGGTGCCTTAAAAAACAAAGTCAGTCTATTTCGTCACGAAATTGTCGATAGTTTTTACTACTTTTTTGCCGGTAATGTTTATAAATCTTACGGTTTTGATCCTGATGATTTTATTCTCACTTTATTCAAAGACTTAGTGATCGAAAGAGAAATATTAATTTCGACAGTGCAGGAGATGCAGCGTGACCTTTATCATTCGCCAGACAGTCTGTCGCGACGTTGGGCTCGTTGGTGTGAGGGAATTAAAAAGGATCAATACCAACCTGAGCTGATCCGGTATTTCGATCTCGACAAGTATCTTTTGGGTTTTAGTAAAGATTTCTTCGAGAACCGAAAGATCTCGGACCGGTTTTATACAAACTTTTTCTATAGTGATGAATTTCGAAGCTCTCAGTTTGATTCTATTATGATTGATCCGGCGGATTTCACTCATACTTCACCTTTAACAGTGACCTCGCGAATTCGGCAAGAAGTGCTTCCGATCATGGGATATTTTGATCAGGTGATGAAGGCTTATCAAAAACTGCAACGTCAGAATTCTGAGTTTTCAAGAGTTCCTCTTGAGTCGACAGCCCGTTATTTTCAAAGTCTTGATAATCGAGTGCGATCCTATCTTGGACAACAGGCTTTTTACGGAAAAATCTTTGATGACTGCATGTATGTTTCAATCAATGAGTCTCGACGCCGAGCCAAAGCCGTGGTTTTAAGTGAAAAGCAATACTTTATGAAAGCCGTCTATCCTCTTTTAAAAGCGGTTTATCAATCGGAACTCACCGTCGATGAAGCCAATGATATTCTTTTTGAAGTCAATGGTCGCAGTTCGCATTACGATTCTCGGATTGTGAAGTCTGAAAGTGGTGATCAGGTTTTTTATAAGTTTACCAAACAAAGCTACATGAACCGAGTGCGTCGTTATCTGACAACCGGTTTAAGGTACAACCAGAATGAAGCTATTGATCTTGAGATTCCGGCCGTCGTCGGTCGTAGTCTCACCATACAGATGCCTATTGATGCTCTCAATAGCCCCGATTTTCCGTACCGCGAGGCTCCGGACTCGGTAGTCCACTACCGTCCCAATATGACAGCGGCGGCGATTGCGCTTGAGGCCGTGGCCCAAGCCTCTGATCAATTCAGCTTTTCTCCCAAACGAGAACTCTACACAGCTTGGGATAAAGAAGAGGTGATCCATTACTCGTCGAACGTCGAAAATCTTGAAAGTTATGAAAAAGGTCGCTTGGATCATTTGGTTCAACGGTATTTTTTCAATGGCTACAAAATTGCCAACTACGACAAGCCACAATGCCAAGAACTTAACCGTCCCCTTTCTGAAGACTGTTTGATCGAAGAGAAAGTGGCACTTGAAGATTTAGCCCGAGCTATGCATCAGAGTTTTAATCTGGTGCAGATTGATCAAGCTGAGCAGACCTATCTTGAGGCGATTAAGGAGACGGACTTTCTCCATAAACAGAACATGGGTATTCAATTGCTGTTCGATACCGGAATAGGCCATCAACAGAGCAAAGCCTTTGCGGTGATCAATGAAACCGAAAAGCCAATCCCATTCAGTCGACTGAAAGGATTTTTAGATTTGCCGTTGGAGATGGTGACGTCCCCTTATCTTGGACGTAATTTTATTAATGATTATTATGTTTCCCTTAATTTTCATGCGACCTCTCGCAACTTGGTTCGAGCCGCTGTGTCCCCGTCCTATGATCGCGATGGCGATTTTTGGAAAACCTACTTTTTTCGAGCTCAAGAATTTTTTGAGGCCCGTACTCGGCGTGGACTGTTTCTTTTTAAATTTGATAAAGAAATTTTAGATCAGCAGTTTGTGCAAGCGAAAAAGGATTTGAATTTACAATTGGATGCAGCTCATCAGCTTTACGAGAATGCCGAGGCTTTGTTTCTTGATTATTATCCAGAAAACCCTTCTCAGCTCAAAGTCAGTCTGCAAGATGATCTTTTTGAGTTTAAGCCATTAACTCAAAGTGTTTATCAATTTCAGAATGAAATGAACCAGTTTCAAATCAACACTGAAAGGTTTTATCAGCGTCAACAGCAAAACTGGGGCCCTTACTTTTTAGAACAGTAAGGCGCCTTGCAAGTCTATCAGGTGACCAACGCCCGTTGGTCGCTGACCCCCATCGAAATAAGAAATGGATTTTCGGCCTGACGATTTTGAAAGGTCGCTTTATCATTGATTCCCAACCACTGATGTTCAATCAGTATTTGTCCGATACTTCCCCCCAAAGAATTGCCTGGGCCAAGAAGAATCAAAAGGTCAGGCGCAAACTCCTTTATCGCCACTTCAATTGATTTTGAAAAATCGTAAGTTTCAGTGACTTGGTGGCCCAGAGTGTACTCATAGAGCTGTTTCGAGTTGCTGGCGTAAGTGGGCCAAATATGACCACGACCATCAATCATAGGAATCTTGGGGTTTTCAAATTTAATTTTGTACAGAGAGTGTTCAGCAATTTCAGAGATTTCTTTTAGCAGAGGCGTGTGGAAAGCGCCGTGATTCACAAGCTGAAAGGGGTAAGGGTCGATTTTAGGCAGTTTCTCTAATAGCAGAGCCACGCCTTTTTTATTACCCGCCAAGACCTTGTAGCCACCGAGGTGAATGGAGGTGTAGACCTGGGCATCGGGAGTGCTGTTAATGTCTATCAGCAGATCTTCAACTTGCTCGATTTTGACGGGATCACGTTGCCAATTTTCATCGATGATGGGGTAAATCACTTGGCCGCCGATCAGTTCCTTTTCCATCATAGAGCCCATGGTTTGAATCAGATGGTAAGAGTCATAGGGGTTAAGGGCGCCAGCAAAAGCCAGAGTCAGGTACCAACCCATGGAATTGCCAGCCATCGCCACCACGTCGATCTTTTCTCTATCGATTTCTAAAAAGTCGGCCTTGGCACAGGTATAAATCAAAGGTGAGGCGTGCTCGCCTTTGGTGTGCAAAGACACTTTAAACTTATCCGAACTGTCGAGATCACTGATCGTTGGGTAATCTCTTTTGACTCGCTCTTCGTCAATCAGTTGCAGGTCTTGCTTGATACTTGATCGATCTTTTAGGGTGCCCAAGTTTTCTTTGGTGTAAGAGCCTCGACCGGGGCAAATGACTACGGCGCGTTTTTTACTCATGATTTCCTCCTGTGAAGTCGAGGACAGCTTTAATTATGGATTCTCGGCTGGGTAAACCCGCTGTCGCCGCTGGACCGAGAGGAATAAAACAATCGGCGGCACCGTGAATTTGGTAACGGTTTTGCGGGTTGCGTATGGCCAACTGTGAAATCACCCCTTCGGCGAAAGAGCCAGTTTGCCGACATTCTTCGACGAAGAGAACATGTTTGTTGCTGCCAACTTCAGAGGCTAGCTTTTCTTGATCCAGCGGAGCAATCCATTTTAAATCAATGATTTGTGATGAGATGTCATGTTTTTCCTGCAATAGTTTCTGGGCTTGTAAGGATAAGAAGGTGCCATTGCCATAAGTGAGAATGACGACTTTGGAGTCAGCGTCGCCATAGGTTGACCACTCCCCCAAAGGTGCGTGCTCGGAAGGATCTGGATACGGGAAGGTCCAGGCTTTGTCGTTCTCCTCGTGAAGGTCACGGGTCATGTACAGAGCAATCGGCTCGATGAAGACACTGATCCGGCCTCGCTCATGGGCTTCCTTAACACAGGTTCTCAGCATTCTAACGGCATCGGCGCCATGGCTTGGCACCGCGATAATCAGCCCCGGGATGTCGCGGAAAATGGCCAGTGAGTTGTCATTGTGAAAATGGCCTCCAAAGCCTTTTTGATAAGCCAGCCCAGCCACACGGATGACCATGGGGTTGGTGTATTGGCCTTTTGAAAAAAAGTTTAAGGTCGCCGCTTCACCACGGATTTGATCCTCGGCATTGTGAACGTAGGCTAGAAATTGAATTTCTGGAATAGGAATAAAATTATTGTGGGCCAAACCGATGGCGGTTCCCAAAATACTTTGTTCATCCAGCGGAGAGTTGAACACTCGTCGTGAACGAAAGCGTTTTTTCAGATTGTCAGTGACGTGATAGACGCCACCTTTTTCGGCCACATCCTCGCCAAAAACCAAAGTGTTGGGATATTGAAGCATCACATCGTTGAGACCCCAATTGATCAATTTCGCCATATGTTGAGGTGTGCTGAGTTTACTGTATTCTTTTTCAAAAAGTGGCTCTCGGGATGCCTCATCACTCAGGGGTTGAGGGGGCTGTGGATGGGTGCAAGCCGTGATGGATGCCGCCACGTCCTCGATGTTCTGTAGTGGTTTGCGCAAGACCACTTGATCGGAAACGTGCTGAATTCTTTGCTTCACATGTTGATAAAGATTAAGAATCTCCTCGCTCGATAAAATTTCATTTTCAATCAGTAAACGTGCACTGTGCAACAAGGGGTCCTGGGCCTCAGTGTTCTTGATAAAATCCATGGAGTGATAGTTAGACTCGACATCGCTCCCCGCGTGTCCCAACAGGCGCACTGTTTTCATACGCACAAAAACCGGTTTCTTGCGGGCTCGGGCATATTGAGCGGCATGACGACAGGTTTGATAAACATCGACCAAATTCAAACCATCACACTCAAGGTACAATAATCCTGGACGTCCCGAAAAGTTTTTCTTGATCCACTCGTTGGGGGTTTTAACAGAGATACCCAGGCCATTGTCCTCACAAAAATAAACTAAAGGCAGCTTGATGTTTTGATAGGCCACCCAGCTGGCGGTGTTGATGGCGCCCAAGGCCGTTGAGTGGTTGGCCGAAGCGTCGCCAAAGCTGCAAAGAGCGACACTGTTTTCTGGCCACCGACTGGCGATTTGCAAATCTTTGGCCTTGCCAATGGAAAGAGCAGCTCCCACGGCTTTCGGTAAATGTGAGGCTATGGTTGAAGTTTGCGGTGGGATGCAAAGATCCAGACTGCCCAGAACCTTGTGTCGTCCACCAGAAATGGGATCGTCTTGTGAAGCCATAAAGGAAAGCAAAAGATCAAAAAGCGGTGTCGATCCCATTTTCTGTTTGGCTCGTTGAATAAAAAAAGCCGCGCTTCGATAGTGTAAAAAAGCAACATCGGTGTAGCGGAAGGCTTTGGCGAAGGCGGCGTTGCCTTCATGCCCAGAGCTGCCAATCGTATAATAGCAATGACCATCCTTTTTAAGCTCGCGGGCGCGCAGGTCCAGGCAGCGGCTCATGACTTGGCTTTCAAACAGGTCTATGAGCTCCTCGGGGGGCATGACAGCGTCATGGTACGGAGTGTTTGAACTGTTTTTAGGGAGTTCCAGGCTGGCGACACGACTCTGGAAGTTCTTATCAATCACCTCGGCTCGATTAAAAACACTCATTTCACTCCTCTCCCCGATTGATATGATGCATAAGGGTCAATAGCTATTCTTAACGGGCATTTTCCCTTATCCTATAGGTCATAGCAATGCTAATTTAAACATTGGTGCTAGACTTATAGCGAGAAAAGGAGATCAGCATGGCTGCCTATGAATCACTCAATTATATGGATTTTGATAGTCTACTGAGCGAAGAAGAACTCATGGTTCGCAACACGGTTCGCGAGTTTGCCACAAAGGAAATCATACCGAAGCTGCAAGAAGCTCATCGCGAAGAAAAATTCCCTATGGAGCTGGTGCCTCGATTTGCTGAGCTTGGCTTATTGGGTTCAACCATCAAGGGCTACGATTGCCCAGGATTGGGTGATGTTTCTTATGGCCTGCTGATGCAGGAACTGGAGCGTGCCGATTCAGGAATTCGATCGTTTTGTTCCGTACAAGGGGCCCTGGTGATGTATCCGATTTATGCTTATGGTTCGGAAGAGCAAAAACAAAAATATCTTCCCCAATTGGCCAAAGGTGAAATGATCGGTTGTTTCGGCCTGACCGAGCCCGATGCCGGTTCCAATCCTGGCGGTATGTTGACCACCGCTGAAAAGGTCGATGGTGGTTTTAAGTTAAATGGTAACAAAATGTGGATCACCAATGGTTGTGTCAGTGATATCGCCGTTGTTTGGGCCAAGCTTGATGGTAAAGTCCGTGGCTTTATCGTCGACACCAAAACCAAGGGGTTCAGCACGTCGACCATGAAAGGAAAGTTCTCGTTGCGCGTGAGCACCACCAGTGAGTTGCACATGCAAGATTGTGTGATACCAGAAGATGCCATTCTTCCAAACATCGAAGGCCTAAAGGGCCCCTTAAGTTGCTTAACCCAAGCGCGCTATGGAATCGCCTGGGGTGTATTAGGGGCTGCGAACACTTGTTATCACGAGGCTCTTCACTACTCGAAAGAACGCACGATTTTCACAAAACCACTGGCTGGATATCAGCTGGCGCAGGCCAAGCTTGTGAAGATGGTACAGGAAATCACCAAAGGACAATTGTTGGCGTTGCAATTGGGACGTCTAAAAGAGGCCGGTAAAATGCAGCCCCATCACGTGTCTCTTGCAAAAATGAACAATTGTCGTATGGCTTTGGATGTGGCGCGCGAAGCTCGCGACATGCTGGGTGGAAACGGAATCATTGACGAGTATCCAGTGATTCGCCACATGCTCAACTTAGAAACCGTCAACACATACGAAGGCACTGAAGACATTCATCGTCTGGTCGTCGGACTTGAAGTGACTGGTATCGAAGCCATCCGTTAAAAGCGTCTCAGGAGACCGTCTTAGGCTGACGGCATCTTTCATTGTTGTGGTTATCAGAGCCGGAGACTGCTTCGGCTGTCCTCGGTGCAGTAATAGTTGGAGGGAAGCTGCGCTTCGGTGTTGCCATAGGTGAACAGTAAAACGCCACCCAGGCGCGGTTCGTTTGGAAAGTGTGTGCCACCACCTCCGCGAATCTGACCAATAATTTGGTTGACCCAGTCGTAATCGACCATAAAACAGCCACTGCTCATACGAGACACGCCCTGATCAGGGCCTTGTTCTTTAATGTAAGAGTTACCGTGCAACACCACAGCCCGGTCACAGGCATTGTCGTTAAGACCTTTATTGATCCCGTGAACAATCAGTGAAAACTTGTCTCCTTGCGGTCCGACCCAGCGCCCCTGATAGATGTGTCCGCTGATGTAGAAGCCTGAAGACGAAGCGTTGGAGCCATAAACATTACTATAGTAATCAATCTCTTCGATGGTGTTTTGATGGATCGCTTTAATCGTATTGTCGTAGCTGGCTTGGTAGCGACCATGACTGACGTAGTAAGTCTCGACATAAGGGGGCAGGGGATTTTCCAGATCGACGATAAAAAGACGACGCTGAGATGAGGGTTTGGTGTAATCGACCACCACCACATGCTTGGTGCTGTTGATGTTCACAGCTGTCTTATTGCCGGCCATATTATTACAACGCTCCGACAATTGCGCGCTTTTTAATCGAAACGAGGCTTGCCCGTAATTATGCAGAAAACACTTCAAATGAGTTAGAGCTTTGCTGGAACCACCGGCGTTGAGAAAAGCTGTCTCTACTGGTTTCGCAATATTCAATGCAAAGGCCTGCGTCGATACTCCTAGAACAAATAGAAAAAGACCCCAAACTTTCATCAATCACCCCCATACTAAGATTATCTAATGCTGGGGGCTAATTTTGAAGAATAGGCCTGAAGACTATGCCAACGTCGCCAGACTATTGAAGGTGGCGGTCGAAATATTTTTGCACCCAAGGGCGAGCTTCACGGTTTACGATTTCAATGGAAAGACGATGCTGACCGTCCATGGTTGAAATACGAATGTCAGAACCTTTTCTTTTGAAGGAACACAGGTGAGCCAAGCGCTCCAAATTGCGTTTGCTGATTTTATCGGATGGCACGTTGATCATAATGGATGGCCCGCCTTTTTTAGCGTGGATTTCGTAAGCCTGGTTCAGAATTTTATTGGTGGGGATAAAAGTCCGTGATCCATTTTTTGTTAGAACCAATATATTAAAGGCTCCTATGGCTGCAATTTCGCCCTCAATCTCTCCCATAGTGATGTAGTCTCCAACTCGCAGATCGCCACGCACAGTGATCATCAGGGCCGCTAAAATGGACTTCATAGGGTCGATCAATGAGTAGCCGAAAACAATGCTGAAAATAACGAAAAATAATAAAGAAACAAATAACGAGTCCTGAGAGACGTTGGTAAGACCATACAGGAAAATTAATCCCGGTAGTACAAAAGTGGCGATGTTTAACACTTGATAAGTGAGAGTGCTTTTTTCAAGTGCGCCAGTGTTTCCCATGGTCTGTAAAAACTTGCGGGTGACATAATAAGTGAGAGTGGCCAAGGCGATAAAAAGACCAATCTGCAAGAACGAAACCACTTGCATCGATAGTTCGGGCAAATCAATGGGGAGAGCGCTAGAGGCGTAAGTTGTTGAATCCTTCATTCAGGACGCCCTCCTTTTTAAGTTCCGTACCCACCGGCATCACCAGAGGGTTGGGGATTTCGAAAACACTGCGGTCAATCCCTTTGGTTTCAATCAGTCCACAGTGCTCCAGGTACTGAGTTTCGTTGTCGACAATGGAGTAAGACACTCCCAAGTTTTGGCTCATTTGCTGAACACTGAGTGAATGAAAGCTGTAGAGCTCGTGAAGAATGTATTTTTGTAAAACCGAGAATTCGTGAATCATCGGTAAGCCACGGTCGATAGAGCGATTGAGTGACAGCTTGATTTTCTTGCCATCGGAATCTTCGAGACTAAGAAGCCACAGGTAGATCAAGTGACGAAGGTGCCCACCCGAACGTTCATAAAGAACGCGGAAAAACATTTCATCCTCAGAAGAAAAACCGACTTTCATGGCCAGATCGCTCATTAAGGTTCGAGGATACTCAATTTCTAAACCACTCAACCGATGGCGGCCCAAGATGATTTCTTTGCAGGTCTCTAAGTTGATCTCATTCAGGTCAATAAGCTTATTGAAAAGACTGCGAATCTTGAAGGCTCGGTCCAAAGGATCCAGGTTGAAACTGGTGATTGAAAGAATCCAATGGGCTTCGTGAGGTGACTGTTTAATAATATCAAACAGACGCTCGAAACGATCGAGATTGTTTTTACTGAGCATCTGATCGACGTTGTCCATCACGATGGTGGCTCCGTTTTTACGAAGCGCAGCCAGTATAGAGGCATTGTTGTTCTTGCAGCCTAGAGCTCGAGTCAGTTCATTGAGCGGACCACCTTGTGACTCACCGTCGATGCGTATCAAGCGCGTGTTCTGAATTTCCATCTGAGCCACGTTGATAAGCGACGACTTGCCGATTCCGCGGTCGCCGATGACCAAGATCTTTTGGCTTTCGGTAAAACCCTGGTCGCGTGTGAAGGGCTCAAAGTGACGCCAGCGATCCCGATGCGCCACAAAGAAGCGTCGATCTTGAATCGGATCCAAACTGAAAAGTCGGAAATAGACACGCGGTAATTTTTTAAGCTCGCGATCAAAGGAATAGGTTTCTTTGATAAACTGTCGAATGGTGGTGGTGTCCAGAGTTTTCGACTGAATTTTGTTGCTGATCGCTCGATCAACTTCACGCTCGGTTTGCTGAATGCCAAGTTTCTTGATTTTCTGATAAGCGCTGTCAATTTTATCGTCAACGTCATGTTTAAGCTGTCGGCCCTTTTGCACAATATTGTAAAGACGTTGGCGAAATTGATTTTTGGCGGTGTTGACCACTGAAAAGCGCTCAATCCCCAAACGAACCTCACCTTGAACCTCTTCTAAAAGTTTTTCCGTGGCGATACTTGAAGAATCGATGTAACTCACCAGTCCTTCATAGATCTCATTGATCTTTTCTCTTTCGGAAGTGATCGACGTTAAAAGGCTATCGGTGAGTTCTTTTGGGTTCAATTCCGATTCGCCGGCAATCTGAGATTCAAGACTGTAGTGAATGATTGAGAAGGCCTGCTCCATCTCAAGCAAGAGCGACTCAAGGTAGTTTGAGACCCCTTCGATTCTTTCTTCAATGACCGGAAGAAAGTTAATAAGAATGCTTTGTTCAAACAGTTCGGTGAGATTGATTTTCTTGACTATTATTTCTGATGGGGAACTCACCTGGTCGGCCGGTGTTTGCTCCGAGGCGATCTGAAAAGACCCCTCCTCTTTGGGAAGGTTCTTTTTTAAATTCAATGAAATATCACGGTTTAACAGGCGAAAGCTTCCACGCACATATTTGGTCTTAATTTCCGCCTGCAGATGATCTTCACTAAAAGCTTTGGTGTCTTGATGCAGTTTTTCGTAGGCCGTTTTATCAAAAGACTCCGTCTCTTTCAGTTCCCTTTCGATGCGATCAAAGAACGAAAACACGTCTTTGACCATAAGGTCAGTATTGGTTTTGGCAGTGTTGACGGGACCAAAAAACTTTTCATCAAGCAGAGTTTCAACGGCATTGGAAAGCAGCGCCGACTGTACGATCACCTTTAGGCGGTTTCGACAGTAAACAAACTTCTCTTCCCAGTTGACTGAGAATTTCTTGGCCCGTTCAAAATTCTCTGAGATCTGTGGTTCCACTTGTGAGTAGCGCAGGTGCGTATCGGGCAGCGCTGGTGTGTTGACGTTCCTAAGGTGGCTCACCCATCGATTGGAAGCCTGTGAAAACTCTTTGTGAAAATCGGATTGGATGGAACGAAACCAGATTTCGTTTTCTTTTGAGATTTTTTCGATAATCTCTGTTGAATTGAACTCATGATCCTCTAAAGATTTTTGAAAAATAGCAATGTGTTTGCCCAGTAAGCGGTACCAGGAGTTGATCATACTGAGTGAAAAAGCGCCAATCATGGGATCAAGGTTGTATTTCGCTATTTTCCGCAAAGGAATTTCTCGAGTCGGACGCTTGGCAAACCAATAGTAAGGTCGTTGCATAAGTTTTTTGGCTTGCACGACAACCGAGTCACCTTTTTGCAGGTAAATGCCGGAGGCTGGGTACGGCCTTTTCATAACCACAACTTGTCGATCCACTTCTTTTTTATAAGCGGCAATCGCATTGTAGATGTCACGTCCTTTCTCACCCATTTTGCGAAAATGATCGTCGATTTTGTTAACGATCTCTTTTTCTGGGAGGTCACCCATTTTCTCAAGGGCTTCCAGAAAGGTATTTAAAATGGCTTTTTGAGGGAGAACTTGCGATTTTTTGAAAACATCGTAAACCGCTTGTGACAATTCATAATACTGTTTCTCTAAAAGAGGATCATCCATGTCCTCGGTGTGAGAGTGCAGCATGAGGTCGAAATCACTGTCAAACTCAGACACCTCAGCGGGCTTCTGCGGCGGTCGTTCTGACTGCACATCCTCAATGGTGGTGGAGTCTTGAGTGCTCTCCTCTTCAGTGTCCCCTTGCGGCTCCTCGGCCTGCAAAACCATGCGTAGAAAAATGGGCCCGATTAAAAGATTCAATGTTACCAAGCCGATCCCAACATTGGTTATAATAGACGCATGTTCCGGAAGACTTTTTGAAGCAATCTGGATCAACCCGAGGGTGACCCCGGCTTGTGGCAAATACCCCAGCCATATTTTCTTTTGAATGGGCGCGGATTCACCATGCCAGGCGCCGGCCAACCAAGAACCACCTATGAAAGATAAAGCTCGAGTGGCAAATAACAGTCCTGCCACCGGTAAGAAAGCCCAGGTCGAGGTCAAATCCAGACCGGCTCCAACATTGGTAAAGAAGACGACAAACACCGGCAGTGAGACTTTTTCTAGAGCTTCATGCAGAATGTGTTGCTCCTCACAGAAGTTGCGAACCACAATTCCGGCGACGATAAAAACCAACAGAAGCTCAAGATGTAAAGTCTGACTGACCTCGGCTGTGGTTAAAATCATAGCCGCAATAAATAAAAACATTTCTTTGCGAACAAACTTCAAGTAGCCAATGAAAAGAGCCCCTAAAACACCTCCGGCCAAAAGGGAGTAAGCCAGCTCTTCCATCAAATGTAAGAAACTAGAGCCAATGTCCCCGCCACCAATGGTGATCGATTTCGTGAACGAGATACAAACCGCAAGGATAACCACCACCAAGACATCTTTGACGATGGCCGAACCCAGAACCATTTGGCTCATGCGACTTTTTGCCTTCATTTCGGAAATAACCGCTATCGAAATCGCCGGAGAGGTTCCTAAAGCCAATGCGGCAAAAACCAAGGCTAAAGAGATCAGTGGTAATCCCATGCCCAGACCGAAATCGTGAATATACATATTGGCTATATAAAAAGCGCCGACGCTGGTTATCGCTAAAAATAGGATTTTTAAAGCCGAAGTCGACAAAATAGGTGCGATCACTTTTTTCAGTGATGAAAAATGCAGCTCCAAACCGGCGGTTGTGGCAATCAAGCCGATCGCCAAGGTGTTAAACATCTCGATTTCTTTAACAACAGTGACCGAAAGAATCTTTAAAGCGTAAGGACCCAGGAGAAGACCAGTTAAAATATAGCCGGTGACCCGCGGGAGTTTCAAAGTCGAACCCACCTCAGACAAAGTATAGGCTGCCAATATCACCAATCCAATGGCTAGGAGAACCGAATTGTGGGTGTCACTCAGGATACCAGCACCCTTTAAGGCAAAGCTGATTGAGAAAAGAATAAACAGAATAAAAACTTTTCTCATTTAACCTTTCCTCCAGAATGATGGCGTTAGCAGAGTCAGTAGTACAAAAATTTCAAGACGTCCGGCGATCATGTAAAAGCATAGCACTAATTTTCCAATGGGATGAATGAAATTGTAGCTTTGCGTCGGTCCGACCGCTCCAAATCCAGGGCCCACACTGGATAGAGCCGCGACCACACTGCTGGCGGCCGACTCCCCGTCCAGACCTAAGAGTGACATGATAAAGACACCAAAAAGGTAGAGCAGGAAATAGGAGCAAAAGAAGATAAACACCGAGCTCAGAACCCGACGTGAAATGGTTTGCTTACCCAGTTTTGTAGAAACCACCTCTTGCGGGTGCAAAGTCAGGCGAAGTTCTTGAATACAGCGTTTAAAAACGATGAGAACTCGAGAAACCTTAAGGCCTCCCGCCGTTGATCCGGCACAACCGCCAATAAACATGCAGATAAAAAGGAGGTATTTACTAACCAAAGGGTAGAGATCAAAATCGGCGGTCATTAAACCCGTGGTTGTGGTCACCGCCACAGTTTGGAAAAAGGAGTCTCTGAGCTCTTCGGTCCACTTACCACTTTCGAAATGGGTCGTCATGAAAAAGATCACCAGGCCAACGACCAAATTTAAAAGGAGAAAAAAACGAACTTCAACACTGGTGAAAAGCTTTTGAAATTTTCCACGGAACAGTCCGTAGTAAAGACCAAAGTTGACACCACCAGCGAGCATGAAAATAATGATCACCCATTCGGCCATGGGGTTGTTAAATGCTCCGACACTGGCGGCACGGGTAGAAAAACCACCAGTGGAAAGAGTTGAAAAAGCGTGACAGATCGAATCAAAAAGAGAGAGTCCGCACAGGAACAGAAGAGCCGTGCAGGCAGCGGTGAACATCATATAGACCCACCACAGGCGCAAAGCGGTCTGCTTGATCCGCGGCTTCAAACCTTCAGTGATGGGACCCGCCACTTCGGTTTTAAAAAGATGTTTTCCTCCCAGGCCCATGTGGGGAAAAATAGCCACGAAAAGAACCACAATTCCCATCCCACCGATCCAATGCAAGAGCACGCGCCACAAATGGGTGGCTCGCGACAAGGATTCAATATCGTTGATAACTGTGGCGCCAGTGGTGGTAAGCCCTGAAATCGCTTCAAAAGTGGAGGCACTTAGGTCAGCAATGCTACCTTCAAAAAAGAAAGGCAGACCACTGATAAATCCGGAACCGACCCATCCAAGAGCCACAATACCAAAGGCATCCTTGCGGGAAATCGAGAGAATATTCACCTTCAGTCGGTGTGCAAAATAGCGCAGTAAAATTCCTGAGCCGATGGAAATCAAAATGGCCATCATGTAAGCGTTGAGTGATTCCTGAGCGTTGTCATAATAGGCCATGGCTAGCGGCGCTAGCATGAAAAAAGATAAAATGATGAAAAGCTGACCCACATAGTAGGCCACAATACGTTTTTGCAATGAAAATCCTTACTTCAGTTTCTTGAACATATTTTCAAGACCCTTTAGTTCTTTTTTCTTCAGCACGACAATAACGATGTCGCCCGGATGAATTTCAGAATCCCCGTCTCCAAAATAAAACTCTTCGTTGCGAGAAATTCCCACCAAATAACATCCCGGAGGAATTGATAAGTCGCGAATTTTAAGATTGTTGTTAGTCACATGATAGGGAACTTGAAATTCACCCACCAAATAGTCGGTGTCCGGTATGGGAGATTCGGTCAGAATAATTTGATTGGGAAAGTACTTGTTGACCGCTTTTGAAATCAACTCATGGGCACTGGCTGTTCCTTTAATTCCTAAATGCTCGTAGACGTGAGCGTAGCCAGGTCGATGCACCAAGGTGAAGGTGTTATCAACACCAATTTCTTGGGAAACCAGGGACGACATCAAGTTCACCTCGTCGGCACGGGTCACTGCTAGAATGTAATCCGCCATCTCCACATGCTCTTCTTGAAGCAGGGCTAAGCTTGTGCCATCGCCATGAACAATGGTGGCGTGATCCAGGTTGTCAGCTAAGAATTCACAGCGCCTTCGATCGACATCAATAACAGTCAGGCGGTTTTCCACCTCTTGCAGAGATTTTGAAAGTTGGTAGCCGACGTCTCCACCGCCAATAATCACGGCTTTCTTTCCAGGGATCTGCACCAATCGGCGCATGGCAATGGGAAGTTTTTCCAATGTTGAGGCCAAAAGAATTTTATCGCCATTGTAGAGATGGGCGAGATCAAAGGGGCGGCGGAGTTCGCCGTCGCGAAACACTCCAATGACTTTAGCATTTTTTCCCAACTCTAAGTCACTCCCCGATTTTTCTAAAAACCGGCAGTCTTCATTGACCTCCACCATAGCGACCGTAATCGAGTTGGAAGAGAAATTTTCAACATAAGGCATTTCAATTCGACGCACCAACCGTAAAAGCTCGGCACTGACCAGTCGCGAGGCACAGACGATGGCAAAACTATCCAGCACCCCGCGTTCAATTCCACCCTTGGTCATAAAGAACTCAGGAGCATCAACACGAGCGACTGTTCGCTTGGCACCAAGACTGGCAGCCAGGGAGGCAATGACCAGGTTTGTATTATCGTGACTTGTTACACCCACCACCAGGTCGGCCGATTGAACACCCACTTCGGCTAAGGTTTTGCGAAAGGTGCCGTTGCCTCGCATCGTCATCACATCGGTTTTTTCTTCAACTCTTTCTAAGGCTCGCGAATCGGTATCGACAATAATGACATCCTCGGACCGTTGCGAAAGATCTTTCGCAAGGTAGCTTCCCACATCGCCAGCGCCCACTATCACAATTTTCATTCTTCACCTTCCTCTGTCGCTAGGGGATGAACCTCAATGGCTTGCTCATTGTCCAAAATCACTTTTTTCAGCAATGAGTTGGCGACGATATCATTTAAAAAGATGCTACCCAAGATGGTTGTCAGAAAAAGCTGGGATAGCCCAGGGAATTCTTTGGCCAAAGACAGAGCAATCGCCACCGCGATCAAATCTTGCCCTAAAAGGCCTTGCCCCAGTCGAGCCAATTTACGACCCGTGACTTTTTTATGAATGAAATGGGCACTGCCAGAAAACACCAAAGCTCGAACTAAGAAGTATACCGCTGGGAGAATCCAAGCGCGGTTGATCTCGGGATGCCAAGAGGCTCCACCAATCACCAACAATAGAACAAAGATGGGCTCCTCAACGCGGACCAGATTCTCTTTCAGAACTTCGGCGTAGCTCGAAAATATGCTGATGGTTAGACCGGTGATAAAGCAAACAAACAACGACGACACACTTAAGAGCGTGCCGATACCGGCAGCAAAGATAATGGCTCCCAAGGCCGCCAGCATGATACGGTTTTCATTGGATTGACGACCAATAAAAAGGGAAAACAGAATTCCACACAGGAATCCGGAAAACAGACTGGCGACAATCCATTCGGCCAATGAGATCTGAAGAGCCGTTGCTGAAATATCAGCGCGCGCCATCGCCAAGCAAATGCCCAATAAACTGATGGCAATAAACTGCCCTGACGGCGCAATGATACTTAGGGCCCGCGAAATTTCGGTGGTGGTTTTATTAAACTTTGAAACCATTCCAAGGCTAAGAAGGGACGCCGAGCAAGCGGTGGCACTGGTACCCAAGGCAAACCAGAACTGCTTGCGATTGACATCAAAGGGAAATGATAGGTAGCTCAGTATGCCCTGGTGCCCGACCCCTTCTAAAAAAGTCGCATCAAAAGACAGGGCCGAAAAATCAATGGCAAACGGAGAGACAAAAAAGATCACCAACGCCATGGCAATAAATGTGGTCAAACCCAAAAGGCTCCCGCTGACAAAGCTTCGTTTAAATTGCATGAGTAAGCGAAACCGCAAACCCAGTAAAAAACCGGCAATTCCCGTCATTAGGTCAGTCATCGGTTCCAATTTGTAGAGAAGATCTTCAGTGAGAATTCCAAAGCCCATATAAGATCCGACCAGAAGCCCCAGAATTAAATAAAGCATGCCCGAGAAAATAAAATGGGGGGTATCAAAGCGGCGAAGAAATCGACCGATAATGAAACTGAAAACAAGTAGAACAGTAAGAATCGTGGTGCTTGTCATGGTGCGTCCTTAGCTTCTAGTGTACTCTTTATCCTTGAGTCAAGCAAAGTCGTACCCTACTTTTGCACCATAATAATGACAAGGTGATCGAATGAATTGGAAGACTATTCAAAAGTACAGTCGCAGAGCTGGGAAAGAGGTTATGGCCGCCAGTGAGGCCGTTTATTTAACCATGAAAGACCCGTCCATTTCGGTCACTCAAAAGGCTTTACTGGTGGGCGCTCTCGCCTACCTATTGCTCCCCGTCGACGCTGTGCCCGACTTTTTGCCAGGCGGATACGCCGATGACATCAGTATTTTACTGACCTCTTTGGCCTCGATGGGAAAAGTGGGTAAACAACATCTGCAAGAATGCCGATTAAAGTATGGATTAGCCGACCAATCAGAAGAATCTTTAGAAGAACTTGAGGACAATCATTGAAGCTAACAAAAAGACCAAGACGCAATCGTAAAAATGCCACCCTTCGCCATTGGCGCCAAGACACGGAATTGAGTCGCAAAGACTTTGTCTATCCCCTGTTTTTAGTCGACGGGACAAAACAAAAACAAGAGATTGCGGCGATGCCGGGGCAGTACCGTTGGTCCGTCGATCAGGTGTTGAATGTCTGCGAACAAGCTCTGCAAAAAGGCGTGGGCGCGGTTGCCCTTTTCCCTTCGATCGAAGAATCGTTAAAAGATTCAAAAGCCAGTGAAGCGCTGAACTCCTCGAACTTGAATTGCCAAGCGGTGGCCGAGATCAAAAAACGGTTCCCAGAATTGCTGGTCATCACTGATATTGCCTTGGACCCCTATTCCAGTGATGGCCACGACGGGTTGGTGAAAGATGGCGTGATTCTCAATGATGAAACGGTGGAAATTTTAGGAAAGATGGCGGTCCTGCACGTCGAAGCCGGCGCTGATATTGTCGCTCCCAGTGACATGATGGATGGTCGAGTCGGTGCGATACGCCAAGCGCTCGACGGCAAAGGTTTTACCGATCGAGGGATTATAGCCTACACTGCGAAATACGCTTCCGCCTTTTATGGACCGTTTCGTGAAGCTCTCGATTCGGCACCCAAAGCTGGCGACAAGAAAACCTATCAAATGAGTCCTGCCAGTAAAAAAGAGGCTCTTTTAGAAGCTGACCTGGATAGCGAAGAGGGCGCTGATTTTTTAATGGTGAAGCCAGCACTGGCCTATTTAGATATTATTACCGATCTTAAAAATCATTCAACCTTACCGATTGCGGCGTACAATGTCAGTGGTGAGTATGCCATGATTATGGCGGCTGCCGAAAAAGGCTGGTTGAATCAAGAAAAGGCCATTGGCGAAACTCTTCTTAGCATTAAGCGAGCCGGTGCTGATGTGATTTTCACCTATTTCGCACTCAGTGATTTTTCACTTTAAAAAATCTTTTCAGGCCAAGAAAACCCATTATCTTAAGACAGTTATGTGTTTTTTCTAAAGAGTCGCTTCAGTCTTTAGGGGCGACGACTCTGTGGTTGATGATTGCCGCCGACTCTACAGGTTGATTGATCGCAGTCAGGATATTGAGGAAGCAAAAAGAAATTATGCCTGTGGCCTCGACTGTCCCGTCCCAGCTGTTTCCTGTGTTCCTGACTGACAAGCCTTGTATTTCACCGAGCGCTTTACCACGCCGCTTGCACGAGCTGAGAGCGCACCCTTTCAGGAGCTTTAAATACAAAAAAAACCTGACCTTCAAAGCCAGGGTTTTGATTTCATAGAAAGGAATTTGTTTTAATCAATGGGTATCGACCATTTGAATAGGTTTTTATATCGAGGCTTCGACTTGCTCGCTGGAGCTCGTTTCGGATTGATTTTTTTGTCCTCGTAGATATAAACCAAAGTCCCTTTCTTCGGGTACCCGTGGATTTGCGACAAGAAGTAAAAACCTCCAGAGTTCTGACACTCTTTCTTCTCATCATACTTAGAAACCTCATGGCCGTAACGATCAGGAGCCGTAATATCAAGCTTTAAAAGTGTGCCGGAAGTGCAACTACCAAAGGCATTGAATTGAGTGATCGGCTCGTACTCACCGGTTGGAATTTTCTCGAATTTCACTTGTTTGTTAATGACCGACTTCACTTCTTTTTTCTTGCGATCAATTAAGATATAAGAGGTCGCATTGAGCTCCTCGTGGCCATCGTGAAAAGCTTTGACCGCTTTCATCACGTAGTTGGCAGAAGGCCCGCGAACCTTACCATATTTTTTTCCAAAAAAAGTTTTGGGAAGATTCATCGAAAATCGGTAGCGGCCCTTTTTGCAATTAGCCACTGACTTTTTGCGATCAATCTCTACGTAAATAACCTTGCGACCGGGAGCGCAGTTACCAAACAAGTCCATTTGGACGTTTTGACCACCCTCTTCGTAATAAAGGTCTCCCGACGTTTCAATTGTTACAACGGGGTATTTTTGATTGATTTCTTTGGGTAAACTATCGACAGAATCGTCAGACGCGCAACCCACCAACACAACGATTGAGATAAAAACTAAGGCCTTCTTCATGGACCCAGTTTATCCTATTTTTTCTAGTTTTTAAGGCCCCCATGGAGGTTTTCGGACTTAAGGGCCTTGATAAACCGACAAAAGCCCTGGGCTTGTGTCATTAGGAGATCCGCCATCACCGTGTCTGTGACCTGTCCCTCTTTGAGAATGCCAAAAATATTGGTTAGAAAAACGCGGTCCGGATACATAAAAGCGTTTCGGTAACCAAAAACCTGTTGCAAATGCTCCACAGGTCTTAGGCCGCCAAAGCGTCCACCCAAACCGATAAAGGCCACCGGTCGATGTTCAAACGAGTCGGGGTATTTCCAGTGGTCGATAAAATACTTCAAGGCCCCTGGGTAGGAACCATTGTACTCAGGCACAATGACCACAAGCCCATCAGACTCTAAAAGTTCATCGACAGCATTAACCATGGCCTCGGGTTTGGCTCCATCACCGTAACTTCCCGTTTTAACGTCATCGAGTCCGACATCAATGAGGTTCATGACTTTGACCTCTTGGCCTTGTTTTTCATAAAACGGTTTAATGTATTCGGCCACTTGTGCGCTTCGTGAATGGGGGCGATTGGTGCCAACAAGGATATGCATCATTGTTTGTTCCTTCGTGTGGGGTTTATCAAGAGCGATGGATCAGTGAATGAGTCGGAGTCGAAAGTTTTTCACGACCCTTAAGAAAATCCAGTTCAACAAAAAACAGACAGCCTGAAACTTCGGCGCCAATCTTTTCGATCAATTGGCAGGCCGCTGCGGCGGTTCCACCTGTGGCTAAAACATCATCAAGAACAAGCACCTTCTCGCCTTTTTCTAAGCTGGTGGGAAGCATCTCGATGGTGTCGGTGCCGTATTCAAGATCATAAGTCTGCTGAACGGTTTCGCCAGGCAACTTGCCTTTTTTTCGCACCATCACGAAGCCTTTTTCTAAATACAGCCCCAGGGCAGAGCCTAAAATAAAGCCTCGAGATTCGATGGCGACAATTTTTGAAAATTCAAACTGTTGACTGGCTTCGGCCAATTCAAGGATCAAAGATTTAAAATGAGCGGGGTTTTCAAGAAGTGGAGAAATATCTAAAAATTCAATGCCTGGTTTAGGAAAATCGGGCACCACTCTTAAAGCTTTTTCTAGTGACATGGGTCATCCTTACGTAATTTGTGCTCCCCTTTTGATGGAGATTTGTTTTGCTTTCGCACGGATTTTAGCAAACTGATCCGTGTTGATCTGACCAGCGCCTCCTGACTTTCTCGCCATTTCGTTCATCTGTTGAACCCGTTCGCGACTGGGAGGGTGGGTGCTTAATGCGTCAGCAAATGAAGCCATGACGCCGCCCCCTTGTTTGCGGTCTTGCTCCATCTTTAACAACTTGGAATAAAACCTTCCAACATAATCTTTGTGATACCCCGCTTTTGTTGACGTGCGAAATCCAATGCGGTCAGCTTCCATCTCATCCTCTCGCGAATTGGCTAAGAAACCGTATTTTTGGATCAGAAGGCCTCCCAGGGCTCCGGCACCGCCCCCGTATGCGGCAGCTTTCGCCAGGCATTTTTTATCCTTAGGAGGACAAACCAGTTTACCAATTCCAAAGCCCACCAGAGCTCCGCCAAGGCCGCCACCCAACGCATAAAGCCAGCTTTTCTGCTGCTCTTGTTGGGCTTTGAACATGCGCTCGGCCGAGTGGCGCGCTTTAACATGTCCAACCTCGTGACCAATCACTCCCGCCAGCTCAGCCTCGCTATCGGCCATGGCGAGCAGCGGGGTGGTCACAAAAATGGTGCCAGCAGGCAATGCAAAGGCGTTGACGTACTTTACGTCAACCACCGAGAAACTATAGGTGTAGGGTTTTCCAACAAGGTTGTTTTTACGGACTATCTTTTGGCCCAAACTGGAAATGTAATTTTGCAACTGAGCGTCCCGCAATTTAGGGTAGTCTTTTTGCATTTTGGGTAAAACTTCCGCCGTCATTTTCTTTTCTTGAGAGACTGTCAAAGCGGCGGCCTGTCCGGTGTTATCACCTTCACGATACCGAGTTTTGGGGGCCGTGGAGCAAGCCGCAAGCAAAAGCGGCATCGCTTTCAAAAAGCTGCGTCGCCCCGAACTTGTTGAAACCAATTGCTTCAATTCCTGTTCCAATCCTTGCAGATTGAATTGCACCTTATTGTCCATGTATCACCTCACCCGAGCTTTTAAGGCTATCATAAGTTGCAGCAGAGAGAAGTCTTATATATGATGCATAAACCGTCAAAATAGCCAACTGGGGGGTCTGTTTATGCTTCATTTTGTGCTGCTCTTGTCATTTTTAAGTGCCGACCCAGCGCCACAAACCTCACCAGCCGAACAGAACTGGCTGGCCTGGAAACAGAAGACATTGAAAAAAGCCCTGACCTCGCCGACCTCTTTTTTAAACGCCTATGCTTTAGAGCAGGCGCAACCAGGAGACAGTCTTTATCTTGAGTTGGCGGACAATAAAAAACAAAGCCAATGGCGAACCCAAAAACCGAAAAACGTTTATGCTGTAGCTGAGCATTTGGGTGGTGGTATTCGGATCCAAGTGAAAGAGTCGACTTTGGGATATTTACAGGACAAGCCGAAAGCGCGCCGCAAGACCTTTAAACTTCCCAATGGCGATGTGGCGGAAGTGGTGTTCGGTCGACGTAACAAGAAGATGTGGGGTTATCTCTATGACCCCAAACAGATCGAAAGTTTCACCGGTTTTCGGTTTTACGAATACAACCCCAACGCCGTGGTCGGGGGACAATTTAAAAAACAAAAACCTCGCTTTGTCAGTTATAAAACCGTTCAAGGCGACCCCACCAAGGTTCATCAGGTGGGTAATGTCAGTTTTTCCATTGCCGGGAAAGACTATTTTTTACCAGCCTACAATTGGCAAAAGGACGGTGAAAGCAAGGACTATGTGGCTTTGATTTTTACCGATGAAAGCAAAGGTTCAGAGACCTATGCCGGAGGACGTGAGCTGGTGATTGACATGCCCAATGGCTTAGTCGACGGCACCCCTATGGTCTTAGACTTTAATAAAACTTTGAATTTTTACTGTGCGCACTCGCCGTTTTGGCATTGCCCGGTGGGATTACAAAAACACTTGCCGGTTCAATTGAAAGCTGGGGAGATGCTTCCTGAAAAGAAGATCATGTGATGGTGACGAATGCCTCTCTTTTGTTAGCCAAGCTTGTGGGTTTGATTCATCTGCTTTTTATCGTCTATTTTATTTTCGGCTGGTTGCTACCGCTATCAACGCTGCCATGGCACCTGGTCGCCATTGTCGTCGTCATCGGTCATTGGAAGTGCAACAATGATCAATGCCTACTCACCCAATGGCAAAGGCGTCTTGAGGGTCAAAGCCTATCGCCTGACGACGAGGGCCAGTTTGTGAAGTCTTTGTTTAAAAAATTGGGTCGGTCACCGAGTCGCCTGCAATTGATGTGGGTCATCTATGGTTTATTGATTGGCAGTGGGATGATTTCGGCCGGTCGACTCTTATTGTCCTAAGAGGCTTCCTCGTCATCACTGTACTCAGAAAAATCCACCAACTCCATTTCGAAGTTGCTTTGTGAAGCTTCTAAGAAGTCCTCATCGATGGCCATCGAACCGGAAAACTCCACCACAGTGACGGCTGTGTCCTCTTCTGTGGAGTCAATGTCTTCAAAAATCTGCAAGACGTTGCCTTTGGAGTTGCGTCGCAATTTGGCTGTTCTTTCGATATCAACAGCCAATCGAAAATGGCTGGCTAAAACCTCCATCAATGATTTTTGATTGAGGACCAAGAAAGCACAGGAGGTCTCACATAAAACGGTGGCGGTGCGCGGTTCGTTGAACATGGCAGCCACCTCGCCAAAGTGATTGCCCTCGCCTAAGCTGGTGACGGGAATTCCGTCCTTAATCACAGAGACTGAGCCTTTGAGAATAAAATAAAAATCACCACTGGTCTCGCCTTGCTCAATCACAATTTGCTCGCGTCCGTATTTTTCAATCCGACATTTGGAGATAAAAAACTGCATCACATCGGTGGGCAACGAGCGGAACAAGGGGTTGGCTGCCAAAGTTTGATTGAGAATCAAACGTGACTTTAAGCCTTTAAAGGCCTCGAAACTTTCTGGACTTTTAGTGTCGACGATTTGGCTGGCGTCAATTCGTAGCACCCAGGACTCTTCCTGGGTTTTAACATCGGCATTGCGGGGTTGATTAAAAATCGCGGCACTTTCACCAAACACAGTAAGAGGGCCAAGACTGGCAAGGCACTCACTGCCACGAAAAACGCCCACCTCTCCAGCCAGAAGCACAAAGAAATAAGTGCTCTTGGTTCCTTGGTTGATTAGCTTTTCGCCCGCCGGAACCTTCAATAGTTTGGATTCTTTTAAAATAGATTCGGCGATGGAGCGATCACACTGCAGAAACAAGGTGGTCTTTTGGATCAAAGCGATCAGTCTTTCCTGGGAAAAATAGTCTTCCTTTAAGCGACTGGCTTTTGGATTGTGACTGCGCCCGGCCTTGGATCCATGCAGAACATGAAAAAAATCATCAGCATTGTCCATGACGCCAAGATTTCCAAGATGTCGGAGCATCTCGATGCATTTGTCGATACTAAAGAAAGCTTTCTTCTCGTTGAGAAAAAGAAAGATCTCGCGCAAAGACAGATGGCCATTGATTTGCTTTAGAAAAGACAGAGTTTCAGGACCCACTGGAAATGAATCTTTGCCATTGAACTGAACGACAGCGATACCGCCGCCCTCTTCGATCTTAAATTTCTCAAGTTTCGGAATAAAATTCTCTAAACGCCCCATAGGCCTCAGTCTATCATGACTTTCAAAGGTCATGATAGACTCAACTCGGGAAAGGTCTAGGCCGACCTTTTCAATTCTGACTGTTGGCCCGGATTGATGTGGTATAGGGTCTGAGTTGGGAATGCCATTTCAAGATTGGCTTTTGCAAATTCACGCATGATTTTCAGGTTGATTTCGGTCTGGGTGTCCACCAGTGGTGAATCCTTTTTGATATAATAAATCAGAGACACGCCCAGTGAAAAATCACCAAACGAACCAAACCAAGCATAATGATCGTCAAGAACACCTTCGGTTTCACTGACAATGTTACGTAGAATCTGAATCGCCTGTTCGATTTGCTCTGGAGTGGTGTCGTAGGTCAGCCCTAGGTCGACACAGACTTTGCGGGTCGGCTCCGAGCTAACGTTGGTGACGGCATTGTCTGTAAATTGAGAGTTGGGGATGGTCACAATGCGTCCTTCAAGGGTGCGAATTCGGGTACTGCGTGTACCGATCTCTATAACTACACCATCGATGCCACTGACTTGCACGCGCTCACCGACTTTGAAGGGTTTATCAACAAAGATAGTAATACTTCCAAACAGGTTTGATACTGTGTCTTGAGCCGCCAATGCGAAAGCCAAACCACCAATTCCCAGCCCTGCGAGAACGGCGCCGATATCATAACCGGCATTGTCGACACCGACGATAAAGGCCACCGCCCAAATGATGGTGCGCACGCCTCGCTTGGCAATCGGTAGCAGTTGGTCGTCAAGATCGGTCTCAGTTTTTTGGGTGAGTGGAACAATGAATTCCTCAAAAAGGCGACAGAAAAAACGATCCAAAATCCAGGCACAACTGAGTACCGCCACAAAATAAAAGCTGATGCTACCAATTCGTTGAATCATTTGCGGCCAATCCAAAAGGCCAAAGGCAATCCACGTCCCCGTTAGGCTGATAATCAAACGCAAAGGTTCATCAACAATTTGAAAAATCGCATCGTCGATGGTGTTTTCTGTTTTACCAACAAGTTTTTTAAGCGCCCGTGTCAGGACAGTGCTAAGGACTTTGGAAAAAAGCAGAACACCTAAAATCAGAAAAAGTGATAAGGCCCACTCTCCCACCGTGTTTCCCCAATATGTTTTTGCTAAAAAATGTTGTGCCGATGCCAGCATAGATGATTCTCCAAGGTTTGTATTGAATACTTGATCTCATCGGCAAACCCATGCGGAAATTCAAATTTTAGCCAGACATTGGACTGTGATTATTGCTGATTTTTTTGCTCTTTAATGACGGTGAAACCCGACTTCTGGGCTTTACGAAGGTCCTGGTGGCGAATCTCGTAAGTGTTAAGCATGCCGGTAGACGCTCCACAAGATTGAATACGCATCAGGCCATCGTTTCTTTTTTCCGAGGATAAGATCGTCACACCCTGCAATTCTTCTTTAGCCATATCTTCTAAAGAAACACCGGCTCGCATACCACATTGCTGTGATCCATCGGCTTTACCCACCCGTAAGCTACCGAGGTTTTCTTCCTCATAACCGGTGGGAGGCTTAGGATCCACTTTCTGTAAAACCTCTTGGCTGTCGCGACGACAGTGACCTGTACTACAAGCGACAATGATCAGGGTGCAACACCAGACTAAGCTTCTTAAGACTTTATTTTGTGACATTGGATTCACTCCATAGAAAACGATTGTCTTTGCGATCTTTTAAGTCGACGCGATAAAGGTTGGCATCATTGGAAACAAAATAAATCTGCTCTGTCTTCGGATCAACACTTGGTGGAGCAAACATCCCCAGCCCTGGGGCAAAAGAGTCCACCTCTTGTAAGTCCGTCTTGTTTCTGACGATCAGTTTTCCTTCGGTTTCGCCGTACACAATGTATGGGCCCACCGCCACAGGAGTGGTTGCCAGACCATCAATATTGATCACCTTGCGAATCAACTTGCCCGATTGGGCCTCTAATAAATGAATCTCTCCACCGAGCGTGGGGTAATAAATCAGATCATCGGCAACCATAACCGAGAAATACCCACCTTCGTCATGCCGCCATTTGATGTTTCCAGTATTTTTGTCAATGCAGTAAAGAGCGTTGGCAAAACTGCTGACCAGCAGGCAGGCGTCAGTGATCACAGGGGTGGCATCGACATCATTAAACTTTTTGTCGTCGCCAATACGTTTACTCCATAACTGGCGACCGTTTTGTGCATTGATCGCAGCAAACGAGCCGTCACTAAAACCCAGGTATAGAACTCCGGATTCGTAAATCGGTGCAGTTTGTCCGCGCACTGTCATGTTGGATTTCGCAGCATTGGTTTTCACCCACAACGATTCACCGGTGTTTTTATTAAAAGCGTAAAGAGTATTATTACCAGTCACGTGGTAAACGATTTGTCCCTCCACCAAGGGTTTCGACAAAGACTCGGAATTCAGATCATGGGTCCACAGCACCGCCCCACTGTTGACATCCAGGCAGTAGAATTTGCCATTATTGGCACCGAAATAAAGTCGGTTTTCATCCAATGCAGCACCACCCTCAACTCCGTTGTCCACCTCAAGGGCCCAAAGCATGTGTCCGGATTTGCGTCGAAAGGCTTTGATTCCATCAATAGCGTTGCCCTGAATAACCAGAGACTCAGTCAATAAAGGCACCATGCGATTTTGGTGTCTAAACTTATAATGCGGCGATTGCAATGTGGAACGTGACCACTGTCGAGATAACTGAGACTTGCCCCAGCCAGGTAAAACCAAGAGTAGGCTTATCAAGAAAAAAACAAATTTCATGAAGCCTGGTCTTTTTTGGAGTCTTTGTTCTGAGCTTTGTCATCAGACTTGGCATCGGTTTCGACTTTGCTCTTGAATTTTAAAAAACGCAGATAACGTTTGGCACTAAATCCTTCTGTGGAATTGGGGTCAGCTTCGACCAACTGATTGAACCACTGTTTGGCTTCTTCAAGGCGTCCTACTTTTTGCAGACAGACTCCCAATTTCAACTGGGCCTGTTTGGCAATAAAGCTTTTCGAGTTGGCCACTTCTTGCCAATAGGGAATGGCACTGTTGCAATCGTTACTGCCAGCGTGCAAATCCCCGGCTCGCATCTGCATCACAAAAAATAAAACATTTTCAGAACCCCAGTTTTTAATCACTTTGTCGAGCTGAGCCGCCCCTTTTTCTGGCATGTTGTAATCGTCGTAGATTTCAGAAAGAATCAGGGCCGCTTCGCCGCTGGCGTTGTTGCCTTTGTGTTTTTCGATAAAAGCTTGCAGCCGGTCAGGAACTTGAGGGTAGTCTTTTTCCAAATCACCGGTGGCGGCTTGCAGATCTTTTTTGGGTGCGTCCTCCCCGTCTTCTGATTTTTGTTTGGGATCACTCTTTTCATCCAGTGCCGCTTTCGCCTCATCATACGCCGACTTTTTGTCGGTATAAATTTTAGTGATTTTATAAAGCTCTGTGAAGGCCTGCATTTCTTGTTGTCGATTTTGGTGGTCGACAAAGGAATAAATGGCTCCGGCAACGACAGCCACGACAAACAGTCCAAGGAGAATTTTAAAATTGTTTTCGATAACTTTTGCTGTCTTTGATGCAAAATCGAGAATGTCGAAATCTTGTTTATCCTGACTCACTAAGGGCTCCTTGTCCGATACTATTAAGTAAGTCCCTAGAAAAGTGCGAAATCATAGAAAAGTCAATAATCTATGAGCTTTAGGTCGAAATTCTTATCTGTACAGAGAGTGCGGACGGGGCTTTCTGGCTGCTTTCTTTTTTGAGGCTTTCACAAAGCTCCGATGGAGGCTTTTGCAAAAAAAAACCTCTCTGGGCTACAGAGAGGTTCTGAGGGGCTTTAACGCGACTGAGACAGTCACTGCCAGCCCTCTAAGTCGCTCGACTAGCGATTGTAGACTTCTTTTAAGGTTGAGTAAGGACGTGAGGCGCGACCTTGGTGCTTTTGTTTTAAGCGACCCAATGTTTCAAGTCGGGCTGAGGCAAATTTAAAAGCCGCGTCATGAGTCGAGCAGTTGTCCCGCTTCGCTAATGCGAAAATATTCATCATGTTATCATAAACAGCAGTGGTGCGTTCAAGGGCTCGTTCAATGGAGTATCCCTCTAACTCAGCAAACACGTTCATCAGCCCACCGGCATTGGCGACGAAATCGGGAGCGTATAAAATACCCATTTCTCGGAGAGCATCACCGTGACGAGTTTCAGCGAGCATATTGTTGGCTCCCCCTGCCACAACCTTACACTTTAGTTGAGGGATCGTCTGATCATTGATGACCGCACCCAATGCGCAAGGGGCAAAAACATCACATTCGGTCATGTGAATTTCGTTGGGATCGGCCACTTGTAAATTGTATTTTTCGGCTAACTTGTTGGTGCGCTCTTTATCGATATCGGAAATTGTAACCTTCGCTCCTTCTTCGACAAGAAACTTCACTAAGTTGGAACCAACGTTGCCAAGGCCTTGCACAGCCACGCGAATACCATCCATATTGTCAGAGCCTAACTTCTCTTTGCACGCAGCTTTGATCGCCATTAAAACACCGTGAGCGGTGTGCGGAGACGGGTCACCAGAACCGCCAAGGCCTTTTGGAATCCCCGTCACCCAGGGCGTTTCGGCATAGACTTTTTCCATGTCGTGAACACTGGTTCCCACATCTTCAGCCGTGATATAGCGGCCATTCAAAGTGTTAATGTAAATTCCAAAGGCGCGGAACAGTCCTTCGGTTTTGTCTTTTTTGGGATCGCCAATAATCACGGCTTTTCCACCACCGAGGTTCAACCCAGCCGCCGCTGCTTTGTAGGTCATCCCTTCCGACAGGCGAAGAACATCAACCAACGCCTCTTCTTCACTGGCGTAGTTCCACATCCGTGTTCCACCAAGTGCGGGACCTAATGTTGTGTTGTGGATGGCGATGATGGCTTTAAGACCGGTTTCTTTATCATGGCAGAAAACCACCTCTTCGTGATTGCCATTTTTGCCAATATTTTCAAAAACCATATGTGCCTCCTCCGCGCAAAATGAACAGTTGTGTCAACGTCCGGCACACATTAATAAAAGGGTCTTATATTTTGCAAGAAAAATTCGGTCAGAAGCAATTTAACCCCGCACCTATGATGCAGGGTTAAAAGGTCCCATAAGTATTCGTTATAAGTAGAGAATTATTGATGATCTGTGACCACATCGAAATCGAAAATTCGATAAGTTCCTTCGATTCCGTACCAAAAATTGAACCAATCCACCAAGGTTGCGCTGCTGCCAGTGTAGTTGGTTGCAAGATCGAATTCACAGGTCGCTCCAGTGGCTTGGACATTGGGAAGGCTGTCAAAACACCACCCATATGTCGGAGTGCCCGAATAACTCATTGAGTAACTGTGGCTCACCGAATTCACTTGCCCAGGGGTTCGAATCGCCATTGCTTGCGATGAATCGTTTGTGATTGTTAGAGTTTCAGTTTGGTTGGTAAGACCCCCACTAAATTGCAAAGGAAACACAAAGCTAACATAGTTGTCATAAATGCTGGCCTCGTTCAATACTGGACGATCCACAAGGCGAACGGGATTGATGGTTAAGCTGTAAGAGCTGTTGTAATTGGGCACGGGAAAAGATCCAGCGACCGAGGCTTCTGTAAAACCAGAGCCTTCAGGATTTCTAAAATGAACATATAAGTGACATTCACCACCGAGTGTGGCGAGTACCCCACAGTTGTGATGGATTCTGATAGAGCCACCAAGATTTGCGCCTGACGCTGGAATGTTTGAGCCGATATCCCACGTGTTTATGCTGTCATTGTTTTCGAAGCGAATGACTTTGACGGTTGCCTCCCCTTCCGGGGCGAAGAGTTCCACAGCGAGCGCTACGTTTGCCGACGCTAGTGTAGAATCAGGCACGTATAATTCAACGAGGGGCACTAAATTAAAACTAAAGTCGGAATATTCCGCGGTGACTGTGTCATAAGATGAAATGCTCACGCCTTGATGGATCGTTGCGCCTTGGGTGAAGGATTCAACAGTGGGATCAAACATAATTTGAAAAACACATTCTTCTCCGGGATTCAAATTAAAGGTCGCGTTGCCTAAATCAGGGCAGCGGTTTTTTCCAGATGGATTGGCATCGGAAGTTGTCCATTCAAAAGAGAGCCCTCCCACAGTTGCATGAAAATGGGCTGAATCAACCGTGATTATATTGTCCGATGTATTTCTTATTTCAAACCACTGCTTTGATTCAGTGGCGGCATCCACAGGGTCCATTTTAATCAGACCATCACCCACCCAAGCTAAAGAATTGTAGTCGTAGCCAGCCTCTGTCGCGCCCGATGTCGAATCGACCAGTCGCATTTCGATGAGTTTCGGTTGTGAGTGTCGGTCGCCATCTTCAAGATGCGCGGTTTTGTAATAGCCGCCTCCAATAGCCACCGGCCGCCGAAAACAGACAGCCATTACAAGGTTTTCGTTTGCCAGATCGTTGGGCGAAAGGGTGAATGAATTGGTTCCGCGATCTAGAACAGCGGCGGAGCGAAAATTTTGCCCAAGCAAACGATCGCAGAAAAGGCCATTGCTTTTGGGTACGCGCAGGACATCTTCGTTGAAATTACTTGCCAAAGTGCGAACAAAAATTTCTACAGCTGGAACACCTCGAACTCCATGCACATTGGTGTTCCAATTCCAGGTTAAGACCCCGGTGTCTTCATCAAAATCCACACTGTCGGTGGTCGAGCCGGCACCAACAAAGGGACCAAAAAAGTCTAACATTTCCCCTTCTTCAGGAAGGTCCATAAGCTCCATGTTGAGCCCTAAGTTGTCAGTGCATGTGTCTCCAGGGCCATTAACGTCACCTGCCACCGCAATGTCACTCCAATTAAAGTGGCTGCTGCAGGTGGCATTAGCACAAAGTTCTTCCGATGAGTTTGAGCCATCAAAAGTTTGCCCTGTTGGATCGTCTTCGGCGCAAAGGTAGCGTCCGTTGGGGTTGGCTCCAAAAAAACCAGTGATGTTTTCAATAAAGTATCTTTGCACAGGAACGCCGTCTCTTTCGTCATAAAAGAAACCACTGTTGGCGTTAAGTGTGTAACGAACCCGGCTGTTACCACTGGCAACAAGGCCGGCGCTATCTGTGGTTAAGCCGTTTTCTCCGGGATGAAGGTCATTGAGGATTCGGGTTTTACTGTGAAAGTTTCCAGCTTGATCGAAGCCACGAAAAATATAAGTCGCGGGTATGTTTTCGAATACATAAAGGTTGGTATAGCCACCAAAAATTTCAGAATCCAAAACTTTTAAAAGAGGCATATCAGGGTAGCTGAAACCAGGCAGAGTGGAGGCTTTGATGGCTGTTGCAATTTCACCCGTTAAGTAACGACCACTTAAAGGGTGATTTGCGGTAGGAACATAACGACCCGAGACAACGGCCATATTGATGTCTTTTTCGATTTCGGCCAATTCAAAGGGTGGTAAAGGTTTATTGAGGTCGAATCGTCCTCCATGATAAAAGAAGCCCATGGTGTTTTTACCGGTGCCATCGTCGACATCCGCTATGACCAGAAGTTGTAACGGGCGGTCTTTGCCTACGGTGGTTTCGAATTGAAGAGTGACTTTGCCGCCACTGATAATACTCGAACAGGCATTTTGAATTTCGCAATCCCATTCACGAAAGAATGAGCCGTTGAGACCATCATCTTCTTGTAAGATGATGTGTTGAATTTTGTAATTCAGGCTTAGCGCACTATTCTGCCCCTGTGAAAAACTTAAGGTGACTGATGTGCGATTTTCTTTTTTGGAACAAGAAACAGCTGTCGAAATCATCATTGCTATCAAGATGACTCCTCGAACAGAAGACGTACCGATATTCATAAAGTTTCTCCCTACCGCAGACACTCTATCTATCGGGCCTTTTTCGCCCTAACTTGATGAATTTCCCAATTTAGAACATTATAAAAGCATCAAAATAATAAAACCAAAAAGCAGTACGGCTTGGCTGGCAATCAACCACTTCAGCCGATTTTCAAGGGTTTTAACCTGTTTTTGTGAGTCGCGCAGACGCCTTTCCAATGGCCCCAGATCAACATTCTCTGTTTCAATATAGGTCGGCATCGCATCAAGCTGCATGCGCGCTTGGCTGACCACCTCGCGTTTGATGTTTTCAATTTCATGCTCACTGATTGATGGTGTGGCGACCGCATTCAGCCACAGCGAACTTTTGTACTCGGGGTGCTTATCTTGCAAAAGTAAATACCATTGCAAGGCTCGATAGATATGGGGTGGCGCTTCGCCTTTCTTTTTGGTCCATCGGGTCCATGCCGATGGATCCACAAGTAAAAGTTGAGCCACCTTTCTTTTTGAAAGTCCCAGTTTTCGACGGATCCCTTCAAGGTCGCCATGGGTTTTCTTTATGTTGCTAACTTCGGCTTCATATTTCATGCGCAAAGACGACTTGGCTCCCCTAGACTCCCCACCAGGCTTCAAATTCTTGTTTCGAGACCTTTCAAATCTTTGATTTTCATGGCCTTCAAAAGAGCCCTTAAAAAGGGGGGTATTTAGGGGCTTATTTTGATCGTTTTTCGGGGCGTCTTTCTGGGCGTCATTGAAAGTGCTTTCAAAAAGGGCCTCCAAATCCTCTTGGCTCAATTCCAAGGGCTCTTGCGTGGGCTTTTCGTTCTCCATTGATTCACTCCCTTTTTGTATTGTGAAATACTATAAATATTATTGTGTAACACAATATATATAGTTGCGATACGCAACACGTTACAGGTTAAAGTCCTGGTTTATCTCCATAAGTTATTGTTTTTATTGGGTAATTAAAAATTCAGGAGCTCTGGTATCAAGCCATTACATTCAAATTCACACTTATAGTTATATGATTGAGTGTTAAAGTATTGATTTTATAAAGGAAAATAGGTGTTTCTTTTTAGACCTCCATATTTGCCCTGTATTGAACGAGTGCGTTTTGAAGGGTATGGGTCAGGTTTTTTCGAAAATAAACTGCTCTATTTTTAAGCATACAATTTTTCGATTTTTCTCCCCTTTTTTTCGGGCTCTTCGATTCACAAATTTTAGGATTTCAATTCACTCATTTTTTTGATTAAAAACCCCTATTCGGAGGCTTGTTTTTGAGTCGGATTTTTTAGGACTCGGATGGGGTCAGAAGTTCCATGATGTCTTCATATTTTCCGGACTCGGGAAGAGCCTGTTGTTTTAAGAAATCAGAAAGCTCGGTTCGATACAAAATTTCGTCGCGCAGACGATGGATGTTTTCTTGAGAAAAGCTGTCTTTTGAAAAAGGCTCTATCCCGAGTTCGATCAGTCTTTGACCCAGTTGATTCTGTATATGGGGCTCAAAGTAGCTACCCTTAAGTTGAAAGGGAAAGCTCAATAAAACAAAGCTCATCAAGCTCCGTAAGGGAGAATCTCCCATTTCCAGAATATTGGTGGGTAGCTGATTAAACCAGCGTATGGACAGGACTTTGGTGCCTTGGCCGCTGATATAACCATTTTCCACCATATCTCTTATCATTCTTCGGGCTGTCCAATAGGGGCGATTGTTAGGCCTTGTTAGGTCGAGGGAGTAATCGCGCACGATGCGGATCGAGATTTCAAAGTCAATCTCGCGACCATAAAGCTTGGTAAAGGCGTACATCTTGTGATGATTATCAATAATTCGAATGGTTCCGTTGATATCAACGATCGCTGGAATCGGTTTTTCTGCCAGTTTCGATTGGATGTAGCTTGCAACCGTCAAATCAGGGTCTTTTTCCTGAAGTTCTAAGAGTTCTTCTTTGTATTTCTCGAACTTGTAGTCCTCGGCCCATCGTTTACCAATCAGGGCTTGCGTGAACTGGATCAGTGTCCCTAAGACGCTCTGAACACTGCTGTAGGCTTGCAAACACTGTGATGCAGCCCAAGCATCAGAAGGCTTGGCGACAGCGACAGTCAGTACAAACAGTATAGAGGCTAGGTTGCGCAATACAGATCCTTGAATGTTAAAAATTGAATATAAACCAGGTCCAGGGAGAACTTAAGGGAACCCTCCTTTCAATATAATATCTTCATGTCTGTTTATCGACTAAACACTCCCGCCCCTCCTTTTTAGAAAGCGACCATGCTCGAAAACACTGAAGTTTGCTCTTAATTTGAGGCGACACCCGCTCACTTGTTCAACAGTTCTCTATTGAGCCATTTTGATTTCACTAGGTTCGATTCAAGCACTGAAAGGATAGTTTGATCTGTTGGGTGGCTCTCAGCCTGCTGATTGGCTTTCCAGTTTACCATTTTAAGATTGTCGTAAGAGGTTAAAAACTCATGTTTTTGAGTAAGTATTTGGTGGTACGCGACTTGCTTTTAATATCTCATAACAGAAAGAGGGGGTATCTATGATACTTACAAAACAATTTATTTTGGCAATAATTGGAGTTTTAACGTCTGTAAACTTTGCTTTGGCTGGGCCGGTTGTGCCAGAAGCCTATCAGCAGGAAGATACTGGAGTCATCCAGGTAGCAAACCTTGCTTACGACTGGAGTGACTGGACTCGTAACGACTCCATCACCTTTAAAGATCATTACGCGCTTTGTATGAAGGCCGCTTTAGACTTTGTTGAATTTGGAATCCGCTGCCAATTTGCAGGTCGGTACTATTTTAAACAACGTCCTCAAGGTGATTTAAAAATTATAGTGAATGGAGAAGTTGAAGTCGTTGAAAATATTTCTGGTGTTTCCGCAAAAAGGCGCTGTCAATCGACATCAGAAACGGCTAGCGTTCATGATTTGGTGATCTGCCGTTTTCAAGACCGACTGATCTATACCAACCAGTTTGCATTACCTGATTGGCAGCCACAGCAATAAGTAAAAAAAAGGCACCCACTATTGGGTGCCCAGGACAAAACTCACATGAGTTTTATAAGGAGTAAGGGCGACTCTCAACCCAGGGTTGGCGGATTGACTTGGGTTGATTATCTATCTTTCGAGCTTCGTTCGTATTGAATCTTAGCTTAAAAGAATTCTTTGATTTTTTATTAAAGATTTGAGGAGCCAGAGCGCTCTGGGGTGCGATCAGAACAGTGCTGTCGGCGCGGCTAACATACGCTCCAAAAGCAATCAAAAGTGCTGAAACAGCGGTAAAAATTCGAAATATCAGTTCCATAATCCCCACTTTTGCATCTCGACTCTTAAGTCTAGGATAGAGTTTTAAAATGAGAAATTCTGTCTACAAAATCACAAAAAACCGCCTCATTTTGAGAAACCAATTGTTGGAAGAGGACCCTTTGGAAGTTGACAGAACGAAAAGAAAATAAGGCTGTAGGTGCTTTGCCAGTCTTCACAGGTTGTTTGAATTCATTGAACGGAAGTGACATTGCGACGACCATTGGCGACCAAAGTGTCGGCGTGAAATAGAGAAACCATGGGTGCTTGGTTTTGCTTTCCAAAGTCGATGAGTATTGCTTTATAAACACTCAAAACGACAAAAGAATTTGACTTCTTGTTAGCAGAACGGTTCCATGAACTATGGCTGAAGAAAGTGATAAATCAAAAAGGCGAAATAAAAAGCCCTATGCCATTAATAAGAACAAATATTTGCTGGACCCCGAGTTTGAGCACTTAGAGCTTTTACTTAAACGTTACGTTCTAAAAGAGCGTCGTAACTGCCTTTTACTTTACGTCGCTATCTATACGGGAGCTCGGGCCACAGAAATATTGAATATTGAAAAAGAAGACCTGAACGTTTACGAGCAGAGTGTTTTCATTCATGGTATCAAGGGCTCCAACGACCGTGAAATCCCCCTTCCTGAATGGCTTTTTGATATGCTTGAGGACTATTCTAAAACCCTAAAGGGCGAAAAACTGTTTGATATTTCCTACCACCGTTTACGCCAGATTTGGGATCATTACCGGCCGGTGAAAAAGAAATTCCACTGTCTGCGCCACACTTTCGCCATTCGACTTTACAAAAAGGTTAAAGATTTGCGATTGCTGCAGATCGCCCTGGGACACCGGAACATAACAAACACCATGATTTACGCTGACTTCGTTTATTCACAAAACGAGATGCGTAAACTGATTCTGTAAAAGCCTCGACCTTTAGCTGCACCGATATCAATAGCGAAAACATTATAGGAAGCTTGTCACTGGATGGCGAAGTTTTTATTTCAAGACCCACTTGCGGGAATCGCATAGGGCTCGAGAGACTGATTATCAAGTGACTTTTAGTTTCGAAGCTTTCGGTGAAACAAGACAGAGTGCCATTGCCCCTTCATCAGAAAGTGAGTTTCGCTCATGGAGTCTGGGTGATCGAGCCACCGGTAGCTTCAATTGTGGTCGTGGCGTTTACGATCTCAGTCGTTAGTTTGAAAGGCCGGGGTCCCAATTCCGAGGGTTCTGGGATTGAATGATGGCCTCAATGTCCACCCGTTCGACCAAGTGGTTTAAGTGTTTGGGCCAACGCAACACCGAGATTCCCAGCTGGCGAAGGCTTTGGTCTTTGATAGCATCAATGGGGCGTAAGACGAAAACATGGTTTTCTAGCCCGCCACGATCGTTAAGCTGACGAAAGTAGTGAATCGGTCCGTCCCACTCCACCACCAATCGTAAGTTTGGATAATAAAGGTCGACGGGGTCAAAGAGTCCGAGAGTCTGGGGTTCCATGGCCTCAAAAACCTTTTCTTGGCCTGGCCAGCGGGTATCGATGCGGTTTTGCAATTCCACGAAACTGGGGCCGAAAGGACGATTCGGGTTGTTGGAGCCGCTGGTTCCGCCTTCCTGTAAAGAGAGGTTTTGTCGGTTCAACTGATTTTCAAGAGCTGTTTCCAATCGAACAATTTCATGGAAGAAGAAGGTCGGCTCGGTCGCTCTTAAGAAACTGAGAGCGCGAAACATTTCTTTTAGGGGTTTCAGTCGAAGAATACCCGGTTCTGTTTCAACAGATATCGACGTCTGTTCAAGTAAATCCTTAGTCTGCCGTAAATTCCAACGACTCCCCTGCATGATTTCGGCAGCCAAAACTTCCAATTGAGTGCTGGCGTTTAATTCTGGAAATCGCAACAAGACACCTGGCTTCGATAGCCTCTTAAGAATGTGGAGCTAAAGCTTTGCGGGCTGATTTTTCGAAACAGGGCAAATTCAAGAAAGTCCGGCGGCGACCACTGTGAGAAATCTCTCGTTAATTGGCTTTCGATACGGGAATGGAGTGTCCGAGGCAGCAAAAGATTCCACTGCCCAAAGGCATTCAACAGCGCCATCTGTTGGGCTACAGTGAGTTCAGCAATATCTTGAGGGGTGAGGCGTGTGAACTCCAAGAAACGGTCCAGGGTGCTTCGTGGCCATTGGTTGCCACGCACATGTTTGCGTCCCTCGCGAGCTAAGCCTTGCAGGCTCTCTAAACTGAATCGGGATACAGGCGGCTCAGGCGGGCTTGTTGGCCTGGGGCACGTCGTGGCTTTCCTCCATAAAGGTTGATAAACCCACTCTCGTCCATCATGTCTGAAATGGCCGGCACGTCTTCGGATTTAAAAATGTTCGAACACCGAAGAGCCACCGCTTGGGCTCCCTGGGCTAACAACAACAGGACTACAAACAAAAAACGCACACAGAACTCCAAAGCTCAATAATAAGAGTCCTAGCTAAAGTGGGCAAAAGAGTGGAGGTTTTTCGATGAGGTCTATAAACAAAACAATAGTGCTAAAAAAAAGAGTCAGGGCACTCTCCCCGATTAAACGAGAAAGTTCATGGAAGTTCTGACCAAACTTCGAACCTCCTCAAGACTTTGAAATGAAACTCTCAACGGACTCCTGAAAACGTGAAGTGGTTTCGCCCGAAGGGCGAAATTCAGGTAAGGCAGGAGCCGCGTCCGTTGAGAGTTTCATTTCAAAGTCTTGAGGAGGAACCGGGGTCTTCGGTCGAGGTTTTCCCTACGTAAAAATAAACCAACAAAAACAATCTCTTCGAAGACTACTTTTCAATCGAGGGAGGCCCTGGTGGGGCTGACTCATTGGCGGCAAACAATGCAGGCGATTCCAACAAAAAAAGAGCGCTCTGATGGCGCTCTTTTTTAATTCTTGAATGATCGTCTTCACTTAGTAATTTAAGGTGAAGTGAATTCCTGGTGTGGGTTTGTCTTGCAGTTTTTGCTGCAGATAGAGATCGCCGGTCACAATTCCGTTTCCGTAAATCAAGTGATCGGTTTCGTGACTTCCCGCCAGTTCAAAGTTGTAGACATGGCCTTTGTAGGACTCGGTCGCGATCGAGCTCAATGTCACCCAATGACCTTTGGCCGTTAGCAATCGACTGCCTATGCTTAGGTCTTTGGCTTGCACCACACCCATTTCTGTTAACATGGGGTGGCTTTGGGTAACAGTTAAACTTTCACCGCTAACCAACTGAAGTTTCACGACCGGGTGCTTTTCAGGTCCACTGATCACTTTTACAATCTCAGACTTCTTACCGCTTGATAGTAGGATTGAATCCCCGGCTCGAAGGTCTTCGACATTCACTTTAAGATCCGAGTTGAGAGAGATCTCTGTGCCTGCGATAAAGCAACCGTGCATACGAGCACCGACCTCTTCGCAAGTTTCTTTGTCCGATTCCACCAAAGTCAAACTGAACTGTGTGCCCTGTTCAAAGTCGATGGCTTCTTTCTCTTCAACAATGTTTTTAATATGTCTGGCCACTTCTTCAGCCACATTTTCGCGATCTTTCACACCACTGGATTTGATGTCACCGGTGGAGTCAACAAACTCCTGGTGATACACCAAAAGTCCGTTTTTTAGTGAGCCCAAGCGATCTTCTGCGCACAGTTGTTGTGCCGCTTCAGCACGGGCCCTGGCACCATCATCAGATTTTCTCACAGCAAATAAAAAATCATCATTGTGTTCATTGAGATCTGTGATCTCTTCATCTTCACAACTGTTGTTAGCATTATGGTCAATACAAATAAACAGGCCTAAGGCTGTGCCCACCATGGCGCCGCTTAACTGCATGGCTTTCAATTTATCAACCAAGGTATCGACATCGCCGTTGTTGCTGCTCACGGAACCAAAATTTTCAAGAAGAACCTCACCCATACTGTCTTTCATTGTGACAATAAGGTTTTGATCGGGCTGACATGGTAAAACGGCGCGAAGAATATCAATCTCACCGGCTTGGCACATTTTCTTAACGTTCATTCCAACCAAGACATTGTCTTGAGCGGGGCGACTCATGGTTCCCCCAACAAGGTTTGGATTGCCACCCATCAGGCCTCCATCCGGTTGTTGGAGAGGGCTGGTGCCTCCGGTCCAAGTTCCAAGACCAAGGTTCACGTTGGCCGTTCCACCATTTCCAGTGAGGCCACCATCGTTATTGGAAGTCGATCCAGGACCATCACCGGACCCTAAACCACCATCGCCATTTTGCAGGCCCGGTGTTTGACCGACCAATCCAAAGTCGCCCTGGTCGTCGGGATGTCCGGTTGTGTCTTCATATATAGAGTTGTAAGTTTTGAAACTGACACCGTTTCCAGAATTGTTTATCGGTCCACAAGCCGTTGTTAAGCCTAATGTGAATCCTAATGCTATAAAAAGCCTAAAGATCATCAAAATCCCCCCAGAATTTAAGACCGCCAATAATAATGTATCTTAAATTGATGCAAAGCCCATGCTCAGCAGCTCAAAATAAGGCGTATCAATTTGGGAAAATCAGCTACTTTGTTTACACACCCCTGTTAGGGTTTACACAGTCTGCTTTTGAAGCGCTCCTTAGAATTTAAAAAAAAGGGAGGCCGGTCCGGAGCCTCCCTGGTCTCTTGATCAATAAAACTTAAAGCTCTGCTTCAATTCTTTGACCAATATCTTTGTCGATATTTTTCCAGTACTCGATCGCACGTTTTTGAATGGGATCGCTAACGCCCCCTTTTAAATGTCCGGCAACATTCTGCACCAGACGCCCGCGAGCTTCGTCATCCATAATCTCTCTTACTAAGGCTCCCGCTTGGCTCCAGTCGTCATCGTCTTCGCGCAAGGTGTAGGCCTTGCGAACCATGTCACCATCGGCGTGCCAGAGGCCAGCCTCGTTGGCCGCCTGTGAGGGATCCGCATGAGGGCCCCCATACGAGTTTGGCGCGTAGACAGGATCTTCAACCGGCTCCACGCGCATGGCTCCGTCTTTACTGTAACTATGATAAGGACATTGCGGCTTATTCACTGGAATCTGTTTGTAATTGACTCCGAGTCGAGCCCGGTGCGCATCGGCATAGGCAAAGCCTCGCGCCAGAAGCATTTTATCAGGACTGAGGCCAATACCAGGAACTAAGTTATTGGGTTCGAAAGCGGCTTGTTCGATTTGGGTGTGAAAGTCTGTAGGGTTACGGTTTAAAGTTAAACGACCAACTTCGTGCAATGGGTAATCTTCATGGGGCCAGACTTTGGTTAAATCAAAAGGGTTGATGCGATAGGATTTGGCTTCATCAAACTCCATGATCTGAACTTTCAAAGTCCACGAGGGAAAGTCTTTGTTTTTGATCGCATTAAACAGATCGCGCCGGTGGTAATCGCCGTCTTCGCCAGCCAGACGATCGGCTTCGTTTTGAGTGAGGAAGTCATTCCCCTGATCGGTTTTAAAGTGGTACTTCACCCAAAACTTTTCACCGTCGGCGTTGACCCACATATAGGTATGACTGGAGTAGCCATTCATTTGTCGAAAGTTCTTTGGTATGCCACGGTCACCCATCAGAATGGCGACTTGATGCGCGGATTCCGGCGACAGCGTCCAAAAGTCCCACTGCATATCGTGGTCACGCATTCCACTGTCCGCCCGCCGTTTCTGAGAGCGAATGAAATGTTGAAACTTCATAGGGTCGCGAATAAAAAACACCGGCGTATTATTACCGACCATGTCGTAATTTCCCTCAGAGGTATAAAATTTCACCGAGAAACCTCGCGGATCTCTCCAGGTATCAGGTGAGCCTCGTTCTCCGGCCACCGTTGAAAACCGAACCAAAGTTTTGGTGGTGGTGCCGGGCTGAAAAACCGCCGCTTTGGTATACTTGGAGATATCTTGGGTGACTTCAAATTGACCAAAAGCGCCGCTGCCCTTGGCGTGGGGCTGACGTTCAGGGATCCGCTCTCGGTTGAAATTAGCCATTTGTTCAATCAGGTAGTCATCATGCAGGACGATAGGACCGTCGGGCCCCACGGTCAGAGAATGTTCATCACTGGCGATGGCGCGGCCAGCATCATTGGTGGTGGGCTTGATGTCTTTTTTCTGCTGACTCATGGAAAACTCTCCTGGATATGGCGTTAAGTTTTTCAATTTATTGATAAGCAGAGAAAATTGCCCGACTCACTTGTTTACGATTTGTGGATTTTCATTCACACATCAATCTCTTGTGCTGGTTTTTTCATCATTTCTTTTTCTTATAGTTATTTACATAAATTCTAAAAACCAAAATGGAGCTTGCTGATTCAAACCTCGTATTATCAGAGGATACGCTAAGGAGAACAGTCAGTTATGAGTGCAGATCAAAGTAAAATGGAAACCTTGAAATCAAGTTTATCGGGCTTTATCGATATGGGCCTTCGTGACCATCCCAAAAAAATTGATGAACGAATGGAGTTTTTTTTAAAAAACCCTTCTAAACGAATTTATGTTGAGATTCCAATACGGGTCGGCCAAGGAGATATGGCTGTTTACACCGGTTATCGAGTCCAGCACAATAATGCGCGCGGGCCTTTTAAGGGAGGATTGCGCTATCATCGCGATGTTGATCTCGACCATTTCGAAATTTTAGCTTCACTAATGACTTGGAAATGCTCATTGGTTGATGTGCCCTTTGGTGGTGCCAAGGGCGGAATTGATGTCGACCCCGAAGAGGTTTCGGAGCAAGAATTGGAAGCGATCACAAAAAAGTACGTCGACAAACTGAAAAATGACATCGGTCCTGACATTGATATTCCGGCGCCTGATATGGGGACCGGCATGCGAGAGATGGGTTGGATATTCGAGCAATTTTCGAAATCAGCCGGTTACAAACCTGGAGTTGTGACAGGTAAATGTCCCGAAATCGCTGGTATTCACGGACGGTCAGAGGCCACAGGTTACGGTATTGCCTATGTCACCAAGAAAGCCTTAGAGGAATCGGGCAAGGATGTGGATTCGGCAACCATTGCTATTCAAGGGTTTGGAAATGTCGGTCGCCACTTAGCTCAACGTCTTGATGAAATGGGAGCCAAAGTGGTCGCGATCTCCGATAAATCGGGCGGACTTTATTGTGAAGACGGCATTCAACTTCGATCCATCATCGACAAACTCGGCGAAGCCGAACCAAACAGTCTTGCCTTGTCGGACCTGGGAAGTGACCTGAGTGGGGCGAAAAAAATCAGTAATGAAGAGCTATTAGAGCTTGATGTGGATGTGTTAATTCCAGCCGCCATCGAGGGTGTTTTACACCAAGGCAATGCTGATAAGGTTCAGGCTTCGATGATTGTTGAGGGCGCCAACATGCCTATGAGTCTAGAGGCAGAGAAAGTCTTTCGACAAAAAAAGATCCAGGTGATCCCTGACATCTTGGCCAATGCCGGTGGAGTGATTGTTTCTTATTTTGAATGGGTGCAAAATCATCAACGGGACCAATGGTCGAGAGAAACGGTTTTGCAACGTCTTGAAAAACAGCTCAATAAAGCTTGGGAAAGAATATTGCAAAAGAAGAAACAGGATGAACTGGATTATCGAACCGCCTGTTATTCCATAGCTATTAGCAAAGTGATTGTGGCTATGGAGATGCGAGGCCTGCAGTAAAAAGATAAAAAAAAAGCCATGGGTTTTTGGCGACACCCATGGCTCAGAAGAGGGCTAGTTGGCTATAACACCAAATACTAAGAGAAATTAATCCTTCACTGAACTCACTTCTCTTAATTCTTTATCAAAATCTATATCAATCGGTTCGTCTTCAACGTCAGTACGCAATCGATCAAGGCCACTTTGGTCTATTCCGACATCTTCGTAGTCGAAATCGGCCTCACCCAGATTTGCGGGATCAGTTGACGACATCCCCGAATGTTGAATAACTATTAAATCTCTATCGCGATCGGCCCAGGTTTCAACTCGGCGATCCGCTTCTTTTTCTATTTTTGTTTTTATTTGATCTTGTTCATTATCAGAGCGATTGACAGCCTCGTTAATCGACTGGACCAGTTGGCCGTTCTTATTGTTGGCTAGTAATTGATTCGACCCCAAGATAAAAAACAGAATCATTCCCCATCTAATGATATTGTTCAAACTCTCCATACCCTCATCCTTTCCCTCTTATTGAAGCAAATAACTTGCCACCCGGGTTTTTGTCAGAGGCTCTCAGTGGCCTGTCAGTGATCCAGGTTGAGACGGCTGTGTCGAACTCCATTGAATTGACTAAAGTCTGGCCAGGAAAAATGGGATTGAACGCTTGTTTGGAAAACTCGGTTTTCGAACACCGAGACATCCTTGAAGGGCTGCCTAAAAGTTTTTTTGGGGCTCTTAGAAGGCGCTCAGTTCAAATGCAACGGCTTCCGTGGTGGTGGTCTAATAGTTTTTGTGAATAGCCCCTTTCTGTGGCACTAACCCCCTAAAAAAAGGCCCTTTTTTAAGCTCATTTTAATGAAAAAAACGTTGATTTTTTCTCAGATTCCACTATCTATAGGGGCTTACTTAAAGAAACCCCTAGGAGGATCACATGCCAGGACCCAAGAGTCGTATATCCCGCTCAAGAAGAGGCATGCGCCGTTCACACGATTTTGCCACACCTAAAACCGTTATCAACTGCTCCAACTGTGAGTCTGTGGTCAAACCTCATCATGTTTGTCCTTCATGCGGTTACTATAAAGGTAAGGAAATCGTTGTTGCTCAAGCGGCTGCAGAATAATCTTCGCCAACGGCTGAAGATTACTATTCATTTTAAGAAAGACATCTTAGGGGGACAGCAGCATGTTTAAGAGCAAAATTGCAGGAATGGGTTCATTCCTGCCTCCAAAAAAGCTCACCAACCAAGATCTCGAACAAATGGTGGACACCAATAACGAATGGATTGTTGAAAGAACAGGAATCCATTCGCGCTCATTGGCTAAAGACGGTCAAGGAACCAGTGATTTGGCCCTTGTTGCCGCCGAAGAAGCCATTAAAGAATCCGGTATCGCCAAAGACGATATCGATCTTTTGGTGTTTGCCACCGTCACCCCCGACCACCTGATGCCTTCATCCGCTTGTTACTTACAGGCGAAACTGGGTTTAAATAATATCATGGCCTTCGATTTGGCGGCCGCTTGCAGTGGCTTTGTCTACGCTTTAAGTGTGGTCGATAACTTCATTAAAACAGGACATTATAAGACAGCCCTTATTATCGGAGCTGAAATTCTCCATCATAAAGTCGACTACGAGGATCGGGGAACCTGCATCCTTTTCGGTGACGGAGCCGGTGCCGCCATAGTCACTCGTGCTGATGATGGAGAAAAAAGTCAGGTTTACTCTACCCATGCTCACGCCGACGGCAGCCTAGCCGACCTTTTGTATGTCCCCAGTGGCGGATCGGTGGTTCCATTCACGCAAGAGACATTGGATAATCGCGATATTTTCGTGAAAATGAAAGGGCGAGAGATCTTCAAGCACGCGGTTCGCACCATGTCGCAAGCCTGCCAAGAAGCTCTTGAATCCAATAATATGACCAAAGACGATGTGGATTGGGTGATTCCTCACCAAGCCAACGTTCGAATCATCGAAGCTGTGGCGAAAAATTTTGAAATCCCAATGGACAAAGTGATTGTGGATATCGAAAACATGGGGAACACTTCAGCCGCGACGATTCCGGTGGCACTCAATAACGCCATAAAGGCCGGGAAAATCAAAAAAGGTGACTTGGTCCTACTCACCGCTTTTGGTGCTGGATTAACAAGTGCTTCCGCGCTGGTGAGGCTGTAAATGATTGCCGCACTTTTCCCGGGACAGGGCAGTCAATCCGTGGGTATGGGCGCTGACTTCATTGATCAGTTTCCCGTATTTGCAGAAAAAGTCGAAGAGGCCAGTGATACGCTTGGCTATGACATGAAAAAGTTATGCGTTGAAGGTCCTGCAGACCAGTTGCAACTTACAGAGTACACTCAGCCCGCTCTGGTAACAATGGAGTACGCCACTTATTGCGTGGTCAAAGAAAAATTCGCGACGGATTTTAAAGCCGCTGCTGGCCATTCGGTGGGTGAATACGCGGCTCTTGTGGCTGCCGGGGTGATTTCCTTTTCAGAGGCTTTGAAGTTGGTGCAATTGCGTGGGCAATTGATGCAAAAGTCGGTGCCTGTGGGAGACGGTGGTATGCTGGCCATCATGGGTCTCGAGGCCGAAGAGATTCGCCAAATGTGCGAATGGGCTTGTCGAGAAAGTCAAACCTCTCCCCTTGAGCCCGCCAATTACAATTCTCTCAGTCAAACTGTGGTCAGTGGAAATCTGAAGACCATCGATTTTGCCATTAAAAACTTTAGTCCTGATAAAATCGGCAGCGATAAAACCAAAGTTCGATTGATTCCTTTAAAAGTTTCAGCCCCCTTCCACTGCTCAATGATGAAAAAAGCGGAACAAGGCATGGCCGCCGCTTTCGAAGATATTGAATTTAAAAAACCCAGTTTTGGAATCGTGCAAAACTACTCCGGTCAGTTAGAAACCGAGCCGCAGACTCTGAAAGCCAACATTATTGCGCAGGTGTCAGGAGCTGTTCGCTGGGTTGAATGTATGCAAACCTTAAAGTCGCAAAATTTTGTTTTTGGTGCCGAACTTGGTCCGGGTAAAGTCTTGACCGGTTTGAGTAAAAAAATTGATGCCGACTTTGAGTGTGTCGCCGTCAATTCCACAAATGATTTGAAGGGTTTTGAAGATAAGATCAAAGCGGTTCAACAGGCGCCACAAAGCTCACCCTCTAACAACTATGGAGTCACACAATGAGTGATTTAGACGGCAAAACTGTCTTAGTAACGGGAAGCAGTCGTGGCATCGGCGCAGCGACGGCCCAGCACCTGGCGGAAATGGGTATGCGAGTGGCCGTGACATACGGGCGTTCTAAAGACAAAGCCGAAGAGGTTCTAAAAAGTCTTAAGGGTGACGGCCATATGGTGGTTCCTTTTAATGTGGCCGATGAAGAGTCGATTCGCGATGGAATCGATGCTGTGACCAAAGAATTTGGTGGTCTGTATGGACTGGTGAATAACGCTGGTATCACGCGGGACCAATTGTTGTTGAGAATGAAAGAGGATGATTTCGACGAAGTGATCCAAACCAATTTAAAAGGCACCTTTTTGTGCACAAAAATGGCCGTTAAAATCATGATGAAAGCTCGTACAGGCAGCATTGTGAATATCACTTCGGTCATTGGACAGGTCGGTGGACCGGGGCAAGCCAACTATGCGGCCAGTAAGGCAGGAGTTGAAGCTTTCTCAAAGTCTGTGGCGCAGGAAGTCGGAAGCCGTCACGTCCGCGTCAACTGCGTCGCTCCCGGTTTTATAACCACAGATATGACGGAAGACTTGCCTGAGGAAACCAAAAGTAAGTACATTTCTTTGGTTCCTTTACAGACCATGGGAGAGCCTATTGACGTGGCACACTCCGTGGCTTTTTTGTTGAGTGAAAAATCAAAATATATTACGGGTCAAACCATTAGTGTTAATGGCGGCATGTATATGTGATGATCGTAGACGATTTGATTACGGCTCAAGTGAGCTTAGGATAAGTGAACTATTTACGGAGGTATTAAAATGTCCACAGAAATTCCTGCTAAGGTAAAAGAAGTGATTACAGAACAGTTGGGTGTCGACCCCGAGCGCGTAAAGGGAGAAGCTTCTTTTATCGACGATTTGGGTGCGGATAGCTTAGATATCGTTGAGCTGGTTATGGCCATGGAAGAGACTTTTGAAATCGATATTCCTGACGAAGAAGCTGAGAAGCTTAAAACTGTTCAGGATGTTGCTGATTATCTTTCTTCTAAAGGCAAAGTTTAACTTTTACAGAAAGCGGTAAACTCTATGGGTCAAAGCGTTTTTCTTCGCGATAGCAAACCTCAGCGACGAGTGGTGGTAACAGGCTTGGGATTAATCACTCCCATTGGTCTGACCACTCAAGAGAACTGGGATAACGTCACCAATGGACGCTCCGGCGTGGGAACCATCACCCACTTCGATCCGGAGAGTTTTGTGGCGAAAATAGCCGGAGAAGTTAAGAACTTTGATCCCTCGACAGTCATCGAGAAAAAAGAGCAAAAGAAGATGGATCGCTTCATCATGCTCTCTTTAGAGTCGACCCGTCAGGCCCTTGAAGATTCTGGTATTGAACTTGAGGGTAATGAACTTCTGCAAGCGCGCACGGGTGCCTTGATTGGCGTTGGTATTGGCGGATTGCCAGATATCGAAAAACAAGCCAATGTTTTAAGAGACAAAGGTCCTAGTCGAATTTCGCCGTTCTTTATTCCTGCGGTTATTACCAATATGGCTTCGGGACACATTACAATTAAGTATGGTTTGCGTGGTCCGAACTTTTCGGTGACGTCGGCCTGTGCCTCTGGCGCCCACTCGATCGGTGAAGCCGCGCAGTACATTCGCGACGGGCACTGTGACGTGATGGTGGCTGGTGGCTGTGAAGCGGCTGTAACTCCTATGGCCATTGCTGGATTCGGCTCGATGAAAGCGCTGTCGACTCGTAACGACAACCCTGAATTGGCCAGCCGTCCTTTCGATCGCGATCGGGATGGTTTTGTGCTGAGTGAGGGCGCCGGAACATTGATCCTTGAAGATTACGAGCACGCCTCTCGTCGAGGGGCAACCATTTATGGTGAGTTAACCGGTTACGGTTTTTCTTCGGACGCTCACCACATGACAAACCCCTCCCCTGGTGGTGATGGGGCGGCTCTTTCCATGCGACTGGCTATAAAAGACGCTCAATTGGACCCCGAAAAAATTGGCTATGTGAACGCCCATGGGACCAGCACTCCCGCAGGAGATGGTGTGGAGACGTTAGCTTTAAAAACTGTTTTTGGTGATCACGCCCACAAGATCTGGGTTTCAAGTACAAAGAGTATGACCGGTCACACTTTGGGGGCTGCCGGAGCTATTGAAAGTATTTACAGTCTTTTGGCTTTAAAACATCAAGTGGCCCCTCCGACAATCAATTTGGAAAACCCATCGGATGAATGCGACTTGGACTATGTTCCTTTGTCAGCTCGCGATGGTGATTTTGAGCATGTTCTCAACAATTCCTTTGGTTTTGGTGGCACCAACGCCAGTTTGGTTTTTTCAAAAATAAGCGAATAAAAGCGCCAAAGTGACGGAAATTGTCTGTCATTTTTGGGTATTGTATTTGTTTCATTCTGAGACAGTGATTTACTTAATAATAACAGCATCTTACAGAATGTTTTTGATTTCATTTTGGAACCAATATTGCTCCTTATAAAGGTGACTACAACCTTAGGAGTGAAAAATGAAATTCGGAAAAACCATAATTTGCTTTTTTGCCGTTTGGGTTTTTGCTCTATCAAGCCAAGCTCGAAGTCTTTCGGCTGAAACTTTAGATCAAAATCCTGAGCTTATTGAAACAGCCAATTCCCTGGGGCTGACTGACGATTGGCCCAATGCTGAGGACGCTGTTCTGGTTAAATGCCTTAAGGATCTGAAAAAGAAAGACGCGAAAAAAGGGAAAATGTCTCAATACAGTCGCGTGCAATTTCTTGATCAGTGTTCGGAGCGCTGGACCACGGTTGGCGCCTTAAAAGATCAGTTTTCGGAATAATCAACGTCGCCAACTTAAAAAATCAGTCCCCGATAAACTAATTAACGCATTCGCATACCAAAAGGTGCCTGGCACCTTTTTTATTTTTTGGTATGATCCGGGGCGAGGTTTGTTTATGGATCATACAGTTTTTATTGCCTCCGATCACGCCGGCTTCCCGGTCAAAGATCTTATCGCTCAAAAATTAAAAGACCTTCAATTGGACGTTCAAGATATGGGGCCAAGCTCTGATGATCGTGTCGATTATCCTGATTTCGCCGATAAAGTTTGTCACAAACTCAAACTCCACCCCGAGTCGGTGGGTGTGTTGATTTGTGGTTCGGGACAAGGCATGGCGATGCGAGCAAACAAATATCGCCATATCCGTGCCGCCCTTTGCTGGAATCAAGAGAGCACGGCTCTTTCTCGTCAACACAACAATGCCAATGTGATGTGCTTGGCTTCTCGATTGGTTGAAAAAGATCAATTATTAGAAATTGTTGAAACATTTTTCAAAACCGAATTCGAAGGTGGACGCCACCAAAAGCGCGTGGAAAAAATATCATCTCATTTGGACTAATTTGCCTCTTATAGGAGTTCTTCATGGCATTAAAAGACGTCGATCCCAAGGTGTATCAATCAATACAAAATGAAACGGCCAGACAAGAGTATGGGTTGGAGATGATTGCCTCTGAAAACTACTGTTCAAAAGCGGTGATGGAAGCGCAAGGCTCTGTGATGACCAATAAGTACGCCGAAGGGTATCCTCGCAAGCGCTATTATGGTGGCTGTGAATTCGTTGATGAAACCGAGCAGTTGGCCATCGATCGCGCTAAAGAGCTATTTGGTGCTGATCATGCCAACGTGCAACCGCACTCAGGAAGTCAGGCGAATTTCGCTGTTTTTATGGCGGCTCTAAAGCCCGGTGACACCATTATGGGAATGGATCTATCGAATGGAGGACATCTCACCCATGGATCGCCAGTCAACGTGAGTGGCCTTTTATACAATGTTGTGGCCTATGGCATTGACCCTGAAACTCATCGCATCAACTATGATCAGCTTGAAAAACTGGCCACTGAAAGCAAACCAAAACTGATAATTGCTGGCTACAGCGCCTATCCAAGAGAATTGGATTTCGCTGCCTACAAGCAAATTGCTGACAAAGTGGGGGCCCTTTTGATGGTTGATATGGCCCACTTCGCGGGCTTGGTGGCTGGCGGCGTCCACCCCTCCCCTGTTCCCTATGCCGATTTTGTGACCACCACCACCCATAAAACTTTGCGTGGCCCCCGCGGGGGAATGATTCTCTGTACTGATGAGTGGGCTAAAAAAGTGAACTCACGGATCTTTCCTGGAATTCAAGGCGGACCGCTAGAACATGTGATTGCGGCCAAAGCCGTGGCCTACGGCGAAGCTTTAAAACCCGAGTTTAAAACCTATTGTCAGCAAGTGGTTAAAAATGCCCAAGCTTTAGCAAACAGTCTTTCTGAACATGGCTACGATTTAGTGACCGGCGGAACTGACAATCATCTGGTTTTGGTCGACCTCACCAAAAAAGGAATCACTGGTAAATTGGCTGAAGCTCAACTTGATAAAGCCGCCATTACGGTCAACAAAAACACTGTTCCTAACGAAACTCAAAGTCCTTTTGTGACAAGCGGGATCCGTATTGGCTCGCCGGCTTTAACCACCAGAGGTATGAAAGAAGAGCACATGACTTTGGTAGCGGAGTGGATGCATCAAGTTCTTTCCGACCCAGAAAATGACAGTGTGTTGAGTGGCGTACGAACAAAAGTCAAAGAGCTGTGTGAACAGTTTCCGATCTACGCTTAGGGATTAAGGCTCGTCGTTCATGTGGCGGCTTTCGAGCCGTTTCCCTATTTTTTCGTAAATCTTTTTTAGTAAGAGTGCATTAAGGGCTGTTTGATCACTCTCTTCATTTGGCACTGGCGATTCTCGGGGGCCCGAATGAATTATCTAACCCAGCAGGAGTCTTACTAAAATAAGGTGACATTCAACACGAGCGATACCCGTAACGCCTCCTTGGTCGAGGAATCATCCCGGCCCTAGGGCAAGCTGGCCTCGTTTAAAACCGAATTGTTGTTTAAAATAAAACAGTGAGACTTCTTGTACCGATAATATTTTTTATTCTAGCTGGTTGTTCCAGCGCGCCATCAGCGATTTCTGGCGCTCCCTATTTTGCTTGGCCCGTTAAAGATGGCCGAGTGACTCAAACCTTTAAGGGCGGACGACACAAGCATGACGGTGTTGATATTGCAGGTAAAAAGAATACGATTATCTATGCCGCCGAATCCGGTAAGGTTATCTATACCGGTCGAGATTTTAATGGCTACGGAAAATTAGTTATTATCGAACATAAAGGCGACACTTGGGCGTCGTTTTATGCCCACCTTAATCGTTTTAAAGTTCGTGAAGGTCAAAGAGTTTTTAAAGGTCAGCCCATTGGCTTAATGGGGCGAACAGGACGTGCCACCGGTGTGCATTTGCATTTTGAAATTCGCTATAATTTAAGGCCGATCGATCCACTGAATTTACTGGGACCGACATCTTATATTACGGCCAAATAAATCAAAAAAAACAATAGCCCCCTTTTGGGGGGATAGAAGGGGGCTATTGAAACTTATAGTTTTTTACATTCCATCTGACCAAGTCATTAACAGCAAACACATCAGCCTTTCATAAACGGAGGGGGGATTCGATTTATGGTTTTTTCGGCATCTGTTGTTTAGTTTCTTCTTTTTTATTTTCTTTCTTAGCTTCTTTAATAATGACGGCTTTCACTTCGACTTTGGCTTTATTCTTGGTGGCCGAAGTCTTCTTTTTGGCGTCTGTCTCTTGTTTTTTCTGGTTCTTTTCGTCATTCACTGGCTTGCTGGGTTTCTCTGCGGTGTCCTGTGTTGGCTTACTTTTTTCAATGAGAAAGCAATTTAAAACTTCTTCTGCACTAAGTACCACGTCCACTTCTCGAGAAATTGTGTTCTCGGTGTTGTCAGCAAAGGCGGAAGCAACGACCTTGCCATCAGCCATTTCTTCAACTTGAATCTTGATAGTGTTCCTGAATCCATGATCCGTCACGCTGACCGCAACCTCCATACTTTCATTTTTGCCCATCAAAAGCTTTTCAGAGCCTGAGTAATTTTGGAGACCACTGCCTCGAAGCTCAATAATAAAATCAGACCCTTGAATAGGGATGGCTTTCTCAGTCTGACCGTCTTTAGATTTTTCAAATTTCAAAACGCCACAGTCCAAAGCCACCGGCTTTTCTCGATCGCCACGCTTAGTAGCCAATGCGGGTAAACTCATTCCTATTAGACAAGTTGCAAGTATTAGATGTTTCATATTCACTCCTCTTGTTTTTTGTTTCAAACCATCTGCTGGCTGATTCAAACCTTACGGGGACTTCGATACCGACGCGACAAAAAAAAACCAAAACCCTGTCTTTGTGTTTCACTGTCATGAAACATTTCGAAGTTATTACAGGGCCGCAAACTTCTTCTTATTGGGGTGCCAGAAAAGGCTTATATTGAAGGTCTAAGGTGTTGGATTTACATATTATTGTTTAGTTTTTTGACACTTGGTTGGGTAATCTTTTCGTGTTTGCAAAAAAAGCCCTAAACCGTTTCGCTTTTGTCCTAAAATAGGCTTGTGAAAACACGAAGCGAGATTTTTAGAACCTATTTGAATCATTATCTTGAGGAGTTAAAAAATAAAAACTCGCAATTCTCACTGCGTGCTCTGGCGAAAAAACTAAAAATGAATCCCGGCGGTTTGTCACTCCTGCTCAATGGTAAAAGGCCGTTCACTGATCGAATGGTTGAAAAAATTTGTGATGAACTCTTGCTGTCTCCTGAACAGAGAGAGAAGATCTTTCTCGCCGATCCAGATGGTGAGCCAGCGCGAATATTACAACAATCCTTGTTCGAAACTCTTTCCAACTGGGTTCACGACGCATATCTTTCGTTGATTCAAGTGAAAAACTACAAAAACAATCCTCAGTGGATTTGTCGAAAACTGGGAATAAGTCGAACAGAACTGGACCGAGTTGTGCAGAATCTTTTGAATTTAAATTTGATAAAGATTGAAGATGGCCGTTCCGTACCAACCACTCAAGGCACCCAGGTGTTTGCTATTGGCAACACCACAGCGGCTCTTAAAAAACTGCAATACGAAGCCAACGTTTTATCGCGAATTGCCCTTGAAAATGAAGATATTCAAAAGCGCTACCATGGTACCAACACCTTGACCCTCGATCCAGATAAGATGGAAGAGGCGAAGAAGTACATTCGAGAGTTTAGAAAAAGGTTTTGTGTCAGTCACAATTCGATTGATGAAAACTCAAGAGTTTACCAGCTCAACGTCAGTCTCTACCCTATCGATCAGGAGGTTGGATCATGAAGTTCTTGAAGCTTATGACAGCATTTTATACTGCATTGGCTGTTTCTGGCTGCAATGCTCCCTCGCCGACCAGCCCCACGGATCCACTGATGTCATCGGGAACTGACCCAGTTCAGGACGCTTCGCCAGCATCTCCTGGGGTGACTCTGCAAGGCGGAGACCAAGGCCGTGAAGGCGGACATTTTTTAATTTGCCATGCCAGTTCCCCTATCCCAGACTCTCGAATGACTTTTGAGACCAAGCACATCGACGAAAAGGTTTTGTTTGTCGACTATTTTTTAGAAATTAATACCCCCGATCAGAGAAATAAACTTCGTGGGTTTACTGTTGCAGAAAATGATGTCACTCGTCTTGATCAGATCACAAAACGTTTGTTGTTTATTTTTCGAGACTTTCCTGAGATGAAACAAAAAGCCCAGCGCATGGACGAGTACTCTTCGTCTTTTATGGATAGAAAGGGGGAAGCTCAATGGATCGGCAGCGACGATAATCCTGAGGATTTTGAATTGACTGAAGACTTAACTATCGAAGATTTTGATATGAACACGCAGTATTTAGTTCATGAGCACTGCCGCCAACGCCTTTTTCAAGCCGCCGTTTACGACTACACCGATCCCGAGCGCGAGGTGTTCTATTACAGTGAATTTTTTGAAAGTCATGCTTCGCTGATGCAAAAGTCATTTCGGAACGTCCATGAACTTCTTCGTTATATGCTGCGGAATGAAACGCCTCAGGTTGTAAAGCTCACAGCCTACTTTCACAGTAAAGAGTTCTTTTTCGCTCCAGAGGAGGAGGTTAGAAAAACAATCGCCTCAATTTGCACAGCGACCCACACCAACGTGCCATTTTATTAGATTCTTACACATATTTTTATCTTCAGCGTTGTCATGATAATGTTAGGAAAGTGACACCGACGCACTCAAATAATAAGGAGGCGTTATGAATATCGCTATTATTGGTTGCAACCGTGGAATTGGTTTAGCGCTCACAGAAGAACTGACTCAGACTGGACATAGCGTTTATGGTTTTTGTCGTCACTCATCAAAAGAGCTTAAGGCTCTCAATGCCAAATCAATCATTACCGGATTCGAGGTTACCAATCTCGAAGATATGGAGTCTCAGCTAAAAACCGAAGGTCTGCCTGTGTTTGATCAGGTTTTCCATGTCGCCGGAATCATGCGGCAAACCAGTTTGGATGACTTCGATATTGAATCCATTGTCGAACAGTTCGAAGTCAACTCGGTGGCTCCGATTTTAACGGTCAAAGCTCTCTTGCCCTATCTTGCAAAAAACTCAAAAGTCGGCTTGCTCACGTCTCGAATGGGCTCTATTGAGGATAACGATTCGGGCGGCGCTTACGGCTACCGGATGTCTAAAGCAGCTCTCAATGCCGCTGGCAAATCGTTAAGTATCGATCTTCTTGATCAGGGCATTACAATTCTTTTACTCCATCCCGGGTGGGTTAAAACGGATATGACCAATCAAACCGGACTTCTGGATCCGGCGACCTCAGCCAAGGGATTGATTGAAGTCATGAATTCAAAGGATATTAAAGAGACAGGAACCTTTTGGCATATGAATGGAGAGCCTTTGCCTTGGTGACCGGATCGCTAACGATAACTTAAGGGGATGTGTCTTGGGTTGCTGCATCGGCAGAATTTGCACCTCGGCCAGCACCACGTCTTAAAGCCGCCTGTAAATTCCGAGTCCTATTGTTGTAAATATAGAGGCGCTCTTGAGTGCCGGTCGACTGCCACTGCAAATGATCCACACCGATGTTGACCCCTGTGTAATTGCGCTCCGACTCATTATCAGCCACAAGTAAATAATAGGGCCAGTCGCGAATCGCGTAGCGAGGTGGGCTGGTCGCCATTTGTCGACAAAGATTGCCTGAGGGAAGGCCTCTCTCAGAGTCTTCGCGGCAGGGCCAGCGATGGACTTCTTGAACGGTGTATTGACCGGGTGTCGAAGTTGAAAGGGCGGCATAAACCACAACGGAGTTGCCTTGCGAGATTCCCATTACAGCCGAGTCAGGACGCCCGTCTTTGTTGAAATCGGCTACCACGGCTTGCCGAGCACTGTTGTTCGGAGTTCCGTACCAAGTGATGGTTTCAGAAAACTGCGAATTATTAAGCATGCGAAAAGTGTTATCGTGGGCTTGCAAGGCATTGGTGATACCTTGCCCCAACTGAATATTGGCTCTCCCACCAGAATAGGTCACTCTAGGTCGCTCTGGAGGACGCACTTGCGGCCTCGGGCTTCTGCCTTGGCCCCAGACACTGTTGGGAATCAATAGTGAAAGAATGCAAAAAAGTTTACAAACTGCATTTTTGAACATTCAAATCCTCCCCTCGTAAAAACAATTGAGCGACGGAATCGGAACCGCTTCCAGAGGCCGGAGCTGGGCGCTGCCCTCCACAGGTTCGATAGAAATGATGGGCGCCAATTGTAAATCGGCCACTACAGCCCCGCCGCCAACCAGGTGAAACATAGTTAGCATGGTAGTGACTGGCAAAATGTCCGGTCGAATTGTAAGCCTCACGAACTGAATTGTAACAGTTATTATAGGCGGATCCACTGATTGTTTTATTTCGAGTGCTGCGCTGTAAGGTCCAGGAAAACTGAGCTCTTTGATAGATCACTCCACAAACCGAGTTGGGATAAGAACTCATCCGAGCACGGGTCATAACCACTCTGTTTACGGCGACTTTGCCCTCATAACTTTGGTTCCCCGCCTCAAGGTGACAGTTGCACATCATGCATTGAAAAGTGTTTTGTGGTGATCCACAAGTGACCGAACTGTTTGGGCCACGGTCGCCGGGGACATTGGAGCGAGAGCTGGGAGCGGCCGCAGCTGTTGCATCGGTCTGTCCCGGGGCTGTTGACCGTCGATTCCCTTGTCCACTCGGAGTGGTTTGGCAAGATTGCTGTCCCATCAGCATAATGAAAGATAAAGCTATAGCGACTTTTAAGGATTTTTGCAGCATAGGGATATTGTATGCGAGCTTTGCTTTAAAAGGGATTGCGAAGAGACCTTACACGCCTTTGGTCTTGGTAAAAAAGTACATTAGTCCATTCCAATATCAAGATGGCAGCTTGTCTTTTTCCTCTTTGAGGTTCACCTTGAGAAGTTTTCTTTTTATCGCCTCGTTCTGAGAAACTGAGTCAATGATTTGAGTGGTCTACCGATACAGACATAATGTTTAAAATTAGAATATTGTCTTTTGCTTTAGCGATCTTTGGAATCAGTGTCAGTTGCTCAAAACAAGCCAGCGACACCGACGCCAGTTCACAACTTTCTTTTAGTTTGCCGAAAAATTTTGGCAATACCAGTTTTTCTGGCTCCGCTTGTTTTGCTGTCAATATTAAAGCCAAAGACATTCAGCCAACCATCCCCGGCTCTTGTGACGATCAATACGGAATTTTTTCGGGATTGGTTGCATTGGGCGAAACAATAAAAATGAGTGCCCCGCGAGGAACAGGTCGAATCATTGAAATTTTTTATGTTATCAGTAACGAATTGTGTGAACCCAATTTTGATCCGGCTCGCGGACTTGGACAAACCTTTGGGGCCAACAAAGTTTTTCGGATAGGTAGCACCCAGGCCAACTTTGATCAACCGGTGGTGACAGTCAATCTGCCCATTCAATATCCCTCTTCAGCAAACACCTTAAAAAGTATTTTTAGCACACCAGCGACTTGTGACCAGATCAGTCCGATTACCATCACCTCTATCAAACAGGCCAGTCCAGTTGTAGGTGAGTTTCGCGGTACCACCAATTTGGGTTCAAAAGTCCACGTTCGTGTCGTCAATAAACAAATTGAACTGACGAGCCCTGCCAGTTGGAGTGGTCGAATCATTCCTGCACGTTTAGGAGAAAAACAATGATCAAGGCAATGACACTTTTTTTTGCACTGCTAATTCTTGGGGCAACGGCGTTGGCATCGCCCCCATTCATGGCCATTGAAGGCCAACTGTTTGAAGACGCTGCCGGGCAAGTTCCGGTAGAATCCAACAACGTTACAATTGTTCTCGAGGTGTTAAGTCCGACCCCGTCATCATGTGTGCTTTACGAAGAGTCTCATACTTTGAACATGACGGGCGCCAATGGATATTTCTCGTTGCAATTGGGTACTGGAAGTCAAAGTGGATCCGATTACGAAGATATCAATTCGATGGTCGATGCCTTTAATAACGCCTTAGGGGTTATCACCCCTACCACCTGTGCGATTGGCCCCAGTTACACGCCGGCCGCTGGCGATGGCCGCTCATTGCGCATCACCTATGATTCAGGATCGGGTCCTCAGACTCTCAGTCAAAATATTCAGTTCACTTCCACACCTTACGCCTTGTCGGCTGGATCTATAAATGGGCTGAATGCCGCTGAAATTTTAACAATCAATAATGGCGGTTCGAATGTATTAACCCAGGCCAATCTGGAGTGGGCGTTTGCAACATCGGCTCGCTTTGCTGAGCTTCAAGCATTAATTGATGGGACCAGCACCCAGTATTTATCTGGGACTCCGGCTGCTGATTTCAGTGTGAACTCCAACAAGATTACGGATGTTGCACCCCCCACTCTGGCCAACGATGCCACCAACAAAGCCTATGTCGATCAAAACATTGCCGGTTTAGCTGTCGATGTTCCGACTGTCTCGGCGCTCGCAGCGGCTGAATCAGGCGAAGTTTTAACATGGAATGGAACGCAGTGGACCTCGAGTCCTCCAAGTGGTGACAGTACCAAACTGCCACTGGCCGGAGGCACGATGTCTGGTGCTCTGAACATGGGTAGCAACAGCATTACAAATGTTCAGAACCTCACAGCATCGGGAACCTTCGACTCTACCAATGCTTATGTACGTGGAAACTTTGCTGTTTTTAATGGACCAAACTATGTTGGATTTAACGCTCCCGCCGCCGCCAGTAACCTTTTATGGACATTACCAGCGGGTGACGGAAGCAACGGCCAAGCTTTAGTCACCAATGGCTCTGGAGCTCTTTCGTGGGGCAGCTCTGGCGAAGTTAATACCGCCAGCAACCAGGGGGCGGCCGGAGTCGGTGTTTTTAGTGCGAAAAACTTACTGGATCTTGAGTTCCGTAATATTAACGACAATGGAAGTGGAAAAATCTCTGTGGTGTTAGATAGTGTGAATAACGAGGTTGATCTTTCTGTGAACGAAGCTGGATTAAACTCGTCAGCTATCCCCATCACTCCGGTCGGAGGTGTTGTTGCTTCGAATATTCAGGCCGCAATTGCTGAACTCGACTCTGAAAAATTAAGTAGTGACGGCTCGACCCCTTTGATGGGGAACTGGAACCTCGGAGGAACTTATTCAATCACCAACGTCCCCAGCCCCACCGGAGGTACTGATGCCGCTAACCGCAACTATGTTGATTCGGCTGTTGCCGCATTAAGTTTTTCTAATTTACAGGATCAAGATGCTGACACTCGTATTCAATTGGAAGAGACTACCGACGAAGATACCATTCGATTTGATACGGCCGGAGTCGAAAGAATGGTACTTGGTCCCACCGGAAACTTGGGGCTGGGTGCTTCCAACCCGGTGAATGCTTTGCTTATCCAACGCGATGGTGAGGCTGAGGTTAAAATTGTCAATTCCAGCAATATAGTGGCCGAGAGTCCAACTCTCCAAGGGATGCGGTCTCGTAACACATTAGCAACTCCAGGGCCTCCGAGCTCTGGAGATAATCTGTTTAGGCTGAGGGCTGGTGGATACGATGGTTCAGGATGGTTTGCAAACGGTGCCTCTATTCGATTTATCGCTTCAGAAAACTGGACCTCAACCAATCATGGTTCTGGATTCAGTTTTTTCGGAATACCCAATGGTAGTGGGTCGGCGCAAGAGATGATGACGTTAGTTGATAGTCGATTGGGCCTTGGCACCAATACTCCAGCACATATGCTACACGTGACTGGTGACGCTCGTATCGACGGGCCTATGCAAGTCGACCATATCCATTTTACCGGCATGATTACCGAGGGAACCTCTTGCGTTGGTCAAGATGGAAACATCATGAACTCTAGTTCTTACGAATTACTGCAGTGCGATGGCAGCAATTGGCAGAAAGTAGGAAGTGATGATACCGAACCCTCTGTCGACATCGGAGGACTGTCCGTCATCGACTACACCCAAACCAAAGTCGCGCTCACCCCAAACAACTGTAACACCTATGCTTTTCACAACATGCAAGATGGAGAGGAATACAAATTTCTTGTTAATGGAACCACTGGAGCAACCTGCACCTTTAGTTTTTACTCTGACGCTGGTTTTACAAGTCTTACAGCCCGGTATCCAGCGATTGGTCATTCTGGGACCTCAAATGGTGCCACCAGACTTTACAGCTTTTTAGTTGTCGGCACCCAGGTGATTGTAATCTATGACGACATTGAACCTTAGGAATAAGGACCTATTAGGGTGGAAAACGGACGATTGATCGGTTGCGGTTAAAACTGAGACAAAGTCATCTCAGCGTGAATCGATTGTGTGTTTTATTTAAAGAATTTGGCTGGATAGCCGATCTATTTGATATCCTGGTTGAGTAAGATTTCTTCAGTTTGGGGCATATTTTAGGGGGAGAAAAAATCTTGGTTTCCACGTTTGTGAGAAAAATTTGGCCAGGTCCAACCATCATCGCCTTGATGGCTTTGATTCTATTCTTTTTTCAAAACTGTGGTGATAGTTATAATGCTCGTGACAACCAAATCACCGCTCGCTCCCCTTTTTACGAACAGCGCGTCCGTTTACTGAAAGTTGGATCGGTGCAAGCCAGTGAAGAAAAAAACACAATTCTGGATCAAACCCAGATTTCTGTTCTTGTCGATAATTATTGTGCCATTGAAAGCTGTCAGGTGGCTCCTGATGCTTCCGATTCTTTAACCTGTCAACTTATTCAAGACAATAAAATCATAGATGACCTTAAAAAGGGAACTCAAGCCTATTCCAGTCAGATCGCAGCAGAATCCAGTGAAGAGGAACTTGAAGCCGAATTGTCGTCCAACTCCGTTGATGACGACTGTATTATTGGGGTTTCTTATAACCTCAACTACAAAGTGGACAACATCGATGTCGAACCCTATGTGAGCAATGATCCGCAAGCCGACAAGCAGTTTCATCACCAAATCATTAATGGTGATAAGGCCTATAATTACTTTTATGAAAATTTTCAAAGACCCTATATCGGTGTGATTGATACCGGTGTTCAAGAGTATTCAAGCGGTGCTCGTCATGAAGACCTCGTCTCGTACAACAGCTCTAAAATCCCTGCTGATGAAACCGACGCCGATGCGTGCGAAGAAGTTTGCCACTGGCATGGGACTTTCGTCAGCCACATTATTTCGGCCCGTCACAACAATGGTAAAGGGGGGTATGGAATCCTTCCCCAGGTTTCGATAAGAAACTTTCAAATTGGCCGCGCCAACGGATCGTTTTCCACAACCCAATTGGTCAATGCTCTCAATACGGCTCGCTATTACAATTTGGATGTTTTAAACCTCAGTCTAGGAGGCAGCTCGTTCAAAGACTATGCTATTGAAGACGGGATAGTGAACGTCATTAACTCCGGAGCCCTAGTTGTGGTTTCAGCCGGGAACGATGGTAAAAATTTAGGTGTTTCGCCTTATTATCCGGCTTCTTATAATTACGACGGCCAGATCACCGTCGGCGCCGCCAGTCCTGAAGCCATTTTAAACACCACCGACCTACCACCCTATAATGACAATCAAATGATGAGTTCGATCAGAAGATCCTCTTTTTCTAACTATGGATCGGGGGTCGTCCACATTGCTGCTCCGGGAACGCGCATCTTCGGGGGCATGCTCAACAATACCTATGGACATGCCAGCGGAACCTCTTTTTCAGCGCCTATGGTTACTGCCGCGGCAGGATTGGTTTATGGTCACTTGCGGGGCAAAGGCCTCGATCCATCGCCCCAGCTGGTAAAAACCTTGATCCTGCAAGGGGCTCGCATCGAAGACTCGATGACTGAGGGTTCTGGAACGGAGGCCTTTAAGCCGTTTCAAAACAATCGTTACCTCGATATTGCAAAGCTTGCCGAAACCATCGAGGCCTTCACTGGCGGAATTGAAGAACAACCCGGGCGCATTGAGCTTGTCGACAGTTCAGCAAGAATCAATGGTTCAACCAATCAAAAGGAAATTGTAATCACCGTCAATGTTCGTGATGCCACCCCTGAAATGAACTACACTCTCCGAGCCTACACCAACAGTGCCTTCCTACAGGAAAGCTTCACCGGTATTACATGCAGTATCGTTAGTACTCGTCAGGTCTGTGAGATCGTTATCCCCTACAACCAAATACTGATTGATCCCCATGTTTATTTAGCGGTTACCGATGCTGACAATAAATTAATTTCAGATATCACTATTCCAAAAAACAAAATCAATACCGGTGTTAAAAGCGAATCAACTATCGAAGGCGAAATTATTCTTGCCAGTCACTTCGACGAGGATTTTTTTATCGAAGGATGGGCTTGCTTAAAAGGTTTTGCCGATGCCATTCAGATTGAGGTACGAAGAGATAGCCCAGAAGGACGTCTTTTAAAGACGCTCTATACCAATCGTCAAGGTCGAGGTCGCTACTTCGATGTCTGTCAAGCTCCTGAGATTAATTTTGGATTTCGCTACAAGGTTCCCGACTATTACACCAACAAAGAGTTCTATTTCGTTGCTCGTCATCCCGAAACAGGCAAATCCAAGGTTTTAAAAGCTTTAACGCACCAACCAGCCTATGGAGACACAGACCAACCTGAGTATCAAGATTACGTCATGTTTGATCGACAAATTTATCGAAACGACATCAACTTCAAGATTTCCAATTATAAAGTTGAGAATTGGCAATTAACCATCAATGGAACGGCCTGTAGCCGGAACACCTACCAACCACCAGCCTTTCGGATCACGATGAATGTCGATGCTGACGACAAATTTCGACTTTTAAAATCCTATCAACCCTTTGCTGACAAACTGCCCGACTCTATTTACAACACTTCAGTGGGACAAATTCAAGAGGCTGCGACAATTCATTCCATTCAGCGAAGCTTGATCGTACGCAATGATCAGGCTCGAGAGGTGGCCAATGTTGGAGCTTTAACCTGCTGCGGTGGGTTCTCCGAAACTCATTCCGTCGCAAATTTTGATCCAATGACCTCAGATAAAAAATGGGAATATCTGCTCTACCGTGATGAAATGAGAAAATCTCTTGATGGAATATTGACAGTGATCCCTGACCAAGAAATGAATGATGGTTGTCACTTTCCCAGTGGATTTTCGGTCAACTTAAATCTGCGCGACTATTTCAAAGCGGTCTCCGGGGCCTCCAATGTTGTTTATCGATCCGATGTTTACACTGAGCAGCAGCTTCTGCAAATTGAAGAACTGTCTAATTTACTACCGTTTTTGAAATTGAACAGCAACATAGATATAAATGTGGATGATATTAAGTTTGATCCTAACTTCTTTCACTTTACTCTCAGTCCCTTATTTTATGAAAATTCCTTATATCTAACCGTATCTTACACTCGTTTTGCTTCCGATATGCGCTTCCTTTTTTCAAACATGGTCGCACTTGACTTCGATAAGAAGAGAGCTCTGGAGACCTTAAACCAGCGAATCGCAGACTCGAATGATCCTGCCAATGACCCTTTGGTTGCTCAAGCTCAAACGGCTTATGACAAAATTAAGATTTACGAATCCGGTGTTTTAATTTCTAATTTTCTTAAGAGACATAAGAATAGCCCATCCTGGGAGAATATAGCGAAATCGGATTTAGCAGCCAATGCCGATCGTCTTGATGAACATCACCTGGTGTATCATGTTGCCAATCGAATGATAAATCCTGCCAATCAAACTCTTAATGTTGCTTACACATCTGGAAATTTCACGATCCCAGCGGGCTCCTCGAAAATTTTTCCGGTTGTCTTTTTTGATGAGGCTGAAAGATTTGGCTATTTAAATGAAGACCTCAAAATTCAAGTTTACTTAAACAGCACTGGCCTTTGGTACGATATGGCAATTGATCAAGAAGGCCTAAGAAAATTTGATGTCACCAACGACAATGGTGATGTTGTGCGAACTTACTATCGAGGAATCTTATCTGGCCCCAATCGCATTGTCGATAGTAATGCCACTCAAATTCGATTGCGTGTATTATCAAACAATAAGAACAAATTCAAACTGCAGTCTCTGGGGTATTTGGTCGAATGATAAAAAATCTTGGTCTCCTCATTTTGTTTTTTCTGACTTTGGCTTGTAATAGCCAAGTCTTTACAGAAGAGGATCAGCAAGCCCTCGAAAGCAAACAAGAACAAATGGAGGCCATGAAATCAAACCTCGAGGTGATTGCAAATGCCAGTGCCAACAAACAGGAGACCTGTGATCCTAAAGGCGGCTTCAACCTTTTGCTCACACTGAATCCGGATCAAAACATTCTGTGTTACGACAACACGGTTCTTATGGACAATCTGTCAATTGGACCGGTTTGCGAAGGTGGCGTTGAAATCAACGCTATCAATCCTCTTAAATCTTGGGTCCCCTGCAATCAACTCTCTGTTTGCGGAGCCAAACCCTCGCAAATAACACCCTTGAAAAATGTAGGAGTGGCTGAATTGTTTCAATTGCATTGGAATAATCTTCCTTGGGGATGCACCGGAGAGATCAATTGGGTGTTAGTCTCTGAGGCTCAAGATCAAAGTAAAATCCAGTCGGTTCCCGTGGTTTCGCAACCTCCCACTTGCCCTGTCTGTGAGGTTTCTTCAGCACGCACTTGTGGTGTCTGTGGCGAGGACAACACGCCACCAGAGATTGTCGATATTTTTGTTGAGTCCTTTATTTGTAATGAAATAAGAATTCGTATTTTCGCAAAAGATGATCAGGGATTGGCGCCTCAGGCCTACTCTTTTGATGGAGGCACGACCTGGCAAGAGTCACCCTTAAAAGTCTATCCCGGACTTTCGCTCTCATTAGGAGCCAATCAGCTTCAGATTCGCGACAAGGCAGGGAATATCACTCGCCATGATGTGGCAATTGAAGGCACGGCCCCGCCCTGTCCGTGTGACACACCTTGGGGAGAGAAATTAGCCCATGGAGCGACTCACAAGGCTTTTAAAAGTATGGCCATTGCCTGTACCACCACCTGCGAGGCCAATTCTCAAGAACGAACGTGTAACAATGGTGTTCTTAGTGGAAGCAATGACTACAAAGCCAAATCATGCACTGTCACTGGCTGCGCTGGCTGCACCTTGCCTTGGGGCGACAAAATTGAACACGGAGATACAGCGAAAGCTTACAACCTGGCCAATGCCCCCTGCAAAGACCGCTGTCAAAGTGCCACTTTGACCTGTGACAAAGGTCAGCTCCTCGGCGGTGTTGAAACATTCAGATACAAGGCTTGTAACTACACCCTACCCACCTGTGACTGCACCCATGCCGGAGTGATCATCAAAAATGGCAACAGTCAGACTGTCTTTAATGCGAAACAAGTGGAGTGCAACCAAACTTGCGCTCAGGGAGAGGTCCGATGCACCGACGGCACTCTTTCAGGACAGTTGGGTTACACTGAACTGAGTTGTTCGGTGAAACCGTGTCAGTGCAAAACCGCCTGGGGCGGACTTCTTGATAACAACCAAACGGACTATACCTACAAAAAGAAAGTCCTCACTTGTGAAGATCAGCTCGCAGGCCAGAGTTGCAACGACACCAATAATCGTATTCGTATTCGCTGCACCGACCCCATTAAGAATATCATTTCTCTTGATTCGGGAACTGGAAATGTTGCCGACTTTCCCAGTGAAACCTGCGCTCCCGAGGTTTGTGGTTGCATTCATTTAGGCAATATTCTTAAAGAGGGTGATAAACTTAAAGTTTTCAAAATTGAAGAGGCCACACCTCCAATTAAATGTGATACTGAAGGCAATTTTGGCGAAGTCGAATGCACAAAGTCTGGAAGTAATTTCCGTCTGATCGGAGACACCGACGACGATGTCTTTAAGTATACAGAATGCAAAGATTTGGAGGTTCCCGGAACAGGAACTGGAGTTGGCAATAGCCCGAGTGATGTCGGAGTCGGCACGGGCGGCGGAGCCGGAGGAGGCACCGGTAATTCTGAGGGAGACGGCGATGGATTTAAGCGACGCAGCCGTAGTAGTGGCAGCGGATGTGACATCAACAGCCCGCCCTACTATTGCCTGAGTGGATCTTTTAAAATGATCCCACCTAAAAGTTGGTGTGCCTTGCCGACCGAAGAAGGATATGTTGGTGTTGATGATGAGGAGTTCTTTAGCCACCGCATGGCGCCGGGAGGCAACCTGACTCTGTTCTCTCGTAAAACCGTTCCTTGTGGTGATTCTTGTTACAATTATCAAAGAATTGTATCCTGTGATTCAGGTGTGATGACAAATTCAAATGTTTATAAATATTTGGACTGCAGAGAGGTTTGTGAATGATTTTGCGTGCCCTAGGGATCCTTCTCTTTTTAGTTTTGACCTCTTGTAATTCCAGCGTGAACGAAGGATTAACCGAAGAACAAACCTCAAGCCTGGATGTCGTGGTCGACGAAAAAGGCTGCACAGGTGCGGACTGTACCTTTTGCGAACTCCCTTGGGGTGGCCAACTGGCCTCTGGTGAGAGCCTTGAAAATCTTTTTTCGAAAGAAATTGTAGCCTGCCAAGAGTCTTGCACCAGCTTTCCCATGAAGGTCACATGCAAAGCCGGGCAACTTGAAATCATTGACCTAGCGACCAATCAATTGGTCGACGAAAACACACCCGTCTTTAATCAGTGCTACAAACAACGCTGTCACTGCGAACACTTTGGGTCGGTCGTTGAAGATGGAACCACTGTTGATCTGTTTCCGCAAGCAACAACCAGTTGTAATCAAAAATGTGAGCCTCGACAATTTCAATGCAACTCGGGCACTCTTATTGATGTCGCCGCCCCCAACAACACGGCCAGTCTTGCCGGTCATCCCTACGACTCGTGCCGAAATATTCCATGCAGCCAGTGTACAACCCCATGGGGGCAGAAAATTGCTCATTTAGGGACTGTGCGCGCCTACAAAACAGAATCCGTCGCATGTGGTGAAAACTGCAATGGCGAATATAAAACTTTAACCTGTAACAACGGGTCTTTAACCGGTGCTGATCTGGCGGAGTACAAATTCAAAACCTGTAATGTGGTCGAATGCAAAAACTGTGAACTTCCTTCGGGAGATGCCATTGCTCACAATTCATCGGTTTACACCTATGCGAAAAAAATCGCGGCTTGTAACGAGAGCTGCTATACAGATCGTGCCCGTCTCACCTGTAAAGATGGAGTTATCACTGGTGGCGAGCCCAGCACCTATCAGTACACCTCTTGCCAAGCCTCGACCCAGTGCGCCCGTTGTACTATTTGTGGCAGCAGTGTGACATCAGGTGGCTCAAGAACCTGCTATAAAAACAGCAGTCCGCAAACGTGCGGGTTGAGCTGTTTAACCGAAGCCCACACATTTTCCTGTGAAAATGGAATAATCTCTAAGGAAGACAATTCCGTGGCCGATACCACCTTCCTGCAACAGTACAATCGATCTTCATGCAACGAACTGTCGGCGTGCTCGCAATGTGAACTTTCGGATGGGCGCAAAGTCTTAGATGGTAAAAAGGTGACATTTTTTAAATCTTCTCGCCTGACCTGTGGTGAGCAATGTTTTTCATCGAGCAACGCCGTAACCCTCACCTGCTCTAATGGATCCTTTGCCAACAAGGCCCTGTATTCGGACTTTAACAAACTCACATGCGAAGCCGATTGCACCGGAACTGATGGCGACAACAACATTGGAAGAATCGAAGGCGAAGGTGGCGGAGCGCCTCGACAACTTTGTCGCCTCCCATGGGGAACCGCTTGGGTCACTCATAACACGCGCGTTCCAGCCTTTTCACAAACAAATGTGAGCGCGCCAGACAAATGTGAAGATCACAAAAAGATTATAAAATGTGACGGCTATCGAGGACTTTGGACTGGTGGCGTGAAGTTTATTTATCAGCACTGCACGGAAAGATAACTAAAATCCGTAGGTGACCACACCCATCATTTGCGAAAATTCAGAGTCATTACCAGTAATTTGTGAGGTCGCTGTTTGCATCCCCATTCCTAAGAAGCCACCCCAGTAAGAGCCCGATTCTCCCTTGTATCGAAGGCCCAGTCGACCGCCGATATGATTCGAGTCGCCACCCACACCATTGTAGTTCCCATAGATTATGAACTGGGTTTGACTGCTAATACCAATACGCAATTCAACGCCGCCTCCGACTTGACTGTGGGAAAAAGAGGTGGCGGTTTCCGCCTCATCCTCACCCAATGCAAGATATTCTAAAAACAAACCAAAACTTGAATTGCCAAAGGTGAAATTGGGACCTGTTCCGACATTAAAACTGTAAAATTGAAGACCGGATAAGGGCATTGCAAAATTAACGTCCACCCGGCCAATCAAGTTGAAAAGAAAGGGTTTGGTTATGGCCTGAGCATGCAGCACAGGGCTGACGCTGCTATTGTCCTGTACTGGTGTGGTGTAGCCGACCTGTGCACCACCGACGCCAAAATGAAATTGGAAAGGAGACTCTTCCTTTTGCACGATGATTTCAGGTTGGGCTTGTCCTATTTCTGTCTTAATCTTTAAATTTAAGGTTTTATTGTTCCATCGATATTTCAGATTTGTTGAAGAATCCGACGAGCTTGCAATCTGTTTAATATTAAAACTCTTCCATCTCTCACCTTTACCGGCCACTTCAAAAAGACTGCTGGACTCAAGGTCAAAGCTGCCAGGAACTGTCACATGAACTCTGGCCTCACCGTCTTTTTTTGTGCAAATCACGCCGACAAATATTGAAGGACCGGTGTAGGTTTTTTCCGCCAATGATAGTTTCTCTGGTTCACAGTCTTGCACCATGAACTTCGACTTTTGAACTTTTAATCGGTAAATAAATGGGATAGTTTCGCCTGACGCCGTCTCGACTTCAAACTTGGACTTCAAGTCGCCGAGACCGATAAAAATACTTCCGCCCTTGTTCTTCCATTTATTGTTGAAAAAAACATGGTCACCGCTGACATTTTTTATGGCGGACTGGGTTCCCACTGGAATTTTCGTGAGGGCGTATAAAACTTTGGCGCCTTCATCATTAGGGATAAATTTTAAAATAAATTTATGTTTTGAAACACGTCCCGAACGTCCATTTTTTAACAAAACAACGCCATCGGCATGGGCCGACAGAGAAAACCCAAGGCCAATGCTCAAGAGCCCAAGAAAACACAGTTTTTTCATGTATTTATTGAACCTTAAAATTTATTTGATTTCAAGGACAGAAAATCGGTCTATTTGAATTCCACGGCGCCGTCTTTATCAACCCGAAATTTGATGATTTTTTTGCGATTCTGTAGGGAAAGGCTAAACTTCGGGACATCCACCTTACCCTGTTTGGTAAAGATCGATGCTGAAACGTCAGCGGGTTTATCGTTTCCATAATTATTGTAAAGGTTTGAGGTCAGAGTGTAGTCTCCAGGAGACAGCTCTGAGGATTGCCAGACTTCAGCCCCGGGGCCACTTCTTGAGTCTAAAACAAACTCCCCAGGATAACCACTGTGGCTTTTTCGTTTATAGTTATAAACTTTGCCTTCGGGTGAGCTGACCACCAAATCAATATCATGTTTGTAGGTCGACCATTTTAAAACGATCGCCAAAAAGGATTTATCATCTTGTCGCCCCGTATTGTCTTCCAGCTGTTTCTTTAAGTTGGAAGCTCTTGTGACCTCTTGCTGAAGTTTTCTCTGTGTCATCTGCAACTGGTTTTCTAACTTCTTTTGGCTTTGCGACTGGCTAAGAGATGCTTGCTGACTTTTCTCCACTTCTTTTTGCAAGCGCTCAATTGTCTTCTGTAAAGTTTCGTGGCTTTTCACTGAAGCAATATTACGTTGATCCTTTTCTTTCAGCTGCTTGATCTTCTCTTGCAAGTCTTTAATTTGTTGCTGATCAATCTGCTTTTCCTGTTTAAGTTTAGCCAAAACCTTGCTCTGATCAGGCTGCGCTGTCTTTTCAAGTTCTTTTACTTGTTTGCGAAGCTCGTCTATTTCCTTTCGATCTTTCTTTTCTTTCTGTTTGAGCTCGGCGACAAGGTCGGTCTGATCTGTTTGCAGCAGCTGTCTTTCTAACTTTTTTATCTTTTTCTTCGCCTCATCCAGCTCGACAACCTGTTTCTTTAGCTTTTTGATCTCCAGGTCTTTGTCTTCGGTTTTCTTTTCAATTTGACTGATGGACTTAACGGTTTTTTCACTGTCTTCAATTTTTGCTTGCAGATCTTCTATGGTCTCTTCTTGCTGGGTTATTTTCTGATTTTGTTTTTCAATAACCTCGTCTTTTTTGACGAGGTCTTGGCGTGTTTGTTCAATCTCTTTCTGTAGAGTTTCAAATTGCTCCTTCATGGAGAGCTGAGTCGGAGTCGACTCGGTTTTAGATTTGTTGCCAAAATAGGGAAACAGGATCACCACCAATATGATAAAAACGCCCATTGAAGAGGCGAAAAGATCAATGGCTGAGGCACTGAAAACGTTAATGTCCCTATTCTTTTTTCGACGCATTCTAGTTCAACCTATTGATGACTTCGTTGACGATTCTTTCTTCAATCGCCGCATTCAAATTTTCTTCTTTAGACTCCAATTTGTTCATAAAGAAAAGAAGTAGAGACGACTGGATAAGAGCCAAAAGAGTGGTATCAAAAGCGATCGCCAAGCTGACAGCAACATTCTTCAGTAAATCGGGATCATCAGGCGAGGCTTGACCAACCACGGCGACGGCTTCTGAGATTCCGTAAACCGTTCCCATGAAACCTAAGGAGGGCAACAACCAAGAGTAATAACGAAGACCATTGTATTCTGTGTCTGAACGTTGCTGGAGAATTTCCATTTGCGAAGAAAGCATTGAATTAGCTTCTTCAACAGATTTGTTTGTCTGGTATTTTTTAAGTACCTTTATTGTAACATGCGGAAAAATCGCAAATGCGGTTTTTCGATACAGGTTCAGTTTTAACAATATTTTTGCGATTTCTTTAGAATCCAAAATGAGGTTCGGGTCGGACGGAAAACAATCGATTTCGAAGGTCTCCAATTTCTCGTTAATGCGAGAGTTCTTAAAGAACAATGATCCGACGCCCACACCAAAAACCAACCACATAAAACCTTGAAACGTTAAAGGGAACCCTTCCCCGCCTGTTGTCATCGCTTGAATGTATGGGTTTCCTGAAAGATGAAGGGCAATGACAAAGCAAACTGTAAAAATAAGACCGAGGATATAAGGCTCAATATAGTCCAATTGTGAGTAGTTCTTAATTCGCACCGTCTGTTTTTTAGTCGGCAGCTGCGGAGTTTGTTCTCTTTTACGAATGCGGTCATAAAGTTTACGAGCCGCGCTCATGTCAGGCTCCCGCACTCTGGGCACTTATCAAGAGTTTTAGCGATAATAGAAGCACATGATCCACATCTCTTTTTTTCAACGATTTCATCTAAACCCACTCCAGCCCGAGGGTCCGTATTGACTGAGTTCATTGCCGGGTTCGCAACTTTTAAATCAATCATCGTCTTGTCTTCATCAATCAAACTTTCAAGATTAAATGGTCCTTGATCAGCAAAAAACAATAGATCTCCCGATTCAATCTTTTGTCTTTGCACTTTAATTTTATCATTCCCCCGTTTTATAAAAGAGGTTTTATGCTTAGATAAATTCACCAGAAAGTAGACACCGTTTTCAAAAACGATTTCAGCCTGATCCCGACTGACGTTTTTACTGTTAATTTTGATATCGGCTTGCTCATCACGACCAATTTTCCAAATTTTTTGTGCACCCATAGAATTGGACTCCTATCTACTATCTTGTCGGAATTCCCATTGAAAAATAAAGAATCTCAGCTCGACCGAGGTCCAACTTTAGAATTTCCCGGACCAATGTCTCTTACCACGGTACCTAGCCAATAGTGTTAATCCCCTTCAAGCATTGAGCACCCTCTTCGAGAGCACAGTTCATGGGTCCATAGAGTCACCAACTTTTGATCAAAACAAAGGATTGATAAGCAATTTTCTTAGAGATCGTGTTTTTTCATAAAAAGTGAGAATAAAAAAAAAGGCGGAAATCCACATTTCCACCTTTTTATTGCAACATAATAAAATGGTTCCACTATAAAGTCTTGAATCCTTTGGCTTCCAACAAGGCTTTCACTTTGGGATCCCGACCACGGAAGTTCTTGTAAGCCTTGCTCGGATCAATGGTGTTACCCACTGATAAAATGTTCTTTTGAAAGCTTTTTGCAACCTTTGGATCATACGGCCCTTTAGCCTCCAAAAAGGCTTTAAAAGCGTCCTGACGAAGCACATCCGACCACAGGTAGCTGTAGTATCCGGCGGAATACCCCTCACCTGAGAAGATATGGGCGAACTGCGGCATACGGTGTCGCATGACGATTTCATCCGGCATTCCCAACTTTTTCAAAGTTTTCTTCTCAAACTTTTTCGGATCAATGTCAGGGTTTTCTAAAAGGTGCAACTTCATATCGATCAAAGCTGATGCCAGGTATTCTGTGGTCGCAAATCCTTCATTAAAAGTGGCTGCTTTCTTCAGTTTTTTAATTAATTTTTTCGGCAAAGCCTCGCCTTTCTCATTGGTCAGAAACTTTAAAACTTCAGGAGTCGAAAGCCAGTCTTCATGAATCTGAGACGGAAACTCGACGAAATCGCGAGCCGTGTTGGTTCCGGCTAAGGAAGGATAGGTGACGTTGGAACTTAAGCCGTGCAAGGCATGACCAAACTCATGAAACATGGTTTCAGCATCGTCCCAAGAAATTTTTGTGGTCTGCTTATCACCCGCTTTCACGAAATTAGAGTTGTTTGAAACAATGGGGAAAATATCTTTGCCGCCCAAACGGTTTTGGATGCGGTAAGCATTCATCCAAGCCCCTGAACGTTTGCCTTTGCGGGCATAGGGGTCAAAATACCATAGACCCACCGTTTTTCCGTTCTTGGTTACTTTGTAGACTGTTACATCTGGATGGTAAACAGCGACGTCCTCAACTTTATTAAACTCGAAGCCATAAAGCTCTTTCGCCATCCAAAACATAGCTTTACGGATATTGGGAAGCTGCAAGTATGGTTTAACAGAATCCATATCGAAATCGTAACGATCGGCACGCAACTTCTCGGCGTAATAGCGATAATCCCAAGGTTTGATTTTAAATCCACCCTTTTCTTTATCGACGATTTTCTGCATGGCTTTGACATCTTTATCGACCTGCTTGATGGCCGGCTTCCAGACCTTTAGCATCAAGTCCATGGCTCGCTCAGGGTTCTTTGCCATCTTATCGGAAAGCTGCCAGTGCGCATAACTTTCATAGCCCATGATTTTTGAACGCTCAGCACGCAGTTTTAGAATTTCGCTGATGATCTTATTGTTGTCGTTTTTATCACCATTATCACCACGAGACGTCCAAATTTTAAAAGCTTTTTTACGTAGGTCACGGTTGGGACAATAAGTGACAAACGGTTGCATGGAGGAACGGGTATTAGCAATCACCCAGCCTTTTTTGTTTCTTTTCTCAGCCTCTTCTTTGGCACTTTTCACAAGCCAGTCTGGAAGGCCTTTCAAGTTTTTTTCATCAGTGATCAATAAATGGTCTTCATTTTCGTCGGCCAATAGATTTTGACTAAACTGTGTCGTTAATTCGGCATGACGTTTGTTAATTTCAGCCACTCGTTTCTTCTGTTTATCATTAAGAGCAGCTCCCATTTTGACAAACTCTTGATGATAATCCCAGACCAAGCGTTGTTGCTCTGACGTCATTTTCTTTTTGTTTTTATAAAGTGAATCGATGCGCTCAAAAAGTTTTTTATTCTGCACCACTTTGTCTGAGAACTCGGCCAATTTTGGAGCCATTTCTTTTTCGACGGACTGAATTTTGTCATTACTTAAATTTGAATTCCAAATTGAAAAGAGAATCATGACTCTTTCAAGATCCAAGTTGATTTTTTCCATGGGAACCATGGTGTTTTCAAAAGTCGCAAGTTCTTTATTGTCGGCAATTTTTTGATAGCCCTCTAAGGCCATTTTCATAGAATGTTCAATCGCCGGTTTAAAGTGTTCAACTTCGATTTCTTTAAAAGGTGGCAGGCCTTGGTAGTCGCCACTCCACGGTTTGTACACCGGGTTTTCGGTGATTGGTTTTTTTGAAGCCGCCATCAATGGACCTCCTAGGGATAGAACCAATAGAATAATTGATATTTTTGACATATAGCATCCTCACGCAAAAAATTAGGGTCTTTGTAAGACCAAAAAACTAACGTCCACATCAAAGGAAGTCCAGTGGGAAACAGCCTAGGGATACAATCGACGTCAAAAATGGAGGATTTAAAGCGGTTCAGACTCTGTCAATGTTGATAGAAAAGGCACACTCGTGAGAAATAATATCAACCCTTGCTACTGTCGACGAGTAAAAGCGCGCACGTCCTCTAGCGTTTCTGGGCCCCACATAATCAGAGAGTTAGAGCGCATGACCTGCTGAGACAGACGCCGCAACCCTTGTCGCCCTTCATTTTGAAAATACATGACAGCACGAGGATTGCGGGTGTGACCGGGGTTGTCCCGGTCTTCGTGATCAGACTGCGCCGGTATTCCAATGTTGGTCAATCCAAAGGCGTGGCCACATTCGTGGACCAGAGAGCTTTGTTCAATAAATCGTGCAAGACCGGGGGCCCGTTGAAATCCAGAGCGAGAACCACGAATCACATCTTTAAAAATTGCGATCGTGTTCCGGCCCCGCACACTGACACCCGAGCTTCGCGGCATCAATTCACCCTTCTCGTTTACAAAACGACCATTCAGGAAAAGAACATCTAAGTGAACCTCTTCGGTGTTGGCAAATCCTGAGCTTGGTCTGGCGTCTAAAATATTTTGGGTCGACCACTCACGCCGTCCATTGTCTGATAACATCGTCATTTGCTCAATGGTTTTCGGTACCACCACCTCTTCTATGGATCGAGAAAACTGCAATAAAGCTAAAATATTCTCTTCAAGGATATCCCAAGCCGGTCGGCCCTGAAAAACATCGCCGACAAAAGGACGCGCATCGGGCATGTAAGAGACTTTGACCACAAATCGTTTGGTGGATTTAAAAAGTCGTGACGAATTGGCGGCATGGCTCTGGCTATCAAGAGTTCGCTGCGGCTGACAATTACCGGTAACAAAAACCAAAGAGACAAGGGCCAACAACCTGCAAAGAGGGCGATTGATTTGGCACAATTGACTCACTATCTTATCCACTTGATACAATCCATTCTTCAAATTGCCTGCGCAATTTAAAAATTTTTCGAATTAAACAACTTGTAAACTTTCGCTAACACGGACCGTAGGCAAGACCAAAGAGTTTAAGGAAAAGTAAATTTTTTTCACCGGCAAAAACCGGCGATTTCGAATTCGCTGGGCTGCCTTTTGAATTTCATGTGAACCGGTTAAAAACCTTGAATCACTGGGTTTTTACAAATGCTCAGGGGATTTGAAAGGAATTCAATGGTTTAATTATTGGGGGCGCCGGCGTTGATCCAATCGCGAAGAGCATTGAGTTGATTGGTGTTCAAAGGGGCGCTGTCATCGGGCATACCACCATCCAAACAGGTTAAATAAAGGCGGCTGCCATTGGCATTGCCTCGATTAACGCCGCCGGTGGCGATTGTCGAACTGTAACTGCTGTAATCCTCGCGCGGCCGAATCCCCGAGGGAGAATGACATTTTACACATTTGGGACCTAAGATATAGCGATTGATCGAACTGAATGTGGCCTCAACCGTGGGTTCAATAACCGGGCCGCCACCCATATCATCGCCGCCGGTTGGGCCGGAACGTCTTAAATCATCAGCCCAGTTTTCTACCGCATTGGCGATGTAGTCTTTAAACAAAGACGGCACAGTTTCATGTCCTCCGGCAACGACGACAGCCAGCCTTGAATCAATAGGACTTCCTAAATTCACCAGATTTTGATTAATCAAAAGATCATGGGCGGCTTGCGCATCGTCAACAGCAAACTGTGGCTGATTCCGACTGGCATGGCAACTGGAACAATTGGTGGTCAGCATTTGATGAAGATTGTCTTCATAGGCCACTAAAGATTGGAAAGAGTCGGTATCGAAGCCCGCGTTTGATGAAGCATCGGCACTGGAAGATTCATTTGAACCACAGTTTTGATAAAACACCAATGTTATGAAAAACATAGCTAAAATAGAAAAGTACTTCAAAAGATTCCCCAAAACAATGACCTCAGAATCAGTATAACAAATCTTTTCTGACTCGGCCTGTTTGCTAAACCGAAAAGATTTTATTTAGCATAGAGTGCTTCGATTTGAGACATCCTTTGGCAATGGTTGGTCGGTCGCCATCGGTTATTGATAGGGTTGAGAAAATAAATAAATCTGTAAAAGTTGTCTCCTATATCTACCCGAACGAAAACGTTCTATTTTAGCCCAAAAAGTATCGTTTATTGAGAAAGTTTAAGACAAAGCTTTGCGTGTCTTGAGTTTCATCATAACCTCTAGGTTCAGTGATCGAAAGATCTAGGGGGTACTGTGGTTTTTCCTAAATTGGTTGGTTTGCTTTTTACACTTGTATTTTTCTCAAATTTACAGTTGGCACAAGCTTTTGATTTTCAAAATTCTGTCAATGTTTTAAATTCGGTCATGGATGATCAGAGGCTTGATTTCAATCACAACAATCGGTTCGATTATAATGGCCACGGTGGTAATGACAAGGTGGTCTGCAAAACCAGTCACTTCTTAAAAATATACAAACGAGGTTCCGCTGTTGAGATCGCCGATTGGTCTGGCCCTGAGATTGCAAACCGAGTCCTCACCAGTTGCGAAGCCGTTAAATTGCCGGGGTCCGAACACCCCATAATTATTTTTACGCTTTACGATAAAACAAATTGGGTCGACCCGACTTACCAATATGTCTTCTACCATGATGGCAATCAGTACAAGACTAAGAAAATTTGGGTCCAAGGGTATGGTCACTACCAGGCACCGATTCGAGGAGTGAGCTGCACTGAACCACCCGTTCGATATGTCGCTGCAGGAGGAAAAGATGGAGTTTTATGTTTTTTCGCGGCCTATTCTCACGGCGGCGTCAATCGCTCGGCTCTTTTAAAGATTGAATACAATGATGCTGGAGATAACATCCGCTTTGAAGATCACACGCCGGGCTCTGGTCTTCCGTGGACTGGAGGGGTTGCTGGAACCAGTGACTCCAGTTTTCCAATCGGTGATGGCTTCTCTAATATGCAACGTGATGGCATGTACATGATGGACGCGGCCTTTGCAAAATTGAGTACTGGAAAACATGTTATGATCACCGTGGGTCAACATGCCAGTATACGAGCCCATTGGCTGCGCACAAATCCGCTGTCTCCAAACTTAATTGAGTTTACCAATGAACATGTCACTTACCCCAATAAGGGTGAGGAAATGACTGAGTTCTTGAGAGTTGTGCATCTTGGAGAAAATGAATCAAGTTTAGCAAATCTTCCTTGTTTTTACTTTGTAGGAGATGACACCAATAATGTTCCTGTCCCAGCCCACATTAGATGTAATGACTATCAACAGGCAGGCTGGAAGACTTATACTTTCCCTCTCAACAGCTTCAGCTCAACAAAAAAAACAGGGGCTCTTCTCAATGAAAACGGAGACCTCGTCATCAAAAGTATGTGGTCGAATTCTGCGCCATGGAGAACATTCCTGGTACCAAAAAATTGAATGGGTCAATGACCTGATGATAGGCGCCTTCAATGAGAAAGGGGCGCCAAAAATTCTGTGACATGAAAAATGACAAAAACTAAGCTGTCTCGCTGTGCTCTGTGAGTAGTCATAGAGCAACGGGGTTGGCCCGACCCAGCCCCTCGATCGGAATGGAAACCGAGTGCCAGTTTATTGCCGGAGCATGACAGGCTTGAGCCTTTACAAAAGTAAGACAAGTCTTAGTGGCGATTTTGAGAAAAAAATGGTGGTCTCTACTGGGCTCGAACCAGTGACCTCCTCCATGTCAAGGAGACGCGCTACCAACTGCGCCAAGAGACCATTTAAGATGTGGAATCCGTTATCGCGATTTGAGGTCAAAGAGTCAAGCTTTTCAGGGTGTTAGGCACAGATTCCGTCAAGCAATCCCCGACTATGGCCTATTTTAGGGCATTTCACTTACCAGGACACTTGTCCTGAGGGATGATGGGGTCTCAATCTCGTGGGGGGATGTATGATATTGACTCTTTTATTGGCACTGACCGCCAGTTCAACTTTTGCTTCTGCCGAAACGCCGATGCCAGAATTTCAAATTGTTTCAAAAAACCAGTTGCGACCTCTTAGCCTGGATGACGACCTGATTATTCATGAAACCGCCAATGATTATATTTTGAAGTCGCCGCTGACCAACTTCGCCAGCTACGATTACTATTATTTACAGCTGCCAAGCCAGCAAAAGGATCATCAATGGTTTCTTGAAAACACCCGTGTGATCACCGAAAAGCCAGGCGAGTTTCTGATTGTTGAGATCGGCAATGACAAACAACTTTTAGAAGTCGCCAGTCAAGCCCACCACAAAGGAAACTTCTGTGGGATGTTACAAAAACTGTCGCCAATCCCTATTGTGCGAGATAAAAAGACCGCCAGCCAAGAAGTGGGCCCGTTTCGCCGCGCCATCGCTGAAGCCACCAGTGAAGTGAGTATCGACAATATCCTTTCCACGATGGAAACAATGGTGTCCTGGGGCACTCGCTTTGAAAGCAACAATGAAGGTGTGAAAACCGGTGAAAAGCTGAAAGCTCTGTATGAAGAATTGATTCCCGCTGACCGCAATGATGTTGAAATTGAATTGATCGACCATCGCGGGTCGCAGCAACAATCCATTGTCGTGCGAATCCAGGGTCAGTCCGAAGCTGACAAAGTGGTGATTCTTGGTAGTCATATTGACTCTATCAACCAATCCGACAAGGCCAACGCTCCAGGAGCTGATGACAACGCCAGTGGGACCGCCACCAACATGGAGGTTTTTCGAGTTCTGATGGCAAAAGGCTATAAACCCTCTCGCACTCTTGAAATTCACGGCTACGCCGCTGAAGAGATCGGTCTGGTGGGGTCGAAAGAGATGGCTGAAGACTACAAACAACGCAACGTGAATGTAATTTCCATGGTTCAGTTCGACATGAATGGGTTTGCCAAAAGCAATCCAAAAATCACTTTTGTCACCAATGGCACCGACTCAAGTCTCACTTCGCAAATGAAGAGCTTGGCTGGCATGTACAACGAAATTCCCAACGCCACCGGTTTTCTATTGTTCGGCTCCAGCGACCATGCGGCTTGGGCGGGGCAGGGCTTTCCTGTCGCTTTTCCGACCGAAGATCCGTTTGGATTCAATCGTAAGATTCACACCAAAGACGACACCATGGCCAATATCAATAGCCCCAAACAAATCGAAGAGTTTGGCAAACTGGGTGTCGCCTACTTTATGGATTTTGGGAAATAAGAATTTACTGACCGAGATATTGTCTTTCGATAACGTCCATGGATCTTCGATAGATGTTCATGTACTCCGTAACTTGTCGAGGACTGACACCTTCCAACCAATCCGGCATCGGCGGCCTTTGGTACGCCGGCCGATTCAGGTAAGAGGCAATTCCTAAAAGCTCCTGATACTGTCGATTGGCTCGTGCGTAGACGAACTCTGGATTCACATCCGAGCGCCCAATCACTCGCGGATCATAAAGGTTTAAATTTCTCTGTGTCTGCGGATCAAAAGTTTCAGTAAAACCTCTTCCTCCAATACGAGTATCAAAATATCCCGCCTCAAGAGCGCGATCAAAAACCGGATCCTGGCGTGGAATAACGCGTGCGGCGCCGCCGGCTGGCCTCACATCTCGATGCGCGAAAATTCGGGTTGTCAGCGCATGAATGCGATCCGGTGTTGCTCCTTCTGCCACCGCCCGATCAAGCTCGCCTGTTAGGACCTCAGTGGCTCGTTCATAAAGACGAGTGGCATCTGTGATGTTGCCGGCTCGCATGGCCAAATTAGCTTGATCGTTAATGGCGTCCCATACCTGTTCGGTTTGCGCGGTCGACAGTGGACCGGTATTGTACCCCTCCCTGCCAAGAACTCGCGTGATGGTTTGGTCGGAAACACCCGCCCCTCGCATCAAATCGCGAGCCTCGTCGTAGGCTGGTCGAGCCGCGGTTTCAGCAACGGCTTGTCCGGTGATACTTCTTCGCATCAACTGTTCGATTTCATTTCTTTCAAAACCGGCTTCCCGCAGTATTCGACTTTTCGCTAAAAGATCGGCCTGGGAATAAGGCGGCGTTCCCACCTCGTGGGCGCGCAGCACGGCCGACTGTTGCTGGGCTGTTAAGTCTCGCCCCAAAACATCGCGAGCCGCGGCCACCCGTCCCGGATCGTCGAGGGCTTGGTTGCGGGCCTGCATGGCCGATCTTTCAACCGGCGTCATCGCGACTCTGGGATTGGAAAGAGTGGTGCCGGCTGATCGCCGTCCCATCGCAGCCACTTTCTGGGCCGCTCGTCGCGCCAAAGCCGTTGTTCCTGAGGCCAAACCACCGACCCCAAAAATCGCCATCGTGGCGGCCTCGGCACGCATCGCAACAGCTTCAGCAGACGTTAAAACTCCCGCATTCTCAGCCGCTGTGGCTCGGGCATAATCGGACATTCCGTCAACAATGGGCCAGAACGGTAAAAGTTCACCGGCAAAGTTGGCAATCCGATTCATACAGCGCCCTTGTGCACTGGCTGTTGAAAAACAGTCGCCAAAAAAGCCTGTCTGACGTCCACACTCCCGCATTTGATTTTGATCGTCTTCATTTAAGGTTTGCAAGTAGGACTGTAACTGAGAGTCCATGGCATAAAGCTGATGGCGATTGGAATCTTCATAGCTGCGAACCTCTTCAAGAAGTCGATTCACACCGTGCTGGACATTGTTGAAAGCACTGGCTAAATGAGTTTGCAATTCTTGATCGGAAAGTCCCCGTCGCCATTTGGCCTGATCACTGATGATTGGCATAATTGGCGAATGATGCATCTGACTGAAGCGTTGCAACTCTTCACTCGACAAAGCCGATGAGGAGCGAGATCCATTGGTGTATTCAGCAATGATGCGATCGCGATCCGCCATCCAGGCATTTCGCTCTCCAATACAAGCGGTGGGATCTTCTAACTGCACTTCAACGTTGCGAATATGCTCTTCAAACTCAACCACATTATTAGGTCCCATAAAACATTGGTTGGTGAACCCACCGTTGGATTGGCTGCGCTCATTGGCCCAAGCGGTGGCGACCTCTTCGTAGAGTTTCTCGGTGAGCTGACGATACTCTTTCAGTCGATCGATGTGGCCTTGGTTGATGGTATTGCAGTCAGCCCCAGCCACCGGCGCTCCGGACAGGCATTGATAAGACGTTGTGAAAGCCTCGGCACTGGCTTCAATATTGCCAACCACGAAATCCTGAAACCCCTGCTCGGCTTGCATACACTGTTCAACAGCCGCATTGGCCCGTTGATTTCGATTCTCGTGGAACTGATTGCGACGCTGTTGATTGGTGGTTTCAGCCAAAACATGAATGGAAAGCAAATTAACAAGAATCAGTAGTGGAACTCTCATAATTCTCTTTCGGAAATTGTTAATCAAACAAGAACAGACCTTGGTCGTAAGTTTACCAAAATTCCACATACCTGAGAAATTCCATATGTTATTTTCTCAATATGAGAATTGGTATACTGACCGGAGGCGGAGACGCGCCAGGATTGAATGGAATTATTGAGGCGGCCTCTCGCACTCTTTTTAACCTCGGCCACGAAGTCATCGGCATTCAAGATGGATTTGAAGGTATTTACTCAGAAAATTATGTCACGCTGACCATGGAAGCTGTGCGTGGACAACACGCCTTTGCGGGAACTCTCATTGGAACATCCAATCGTTCGGGCACCGATGGCCGCGAAGACGAATTTAAAAAAGCTTACGATAAAATGAAATTGGATGGTTTGATTGTCGCCGGCGGCGATGGCACTTTTCGTTGCCTCCAAGACATTGAGGGCATCAATGTGATCGGTGTGCCAAAAACCATCGATAACGATCTTCCCGGAACCGATGCCACCTTTGGTTACGACACCGCCTGCTCGGTGGTGGCGGAGGCCATTGATGATCTTAGAACCACGGCCATTGCCCATAAGCGAATTATTGTTATTGAAACCATGGGGCGCACCGCTGGCTGGATCGCCCTGGGTGGTGGAATGGCTTCCATGGCTGATGCTATCCTGATTCCGGAAAGACCGATCAATCTTAAGTCTTTTGCCAAGTTCCTTAAAGAAAAACATAAGAGCCAGCGTGGAATCATCGTGGTCGTCAGTGAAGGCGCGACTTTGGAAAAAGAGGTGCAACGCGAGCTTGATAAAAGTGGTGCCTCGGTGATGGTGGCCGACTATGGGATTGGCGAGCGTCTTTCGAAGTGGGTGGAAGAGGAGATTCAGTGGGAGGCCCGGCACGTTGTCTTAGGACATTTGCAACGCTCCCATCCCCCTTCAACCACCGATCGCTTTTTGACCACAGCCATGGGAATTGTCGCCGCCCGTTTGGCTCATAAAGGCAATTGGGGCAAAGCCGCCGTTTTTAAAAATGGCCAGGTCAATCCAGTTCCCATAGAAAATATTATGGGAAAGGCGCGCAACGTCGATCCTGAGCATCGCTGGGTCAAAATGGCTCAAGCCTTAGGCATCTACATTTGAAAATGGACCATTCAGTCGTAGGTCTAATAGACGGGCTCTCAACCCTGGGATATGATTGAGCCAATTCAAGATTTAAAGATAAACATTGTCGTGACGGGTTAAGAACCCCGCAATGGAAACAAAGGAGAGCCCCGTGACTAAGACCCTCTTTTCATTAACGTTCTTGCTGCTGACCGTATCAGCTTGTTCAGGCAAACAAAAACGCATCTGCAATCAGAACGTGGCCTATCAGCACGGATATCAAGCCGCACAAAAAGGCGAATCCGTCGACAATGCGTCCACCAACCAGGCCAATGTTTGCCAAGACTTTGAAGCCTATAACACCAGCCTTTACCGACAGGATTTTAAAGCCGGTTATTTTAAAGGCAAAAAGGACTATTGCTCAGAAATCAATTACAAGAAATGGGGCTCTGATGATGGTCAGAAAGGCAAAGAGACCTTTCCTAACAACTACTCGGTGGCCATGAAAATCTGTTTGCAAGATCCTGAATCGAAGGCATTGGCTAAAAAGACCTACTGGGAGTCATTCAATGAAGCTTACTGCGACGAAGGGCGAATGCAGGAGTTGGGACAAGCGCAAGCCAAAGACTTCGCCCCCTTAAAAACACCGAATATTAAAAAACGTTGCGGTAATGAAGCTGGCGGCATGATCGCCGCCATGCGAACCGCTTACAAAGAACAGATGAAAACCAATTGCACCACTGGGTTTTGGCTCCTTAAAGGTGAAGAAGACGCCAAAGCCAAGAAAAGCAAAGCCACTGAAATTTCAAAGGTTCAAAAATGCCCAGCCACTGTTCGTGATAAACTGATGACCAACTACTCGAAAGCTTACAATGATCGTCGCGCCTTGATGTTGGAAGAGGAAAAGCTGGCTTTGGAGAAAAAGCGACAAGAAGAGCGCATGCAACTTGAAAGAGAAAAACAACGACAACAATACGAACTGGAAAAAGAAAGAATCCAGGTGGTTCGTGACACAATCAACACCGGTATTAGTGGAGGCCGCCCCAGCAATCGCCCCCATTACTTTTATCACAAGGGACGCCGACTGTCCTCTACCTGTGAAGTCAATCGTGGCGATCGCGAAGCTCACATCAGTGTTCGTAATGAAACCAACCGGCACTTTAGCTTAAGTGGCAACTGGCGCATTGATTATTATGATCGAAGTGGTCGACGCATCAAAACCAATACGGAGCGAGAACTTCTTATTTTCTCTTCCCATGAACGGGAGGATTTTGAAGATAATTTCGCGCCCTATGATGCTTATCGTTGTGAAGCCCGATTCAACAGTTAAACCCAATAAAAAAAGGCCCTCCTATGGAGAGCCTTTTCAAATCCAACAACACAGGCATACAATTTTTGCAGACCTCAATCAGTCCGCTTTGGGCTGGCAGTCTAAACGGTAGAGAACACCCTCATAGGTCACTTCAGCTCCACCAGAAAACGGCGCCACAACAACATCTTTGTCGATAACCTTAGGGCTATTAAAGGTTTTTCCAGGCCACCAGGTTTGCTTAAATAGAACCTCGCCTTCAGAATTAATTTCAACTGCTTTCAACCAGCGTAGAGTGAATTTATCGGCGGCCACAGTTTCGTAATACGTAGCAGTGACTTGCAGCTCTCCCTCTTGCACATCGTTTTCACATTCATAAATCACGGCAAAGCTGGTGCTGGTGAAGAATACGATCATTAGGACCATAGAAAATCTTTTCATACTTAGGACTCCTCTTTTTTTATTGAGAGCCGACACTAACCCAACGGCAAGAGACCTACCACAGCCCATGAAATTTATTCCACGATCGTCAACAGAATAGGCACTAAAATCTTTACAGTGAGGTTTCACCGGCCAATGGTTTGCAAAGGAGGTGATCGCTGACAAGTGGGGCTGGATATTAGATTCTTGAGGTTTAAATACCTGCAATACCATTCTGGGAGGCGCTAAAAACAGGATAACTGTTCAGGAAGAGGGATAGCTGCCTTTTCTTAGTAAAACTCAACAAGATCATTCTCTTCGAATCCAGAACCCGAATGAACAATCGTAACAGCGCCATCTTTTCCAAAGTAACTGATGACTTCCACAGTCCCCTTCATGCGACCGGTGATATTCCCAAGAAAACTTCCGGTTTCTGGGTCGAAGACCTCTTCTTTAGCTTCAGTGACTCGCAAAATATCTCCCACCTGGAGACCACTGAGGCGACCTGCATTCAAATAGAGTTTTTCACCACGCACTAAAGCAATCCGTCCGGACCAGCTCATTTTTCGCAAGGCTTTAACCACATTCAGAACCATTTTTGAAAAGGCCTGGGTGACAACCGAACGAATCAGTTGAGGGTTGTCGCGCAATTCTTTGTCTTTATAGGAGCTTTCTGCCACCCGAGTGACCTCTTCTTCGATGGTTGCGGAGCGAGTTTCACGAACCATGGAGTTACCACTTTTAGCGGAGAACATTTCTAAATCGACAAGAGCTGTCACTTCCGCTTTCACCTTTCGAAAAAGCCCCACACTGTCACCAATTTTTCGGGTTCGAATTTGCTTGATTCGACCAACGATAATTCCATGGGCTCCCACCTTTCGAACCATGGCCAGCATCTTGGGAATGTCATACCCATCATCAACTTGGTACTTGGAAACATCTTCCTCCAAGTCATTCACACTCATAGGAATGATTTCACCGGTGGCGTTCAAACGCTTCACCAGGGCCTGGCGAGCAATTTCTGCTGCCGACTCCGAGGCATAAGGTGAAAGATTTAAAATTGGCAGCACCACCACCCGTCGTCGCAAACTGCTGTCGTCAGAGGCTCGGGCTTGGCGAGGTAAATCTCGCACTTCTCGCCGCTGCTGAGCTTGCTCCATCAACGAACAATGAATAAGAAAAAAACTTAAAAATGGCAGCGTGAATTTATAAAAAGACATAACCTTATTATGCGATAAGCTCGAAATCACATCCACTGGCCCAATGTCTGTTTTCTTACAAAAAGAGGGTCTAAGATTCACTGAATCACTGGTCGCGAGCTCCTCTGAACCCGATTGAGAACCGCTGATGAATTGAGCCCGGCGGACTCCATTGTTGGTCGTCCCTAGATTTCGAATATTGTTAATTCCGGGGCACAATTGATTCTTGCCGGCCATTTACTAAATCTGATGCCTCGATTGAAAAGAATCTATTCGATCAGCGCATTTGCTACTGGGCCGGCAGCCTCACCGCCCTGCCGTGCTTGTTATTGTGCGACTTTAACGTCGAGGATAATCTGATCGGGCTGGCTCGATACCACCTGCGAGATAAAGCCATCAAACTTCGCTTGGCGTAATTTTTGGCTGAGGGCTTCAACTCCGCCCGAGTAATCGGTTTCAAAGGTCACACGCCCCGGCTCATAGAGTCTCTCCGTCAAACCGTTGCTGAGGCCTAACTTTTGATCGAGCTCTTTTTTAAAGCGCAACATTTGCATATGATCGAGAGTTCCAGTCACCGCCAGTTGTAAAACCTGGGATTCCAAGGCGCCTCTTTGCCAGAGGTCATAAACCTGATTCGCCAACTCTCGTCCTGTTTCGCGAGCCAACTCGTTGACTTTGGTGGTGATCTGACTGACGCCTTCACCCGATGGCGTGTCAAATGTTCGCACCACCTCAGCCACATTTTTGCCGTTGGAGGACTGTTTACACTTTAGCTGCACTCGCACCCGAAGCGCGTTCTCTCGCAATGGACTTGCCAATACGTCAACCCGTCCATCCAGATAAAGTTGTCCCTGTTTAAGGTTGGTCAACTGCACCATTTCGGTTTGGGTCAGATAAGTCTTGCGCATAAAATCGGGAACGAAGTGAGACATGTCAAAAGCCTGGGGGCGAAGCATAAACAAGCCACGATCGAGAAACCCTTGAAACATCTCTTTTTCGAAGTTCAAAGAAAGACTCTCAAGGTCTTTGGAAACTTTAAACTCGGGCGACCACCAACGGTAGGACTCTCCCGACAAGGCATTGTTAAATTCAACAAAAGGTAGGGTGATCCCGGTTTTTTCAGAAGAGGCGAACATTCCTTTTTGCTGAAGAACCTGTCGTAAATCGGGCCGCGACACTTTGACCTCAATCTTAAACTTATAGGCCTCCCCTTCTTTACTGCTTGAGATAATTTTAAAAAACGGGATAAAACGATTTTTAAGAGGTTTGACTTCGTTTTCGACCTTGGCTTTGTTTTCAACAAATCGCTCAGCACCAATCTCTTGTTTCACCATATCTTCGGTCACAGCATCAGTGGCCTGCTCGATGGCTTCGCCGCGCGCTTTTCTCTCATCGACTTCGGTCACCAACTGCTCTGAAACCACTGTTTGATATCGCCCGTGAGCGTTATTAATGAAACATAAAACTAGACTAACAAACAGTATCGGTTTCAACATTTTTATCTCCTTACTGCGAAATCTTGATAAAACCCATTTCCCCGAAATCCCTTTGCAGTCCCTCTAAAAAGTCGTTTGATAGAGAGATTCCTTTTGGATCACGGATATCGTAGATCACTTTCTTCTTAAGGTTATCAAGATTCAATTCAATTTTCACTCGGGTTTCGCCGGGATTCTCGTCAATCCGGGTTCGCAACTTATCAAGCTTGTCTTCCATGGCCGAATTGACCTTAAAGGTGACACCTTTGGCACGATTGATACTGTCCGACAAAGTGGTGATTTTATCGGCGATGACTTTGCATGTGTCATCCTTGTTTTCAAGAATTCCAGTGACAACAAGAGGCACTTCTTCTTTCAAAACCTCTTCGTACTCGGCAAAAGTATTGGGAAAGACAATCACTTCCAGTTGCGCCGTTAGATCTTCCAACTGCGTGAACGCCATGCGCGTTCCTTTTTTAGTAATGATCTCTTTGTACTGAGTGACCATTCCGACAAGGGTGACTTTCGACTTATTGGCCAACTGATCTATATCGGCAATGGTGGTGTTGGCCCAGGCCCGACAGATGCCTTCATAACCGTTCAGTGGATGATCACTTAAAAAGAACCCGAGCACGTCTTTTTCGTAATTTAAGCGAACCATGCGATTCCAGGCATCGCGCTCAGGGAGCACCACTTTTTCATGCTCTTGTTCGCTCGACATCGAAAACAGTGACACCTGGCCGACTTCACGGTCCTGGCGTTTGGTCTCAGCGGCATCGACAAATTTTTCAAAACCATCAAACAGCTGCGAGCGATGATAACCAAAACCATCAAAAGCTCCGGCTTTAATCAAGCACTCGATCACCTTCTTGTTCACCCTTCGCAAGTCGACAACATCAAAAAAGTGATCAATGGATTCGAACTTTTTATTTTCGGTGGCTTCTCTGGCTTCAAGAATGGCTTCCACCGCCGACTGACCCACTCCTTTAATAGCGGCAATGCTATAATAAAGAGTTTCACCTTTGACGGAAAATTTATAATCCGAGTGATTGATGTGGGGAGGCTGAATATCGATGCCCCGACGTCGACAAAGATTGATGTACTTCACCACTTTGTCGGTATCGTTCATATCAGTGGTGAGAAGGGCGGCATAGAATTCAATGGGATAGTAATGCTTGAGCCAAGCGGTTTGCGCGGCAATCACACAGTAGGCCGCGGAGTGCGACTTGTTGAAACCATACTCGGCAAATTTGGCCATCAAATCAAAAAGCTGTTCTGACTTTTTGCGATCATGGCCATTGGCATCAGCCCCTTCGATAAAGCGCTTACGCTGCTTATCCATCTCCTCAGCGATTTTTTTACCCATCGCACGACGGAGCAAGTCGGCCTCACCCAGAGAGTAAGAGGCAATTCTCGAGGCGATCAACTGCACCTGCTCTTGGTAAATAATAATTCCATAGGTTTCTTTTAAAATCTCTTCCAGTTCGGGAAAGATAAATTCAACCTTCGACTTGCCGTGCTTTCTTTTTGTGTACTCGGGAATCATATCCATCGGACCCGGACGATAGAGGGCGTTGATGGCCATGATATCTTCAAAACAGGTGGGTTTGATTTTCTTCAGGGCGTCGGTGATCCCGTCTCCCTCGAACTGAAAAACCCCAGCCGAATCGCCAGACGACATCAGACTGTAAATATTTTCGTCGTTGATATTGATTTCGTTGGCCTCAATTTTTTTGCCACGATTCTCGGCAATAAGGTCGAGGGCGTACTTAATATGAGTCAGTGTTTTTAAACCCAGAAAGTCAAACTTGATCAAGCCGATTTTTTCGGCGTGTTTCATGTCGTATTGAACAACGTTTTCGCCCTCAACCCCTTTATACAAAGGCGCGTGGTCGACCAAGCGGCCATCGGCGATAATCACTCCCGCGGCGTGAATTCCGGCGTGACGAACCAAGCCTTCCACTTTCAAGGCGATTTCAATCATATTATGAACCTGAGGGTTCATCTCCATTTGCTCTTTGATTCGAGGCTCCATATCGAGGGCCTCACTGAGCGTGATCCCCAGCTTATCCGGAATCAACTTAGCGATGATGTCGACATCGGCATAACTCATTCCCAACACACGACCCACATCCCGCAAGGCGGCTCGCGCCTGCAGCTTTCCGTAGGTGATAATTTGTGAAACCGAGTCTTGCCCGTATTTTTCGGTCACATATTGAATGACTCGTGGCCGTTTCTCCTGACAGAAATCGATATCAAAATCCGGCATCGAAACACGCTCTGGATTCAAGAAACGCTCGAAGATCAAACTGTAACGAACCGGATCCAGGTCGGTAATCCGCAAACAATAGGCGACCAAGGAACCGGCACCAGAACCCCGCCCTGGGCCGACCGGGATATCGTGCTCTTTCGCCCAATTGATGAAATCTTGAACGATCAAAAAGTAACCTATAAAGCCCATGTTATCGATCACACCAATTTCGTAATCAAGACGCTCAAAGTATTTTGGGTGCTCGCTTTCTGGCACCTCTTCACCGCGCTGCTTGGCTTCTTCAAAACGTTCCGCCAAGCCTTCTTGGGTCAGACGTTTAAGCTCTTCTAAGATTCCAACGTTGTTTTGGGTCGGGAAACTGGGAAGATGGTAAATGGTTTTGCCGTCATCATCTTCAAGACGAAACTCGACGTTGCAGCGATCGGCAATCTCAACAGTGCGTTCACAGAGCTCCGGACAGTCTTTAAATAAATCATACATTTGGTCCGAAGACTTAAAGTAAAACTCTTCACTTCCCAGACGCCAACGGGTGTCGTCATGCAGGGTTTTGTTCGATCCAATACAAATCAAAACCTCTTGCGCCAGTTGGTCTTCTTTATTCAGATAGTAAACGTCGTTGGCGGCCACCAGTGGTACGTCTTCTGATTTCGACAATTCAAAAAGAGCGGGTTCCACATCTTGCCACTCTTTAATTCCGGTTCGATTCAATTCTAAATAAAGGCGGTCACCAAATATGTTTTTAAGTTGCACCAGGCGTTCACGAGCCGCTTCCAAGCCATGGCGTCGAAAATGGGAGACTACGTCGCCCGACAGTCCTCCGGTCAAACATATGATGTCCGACCCCAACTCTTTCAGGGCATCCATATCAATTCTAGGTTTGTAATAAAAACCCTCTTTGTAGCCAATGGTGCTTAACTGACAGAGGTTCTGATAGCCTTTGTAATTTTGCGCTAACAAAACCAATCGCGTGTTCGGCTGATAATTGACTTCCCGTTTTTCATTTTTAGTAAAACGATCTTGGGGCGCTAAATAAGCATCCAAGCCTAAGATAGGCTTCACACCCTTTTTCTTAGCATTGAGATAAAACTCAACAGCGCCGAACATATTGCCGCTGTCGGTGAGAGCCACCGCCGGCATCTCATAACTTTGCGCCCGCTCAACGACCTGACCGGCGCGGCAGCAGGCCTCAAGGAGTGAATACTGGCTGTGAAGATGCAGATGAACAAATGGCCGACTCAAAACCTATCCCCCATTGGTAAGTGATCAGGAAACCCTTATTTTTATCACGTTCAAAGTTAAGCGCACGGAATATTTCGGGAATTGGCCTCTTATTAGGCAATTGACGTGCCGCTGCACCCATCTCCTACACACAGCGCCCAGCAAAGCCCTGGCCTTGCTGAAAAACAAGAATTGCAATAGCCTTTAAGATACTGTGATGATGCGTTTGAAGTTCCTTTTATTATTTGTTGGTGTTGGTTTGAAGGCCACAACAGGATTGGCCTTGGAAATAACTTTCTCGGGTCTCCCCGATGACTACACCGTGTACCAGTGGGTGCCATCTCAAAATGCCCCAGTCCCCGCCACCAACTATCAATCCGACCGCTACCAAAGACTGACCATTGATATCCCCGATGAGCACATACAAAGGACAGAGGCCGGTCACATCGATTTACTGGCATCTCTCGAAGCTTGGCGTCGCGGCACACCACGGGGCCCGGGCTATCCTTTCACTCCACCGGATGGCATTGTTCGAGTTCCCTTTTACACCACATCGGAAAGCTATAACAATGATACCTCAATGCCTCCCAACGCGCGTCTGACTCAATATATTTCTTTAAATCATTTCGTCTCCCAAGCTGACGAGCGTGAGAATCTTCGTTTCCATGCTCATAATGGAGAAACCGTAAGTGTGGTCCGTCGCGGTTTGGTGGATGAGTTACGCCAAATTCGTTCTTCCGGGAGCTCGGTTCGGTGTGACCGGGCCACAGGCCTGGGGTCTCGTGGGGCCTGGACGGCGGCTGAGTGCATGCTCTGTAATTGCGCCAATGAAGCTGGAATCGAAGACAATCGGGGCAAATCAGCGGTCACTCGAGTTGTTCTCAGGCGAGTGGTTTCCAGTCATTTTCCCAATTCTATCTGCGATGTGATCCTCTTTAAAAACAGAAATCCCAATAACGGTCGTATTCAAGCCGCTTTTTCTTGGACTTATGGAAACGACAACTATCAGGACCATCACCAACTAAGACAGGGTTATCCCCCTCATGATCCGAATCTGCTCAATGACTGTATTGACACGAGTATCAATGCGATCAACATGGGGCCTAGTAATTTTGACCACTATTACGCCCATTCGGTCGTGACCCCGGGATGGTCGTCCCAAGCAAGATATCGTGAGCGAATTGGTCGTCATACTTTTTTGAATAAATTTTCACTGAACCAAGAATTTGCCTCAGCTCTTGAGGAAGAGGTTCGTGGCACTGGCGGCGACATCATTCGTCCCATTCCTAACTTTACAGTACAACCGCCGGAGGAAGCCGATGTCAGTCGTTAAATTCCTTATATTTTGTACACTTTCAAGTTTTGCAACTCAACAAGGCCCGTCTCTTTTTCAAATGAAAAAGGGTGAAATGATCCTCAGCAAAAAACTGAAACAACAAATACTATCGAAACATCAAGATTTCCAAGTTCTTCAGCCTCAACAATTCTCAAAGGCCGCTTTGAAAAACTCAAAAGGTCACCCCATGGCAATAACCGGCGACTTTAACGGAGACGGAAAAAAAGACTTAGCCTTCAGTGGATTTTCTCGAAAAGAAAAGAAGTTCTATTATTATGCCGCTATTTCCAAAAAAACCGACAAATCTTATGAATTAAAAATTGTTTCTCAGCACACAATTGACCCAAAGCAAAAGTTTTCAGATATGGGCACCTACCTCACTCTCGGAGATGCCAAGCTTATCGATGCCAGTCGAGATACCGTACAAATAGAGACTGACACTCAACAGCTTATGACCGTCGAGCCTTACTATTTTTCTCGCAAAAATAACAGGTTCAAAGTTTTCAAAGGAAAAATGGACTAGCAAGTCTTTTAAAAGACTTGCAACAACAACCCACCATTCCTCAACGGGATCAAACTCTTTTCTTGAGAAGGACTGGACGCTTGACCAAATATCTTTATTCCCATTCAATCGTGCCTGGAGGCTTTGAGGTGACGTCGTAAACCACTCGATTGATGCCTTCGACCTCATTGGTGATTCGACTGGAAACCCGTTGTAAAAAATCATGACTGAAGGTGTACCAATCGGCCGTCATCGCATCTGCAGAGGTCACCGCACGCAAAGCTAACACTTTCGCGTAAGTGCGGGCATCGCCCTGAACCCCGACCGTGTTGACCGGTAGCAAAACTGAAAACGCCTGCCAAATCTCATCATAAATACCCGCTTTGCGAAGTTCATTGATGTAAATCTCGTCAGCCTCACGCAAAGTTTCCAGGGATTCTTTGTCAACGGCCCCCAACACGCGAATCGCAAGTCCTGGCCCCGGAAAGGGGTGGCGCCAAAGACTGTCATCAGGGATCGCCAGCTCGGCACCAATTTTGCGAACCTCATCTTTAAAAAGTTCGCGCAAAGGTTCTAAAACTTTGAGCTGCATTTTATCGGGAAGTCCGCCCACGTTGTGGTGGGTCTTGATAGTCACCGACTCGCCTCGGGTCGAAACACTCTCAATAACATCCGGGTAAAGTGTACCTTGCACCAACCACTTCGGTTGCGGGTCCATTTTCTTCATACAATGTTCAAAAACCTCAATGAAGGCATGGCCAATTTTTTTGCGCTTCTGCTCAGGATCCGAAACCCCTTCTAGAGCCATTAAAAAGACTTTTTCGGCATCAACGCCAGCGACGTTCAATCCTAGCTTCTTATAGCGAGCCAGAACCTCATCGTACTCGCCTTTTCGCAACAGACCATTGTTGATAAAAAAGCAGTGCACACGTTCGTGCCCCAGAGCTTTGGTCACCAAACGGGCGGCCACTGTCGAATCAACACCACCACTCAGACCAACCATAACGTGGTCCTCATCCTCAACCTGTTCACGGATACGCAGTTTTAGATCCTCAACAATACCTTCGGCTCGCCAATTGGGTTGAGCCTTGGCTATATCAAACACAAAATATTTTAAAATGTCGCCACCTTGATCGGTGTGACTGACTTCCGGGTGGAACTGAACCGCAAACAGTTTATCGTTCTCGATAACAGCCGGATGGTTTTCATCGGATCGCCCACGCACCTTAAATCCAGGAGGTGGAACCTTCACCACATCACCATGACTCATCCAAGTTTTTTGCTCAGCGGGAACATCACCAATGGGCTCTTCCCAGTGCACCATTTTCTTGCCGTACTCACGCACTTTGGCTTTTTCAACAATCCCACCAAACTGTTGCGCCATCAATTGCATACCATAACAGATACCCATCACAGGCGCGATTTCTAGCAACTCTTTGACGTCGCGCTTCGGTGAGCTTTCGTCATTCACCGACAATGGACCACCACTGAGAATAATGGCTTCTGGTCCCTGTTCTTTTATTTTTTCAATGTCGTAGTTGTAAGGATGCAACTCTGAATAAACGTTCATCTCTCGCAAACGACGAGCAATCAGTTGGGTCACTTGTGAACCAAAATCAAGAATTATAACTCCACCCTGCATTCCTACTCCAATCGATAATTAGGCGCTTCTTTAGTAATTGTCACATCATGAACATGGGATTCTTTTAAACCTTGTGAAGAGATCCGGACGAAACGCGCCTTCTCTTGTAAGTCACTGATGGTGCTGGCCCCAACGTAGCCCATTCCCGAACGCACTCCACCCAACAATTGGTGAATGATGCCGCTGGCGGAACCGCGATACGGAACTTTGCCTTCGATGCCCTCGGGTACGAGCTTGTGGTTGTCTTTAACATCGCCTTGGAAGTAACGATCTTTTGAGCCTTTGCTCATGGCTCCTAGACTTCCCATGCCGCGATAGACTTTGTAAGTTCGCCCTTGATACAAAATGGTTTCACCAGGACTTTCCTCAGCCCCTGCCAGTAAGTTCCCGATCATCACCGTGTTCGCTCCAATAGCCAGAGCTTTGGCCATGTCGCCAGAAAACTTAATGCCGCCATCAGCAATGATTGTTTTATTATGTTTCTTGGCAACCTCAGAACACTCTTGCAAAGCCGCGACCTGGGGCATACCCACCCCGGCGACAACACGAGTGGTGCAGATCGATCCGGGACCGACGCCGACTTTTACAACGTCCGCACCCCGACTAAAAAGGGCTTCACAGGCTTCAGCGGTCACAACGTTACCAGCGACAAGAACCAACTCTGGGAATTCTTTGCGAGCCCATTCCACCATGGTTAAAACATTTTTGGAATGGCCATGGGCGGTGTCGACAACCAAAACGTCCACGTGTTTTTCGACCAGTGCCTGGGCCCGGTCTTGTGATGTTTTATCAATCCCAATCGCCGCCCCCACCAACAAACGGCCCTGTTGGTCTTTTGAAGAATCCGGATAGGTGGTGGCTTTTTCAATGTCTTTAATAGTGATGAGACCCTTGAGTTCCATATTGCCATCAACCACGAGAAGCTTTTCAATTCGATGCTTTTGTAAAATACTTTTCGCTTCATCAAGAGTCGTACCTTCTTTGGTGGTCACCAAATTGTCTTTGGTCATGATGTTCGAAACCGGCTGCTGAGTGTTGGTTTCAAAACGAAGATCACGATTGGTTAAAATACCCACAAGCTTTCGATCAGTGGTGATCGGCACTCCACTGATCGAATATTTTGCCATCAGCTTTAACGCCTCTTCAACACTGGCGTCGGGAGACAGGGTGATGGGATCCGTGATCATTCCGCTTTCGTATTTTTTAACCTTTTCAACTTCGAAGGCTTGCGCTTCAATGCTGAGGTTTTTATGAACGATACCTAAACCACCCAGTTGCGCCACCACGCGCGCCATTCGACTTTCAGTGACTGTGTCCATTGCGGCTGAAATCAGTGGCGTGTTTAAGTAAATATCACGAGCAAAGAAACTACGAGTATTGATCTCACTGGGAATCACCTCGGAGTATTGTGGCACCAGTAAAATATCATCGTATGTTAAAGCTTCTTCATTCAAATTCATAACCCACTCCTCAGAATAAACTTTTAAGATTCCACACTATACCAAGACTTATATTCAAAATAATTCATTGCTGACTGGCGCAAGAAATTTAATTCTTTTTCCTTAAGCGGTCGCACCTTCTTGGCCGGACTCCCCATATACAGCCAACCCGATTCCGTCTTCATGCCTTGCGGTAACAAGGAACCGGCGGCCAAAAAACTGCGCGGCGCCATTTCAGAGCCATCAAGCAGGATCGAGCCCATGCCCACAAAAGCCTCGTCGCCAATTTGGCAGCCATGGATCATAGCCTTATGTCCAACTGTTACATAATTTCCTATTTTCACAGAATGCTGCCCGTAGGTTCCATGAATCACGGTGCCATCTTGAATGTTGGTAAAATCGCCAATCGAAATAGGTTCGACGTCACCTCTTAAAACACATTGGTACCAAATCGAGGAGTCTTTGCCGACCTCAACTTGTCCAATAAGGTCCGCTGAAGGCGCAACAAAAGTGTTTTCTCCAATTTTGGGTGTCACACCTTTTAGCTCCTTCATCATGACTGACTCCTTTTCTTACTGATCAAACAGCCGATGTCCTTGCAACAATGACGGTCGAGCCTCATCGATTTTGACCATGACCAAGTCACCCGGCTTTGTGTTTTTTGCAGTGAATTTGACTTTACGGTTCTGAGTGTTGCGTCCTATGACCACATCACCCTGCTCCACTTCTTCGACCAAGACTTCATAGGTCTGGCCAATGGTCTGTTTCGCCAATTTTAAAGACAGAGGTCTTTGCAGAGCGAAAACGCGCTCCAATCGTTCTGATTTTTCTTCTTCTGTGAGGTGATCTTCCCAACGAGCGGCTTTGGTGAATGGACGAGGGCTGTATTTAAAAGCGTAGATCCCGTCGTACTCGACCTCTTCTAACAAAGACAAGGTGTCCTTGAACTGATCTTCGGTTTCTCCAGGAAATCCCACAATGATGTCCGTTGATAAGGCGACTCCAGGAATGGCCTGTTTGATCATCTCGACTTTCTTTAGGTAGTTCTCACGAGTGTAACCTCGATTCATCCTTTCTAAGACTTCAGAATTCCCACATTGGACGGGAAGATGAATATAGTCACAGATCTTTTCACGGTACTGCTGAGAAATATCGACCAATTCTTGATTGAAGTCTTTCGGATGAGAGGTGGTGTAGCGAATTCTTAAAATATCAGTATCGCGCGCCACCGATCGCAACAGCTCACCGAAATCAGCGCCGCATTCTGAGCGATACGAGTTCACATTCTGACCCAACAAAGTCACTTCTTTCACGCCCCGACGGGTCAAATTGTTAATATCACCAATCAGCTCAGAAAGCTTTCGACTTCGTTCACGCCCGCGGGTGAAAGGCACCACACAAAAGGTACAAAAATTATCACAGCCCTTAGTGATATTAACAAACGTCGATACCCCAGGGTTGCGAATCAAAGTTTCCACTTGATAAGGCTGTCCATGTAAAAACTTTGTCGAATTGACTTTTTCACTGGTCTCTTCGACGTCGGCAACAATGGAAGGCAGTTTATCAATGGCGTCGGTCCCAAACACGAAGTCGAGCAACGGGATGTCGTTCAACAAGGTTTTCTTTTCCTGTTGAGCCACGCAGCCACCCACACCAATTCGCAACGCTGGATTTTTTTCCTTAAGCGTTCGATACCGACCCACCTCAGAGTGAACTTTATGAACGGGTTTTTCGCGCACACTGCATGAATTGATAATGATGAGTGTAGCTTGCTCAGGGGTTTCCACCGGCTGGTAATCCGCCATCTCTAGGAGGGAATACATTCTTTCTGTGTCGTTCACATTCATCTGGCAACCATAGGTTGTGATGTAAACACCTTTTGCGGGGACCTGCACGCTCTTGATCTCCTTGGAATGCTGCCCGCCAAACCTTTGAAATCAGGGATGAAAAGTTAATGACTTGCAGCGTGATTTGGGCTGGTTATAACAGCTTCCAAAGGCAAGTCAACTCAACTTTTTGCCCCTTAAAAGGGGCCAATAACCAAAGAGGGCTGCCGTTCTAGGCACACAAATCGGGATTTGGACAAGTCACTGCCCTTTCCATAGCCTGAGCCCTTCTGACAGACTCAACAACCACACTGAAATAAGCGATCCATTCAGGGTTTTGAGTCTGTAAAAAGGCATCCACTTCCTGTGTGGATCGCAACCAGCGTGATGGGTCGAGAAAAATCGGGACGTCCTGCCGGCTATTGGTTTCGTGGGGAGGTTGTCGAATACCAACCAGCCGAAAGAGTCTATCAATAAAACGGACAGTAAAAGGGTGTATCGCTTTGTGCTCTCAACCACTGCCAATTTTGGTCACCCAAGACGACCGAGAAAGGGTCTTTGTAGGCCTTCTACCCAGATACTTGCGCCGCATCAAAAGCCCGTGTATAACGGCTTCATCTAAAGGAGATCGCTCAATGGACCCTCGCCTGAAATCCTCCACTCAGTGGACACCTTTCCCAGAGGAACTTTGCCAACAGACCGAAGCCGTTCTTATGGAACGATTTAAACCGGAATACGACATCGAAGACGGTGAATTTGTGGTTGAGGGCTTCATCTACAAAGAAGAGATCATTGGTCGCTATGGACTGCGCTTTGACGGCCAATTGAAACAGTACAATTTTGAAGTTTCGATGGATTATGATGCCGAAAAAGACAAGCCTCTTGAATTGATTCAAGCCTCAATGGAGGTGGTCGAACATCTATGGACCGAGCTTTTGGAGGACGACCTTGAAGACTCTGAACTTTCCAAGAAATGGCAAACCATGCCCCATAAGAAGCGGATGTATCACTTTCGCTATTCGACAGTAAACACGAAGCTTGAGGAAGAAGCGGATCGTCTGCTTGAAGAGTATGAGAAAAAACTAGTCTACCAGGCTCCTGACCACGACCCCTTTAAAGATATTCCTGACGACGATAACAATTCAACGGTTCACTAATAAATATATTACGTTAAATATTTTTTAAAAAAACACGCCGTTTTTATTAAATTTGGAAACTCTTTCTTAATTCTAAATTTGCAAACTTAAAATTCGTTTGAACCTTGTAATTGACTCAATAACTCACTCAGGCTCGTCTTTTAATAGACTTTTCATAAACGAAACATAAACAACTCGCCCCCAAAGAATCTTTCATGTTGTAAAGAATTCAACACAAATATCAATTTCTATTGAGAAGGATTATTGGATTATTGATAAAGTTTTTAACAACAATTAAGGAGATCAAATATGAAATTATTTTTTGGCTTTATATTTCTGTTTGCTGCAAAATCGTTTGCTTCAAACACAGCGTTAGAATGTGCTATCCCACAATATGCCAACGGAAGCTTTTATGTTGAAGGCCATTTCGATGGTATTCAATCGCAATACAGTATTGGCGTAGAAGGAGCAGACGAAGTATTTCAAGATCTCGGCTTTTTAAAAAATGTTTCTGTTGAGTTGAATAGTCGAGGCACAATAGATATCTCGGGAGTTTTAATGTCTGATGGCTTGACTATAGATGGATACCTTACGATTAAGGATGGAACGGGTATTTACTACAGCGCTGGTTCAGGCCCGACGTCAAATGAAGACGGCTTAAATCCTATATTTTCAGTTGTAAAATGCATCAATCCCCAGCTACAAAACAACTAATATCAGCCGGTTAATTTTGATAACTTTACCAACCATGTTTTATGCAAAACATGGTTTTTTTATTTGCGAAAGTGAGTTGAAGTAAGGTTTTTAGTCTCGATACTTTTATCGAATTTTCTTCTCCGACACAATATTCCTACTGAGTTGTAACGGATTTATTGAATGAGATCTATCAATTGAAATAAGACTTCAACTCAGCATCAAATAAGTCATTAAGCCGCATCTTGTTTCTCTTGCAGTGAATACAGATCTTTACGGGCTTGGTCGAGTTTCTCTTTCAAACTTTTCAGGTTGCCTCGATAGGAGTTCCTTGCCTCTGAACAAGCATTTAAGGACTTGCGGATATTATCAACCATGATCTCTCGGTTCTTTTCATGGTTGGGAAATTCAATGATCTGAGCCGACCCGGGGTCTTGGGTCTGCGCCGCGACAGCCGCGGCCTGGTCATCGGCATCTTGCTGCTGTCTCTGAGCGGCGGCTTCTTTTTCGGCTTTTTCAATCGCTTTCAACTCTCTCTTCATTCGAATATTCTCTTTCTCTAGTTTTAATACGTAGGAATGAGCTTTGATCAATCGCTTGCGAAGTTTCTTTTCATAAATTTCACTGGCTTCCCTATTTTCTGCCATTTCCAAACTGGGACTTGTCGGCTTTTCAGCCGAATCAACAGGATTTGCGGCTCCATTGCTTAACCGACGAGTCACTTGTTGAGGGACCACTTCTAAAAGCTCTTCATCAAGCTTTTCACGCTCGGCGCGTTTTAGGTCCATGTCCCAAATCATTTTTTTCAACTGCACCAACTCTAAGGAGATACCTTCATTGAGCTGATTCAGTTCACGATAATCTTGCGAAAGTTTACCGTTAATTTGCTGCAACCCCTGGTTTTCCTGTACCAGCTGGTCTTGAGATTCGGTCAGATTCTTGTTCAAACGCGTATACTCTTCATTCTTTTTCTGAAGCTCATCAATTCGACCAAACAGTTCATCTTTTGTATTTTTAATCTCTTGAATATCGGTCGCCAGTATTTCGTTGGTTTGATTGAGATCTTGCAATTCTGAATAAAAAGTCTCATTGGCTTCCATTAAATTCTGATTCTCTGCAAGCAACTGCTCATTCTGATCGGCCAAAAGAATTTTCTCATGGCTCATTTGTTCATGGGCCGCCACCAATTGGTTTTTTTCTTGAAAAAGTTGCTCTTTCTCTGACATCAATTGGTTCTTTTCTTGGCTTAAGGTCTGATTCTCTGCACCCAAATTTTCATTATCAATCAACAAGACTTCTTTAGCTTGCAAAAGATGTTCTTTTTCGGTTTGAAGTGTATCATTGGTTTTTGCTAAAGTCTCATTCTTCTCAATCAAGGTCTGATTGGTTTCTTGCATTTTCGAATGAATCTCTGTCAAATTTTTATTTTCTGTAGCCAATTGGTGCTTGGCCTCTGCCAACTGCTGTTTCGATTCTTCTAGTTGTTGTTTTTCAGAAGACAGAGCTTCGATCTCAGTAGACAGTTCACTCAGACGATCGATGTTTCTTTTATTTTCTTCCTCGACACTAAGCTTTTCGCCTTCAACTCTGGCTTTTGCAGCTTGCAAGTCTTCTTTTTCAATTTCCAGTATCTCTCTTTGTTCGATCAGTTCTTTATTCTGATGAATTAATTTTTCATTGCTCTCGACAAGTTCACCATTATCAGCCAAAAGACTTTCATTATTTCTAAAAAGATTTTCTATCTCAGCCTTTAACTTTTTATAATTCGAGTCTAGCCCTTCAAACTGTTGACGCCAACGTTGAACATTCTTCTGGCTGATCTGAACTTGGGTTTGCAGATTTTCGGTTTGAACTTCAAGATTTTCTTCTAAGATATTTTTGTTTTCTTCGAGATCTTCAATCTTTTTTTGAAACTGCTTTTGATCTTTTAAGAGTTGAATATTCTTGGTTTCAAGAACTGAGGTCTTGGCAGCAATGCGATTGCGCTCGATGATTTTGCTGTTGGCTTTACGCGAAAGAATATCGATGGTCTTTGAACTTTCTTGGTAAATATACCAAGCCATTGTGACAAGACCACATAGAGAAAAAACAACGAACACTGCAAAAATCAGCATTGTTTGCGACAAACCTCACCTCCCTACTGAATCTATCGGACCGTCAAATCCCAAACTAAGGTCCTGAGGCCTGTTTCGAGCCCATTTTGTTCTGAAAACGAAAATAATGAGCTTCCAACTATTGTTTGTGCAAGATTTAGCCAAAAACCATAACTATTAAACCATCGCAGACTTTGCCTTGAATAAACGGCCCATAGCCAGTGACAGTGAATCTATTGCATTGATCTGTCCCGATATGAGACGAACCACTGTTTTTAAAGCAGACCTTGTTTCGAAATGATAAACTCTCAGTATATTCGGGTGGCAAATTATGAGGGGGCAACATGAGACTTCAGGCTTTATGTGTCATATTTTTGCTAGTCTCAGCTTCAGCTCAAGCAAAAACCTACATATACAAACAAGGTATGACTTTTGGTCATGTTGATCACTTGGCTCGCAAAGCACTTCTTGAGCAAGAGGGCAAACTCCTCGAACAAGCTCTATCCACCTACAATCAGCAATGTCAAAATGCAAAGAAAGCCTTTTATTCAACAATCGGTGGCACCTTCTCCTGTGATTTTAATGTCGAAGCTTTTAGCAGAGGACACACACAAAATCTTGTAAAGGGAGAAATGAAAAACTTACCGACCAATCAAATTAACGGTGTCAGGGTTAAACTAGCAAACCCGATTCGCTATTCAGCTTCGCTTGACCCCTTGCACCATGCTTATAAATTGGATGTCCTCGACTATCGACAAACCATTTTGGTTAACGAAAAACGAAATCTTTTTCGCAATATTCACACCCAATACGCACCCTATAATCACACTCTTTGGACCCATGTCTGTAGTGAACTCCCAGGACTTAAACTACAAACCCACCTCTCCCCTATTAACGTGAATGCTGAGAAGAAAATATTTTGGTTTGTCAAAGCCAAGGCCCGAATCGAAATTGATGCCTCTCTTGGTTCCTATTGGAATCGTTCAACCAAACTGTGCGGCGGAGCTAAGATTGGCTACGACCGAAGCAAACTTGAAAAAGATATTAATAAATGGACATTGAGCCAGTCGGTCCAGCAACCGCAGTTTTACATTCACAAACCTTGGATCAGTCCCATTCAATTTAAAGGAGTGAAAGTTCACAAAATCCGTGTCAAAGGTAATAATCTTTTTACCAAAATCGTTTTCTTCTTATTTAAAAAACTAAAAAATCGAATCATTGAAGATATTCGAAAAGATCTGAATAAAAAATTAAGCCAGGAAATTAAAAAATATGTGAAATTATCCAATCACGAATTACAAAGTGGGCACACTTGGAGAAAGATCGCCCGAAGTCAGGGGATCTCGTCACAGGTTCGCATGGTTTCAAGCCTAAAAAAACCGATGATTGCTACCATGAAAGAGGGCTTGAGCAAAAATCTAATGATTGATCACTCCGAAATCGATCGCTACTGTCATCAATTTTATAATGGCCTGCAGGATCAACTGGGTGTGGTACTCAAGCAAAGGGCCTGTTCACAGCTGGTGAACCAAGTCGAGGTGATTCCATTTTTTCGGGACCCGGTCCAGTCTGACAAAGGATGCTACAACAAACATCATCTGATTTACAATTACAATTCTTTTCCTTATCGGCCGGAGAACCTGTGGTGGCAAAAAACTTGTCGACTTGACGCCGTTTTAAAGATCACACCCAACCCAACAGCTGAGGCGGCCTACAGCTGTCTCGACACAGGGTTGAAGAAAAAATGGACTCAACGCCAGCTGGTAGAAAAATGTGCACCGACCCTATTGGCCGAACAATTGGGGTTAAATCCAAAAGACATCAGAGTTCTTTTGAATAGTAATAGCCTCGATGATTTTTTTAATAATGTTCAATTAAACAAAAACCAAGAAAACCGCGTTAAAAACTTAGTGAGGTTGCTATGAGTAAAACATTCGTTAGTTTTATACTGTTAACACTAATCATTATGTTCCATTTTTCCCCAAACTCAAAACCCGACGTCTCGCCAGAGGGGTCCGTCGAAGCTTTGAGCCCAACCCGACGACAGCCAACTGATAGCAGTTCCAGCGACGAAGACACACTTATGTTTGCCGAAATTGACGAAAGTGACTTACCCGAACACATTAAAGAACAACTGCGAGAGGATTTAAAGTCCGTCGACACCACCGTCGATCCAAAACCGATAAACAAAGATTTGGCAGAGACACCGGGAGAACGGCACTTGGCCCAGCAAGATATGATGATCATTGAAATGATGGAAAATATCGAAAACGATATGAATGATGGTAAATCCCTTGATTGGTCGGAAGAAGACAAAATAATCATTGAAAATGAATTAAAAAAAGAAATCCAATAAATTTAAAAAACCTTCTGTTTAATAGACAGAAAATCAATCCAACTCTTTCTACTTTCGAATTTTTTCTCGGCCTCTTGCTGGCACTCTCCAGTTGTCTCAAATTTATACTTCGACTACTGATGATCACAGCCTTAACAAATCAAATGTTTCATTTTAATGTCTCCCATCCACAGGAAAACAGCCCTTGACCGACTCGAAAAGAGAATCCTTACTTATTTTATTAACTTTGGGGACCAAAGGCCGATAAAGGAAGAGTACATCTGAGTAGAGGACAAAAATGGAAGACGCAATCAGCGACTACAATTTAGAAGTCTTTAACAGTGTTGGAGTCGGCATCGCTCTGGTTGACTCAAAATCCTTAGAAATAGTTAAAATCAACAATGAACTTCAGACCTTAGGTAATTATGCCTCATCCCAAATGGTGGGTGATGATTTTTTAGCCTATTTTTTAGAGAAAGAGAAAAAGAGAGTTCTTGATCTTTTTCAGTTGGTACCGATCAATGATGAAACACTTCTCTCCGAAGAAAATGTTCGGTTCGTGAAAAAAAGTGGCAAACCGATCCACGTCAATCTGATCTTAAAGATGGTGCCAAATACTAATCTCCGTCTGATAACAATCATCAACGCCGAACCTCGTCGCGCCTTGGAAATGGAACTTGAAAGCGCCTACCAACAGATGGTGCAGACAAGCAAATTCTTCTCGCTCGCCGAAATGGCTGCTGGTATTGCCCATGAGATTAACAATCCCCTGGCCATCATCCATGCTTATGTCGAACAAATGCAAATGCTCATTGAGAAGAAAAAACTAACCGATGAAAAAGCCACCCAGCTTTGCGAGAAGGTCTTAGCCTCAACCGTTCGAGCCGCCAATATCATTGGAACCCTGAAAAAGCTTTCACAGAACGACACCAGCTTAGAGTTGCAAAATCATAATCTTCTCAACATCCTTAATGAGGTTGTCAGTCTGTGTAATGAAAAGTTTAAAAGCTCCGACACTGGACTTGAGTTCGAAAGTGAAGTTGAAGATGACACTCAGGTATTATGTAACGTTTCTCAACTGATGCAAGTTTTTATAAATCTTCTAGAGAACGCCTTCTTTGCGGTAAAAAACGCCAAAACAAAAAAAATTGTGGTTCAAGTTTTAGCTAAAGGTAATAAAATCTTGGTTCGAGTTTCAGACACTGGGCCCGGAGTTCCAAAAGAAATCCGAGATGAAATAATGACACCTTTTTTTACAACCAAAGGTGTCGACGAAGGCACCGGCTTGGGGTTAAGTATTTCCCGATCCATCTTAAAGCGCCACAAAGGCGATTTAACTTACCGAGAAAAAAGTCAAGGCGCCTGTTTTGAAGTGTCTTTGCCGCGTCTTCAAGAAATAGATCATACGCAAACGCTACAAATTGAAGTCGACACAAAAAATGTACAATCGATCCAACATCCTGTCACAAAACCTGTCGCTGCCTACAATATTCTTATTGTCGATGACGAGAAGGATTTGGTTTCAGCATTGGTTTATGGCTTACAAAGCGCCGGTCACACTGTGTTTCAAGCCGAAAATGGCGACCAAGCCTTAGCAGTAATCAAACAGCAGAATATCGAAGTTTTGGTCACCGATGTTAAAATGCCAGTGATGGACGGTCGAGAGCTTCTACAAACACTCAACATGTTCATGAAGAATCCGCCCCGTGTGATCTTTTTTACCGGATCCGCTGGCGCTGGTGACAACTTGTTAAGCCAAGGCGCTGAAGTGGTGTTACAGAAACCGATATCACTGAACACCATTTTAAAACACATTGAAAGCTTCGAACCAAAGCAAAGAAAACAAGCGCGATTAAATTTTTCAACCGACCAGAAAGTCGAATATCAATTTAAGAGAACAGACAAGCCCATTCATGGCCTTGCTGATATCTCCGAAAGCGGAATGTATGTCAGACAAAGCGACGGGCGCCCCTATGTGGACACCAAACTTTATTTTCAACTCAACCTCATCCATGAGAACTCACCGATTCACATCAACGGAGAAGGTGTTGTGAAATGGGTCTCGGACTCAAAAGAAGGCAACAAAGGACAGGGTTTTGGCGTCGAGTTTCAAAACTTAAACCCCAATGATAAGCAACTGTTGAAGCAAATTTTATCACAGATCAGCGGAGAAAAACGTCAATGAACAAGATCAAATGGATTTTAATAGTCGATGATGAGCCTGATATTATTGACTCTGTGAAAGAGCTCCTCTATCTCACATTTGGAGAGGATAAACTTAAAATTGTTGGCTCTTGCGATGGCTCTGACGCCACTTTTAAAGTCAAAAATCAAAAGTTTGATTGCATCATCACCGATATGAAGATGCCCCGTAAAGAAGGCGATGCTTTTATCGCCAGCGTCCGGCAAAACCTTTTCAACTCTGACACTCCGGTTATCATGTTGACCTCCTACCCTAACGAAAAGGTGCTTGCAGAAAATCGCTTTGTTTATTTGGTAACAAAACCATATAAACATTCTGAGCTGACGAAAGTCGTCACCAATCAATTAAAACTGGGCGGAGGCAGTGAACGCTTGGCTGCCGACATGGTGAATAATATCCTGGCATCCAGTCGAAGCTTTTTCACAACTCTTTTCGATGAGTCTCAGTTTGAGGTCGAAAGTCCCCGTGCCATGGCGCCTGATATTAATCTCGATTACGAGTTTGTCACTCAACTGAGCTTTTATGAAGACGGCATTCACAATTCCTTTTCAATGCTTTTCTCAAACGATTGCCTAGAAAAAATCGCTGAGAAAACATCAAAGGGTGAGAAAAAAGACAGCGCCACAGTTGCAAAAGCTCTTGGTCATTCTATATTGAAATACTCAATGTCGGGAAAAAAGAATTCCGAGTTTAAGCACCAGATTCAAACTTTACCTCGGCAACAGGCCCACTCGGATCTGCTAAAAAAACGAGGACTTATCATACCGATTGTGTGTGGCGATCTGCGGTTTTCAATTATTGCCTGTGCTGAGAAAAAACGTCGGATGGCAGCTTAGACAACCAGGTCATGACAGCAGAGATTCTAAACAAATATATTGGCTTCGCCATTCGACCAAACCAGAGCTGTGGTCGGAAGGCCATCAAGAATAGGCAGCATACTTTGAATGGATTCTCGGGCCTCGTGCCCGTCGGTGCCTCCCATTCCAATAAAAACAAAATCGGCATCCATGCTCGAGGCGGTTTTTAACACATGATAAGCCTCTTCTTTATAGGGAATGATTTTGATATCAGCGTCCAAACGGGCCTGGCGCGTGATTTCAGCCATCTTTGACCGCGCCCCCTCAACCGACTCGTCGTGTGGAATGGCTTGCAAAAGACGAATTCTCGACCCCTGCCAGGGTTGACTGAGAGTCATCAAATACGAAAAAAGGGCCATAAGACTGCCGTTGCTTTCATTTCTCCACCACAAATCAATGGTCTTTCTCTTTTTCGAAAAATCAATTTCACTGGTTTTTAAAACCACCAAATTAAGATTGAAAGTTCCCACCATCTCTAAGGTTTTATTGAATCGAAACATTTCCCTTTCATCGCTCGTATCTGGAATTTCCAGTATGATCGTATTCGCCTTCAAAGCACCGATTGAGTGAGCTTGCAAAAAATCAAAGAGACCTTCGTGAAAATTATGAGTGAGAAGACTTTCAGAGAAAGCCTGAATTTTTTCCTCTTTTAAAAACTTGGCAATTTTCTTTGAATGCTCGTGGGCCATTGCCAAACGGCCCTCGTAACTGTCCCCGGGACGTTCCTCGACATTCAGAATGGTGTAAAGACCCCGCTGACTTTCTATCCAAGAGCCAACACGCATCATGTCCCGACCCTTGTTGAGGCCATCGGTTATAGCGATGAGAACCGGTCGCCAGTTCTTTGGATGAGCTTTGGTCCCCTCTAACAAACGCAGCCCATTGCGTACACCCCGAAAGATATAGCCACGCTTGGCGTCTCCATAATTGGTTTCAATATCTTTTTTCTTTAAGTAAAAATAAATCACCGATGACAGTGCCAGCGCGACCAGTGCGTAGGTGTCATTGATCTTCATCATCGCCACTCCACAGCCAATCGCTCCGGCCAGTGCTGTGGTCCAATGAAAAAGACGAAACTGAGGGCGAAAACTGGGATTGCCACCTTTACTTTCGACGAAGGCTGACAAATTGATCGTGCCATAGGCAATCAGGAAAAACATGGAAATGATTTCAGCGACAGCGTTCAAATCACCTGCCCAAATAATCACAAAAGCGATCACAAAAGTGAGGACCGTGGCCCGCTTGGGCTCATCACTCGCCCCCTCACCTTTAGCAAAGTAGGTCAGAACACGCATTAAACCATCACGGCCCATCGCCTGCAGAATTCGTGGCGCTCCTAAAAAACTTCCAAGGGCTGAACTCAAAGTGGCGGCAAACACACCCAATAAAATCAAAGGCGAAAACAGACTCATGGATTTTAAAGCCAGAAAAGAATCTATTTTTAAATCACCACGCGGCGAAGCTCCAGCCACCAGAACCATCTGAACCACATAAATAACAGCCGTAAAGGCAATGGCCATCAAGGTTCCAATGGGAATCGATTTCTCTGGATTTTTTAAATCGCCGGACATATTGGCACCAGCCGTAATGCCGGTACAAGCTGGAAAGAAAATAGCAAACGCCACCCAAAAACTGACGCCATCGGAAAAGTCCGATGTCGCTGCAAGCTCGTAGGTCTCGGGATTAAAATTAGCCAAACCACCAACAATAAAAGACAGGATCGACAGCAATAAAAGACCCAATACGTAGTTTTGCACTTTAAGGGCCACATCGGCACCTTTAAAGGTCAGATAAAACAAACCACCAATAACAAGACTGGAAATAACCTGAGGAATTCGCATTTCGCCCAATGCCTCAGCCGGAGTGATCAACTCATTGCCAAGCGATGGAAAAAACGGCGCCACCGATCCAACCAAAGCCTCGGTAAAACCAATCACATAAAACGACACACCCACAGCCTGGGCGATAAACAGTGTGATACCGATGGTTCCACCGAAATCCGGCCCCAGGGCCCGTGAAATCATAAAATAAACACCCCCACCTCGCACCTCAGTGTTGGTGGAGATGGCCGACAAACTTAAAGTGGTCAATGTGGTTATAAGCTTAGAGATTCCCAGAATGGTCAAACCCAACCACAAACCGGTGTGACCAATCACAAACCCGGTTCTCATAAACATGATGACGCCTAGGATTGTTAATACACAGGGGGTGAAGACCCCTTCAAATAGGCCAAATCGCCCCATGGCATTGGTTGGCTCAGCGTCACTAGAAAACAGATTTTTAAACGAGGTCATAGCCCCTATTATCGCGTTAAATCCTTAATTTTTTAATGATTTTCCCCGGGATTTCCTAGGAACTAGACCTTGAAGCGAAAGCCATTTACCAGACCTTTTTGAAGACCTTGAATGGAATAATGTCTTATTTGCTTTGGCACTTCACTAAGAGTTTAGTGGTCGAGTTTGTTGAACCGTTGAGTCCTGACACCTCGGAACTGGTGTTCACAATGTCGTAGTTGCCTCGACACACCTGTCGAGCTTTGTTGTAACAGGTCTCAATACTGGGGCAGCTGATTAAGTGGTTCACTGAACCATCAGGCCCTGTGATCGCTTTTGCCGACACACAGGCACCCAACATCAAGCTCAGTGCAAAGTAACCTAAAAAGGACTTAGTATTCATTCTCGTCCCGATCGGAGGAATCACTGACACCTCGGACCTCTTCGATAAAACTACGTTCTTCATCGTAGTCTCTGTTCTCATCTTCGCCAGAGGACTCGTCGATCTCCAGTTCTTGGATGGCGTGCAAGAAATCGGCTTCAGTGCTTAGATCCCGTTTGATTAAATCCAAATATTTGTTGGGGTAACGTGAGGTCAGTTCCTCGATGTACTTTTCAAGTTTTCCTTCAGACAGAATCTTGCGTCGGATCTGAATCTTTTTCCAATACAGAAGGTAGTGATAGCGGCAATAGGACTCAACCACGGCCGGCTGGTCGCAATCACGAACTCGACACAGAACCCGCCCTTCAGCATCAGTCAGAACGATATCTTTTTCAATTTTGATTTTTTGCGCCGGCTTTGACGAGGCTTTTTTCGTCACTTTCGATTTGCTTTTCTTTTCCTCTTTGGGAGCCTCGGTGTTGGCCTCGACTTTCGCATCTGTTTTACTCGCTGCTTTTTTCGATGAGGCTTTCTTGGCGGCCGGGGCGCTGGCCTTTTGAGTCATCTTTTTGGCTGTTTTCTTCTCGGCTTTCTTACCAGCCGCTTTCTTGCTGGCCGTCTTCTTTTTGGCTGTTTTCTTGCTCGCCTTTTTCTTTGTCGTCTTCTTTTTGGCGACTTTTTTCTTGGCGGTTTTCTTCTTTGCCGTCTTCTTTTTGGCTGTTTTCTTGCTCGCCTTTTTCTTTGTCGTCTTCTTTTTGGCGACTTTTTTCTTGGCGGTTTTCTTCTTTGCCGTCTTCTTTTTGGCTGTTTTCTTTTTTGCTGCTTTCTTCTTCTTTTTTGCCATTCTTGATCGCCTTTCGCTAAACCGAGTCTATACCTTGAAAAACCGCGCTATTTAAGCACAATATCGCCATACTTGGAAACGATTTTGATATTGCCTTGCTCATCACCTTTTAAACGCCCCTTGCGTTCCGTCCAGCGGCCTTTTTTGAGTTTCCGAAGGTGTATGGGAGCCCACAGTCGCCCTTTTTCTGAGCGCAACTGTACAATAGCGCCAGAGGCCTTGGGTGTGTCAATGGTGATCGCCGCCTCATCACTGGTTATATTCAAATTCTGTAGAGATTTCATGCCCGCATCCAAAGAGCCTTTTTTAAAGTCCGCCTGCAGACTGCCTTCAAAATCACGAATCCGAACCGCCCCGCTGACGTTATTGATAATGACGTTGCCAGTGATGCTGGTCAAATTGGTGGTGCCGCTATGATTGCGATATTCGATAGGCCCGTCATGGCCTTTCAGAGTATAGAGGGCCGAGTGATTATTTAGACTTAAGGCGCCTTTATTTTTGGTCAGTAGCACCTGCCCCTTGTAGGTTTGAAGAGCAATATTGCCGGTCTGCTCTTCGACTTCGATTTGACCATCGATAAGCTGAATGCGCAGATTACCCTGACCTTTGCTAAACTTAGTTTTGCCTTTCGTCATTTGTAAACTTAAATTCGAACCCCAGTTTTCTGCAAAGACTTGACCTTCATTCCAAAAGATCTCCATGGGGCGCTGCGGAGCTGTGATTTTCATTTCAAAGGTTGGCACCTTTCCCTTGCCTCTGAGCTTCTCCCACGCCTCTTGTTCGACCGGGCCTTTGACTCGAACCTCCACTGTGTTTTGCCGTTGCCGAACCTCATAGGTCCAACCCGAGCCACCACCCTTTTTCTCAGCCTCGACGGTCAAAGTTTCGGTGTCCGACGGAACAATCTGCAAAACGCCTTTAAAACCACGGACCACTATTTTTTCCGCCAACCCAATCGGCTGACTGACCGGTTGAAAGCGTTGTCCCCAAGCTGATAATGACAGCAAAAGACTTATAAAAAAAACACTTGCTCGAAGCATAGGAGACTCCTTTACACAAAACTTGATCCTAAGCTAGTAAAGCCCTAGAGTCACAGCACTTTATCACGGTCCGTCAAGGACTCACAAGGCCTTCATCGTTGACTTTATTGCAGAATTACCTTTGAGTGGGTGCCATCATAAACTTGGGGTGCCCCGCAAAAGGAGATAAAATGGAGAATGCCTACATTTTAAGCGCACAAAGAACGCCAATCGGAAGTTTTCAAGGACAATTTGCCAATACACCCGCTCCTCAATTAGGAGCCACGGCCATTCAAGGAGCCATTGAAAAATCCGGCATTAAAAAAGAAGATGTGAATGAATTGATTTTTGGTCAGGTTTTAACGGCCGGCGCCGGACAAGCCCCGGCTCGTCAGGCCTGCATTTTTGCCGGCCTGCCAACCAGTGTGGCCTGTATGACTGTAAACAAGGTTTGCGGTTCAGGCCTCAAAACTGTGATGCTCGCCAATGACAACATTCGCTTGGGAGAATCCCAGGTCGTGGTCGCCGGCGGTCAGGAAAACATGACGCTGGCTCCTCACCTTCTTGAAAAATCCAGAGCCGGATACCGTATGGGCCCTGTCACCACCACCGATTCGATGATCAAAGATGGGCTTTGGGATCCTTATAATGATTTCCATATGGGTATGGCCGCTGAGCTTTGCGTGAAAGAACGAAACTTCAGTCGCGAGGAACAAGATCAGTTCGCCAAAGAAAGTTACGAATGGGCCCTGAAGGCGCAAGACTCGGGCGCTTTTAAAAATGAAATTGTACCTGTTGAAGTGAAATCCAGAAAATCAACCGACACTTTCAGTGAAGACGAAGAACCTAAAAAGGCCCGTTTTGATAAGATGACCTCACTGCGTCCGGCTTTCGACAAAGACGGAACGATCACCGCCGCCAACGCCTCGAAAATTAATGACGGAGCTGCCGCTCTGGTTTTAGCCAGCAGCGATTACGTGCAAAAAAACAATTTGAAACCGATGGCAAAGATTGTCGGTCACGCCACTTTTGCTCAGGATCCCAAATGGTTCACCACCGCGCCGGTCGGTGCCATGAAAAAGGTTTGTGAAAAAACCGGAATTAAAATGGACGACATTGATCTGTTTGAAATCAACGAAGCCTTTGCGGTGGTGACGATGGCGGCGATGAAAGAACTTTCCATTCCCCGTGAAAAAGTCAACGTCCACGGCGGTGCTGTGGCCCTTGGTCACCCTATTGGCGGCAGTGGCGCTCGTATTTTCACAACCCTTTTGCATGCTCTAAAAACCCATAACAAAAAATATGGAATGGCGTCTATTTGCATCGGTGGCGGAGAGGCCGTGGCCGTTATCGTGGAGAACTTATGATTAATAAAGTTGTCAGCTCGGCCGAGGAGGCCATTGCCGGAGTGAAGAATAACATGACGATTCTCACCGGCGGCTTCGGACTGTGTGGTTTACCTGAAAATTTAATCATCGCTTTGCGTGATTCAGGGGTCACAGGTCTGACGTGCGTTTCCAATAATGCCGGTGTCGACGATTTTGGTTTAGGACTTCTTTTACAGACCAAGCAAATCAAAAAAATGATTTCAAGCTATGTCGGCGAGAACAAAGAATTCGCCCGCCAGTTTCTGTCAAAAGAATTGGATGTGGAGCTGACTCCGCAAGGCACATTGGCCGAACGCTTACGAGCTGGAGGCGCAGGCATCCCGGCGTTTTACACCCCCACCGGCTACGGCACATTGGTCGCCGAAGGCAAAGAAACCCGTGAGTTTGATGGTCGTCATTACGTTTTGGAAAGAGGCATTGTCGGTGACTTTGCCTTTGTGAAAGCCTGGAAGGCCGACACTTTTGGAAATCTTATTTTTCGCAAAACGGCACGCAACTTCAACCCGATGATGGCCGCCGCAGGAAAAATCACGGTCGCTGAAGTCGAGGAAATTGTGGAATGTGGCGAGTTGGATCCTGATCAAGTGCACACGCCGGGCATCTACGTGCAACGATTGATCAAAGGTCCTAAGTACGAAAAACGCATTGAACAGCGCACTGTCAGGGAGGCGTGATTATGCCATTAACAAGAGATCAATTGGCTCAACGTATTTCCAGAGAAATTGAAGACGGCTTTGTCGTCAACCTCGGAATCGGCATCCCCACCCTGGTCGCCAATTACATTCCCAGCGACAAAAGTGTTATGTTACAAAGTGAAAATGGTCTCTTGGGACTTGGACGCTTTCCCAGTGAAGATGAAGTCGATGCCGATTTGATCAATGCCGGCAAACAGACGGTTACGGCCGTTCCTGGCGCTTCGTTTTTTTCGTCGGCCGAAAGTTTTGCCATGATCCGGGGTGGTCATGTCGACTTAACAGTTCTAGGGGCGATGCAAGTCGACCAAAACCGATCGATTGCCAACTGGATGATCCCTGGAAAAATGGTGAAAGGCATGGGCGGCGCCATGGACTTAGTGGCGGGAGCCAAACGCGTGGTTGTGGTCATGCAACATGTTGATAAAAACGGAAACCCTAAACTTTTAAAAGAATGCAGCCTTCCCCTTACCGGCACCCAGTGCATTGATTTGGTGGTCACCGACTACGGTGTCTTTAGTTTCGATGATGACGGTTTTGTGTTAAAAGAGTTAGCACCTGGGGTCAGTATCGAAGACATTCAAAAAGCAACGGAAGCTCCGGTGAAAGTTGTGGGTGATCCCATAACCATGTCTGTGTAGTTGCTCGATTCTCGTTGGTCACAATCCTGCCGAATGCGGTTACAAGGGTGAGAATATTAAGCTCCTTATAACCGCATAGAACGAGTGTCATTTCGACACAGCCATAAGCCTCCCCCACAGCCAAAGGCATTCGCTGACTCATAAACCGCGTTTCATTTTAAAACAAAAAAACAAATACAATCGCCTTTTTCATTGAGCTTGCAGAGAAATTTTTAACCTCGCTTGACCACGAAGCTGGGGGTCCACGAAGGGTGCCTTAATCTATTACAAACTATGGAAATAACTTAATTTACCCTTATTATTTCCGATAAGAAATAATGCGGTCCATGTGTTGTTTCATTTTATTTTTCCAAGCAATAGCTGTGGCTCAGTTTGTGCCCATTGGCTTTTGGAATGGGACGGCCATTGAAATTTCAATCGATGATGTGACAGTAACCGAAGGAAGTGATTTACAGTTTACCGTGACCTTATCTCAGGGTGCCAAAGCGCCTCTCAACATTGACTATGCAACCAGCGATGGGTCGGCATTGGCTGGCGTCCATTACACCTCATCCTCTGGAACAGTGACAATCAATCCTGGCAATACGTCTGCGACCATCACGGTCAGTAGTTTAAACCCCAGCAGTCTTTGCCAAACCGATAAAACATTCACCCTTACCCTCTCTAATCCCACTTACGGCGAACTGGTCGATCCCACTGGAACAGGAACTGTACAGGATGATGATGTGCCAACTATCAATCTCGCTGATGGAGCGGATGTGACAGAGGGCACAGACGCCAGTTTAGCGCTTTCCCTCTCTTCCGTTTGTAATTCGAAAAACGTTTCTGTTGAAGTTTCGACAGTCAACGGAACCGCCACAGGCGGACAGGATTTCACAACGGTCAGTTCTCAGGTCTATACGATCACCAGTGGTAACACCAGTACCAATGTTACCGTAACAACACTTGATGATGTTCTGGACGAGGACGACTCTCAAGCTCTGACAGTCACTCTTGCCAATCCCACCAATGGCGTGATTGGTGATGGAACCGCATCTCAAAACATCCTCGACAACGATGATCCTCCCAACATTTCGGTAGCCAACACGTCCGCAGTTGAGGGAGACGTCGCCGCCGTGGTTATCTCTCTGGATGCGATGAGTGAAAGAGTGGTAAGTTTTAACGTCTCATCTTTCGACAACACTGCGACCACCGCTGCCGGTGACTATACAGGTGTGACGAACAGTCCGGCGACAATCTCGGCTGGCAGTATCTCTACAACTTTCAATTTGACCACTCTTGATGATGCCTCTCAGTGTGAAACCAGAGAGGATTTCAATGTCACTCTTTCTTCTATCGTCAATGCCAACTTTACAAGTCCAGGCGACATCCAGGGAGTTGTCGAGATTATCGAAGATGATATTCCAACCATGAATATTAGCGCTGACCAACAAAGCGTTTTTGAAGGCAACAGCCAGACGTTTACATTTACACTGTCAGGTACCTGCCCTGTCGACCTTGATTTCGACTACTCCACGCGCAGCAATAGCGCCACGCAAAACTTGGACTTCAATAGCGTCAGCGGTTCACTGACAATCATCGCTGGCAACCTGTCTCCAGCCTCGACGGTAACCGTGACCACCAATGATGACACCGATCCTGAGATCAATGAAGAGTATCTGATGGTGGCCACAAACATTCATGAAGACCAAGGGTCCCCATCATTTTACTACGCTGAAATTCTTGATAATGAAATCAGTGACAACAGTGTTCAGTCGATTGCTGGGACCGACAGTTTGACCTGTGCTGTGTATGATGGTGGCAAATCGAAATGCTGGGGTCGAAACTTTAGGGGCCGCCTGGGAATTGAAGAAGGGACCATCCTGGGAGATGATGCCGACGAACGCGGCGATGACCTACCGATCATCGACTTGGGTGCTGGTTTTATAGCCTCACAAGTGGCTATGTCTGATGCTTCCAGTTGCGCCCTCAATACCAGTGGGCAAATCAAATGCTGGGGAACACAGGGTACTATTGGTTATGGAGCCAATGGCAATCGCGGTGATGATTTCAACGAAATGGGAGACAATCTTCCTTTCGTTGACCTGGGAACCGGCCTGACCGCCACAAAAATTGTTAGTGGCAATAATTTCTTTTGTGCCTTGCTCAACAATCAACAAGTCAAATGTTGGGGACGAAACTATGAAGCCCAGTTGGGAATCCCTGCTTTAGGATACTGGGGCGATGGTAACAACGAGATGGGTGACAATCTTCCGTTTGTGGATTTTGGAGCCGATCGAACTGTCAAGGATGTCGACTCAGGGCTAGCTAGTAGCTGCGCGATTTTAGACAATGATTTGGTAAAATGCTGGGGGAGCAACAATCAAGGTCAATTAGGGTACGGCCACACCGACAGACTGGGTGATAACATCAACGAGATGGGAGACAATCTCCCTTACGTTGACCTGGGAACCGGCCGAACAGCAAAAAAGATTTTTGTAGGTCATAACGCCGCTTGCGCCATTCTCGACAACGACCGCTTGAAATGCTGGGGAAGTGGAGCTGTCAACGCCGTTGGCGATGGACAAATCTATGGCGATGAAGCGGATGAAATGGGAGACAACCTCCCCTATGCCAACCTAGGCAGTGACGATTTCGGCAACCCTTGGACAGTCAAAGATGTTTCAATCAGTGAAAGGATGGGCTGTGCAGTTTTGAGTAATGATCGAGTGAAATGCTGGGGGACCACTGGCAACGGATCCTTGGGGTCCGAGACCAATAATAGTTTTGGAACTACCTCGGTCAACTCTGGCAACAATATTCCTTTTGTCAATTTAGGAACTGTTGGAATTGATCACGTCACTGTTAAAGATGTGGAGGTTCACATTGAAAGTGCATGCGTGCACACCAGTGACGATCGCATGAAGTGTTGGGGTGGAAATCCTAATACCGAATTGCTGCCGGCTAGCTATGGCCGTTCTATTGGCAATGATAGTGGCGAAATGGGAGATAACCTTCCCTACTTCGACCTTGGGGCCAGCCGAAGCTTGATCGCCTTAGGGTCCGACCGAGGCGCTTACAATTATAGCGACAATCGAAATTGTTTTATTATAACCGGAGGACAGGTCAGTTGTCTTGGTAACGCCATGGATTTCGGTGATTCAACCGGTCTAATGGGAAGAGATCACCGGTTCCGTTATGGCGATGAGCCTAGTGAGATCGAGACTCTCCCCTATATCGATTGGGGAACTGGCATTGGTGTTCGTAAAATCGTCGCCCATGAAGAAGTTGTTTGCGCTTTGACCGATCAGTATCAACTGCGTTGCATAGGTTATTCTACCAATGATGCTCTCGGCGCCAACCCCACCAATTTATTTGGGCGAGGTATCGGTGATTCTCCCGGCGAGCTGGGTGACAATCTGCTCGATATAGACTTTGGGATCGGCCGAACCGTGAAGGACTTTACAATCAGCGGCCCGTGGGCGGCCCCCTTTGGATGCGCTATTTTAGACAATCAAGAAACCCACTGTTGGGGGGGCACAGCCTCTAGCATGTCGACCCCACAAGGCTTGGCTATTGATTGGGGGCGCAATCGCAAGGCCATAAAACTTTCTGGTCAATGTGCTTTGCTCGATAATGGCACGGTGAAGTGTTGGGGAGATGGCGGTTCCGGACGAACAGGACAAGGTAACACCACCTATATTGGCTCTCCCGCCCAAATGGGAGACGCTCTTCCCCCCATTGATTTTGGGACCACCAATCCGGTGATCGATATCGCCTCAAATGCAGAAGCCAATTGCGCTTTATTTTCAGACTATCAAGTGAAGTGTTGGGGCAGTGGTTTTCGAGGTCGTCTGGCCTCAGGATCAATGGACGATATTGGCGACACTCCTGGGGAATTGGCGGCCCAGCCCTTTGCCGCCATTGATTCCACTCTGACCGTCAAACGTCTTTTTAGCACTCTTCAATATGGAGCTCGAGCTTTTTGCGCTATTATGAGTGACGACTCCATGAAGTGTTGGGGGGAAAGTAACAGTGGATCTTTTGGCTACGGTGACGGAGCTCAGAGTTTTGTGGGCGACCAGCCCGGAGAGTTGTCGGCTTTGGGTTCTGCGTTACTGGGAACCGGCTTTGCTGTTCGCGAAATCGCATTAGCCAGGGAGCATGTTTGTGCTCTATCTCAAGAAGGACAAATCAAATGCTTTGGCGATGGGTCCACCGGCGCTCTTGGTAATGGCTCCGAAGCCAACCATGAGACCACTGCCGAGTTGGGCGACAATCTCTCCGCAAGTTACGTTGAACTTTGTGGTGGGGAAACGGGCGTGGTGGATACCACCTTCGGATCATCCGGCTTCACCCAGATCGATTATGGCAACGCTTTTAATGGCGGACAATACGTATCCCGAGTTTTTTATCCCGACTCTCAGGGACGCCTTTATGTCGGCTTCTCGACTTTCAATGGCAGCTATAATGAATTGGCATTAGCGCGTTTGGACTCCGAAGGAAACCTAGACACCTCTTTCGGGACCTCAGGCTTTCAAATCCACGACATCGGCGACAACTCGACGACGCAAGGGATACAAATTTACAATAATGAAATCTACCTGAGTATCGCTGGAGCCAGTGCTCGACTTGCCAAGTTCGATCTAGAGGGTAACTTTGTCACCGCTTTTGGCACAAACGGCGTCGCCGCCACCACAACACCTCAAACTATCGTTGATGGTTTAACTATAAATCAAAACGGCGTAATTTTACAATCCGGTCATTATAACACCGGTGGCTCCCCAGCCTATCATGATAAATCGGCCACTCGTTTTGATCCAACAACTGGAGCTATAGTCACCAGCTATGGAACCAGCGGTCACATGACTTCGGGGCTTGCCGGGGATGAGTTTGGCTACGCTATCGACTGGACAAGTGACGGTTCACAATACTACTACACCTCAGAGCGTTATGACGGTCAATGGAAACAGTCTGTAATCAAACAAAACTCCAGTGATGGATCTTACGTGACGAGTTTTGGTGCCAGTGGTGAGCTTCTTATTGATGTGGGTGCATCCTCTCGGGGACGAAAGCTCGATATTGATTTGGACGATAATATCTATGTGCAAGGTACCAAGGATGGAACCAACGACACTCTTTTCATAACTAAGGCCGATTCCGATGGCAACATTGATACCAACTGGGGCTCCGCGGGAACAGTCGCCTTGACTCCGGGAGGCATCACCTTGGACGCCTTCAAAGTGGAATTCATCGTCAATGACATTTTTGTTCTGTTTAAAGTCAGCTCAACTCCGAAAAGTTTGGGAATAGCCAAACTTTTTCAGGATGGATCGATCGATACAAGCTGGGGCAGCGGCGGGTACAAATACGTGACTTGGCCCAGCTCTATTGATGCCATACCGATGAATATGACCTTGGATTCAAAAAACCGCGCGATAGTTGGGTTCCACGTCATTGACCCCAGCGATGGAACAGACCGCGGTTTGACTCGAGTTTGCCTTGATGAGAACGCCAGTGGTTCCCCACTAGAAATTTACGTGGATGATGTCACTGTCACTGAAGGGAATACCGCTGTTATCACCATTCGCGCCAACAAGGTGCTGTCTTCCGGACTGACGATTGACTATACGACCACTAATAATACCGCCACCGCCGGCACCCACTACACCGCCGCCAGTGGCACAGCAACGATTCCCGCTGGTCATTACAAAACCACTGTGTCGGTGTCCTCAATTGACGACGTAACTTGCGGACCTGATACGGAGTTTTATTTCGATATATCAAATGCCAGCAATGGCACGATAGAAGACAATCGGGCGTCTGTGACCATCGAGGAATATATATGTCCATAGCTTCGAAATATTATGGTTCATTCTATAACAGAGGCTCGACCAGAGTCCGGATAGCCAGCGCTATCAAAGACATCATTTCTTTATCACCTTATAATTTAAGATCGATGCGGAAATTCTCATTAGGCGGACGTTATGTCGAATAAAATCATTAAATTAAAAAAAGGTCAGGAGCTTTTCGTTGAAGGCGACACACCGGACGCTATGTATGTCATTAAAAGCGGACGCTTGGCTATCACCAAGAAAAAAGGCAACACCAACATCAAACTGGCTGAGTTGAAAGCCGGCGATCTATTAGGAGAAATGGCTTTTTTTGAAAAAAGTCCCCGTAGCGCTGGTGCTCAAGCCTCCATGGACGGCACTGAGGTGATCGAACTGCCGTTTAAGGCCCTAGATCAGCAATGGGCCAGCCTACCGACTTGGGTCAAATCCATCGTCAAAGCGATCAATAGCAACCTTCGTCGCGCCAATATTCGCATTCGACAATTGGAGAGAACCCAAGAGGAAGAGCGAGAGGTTTTCCCCTCCTTCACGATCACTAAATTGATGGGTATACTCGGCTTTGTCGCCTACCGCTACGGTGAAGACACCGAACATGGTTTTCAATTGCCTCCTGGTATTTTGCGAAACTACACCATTCAGATCTTTCAGCAACCAACCCACAAAATGGAAAAGTTGGTGGAGGTGCTTTCGGATCTTGGTTACATGGAGACCGAAGATTTGGGTGAGGGCAAAACACGAATCCTCTGTCACGATGTCGACTTTATTTTTCGCTTTGTTGAGTTTTACAACAATCAACTTTTTTCAGAACAGGCTAAGAAAAACAATATCAATGAACGACAACTGCAAACACTTAAAGTCGCTAAACACTACGGCGAGCAAGAGGAACCTGACACCCGCGGTTTCGTGAAACTAAATGTCAGTGAGTTATTGAAAACATCTTATCAAGAGATGGGTTCAAAGATTGACTTGGATATTGTGAAAAGTTTGGCTGAAACCGGCCTTCTTGGCGACCACTCCTCGGATGGCACTCACGATTTTATTGAATTTGATATCAACTATGTCTCTGAGATCGTCCCTTATTGGGAGCTGATCTATGAACTCAAGAAATTTCAATCGGATTGATTCCAGAGCCACAATCGATGGCTGAGCCAAGGCCCTTCGGCCTTGCTGCACCACGCTACCCAAGCCCCCTTCGTTTTCCTGTCGATTTTTCAAGCGAGTTGTCCTAAGACCTGGGTATGAATTCAAAATCTTCCGAAAAAGCCTACCCTCAAGGTTTTCGCACCCGCCGGGCGCAAAACTGGCTCACTATTGGTTTTTTATACGCCTCATTTTACATGTGTCGGTACAACTTTCGCTTTGCGGTTCCCGGCTTACAAGAGGAGTTTGGTTTTGATATTCAAGATGTGTCTTTTATCTTCGCCATCTGGTCGGTCGCCTACGGAACCGGACAACTGATCAACGGTCTTTTTTCCGATGTCATCGGTGGCCGCAAAAGCATGCTGATTGGAGCCTGTGGAACTTTGGTTATTAATTTAATCTTTGGTTTCTCCTCTTTGGTCTCACACTTTTTTGCTTTCGCCCTTCTGTCTCTGCTCAATGGATACTTTCAATCATACGGAGCCCCCGGCATGATCAAAATCAACGCCGCCTGGTTTCGCCGTACAGAACGAGGCAGCTTTGCCGGAATTTTTGGAGGTATGATTCAATTGGGCCAAGTTTCAATCAGTCGTATGGCCCCGGCATTATTAAACGGCGGCCTTGTTGTCGGAACTATCGTTTTAGCCAGCGCCGGAGAGTGGCGCTCTGTGTTTCGCTTCCCTCCCCTGTTCACCGTCGCAGCCGCCTTTTTATTTTACTTTGTGGTCAAGCCCTCACCCGAAGAGGCGGGCTATCCTGGGGTGATTCTCGACGAGGTCGATAACAGTGAGGGTGTGAAAGTGTCTTTACGACACAGTTTAAAAACCATCCTGTTTCACCCTTTGATCTGGTTTTACGCCTGCGCCTACGCCTGCACCGGTGGTGTTCGTCACTCACTGGATCAGTTGGCGATCTTGTATTTCCGAGACCAGCTGGGTTTTGATATGCAGTCGAATATTCCCTTGATCGCCTCGGTGACCCTGATGGCGATGCCGTTTGTGGCCTTTCTCGGCTCCTACGGTTCCGGGGTGATCTCCGATAAGTTTGCCGATGGCGAGCGCGGTCCAGTGGCTGTGGTTTTGTACTTTATTGAAGGGCTCACCATTGCCGCCGCCGCTGTTTTACTTTTGAACGATTTTGTCGGCCCTGACACCTCGGGTATTTTTGTGGGTTGCATGATCCTGATTATGATCTCTCTGACCGTCAACTCCACCCACTCGTTGGTGGGAGCCGCCGCCCCCATGGATATTGGCGGCAAAAAAATGGCCGGATTTGCCTCCGGCGTGATCGATTCGTTTCAATACTATGGAGGCGCTATCTCGTTTTTGATTACAGGCCAGGTGTTGAGCATAACCCAAGAGACCCATGGCTACCTGTTCTGGTACATCATAATGTCAGGCTTTGGCTTCTTGGGAGGCACTATCATGTTGCTGATGTTGCGAAAAAAACGTCGCCTGAATCTTTAAACCTCTTCTGGGCCTGTTTCTTCTTATTCTTGATCCGATCGGCGGGAAGTTGACCTTTGACCTTAAATGATAGACGGTTGTGTTTCGCCTGCCGACTCCGCTTGGCAATCCCTTGGAAATTGTTAATCACACAGATTTTTTGGCAAAACGATACCGACAAATCAAACGCAATATCTTTATCCGCTGAACCAAGAACAACATTTTTTGCAAACACCACATCCTGATCGGAGCGAAACAAAGTCAGGGCGTCCTGCTGTTGTGGCACCTTCTGACTTAGAACCCAGCCTCCTGGATGTTTTTCGTAGATATTCAACACCGCCTTGTGGGTGATTTTGTAGCCTTTTGGGAGTTCAACTCGCGCTTGAATTTGTAATTTTTTTGTCAGTGGGACGGACGGTAAATCGACTTTCTGGATGTCATAGCGTTTGGGAAGTTCTCCGGCGATGGCCCCTGAAAGAGCAACAAGAAGACTCAGTATCCCAATCATAAAAACCCCCTTCTTCAATGATTCTAGGATAATAGATTGTCCCCCAGAGCCAAAACCGCCCAGACTTTGAAACCTGCGATTGGGGCGCTTTGGGGAATCGCCGTTTTTTTACTCAAATGACTATGTGCGTAATTCCTGTCCTTTCAGCCAGTGATAAAACCGTCTTTATGTTTGAAATAGTTAAAGCGAGCCTACTTGTTTTGTTGCTTAGTGGTTGTGCCTCCCATGCTGTTCTTGTTGAAGGAGAGGCCCGTTCTTCAAATGACGAACCGGAGTTTCAGTGGCCGGTTTATGGAGCCTCTTTGACTCAGGCCTTCCGCCCGAAAAAACGCTCCCCTTACCGGCGCCGCCACCAGGGCATCGATCTTGCGGCCACCAAAGACACTCCCATTTATGCCATCGACCATGGCATCGTCACATACGCTGGCCATGGCCGCACTGGATACGGTCGCTTAGTTGTGGTGACCCACATGAACAAACAGTACAAAAGTTATTACGCTCACCTGTCTCGCTATAAAGTGGAACGAGGAGACATCATTCGCAAAGGTGATTTGATTGGCTTGATGGGACGATCCGGTCGTGCCACCGGAGTCCACCTTCACTTTGAAGTGCGCAAACAGAACTTAGCCATCAACCCTTTGGATGTGCTGCCACCTATGGCTGTTTCAAACCAGCAGGCCAGCCCCCAACCTTAAGGACCTTCCTATCTATGAATAGCGATTCGAAAACCAAGGCCAAAAAACAAGAAACACCCCATGTTCACGGGCCCCACTGCAACCATGGCCATGCACCCTCTGAACCTGTGGTCAATGCGGGTCCTAAAATTGGCCGCAACGATCCTTGCCCCTGTGGAAGTCAGAAGAAATACAAAAAGTGTTGCGGGTAAAAACAAGGTTCAAGAAAACAGGTTAAAGTCTCGAAACCCGATTGCAATCAGTCGTCTTTCGCACCCATAGCAATCAAACGGTCAACCATGGGCTTATAGGCCGGATCATCTTCCAGACGACTTAAAGCCTTACTTAAAGGTGTGTCTCGGCGCACCTTAAGATTGACGTCGATGTCAGGGTGGGACACCAGAAGATCAAAAAGATCACGAAGTTTTTGCAATTCAACTCCCTCCACTCCACGCAGAGAGAAGAGATAAATTAAAGGGCTGTCTTTGGGGCGCCCACTGGAAGACAGACGCAGCAAGTTTGGATCCACACCTTTACCAAGCAACCAATCCAAAAGATCAATATTCTTAAAGGTGATCGACGAATAAAGAAAGCTTCCCAATTTTTCGATATCAAAAGCCTCTTGGTTTAAAATCCCCATAACGATATCACGCAATTCGGAATCCATCCCTAGGGACGCAACATACTCTCTGGCATTCACATCCGGCTTGTAGTCCTCACTGTTGGTCTGCATCTCAAGATCCACGGCCTGAGCCACCAGATACTCCATAACGGCAAACTGTTGAGCGCGGATGGCGACCATGATCAAGGTCAATCCTTCGTTGTTGTGGATGTTAAGGTCGACACCCTGTTCAACCAGTCCCTTGATCGCCTCAAGGTCTCCACTGTTCACAGCATTCAAAAGAATCAGTTTTTGGTCGGTCTCCCCCACCGCTTGCACCGGCCTTTTTGACTCCACCCGGCTTAAAGATTGGGAGTGTTGTCCACACCCGACCATGAAACATAAAAATAAAGGTAATAAAATAATCCTCATCATATCTCCATCCCAATCCCTAGGGTGAAACTTTGGCCACGGCGAAAAGCCTGCCAGGTCCGTCCCTCTTGCTCGAGACGAACGCGAGGGTTTAAAATATTATTTATCTTTCCTTGCAGACTCGTTGACTTGCCAATTTTTTTACGAAGAACAAAGTCCAACTGGTTCACAGGCAACTCCCAAATGTTCGGAAGCCCTTCGGGAGCGGTATAGGCGATCCGGCGACCATAAACATTGTAGGCCAAACTGAAATTGAGTCGATAGGGTTCGTGTTCGTAGTCCAAAAGGAAATTGGCGGTATAGTTGGACTGCCCTTGCAGGGGTCGATTGGTTTCGCTGCTTTCTGAGTTTTGAATATCACCCAATTGCACATCTGATACAATGTAAGCATAGTTCCCAGCCAACGTGAACCGTCTTAACCAAGAACTAACAAAACCCAAATTTTTCGAAACTTCGATCTCAGCGCCATAAAGAATCGCACCATCAACATTGAAAAAAGAGATCCGAGGATCCGAGCCCGCCGTAAAAACACTTTCAATAGGGTTCTCAAACTCTTTGTAGAAGACTCCAAGAGACAAGTTCTCTTTGGGTGTGAAATACCATTCCCAGCGCGCATCGTAAGAATCGATAACCGTGGCTCTTAGGCTGGGGTTTCCCTGCACATCAAAGCCTGTATCAAAGTCTTGCCAAAGAGTATCCGAAAGCTCGCGCAGATCCGGGCGAGATACGGTTTCACTTTGCGCCAATCGAAACTGCATTTTTTTATTCAGTTTCCATGTCAGCGACGAGCCTGGCAACCAATCTCTAGTGATCAGCTGACTAGAAATCGCATCTTTTTCAAAAGGCGAAACCGTGTCCACTTTTTGTACCGAGTCTTCATAGCGCATGCCTGTATTCAGAGTCAGCGACTCCAAGAGTGGCCATTGAGTTTTAAAATAATAAGCATCGATCTGTTGATTGGCTAAATAGTTATCAGTGGGGCGTGTGGTGTTCACCGCATTGAAAGCGCCTTGGCATTCATCAAAGATGTTATCTAAGTTTCCACTGAGGTCAGCGTCGCAAGGGGCTCCTGTTGGGTCCAATGCAAAGCGAGTCATGCCTGAGGCGCGATTTTTACGGGTGCGATTCAACCCCACTTTCACTTTCCCTTTTCGCTTGCTAAACCAAGGGAACGGCGATTCAGCGGTGACTCCAAAGTCATCCGCCTTTTCAGAAAGATTGTAAAACCGACGCTCATAGGCGGTGTTGTCGCCCGGGTTGTAGACAAACACACCGTCTTCATCGGGAGAGTAGCGGGCTGTGGTTCGATTCGGTTCATCCCGTCGCGCCTTACTCTCGGCAAAATGCCAATTGAACTGCAAGTCGTTGATCGCCGGTATTTTATTTTCACCCTGCAACATAAATGTTTGTAAGGTTCGCGCCGCAAACTCGTATTCTGTTTGGCGAATGGTGTTGCCCTCGGCGTTCTCACCCTCCATCACCGCCACGTAATCCGTGGTGTTGCGCAAATTGATGTAATTGGTAGTCACGCTATGGTTTTTATACAATTCAACCTGATGGCCAAGAATACCCCCTGCGGTCCACTCTTTTTGAGTCTTCTCGCGAATGTAGTTATCTTCAAGAACCAAGGTCCCCTCGGGCTTCGAGTATCGGTTGCGCTCTTCTTCCAGAAAGTTGATTTGGTCTTTGTAAAGACCGGAGGCTGTGAATCCCATTTTAAGGGGCCCCATTTTCCAACTGTCGCCAAAAGACAGGGACAGGTCTTGATTGGTCAGTCGATCCTCTTCTTGCAAAGCATGTCGATTGTTCTGAAAGATTCGGCTTGGATTGTCGCGAGCGCCTTCGGGAAGTTTACGACCTCCATCATCAACGCCCAACCAATCGGTGCTGCCGCCTTTATAGGTTTTAAGATCGCCGTCGTTGGAGTTTAAAGTGTTGGAAACAGTGAATTTAAAAAAACCTTTATCCGGCATGGTTTTGGTCTGCAGCTGTACCACTCCGCCACCAAACTCCCCTGGCATATTCGGCGAGTAGCTTTTTTGTATAATCATACTGTCGAGAAACTGAACTGGAAACAAATCCAAGGGGACGACCCGGCGACTGGGGTCGGGGCTTGGCAAAGCCACGCCGTTGAGCAAGGTGGAAGAATAACGCTCCCCAAGCCCGCGCACGTAAACGTATTTTCCATCTTTTAGAGTTAAACCAGTGACTCTTTTTAAAGACCCAGCGGCATCGCTGTCACCCGACTTGGACATTTGCTCGGCACTCATCACATCGGCGACATCAGAAGAACGGCGTCGCACTTCAATCAGCGCTTGAATCGATCCTTTGAGGTTTGGCGCCAGCACTACGAAGTCTTCAAGCACCAGACCCGCCGGAGTTAACTCGACAGTCTTTAACTCCAAATCCCCTTGCGTGATCCGAATGTCGCGTACCACTTGGGTGGAAAATTTGGGATGGGTGACGGAGATCACCTGAGGGCCTTTTGGCAAAGCAAGAGTCACCGTTCCGGCTCGATTGGTGGTGCCACTGACTTGCGTACCGCGGGCATAGACTTTCGCAGACGCCACCGGTTCACCATTGACCGATAGAACTTTCAAACTCAACTGCCCCGTTTGTTTTGGATCTTGGGTGTCTATAATCTTTTTAGCTTTTGGTTCATTAAGGTCACTCACCAAACCTTCTGAAAAGATATTCACCACAAGCTGAGTTCTTTCATTTTCTAAAACTTTAAATTCAACCGTCTGGGCTTTTTCGCCATCCAGAATATTGAGGATGTGGGCACCGGCAGGCAAAGCCACTGTCACGAAACCGAAGGCGTCGGTGGTGTAAGTTGTTTGGTCAATCATGACCTCATAATTCTCAAGAGGTAAACCGGCCTTTGAAACCAACACATCGACAGCCCCCTCTTCAGCGAAAGAGAGACAGGCAAAAAATAAAATACCAAGGAAAAGTTTAAATTGTTTCACTACAAGCCCACTTCTCTGCTTTGCAATTGGTAATTTCACGCTTCAATTCAATGGATTTTTCAAACAGTCCGTCTTTATCGATGCTATTCAGAAAAGATTCCGACTTTTCAAAGTCGCCGGTGCGAAACAAGGAGTACGCCACCGCATAGCGAATCTCTTGATCCTCTAATAGACTGTTTTTTTGCAACTGCGGAATCATAAATTTCAAAGACAAATAGTCATCATCTTCAAGATAAAGGGCCAACTGTTGCTTTAGGCGCTTGGCAGGATCCATGGTCGTCATATTCAAAAATCGCGCACGGTAAGACTTTCCCACCTGCCGCAACATTTCGGAGGCTTCGAAGCTTAAAGAAATATTATGTTTCGCTGCTTGCTCCAAAATAAGAGCCGCCGAAAAACTCTCTCCCAAAGAAAGATAATTTTGCGCCATCTCAAGCGCCACCATTTCTTTTTCCGGGCGAAGTACCTGTAAGGCTTGCAAGATCTCTAGAGCGGTACCGTGTTGCTTTGCCAAACGAAATTGACTGGCAAGCGCCACCACATCTTGAAAGGCGTTGTCGTCTTGCAAAACCTCAAAGGCCAGGTCTTTTGCGGTTTGGAAAAGCCCTTCTTCCATTAAATAGGCAAACTTCTTTTTGTTGATCACAGTCTGGGAAAGTTTGTTTTGCCGAGCCCCATTCAAAATTTTCCAGGCCTGGGTTTTAGCTCCCCGCTGCCATTGAATCTCAGCTTTGATTAAAAAATAAGGCAGTTTCTTTTTCGCCTCAGGATCTATTTTTTCAATGCTACTGGCCGCCTCTTCTAGACGTTTCAACTGCAAAAAGGCTTCAGCGCGATACAGATATATCTCGCGAGACTCAATTCCCAGCTGCAAGCTCTTGTCGAAAAAAGTTAAGGACTTTTGATAATTTTTCTTATGCAACTCCAACATCCCACGCAGGCTGGCCAACACCGCTGGCGCTTCGTTTTCTTCCTCTGGAGTCACTTTTTGCAAAGTTCTTTCGGCGCGATCATAATGACCATCTTTCACCAGAATTCGAGCCAAGCTGACATGATCCACTTCCGATTCCACTTCTGATTCCTGTGCTAAAACTTTTCCAGCCAAGAACAAGATCAAATAGCAAAGAATCAGTTGTAAAATCCAACGCAGGCTACTTTTTCCCAATGTTAATGTTTCACGCTTCCTATTCATATCAATTCACCTGGAACTTCAGTTTCTGTTTCACCCAAACACTCACAAACTGTCCTTTGTACTCGGCTGGGCTGAAACTCCATGTTTTGACAGCACTCAAGGTAACCCGATCAAATACACCTTCAGGAACGCTATCCAATAGTTTCACTTGATCGACATTGCCGTCTTTGTTCACCAAAATATTAACTGTCACATGACCTTCGACGTTGTTACTTTTTGCCGCTTCGGGATAGGGAATGGGCTCGCGGTATTGCACTTCAGGCAAGCGGTCGACCACGTCTTCAGTCATCACAGTTTCGCCCTGTTGACTGAGAAGTTTTGAATCGCCGGCTGAAAGGCCAAGAATATCGATGCCCAAATCAAGACCCGAGCTGGCAAAAGCCAGGTTCATTTTTGGCTTTAAAGACTTCACTTTATTGGACTGCTTTTTCACGACCTTCTTCTTCTGAATCTTCTGCTGAGTTTTCTTCTTCACTTTTTTGGTCTTAAACTGAACCTGATTGATTTCTTTGTTTTTGGTAAATTGCACGGTGCCGTTCATAATATTTAAAAACACAACCACCAGCATAAAGCCGATGACAGCGATACCAAGGGACTTTAAATGCAAACGGCGCTGTTTAGGATCCAAGCTCAGCCTCCGTGGCAACACCAATATCTTTAACCCCAGCCAAGCGGCATTGATCAACCACATCGACCAATTTGTCGGCCGAAACCTTTTTGTCAGTCACCACCAAAATCGATTGTGACTTGGCCGAGGCCACCATCTCACGGATTTTACTTTGTAAAACCCACGGGCGAATGTGTTGACCATCAACATAGATTTTTTCGGAATTGTCGATAAAAATGCGAATTGACTTTGAGCTACTGGGCTTGCTACTGGCGGCCCCCGGTCGATTGAGGTCGATCTGCATATCTTTGATAAAGGTTGTACTGACCATAAAAAAGATCAGAAGAATAAAAACCATATCGATAAGAGGTGATACATCAACACCCTCTTGCCCCATCGGCAAACGTCTTCTAAGCTTCACTTCCACCCTCCTTCAACAGAGTTTGACTGATAACGCGCTCAACGAAATCTGAATGCGCTTTTTCTTGTAAATCCAATTTTCTTCCAATCAACAATCCCGGAATCGCAACCACCAACCCCATCTGGGTGGTGATCAGTGCTTGGGAAATCCCCCCGGCAATGCCTCCGCCTTGGGTAAAGAGGGCTGCGTCTTTTAAAGAGTCAAAGGTTTCGATCATGCCAATCACAGTTCCTAAAAGGCCTAACAAGGGCGCTACGATGACAATCGCTTTGACCGTGCCTCTATGACGGGCAATGATTTGAGAAAACCGGTGCCATTCAAAGTGCAAAGCGGTTTCTAAATCCTGACGCGAAGCTTTCACCTGGGCTTGAATTCTTTTTAAGGCTTCAGACAGTTCATCATCGCCATGGATCTCGGCGGCAAGGACTCGGTCGGGATTAGCTTGCAAAGATTTTGATTTTAAAAAAAGATAGCGGTAGCCCAAGGCGTACCACAAAACCAAAGAGGCGGCCGCAAGCACCCAAGCCACCCAGCCTCCTTTGTTTAAAAAATCAAAAGCCGAAAACAAACTCATTAGGACTCAGACCTTTGTTTATAGGCGTTGCAAGTGGCCAAAGCCCACTTTTCCATATCCGACTTAATCCCTTCCGTCTTGGCACTTAAAAACTGACCGATGAGAAGCGCTGGGATCGCGACGATCAATCCAAACATGGTGGTGACCAGAGCCTCAGAAATACCACCAGACAAAAGCTTGGGATTTCCAGTTCCATACAGGGTGATAATGTCAAAAGTTGAAATCATTCCAGTCACGGTTCCTAACAGACCCATTAAAGGTGCGACCGAGGCTATGACCAAGATCACCACTCCAAACCGATCAATCAGTTGGGATTCTTTTAAAATGGCTTCCATTATTCCATCTTCGACTTTTGAAGGCTCGGATTTCAGAAAACTGATGGTTTTATTAAGCACTCGCGCCACTGCGTTGTTCTGTTGTAGTAAAATATGTTGCGCCTCTTCAACCTCACCGGCTTCCACTTTGCGAAGCGCTGAGATAATAAAGTTTTGGTTTCGGGCCTGTGCTTTCTGCAGAAGCAGGAACCGAACCACAGAAATCAGTAATGCGAAAATTCCCATGGCAACAATTATCCAACCAATCAAACCACCAGCATTCATCACATCCATAAACGACTTTTCTTTTTGGGCGGTGAATTCTTTATCAGGATTTTCGTACAAGAAAAAACTCAGCGTGGCTGGCACCTGTTGGTTGGCTAACATCGATGCCTCAGAATCCAACCATTTCCAAACTCGAAAAGTCCCCTCTCCACTGGGATACAGAGCCGCCACTTCTCCGTTGATCTCCGCAAAGCGTGCGACTGGACCCAATTTTACGATGGTTCCTTGTTTTTCTTCACCGTCTTTGCTGTAAAAAACACCGGGCTGTTTTTCAATCTCGGTGGCTTTGGCAAGTTCTGTGGTCGCCCCCATATAAACATCTTGGATCTGCTCCAGCAAAGGCACATCCTCGGCAACGGCGTTTTCAATGGATTTTTTCTGACTCAATTGAGCTTGTTTTAAAGTCGTCTGCAAAAGATCGCGATTCTCTTGTTTGTTTTCATAATCTCTTTCTATATCACCCAATCTTTGCATTAAAACTTCGTTGTCTGTCTGCAACCGCAACCATTGGTCTTCCATGGATTTCAACTGTTGTTCGGCTTGTCGCACTTTAGATCCCAAACTGGATTTTACGGTGGCAATCTTGCTTTGAAGTTCTTTTTTATAGGTTGATAAAAACAGAATCTCTCGCTGATAAGCCGCCGTCAATTCATCAACCTTGGGTGCCTGAACTGACTCTTCAGCCATCACCGGCCCCACCAAAAAACAAATTATTATGTTGCTTAAAAATCTCATCAATCACCTCTACCTAAATCTTTGTGGGAACTTCAAAAAAGCCTTGGCGAATTTGCTTTTTCAAGGATTGAAAAAACGCCAATGTTTGGGTTTGTTGAGTTTCATTTTTGAAGGGCTTATACGTCCATTCGTCTTTTTGTCGAACCGCCATCCCGACATCACCCGACTCTGTTTTAAAATAGAGGTACAGCATGCCGACCTTAACAACCTCGGCAAGATGCAATTTTCCATTGATCGGGATACTCTGACGATGCAGACTGGTTTCGCGAGCCAAGCGTTTCTCATCTTCAATCAAGGACCATAATTCATTGGCAGCCTTTATCACTGAGACTTCGGTCTTCTGTATTCTTTCGCGCAACTGCTCGATACTGGCAAGGCGCTGAGACTGTTTAAAAGGAAGGGATGCTTGAATCCATTTTTTCATTTCATCCATAGTTGTGAGTAAAACCGGTTTTAAAGCGTCGGACTCGATGGACGACTCAGAAATTTCTTTTTTCATTTTCTCGGTTTTATCATCCAATTGTTTTTTTCGAATCTCTTCATTTCGAATATTCGATGCTAATTCTGCCTTTTGAATACTGAGGGCTTTTAACTCACTAAGAACTTTTTCTCGTTCCGTCTTGTACTCATCGTTTAAAAGCTCGACCTCTTTTCTAAGTTCGATGACTTTTTTAGAAAGCGCTTCCGTATTAGTCTTCGCCAAGACTGACAAAGGTGAAATCAGAAAAACAATTATTAATATTTTCATAAATCCCTCAAACGTAAAAATCGAGAGGGTCAAAAAGACACTCCCGAATTATCAAATAAACTTGAAGGGAGCTTATCGACTCCCTTCAATATTAAAGTTTAGTCTCTGATTTGGATCCACTGCGTCCAATTGTCAGAGCCCATCGCTCCACGATAATCAACATCAAGATAAACATCGTAGAAAGCTTCATCCAAATCCATGTCGGCTGGAAAAATCTCTTCTAAGATTTCAGCACCTTCCATTAAAGGCGAAGACGCGGCCGGAACCCAGCCTTTGACTTCAAGAGTGCTGGCGCTAACAAAATCATTACCTGTCATTTGCTTTACAGGATCATTGGCTTTGCAGTCAGCAAAAACGTTGGTTGAGAACTCAAGAGTTTTGGAGCCCGCGGGGTCCATGCACCAAGTGTCAACGCCCACCATCACTGAGTTAACCAATGTGTAATTGGTTCCACGACGAAGTTTCAAACCTTGTGAATTCACACCACCGACAAAGGTGAAGTTGACAAGAACAGGATGAGAACGAAGTTTTTGGTTATTTTCATCCGACTTAGAAGAATCCGCTTCCACCATGTGACGATCGTTATCTTCACCGGCATCAGGGTAATCACCAGCGACAACCACACCATTTTGAAGGAAGATACGAGCACCGTCAGTCGTGTCCACACCATCGTCTTCACCTTTATAGCAGAAAACGTTTTGCGCACGAACCGCACCACCGAAAAACTCGATGCAGTCATCACTATTATAAAGAACTGCGATGTTTTCGATCAATGTTCCCAAACCAACAGCATTGAAAGTGATACCATTGAGTTCTTTGCTCGAGTCAATGCGATCACCGCCGTACTCGACTTGCAAGTACTGAAGAATTCCAGACGAATGGTTATCATTGTCTCCACCATAGTAACCGGTGTTGGCTTCGCCGGGAATGGTGCAACCAGCAAACTCATTGCATTTGTTGGTCTTGGCTTTACCACTGATGACGAGACCACCCCAGTCGCCAGGACGCTTTGCCACCGACGAAGTGGCCAAGTGAGCCCCTTGGGCTGAAGACATCAAGACAGGCGCTGCCGCCGTCCCTTTAACTTCAATTTCTGAATCACGGGTGATGGAAAGAAAGGACTTGATGTCACCTTGTACAGGAGAACCTTCCGCCGTCTTAAAGCCGGCCCATACGCCGGTGCGATCTTTTGAAGGATTCAAAGCAAAAATGGAAACACCGGGATTGACAATCAGTTTACCACCAACAATGGGTTCTGTGGGCTGAAGATTGGCATCCAGTTTCTCACTTCCAATATAAACAGCTCCGAGCAAGATGTAGTTAAAGCCACTGGTTAACTCGAGAGTTCCAGTGTAAGTGCCCTCAAGCACGCAAGTGTCTTTGTTATCAAGTTGCTTGTTAAAGGAGCGCAGTCCATTGGGACAAGCATTGGCAGCGCTTGCAAAGGCAAGAACTGAGATTAAACTTATAGCGACTTTTTTAAACATAAATCCTCCTGAGGATTGTTTTTATGACGGTTGTTCCTATGGCGTGTTTCTAAATCGCTTTCGACCTTAGAGTAAAATCAAGATTGGATTAGACGAAGTGAAGCTTACGTTGGATTTGTGTTGGCAAACTGTTAGGACGATGTGCCTTCCTTTTGATCATACAACTGTATGATTTTACTGAATATTCTCTCAGAGCAAGCCAGTAGCTACTGAGCGCCGACAAGTCTTAATGTCAGATTCTTACAGACTAAAGTTTGTATTCTTGTCACAGGTCTTTGTGAAACTCTTACTTCAAAGACAGTGGCAGCGCTTTTTGATAATCTTGTGTCATGATTCAATGGCGCTGCATTTTGTTTATTATCCTCGTCTGTTTTAGCCAACAAAGCCACGCCTTTGATGATTTGAAGAATGTTTGGAATTTCGACCTCCTCTATCATTACGCCCGCATCGAACGCACCACACTTTTGCAAACCGACAATTTTCAAAGTCGACAAGGTGTGATGATGCAGTTTCAATACGAAGACCAAATTGATCTGTTTTGGCGCTGGTACTTTGGTGGTGATGTGACCTTTGCACGTTATGAGGCGGCTTCCACTGTCAGCTTTAGCCCCCGCAATCAATTCCCTGCACAACTTTATCTCGGCACCGGCTGGCAGTTGGGTGATCTCAAAAGTTTTGAAATTTTTGGCGGACTCGGTGGTTCGACCGAGCACTATTTTAATTTGGTGGGTCCTAATCAATTCGAATTCAACAACACCTATGCCTTGCGCGCCCACCTTGGTTTTAGCTGGCGCTTTTTGAGTATCACCAGCGCTTCGGCCAAACTTCTTTTTCGTTACTCTTTGCCAATCTCTCCAGTTGAACACGAAGGTGCCGCTATTAACTATCGAGGCATTCTTGATGGCTCGATGCGATTGCGCGGCCGTTACGACTCCCTTTTGAGTCTTTATGGCGGTATTCGTTTTGAAGATTACCGAACCGCAACCGAGTCGATCACCTACTTCACCTCAAGGATTTACGCCGGTGTTGGCTTCCACTTTCGCTAACTGTCTCAGTTTGAGAATTTCTTAATAAAAAATTAAAAAAACCGATAAGTTCATTGGAGTGTAAGCCAATGCTGTACGTGTTTTCCTGGGTCTTACGAAGACAAAATAATTTCGTTGGATCCGTTCATTTATTAAGTTTCTTAGCACTGAGCTTGGCGGCGTGTGGTGGTCCTCCGCAAACCCCTTCCGATGGACAAGAAACTCCCGCTGTTCTTGAACGAGACTCGCAAACCCCAGTGGATTTCACAGATCGAGTGGCCGGGCAGGACTTTAGATTTCCGGTTACCATCAACAATCTTTCAAATTCAGTGCCGGCGACAAATATCAGCCTCCTTGAAAATCCCAATGCACCCTTCGGTTTCAGCGGTGGATCGTTTCCGGGCAGCAACGGCGATTGTGGCGTCAGTGTTAACGCCGGATCGAGTTGCACTCTTGATCTGACTTTGAGTGCGCCGGTGGCTGGAGCTTTTTCAACAAGTCTTGTCTTGCAGTATTTTGATGGACTCGCCAACCAAACCCTGGAGATTGATTTTAATGCAGCCGTGCGAGACCCTTATCCAGCGCAGCTGACTTTAACGCCGGCCGGAGCCATTGACTATGGGGTGATTGCCGTTGGCGGTTTTTCAGATGTCACCCTGACTTTACAAAACACTGGCGAGATCACAGCGTCCTCACTCAATTTCAATGGCGTCAGCGCCCCCTTTTCAATTCCCTCAACCACTTGTGGGGGCAGTATCGCGGCTGGCGACTCCTGCCAACTGGTTCTTCGGTTTGCCCCGCTGTCCGCCAACACATTCTCTCAAAGCTTGACCGTCGAGTACTACGATGGTGATTCAGCCCGTACCATTGACAAAGACCTTTCCGGTGAAGGACGGGTCGCTGGTTTTATAGCTATTGATGAAGGCCTCAACTTTGACTTCGGTGTTATCCTTGCGAGCCAACAGAGCTTACGCACTCTCACTCTTCGCAACACCGGAGGCGGCAGTGCTTCAAGTATCAACATCACCGGACTGAATAATCCTCTGACAGTGACGAGCAACAGCTGCCCGGCGACCTTAAATCCGGGAGCGTTTTGCACTGTTGTTGTCGCATTTTCGCCAGTGACTACGGCCGCTTTTACGGACGCATTGAACGTGCAATTTTTTGACGGGTTTGATCCGCGAACCACAAGTGCTAATTTTCAAGGTCAAGGTTTTGCCAAAACCCTGGATCTGAGTTTAATAAATCCAGTCAGCAGTCCTTCACAAATCGGCACGCCAACAATTCGAGTGTCTAACCTTGTTGCCAATCTCAGAATTCGACTTTACCAAGACAGTGCGTGCTCGACAGAAAACACCAACGCCCTTAGCAGCGGTGCCAGCCTCGATCTGACGGCCACACTCGCGGAGGGAACTTACCCATTGCATGGGCGTGCTGAAGACAGTGACGGCAACCTTAGCAGTTGCTCCACTGATTTTGTGGAGTACCAGTATGACATCACGCCTCCCCAGCCGCCGAGCAATATCACTTTCGCTCAATCCTACACCGCGGTCGCTAACCAAACGCCATTGATCCAATGGGTCGCCAGTAGCAGTGGCGATGTAGTCGATTATCAAGTCGGGATTAGCACCAATGCAGCGGGCGGCAACGCTGAGGCCGGTTTCACATCAAAAGGAAATGTTACTTCGGCATCAGAAACAGGCTTAAGCTTGACGGAATGTCAGTACTACTTTGCCAGCGTGCAATCCATCGATCATGTTGCCCTGACATCAAATACGTACTCGGTGTCCGCCACCTCGTTCCGCTATGACAGTGCTGTGCCCACCGCACCCACCAATCTCAATGAAGATGGCGATGGCAGCGCCACCAATTCGGCCACCATCACCTGGACACCGGGCACTGATGCCTGCGGAGTTTCCCATTACGAAGTGGCCGTCAGCGAAGACGTTAATGGCAATAACATTCTTGATGCCAGCGAAGTCGGTAATGCCGTGGCTTTTTCCAACGTTGGCAATGTCACCAGCCACCGCTTCAATGGGATCAACTTAACCAATGGCGTGACGCACTTCACTTCGATACGGACTGTCGACACCACCGGGCGACTCTCGGCCGTGTCGGTTTCCGACCCCTGGATTGTTTACGATCCGTCCATAGAACTGCCCGATATGATCTTGTGGTTGGATGGTAATGATCCAGCCTCTGTCGTCGACGCCAATGGGCGCGACGCCCTTGACCCCGCTTTCAATGGCCAGGTGAATCGGTGGCTCGACAAATCAGGCAGCCCGGTCGATCATGATTTCAGTCTTTCCAGTGGCGCGTCTCGCCCGCTATTTGACGATATCAACTTTTCGGTTCTTTTTGATGGTTCCAATACCGGCATGACGACACCCGATCATCCCGAGATCAACAATGCCACCGTGACACAAAGAAATATCACTGTTGCCTTCCGCACCTCAACCGATATTACAAGTCGTCAGGTTTTGTACGAGGAAGGCGGAACCATTCGTGGAATGAATGTGTACATTTTCAACAATCGACTTTACTGCGGTTTCTACAACACGCCAGCCGGCGATGGCGATGGTGTGCAAGATTTCACTTGGGTGAGTACGCCGATTTCTGGCAACACCAATTATTTTGTGACCTGGGTTTTTGACTACACCAATTACACAGGCCCCCTAGGTCCGGATGGCGACCTCACTTGCTATGTCAACAACGCCTCGATCGGATCTGTCCCGACGACCTCGCGTCTGTTCGCTCACAGTGGAAACGTCGGGCTAGGACATGTCGACAACGGCGCCTGTTTTGAAGACGACTCCTGCCCTGATTCAGACTCTCACTTTTTGGGGGATATTTTTGAAGTTATGCTCTTTAACAATGCTCCAGTCGCTGCCGACGTGACCAACGTCCATACTTATTTAGACAATAAGTGGAACTAGACCTCAACCCGGCAATTCTCGCCTAGGACCAAAGCGAGGTTTTAAATCCAGACGACACAACCCGCTTAGAACTCTTGATATAATATTGATAGGTTTTGGGAGGCCGTGGTGTCGGAAGTGAATAACAACAGCGAAATTCGAAACATGCGGGAGTATTATCAGAACCGTGAGAATCAGCTGAATAAAAAACACCAAGCTGAAATTCAGGACATCAAAGCCAAACATAAAACCCACATTGACGAGCGAAACAGCGATCACAACCAAAACCTGAATCGGGTTCAATCCAACAGTCAAGAGCAACTCAGTCGTAAGGACCTGCAACACCAGAAACAGATTAATAAAATCAGGCAAGCCCAGGCCGCCCGTCACAAGCAACACGTCCAAGACGACGATCAGCAACGCACTAACTTAAAAAAAGCCTACAATGACAATGTCGAATCTTTAGAGCGGCGTAAAAACTCACAAATCAGTCAGCTGCAACAGAAAAACCAACAGCGACAAGTGGCTTCAAGCCAGAAAAAAAATCAATTGGTCGCCGACTACATCGATCGCCATCAAGAAGAATCGCAAAATCTAAAAAAAGATTTGCTGCAACAGCACCATCAAGAGAAACAACAACTACAGCAACAGAGCAACCAGCAAAAAAACCAATTAAAAACCGAAAACACTGATATCAAAGACTACTACACTCGACAAATTGAAATTTTAAAACGCAAGCACTTCAATGAAACCAAGGCTCTGGAGAGAAAACACCAACACCAGCTAGAGCACCTACAGCACAACCACAGCGAAACATTATCGACCTTCCGACAAAATCACAAACAAGCCATTGAAGACAACCGCCAAGACTACAAGCAAGCGTTGGCCGAGCAGGATCAACGCTATGAAAAAAACACCGAAAGAGTCGAAGCTAAAATTGCTGAAGCCAAAGAGGCCCGCTACCGTGCCAATCAGGAGAAAAGGCAACTGGCCCACAAACATCAAAAAGAGATGCGGCAACTGATCCAACAGAAGGATCGTGAGATGGAAAATCGACGACTGGCTGACAAGAGAGCCCATGACCTGCTGTTTGAAGAAAGAACCGGAATGGTCAAAGAATTCAATGAAATTCATGGCCGCGAATTGGTGGATGCCCAACAAGAGGCGCACCAACGCATCAGTACACATCAGCAAACCTTACAGAAAAAAGTCGAATCGGAACACCATCGATTTCAAGAAAAATTGCAAAAACAAAGAGCCGAGTTTGATGCCGCTCAATCACAACAACGAGTACAGACAGATCTGGAGCTGCAAAACATCAAACAAAAATACAACAAAGAACACCAACAACTTGAAAACACTCAAAAGAAAGAAAAAGAATTACTTAAGGGTCATTATCATGACAAGCTCAACGAGACCCGCTTTACAAAAAACAATCAGCAAGAGCAGCTCCGGTTTGAGTTCAAACAGAATTATCGTAAGCAAGAGAACCGACACGAAAACGAAATGAAAGAACTTAAAATGAAGTTCAACAGCACTCTACACTCTTTGAAAAGCAAACATTTGGAAGACTTTAAAGAGTACCAGGAGCAAATGGAGCGACGCCTGCGCGCCAAAGAAAATGCCTTTAAACATGAAAAAGAAACGCAAGCCACACGCTTTAAACATCGTCTCGAAACCATGGAAGAGCAACACCGCTCTGAAGTTCAAAAGATGCAAGATTCCCATTTCAGTAATATGGCCAGCCTGATCCGAGAAGGCCAACGGCGTTCTTAATTAAGACAAGTAAATCATTGAAATCGGCAGCACAAAGAAAACCATGGCGACATAGCCAAAGCCAATCATCTTGGTGCGATCAATGGATCCTGCTAAAGCCTCGGCACAGGCAATAGGAATCTGCCGAGTGAAAGGAACCACAAAGAAAAGAAGAGTTCCGAGAAGATTAAACATAAGGTGGACAATCGCAATAGCCAGTCCGGCCACGTTGCCAGTGAGAGCGGCGAGTAAGGCCGTGGCCGTGGTCCCAATATTGGCCCCAACCGTCACCGGGTAGACCGACCTGATCGATAAAAGTCCACTACCCGCCAGCGGGATTAACAGGGCCGTTGTGATCGAACTGCTTTGCGCCGCAATGGTGGCAAACACTCCAAAAAACATGGCTGTGTAGGAGTTTTTAGCAAAGATTTTATCGAGAATCTGACCTTCTTGCTCAGCAACGATTTTCCCCATCACCTTTACGATCATGGACAAAGCCGCAACAATTAAAATGGCGGCAATCACAATCATGGTCAAGCCAGCCGAAGTTTCACCAAAAGTCTCAATAGCAAAGTGCTTAAAAGCATTAACCAGCGGTTTGACAGCCGCTTTAATAGGACTTGAGAAACCGCCTCCCACCGAAGATCCAAAAAGCACACCCGCCACCGAGGTCGATACCTTTTCAATAAAACCGGTGGCCAATTCGATGGGCAATAGAACCATAACGGTGAGTATGTTAAAGAAATCATGGACTGTGGCGGCGGCGAAAGCTCTTTTAAAATTATCTTTGTTGCGAGCGTAACCAAGGGAAACAATGGAATTGGTCACCGAGGTTCCTAGGTTGGCTCCCATGATCATGGGCACGGCCCCGCCGACTGAGATGGTGCCAGCACTGACTAAACCAACAATGATCGAAGTCGTCACAGACGAACTTTGAAAGAGGACCGTCGCCAGCATCCCCACCATCAAACCGGTAAAGGGATTGACAGTAACATTGAAAAGAGATCGAGCAAAGTCATCACCCATGAGCTTTAAGCCACCCGAAAGACAGGTCACGCCGACTAAGAAAATGTACATGAGGAAAAGAGCTGTTAAGACCCGAAAAATGAGTTCCATGTTTTTGTTTTTTGATAAGCGCTCGAACATATCAGCCACGACTCAGGAACTCCTTTGGTCTACAGGGTTTGGCCTCATATTAACGTATGATTTGAGCCAACTTTGTCAGGGTTCTATTAAGATTTTTAACAAAGCCTTTAAATGACAGAGCTTTCCCAGACTGTCATCCGGGTAGACAACAGATCCTGTAAAAATTACACCCCAAAAAAATCCCCACCTCCGACAACCTCCCAATCAAATCCGATAAACACCCAATATCACTAAACTAATCCCCACTCAAAACAACCCCAATACTTAGATAACTCCAACCACCAAAAACCAGCCAATCAACAACACCCCAGTCCCCGATCCGCCCCCTGATCTTGAATCCTCACACTGAGAGGACTCCTGAAAACGGAAGTGTTTTCGCCCGCAGGGCGAAATTCAGGCAAGGCAGGAGCCGTGTCCTCTCAGTGTGAGGATTCAAGATCAGGGGGCGGAGACGAGGCCCGCAAAAGTGCTGCCGACGGAGGCACGGATTTCAAAGTGGTTCTGAATTAGCTTTTGCTTTTTTCGATGCGCTGAGACTCGTTGATCATCTCAGACAGATTGTGGCGGTAGTTTTGATTGAGAGTCTTTAACTGCTCGGCATGCTGCTTCTGCATGGTTGCAATGCGATGTTTGTATTTGGCATCACGGTTCATCTCGCGGACTTTATAGGCCTGCTCCCGCTCCATCTGCACGCGCTCTGACTCTCGCTTCAAATCGACAATTTTTTGCTGCTGTTGATCGCGCAGCTCGATAATTCTTTTATCATGCTCTTGCTTTAGATCCATAAGCTCATGTTTGTGCTTAAGATCCATCTCTTCAATCTTGGCATTGAAAGTCTCACGCATTTTGTCACGTTGAGTTTCGTCTTGAAACCGAAGTTTACCAAGATTGGTCTGAAAACGATCCTTCAGTCTTTCTTTTTCGTTATTATGAGAGATCTTTAATTTTTCACGATCGTTGACGTAATTGTCTTCGATCTGTTCAAGATGCATCTCATTGGCTTTTCTCTTGTCGTTATTTTCCGTGATCAACTCTCGACGTTGACTGGTTAAACGCTCTTTATTGCGAATATTTTCTTTTTCCATTTTTTGCTGAAAATACTCAAGATTGGACTGGATTCTTTGGTCAGCATTTTTTTCGGCCATACGCAGCTCTTGACCATGGTTCTCTTCTTGCAACTGATGCCGTTCCTGATGGGTCTCTTGGAGGTTTTCAAGAGCGGCGTGGTCGGCGGCTTTCAAATTGTCCAGTTGCCGCTTTTTCTGGGTTTCCGATTGCGCCAAGTTACGGACATTGTCTTCGCGCAGATTGCGGATCTTTTGATTCTGTCGGTCGCGCTCTTGCGCCACTCGCCCCTGCGTCGACATCATATTTTCCCGAGTCCGATCCAATTGCTCTTTTTCACGCGCTAAGGCTTTGTTATAGCGTTGCTGAACTTTCTCTACGCTGTGCTCATGCTCTTCACGCACGTTTCTTAAAGTCTCCGCATTTTGTCTTTGCAGGTCTTCCAAGGTAATTTTATGGCGCCTTTCCATTGCTGCCATTTCAGAGGCATGCTTGCGTTTCAGACTGGCAATTTCTTGATCTTTCGTCAGTTCAGAACCTTGATTTTTAAGACGCAAGGAATCCATTTCATCTTGATGGCGAACCTGCATCTCTCTTTTCTCGTCGTGGTGTAGGCGGTTCAATCGATTGCGCGAATTTTCATTCTCCTCTTGGAAGCGTTTTTGATATTCCGCTAAAGTGTGACCGGTGCGATCGTTATTGCCTTGCAGGGTCTGGCGAGACTTCTCTCGCAAATTGGTCACCTGAGCCTCATGGGCCTTGTCTTTCTGGCGCAATTGATCTTGATAAGTTTCACGCAGATGCTCTTCCTCACGACTGCGAGAAAGACTCTGTTGCCGTTTTTGGGCGGCACTGGCTTGACGGATTTTGTTGATTTCTTTCTGGTGACGAAGATCTTGTCTCTGCAGAGTGGCTTGCAGCTCATTGCTGCTTCGATCCAGGCGCTCATCGGTGGCGGCATTCAACTCATTGACATCGGCACGGTGAGCTTTTTGGATTTTCGCAATTTCTTTTTGATGTTGCTCTTTTAAAGCCTGCTCGCGCTCCTTGTAGTACTCTCGCACTGACTGGGCATCGTTGGGATCGTTTCCGATACTGCTGGCCATTTACTCCTCCAAACTCCTATCAGTATTATATCACCATTGAATGCAGGAGAATGAAAAAGCCAAGGGAACAGGGCCTTAGACCGAGGCGACTCGACCAAAAGTGAGGAAGACTCAGCGACCGAAGTCTGGTGTTAATAATCGTAGCGAATTTTCTTTAAAAACAGGCGACGCAGATATTTGTTAAAATTGATTTTACGACGCTTTTTGGTGACAACCTCTTGATGCTTTTCTTCCAAGGAGGCCATCTTTCTCTCAACCAAATTGCGATGCATATTGGCCGACTCTTGCGCCGCCCACTTCACAGCTTTCGCCACTTGCGCCAATTCATTAACAAATCCCAATTGATGATTCATAAAGAAGGCCGCCCGATGTTGAGCGTAATCTTCAAAATCAATCACTGAGACAACGCCGGACTCAGCAACTCCGTTAACAACGCCACCGTACCAGTTTTGAAATCCAGGCACCAAGAAATGCTCTTCGGTGTCGCCTTTGGCTTTAACCTTAACGCCTTCACCGTTGAGAGCCATAACCCGAACCTTATCCTTCAAAACATGAATCATCACTTTCGATTGACCGACAAAAATATCGGCAAATGGTGTGTGTAGTTTTTGCGACTGATGACTCTCTAGCACCAATAAACCGCTATACACCCGCCACTTATTAAGGCTGTTTGTTTCAAGAACGATATCTCGATCCAACTCCCACAGATTCTTGCCTTGACGAAACATTCGGGGCGAATCACCGGTGGTTAACGAACACGGAAAGCTTTTGTCGGCTATACAATTTTTTGGCTCTTCGGCCGGAATCACATAATCTTCAGCCTCAACAATCGTAACCTGAATCATTGATGCGACTATGAAAACAATAAGCTGTAGACAGCGATCGATCATAACTCCAACTTTCTTACGGCGGTCTGAGCTTGAGATATTAAGTTTTTGTCAGCGTAAACAGCGACAATGGTTTTGTAGACACGAATGGCATCTTCGGGACGCCCGTCGATTTCATAAATACCGCCCACCTTCAACATGGCGTAACCGGTTAAACGGTTGTCAGGATAAAGCTCAACCATCTTGTCGACCCATGTGATGACATTGACGTTCTGATTCTGCTGCGAAAAAGCTTCAATTAAAAGATAATGAGCTTCTACCAAATGGTGAGAATCAGGGTACTTATTCACAAGTTTGGTGAGAATTTGAACGGCTTCTTTAAAGTCTCTTTTCTTAACCTTGGATTTGCCTCGCTCCAGTAATTTTTTTGCCGATTCTCCAAGATTGATAGCCTCAGCATTTTCATGAGGAATCACGCTGGCTAAATTGCGAAGCTCTTGTTTTTGGTCTTTGTTATTGTTGCGATCGAGCTCACCGGGGATCAGCAGTGCAACATCTTGCTTGAAGTCTGCAAAACGCCCCATGGCGATCAACTTTTTCAGTTGTTCTCGCGCCACTTTGCTTTTCCAGAAACTGGCCAGTTCTTGATACTCTTTAGCACCGTTCAAAGTGCCACGCACTTCTGCTAGGAATAACAATCCTACGAATGTCATTATGAGACTTGTGAAAGTGAGAGCCGTCTTATTCATGCCTTTTTATCGGCACTTAACAAGTCAGACTTAAGCTTTTAGCGCCCTAAACTTTTAGCCTGTTTTTTGTAGCGAGTGAAAATCGCTCGCATATTGTCGGGCACCCCAGAGGGCGAGCGATGACCTTTTACCTTAGCATCAAAGGATTCACCGTATTTATAAAACAAATTGTAGTCATCTTTGAATTTCGCCAAGACTTTCGGGTAGGCGTACATTTCTTTACGTTTTGGGAACTCGCGAATGTCTTTTGCTAGCGACGCTCTCACCTTTTTCTTCCATTGACCATAATAACGAGACCAGGCCGATTGGCTGCCTTTCAGCTTGCGAAATTGGTTGGCAATCTCAACCGCCAATGTTTCTGCCTTTAAAGACGAATAAAACAAAGCCATACGATCCCTTTGCTTGTAAAAGGACTGTGATTTTTGCCCGCCTGTGGCCACGCTCACGGCGGCTGGCGCCTTACGATTGGAGACTTGGCGAGTCGGTTTTGTCGCTGGCGCCGCCACTTTCTTTTTGGTTTTTTCCATAATTTTTGCGCGGGTTTTTATAACATTCTTTTTACCAGCAACACTGCGCTCAGGAACTTTCAATTGCGGCGGCAGCTCTTTCACCGGCGCTTTCGGGGGCTCTGGCTTTTTGCCGGTGGCGACATTTTTCTCCGGCTCGGGTGTGGGCAAGGTTTTGGGGTTTGGTTCAGTTTTTTCGGCAATCGGCACTTTCGGCCCCGGAGGCGGCGGTACCGCGGTCGAAGGCGGCTGACTGGCACCTTCACTCACCGACTGGGGCTTGTCCTGAGCCGCCACATCGCGGGCTTTTTTCAATGCCTGTTGGTAATTGGCCATTTTCTCATCAATCTCATTGTCCTGAAACGGTTGACCCACGGGCGCCTCTTCAAGCCCCGAGTTATCGTTATACTGGCTGGTTTCATCATACTGGATGGGATCCCGGTCGACTTTAAAACTTTGATAGAAAAAGATGAACGCCAGAACGACAGCACTAATAACTCCGATCCACTGCCAGGATTCGGTGCTTAAATCAGACAATGGCAATCGAAAGTCCTCTTTACTCGCTGAGGCTTTGCCTTTTTTCTTGGCCTTCCCTTGCCCCTGGGGCTTCGGCTTTGGTTTCTTTTTCTTTTTGCCTTTTTGGGGACTCAAATCCTGAGCGTCCTTAACCTGAGTTTTTTCAGAAGCGGCCTCGGCTGAAACTTTGCTCTTGGTTCCTGGTGGCTGCAAAGACCAAAGACTGACATTGGACTCATCACCCTCAGCGCTTATTTCGCTGTCAGTGACAAAGCTCTCTTCATTGATAGGAATCGGGGTCACTTCACTGATTTCTGCATAGAGCGCGTCTTCATCGGTGCCAAGATCCGACGTGCGCTCGTCGTCCATACTCTCCTCTTGCCGATCCGATTCTGTCTGTTGCGGCTGAGCCGAAGGCTGCACCATAGTTTTCTCATGCTGATAGTGTTCGATATTGACCAGCTCTGTGAGAGAGGCTTTCTGGTCTTTATCCACCACTGTATCCGGTGAAACACCAATCGCAACATTGGTTTTGGTTTTTTCGTAGATCGCAGTGTCCACCGGAGGCGTCGACGGAAGTGGCATTGCAAAGTCTTGGATTTCGCTAATCTTCACCCAAGTTTCCATGCCTTGCTTCCATGCAAAATCAGTGAACTTAGCTTCTCCTTGGTCGATCATTTTAAAAACTTGGCTCACCGCAAATGGACCCAGCTGTTTGTACTCTTTGCCTTTATCGGTAACCACTTTTTTCAGAATAACCCACTCACGCTCACCGTCTCCTTGGGGCGCGGCCTCGTCTTCGGCTTTCTGAAAATGTTGAGCAAAAATCTCCACCTCAGAAATAGGCACCCACTCGGTGGCCCCGGTCTGATAGACCAAATCAATAGGAGAAAGGTCCCCCTCTTCAATGAGCGCGATCACCTTGTCTTCTTCGAGAGGCCCAAGGGCTTGACCATTTTTACTGAGATACCACTGACTCATTGTCTCCCTTCAATTTCCAGCTGATCCAATTTTTTCAATTGATCGTAATAAAATTTTGCGAAGTCCGGGGACTTGAGGTCTTCCCGCAGAAGAGCCCTAATACTATCTATATCAAGGATTTGCTTCTCATAAAGCACAAAATACCGATCTCCCAAAATCTCACCTATGAACTTGGCTGCCAGCGCATAACTGGACTTATCGCTAGGCCGAAAAGCCTGATCTTTGTGTTGCCCAGCATACACCGAAAGCAGCTCAAGCATCTTCTGATCCAAGGCTAAAAGCAAAGGCTCCCGTCCTCGATCTTCTTGATGAAAGGCTTCAAGTTGCTTCTTTAAGTCTGCCATCGACTGAGCTTTTCTCTTGGGGTTGACAAATTTACTGAGCATAAAGGCCATCGCCTCAATCCAAATAAAACGCACAAAGTCTTCTGGAAAATTCCACATGACCTTTTCTCGCCCACACAGGACAGAGTGAATGTACTGCCCCGCCAACGTGGCAGCATGATTGACTGTGGCCTTGGAGAGATAAAAAAAGCCCCTCTGGGGAATTAAGAAACTGCGATCACTTTGAATCAAAGAATGGGCCAGTTCGAACTCCGTGTTGTGGAGAATTTTTTTAATAACCACCAAAGCCTGAGGGTCACGCAAGGAATAAACCTCTACAGCGTTGGCATCGGTCTGCACACCAATGGCCGCACTGATCATCTTCACCATATCGCTGACATGATCAGTGTGATCGATTTGAAATTCCCACGAGTCATAATCCTCATCTTCCCATTCAAGGTCGACATCAAAGTTTTCCTCTAAGTACATAAGATAACTGTGCCACTTCACCCAGGGAGGCGAACTGAGAATACAAAACTCGCGATCACTGAACTGCACAACCTCGACCTGATTCTCTTGATTCTTCTCCGCCAACTGGAAATAAATGTTTTCTGAATTTAAATACAATGTCGCTGTCTCAGAGGCTGGCCGCCCTTTTACAAAGCGCCGAAAATGACGAGGCAGATGCGAAGAGGCCACGTGCAGATCTCCGTAAATCACATAATAAAGAGTCTCAGGATTATATTTTGCGTGATCAGCAATGATTTTTGCCGCAAATTCGTCACGAGCTTGCAATGTGACTCCGGTTCGCTCATCCACGGGCTGATTGATGGCCAATAACGAAATGCCTCTTGTTTTAGCAAAATCAAATAACGGTTTGTAGTGAGCCCAAGGAAACCCCCAACGGTCCCCCCATTGAACTTTTTTTAGAAAAGTCTCTTCATCGATTTTGCCTTCCTGAAACTGATCAACAAAGATCTGATCTTCGTAAAACAGACATTCCATGGCCAAGATAATGGGCCTTTCTGGAGCCATCTTGCGCAGAATGCGCAAGTGGGTGCGTTGAGCTTGCGCAAACGGGTGAAAATCGCCACCAAAAACAACCTGCACTTGTTGCAAAGCCACAAACACGGCCGGCCAATCGCTGGCCTGCCAAGTGCGCGCTAGATCTTGCTTATAAGCATTGGCGTATTGGGAAATGTCGGCGCCCTCATCACCAAGATACAGGCGAACTTGATCCTTGATTTTGTGCAAGATCTCTCGCCGCTCTTGAAGCCAACTTTTTGAAATAACGGATTTACGACGCGCCCCCACAACATTCAGTGTGCGGGTCAGCCACTGAATTGACAAGTTTTTTTCTTCGACCTGAGAGTACGAGCCTGCTAAAATACGAGGCTCGTACTAAAGTCTACCTCAGTAAGGAGCATCAGAATGAGCAAAGTGTCGAAACGGCTTTTTTGGATGACATTCATTTGCACAGTCGCTGCCATCGCGACCCATGTGTATCTAACAAAACATCACTTTGAATTTAAATACGGACAGGGTTCAGAGGGTGGAATTTGTAACGTCAGTTCGACAGTGAATTGCGACACCACAACAGCCAGCACCTACTCTGAAGTCCTTGGAATTCCGGTCGCTATCTTTGGCGGACTGGTCAACTTTGCCTTTTTATTATTTCTACTCTGCTGGCGTTTTCCTCTCGTCAAACCGGAAACTCAACGCGCCCTTGGTGGCCCCTTAAAAATCGTGTCCCTGGGAATTTTCCTGGTGAGCTTAGTGATGGGTTTTATCTCGTATTTTATGCTGCATACAGTTTGTCCGGCCTGCACCACAGCCTATGTTCTCTCGATTGTCGTTGTCATTGGAACTTGGGTGATGGTTGGTAAAACACCACTGTTTTCAGCCTTGGACGTGAAGCTGTATCCGATTACAGCACTCACCATCTTGGCCTTTGCTTTTTTCATCAATAAAAACAGTCTCTCCTCCTATAATGCTGAGGAGATCCAAGAGATGGTCAACCTGCAGTATGAACAGTGGTCAAACACGCCCGAAAAATCTGTGAACCCTGCTGACCCCATCGTCAAAAACCCCGACTCTGATGCGAAAATGAAAATTGTGGAATTCGCAGACTTCCTTTGTGGCCATTGCGCCAACGCCTACCCGATTATCAAGCAATTTTTAGCCAAACGGCCCGATGTTCAGTTCTCATTTCAAGCCTGGCCTCTGGATGGCGCCTGCAACAAGGCAATCCCCCACGCCGAGGGCACTCGCTGTATGTTGGCCAGAATATCCCAATGCGCCGACCGCCAGGGTGTGCCTTGGAAAGTCCAATCTTGGATCTTCGAAAATCAAAGAAATCTTATGAGCCAAGATCAGGTCAAATCCCAGCTCAAAGACAACGCCCAAGCTTTGGGACTGGATTACGAAGAAGTCATGACTTGCCAAGCCTCGGAAGAAGTTCGAGAGATCATCCGCGACCAAGCCCAAGTCGGCACCGATCTCAATATCAGTGGTACACCTTCGGTCTTTATCAACGGCAAAAAGCTTCCTCCCGGACTGTCGGTGCCTTTGCTGGATAAGATCTATCGCGAACTTAAATAGGAAATAGAAACTGTGCCAAGCCTAAAAAGAATTGGTGCAGGTAATGGGTCAAAAGCTGATGAAAGGCGATAAACACATCAGGATAAGCGGCTCGAAAGGCCGAAAATCCGAAGACGGCCGCAATTGACCAAAACAAACTGATCATAAACCATCGGGTTGAGCTTATGTCCTCTTTGCGAACGTAGCGCTCGACTTTCTCAATATTTAAAATACAGGAACGCAATTCCTTAAAGTGATAGCTTAAGGTTGCCACCAATTCTTTTTGCTTACTCTTTGAAACGTGAGGCAGTTTACCGACGGCGCGCTTGGCTTTGATGGCTCGAACCAAGCTTTTTCCATGCTGCACGTAGCGCCCGGCTTTTTCGCCAAAATCAGGATAGTTCTGACGAAGACTCAACAAAGTATCCAACTCTTTGATAGCCATGTCGTATTTTTCGTAGACCACGGCCGCCAGAATCGCGTGCCCATAGGTCAAACCGGCATGGTTTGAGGTATCGAAGCTATTATCACCATCAATCCCCTCTTTTAATAGCTCTTCTAAGTGGTTGGTGAACTTGACCTCAGTGTGAGTTTTACCACCACGAGTTTTAGCATAGGATTCAAGATCGGTTCCTGGGCCTATTTCTTTCAGAGAGAATGATGCTTTTGGAGCTTGTGCCATACCTTTGTATCGGCGGCTTTTTGACATTGCTTTAGTCTAGTTTTTCAGCTCCCAGAGGTTGATCGAGGCCGCCAACTGGACATAAATCTTGCGGACTGGGATAATTGCAGGGTGAGGACAAAGGAATGTCCGTCATTTCTTCAAGGAGGAAGAATGGATGAGAACAAAACCAATATGATCCCTGTTCCCCTACCCACCGAGGTTCCTCCTCCTCCCAACCTCGATAAAATACCATTAGACATTCTGCATTCGGCCACCGTCGAGATGCTGATTCAACAGAACGAAGACCTGTCGTCTCGTTTGAAAGTCAACATCCGCCGCAACTCTCAATTGGAACAAAGAATACTAACCCAAGACAAAGAAATCGCTGAGCTCAATCGCAAACGAGAGAATGTCTTAGCTCAGATTGAAATCATCAAAGAAAAAGAGAAGATTTGGAGCACTCAAAAGCAAGATCAACAACGCCAAGCTGAAAGTTTGAAAAAAGAATCGGAACTTCTTGAGCTTCGTTACAACGAGCTTTATTCCACGACTCGTCAGAAAGACAAAACTCGACAGGCCGAGCTCAATGAAAAACACAAGCAAATTCAAAGCTTGCAAAGCAAACTTGATATTATGCATAGGGTGCGAATTCGCGCCAAAGAAAAGCTAAGGCAACTTCTGATTGATATGGCTCAAGGTCTTCATAAAACCCACAAACATGTGCGGCAGTCAGAGTCATCCAATCGCCTCCTGCAACGCAATTTTACGGATCTCCGTAACGAAATTATCGAGAAAGAGAACTTCTTTCGCGAGCAATTGCAGAATTTGAAGACCGCTAGCCAAAAGAATCTACAAGCCCTTGATTCTAAAATCACCAGCTTGAGTGAAAGCAATCGCAGTTTGCGCGAGAAAAAACAAGAACTGCAAACCGACCTTGAGAAAATGCAATTGCAGCTGCATGAGGAGAGAAAAAACAGAATACGCTTGAAAAAAGCCAGCGAAGAGCTCAATGAGTTGAAAAATGAGCGGCTTCGAATGAAGCGAACCCTTGAAGACAACCAACACCAACAAGACGAGCTGCGCTTAACCTACAACGAAGAACTGCAGAAACTGAAGTCGGAGTTGAAGGCTTTGAAATCCCATATCGAAAAAAGTGACGACAACCTCAGTCAGTCCGAGAAAAAACTACTGTCACTATCGAGAGACAATCGTGAACTCTCAGAGCAATTGTCTTCGATTCAGAAATTGTGGATGGAAGCTCAGCAAAAACTGGAAAAAGAAGAACTGCGCAGTCAAACCCTTGAAAAAATAAACCGACAACTGAGCCAACAGAAAAAAGCAGAGAAAGTGGAAGACTCCATCGCTTCGGCGCACCCGCCTGTCGAAATCGAAAAGGCCCCAATCTCTGAGGCCGATCCGTTTCAAAAGAAAATTCAAAATGTTTTTGCAAGTCAATATCGAACGATGAGCAAATCACCGGATATGGATGTTTAAGCAGGGTCACTTTCGATAAAGTTAAAATTTCGTAGTGATGCAAAGGCACCATCCAGATTGTCTAAAATTTGAATGGTCGCTAATGGACTGGCAGCAAAAATCTTTTTAAATTCAGACCCAACACCACAAAATCGAAGTTGCTTGTCTTCCTTTTCAGCCAAAGCTGTTAAAGCATTCACAAACGGCATAATACCATTTGATCCGACGAAGCTGAGCTCCTGTAGATTAAAAATAATTTTATTGCCGCGTCGACCGATTTCGTTGAGACAAGCCTCTCGAAAGATATCCGTATATTCCATATTAATTCGTCCACTCAAACTGACGACAACGATATCTTCTTTCACAGAAAGTTGTGCTTTCATAGGATTCTCCCCCTTCACCCATTGATTATAACATGCTTGCCTACTCTCTCTAGAATATCGGACTGCAGAGCCTTTGGCGATTTCACGAGAGCTGTTTTAACTGAAAGTCGAGGTGCATAGAGCTTGCCTGAAGTCTCAAATTGAGACACCCTTAAGGTATGACAAAAGTCGTTTCGGGTCTTAAGAAGCTATTCAGCTCGTCTTTTATCGTGGGCTGTCTCCTCTCAGTCACTCTGTTCGCAGCGACCCGTTTTTACTACCACTCCCATCAAGACCCTGAAATTGTTGAACGACATCGATGGCTTGAAGAGGTTGAACGGCTGCATAACCAGACCGTCGATATCCGCTTACGACGACGCGGACCAAGGACGGGGTCAAAAGACGTGGCGATTTTGACAATTGATGAATCCGCCATTCAAAAATATGGACGTTGGCCATGGCCACGAACTTTAGTGGCCGAGGTGATTGAAAGAGTCATGAAAGGCGGAGCCCGCACTGTCTCTTTTGATATTATTTTTTCTGAGAAACAGGAATCCATATTACGCTCTTTGGATCAAGTCGAAGACAATCTCAGTCGCAGTCTGCCGACCCAGAAAAAGCAAATCAAAGAAATTCTTAGCCAAGCCAAAGCCAGCCAAGATCATGACAAAAGACTCACCGAAGTGATTGCCGCCCACTCTGAAAATCTTATCATGGGTGCTGTCTATGACGAGTTGAATGTCGCCACTTGGCCGGCGCAAGATCTCTGCTTTCTTGATATTGCAAAAAAAAATGGGGTTTTTGATTATTGGGAAAAAGAGGCTTTTCTTATTGGCGTATTCAATCGAGCCGAGCGCTCTCTACCGGACTCTTGGCACAATATTATTTTAAATCATTTCGATAAACTGCAACAAGGGGTTACCTTAAACTGGTTGGAAAAACACTCGAACCATCCGGTGATTTCTTGGGTGGCCAATCATCAGTTGGAACCCACTGACCCACAGGTCCTGAACGCATTGACCTTATTTGTCTTGAATCGAAAAGAGGCTTTCCAAGAAACCCCATTGGCAGCTGTCCTCCCCTGGGCCCAGCTGGAACGACAGATCCCTCAGAACGCAAGGGTTGAGATGCGATCTGAGATGAAAACTCAGCTGAACCAGTACTGTTTGCGCTATTTGCGGGCCAACGATGAGTTGCGTTCCGAGTTTGAAACTCATTGGACAGAAATCACCAACGACTATGAACAGTTAAAAGGTGTCACTTTCCAACAAGGAATTGACATCATCAAGGGCGCCTACATCGAATCACCGGTTCTTGAAAACCCTGTCCAACATGTCGGCGAGTGGCTGTTTAACATCCCAGCGGTGGCCGAGGTCACTGAACACTCGGGAACTTTCAACGCCACTCAGGATAAGGATGGCAGTATCCGACGCGCCAAACTTTTTGTGCGTGTGGGAAACTTTTTTATCCCAAGCTTGGCCTTTAAACAGTACCTCGTGATCAACGAACTGTATCCAGTGGCCAACCTCATTCCTAATCCCTATGAGGACGAAGATGAACAGACTTCGAATATTGTAACCAACGTTAAGTTAGAGAATTCTGACGGCGAACAAGTGCTAACGATTCCAACCGACCATCGCGGGCAACTGCCAATCAATTATGCGGGTCCACGCAAAATGTTTGCCTATCTCTCAGCCGGTGAAGTTTTAGATGACAACGACACCTACACCATTGAGCAGCGCACCCAAGATGACAATGGAGCGTGGAGCGAAAAAACCATCGAAGTAGATAAGAATGAGTTTTTGAAAAATAAAAATTTTATTTTTGGAGCGACGGCGACGGCGATCTATGACTTGCGAGTCACACCGTTTGAAGAAAACTATCCGGGAGTGGAGACCCACGCCAATCTACTCGACAATCTTTTACGACAGGATTATTTAAAAACCACTCCCCAGGAAGCGCGCTGGATGCCACGAATCGTCCTCCTCCTTGGCATAATCTTCAGCCTTATCGTTTCACAGTTTGGCGCCCTCACAGGACTTTTCATCACCCTCGGCTCGCTGGCCACCATCCTCGGAATCGATTCCTACTTGATCTTCCCAGAAGGCACGGTGATCACAATCATCTTTCCCATCTTCTCTATTTTGCTTCTCTACACCCTATTGACGTTCTTTAAGTACTTTACGGAAGAGCGTAAAAAACAACAGCTCAAGGGCACTTTCCAAAAATATGTATCCCCCGAGATCGTTGAAGAGATTTTAAAGGACCCCTCAAAATTGGAGTTGGGTGGAATGAAAATGGAGATGAGCGTTTTCTTTTCCGATATCCGAGGCTTCACCACCATTTCAGAAAAACTCGATCCGAAAGCTCTGTCTGATTTACTGAATCATTATTTAACACCCATGACAGATATCATCTTTAAAAACTCAGGAACATTGGACAAGTACATGGGTGATGCCATTATGGCCTTTTTTGGTGCTCCGGTTCCCTCAAAAGATCATTCCGCGCAAGCCTGTCGGGCCGCTTTGCAACAGATTGACAAACTTTTTGAGTTGCAAAAACACTACCAAGAACAAGGCCTACCCATGATCGACATCGGAATTGGCATCAACACCGGTGAAATGAGTGTCGGCAACATGGGGTCAGAGACCGTTCGCAACTACACGGTCATGGGAGATTCCGTCAACTTGGGCTCGCGTCTGGAGGGAATCAACAAACAGTATGGCACGCGCATCATTATCAGCGAATTTACCAAAAATCGAATCAGCGCTGATGAGTTCTTATTTCGAGAGATTGATTGGGTGAAGGTCAAAGGTAAGAATGAACCGGTGAAAATCTACGAGCTGATGGACCGTGGGGAGGTGCCCCAGTTTCGACTTGACCAAGTCACGAGGTTCAATTCCGGGTTTCAGTTCTATCATGAACAACAGTTTGAAAAAGCCATTCAGGAATTCCATGCGGCTCTGAGCGTCGATGCCTCTGACCAAACAAGTCAACTGTATATTAAACGCTGCCAAGATTATATGAATAAACCTCCGGGTGACAATTGGGATGGCGTCTTCACGATGACCACCAAATAGAGGATTATTTTTGCGATTTCAACTCCGACTGCTCATTTTAGGACTCCTCTTTAGCTCTGTTGCTTTTGCACAAAAAACCACCATTATCGCTGATGCCCAAGAAATGATCAAAGACAAACCCAGTCAAACGCTCAGCCTGAAAGGCGATGTGAATGTGATTTTTCATCAGCAGCATTTGCTCTGCGACGAAGCGATTGTGTATGAGGAAACCAGCACCATTATCGCCAAAGGCAATGTGCTTTTACAAAACGCACGAACCACCATGCGTGGAGAGAAAATCGTCTTTAACTACGACACCAACAAAGGCAAAATCTACAACGGTGTGGTCACTTCCGGGCAAGTGCTGATTGAGGCCAAGATCATTGAGAAAGTCGGAGAGGACCGCTACGTGGCTGACGATGCCTATTACACGGCTTGTACCACCTGCCCGCCCTCTTGGGGATTTACCAGCTCGAATGTGGAAGCTGAAATCGATGGCTATGCCTATATATCGCGTCCGTGGCTTCACCTTTTACAATTTCCCGTGCTTCCCCTGCCCTATTTGGTGGTGCCTCTTAACTCGAAACGACAAACTGGCTTACTGGTTCCGCGACCATTTTCCAACAGAGATGGTGGTTTCGCCGTTGAGCAGCCTTTCTTTTGGGCTATCGACCGCTCCCATGATGCAACGTTTTCCCTGATCAATTATGAAAAGCGCGGCGTCCAGGGAAAAGCCAATTACCGTTATGTGATCTCACCAGAGAGCAGCGGCGAACTGAACACGGCCTTCTTGCGCGACCGCACCGTCGCCAGTGAGCAGTTTAAAAATCGGTGGTTTGTTGAATATGGTCACCACTACGACTTGCCCGAGGACTACACGCAAAGAGCCCAGATTGCGATTGCCAGTGATAACAAATATGCCTTTGATTTCTTTCAACAATTTCTTTACAACGGCGAACCCGCTCTAGAAAACAGCCTTTCCCTTTCTAAGAGTTTCCAAAACTCTCTTCTGACCATGGAGTCCAGTTATTACCTGAGCCTCATCGAGTTGGAACGGGGTTTTCGTAACGATCCCAGCTTGCATCGTCTGCCCGAAGTGAATTACCAATTGAATGACACCAAAATCTCCGATGATCTCAATATGTATTTCAGTTTCAGCGGTCAGTATCTGAATATCATGAATCGCGGTCTGGCTTTCGAACACGCTCGCACCGGTGAGGCCGAGTGCACAGGCACCACAGTTGATAAGAATGGCAACACATCTGAAATCGAGGACGATTTTTGTTACCCCACAGAACAATCCAATGGCGATTTTATTTATGGCAATCCTTTAGGGCAAGGTCCGGCAAGCAATCTGGCCTATGGCGATCTTATCCGCACCGGCCAACGCTTGGATTTGATGCCCATGATTCACGCGCCGTTTTGGATAGGCAATGTTTTTGATGTCGATCCATCATTGATGTTGCGCTACACCCAGTACTCCCTCGGTGTTCCCTCTGATGAGAGCCAAGGCTACGACTCATTTCCGTCCCGGTTTTACGGACAACTGGGCTTGGATGTCCGCAGCGATATCAATCGGGTTTACCAATGGAGTGATGAAACCCGCATCAAACATTCAATCATTCCGGAAATAAACCTTCGTCTAATTCCCAAAATCTTTCAGAGTGAGCATAATTTTTTTGGTGAAACAGACTCTTTGCGCTACTTCCGCGAGCTGCAGCCCATCGACGATACCGATAGTGACTGGCGCAACGGTGGCCGTGGAATCCAATTTGACCATCGCGACAGGATCATTGGCCAAAAATTCGTTGATTTCGGACTTTCTAATAAAATCATTAGTCGCGACATGAGCAACACCAACGCTTTGAATGGTGGCTACTCAAGAGCTCTGTTATTTCGTGTTTCACAAGCCTTGGACATCCACGAGTTGCGAAAAGGCGATGACGCCAGAGCCTGGCAATCCATCAATACAGAAACCAACCTTCAGATGGGGCAAGTCAGCTCATCGTTAATCACCCGCAGCTATCCTTATCATAATCGAACCACCTGGAATGCCAGCACAAGCTATAACTTCTGGTCACGGAATTACATAAGACTGGGCTACACTAAAAACTACAGCATTCGCTTAGATCCTCCGGTTGACGAAGATTCTCGCTTGGAATATTTATACTTAAGCACTGGGCTCAACTTTCCCTACGTTTATTTCTTTGGCTCTGTCAGTTATGACTTAAACACCAGCCGCGCCGCCAATCTTGTGCCGTTTCAGGACTGGAACATTGCCATGCAAATCACCCCTCCGGGATCGTGTTGGACAATCAATTTTGGAATTGTTAAAGCCACAGGCAACGACAGTATTCAGCCCAGCATCAATATGGAATTTCAATTTGGTGGATAATCTAAAGTTCCAAAAATTCTGGAACTAAAAAAATAAAAGCCTAACTGTTCCATTCAAATTACTATGTTTCATTCGATTATGACGTTGATCTTGATTTTTTATGTCCGGAAAAAATGACCCAATCCATTACTCCAGTTTTCCTGGACTCCAAGATTTATTTATACTGAATCCATTTCTGCTATGACAACATGGGGACTCCAATAACCATTTTAGGAGGAATTTTATGGGTATATTAGCTGAAACAGCAGCTCAATCGGGCTTGGAAACAAGCAAACAAACTTCAGACGACACTCTTTTAGCTTTGGCTATGGGTTGCATGGCTTTCGCCGACGGCGCCATGGACCAAGGTGAAGTCGCTTCTATCGAAGCTTTCGCTAGCACTCTTCCTGAGTTTGCTAACGGTTGTTTTGCAAAGCCTTGGAACGAGTCTGGAAAGATTTTTAATAAATACGAAGGAAACATGCAGGCTGCTGTGCAAGAATTAAAGCACCTTAGCTCTCCACAATTGAAAAAGAAAGCCTTCATTCTTGCCGTTGATATTGCTCTTGCCTCCGGAGATGTTGATAAAGCAGAAGATGAGCTTCTTGATACCATGAAAACGGTATTGGAAATCGATGATATCTTCGCTAAGCAAGTAACAACTGTATTGGCTGCCAAGTATTGCCAATAAGTTTGATTGCAAAATGAAAATCTAGAAAGGCCACCCACGGGTGGTCTTTTTTTATGAGCTCAAGACTTTCTATGAGTCATACAAGTCTAAATATAACTTGTGAGAACCCAACGACTGACCTCAGCCCCCTTGCCAAGTTTCCATAATTGAGAAATAGCAACTTGTGAGAATAAGAATGGAGATGGAGAGAACTGTCCTGAAAACAACGTTTTATATCCAATATCGTTTAGCGAGAATCGATGAAATAAATAATTCAACGGCCTCGCCTAGGATCTGTCTCGAAAACAACTTTTGGTATTTAACATTGTTTTATAAGAATCGAAGAAATAAATATTTACACAGTTTCGCCTGCGATCGGTCTTTATAAGACTTAAGGATGATCCGCCATCCACGGTGGCAAAATTAAAAAACCATGAATATTTTAAAACCGGATGACATTGTATTGGAAAGCGGCGCCGGTGACCTGGCTATTTTCCATCACGGGGTAGATCGTCAGCTTCGGCGGCTGAATGATTTTAATACGTGATTCAAATCGCAAGGGTTGTTGCCGTAAACCATAATCTTCTGGATCAATCACCTCTTGATACTGCTCTTCCAGGTTGTCTTCTTGCTGCATCTCGATCTGCGCTGGAACCACATAGACAACATAAAGACCTAAAAGAATTCCGGTGTAAAGACCCAAGGAAGCGCCGCGGGCGACGCGATGGACTTTGTCCGACGGGTTGTCCTCAACCGCTAAAGACGCCGCGCCCACCAAAGCTCCAGCCAAAACGCCATAGGTACAACTTAAAAGAAATTCACGTCCCGCTTCGGCATTGGCCTTCTGCAAAGGACTGAGGATTAGAAACACTGCTAGTAAGCTGCTGTAGATGCGACGATGCCGTTCCATAACAATATTGTTTCTTAACTTGCCTTTAAAAGCAACCAGGACCAATGTCCTTACGAGATCCGCCCCATAGGTTTTTAACCTCTTAAAAGGGATCAAAATTGATAGTTCAGTGACAATCCCAATGTTGGTGAGACACCGTAATCCAACAAGACCTGTTCAAGATCCGACTCAGTGGCGTTGATCAAATTCTGACCACCTGGCGATGAGTCAAAGGCCGGAAGCTCTGTCGACATTTCAGTTTCAGCGTCGACAACCTTGGCCACACCGACATTGATTTTCAAAGCCCACTGCTCGTCGAATGCAAAATAGCGACCCAACGACAAATCAACCAGCACCACATGACCTTCAATATTGACGTCGGTGCTTCGTCCCGCCAGTCGAAGCAAGTTGATAAGGTTTGAAAAATCCTCGCCGGTCACAGCTTGCACAACCGTGGGTATATCGGAGCGTCCTTGAGTTTGAATGCGAGTCGCACCGAAAGCCAAAAACCAACGACTGGGATGTTGAGAGAATCCGTACTCCACTTGTCCGCGCAACGCCCAATTGTTTTCAAAGGAGTCTTGAATCGCTTCGCTATAAGCCGGATTCTCGCCATAATAGGCGGCGGTTTCGCCAATGATGGCAGCATAGGGTTGCGGCATGGTTCCGACACCCAATCGCAAATCCAGTTGGTTTCGCCAAACCACCGCTCCTCCAAGGCCAGCATAAAACGGGGCTTGAGTTTCAACAAAAGGTTTAAAACTCCATTCCAAAGGATCTTGATGAGATGTCGGTAAAGGGGGTGGATTGGTTGGTTGTGCGGGTGCCGCTTGAGGCGATGCCTCGGGTGGCGGAAATCGATGGTCGAAAGGCAGTGGTTTCGGATCACCCTCCTGATAACGTTTTGATGGCGGTCTTTGATATTGCGTCCGATCATCACCCGGAGCTTGAGACTGGGCCAAAACAACCTTTGCGGGCTCTGACACCAAAGGCAAAGAGGATTGACCGACCGCTGGCCCCACTGCGAGCAACGCTGAAAAAAACACCAACAAATTCAATCTCAACTCCATAAAACGAAAACTCCGGCTTTTAAAAAAAGTTGCGAAATTAAAATAAATCCTCAATTCCCAAATCCAATATTTGGCCCGGGCTGACGAATGCCACTCTCAGGGCCACCGCCTGCTGGTATCGACTTTGCCAAGCCTGACGAGCATACAGTAACCGCTTTTGTTGGGAAAAAGACAGTCGAAATGAGATATTTTCATCGATTTGCAGAGCTTTCACTTCCACCAATGTCCAAGCTTCCCTTTTTAATATCAAATCGATTTCAACTCCGGCCACCTCATGGTTACGTGCGTGCACTTGGTAGTCCCGTTGCTGAAAATACTCTAAGGCTCGCTGTTCCGCCCACTCGCCTTTGTTCTTACTTAAGGATGTGCTCGCGGACTCCGGCAAAGCTTTTGCGGTGAAACGCTTGCGCTCCCAATTTGGCGATGGCTTCTTTATGATCGACAGTGGCGTACCCCTTGTGTCCTTCAAGACCATATCCCGGAAATTTTGTGGCCAATTCTTTCATCAAGTTGTCACGAAAAACTTTCGCCACAATCGATGCCGCCGCAATCGGCTCGGCTCGAAAGTCGCCCTTCACAATCGTCGTCTGCGGCAGGTCCACTTTCGGAATCTTTTTATTGCCATCGACAATCACATGCGCTGACTTTTGCTTGAGTCCATCCACCGCCCGCTTCATGGCTAACAAAGAGGCCCAAAGAATGTTGATCTTATCTATCTCTTCAACAGTTGCAAAACCAAGGCTCACCTGACAACCCTGATGAATCCGCTTTGACAGTTCGTCACGACGTTTTTCGGAAAGTTTTTTCGAATCGGTCAACCCTTGAGTGTCATAGGTTTCAGGAATGATAACAGCCGCGGCATACACGGGCCCCGCCAGACAGCCTCGACCGACCTCATCCACACCAATCACAGGTTGAGGCTTTAAACCTCGCCACTCAAAAGCATCATAAATAATTTTTGATTTCGCCAAAAGTGCCCCCTCAAACCCTTTAAAGGTTTCACAAATCCGAAACCAATTCAACAAATAGGCTAAGAGCTAAGGCGCAACAAATTCGATTGTTTTTATAGCAAGACGAAAAAAAGATCAGCGGGAAAGCTGCTAACAATAAGCGCGAAAAAAAGATCAGCGGGAAAGGCGCTGACAATGAGCGTGAAAAGTAGAAAAGAAACTGCAAACACAGCACCAAAACGACGACCCTTCGGCCTTCGAAATTCAGCTTTTCATATTAAAAAACAAAAGGCTTAGTTATGACTAAGCCTTTTATTAAAAATTCGCTTTTAAGAATCTTATTATTTGTCTTTTGATTTCGCTTCAGACTCTTTCGCTTTCTCGCGCTGCTCACGCATAACGGCCAGTTCAGAACGAACTTTAGCGGCACGCCCTTGAAGAGCACGAAGATAAAACAAGCGAGAACGACGGGTTTTCCCGTAAGCTTGAACAGTTATAGAATCCACGTTGGGGTTGTTGAACGGAAAGGTTCTTTCCACTCCGATGCCTTCTGAGACCTTACGAACGGTAAATGTTTTACTGGGTCCACTTCCTTGAATTTTAAGGACCACACCTTTAAATACCTGAATTCTTTCTTTCTCTCCCTCTTTAACTCTCACAGAAACGGAGATGGTATCTCCAGAGGAAAACTTAGGAAATTTGGGCTCAGGTTGTAACTTCAAAACGGCTTGTCTCACCAAATCAGACATCACTATACTCCTTGACGAACGGACTTCTTACCACTCTCCCCGCAGGCGGTCAAGAACGATACTCACAGCCGAACGGACACTCAGATGGCGATAATCTTCCTCTCCATAGCCTCGAATGGGGGCAATACAGGCATCACACAGATCTAAGGCCTCCTGACTCAAGCCAAAGCCGGTTCCAAACACCAAAAGCGTGTCCTTTTCCTGGCATTTTTGACGGGCCTGGTGCCAGTCCCACTGGGGCGGATCTTGGGTTTCTTTGGCACTGGTAGCAAGAATTTGCAGATCCTTCGAGTCCATGTGACGTATTGCCGCCTCAATGCTTTTGATGGGCTCCACCATGGTCAAAGCTGTTTTTCGCATGGGATTGAATTTCTTCCCGGGCCCCACGCGCCAGTGGTCCAACATGCGTGACACAAACATCAGCTGCTCGTCGGTGGGATGAACAATGTAATAGCTATCCACCCCATAGGTTCTTGCGGCTCGCGCGATATCATGAATATCAAAATTGGTAATGTTGGTGGCGACAGTCCTCTTCGACCGATCCAATACGGGGTAGTGCACCAAGGCCACGCAAAACTTTTTACTCATCGATCCGATCCTTCACCAACATAATGACCTGTTCACGGTCAAACCCCGTCCCCTGCCAGTCTTTGTCTGGCATGGCCTCTAGATAATTGAGCAGATTCTGCCAGGGGGCCTGCACCCGTCTTAGCAGTTCTGGGCGTTTAATCAAGGTTGTGACCAGATTCATGTAGGTTTTGTATTCATGGATTTTTTTATGATTCCCACTTAGCAAAACGGCCGGCACGCCAAGACCTTCCCACTCTTGAGGTCGCGTAAAGTGAGGCGCTTCCAGCAGCCCCCCCTGAAACGAGTCCTCACTGGCGGACGCACAATGCCCCAAAACGCCCGGTATTTTTCGCACCACACTGTCGATCATCGACAACGCTGCAAATTCACCCCCGCTTAACACAAAATCTCCAAGAGACAGTTCTTGAATTTTATTGCGCACCAAAAAACGATTGTCGACACCTCCGTAACGACCACAAATAAAGGTCACTTCCGACTGCAAACTCAGTTGTGTGGCCAGCGCGTCGTTAAAAGTCGGTCCTTGGGGCGATAAATAAAAAACCGGGCCTTTGGGAAGTAGATGATTAAGCGTTTGTTGCAAGGGCTCGGCTAACATCAACATCCCATCGCCACCACCAAAAGGACGATCATCAACGGTCTGATGATTGTCATCGGTGAAGTCCCGAGGATTTGTCATCTCCAGATAGCAGGCTCCATTTTTAAAGGCCGCCCCGACGACGCCGTACTGCAATGCGCCCTCAATCAAGCCTGGCATTAAAGATACAACATTAAATTTCACAGTGTCTCCCCAGCGACCAACCCTAAGGGAATATCCATTTGCAGAAGTCTATTGTCTTTGTCGGTTTCCATCAGTATCGGCTCGACAAAGGGAACTTCAAAGTGTCCCTTGGCGCCTTCGATCACCAAAATATCTTGCATGCTATTTCCGGAAAAACCGATAACTTCACCGACATCGCCGCGAGTTTTATCAATAACGCGAAAGCCAAGAACCTCGCGCAGGTAAAGGCCTTCTCCCTCTTCAGAGATTAAAAAACTTTCGGGGATATAAACCTTGTAACCTTTCATGGTCTCAGCACGGTTGCGATCTTTCACCTCTTCTGTAGAAACAGCAAAGCCCCATCGTCCTTGTTTTTGGTGCTCTCTCGATTTTATGATTTTCATTTCAGAAGTGGGTGCGTCTTCGCTATCGGAACTCAAGTACAAAGTGTCCCATTGCTCATACCAGGCGGCTTCGCCGGAAAAAATAGACACAAAAATTTCTCCACGAATGCCTTGAGGCGAATGAACCTTCCCAATTAAAACGAATTTTGATTGTTCTGTAGACTCTGAATTCATAAATTTAAAACTCCCTGATGGAAGCGAATTGTATTTGAAATATTATGTAAAATTTAGAATTGTCGAATGTTCGTGTCATTTTTTCCAAAATAAAAAAGGCGCTGGGGTGCGCCTTTTGAAACTTCAATTTTAAAAAAACCTTTCGGTTTTTTTAAGAAACGTCGTCTATTCCATAATTTCAAGAACAGATCTTTTTTGCAGCTTTGTGCTGGCTGCGTTTAAGATTGTTCGCATGGATTTTGCTGTTCGTCCTTGTTTACCAATCACTTTTCCAAGATCATCTTTGGAAACTGAAAGTTCAACAACGGTCGTCTGCTCTCCAACAACTTCGTTTACTTCAACATCGTCAGGATTGTCGACTAGCGCTCTTGCCATAAAATCAACCAAGTCCCGCAAGCTAGTTGGATCGTACCCCATTTGTCACCTCGTCAGTATGTACTGCTACTTTTTATAAAAAACGCTTACGCGTTTGCTTCCGCTTTTTTAATAAGAGTTTTCACTCGATCAGTGGGCTGTGCGCCTTTGCTAACCCATGATTTTACTTTGTCGAGATCAAGAGTGATTTCTTGCTCTTGCCCTCTTGGGTTTGGATTGTAATGTCCTAAAACTTCTATAAAGCGACCATTTCTGAAGTAACGAGAGTCTGCCACTGTCACACGATATTTCGGTCTCTTTTTTGCGCCTAAACGCGCTAAACGAATAACTACCATTCATTCACCTCTCATTGAATCCGACATTGTTACTGTCCTTTCAGTCATTTAGCAACCTTTTTTTTAAGTACAAGCGTTTGCAGAAAAAGCCAATTAAAATGGCATCTTAGGAAAGCCGCCACCCATGCCCATTTTCATCAATCCGGACATCATTTTCTTGGCCTCTTGAAATTGCTTCACGAACTTATTCACGTCTTGAACTCGGGTCCCCGACCCCTTGGCGATGCGCACTTTCCGCGAGCCGTTCACGATGCGGCAGTCCTGGCGCTCTTCGGCTGTCATCGAACATATGATGGCCTCAATCTTCTTCACCTCTTCATCTGGTGGGGTCATGTTCTTCATCTGCTTCATCATGCCACCCATGCCTGGCAGCATTTTCATAATACTTTCCATGCTCCCCAGCTTTTTCATTTGGCGGATCTGCTTCAGAAAATCCTCGGCGGTGAACTCCCCTTTCATCATCCGATCGGCAGCCTCTTGAGCCTCGTCCTGATCGATAACCTCTTGGGCCTTCTCCACCAATGTCACCACATCGCCCATATCCAAAATACGAGACGCTAAACGATCGGGATGGAAAACCTCTAAGTCTTTTTGTTTCTCGCCCACCCCCAAAAACTTAATGGGAATGCCGATGGCTTCACGAATACTTAAGGCGGCTCCACCACGAGCATCTCCATCCACTTTGGTGAGAATCAATCCAGTTAATCCGACTTGATCGTGAAATCCATGGGCCACTTCCACCGACTGTTGCCCGAGCATGGCATCGGCCACCAGTAAGACCTCAGAAGGCTTCCACAGCTTTTTGAGGTCGGTCAGCTCGCTCATAAGCTCTTGATCCAATTGCAAGCGCCCGGCGGTATCGACAATCACCACATCGGCCTCTTGCTCCTTGGCCCAGCTCTGTGCCTGTTGCAAAATCTGCTGCGGCTTCATTTGTGGATCAGAATTAAAAACCGGAACGTCAATCTGCTTTCCTAAAGTTTTTAGCTGCTCGATGGCCGCCGGTCGATAGACGTCCACCGGAATCAAAGCCGGTTTTTTATCAAGCTTTTTGCGAATATGAAGGGACAACTTGGCGGCTGTGGTGGTTTTCCCCACCCCCTGCAGGCCGACCAAAAATATAACGGTGGGTTGCTCTTTGACTTCAAGCCCTACAGCCTCATTACCCAACAGGTCCACCAACTCGTCGTGCACGATTTTGGTAAATTGTTGCCCAGGATCGACGCCCTTTATCACCTGCTCGCCAAGAGCCTTGTCTTTGACGTTGTTGATGAACCGCTTCACAACTTTGAAGTTCACATCCGCCTCAAGAAGGCTCATGCGGACTTCTTTTATGGCTTCTTCAACATTGGCCTCGCTGATTTTTGACTTACCAGAGAGCTTGCGAAGGCTTTCTGTCATACGATCCGATAATTTTTCAAACATGGAGAGCTCCCAATTTTATGGCCTCAACATAATGAAAATTGACCCGAACCGCAAGGCGCCTTAGGTTTAGAATATGGAAAAATCATTCAAAGCCCTTTGGGCCGACACCCCCGACAGTGATCCCAACCAATTCAAAGAGATTCGTTCTGAGGTCCGTGAGACCCGTATTGATGAGCTCACCGCCGGTGACGTCATCATCAAAGCCGAATACTCGGGCATCAATTACAAGGATGCCTTGGCTCTGACCGGCAAAGGCAAAATCCTTCGCCAGCTTCCCCTGATCCCAGGTATCGACGTTTCTGGAACGGTGGTGGAAAGCCAAAACAAAAACTTCAAAGAAGGCGACCCGGTTTTGATCAATGGCGCCAATCTTGGCGAGAAGCACTGTGGCGGCTACTCACAGTATCTTCGCGTGCCGGCTGATATCGTCATTCACCGCCCCAATGACCTTTCCGCCCAAGAGGCCATGATCTTTGGCACCGCCGGGTTTACGGCCGCACTTGCGATTCATCAAATGGAACACAACGGATTGCGCCCTGAAAAAGGCGAAGTTTTGGTCACTGGCGCCACCGGTGGAGTGGGATCCCTGGCCCTTAGTTTCCTTAATCAATTGGGTTATGAAACCGAGGCCTGGACCCGTCGCCAAGAACACAGCGAATGGCTTTATGCTTGTGGTGCTGCGAAAGTCACCGACGTTTCCGACTTTGATTTTTCAACAGCCCCCTTGGACTCCGTCAAATGGGCCGGCGCCATCGACAATGTCGGAGGCGAATACTTATCCTACATTCTGCCGCGGATTGATCTCTGGGGTTCAGTGGGCAGCATCGGTTTAGCAAAAAGCGAAAAATTAGACACCACTGTCTTCCCCTTTATCCTGCGTGGAGTGAATTTGCTGGGAGTCAGTTCTAACAATTGCCCGCAAAAGTTACGCCAACAAATTTGGCAGAAAATTTCCGGCGAAATGAAACCTAAAAATCTTGATCATATGCTCAGCCGAGAGATCACCATGGATGAACTGCCGGAGGCCGCGCAATCTATCATCGCCGGCGAACATTTGGGACGTATCCTGGTTCGATTGGCATAAAATGCAAAGCACTCTCGCGGTTTTTAAACAGCTTAAAAAAACATTTTTATTTCTAATTGTTCTATCGGTCAGCCTTTCATTATTTACCGCTTTCAAAGCTCACATGAACAATTGGTTGATTTTTCGGGCCGCCTTCGATCACCTGATCGAGGGAACAAGCTTGTACATCCACTACCCCAACGAACACCATGACTTGTTTAAATACTCTCCGACCTTCGCTCTGTTCATGGCTCCTTTAGCCATTGTTCCACCTTGGTTGGGAGCGACCCTTTGGAACCTTATTGGCGCCTTACTCTTCATCTTTGCCTTAATCAAACTGCCGCTAACCAACTCGCAACGCCAGGGTGTTTTCTGGATCAGTTTGCCTGAGTTCATTGGCTCAACTCAGGGTTTTCAAAGCAACATTCACTTGGTTTCAATGCTCATGCTGTTTTGGGTTTATTTAGAGAGTGAGGAAACTTTAAAATCCAGTCTTTCACTTTTAGGATCTTTTTTTATAAAGATTTTTGGTATCGTGGCCGGCAGCCTATTTATCTTCTTCCACTACAGCTGGCGCCGCCCAAAATTTCTATGCAAAAACCTTTTGATGTTATCTGCTGTCACTTTGTTTTTGGTTGCATTACCACTGGTGGTAGTGAGCTGGAACTCATTGATATTTCAATATCAAGAATGGCTAAGACTTTTGAAAATGGATGCGGCCCAGTCCCACGGGTTCTCCTTGATGGGCGTGGTTTACGGATTCAGCGGACTGAATTTCAACAATCTACCCTTTCAAATTTTAGGAGCCATCAGTTTGCTGGGAACTTTCGCAGTTTTTCGTAACAGCCCGGCCTCAGGACGCCTGTTAGGATTGATTGCGGTTTGTTATTTTATGGTGGTTTTTAATCATAAGTCGGAAAGCCCCACTTTTATCATCGCAATGATGGCTTTTGGCATTCATGTTACATTCTTTGCCAATAAAAAATTACGCTGGCTCTTGATTATCTTCACACTGACCTGCGTGTCTGTTCTTTACTCGGATCTTTTCAAGGCCTACAAACAGTCGGTTTTTGATGTTTATGCCGTCAAGGTTTGGCCATTTTTGTTCCTCTATCCAATTTGCCTTTTTCAGATTGGCAAGACCCACGCCGACTCTCTTCGAACCAACGAGGCTCAAGCTCAAACCCAGCACAAGTGAGCCAGAACCTTATTTATTGGCCTGCAACTATTTTTGTTGAGATCTGTTGTGTTGATTGGCTAACAATGTCACCCAACACACCTCGGCACCAAGAAACATGATTAAGGACGAGTAATAAACCCAAACCAATAGCACAACTAAGGAGCCGGCGGCTCCAAACGCAGAACCGATGGCACTGTGTCCAATGTACAAACCAATTCCAAATTTGCCGATTTCAAAAAGTAAGGCGGTCACACTGGCGCCGATCAGAGTGTCTTTAAGATTCAATCTTCGGTCGGGCATCCATTTAAAGATCACTGCAAACACCATGGTGAAAATAAAAAGGCTCACAACTTCGTTGATTGTATAAGATAAAAACGTCTCCCCTTTCGGAACCAAATAGGCCAGAGACGATGACAAAAGTAAAGAAACCACCGAGATAAACAAAATCGCCAACAAAACGCCAATAGAAACCAAGCGATCAACGATCAGACCTTGCAGCATCTGTCCCCAAGACTGCTCGGGATTTGGCTCTTGAACATCGTGAGCTTCAAATATTTGATTCAACGTGGTTTGTATCTGGGCAAATATTAAACTTGCAGAAAACACCAAGGTTCCGGCGCCCACCCACCCACTGAAGGACGACAGGTCCGGCCTTTTATTGGCCGAGTCCAATACAGATTGAAAGACCGTCGCACTTTCAGTCCCCAGAAGACCCTGAACTTGATCGACAATACTGTCTTGCAGATCCAGGTCCAAAATACTAAGAAAAAAAACCGCCAGAACCGCCAATGGCCCCAAAGAGGAAGTGGTGTAAAAAGCCAACGCTGCGGAACGAGTGAATATCTCATCTTTACTAAAACCGGCAAAAACCTTTTGGACTGTAGTGAAAATTGAATTCATGCCTTTTCAACCCCTCTCTTTTTTGCAACCCTGAGTATCCCATTCAATTATAAACACGTCGCCGCTTTTAATAAAAGCGCCTCGTCAATCCTCCAACAAAACCGACGATGGCTTGATCAAGGCTGATTGAAGGCTCAATAGGAAGGGATTTTTTTTGGCGATTAACGGAAACCCTGAAGCGGGCACCATCCCAAAAAATGGTTACGCTTGATTGTCTTTTTCTAAATCCAACCCAAAAAATCACCTTAATCAAATAAAAATTAAGATTACCTCGGTGGGGAGACTCAGACATTAATAGAAATTCAAAAGGTCTTGTTGGTTTATTCAAATATTGGGGCTCACGACAACAGTACAAATAATAGAATCCGGGCCCCTAGGGACCCGGAAGCACAAACATCAGTAGGAAAGTAAAGTCTTATGCGTCCTTATCTAAGCAAGGAATTTGGGCTTTTACGTCAGCTCCGTAGCTTGGATTACCGTTCACATCAAAGCTTTCTGACAAAGTGAACCCGTAGGCTTTAACACCTGAGTATTGACCGCGACGCTCGATGTAGTCACTGATGGCATTTTTCGAGCGGCTTGAGTTCACATCGCGACACTCGTCACGATTGCTCTGAGTCATACGAACCTGTGGTAAAACACCATTCAAAAGGTTTTGCATCGAAGCCACGGCCGCCGTTTGCGCTGCTTCAGGTGTTGCATAACCGGACAACTTGTATCGGACTTGAGTTTTGTCGAAATCGGTCCACGAATAGTATTGAGCGTTAGCTGTCCCAACAAATGTGGCTACAGCCACAATAGCGAATAAATATTTTTTCATTTTATCTCCCCTTTTTTTAAAGTTTTAGAAAACTTGTTTTGTGAAAATGGAGATAGCCAATGCCGGCGTCGCTGGTCAAAGTGCAAAATTACAAACTTCGTTTCGTTACCACCTGAAAAAATGAAAGGTCATTTTTTATGAATAGAGAAAAAAAACCAAAACGTGACGAAGCTCTCGACCCGCGGAGTCAGTTTTTTTGAAAACACCGAAAGGTTTTTTGACTGACTTTTGTTTACAACAAAAATCAGTCTTTGGCCTACATCTCTGAAGGGGCTAAAAATGGTAGATCGTCGGTATCTATATTTTCGAAGTTGATACCGGGAGTGGGAGCAGGATTCTCTTCTCGCGGCGCATCTTCTAACTCAGGCTCATCCTGTGGATCCAAAGCCTCAGGTCCAGAAAAGGTTTCGGCAAAGGCTCGACAAGTGGCTCGGGCGGCCGATCCGGCACTGCTCGATAAAATATGGATACCGTTTCCGTCGGTTTGAAATAAAACATGCTGCTCTGGATCTTCCTCTAATGTGTTACTGGTATCGACGATACGGCAATTGGAGTTTTCAAGCTGGTGTGAAACATAGCGATTGTAAGCCAGAACTCTTTGGTTCATCGCCGTGTTGGATGTTAACGTTGGGAGTGAAACCACACACTGCTTGCCAGCTTCACGAACCTGTTGGGCCAACCGGGTCCAATTTTCATTGCGACTGTTAATTTCATTGATTCCTAAGAAAATCATCACACGATTCACATCTTCAAGTTCCAAGGCTCTTTGAAAATAGCGACGAGGATGGGTGTTTTCAGTTCGGCCTGGTCCATTGATATCAACCCCGTCACCATCACGATTGGCGACGATCCGGTGAACAAAGGCTTGGCCACTATCTGAAACAGGTAGACTGATGTCATGAAGCATGTGATCCGTATGCCCCGCCGGATTGGCAAAAATTTGAACCTGTCTGGCGTCGCGAATACTACTGGGATTCATACACTCCCGTGCCAAAGCCACTCCGTAGGGGCTGGCAGTAAACTGACCATCGGCAAAGATCGTCGTAATATTGTCAGCGGCAAAAGCCGATGAGCAAACAAAACTGAGTGAAATGACTAGCAAACGAAACATGAAGACTCCTTAGTTGTAAAACAACTACCTTAGTAAAATGCAACAGAAATGCCAGAACAGCCCGCCTCACAAGCCATTCAAAGCTCTCTCAGGGCATTCAACGACGCTGGCGTAAATTGTCGGAAGAAGTTTAAACAGGTGTCGAAGCTCTTCACATCTGAAAAATTAGAAACAAACAGCGTCTCGAAAAGATTTTTATCTTACATTCGGCTGGGACTCACCACCCGCAGGACGAGGACTTGCTGCGGGAGCATCCACCGGATCAGGATAACGAGCCAAAGTTTGAGCTGAGATTGATCCTTCACTGGAGAGCGCTTGACTGCATTGTGGGTCTCTTAACAGGTCGGCTAAAGCATACCTCTGGCCATTAACAAAAGCCTGCTGGCTGACCATTCGGATCCCATGACTGTAGTCGGAGTAATCGTTTTGGTGACCAAGATAAAGACTTTGAATCGCCGAACCTCCAGGCCGATGCCATCCATAGATGGGAACCCCACCCGTCCGATTGGTCATAACCACATCTTTCTTGTGACCGACTCGCAACAAATTCTCGCGGCCATCGAACTGCCTTTGTACGGAGCGACTGTGTTCAGTGAAAACGGAGGTCGTGGTCATTGAGGCGTTAGGTGTTCTTGTCGATGGTGCGACGCGGGCTTGGCCTTGACTATAAATGGCATCCACCATTCGGGTCGTCGGCAAAAAGAAACCCATCTCTCCCGCCATTTGTGTTGCAGCATCAATACCAACTGGGGTGTGAATATAATTTTGATTATCCCCAACAGAAAGATAGTCTGGCATCACACAAAAAGTGATGGCACTTGACGATCCCATGCAAGAGTTCGCATTGACGGTGACAGGGCGAAGGTTTCTTAAAAAATCCGGTATATTACCGCTCCGCACGGCCTGAGCAATTTGGTTATCGCGCCCTGTTCCCATGTTGTTTGAAAAACTCGGGATGCCTTGGGTTTGTCGTGGAGGAATATAGGCGGTCAATGCGGGGTCAGAACAAGGATTGCTCGGATCAGCCGCCACCCCCGATGAGGCCACCGGCGCCGCAGAGGCTGCAACGGATTGTTGCACTGAAGCGGCATCAGCCAAAGCTGGAAAAACAGCGGTTTCGGTCACCGCACCGGGACTGACGGCCTCGGCAGCAGGAGTTCCAGAGGCTCTGAGTTGAGCACATGCCGCTTGCAAGACATCAGGATTGCTAACCACACGCAATCCGCTGGGAGCTGTACCATTGCATAAGGCGATCAACTCCGCACGCGTGGCCGTTCGCTCCGCCCAAGCGGTATTTAAGGGGATCATTATCGCCGCTGATAAAATGATTTTATAAATTTGCATGAATTTAACCTCCATCCGTCCTTTTTTTTAGTTGCAAGAATAGGCCCCTGTGTATGGCTCCTACAGCCTTTTTGAGTGTTTAAAGAATTGACAGGTGTCGCCCACAATTTGGCTTTAACTGCTTTTAATGACTGATGTTTAAAGCTTCAACACCTTTCAGAAAGGCCGTCTCTTTCCGTAAAGAGCTCGACTTGGCAGTGCGCCCTGCCTTTTTAGTTTAAGCCTGTCTTGTTCAGGCTTAGCTCTTGGGGCTGCGGATTTGAATTCGAAGAGTCAGAACTTGTCCATCCTGATTCGAAAAAAAAGGGTTAATAACCCACTGGCTGCTTAAAGCCAGACTGAGTTTTTGGGTGTAATGATATCGGTAAATCATTTCATAAATTTCCTCTGGCGTCTTGATTCCTTTCAAATAAGCCGACGTGTAGCCCAGTCCCAAGTCGTTGTCGCGCTTTTTTGAAAAGGCATTCTGAATGTTCACCCCTGCCACCCGATTGGCGTAAATCAATCCCGGACGTTCACTGCCATGGCCGTAGCGTAGAAAAGGATGGTATTTATTGGCGATACTGGCAGAAACCATTGCATACACTCCCGCCTGCTGAAATCGAGGTCGAGACAATCTTTGCGCTTGTTCCATGTTCCAACCACCGAATGCGATATGAAAACTCTTGGGTTTCTTGTATCCCACCTCAGACACCGCCATGTGATTGCTCTCGTTAAGAAGGACATGGGTTTGCAATTGTTTGGGATAATAATTTTCTGGTGTGAGCGGATCAACAACCGCCGCCCCAAAATAAAGGTTGGGTGTGAGCCACAGCCAGGCATGGGCTCCCAAAGATATTTGTGGATAAATCGAAGGTCCTCGAAAGCCTGTGGCCCCCCATTCGGCCGTCGTACCAAAGGACGAATTCACAAACAGCAAAGCCGAGTCGGTGACGTTGTAACGAGTTGATAAGTCTCTCCAACCTAAAGACACTTCCAGACCGCGCACTTTCTTGGCAACATAGAGCTCATAGATTTTAAAAGACTCAACACCTTCGGTATCGATATTCGATACAATTTGCCCGTCGCCGATATCGCGACTGGGGGAGTGGCCACCATGACTTCCCAACACCGAGTAGCGAACCTCAAAACCTTGAACCCGACGCCCGCCTTCAATCAGTAAGCTTCCGATTGTCAGAAACTGCTGGCCGTTTTGGGAAAGAGTGATCCAGTGGTTATCAAGAATGTAGGAACCTTGCATGCCCAGGGATTGGCCAAATCCGACGGTCGTAAAAAAGACCAGAAAACACGAGGTCAGGATTGGTTTCATAAACAGCCCTTTACCAACGATTGTACTGTGCTGTTTTTAAAATTCGCAGTGCGATCACATAAAAGATAAACATGGCGGCCAAGGACACCAAGAACGCCATCCCCAAAGCCACGTCACTTTGCCCTAGCATGCTGTATCGAACACCGTTGATAAAATAAAGCAAAGGATTGGCCTTGGAAAGGGTCTGCCAAAACGGATGCAAACCATCCAAAGAGAAGAACACGCCCCCTAAATAAATCAGTGGCAGAATCACGAACGATCCCACCCCACTGACGTGATCAAATGTTTTAGCCCAAAAGGCAATGGCGATACCAAACATGGAAAAACTGAGGCCGCCAATTGATAAAAAGACAATCAGAAGACCCACATTGCTGGGAATTAAAATCTCCCCATTCATGACGTAATAGAAAACCTCTCCCACCATCAAAGTGATGCAGCCAACTATCAGTCCACGAGTCAAACCTCCCAGAGAAAGGGCCCAAAGAATGGCCTGAGGACTGAGAGGCACAATGCGCCAGTCTTCCAGGTCGCCGCCGAACTTTCCAGAGACGATGGAGCTTGATGAGTTTTGGTAGGAGTTGTTTAAAACTGACATCATCACCAGACCAGGAATAAGAAAGGCCAAGTAGCTAACTCCCCCTTCCATATTGATCTTGCCCCCCAATGAAACACCAAAAATCAGAAGGTAAAGCCCGGAGCTAACAATCGGAGCGAATACAGTTTGTACGGCCACTTTAATAAAGCGTCGAATCTCTCGATGATAGAGGGTGAAAAACGGTCGCAATGATGGCGCCACATTCATAAGGCCTCCCCTTCGCCTAAAATCCGAACAAAGGCCTCTTCTAAGTTGCCTTCGGTGATCCGAATGTCCATTAAGTCGCGCATATCGCATTTCAATTCTGCCAACAAATCACCAACACCCAGCTTTTGTGGGATAATAAATTCGGCTTGATTGCCTTCCCAGCCGTGAAAATAAGGAGACTTTTCATCAACCTTGCCGCCGTTTTTAAAAATCAAAGACACTTTGCGCTCGGTCAACTGCTTGATCAGTTCTTTTGTTGGTCCCACTTTTCGAAGGTGGCCCTTTTGAATCACTCCAACGCGATCGCAAAGTTCTTCAGCCTCTTCGAGATAATGTGTTGTCAATAACACTGACATCCCGTCTTTCTTTAATTCTCTGACAAACTCCCAGAGCGAGGCTCGCAGTTCAATATCGACGCCGGCTGTTGGCTCATCAAGCAGTAAAAGTTTCGGGTTGTGAACCAAGGCTTTGGCAATCAACAAGCGCCGTTTCATACCGCCGCTCATCTGCTTCACCTTCTTGTTACGATGCTCGTAAAGGCCCAGACGTTCCAGCAAATAGTGAATTCTTTCTTTGTTGTTCCAACAACGAAAAAAACCAGAGTGAAAAATCAAAATCTCTTCGGCGGTAAAATAGCCGTGATTAATAATCTCTTGCGGCACATAACCTGTTAGTAACTTGGCAGGGATTGGATCTTTGGTCGGATTGATTCCAAAAATCTGACACTGCCCCTCGTCCGGTTCTTGCAAAGTCACTAAACAGGAGATGATCGAAGTTTTTCCAGCACCGTTGGGTCCAAGAAGTCCGAAAATCTCTCCTGGCTTCATTTCAAAAGAAATTTTATTAACAGCCGTGAAACTTCCATACCGCTTCACCAACTGATCGATTTTTAGAGGCGAAAGGTTTTTTACATCCACTGATCCACCCCTTCCGAAAAAGGCGATCCGAAAGTGACCCCTTCATTTTCTTTTTGCAGCCAATTCACGTCCCACTCACTGCTCAACAAAACCACAGGGCGATCGTCTTTATCGCGAAACACAGTGGCGGCGCCACTGATGTCGGCCACCGGCTCGCCGTCTTCATTGCGCGGCCAGCGCGCCACCGTATACGGCGCCCGATCCAGGCGTGTTGGCAAATTGTATTCATCTTCCAAACGGTGCTGAAGGACCTCAAACTGGAGTTCCCCGACCACGCCCACCACCGGATCTTGAGCCCCGATGATCGGATCGATAAACAATTGAATCACACCCTCTTCCGAAAGTTCTAAAAGGGCCTTTTGTAACTTTTGTCTTTTTAAAGCATCTTTAACGAAAACTCGTGTGAAGAGCTCGGGAGAAAACTGGGGGATTTTCTCAAATTTAAATTTCTTACCACCTGTCAGAGTATCGCCAATACGAAAAAGGCCGGGATCACTAACACCGACAATATCACCGGCAAACGCGTCTTCCACGGTTTCGCGGTCTTGTGCTAAAAACTGAGCCGAATGGGAAAGGCGTACATCGCGATTCAATCGCATGTGCTTGACTTTCATACCGCGCGAGAACTTGCCCGAGCAAATACGCATAAACGCCATTCGATCCCGGTGTTTGCGATCCATGTTGGCTTGGATCTTAAAAATGAAGCCTGAAAACGAAGGATCCAAGGGATTGATCTCTTCACCGTCGCGGGACTTTCGAGGCGCCGGACCTGGTGCCCACTGGGTGAAGTAATTAAGAAATTGATCGACGCCAAAGTTCAGTTTAGCGCTGCCCCAAAAAGCCGGTGATATCTCACCTTTCATAAACTGCTCCATGGAAAATTCAGCACTGTCCATTTCAATAAGGGCAATTTCTTCAAGCACCATTTCTAAAATGTCGTGATGAATCCATTCTTTCCAGCGCGGATCTTCTAAAGAATCCACAGGAATAATGGTCTCTTTTGCGGTTTCTTTATTGTAGAGAATCACTTGTTTTGAGATGCGGTCGTAAATTCCCGAAAACAATCCACCCAAACCCAAAGGCCAATTCACGGGAAAGCATTTCATCTTTAAAGTGCTTTCAATCTCGTCAATCAACTCTAACGGCACCTTACCTTCACGGTCACACTTGTTGATAAAAGTGAATATGGGGACTTTACGAAAGTTACAGACTTCATAAAGTTTCTTCGTTCTCTCCTCCACTCCTTTGGCCACATCGATCAACATCAAAGCGGTGTCAGCAGCAATCAGAGTGCGATAGGTGTCTTCTGAGAAGTCTTTATGACCAGGTGTATCGAGAAGATTGATCCTTTGCCCGTTGTGATCGAATTGCAAAACGCTCGACGTGATGGAAATACCCCGCTGTTGCTCCATGGCCATCCAATCCGAGGTGGCGGCTTTTTTACCAGCTTTGCCTTTGACCTCTCCGGCCTCATGGATCACTCCACCAATATAGATCAGCTTTTCGGTAATGGTGGTTTTACCGGCATCGGGGTGAGATATAATAGCAAAGGTCCTCCGGCGGCGGATTTCCTCTTTGTCGCTGAGCTTTTCCATTTCAAGTGTCCAATTGTTCTTGCTAAGGCTCTTACGGCCTAGGGTGTTCGCTTTTATCCTATAGCTGTATCAGCAGCCTGCAACAAAAGCAACGCAGGTGCCTTTTAACCCCTTGTTTTTGCGAGATTATCCTTTGTTTTTTTGGATGAGCTTCCATAAAATAGAATTCGATTATGTTAGTGATGTTTTTTTAAGCACTTCGCAGAAGGGAATCCCTTGGATCACGTGGCTCAACTGGCAAAAAAAGAAATTCGAATCGATGGTTTTATTGACCATTACCAGCAGATCTTGTCTCAATTGCAAAGCTGGCGTTTGATTCTGGGCCTGGGCGTCTTTGTTTTATTGGTCAGCTCACAAATTGTGAAAGGCTTTCATTTAGAATTGATCGCCCTGTTTCTGCTGTTGCCCGCCTTTGTTGTTTTCTTTCGAAAATCGCGACAGGTTTTTAATTTTGTGGAGCGCTTGCAGGATCTAAAAAAGTTTTATCACGATCAATGGGATTTTCACCAAGGTCACCTGACTCACTTCACTCGCCCAGAAGATATGTTCGATGCCAATTTAGCCAGAGATTTGGATCTCGGCTTGTTTTTTTCGGCCATCGACCGCTGCTTCTCTTTGCAAGGCCAAACCCTGTTAAACTATTGGATGTGCCAACACTTTAAAGATCACGATCGCAATCATCGGCATCAGAAAATCAAAGCTCTGACTCAGTTCCCCGGATTGCTTCGACGCCTACAGCTTCGCAAGCCCGATATCCTGATCGACTTTGCCCGCATTGAAAAAGAAGTGAACCGATCGTTTTTTGAAGAAAAAATGACCTGGAAATGGATTGTTCCACTGTCTTGGTTGTGTGTCATCGCAGCCGTTGTCTTGGGCTTGCCTTCACTTATTTGGAAAGCCGCACTTCTGATTTACATTGGCTCCGTGCTCAGCTTTATCGGTCGCACGCAGCACGTGTTCTCAAGGCTACAAGATTTGCACACGGACCTCACCAGCCTTGGCGAGCGCACACCGGTCTTGGAAAACCTGGCTCAGAATATTGCTGGCGCCGAAGCCTTGAAAAAGCGTCAGGCCACCCAGGACGTCCGCGGTTTAAATCGATTGATCAGTTTGATGAGCATGAAAACCAATCCGATTCTTTTCTACATCCTGAATCTTATGGCGCCATGGGATTTTCTGTTGGCTGAATTGGCTGAACGAACACGCAAGAAATTATCCACCAGTTTTAAAGCCTGGAGTCCAGAGATTGTCGAACTGGAGGCCTGCGCCAGTTTGGCCAACCTAAAACTTTACCATCAGACCGAGTGGGCCGAACCGTCGGAAACCTTTGTGCAAGTGGAGGCACTCTCACATCCCCTGTTAAACCAGAACACTGTTGTCACCAACGACTTCGCTCCGGATGCGAAGTCGGTGATAATTATCACCGGTTCTAACATGAGTGGAAAATCGACTTTTTTACGAGCCTTGGGCATCAATTACTGTTTAGCGAATATCGGCGCCCCGGTTTTTGCGAAACGATTTTTGTTCAAACCCATGCCTTTGGTTTCTTGCATCCGCGTCAGCGACTCTCTTCGCGACGGTCAATCTTACTTTTATGCTGAAGTTCAGCGTATGAAACTGATTTTAGACAAGGCCCGAGGCCAAGAGATTTTGTTTCTTATCGACGAGCCCTTGCGAGGCACCAACAATCGCGAACGATTAATCGGCAACCAAAAGTATTTACAGCAGATTATTAAAGCCAATGCTTATGGCTTCATTTCGACCCATGATCTTGAGCTCACCGCCTTGGCGGACCAAAGCGCAGCGATTAGCAATTACCATTTTAGTGAACAGTGGGATCATGAGGACTTGATGTTTGATTATAAAATTAAACAAGGCCCTTCACAAAGCACCAATGCACTTAAAATTTTACAACGTGAAGGGCTTATCGAAAGCCCTCTTTAGAACGGGGGTCAGACGCCCCCGTGTCTGTCAGTTCACTGTCGCCTCAATAAAAATATCATTCTCGTTGCTAATGTTGTTCAGTGGCACATCCGTGGTTACCGTCTGTCCATCGGCAATCGGCCGACTTAGAATCTTCAATGTAAACGGGGCCGGATCAAAATCGGGCACCGGTTCAATGGAAATCACTGCCATATGACGTCCATCATTTAAAATCCGCGCTGGATTTATGTAGTCTTGCCCAGGAAACGGCGGAGCCGCATTGGGTCCAGCGGCGTCTCCCGGTCCATCGCTGTCGGCACCACTGGCCTGATCAAAAACCCCAGTGGAAACCACTTCCCCTGTCTCGGTATTAACGATCCAGCCTTCGTACGCGAAGCTGTTATTTATATCAGGAAGGTTCAAGCTGGGCTGTCCACCACTGACATACCAAATGCCTTGGTTGTGGGTGCTTGGTCCATTGGTCGGAGTGGCTAGAATAAAAGACCCCGTGGAATTTAAAAAACTGGCACCCACAGCCCCTGATTCTTGCAAAGTGGCTTTGGCGACGCCATTTTCAAAGCCACCTTCTAAATAGTGAATGGCACTGGGGCCGGCATCGGTGTCTCCATCGGGCTCAATTGTTAAAACAAAGGCGGTTAAGCTATCAGCATCATCTTGCAGGGCAAACGCAGCCGTTTCCGAACCCAACACAGCCAAAGCTTGTCCAGCAGCGTTCACCGCTACAATGTCGCCATCATCATTGATGTTAAATCGGCCGGTTGAGGTCACACCATTGGCACCGACGGCCCAGCCCTCATAATGTTGCCCGGAGGTTTTTTCTAAACCATTGAGGCGCAGCTGGATCTCAGATCCCAAAGCCTGACCATTGGCCGCGGTGCCATCATTTTCAGAACAGCCGGCAACGACCACCAAAATAGACGTTAAAATTAGACTTATTTTATGCAACTTCATAGACTCCCCCGTCATCGTAAAAATTTAAAGGCGCCAGCCAGACGATCTTGCAGATCTCCGCCCGCAACACAGCCTTATTCGAAGCTTTTCGGGTTTTGTGACATTCTTATTTTAATCAGTGGTATCAGTCTTTTAAGACCACTTCTTGAGGAAAGGGGTGAAGATTGTAATGATTGGCCATGGAAAATCCGTAGGCTCCAGCATCGCAAATGGCCAGGTAATCCCCTTGTTTCAGCTCAGACAGGATCCGGTTTTTTCCTAAGGAATCGCTAGACTCACAAATCGGACCGACCACATCGTATGAATGGGTCGATAAACTGTCATCTTTGACCACCGGCAAGATACGGTGGATGGCTTGATACAATGCCGGACGCATCAGATGATGCATTCCTGTGTTCACAATGGCAAAGGTCTTGGTTGAGGTTTTTTTTATATACTCGACCTGACACAATAGCACTCCGGCTCGCCCCACCAAAACGCGGCCCGGCTCAATCATCACTTCCCCAGTGTAGTCTTTTAAAGCTTGGGCAACGATGGCGCCGTATTCTTGAATGGTTTTAAAATCTTTCTCATCACTCATTTGATCGTAGTGAATTCCGACACCACCACCGATGTCCATACTTTCAGTGGGAAAGCCCAAAACATCCAATTCGTGATTGATGGAGCGCAATTTTTGGATGGCTTCTTTAATGGCCTGCAAGTCGAGGAGCTGCGACCCAATGTGCATCGTCAATCCTCGCAATTTAAGGTTTTCCGGGAACTCTTTTAAAATTCGCACAAGCTGGGGAACGAAAGAACGATCCATACCAAATTTATTTTCACTCATACCCGTGGTGATATAGGGATGGGTGACAGGGTTGACCTCTGGGTTCATTCGAAAAGCCACCGCCATTTTTTTGTTTTTGGCCTGGGCTCGTTGACCGATGCGAATCAACTCTTGAGGGGATTCTACATTGATCTGCTTGATCCCGACATCAATGGCTGCATCAATTTCTTCCACGGATTTGGCGACTCCGGAAAAAATGATTTTCTCGGCAGCAAAGCCGTGTTCAAGGGCACACTGCATTTCGCCCGCCGACACCACGTCGACTCCGGCGCCCCAATTTAAAAACGACTTCAAGATTTCAGAGTTGGCGTTGGCTTTCAAAGCGTAATGCACTTTTAGATTTTGCAGGGGACTTAGAGCCTCGCACAGTTTCTCAAACCGATTTTTAATATTGGCCAGATCATACACGTAACAAGGGTGTCCTCCCTGTTCGTCCATAATCTTTTGCAAATCACCCTGCCGGCCTAAAAAAAGTTTATCGCCTTGATAATTCAAGCTCATTGCATCATTCCATCCAAACGAAATTCCGTGTGAAGAGCATTGGCGGCTTTTTCCAAGTTGGATTTTTCAATCACCGCAGAAATTTTAATATCGGAGGTTGTCACCAATCGAATGGGAGTTTCCGCTTGCCCAAGGGCTTTGAAGAAACGAGCGGCAACACCGTATTGATTCTGCATGCCCACACCAACAACTGAAACTTTAGCCATGTCATTGATCAATTCAATTTTGGTGGCGGCATCAACTTTGGTTTTAATCAATTCCATAGCCACTTGCGTGTCATCCGAGTGCACCGAAAAGGCCAGGCGTTGGCCTTCCGGGTTTTGACTTTGGGTGATGATATCGACCACCACTCCTTTTTCAGCCAATTGACTAAAAAGTTGCGCTAAAAATTCAGAGGTATCAGGTGTTGGATAAAGTTTAAAAACGGACGTATTGGGATCATGGGTGACCGATGTGACCACTGGTTTTTCCATATTATCTCCTTGCGGAACCACCCAGGTTCCCTCTTTCTTTTCAAATGTGGAACGAAGATGAATTTTGACGCCAAACTTCGAAGCCAATTCAACAGAACGAGCATGTAGAACTTTTGAACCTAAAGAGGCCATCTCCATCATTTCATCAAAATAAATTTGTTTTAACGGCTGAGCCTTCGGCACCAAACGCGGATCCGCTGTAAAGATCGCTGGCACATCCGTATAAATCTCACAAATCTCGTTTTTTAAGGCGGCGGCCAAAGCCACAGCGGTGGTGTCTGAGCCACCGCGTCCTAAAGTGGTGATATTCTCTTTCGGGTCTATGCCTTGAAAACCAGCAACCACGGGCACCACATTGTCATCCACCAAGCTCTGCATCAATTCGGTGCGAATGTGCTGAATGGTCGCCTTACTCGACAGCGAGTCCGTCAAAATTCCCAATTGAAAGGCCAACAAAGGACGGGCTTTGACGCCTCGTTTGTGAAGGGCCATGGCTAAAAGAGAAATAGAAACCTGCTCACCCGAGGCCAACAGCATGTCGTAAGCCGGAGAACGGTCATGGGGTGCTACTTGATGAGCCAATGATATCAAGCGGTTGGTCTCACCACTCATCGCTGAGGCGACGACAATGGGACTTTCCCCTTTGCTCTCAATATCTTCTTTAATACGATCGGCCACGGCTTCAATTCGCTCAAGCGAACCCAGCGAGGTCCCGCCAAATTTCTTTACAACAATCATAAACGATGACATTAGTCAGAGGTTAATAAAATGTCCAGTGGTTGCACTTTTTTTACCGCTTTTTTATAGTCCCCTTTCCAAAGGAGACTCCATGAAATTTCTCATGCTTTTCATTTTGTGCATTGGCTCTTGCTTCAGTCTGATTCATTGCTCGAAAACACCTGAAAAAAACTCAAAAATAAATTATCTGGATAAAAATCCCGAGATCCTGCAACCCGAACCGTTCCCCATGGACTCTCTGCCTGTTTTGATTGAAGGGGCACGAATCATGACCGCCGCCGGAGTGACCTATGAAAAAGCCAATTTGCTGATGGAAAAAGGAGTGATTAAAAAAATCTCCGAAAAACCCATTGAAACCAGCGAGGGCACGCAGGTGATTTCTGGAGACGGTCTGACTTTAACTCCAGGAATTATTGATGTTCATTCGCACATGGGGGTCTACCCTTCACCATCGGTGGACGCTCACAACGATGGTAATGAAATGGTGGCACCTAACACCGCCCACGTTTGGGCCGAGCACGGATTTTGGCCGCAAGACCCGGATCTGTGGCGCGCCCTAGCCGGAGGCATCACCACCATTCAAGTCTTACCGGGCTCGGGGAATTTAATCGGCGGTCGATCTTTTGTTGCCAAACTGATTCCCAAGATCAGTGCTCGCGAAATGCGTTTTCCGGGCGCCAAACAAGGCTTGAAGATGGCTTGCGGAGAAAACCCGAAACGGGTTTATTTGGGCAAACAGTTGATGACTCGAATGGGAAATGTCGCCGCTTACCGTAAATACTTTCAAAAAGCCCTTGAGTACGCTCGCAAACAAAAAGACACGGATGTTAAAAAAGGTAAAATCCCTGACCGCGATTTAACCATGGAAACCTTGGTGAAAGTATTAAAGGGTGAAATTCTCCTTCATTTTCATTGCTACCGCGCGGATGACATCAGTGCCATTTTGGATGTGGCTCAAGAGTTTGGCTTTAAAATTCGGGCCATCCATCACGGACTGGAAGCTTATAAGGTCGCGCCCCGGCTGGCCAAAGAAAATGTGGCGGTGGCCACCTGGGCCGATTGGTGGGGCTTTAAAGCTGAAGCCTACGATGGCATCCCCTACAATGCTGCTCTTATAGAACAAGCTGGAGCCAAAGCCATTATCCATTCAGACTCAGCCGTAGATGTTCGATTTTTAAATTTAGAGGCGGGCAAGGCTCTTTCCTCAGCCAAAAAACTGGGTCTGAACTTCAGTGAAGACCAAGCCCTGGCTTGGGTCACAAAGAATGCGGCTTGGGCTTTAGGACTTGAAGATAAAATCGGCACTCTTGAAGAGGGAAAAATGGCTGATATTGTGGCCTGGGACAATCACCCTTTTTCGGTTTATGCCAAGGCGCAAATGGTTTTCATCAATGGCGAAAAAGTCTTAGATCGCCAGGACAAAGAAAGAATTCGCAGTGATTTTGAGGTTGGCGTCCACGACATGGCCTTCAATGATGGACGTCTTTTTTCAACACCACCTGATACAGAGAAGATTCCTTGGAGCAGCACGGCCCTGGATTTGCAAAAACAAACCGATGGCCCCTTCCTAATTGAAAACACCACGGCTTTCATCAAAGGTCAGTGGCGACAAGGACTGTCTGTCTTGGTTGAACAAGGCAAGATCGCAGCTATCAATCCAAAATCGGTGAGCAAAGAGGTTTCTCGCATCAATGGCAAGGGCAAAAGACTCACTCCTGGATTTATTGAGTCGGATACCCAACTGGGACTTTTCGATATCGAATTGGATTCGAAAGCTCAGGACGCCTACACCCAAGATCCTTTACCGACCCCCGATTATCGATCCGTGGATGCCTTAGACACCCATAACACCCGCATCGCCAACACCCGCCAAGAAGGTATTTTAACCGCTGTTTCAAGAATCAGTGGCGGTCTGGTCAGCAGTATGGGCGTGGCCTTTGATTTAATGCCCCAGCAGGTCTTAGATTCTGACGCGGCCCTGTTTGGGCGCATCACAAAAGGTGGCGCTTTGGAGCAGAATCGGGCGCAGATGTGGTCAAACCTGCGCCAGTTTTTAGATGATGCAGCCATGTATAGAAAAAATCCCCAAGCCTTTAATAAGGGACAAGTGCGGAAAAGCCAAACCTCGGCCCGCCATTTGGCAGCGATGGGCCCTGTTCTTGCGGGAGACGTCCCTTGGGTTTTTGAGGCCCATCGGGCTTCGGACATTAAAAACGTGGTGAACTTGCAAAAAAATCACCCCAAACTCAAACTTGTCATTTCCGGAGGGGCTGAGGCCTGGATGGTGGCCGATCAATTGAAGAAAAACAACATACCAGTGATGTTGACTCCCAGTGCCCAGACGCCTCAAACCTTCGATCAACTGCGTGCTCGCTTTGACCAAGCGGCTTTCCTTAATGATAAGGGCGTGGAAATCATTATCGTAGATGGCACCGGCTTTGGCTATGGACGCACCCGGCAAGAGGCCGGCTTTGCTGTGAAATATGGATTGCCACAAGAGGCCGCCCTCACGGCCATTACCGAAACACCGGCCCAGATTTTTGGGCTGAAAAGAGGACGCATCGAAAAAGGCGCTGAGGCCAATTTGGTGCTGTGGAATGCCGACCCATTAGAGCCCACCAGTTGGGCTGAACGGATTTGGATTTCGGGCCAAGAGACCCCTTTGCTCAATCGCCATCGTTCTCTGGCTGAAAAATATATGAAAAAATAGAGGTTTTAGCGGACGGATTTTCGAAAACGAGAGCGAGCGGCCAAACCCAGCTCGCTGGCCCAACTTTGGCGTCTGTAATAGACCAATTTGTCCAACAGCTCGGTTTTCGAGACCCCGTAGCGATCGGACATCTCCTTTAAAACCAAAGTAGGAGGCCAACAGGTGCCTCTCTCAATATTTGATATAAATTGAGCATTCTTGTAGCCACAGCGTGCGGCAATCTCTTGCTGAGTCACATCGGCCCGCTTTCGCGCCTTTTTTAAGTACTTTCCAAACTCTTTACGAATTGATTCTTCAAAATTCACGGCCAAACCATCCCTATTTAGCTGAAGTACCTGACCCGCCAAAAAAGCACAAATCTAAATACATTTGGTTTAAGCCAGATGTGTCGACCATGAAATCGGCTGTTGGAGACCGCCCTGGGTTCCTGCTATAAAAGTGAACAAGATCAGCGTAGATTTACAAAATTTTCAAAAGCCTTGTCTTTGAACTAAACAATAGGTATTTAAATAGTTATGGATATTCAATACGCCTCTCAACCCAGTTACGGAACTTTAGAAAAGAAGTTGCGGTGGACTTTAAGTCAGTTGTCGGTTCTATTCAAAGATATCCGCCGCCATTCCGATCAAGAAAGGCCAGAGACCTGGCAGCGTTTTCGCTCCTTTAGTTATTCCGAACAGGAAGCCTGCCTTCGAAACGCCACCCTTTATCTCGAAATCTGTCAAGAAACGTTAACAGGTCCCGAACCCGCGCCATTGACTAACGACAACAAACTGATTTGGTATGCATTGAAAAAATTGAGCTTGGTCCCCACTGGCGATCTGTTTGATCTTTTAGACGATTCGTACGTGGTCGAAATATACAATCCCCAAGGCATCCAGGTTTTTAGGAACTATCGATTCTTTGAAATTTCGAGCTACAATTTTGCCGAGTTGTTTATCTACCCTTGGCACGAACTCTACCAGCGTGACCAATCCATTGACGAACAAATTGCCTGTTATGGACAAAAGCTATTTTCTGGTGCTTACAAATCCACAGTCAATGTTAGGGATATTCCGCAACACTATATTGATGAAAAATTTTCCCCAGAAAAATTCTCAATGCAAATGCAGCAAAAGTTTTTTGCCCCCCTTAAGTCAAAATTAAGCAACGATATATACGCTGCCGCAGTTTCTGACGTCGAGGTTCTTCCCAAACAATATACAAAAACTCATGAGGCGACGATCTAAGATGAAGAAGACAAGCTCAAACAACAAAAAATGGATGCACACACAAATAGGTAACTATTTCGCTGAAAAACGTTTAGAAGCTGGCAAGACCCAACTAGAAGTGGCGCAATTTCTTGGCGTCCACCCTCAATATATTAGTAATTCGGAGCGAGGCATTGGATCTTTATCAAACGCCTTCGTAAAAAAACTTTTGAAGTTTTACGATGTCGATCCTAATGATTTCTGTGATTTTAGTTTAAAAATTCACGAGACCTATATCCGATCAGAGCTTGGCTTAAAAAAAATTAATTAACTTGATCGCTCTATATATTTGTTTTAACACCTTCGAGCTCCAAATTATCGCCTCTCATTGAACGGTCTATGAAGGTTGAAAAACTCTTAAGCCGCTTCACCTACAGAGTTTACCGTTGATTGCGAAGCAATGGCTTTGAATATATAACCAAAAAGATTCGCAGACTGCTCCATATTTCGAAACATCGCCGTTCTTTTTTGTGAACTGAATGTCTCTACATGAGCAAAGACTTCTTTAAGATGCTGCTGATCCTCGCCAACGTGAACTTTTAAAAATTTACAAGCCTTGTCGCCGTAGTTTTTTTTGGCTCTTTCGTAGACCTGCTGACCGGCTATAACGGCTAACCCCTCTAAACACAGAAGATATCCAAAAAATGATTCGGGTCCGTAATGTTCAATCCAAAAATATTGCAATTGATAAAATGACGAAGTTTCTGGCAGCTCCGGCAAGTCGACAATTTTTTGCCCCAATGCCTTGAGGTCCTGAGTCGCTAAATTTTCATGACCTTTTTCTTCTCGCAAATGATCCAACAACTGAAAATGAAGAATGTTATCATCAATAGAACATCGGGAGGCCGCAAACGAAAAAAGGCGTGTTGAATGAATCACAAAATAATAGGTTTGTGCTAACCACAATTCGTAAGATTTCTGGTCCTCCCAAGAAAATGCTAATATTTCTTCCTTAAGTGGTTCCAATATTTTGTTAAATTGTTTTTCTATGCTCATTGAAATCTCCCTATGCTACTTTTCTCTCTTCGCTCAATATTTCTAAGCCAATTTCTTTCTTCCTCCACAGTTGATCGACGAATTCTCGCACATCCTTCTCCGGCAAAACACCCAAGTTTTTTGTGTGTTTAAAACCAGCCATGATACTACAAACAAGATTTCCTCGACGAGCTTCCTCTGTGATAATCTCGTAATTCATTTTGAATCCCATCTTGTCGATCCTCGCAACTTTTAAAGCGACTCCTAAACTGGCATCTATGTTAAAATCGAACATCAATCTAGACCCTAAAGAAACCAAAACCTCTGCAAGAGAAAATCCAACAATCGACCTTCGGTAAGAATAGTTCACAGTTAAGTACTCCATCGACATCAGCTTTTGTGCGCCGTTATCTTTCAGATATTGAATTGCTTGCTCAGGGAAAATTTCAAAATAATGATGGTCCATTGCCGCCGGGTTCTCGGTATGAAAAAACGTATAAAAGTGAGCCGCCAAAGGCTCATTACCCATGGCTATAACTGGAATAATATCTTGCCTATAGAAGTCATCGGCCGTGTAGGCTTCTGGACTTCCGACATCCGAAAAGGCCTTCTTCCAAGTATTCGACCACAGGCTATAGACATTTTTATAGAGCGTAAAATAGGGAGAGGAAGGAGATATTTTCCCCGGCAGAAGTACATAGCGAGCTTTTTTGAGAATCTTTTTATCTAAATTATTTTGATTTGCTTGGTTCATTTAAATAAAGCTAATTTATACTACCAAGGCAATGCAACTTTTATCTTTTTATCGAATCAAAACAAACCGTAAGTCTCTATCTTTCTGGTCGCTATACCGTCCCATAGGTCTCATTTCTGGACCTCTAAAACTAGACTAAGATGCACAACGTGACCAGCGAATCAATGCAAGATAAATTCATTATGTTTATACTTTGAGCATGAACTTAGCGCAGAAGATCCTGATATATGCGACCGCCCTTGTTACATTTGCGACAGTTATTGTGTCTGTTATTTTTTATTTTAGTTTGACGGACGTTAGCAAAGAAAAAGCTTTGTCCGAACTTGAGTATATTAATCAGACGAAAAAAGACGATTTTATCGCAATTCTTGAAAATCTAAAATCAAATGTTATTGCTCTTGAACAGACCCCACCGATTAAGCCCATTGCACGCGCCTACGAATCTAAACAAAAAGTTGACCCCATCACTGGTGAAAGCTTACAGATATGGAGCGATCGGCTCACACAAATTTTTAAAGGCATATTGAAAGCCAACCCTTACTATTCTCAAATTCGCTACATTTCAACACGCAATAATGGACTTGAATTGATCCGGGTTGAGAGGATGAAAAATGGCAAAATTATTATACAGACCAAAAAACAAGAAAAAGGTAGCCGCGGCTATTTCAAGAAAACCTTAGATACCAAACCGGGGCACGTCTACCTTAGTTCCATCGAACTGAATCGAGAATACGGTCAAGTTGTGGTTCCCTACCAACCTGTCATTCGCGCTAGTATTCCAATTTATATTGACAACAGAATTCATGGAATGATTGTCATCAATAAAGATATGGATTGGTTCCTAAAACAATTTGAGAAAGGCTTTTCGAAACATGCCAGTTCTTATATGTTTGATAACAAAAAGAACTTTCTATCCCACCCCGACCCAAAGCTGAAGTTTCGCCTGGATCTTCGCAATGTCTCGACAGAACCAGTCTCTGACCCCCCGGGATGGACGCTCGCAAAATCCCTGATTCAATCCAACAACAAGGCCCGTCAACTTTCTAAGACTCTAGGAGACCATTTACTGAGTCTGACAATCTACCAGTACAACAATGACTCTCCTGATAGTTTTCTTGCGTTTGTGACACGCACGCCGACTTGGCGTGCCTATACCATTCCCTCTCAAGTCATGATTCAAGCTTTATCGGCCGTTCTGATTTGCCTTCTCTTGCTATTGCCTTTTGGTTTTGTCTTAGCCAAACAGTTCTCCCTCCCCCTAGCCTCGTTCACTGAGAACATGCGTCGTTATCGAGAAACTGGAGAGTACACCAAGCCCAGTCATTTTAAATTCAACTTTAAAGAAGCGCGTGATATGGGGGAAAGTTTTGCTGATCTTACTGAAACCATTGAAAATCAGAAAAAACAGATTATCGACCAACAAAAGCAAATGGCCGCGCAAGAAAAGTTTACAGCCCTGGGCGTGCTGTCAGCCGGCATCGCCCATGAAATCAACAACCCCTTGGCAATCATCAAATCCTATGTCGATTCTCTTCGGCTGGCCAGCCAAAGCAAAGCTTTAAATAACCAGCATATTTCCAATTTTACCGCAAAAATGGACTCCGCTATTGATCGAATTCAGTCGATTATTCAAGGCCTGAAGACCTTCACCAAGGGAGATAATGACGGCGAACTGTATCCGTTAAAAGTCTCTGACTTGATTCGGGTTACAAGTCAATTTGTACACGCCCAATCCTATCGCAACATCACATTCACAATTGATGAAATCAATCCCAGCTTACAAGTTAAGGGAATCACCGGCCCACTTTCACAGGTTATAACAAACCTTCTGAACAACGCCTTTTATGCCGCTCAAAAATCGACAGATCCGTGGGTCAAACTTGAAGTTGAAGACTCCGAAAAATTTGTTTTTATCAAAGTGACTGATTCTGGAGACATTTCTAAAGAAATCATTGACCAAATTATGGATCCCTTTTTCACCACAAAACCTGAGGGGCAAGGCACTGGCTTAGGACTGAGTATCTCCCGAAACATTATCGATAAACATAACGGCGAACTCTTTGTCGACGAGCAGACTTCCAACACCTGCTTTGTGGTAAAACTTCCGAAAGCTTAACCTACTCAGAGGTCGCGAAAAGATCGATTTTCAGGTTTTGGTTCCCCAACCCAATGATTATACCTTTTTTATCAGTCAGTATATTTCGGTCGTGTTTTATATAAGAGCCCTTAGTGGCTGAGGATTTATTCAGTGCCGCTTTTTCTAAAACGTATTTGAGAATGACAAAAGACATTGATTGCATCAAGTGATCCATTTTCTTGTCACCCGATGGGTTCTGGCCTGAGAACAGTTCACGAACATTTTCCTCTCTGGCTAAAATAGAAAACGTGTTCGTCACCGATCCTATTTTAACCTGAATCGACGAGACATAATCGTGATCAACCACAGCGCCCCGTTCCTTCACGGTCACGGGTCCTTCCTGAGAGATATTACCTTTTTGAAGACTTCCAATAAATTTATCCACGGAGACAATGAGATTGTTCAACACATTGGCTGAAACACGCTTCTTGTTATCTCCGGTCTTCAAACTGGTGTCGATGGCAGCAATCAAGTCTTTCATTTTATAGGGCTTCTCGATCGCTTCCACAAACTCAAAAGACTCTTTGATGTTCGCTATCGATGGCGACCCAGAGACCACTATGATCGGTGTGGCGTCATTAAGATTATTGGATCGAACAGAATGAATAAACGCTTCGCCTTCTTTCTTGGGCATTGCAAGATCAGTGATAATTAGGTCAAACCTCTGGTAATTGATTTTTGTAGTGGCCTCAACACCGTCTTTGGCTTCAATTACTTTAATATCACTGTCAAAATTCATACTGATAACTTCTTTTATTGAACTACGAATGTCAGGCTCATCATCAACAATTAAAATCCACTTCTTGTCTTTTGTATCCAAATACATAATCTTTCCCATTTTCGAAGGTTTGCATAAGCCGTAGAACGACAGTTTGTCTTTGCAAAGCCAAGTCTAAGGGGTCAACGGCTTACTTTCTGTACAATCAGAGCAAACGCTTCAACACCAACACCATTCTATCGTCGAGGACTGTTAAGTAATTATTAAACAAACAATAATTATTGAGATTCTGAATTTAATGTGTGTCTATATGAAACATATAGCCGCGGCCTCGCACGGTTTTGATACAACGTCCGTAGTCACCCAGCTTTTTACGCAATGAGGTCATATGAACATCGATGGTGCGGGGGTTTTGATTTTTAAGGGAAAGGAATTTCTGAGCCACCATTTCCCGGCTTAGAATCTGACCTTTTTTCAGAGCCAGTTCAGTGAAAAGCTTGTATTCCGTTTTGGTGAGATCAATGGTCTGCCCATCAATTTCAATCAGATGCTGACGTAAATTAATTTTGATGCCATCGAGGCTTAATATTTGCTCATCTTGTAAATAACTCTGGGAGCGACGAAACAAAGCTTTCATTCGCAAATTCAAGTCTTTCACCGAAACGGGTTTAGCCAGCAAGTCATCAGCACCAATTTGGATGGCCTCGTGCTTGTTGGCCTCGGTCGCCATACCGGTAATTACTATGACCGGCAAAGCATTAAACCTATCGTGTTTACGTATAGCATGAATTAAATCAAAGCCGTCCTCAAAGCCAATCTCTTTGTCAATCAATGCGATATCTGGAGATTCTTTCTCTAGAGCTGCGAGAAAGTCTTGGCTGCTTTTGGTCGGCACCACGAAACAGCCCTGGGTAACTAGAAAACTAGCAACAGCCTGCTGAAACTCAATGTCGTCATCTACAATCAGAACTCTTTTGTCTTTTATCATGTGTAAATAAATATTGTTGTTTTAAATTTTATTGTCAAGCACTATACTTGTAACAATAGTAGCCCTTAAACCTAACGATTTGCAATTTTTTTGGAGTCGAAAATTGAATTTTATAGACCTAGTAAACAAAATTGATCGTCCCATCGTTGTCACTTCGACCACTTTTAAGTTGGAGTTTATGAATACCATGGCCTGCCAGGAGTTTCACATCCATGACAATCGCTACGAAGGGCGACCCTTCCTTGAGCTGATCACCCTTCGCGAGAAAGATTTGGAGCTTATAGCTTCCGTGATCAATGATGATCGCTCCGTCAAAATCCCAGTGTTTATTGGCCTCGAGAAAGGCGGGCATGAGGTGGTGGAGAAACATATGATCTGTAGAAAACTGACAAATTCTCTCTCCAAAGAAGATCTCTTGTTTTTTGAGATCGAGTCCACCATCCATTCTTTGATTGGAATTGACAAGTTTCAAGATTTAGGGCGCTTGACCGGCGACCTGGCCCACGCTCTCTCCAACCCTTTGGCCGTCATTCAAATCAATTGTGACTCTTTGGACATTGAGTGCAAGAAAGCGGAAACCATCAAGACCGAAGCCGTTCAAACCAAAGTCACTCGCATCGCTACAGCTTTGGATCGAGTCGGCGAGGAAAACCAAAAGTTGAAGGACTTATCGAGGCAGCTCACTTCCGGTGATTATGAATCAATCAATGCCTTGGTGGCAAAACCAGACACCGAGCAGAACCACTAGTTTTCAGGAATACAGGGAACTGGTTTTTTCTCTTGCAGGTATTTGCCTACCTTCTTTAAAGACTCAGGCTCCAAATAGGCGAACTCAACACCCACTAAACCTGATTTCTCATCCATCCAACGCACCCACCCCTGCCCAATGATGGAGCCCAGGTCTGAGTTGAATTGGAAGGCTAGCAGCTCATTGAGGCTCATCTTGTTGTAATCATCGCCATCGATATGAAGGCTGACGCCGCCACTGCCGATCAAACGAGAGTCGGAGTTTACGATTTCAAAAAGGTCACCAGCTTCTTTTTTTTGACTCCATTTTTCATCGAAAGAGGCCATAGCCCACTCGATCCGAAGTCTTAACTCTTCAAAGTCAAAAGGCTTGGAAAAAGTACTAGAGGCCCCCAAATGAAAAGCCTGTCGCAGGGTCAAATCAGAATAGCCGGTTATGAAACTGACGACAGGACATAATGGTTTTACCGACTTCACATTTTTCAAAAGCTCGATACCATTGCCGTTCGGCATCTTGATGTCGGTAATGATGGCATCAAACTTTCTTTTCTGAAACGCTTCAAAGGCGTTATTGCCACTTTCGGCGGTCACCACCTCGTAGCCACAAGTCTCTAGGTTAAAAGCCAAGGGCTCTAAAATATCCACTTCATCGTCCACTAAAAGTATACTTTTCTTGTTTGCCATCAAGCCTGTCCACTTCAATTGTTTCTTTAATCTATAGTTATTGATCTCACATTATGAAAATAAACTCAATTTAGTCAATCTGTCAGATTACACTTTAAGAAGCCGGCATCGCCTTACACGAAAAGCCGCCTTCCGCCGTTCTACTTGAAGACTGAAAGGCCAACACTTCAATTCTGTCATATTCCGAAGTGTAGAAAAAAGTTGCTCCGCTCACGGCACTTTCACACTTCCATCGAATTCATTGCCTAGTTATTAGGCTTGTTAAGTAAAAAAAAACTCCTAAAGAACAGGCCTTCTATTCATTGACAGATCAAAATCCGAGTACTAATATCGCCTCTTACTCTTAACTTAGAGTGTCAATCATCCTGTCGCGGGGTGGAGCAGTCTGGTAGCTCGTCGGGCTCATAACCCGAAGGTCGTAGGTTCAAATCCTGCCCCCGCAACCAATTTCCTTAATTTTATATGATCGCCTTGCTGGCTCTCCATCATCGTCAATTTCATAATGTTGGTCGCACGCTTTGGCGTGCTCGCGTGGTTGCGGGGGCAAGCACCCGCAACCAATTTCCTCAGTTTTATATGATCGCCTTGCTGGCTCTCCATCATCGTCAATTTCATAATGTTGGTCGCAGCCTATTGGCCGCTCAGGGGGTCCGTAAATTGATAAAGCGGCCAAGATTTAACGTTTTCAAATTTGAATCGGTAGTCTATCGAATGGCGAATATGGAGCGCGACTAGTACGCCATTCGACTCTTGATTTTTTACAAAACCTTGCATTGTTATCGAACAATTCTGTTTGGATTGCTATGGTGCGAAAATATTTTAGGAGCGAGGTCTATATGTCGAATCTTACACTAACATTAATCTCAATCGTCTTTCTAATCTCTTCGGTGGCAAATGCTCAGGAAATTGAGACTTTAGAAGGTACGATTCTGGTCAGGAAAGAAAATATCTCGGACCGTTCCTATCGGTATGTATTTGAAGTGTGTTTAGAAAATGAAGGTTGTGAAATTCTAGGCCAATCCCATGGCTATACTCTTCGCGCCATCAAAGGCCTTTCGGGGGGATGGCAGAGAAGGGTTGGAGCTCCCGTTTTGGTTGTCACAGAGGGTGTTGTTGGAGTCGGAGCGGCTTTCGTCATTGGTGCTCTGTCTGTCCCATCTGCGAGTGTTGCGACAGTTTCTACCATTCTTTGGGGAGGTGCCGCAGCAGGCGCAACAGCGCCTTCATTGACAATTGGTTCGGATTCTAAGTTGAGATGGTTGAGTCCACGACACCACTGGAACTCCGGAGAAATTAAAATGGATATCGAAAGAAACGTCCGAACCTTGTCTTCTTTGTCAATTGACCAGGGCCCTGCCTTCGCGATCATTTACGGCATTGAAAATAAAGAAGACTCAGACGAGCTCCTGGATAAGGCCGACCAAATCGTTCGTATTCTTGACAGGTTGTAGACTAACATTTTTTTCTTTACGTTTTCTCAGTGGCTATTTCTGATATCCACCCCAGGTGTTCTGACTCCTCTTCAGTTTCCCAAGGGTATTAAAGAAGGTGGTTGGCTTATTGGTATTGTAAAGCGCGGTTACGGAGCTCTTCCACACCCCTCTTGAAATCCGTTCCTCGAAGGACCTCATGGCCCCCCAAGGGGAAGCCATAGCTTCTGCGAATGGAGGGCTCGCGGTTGCGGGGCTTTCCTAAAAAGCTGGGAAAACCCGAAGCCTGCCAAAGTTCGACCGGAGATTTGGTGAACATGATAGGGTAAAAACCAAAAGGCTCCAGTCCGAACGGTTGAGCCTCGCTGATCTCAATTCTCTGCAAAGGAGCCACCGCCTCTGAGCTCCCATTGATTTGCAATAACTCCTGCATCCAACGGGGTGGCATATAAACACCCCCGGTCACCAAAACCAAGTCGCCGGCACTATTAACCACGTCCCGAAGAGCCATAAAAGACGGATCCCCGGTGGTTTTTAAAAGTCCAATCAACTCCCCTTGGTAAAAAATGAGACTGGTCCCCTGCCCGTTTCGCCCGGGCATAAAGGGAAGAAAATGTCCTCGCGCCATTTCTGGGCAGTTTCCACAAAGCTGCAGCTCCTCAGCCTTTAACATCTGTTGTTTCTGTCGGTAAGTCAGCAGCCTTGACTCGGGCCACACCATCGCCTCATTGTGGGTGTCCAATCGCCAATTTTCATTGAACCGAAGCTGTGCCTCTTGTGGTAAGTCAGACCATCGCGAGGAGACCCCTAAAACACGAGGAGAATCCACCACTCGAACCGCCAGCGCCTGAAGGGTCGGCGACTCCGGCCCCAACATTTCAAGAAGGTCGACAAACCGGGGCGCCAAAGCTTCCACACTTCGCCCCGGAGCCTGCGCCATGTTTCCACCCAGAGAACTTGCAACCAACGCCTCCAATAACGGCCGAGGAACCAGCTCAAGCCAGGGCAAAGAGGATTGACTGAAAAAACGCGTAAAACGCAGCTCTCCGCGGCGCACTTGGGATTGAATGTCGGGACGATTAAGAACCTCAACCATCCTCCAAAGAATATCTTCGGTGCTTTTTTGGCTCCAGTTGCGAGAGGCTGCGATTCGCACTGGATCACCCAGATAAAAAAGATTTAAGAGATCAGACTCACGTATGGATCCTTGCCTGAGGCGAGCGTAGGTCCCCTGAACATCGGGGTCGGAGCGATCAAGGATTCGCGTTACGCTCAGATGGCTAAAAATATCTTGAAAGCCGAGCTGTCGATAAACACTCTGACAGCGCACCGGCCCCTGCCCATAAGATGGCAAAGGCACGATGAAAAATAAAATAAACACAAACCTAAGACAGATAGACACACTCACTCTTTTCGATCTATCGATAATAACAATAAAGTTAAGACCTTAGCGAGAAAAGGATGGAGATGATGTAGAACCTACAGGAATGGCTAAAAATTGATGATTGGAGAGATCCAATTGACGAAATACTAGAGGGAGGAGCCGCCGAGGCAGACTATAATGGTCTCCCGATTGAAAATTGGATTTCCTAAAGACGTCTGCACTCCATAGTCCCTTTTACAAAATTTGCTTGGGATTTTTTATTACCAGTTCTAGAATCAATCCACCATTTCCCGGAATTTGCTGTCTCAGGGAATGAAACCCCTTGCTCGTTATTGTAAGCCGGCACTTGCGACTCCCAGTGAATTACCCCATCTGAATCAACAGACGCTTTATATTTCATGACTTTTTCAGTAGATGCATTGTTTACTTTCGAGAAGTGCCAATCACCATCCATGATCCAAATCATTTTTACCGCAGGATAGTCCTTTCTTTTAGGATAAGAAGACACGAGAATATCAATTCCATTGATTTTTTTAACTTCTATTTTTTGGATAAATTCAGCAAATTCTTCGGTATAACCGTTTTCACCGGGCTTTTTCATCTCCGATGGTGGACATAGAAATTGTCCTGAAAAACGTTCATTGCTTTCTACGTCTGAATTGCTAACACAAGCGCCAACAAGAAAAAGTATCGGTAACAAAAAGCTTTTTTTCAAAGTTCACCTCATCAATGGATCTTTCATAACTGAATGCTCTGGCTTCATTCAATAAGACTTGAATTTCTTTCATCATGCCTGGTGGGCATTTTATCCTTATGCAAAAAACAAGCTGGTAAATACGGAGCCAGAGGCCTTTTTAAAACAGAAAACCGTATCACCCCTTATTGGCAAGCGTTTTAGTGATGTTTTTCAAACCAAAGATTTACAAAAGGGTTTGAGCCTGTTGATTTGTAGGCTGAGCAGGTCGCGGACCTCCAGCCGTTATCAGTCGCACAAACCCTGACTTTATCGACATCACTTAAGTTGTAACTTCTATTGTAGCACTGACCGTCCAAGACAAAATGATCAGACGGACCGACCTCGCCACTTGGATTGCAAGGCGCCAAAGTGCGCCCGTCTTTCAGCCTGACATCAATAGAATAGATATGCTTGGAATCGATTTTATTCCAACGTACATGTCGACGTCGGGTCGGAATGGTCAACTGAGTGTCAGAGTGAAAAATTCCTCGAAAAGGCGAACAAGAGGCCGATTGCCAGCCATTGTCCGAGGCACATATTCTCAGTTCTCTAATATTTCCCGGAGACAGAGAAGTACCATTCTTGCAATTTCCACTGAGCAAAAGGGCAAGATCATTTTTAAGATCCCCGGCATCGCGACAAGCCGAAACATATTGACCATTCTTCGTTCGGATATCGAGGGAGTAGACGTAACTCTCTCCAAGGGAGTTCCAAGACACTTTTTTCATTTTCAGCGGCCTAATAGTCCCGTTCGGCATAAAATCAATAGGCGACCGCCATGTGTCCCGACCAGTAAGAAGATGGCAACCCTTCGAATCGTACCGGTACCGATTGATGTGATAGTAAATGTAATAGCGATCACCGACTCGAATGGTGGAGGAGTGTCCACCGGCCTCTCTTACAGATTTTCCGGAATAACCAGCGCAGCGACTGCTATTGGAAACAAGATGAGGCTGACGAAGAATGAGGCGTCTGCCACGCCCCAAATCGTCCGTGCTTTGAGACATATAGTATCGAAGTCCGTAGCTGTTCTGAAAATGCCCGTTGCTGAAAAGCATGTAGTAATACTCTCCTCTTTTAAAAACATCGGGAGCTTCATTGATAGATTCATCAGAATTGACCGAGGGGCGAGCACGCTGAGTGACCCAATTGGGCGTTGAATAAGAAACTGAGGAGATATTATTTCCCGCCTGAAACCAAGTGTAGAAAAAATGCTCTTCTCTTTCCACTGGATCATAAAATTGATCAGCGTCAATACGAACGGTTCTCTCACAACCGACAGAGCGACAGCCGCGCGCTGCAAAACTTTCCGCGGCTCCTAATTTAAAAAGACGAACCGTACTGGGATTGTCAAAGTTCTTGTTAGGAAAGTCGATGTAATAAGTGGTGACATCGTGAATCCCTGAACAATTCTTGCCTTTGCTATAACGAGAGGCTGAGAAAGTCACCCGAAAACGACCGTTGGATCTTTTGTGAATATCAGGAGCCCATACATAACAATAGTTAAACTGGGAGTCGAGGTTTGATGGGTTAATGGTTTTAAAAAGACTAAAGCTTAAACCATCCCTTGATTTGTAAATCGGCACAACACGACCTCTGGTACCCGTTAGAAAGTACTCGCCACTTCCTTGATGATAATAGACATCCGGATCGGCCAGATTATCCAACACCTTTGTTGACATCGCCTCGGCATGAACAAATGAAGGAATAAGAAAAAACCAATAAAAACTCACAAGCAAACTGAATTTGAAAATTGTCGCCATAAAACTCCCCCTCGATCGAAGCTTAGTATCGAATCCCATTGCACGCCAAAAATTCGACTTTACAGATATTTACAAAGCAAGAGTGAGTCCAGCCTAGAAGCTCTCATAGATTGGCTGACTCGAATTTTAGGAAAATTACCCAACACCCGATCACTAGATAGACGTCTTAAAATGAGATAGATCTTATGGGACTAGGCCCTATGCTTTGATTTCAATCGAAGCATGGATATCTAAAAATAACTAAATATACACCCTTGTCTTTAATAGAACTCCGCTGAACAGGAACCAAGGCTGAACCGAGTCCGTGTCTTGCGCACCGGC
>CAZPOV010000002.1:315059-317388 GCA_964588335.1 uncultured Pseudobdellovibrionaceae bacterium | reverse complement strand
TGAATTATTTTTTGTAACTCTAAATTTTTTAAATTAAGATGATGTTGAGTGATATAACTTGAATCATCCGGCAGATGCACCACTCTATTGGTAGCAGAATAAGTGCCTAAAGGTCCTTGAATCACCAATCCGGCTTTTTGAAGGAAATCGATAATGGGTTCGACTTTGTCTATGGATACACCAATAAATGCAGCAACATCTTCCAATGTATTAACGTTTTCAGACATCAGACTCAGTCTGACCGCAGCGTAAATCCAAGAAGAATAATAAACTCGACAATAGTCCTCAGAGACAGTTTGACTATGCTCAAGTTGATAATAGATTTTTTTTATTTTTTCTCTAGCTTCGAAAAGTTTCTCACCAATGTAGTCTCTATGCTCACCGTCTTCACAGATGTTAAATTCAAATAAAAGAAGTAAGAATTCCAATTCTATTTTTTTACAATTAAAGAAGCGTCCAATTTTAAAAACTTTATTTTTCTCAAAATGTCTTTTGCCGGACAAAACCTGGGACACCGCTACCGGCGAAATTTCAAGATATTTAGCGATCTTTGTGTAAAAGCCATAGCCTCCTTTTTTTTGACTCTTCACCCAATCATTAATTAACTCTTTGTAACAAATGTACTCATGAACAGGTTTCATCAATGACCTCCTGAATCTCCGAATCGAACATCTGATAATTAAATATCGAGTCTCCATTGCCTTGGTCGATAGGTGAGCAATAAACTTTACTATATAAAGCCTGACGATCACTCTTCAGAAAAATATTTGATAACAAATCGAGATTTTCTTTATAGTTTTGCAATAATTGACTTTTGATTTGATTTAACTGAGCCAAGAAAATAGTGGTTTGAACAGGCGAAGGACTTTGATTACCGAAGACATCTTGACCGTGATAACTACCGCAGTAATTGTTAATTCCTTGGCTAAGGGTTTTTCCCAACCTGAGTTTTTTAATCTCGCCACTGAAATACCTTTCTAATACTGAATTAATTTTAAAATGCATTAATGATTGATCAGAAAGTATGGTTTTTAGACCTTTATTCTCCCAGTAGAGGCAAAAGCGTTCTTCGACATTAAAAATATCATTGTTCGGAAAGTCTAATGGAAGGGGCCTTAAGAAATCCTCTATATTTTCGCTCGATCGTAATGGCGAGAACAGCAAGGAGCCCGAGCGTATCGATCGAAACTTCTTGAGTGTCACCTCAGGGCAAAAATTATCAACCAAACATTTGATACCCAAAACTAATGTCACCTGGGTTCGAACTCTTTCAAGGAGGTGAGATTTGATGAAGTCCACCTCTGGCTCAAAGCCGAAAGAGTGACTCTGACTGAGAAAAAACAACTGAGCCTGCTCGCCAAGCCTTGCAGCTTGAATTCGATTCTGACTTTTCCTATACCATTGATACTCAACCAACTCGTGGATAAACAACCCTGAAAGTCTTCTTGCCATTGCTTCTTGAGGCAATCGAAGCAGGGCATTATGGTCCATACAGATCTTCCCTGTGGAATACGAGACAGAAAATGTCGGATCATGATCTTCTGAATCAAAAGCCTGACAGGGTGAATTTGACAAGAAAAGTCGTATCGAGGAATCGGGGTAAAACTCAATATCTCTAAAATTAGCAACTTCTTTTATTTCACTGTGAATAAGATCTTCCATGAGCTCTCTATCTCTTAATAATGACTGCAGAGTCGCGCTGAGACTTATCCTTAGCATTGAAGCGAGACCATTATTGGAATGATTTGCAATGAGCCACTGAAAATTATCGAGCACCTGAGGCAGCTTTTTCCTACTTCGTTCTATCTCAGAGATGATTCCCTGTTTGTTGGAAGCATCGGGTATGGCGTTTCCTCCCCCGCCATCGACACCTCCAGCTTTAGAAGTGAAAATTGGTTCTCTGCCTTCAGAGGGTGTGGTGTCATTTCCACATCCCACCAACAGGGCAAATATAAAAAATAGGATTAGGGATTTTAAAAAAGTGTTCACCAAGATCTCCTGGGCCATTCAATGACTTAAAGCGTTACTTAAAAGATTATTTGCTCCTGCGTCAATATGTAAAAAATGTAGTCTCAGTAAAATAAGGGGTTTACGACTTTTTTTTTAATTCGGCGGTAAACTTAAAGAGTCTCTAAACCAAGACACAAGCTTGGGATTGGGCCGAAGGCCCACGGGTTAAGGCAGAGCTTCCTAGGATCAAACGAATAATCAGTTAAAAAAACCTAAAAACAAAAGAATCGAAGCTAATCTTTCGCCTTGGTGAGTAATCCAAGGGTTTTTTATCGTAATAAACAGCTTTCTTGCCAACAACTTTCCCATCGACTATTTC
>CAZPOV010000002.1:137676-314959 GCA_964588335.1 uncultured Pseudobdellovibrionaceae bacterium | reverse complement strand
GTTTTTTATCGTAATAAACAGCTTTCTTGCCAACAACTTTCCCATCGACTATTTCCAGTAAGACCGTGCTTCTTTGACCCATGTTTTCTGAATTAAGGTCTAAAATTTCAAGCAATACAGGGTCGTCAAAGTGAGATTGCCGAAGAAGGTCGGCAGCGACCTCAGTGGTTAGAGTTATTATACTTGTATGACCTTTTTTAGGGTTCCATCCCTCGGCATAAAGACAGGGGAGCTTGAATTCATTTTTAAAGTAATATTCATACCCCGGTTTTGATTGTATCCAACACTCTCCGCCTTCCTCTGCTTGGTAGACGACTTTAAAAATTAAAAATCCCAGGTGAAATTGACTGTCGTTGTAATAAAGACGTGATCCGACGACCGCCTCATGGAGTTTTTGTGGTCCATCAGAGGCCATTGACAATCCAGGAAACCATACCAAAAAACAAGTTAACATTTTTATGAGCTGCATACTTCCTCCCCACCCATAGCTGAATGTTTTTCAATCTGAGCCATTCAATATCATGCATTCAATTAAGTTAAGACAGAAAAGACAGTTTTTAACTCATTTGTTAATTCAATACTGGCGAATTTCATTGTCAGTAAAGATAACGATGGATAATGGATTTTTCAGACTTACCGTAATAGACGGGTTACCAAAAGTGCAGGCATTTGCTCATTCAGAACGTTCTTACCTTACCATTATTTTAGAACAACTGTTTACACTAAACAAACACTGACAAAAAATTTCCAAACTAAAGAGAGGTTATTTTATGAAGAAGAATTTATTCTCAATTGTATTTGCATTGGTTTTATTATTGGCGCCTTTTTTCGCAAGCGCAGAGACCGAACAACTCAATTATCCACCCGTAAGTATACAGAGCTGCCTTGTTACAGCCTATAAGCTGAAGTATGAAAGAGCCCTTTATTCGTTGTATCCAAGTTGGACCCGAATTGGAATGATTGATGGGTCGATGGGACTGGATGAAGTAGAATCTGATGTCTTCAGCCGACCCGATGTTAATAATTTTTATGGCTTAAAAGATATCGTGATCAGATTGGTCGATGAAACAATTGAGATCGAAGCTAATATCCAAGGGACCGATCACTATCGCGAACAATCGTTTGAAATTGTGTATGGAAACTTATTGAACTTCACTGGATTTAAAACCAAAGCTCGATTGACTCATTATTCATCACAAGCCTCGATTCAGATTAAGCCAAAAAATCCGAAAGAAGGAGACAATGGAATGGAGTATTATTTTTCTTGTGTCTCCCCGTCCTGGTACACGGGCCCCGACGGTCAAGTTCTATAAAAAAATCGATTTCTCGGGTGTTGACTTCAGACAACACCCCTTATTTGTAGATGGGTTTTCTAGAGAGCCATCCAAAGCAAGATTGTTGTTTTATACAATTTCGCTTCCGCATTTCTTTCAAATTGATGTCCTTCAAGAGTCGGCTCTTCCCGAGGGACACAATACTGTGGCCGGAACAAAATTGCGCTATGAATAATTGATAATAAGTATTGTGGTCTAAAGCATCGCCCAATCGAGGGTTTGACCGGCCATCAATGGAGTGATCCCCGATTCGTTGACGAAAGGGAGGCGCTCGGCCACTGCAAAACTCTTTTTCTCCAGTTCTATTTTATCGCTGTTGCGAGGCAGGCGGTAAAAGTCAGCTCCATAGTGGGAGGCAAAGGCCTCGAGGCGATCCAGAATTCCCAACTTTTCAAAAATGGTGGCATAGAGCTCGATCGCCAAAGGAGCACTATAGCAACCGGCGCAACCACAGGACGATTGTTTTTGGTCGGTGGCGTGAGGAGCCGAATCAGTGCCAAGAAAAAACTTGGGACTGCCACTGACCACGGCTTTTTGCAAAGCCTTTTGATGACGGTTGGATTTTAAAATTGGCAAACAATACAGGTGGGGTTTGATTCCACCGACCAGCATGTCGTTACGGTTGTATATCAAATGCTGAGGAGTCACCGTGGCGGCCACATTATCGGGAGCCGCTTCTACAAACTCAACGGCCTCGGCGGTGGTGATATGCTCTAGCACAATTCGCAATTTCGGAAAGTTTTTCTGAATCGGTCTTAAATGCTGCTTGATAAACTGTTTTTCCCGATCAAAAATATCGACATGGGATTCAGTCACCTCTCCATGAACCAGCAACGGGAGATCCTCCTCTTGCATCGCTTCGAGAACCGGATAAAGACTTTTTAAGTCTGAAACGCCGGCCGCGGAGTTGGTAGTGGCACCCGCCGGATAGAGTTTACAGGCATAAACGCAATCGGAAGCACTCGCCCGTTTGATCTCATCGCCATCCATCTGGTCGGTTAAATACAACGTCATCAGCGGGTCGAAACTTTGACCTTGGGGAACCTGGGCCAAGATGCGCTCTTGGTAGGCCTTAGCCTGCTCCACCTTGGTGATGGGTGGCTGCAAATTGGGCATGACTATGGCACGAGCAAAACAGCGAGCCGAGGCAGGCACCGTGTATTTCAGGGCCTGTTGATCTCGCAGGTGGAGGTGCCAATCATCCGGCTTGGTTATTTCAAGTTTGGTCGTCGAATTTGCCACAGTCCTCACAGTAAAATCACTTTTACAAATTGTCACCAGGTAAATTGCAAGAATAAGAGGCTTTTAGAAAGGAGAGTGGAGCAAGGGAGTTCGCCGGTGAATTCTGAAAAAATTCGAAAACCGCTTTGGCATTGACGGCATTCTGGGTCTTGGCGACAAGAGAGAACACTCCCCTGTCGTCAAACCCAACGGTGCCCATTACAGAAAATTACTATCGCAGGAAAAGGTCGTCTGGAGCGCTATTTTTGGTGCAAATTCATATCTATCATCTATTTCTCGGAACCCCCCAACAATTTTTATTTCTTCTTCATCAATAATTTGAGCGACGGTTTTAATGTGCGGCTGCAAAAGAGCACAATGGTAACCGGCTTCGCGCAAGCTTCTTTGATTCAATTGCGCCATTTGCTCATCTAAACTTAGAGAATGATCTCTAAATTCGGTATTTATGAGAACCTGAGGTCCAAAAGTAAAATCCCCGTAGGCTACCGATAATAAGAAACTTGATATAATAAAAACGAAATACTTCATACATTCCCCCTGTTAGGATTACCAGTAGTACGGCTGCGATGAAAACTAAAATACATTTCATCAATACCAACCATTGGCAGGTCCTATGCAATGGGAAGTTTTATGGATGACTGGGCGCCATTGGCGCTGAAAAATCAACGCGAATGCGTGATCTCTTCTAAATATTAGTGCTCCACAGCACTGCCGTTGCCGTAATACCAGATTCCTTCACTGGTCTGCTGCACTTCAACAGAAGACATATTCATGCAAACTTCGTTGAAAATATTTTGACTGAGCAAAGGCGCTGCCGACTCCGAAATATTGGGCTGGTCGTTCCAAACTCCATTTTCGACAACAGCCAGGTTGATCTCTCCCTGACCAAGATCTTGCGCAACCAACTCTGTTCGGTTCTCAGCAGACCCATCACCCAAGACGATTCGTGCCTCCATAGAGCCAGCCCCCATTGAGCACTCCATCGAAAGAAATCGATTTTGCTGGGCTAGGCGAACCATCTTATCCTCGGCTCTCATGATATAGTCCGAACCTAATTCATTGATCAGCTGCTGTTCATCATCAACAGAGCCCACGTATAAAATATAGTTGAGATCAAAAATAACTTCGTTAAGATCTTGAGCATAGGCTTTAGGAATCAGAAGATCGAGGAGACTTGCTTTTTTAGTCAACATGCTTTTCAGCTGTTGGAAGTTCTTCTGTGGCGACAGGCGTTGGTCAAAAGACAGTTTTTGACCTCGATAATAGTAAGCCTTCTCTTCAGAGTTCCAAACAAATCGATCGATTCTGGTTCCGACTTTAAAATCCAAATTTTCAAAGACTGTCATTTTCAAAGGTTTACGAAGATCGACGCGATTGGAAGAGGCCAGACGACGATAGGATTTTTTAGTATCGTCAGACATAGTTTTAATCAGCGCCGAAATGGCGTGATAGCGAGTCCGGGTGCTACGAACTAAAGACATGATCAAAAACTTCTGGCGATGTTCCTTGATGGCTTGTTTCTTCGCTTTCGCTGCTTTGATTATCGAGGCCGGCGACCGATCAATGTACTTTTTATCGCCACCATAAACAGACAGGCAAAACATAAGGCCAATAAACAAAAATACGCTTTTCATAGAAGATCCCCTCAAAACCCAGACTTCACTGTTCTATCGGTTGTTTACAATGAATTCTGCAATGATGAGTGTGTCGTCATGATCGTTAGCCGCCTCTTAAGAGGTTTAAGATCTGGGAAACGCGCCGATATTAATCAATCCCGTTTTTGATGTTTCAAAATGAGAAGATTTTTTTCTCTGTAACAAAAATTCGGCTCAGAAAAAATTTTGGATTTTTAGTCGAGTCTGTAAACAGTGAACAGTTTCCCCAACATTTATGACAGTTTGAACACTTGTACTCAAATTCATTAGATCTCATACGGCATCTAATTTGCAAAATATAATCAATTGTTTAGGGAGGTATGTATTTTGGGACAAATGGTGTTGAAATTATCTGTTGTATTATTGGTTGGTGTCGGAACGACTTTTATCTACAAGGCTTGGAAAAACTCGTCCGACCCTTGCGAAATCACCCAACTACAAACATCCAAAACCGAGATCGGTTCGAAAGATCGAAGCCGCATGCAGCTCCATCTTGGATCAGGCTTTGGAAAACGATTAAAAAGATACTTAAGACACGTCGTTAAAGTGGAAACAAAATCATTTTACAAACCGCGCTTTAAAATGAAACCGTCAATGGTGAGTTTAACCACCGAATTCAAAAGCCAGAAAGTCGCCCAATCCGCCTACCGTTACATGAAACGAAAATGGGAAGGCAAAAATGATGGCCAACACCAAGTCGCCTTAAAAGACAAATCAGTGATCTGGTACAGAAACAGCAACGCCACCGCCCAATGCTTTGCTGATGCCACCAAAAAATCAAAACAAAAACTAGGAATCAAGGAAGTCAAAGAAGAAAGAAAATTCGCCGCCACCAGTAAGGGCAAGAAGTAGTTAATGGGTAACGGCCTTCAGTGCGGCGAACTTCAAAAGCTCTTCACCCCTTGAGTTTTTAGCTTTGCATTTAAAGATTTATTTAGGTTGTACAAATTAGCTCCAAGGCGGTCGGCGACTTCAAGTAATGGCTTGTCCGTTATTTTTTCGAGACGAAGGATCGTCATAGACTCTAAAAATGAGCCTCGGGCAATTTCAAAAATTCGAAGACGATCTTTAAGGGACGATTTCCCATTGCCTTCCACCAAGTTCAGAGCCACTGACGATGCTGATCGTAGAAACTGGTTTTTAAGGTGAGCCGGCAGGGGGGCGTCCTTACCCAATGAATAAAAATCTTCTGCCAAACGACGGGCTCTAAATTCAGCCATAATAACCTCCAAGGAATGCTGACCTAACGATGCAAAAATGCACCCCACGCCCTTGTCGACTCTTCTAAACCACAAAAAATTTTCTTTCGGATATCTGATATCAGATATCCGATATCGGATATCTGTTTAGCTCGTGGTGCCCCGGGCCAGACTTGAACTGGCACGACCCTTACGGGTCCCAGGATTTTAAGTCCTGTGCGTCTACCAATTTCGCCACCAGGGCACATATATAAGAAGGCTCCTAACGTCACATAAAATGTGATACGTTGTCACCTATAAAAATTGGAGATTCCATGATTTGGTCCAAACAAAGATTCCAACATGCCTTCGAACTCTTACCAAGAGTGCTTAAAGAAATAGCACCACTGCTTCTCCCCATCAGTCTTGTGATCTGGGGACTGGAGTTTTACGTGGCTTGGTTAAAGAATGCGCGCTTTGAAGATCCTTACAACTCATCGATGATGCCAATGGTAATTGCGGGATTGGTTGGAATTGTTTTGCAGAGTTTAGCCAGCGTGGTCAGCATCCTTTACATTGCGCGCAGCACCCAGCGGCAGATGAAAAATGGTGCTGGGGAACATCCTTGGACTTTTCTGAAACGACATTTCCATCAAACTTTTATCGAATACCTGCGGGCTTTTATCAGCACGGGAATTTACACTCTCTTTTTGATCATTCCCGGAATTTATCGTTGGGTGCAGTTGGTGTTTACCGGCCTTGTGGCCGCATTCTCGCCGAAATATCAAGACGGTCAGGTTGATGCGCTAAAGGAATCGGCGCGCTTGGTGAGTGGCCTGGCTTGGTTTGGAATGTTCTTTTATTTGATCTTTCAAATGATCATTCCGTTTGTCATCGAGGAGATGGCCAAAGGCGAGATCAGCTTTGGGTCCATTCCTTTAATGCTTGTCGCCTGGGTGATTCACCTTTATTTTGCCATTTACTTTTCGCTCACTTTTTTTGCGCGATACAGTTTGAAAATGGAGAAGGCATAAATGCATATAGGCTTGTTTGATTCGGGGGTTGGCGGCCTCACGGTTTTACGTGAACTGAAAAAAAGCTTCCCGAAAGCGGGCTTTACTTATTTGGGCGATACGGCTCGCCTCCCCTATGGGAACAAGGCGCCAGAAACCCTTCGCAAGTACACCTCTGAAAATATCGAGTTTTTAGAAAACCATGGAGTGGATCTGGTGGTGGTGGCTTGTCATTCCGCATCAACGGTGGCTCTGAAAACCAACAAATCTCAAAAAGGTCTGCCGGTTTTGAATGTGATTGGCCCCAGTGGCGAGATCGCCTTAAAGGCGACTCACAACAAGAAAGTGGCGGTGATGGCCACCAAAGCCACCATTCGCAGTCAGGTCTATGTTAATTATTTCAAAGAGTTAGACCCCACACTGAAAGTCATTCCCCAAGAGTGCCCACTGCTGGTTCCCCTGGTGGAAGAGGGACTGATGGATGATGAGATCACCGATTTTGTCCTCACCCGCTACCTGAAACCCATTCAAGAGGCCGGCGCTGACACCGTGATTCTTGGCTGCACTCACTACCCGATTTTGAAAAAACAAATTGCCGCCAAGTTGGGTTCCTCCGTGGAATTGATCGATCCGGCGGAAGCGGTGGCGCAACAGATTGCTGCCGAACACAATCCCAAAGACGGCAGTGGACGCTTGGATCTCTATTTAACCGATCACGCCCCCCACTTTTTGCAACATGCCGAAAGTCTTCTGGGAGGGGTTCCCTACGTGCAGTTTTTGCACCCTGAAACTTAAGTATTTCAGACCTTTAAATCGTGACAGTGAGCGGGGCTTTTGTTAGCAATAGGAGCTTCACGACTGTTGAAAATAGAGAAGGTAACAATGCCCCATTATCAAAATTCTTATCATTTTGGATACACTTCAAACGGCCTCACCATCCCCGCCTACCGTTTTGGCGACAAAGGCCCCGAGATCTTATTGATGGGTGGTGTCCACGGCGATGAAACCGAAGGCATTCAAGCCGCCAATGGCTTGTTACAAGCTTTCAGCCGCTCTTTTCCTTACAAGCTGCGCGTAACTTTAATTCCGATTTTTAATTTGGATGGGGCGCTGTTGTGCCAACGTCGCAACGCCCGCGGCGTGGATTTGAATCGCAACCTTCCCACCCAAGATTGGACTCCGGAAGTGGCCAAAGAAAAATACAATCCCGGCCCCCGCGCCAACAGCGAGCCGGAAAACCAGGCTCTGGTGGATCACATCAAAGGCAACACACCTCGCTTTATTATCACTCTGCACTCGTGGAAACCGATGCTGAATGTGAATGGCGATTGCGACTCTGTAGCATCCGTCATTTCAAAACACACGGGCTACGTGATTGCCGATGATATCGGCTACCCCACACCCGGTTCGTTTGGAACCTACACTGGTTTGGAAAGAAACATTCCAACCATCACTTATGAATTTGAGCGCCACTTGGCTCCTGAGAAAATTTTAAAAACCCATGTCCCAGCCATTATTGAAGGCTTAAAAGTTTTGGAGGCCTAACGTGAAAGAAAAAATCGAAGAACTCTTTGAGCTCCCTAGCGACCAATTAGGTCCCCACAAAGGAACCATCAATAGTGCCGTCACCATGATCGACACCGGTGAGGTGAAAGTCTGTGAACCCAAAGGTGGCGAGTTTGTCGTCAACCAATGGGCTAAGAAAGCCATTCTTCTGTATTTTCGTTCCCATCCCAACCAACCCATTGAGTGCGGTCCTTTTTCTTACTTTGATAAAGTGCCGTTAAAGCAATGGACCGGAGCCGAAAAAGTCCGCGTCGTCCCACAGGCTATAGCCCGCTTTGGATCTTTTATTGATGAAGGGGCTGTTTTGATGCCATCTTATGTGAACATTGGCGCTTATGTTGGGCCCGGAAGCATGGTCGACACCTGGGCCACTGTCGGCTCTTGTGCCTATATCGGGGCCGGCGTGCATCTTTCCGGTGGTGTCGGTATTGGCGGCGTTTTAGAGCCCCTGCAAGCCAACCCCGTGATCATCGAAGATGGTTGTTTTATTGGCAGTCGATCGATTTTAGTGGAAGGTGTTCATATCAAAAAAGGCGCGGTGATTGGCGCCGGTGTAACCATCACGGGTTCCACCAAGATTTTTGATGTCTCGGGCAGCGAAACCAAAGAATACAAAGGCATGGTCCCAGAAAATTCGGTTGTGATTCCTGGAACCACAGCCAAAGAATTTCCCGGCGGAACTTACAATGTGCCGTGTGCTTTGATCATTGGTCAGCGCAAAGAGTCCACCGACAAAAAAACCTCTCTTAATGATGCTCTTCGCGAGTTCAATGTGTCTGTCTGATGCCGTTTCAAGTCAGTCTTTCGAAAGAGCGTTTTAAATTTTCATCCACTCACTTCACGATCTTTAACGCGCGTGAAGCCGAGTGCCTGCACGGGCACAACTACTTGGTCTCGGTGGACCTAGACTTCCGCAGTTTGGCGGAAGACACCGGCTTAAGTGCTGAGTTTGGTCATCTTAAAACCAAGATTGATGACTTGTGTTCGGAGCTTGACGAGCAGGTGTTACTTCCCGCCGAGTCCCCGTTTCTTGATATTGGCGAAACCGACACCAACTATGAAGTGAAGTTCAACGAGAAGTTTTATTCTTTTCCAAAAGAGGATTGTGTGATTCTGGACATTGTGAATATCTCTTCTGAGTGTCTGGCCAAATGGGTCCATAAAAGGCTTGAAGCGGATTTTCACGCCATCGGTTTAGAGGGCCTTTCTGTGACCATTGAAGAAACCAATGGCCAGGCTGTGACTTATATCAAAGAAGAACTTTAGTCCTCTTATCGGTAATCTTTAAATCAATCGTTAAGGGACCCTACCGATTGTTCTTTAAATTAGTAAACTCTTTTTCATTCTTACGGTGATCCCTTGCAATAAAAACGAAAGCCACACTTGCGAACAGCGATAAGCTGCAAACTCCAAACACCATCACCATTCATTCAAAAAGCTTTGGCACAGTATTGATAACATCTGTATTTCTGTAAATTTTATCGTCATTTTCGGTGTTTAGAAATTCGACAACCGGGTATTAATTGCTGGGTGTCTTCTTTTTCCACCGAATGACCTGTATAAACATCAGTAAATAAAGAGAAAACTTCGGAAGAAACTTTTTCTGAACTTTTTAGCCTCGCATGAAATAACTGGTCAGTGAGACGCATTTTTGGAAGCTTGAAAATATTTTGTGATCGAGTTTTCTGTTTTCTGGGATCGTAAATTATTAATAAAGGGAATGGGTAGAATCGAATGGATCGTATGAGACTCACAGCCCCTGTCGCCGCAGGCCGTAACCTGTGCGCCACTCTGGGTGCTGATCAAGTAAAAAGTATTAAAGACCAACAATTATATTTCAAATCAATGTGGCAATTTATAACGGCCAGTTTTTTGGTCTTACTTTTTGGCGCCTCGATGGCACAGGCGCAAGAGCAAGATTTAAGACGGATGGCTACAGAGATGCCAGAAATTATGGATCAATTGACCGATAATGATTGGCAGTTGCTGGGGCAAGCGATTCGTCGGCGCAACAACCAAACCGGTGCCATGGAAGTTTCTACGATGAGCTTGGCCTACGAAAAAAAAGGTGACCAAGATTTTTTAAACTCCCTCAATCTCCCCGAGGACGCCGAAGTTTATTACGATCTTACAAAGGTTCTAAGAATGCCCGAATTGAATCGACATCTTGAAGTTCCTCGTCGCATCGAGTTCGTCGACGACGAAACCACTCTTATCGTTGGCGAGGGTGAGAAAATACACGCCATGACCTACCGCCTTGAATTTCCGATCGAGCAACCAGAGACCTATCTGTATTTAGAGACTGTGATCGAAGAGCAAGAATCTTTAATCCATGGCAATCTGCGGTTTGTCGGCGATCAGTTACAAATGGTTCAAAGCACAAACAATATGGAGATCGTGTGGATTTACCGAGCCATTGAGAACCCAAGATATTAATATCTATTTATCGAGCCTGTAACCCTTGCCTTTCAAAGTTTCAATATTAAGGCCGAGAGATTTTATCTTCCGGCGTAAGGAATGAACATGCACATCCAAACTTTTACCTTGCAGTTGTTGACTCAAAGGCTCACGGGCCACCAAATCGCCTTTCTTTTTCATTAACTTCATGAAAATCGAAAACTCAGACACTGTCAGCTTCGCTGTCCCGTGTTCATTATACACGATTCTTTTCGGCGGATCGATTTGAATATCCTTCCATTCAAGCTGTTTTTTTTGTTCTAGTAGCGCCTCAATTTTGGCGACCAGTACATTAAAATCGACCGGTTTTCCTATGAAATCATTAGCACCGGACCGAATAGCCTTCACTTCATTCTGGGTAGTCTTTTTACCAGAGATCATGATGATGGGAATAAGTGGATCTTTCTGGCGAATCTGTAAAATGAGTTCAACTCCATTTTCTCCAGGAAGATTGAGGTCTGTCATAATCAAATCTGCATTGCATTCTTCAAAACGAAAGATAAAGTCTTCAAAGGTTCGAAAACAGACAACTTGGTAGCCGTACTCAACGAGAATGTCTTGCATCGTTTCTAGCAGGAGAATTTCATCTTCGACCAATACCAATGTTTTGCTCATCTTCTCTCATGTTACTGTACTTTCAATGATTTAAAAACCTCTATTGTTTAGATACCTCACCTATCCCTAGGTCAAGTGATAGGTTTGCGACATTGGTCCATTTTAGTGAAAACAAGAGCCTGTCTTGACCTTATTCCTTTAAGTTAGAACTATTGTGTTTTTTTGTAATTCACGTATCATCCAAATCACCGCTCTGATTGTCGTCTTGATCATTTCAAAGATAGATTTTTGCTATTCAGCTCCCGTTCTTGAACTGAATGAATTTACCGAACGAGTTCTTCTTGTGCGAACCCGCGCCGGCGACACTCTCCACAGCAGTTTGGTGGGTCATGAGGTGGATCGAACACTGTATATTTCTGCCAATGATTTTTTTGAATTGTTAGGGTTTGAAACTCGTCAGATATCTGAACTCAAAGAATTCGAAGCTAAACTTAAAAACCCAGAAATTGATTTTCATCTATACTTCACAGATTGTTCATTCGAATTAAACGAGCAAAAGCAGAAGACCTCTTGTCAGAATATTTTGTACTTCGAAGAAGAATTTTTTCTCGCACGAATCTTCGTTGAATCTATTCTAAATGTGAATATTACATACCTGCCCTACAAATCAGAAATCCAAATTTTTACCGAAGAGAAGTACCCAATTCTTGAAAAGTTAAAAAGAAAGAAAAATTCAGGAAAATCCTCTGCTAAAAAAACATTTGATCCTGGGTTCCCACGTAAAGAGTCTGACTCTCAGACTTTGAAGAACTTCTATTGGGATCAGCAGCTGTCCTTACATTTAAAGAATCGAGACAAGGGTGAGGCTTCCTATTACTCAAATCTCACATCAGACGTTCTCGATCATGAGGTCCAAGTGACCACTCAAGGAACAGGCGATAACAACGAGTTTACTACAGGTCTAATCCGCCGTGATTTCTATGGCACCGAAAAAAATAAATACATTAGTAACTATCAAATCGGCACCGTCGTCATACCAACTGCTGAAATTATCGGCGGCCCAACAGGTGGCGAAGGTGTTTATTTGACCAATAGGGATCAAAATCAACTCATTAGCTTTGGACAAAGAGAAATTGAAGGCAACTTGCGCCCTGAGTGGGAGGTTGAACTTTACGTCAATGACATTCTTTTCGCCAGACAAACCGCTAACAATCTCGGTCGATATCGGTTCATCGATGTTCCAGTTCTTTATGGAACAAACATTTTCAGACTTGAATTTTACGGTCCTCAAGGGGAAAGACGAACAGAGTATCTCAACTCAAACATCACTCAAAAAAATCTGAAAAGTAATGAATTACAGTACGAGGTTGGCGCGACAGCCGATTCCTCACGGACCGAAGCTCAAACACAAATCTCTTACGGCTTGAGCGACAATTTTTCTACCTATTTTGCATATTCGCGTTACAACCTTGGTAGCGAAACACAAGCCCATGACTATTCGGTTCTTGGATTGAATTCACTTTGGGATAATTTTTCAGGAAGCATATTCTATGGAGAAGATTTCACAGAAAAAGGCAGTTTTTTAGCTGTGAGGTCTCAACTAAACCTTTATCGAAATGTCTTGCAATTGCTCTACGTCGACGGAAATCAGTTTCGATCGACCAATTTTTCCGCCTCAGGAGATTTGATAGACAAAACCATACAATCCGATTTCAGTCTCTCTCCCTTTGGTTTTGCTTCCATGCTCTATCGTGTTCGCCATGATGTCTTCGAAAACCAAAGCACTGCCAACTCGGCCTTACAATTTATTGTTTTTTCGATTAATAGTCTCTCTTTTCAATTAAAAAATGATATCGTCCATGGTGTCGACAACGAGGCACAAGCTATTTACACCTATTTCAGAAATCAACTTCGCTGGATGACTTCTTATGACTTTGACGGCATCAGTTCCGCCGGAGTCGAGTATCGCAAACGTTTTGCGAGAGATTCATCAATTTACGCTTCCTATCGAAGAGACTACAGAGACAATCAAAACATCGTTGAAGCTGGCTATCAACACCGCTTCAAACGCTTTATCGCCGGACTAGAAGGCTATTCCAATGGAGGTCTCGACCACCAGGTTTTCCTGAGGCTTAGAACCTCTTTTGGCTACAATTCAAATGGACAAAATGTAAGGATGTCCTCAGACCTTCTGGCCAGCCGAGGCAACCTGTGTGCGACTGTTTTTCTTGATGACAATAATGATGGCGTCTTCAATAGAGACAGTGAACAAGCGCTTGAAGACGTCGAAATCAGTTGGATCCAAGGAAGTCGCATTTTCAAAACAGACGAAAATGGTGAGGCTTTTTTAACTGATCTTCCTCTCTATCAAGCCGCCGATATTCAGCTCCTACATAGCAGTCTTCAAGACCCCCAGCTCAGCTTTCCACAGAAAGGCTTTCGAACCTACCTACAGAAAGGACAATGCTTGGAACTCAATTTCGCAATGGTCCGTATCCACGATATCGAGGGGCAAATTATAAAAACCGGTTCAAACACACCTCCCCGCACAACCTTGGTTCTCTACAATAGTCAGACCAAAACGGAAATCAAAGAGCGCTCTGATCGTGATGGATATTTCCTGTTTCCTAACATTCCACCAGGTATTTATAGTCTTAAGGTTGAAGGGGAAAACTCGAGTTTCTCACCGGAATCGTATTATATCGATACGAAAGATCAAGATTCCTTGGATCAAGACTTCTATTTTACAGTTAAATAAAATCAATATTTCTAGGTATTTATAGAGTTTTTCTTAATATACTGGGATTTTTCTAACTTTTCTTAATATTTTCCTTAAGGTTTCAAAAAGTCGGCCGATACGTACCTTAGTAGAGTTAACAGTTAGAGGAGTACGTATGAACAAGTTCAAAAAATTAATGTTAATGATAGGAATTCTTTCGACCACCCAATCTTTTTATATACAAATTGCGCAAGCCGCCTCAGACACCGCCCAAGCTTTACAATTGGTTTTGGCTCCCATTGCCATTGCTCAGGTTTCGGATTTGGATTTTGGCTCAGGCTTCGCCGGCGACCCAGCAAAAACAGTGGCTCCTGGAGCTGTTGAAGATGCTGAAAATGCGAGTTTCGCTGTGTCTGGTGCAGCCAACACAGCCTATACCATCACCCTCCCCGCTGATGGAGCTGTGACCATGATCACAGGTGCTGGTGCCACTGCTAACGAACAAATTGGTGTTAACAGCTTTCTTTCAAATCCAGCCGCAGGCGCCAACGGTCTTCTTGACGGAACCGGTAACCAAGACCTGTTTGTAGGCGCCACAAGAGACGCACTTCTTGCAACTCAAACCGCAGGATCCTATGCAGCGACCTTTACTGTTGATGTTGTTTACTAAAATTCTTTGAAACACGTTTAAACTTCTATCAGGCGTCCTAACTGGACGCCTTTTTATTGATTGTTGTAATAGATATGGGAATTTCTTAAACTTAGATTATGACTGTTTGCTTACGAGTTTTATTATTTATCAACTTTTTTTTTCTAACTCTGAAAAGTTTCAGTCTTCCTATTACCATAACCCAAGTCTCTGACCTCAATTTTGGAGTGGGCTTCCGTAATGATCCTGCAAAAACCGTTGTGCCCGGAACTTTTGAAAATGCAGAAAACGCAAGCTTTATGATTCAGGGTGATCCTAATCGAGCCTTCACAATCCAACTGCCAAGGAGAATTGATATGAATTCCACGCTTGGTAACCAGAAAATAAGAGTCCAAGACTTCACCTCCTTCCCCAGCACTAATGGAACTTTGGATGCTACTGGAATAGGATATATTTTTATTGGAGCCACTCGTTCATCTTTAAAAAACAACCAACAAACCGGACCCTACATTGGCGTCTTCACCGTGACCGTTATATACTGAAAGCATCATGAGGTAAATTATGAGAAAAATGATTCTACTCCTAGTTCTATTAATTCCAGTTTCTCTGTGGGCCGATTTACAGATTTACCCAACCCGCCTTCATCTTAATCCACGCACCAAAAACGGAACCCTCTCAATCAAATTAAAGTCTGACAAACCCGAAACCTACCGTATCTCAACTATGTTTTATGAAATGAAACCCGATGGAAGCATGGTTCAGCGTCCCGATTTATCTCGCAGCGAGGAATCAGCCGCATCTTACCTTCGATACTCACCAAAACGTGTGACTTTACAACCAAACGTTGAACAAGTCATACGAGTCAGCACCAAAAAATTAAATAAGATCAAACGAAAAGAAGTAAGAACCCACCTCTATTTTCGGCCAGAAGAAACGGATACGAGAGACAGTAGTGCTTCAAATACGGGATCAAAGAAAAGTGCTTTTAGCTTAAAAGCGAAAGTCGCTGTTGCTATACCAATTATCGTAAGTACCGAACCCACAGATCGTCCCCACAAACTGAAAGACTTTAAAGTCTATTCCGAAAACGGCACCAACTATTTTTCTTCTCAACTTATTAACTCATCAAATAAATTTCTTTATGGTGATTTTAAAGTGACTCGGCAAGATGGTGAAGGCAGCACAGTGGTGGCTGCTGCCAACGGTGTTTCATCCTACATTCCACAACGAAAAGTGAAGTTTCCCTTTCTGAAAAATCATCAAGGCAGCCTTAAACCTGGCACTTATATTTTAGAATTCTTGGAGTACTCAGGGGTGGCAAAAGAAAAGGGCTTAACTACAAAGGTTAAATTTAAAAAGTAAAATCTGCCTTGCTACTGGCTTGCAGCAGATGACTACAGAAGTCACCTGCTGACCTTAAAGTCGGCTCGTTTTTAAAACTCTTCACTCTTGAGTGAATATGAGTAGTTTCAGAAGTTGTTTCTGCAGCCATGAGGTTTTACCAGCGGGCGCCAAGTAAGGAAACTCCCCACTGAGCTCGGCCTTGTCATTGGATTGATAAGGCTTGTTCACACCGGTCAAAAAATCTTTGTAATCGGCATTGATTCCAGCAATGTAATAGCCCGAAAGAATCGCCATGATGTCATCAGTGATTCGACGACCACCGCAACTGGTGATGGCTGTATCGGTGATAAGACTTTTTTCAATCGCTAAAAAGTCGGTGGCCCCGGGAAGACAGGCGCCTTTCATATTAAGCACCAAGTAATCTTCGACCAACATTGCAGTTAAGGTTTGTAAATCATCCTGGCTCCAATCTGTTGAATCATCGATTTTATCGTAGGCGGTGATATTATCGAGAAGACGTTGCTGATACACGGCTTGGAACTGTTCCGCCACGGCAAACTGAGGTTTCTTATTATATCCCCTTTTTAATGGCTCAGCACCATCGTAAGCATGCAAACTCAAATTGGTGATTTCTGGGCGCCCCACGCGATCAATGGCCACTCCGGTTTCGGTATCCAAACTTTGCGCTGAAACAGCCATCAACTCGGGCTCACTCTGCAGTTGAGGCAGTTTTATTTCAGCGACGATACTAAGAACATTAATGCTGTACATTCCGTTTTTAGCGTCAGGATCCTCTGGCGGATACCCTTCCCGCTTGGTCATTTTTTGAAAATGGGCGACGGATAGGAAAAATGCATCCGCACGCGGCCCTGTGAAAACCTTAAGGCTATCGCCTTCGATCACTTGACCAACAGGACCAGTCACTTCACTCAGAACCTCGCCATCGTTCACCAGCTGACACGTCGCCTGACCTTGAGAGGAGTTACCGCTGCCATGGTGGTGGCCAGGATCACTGAAGGAACAAGATAAAGTGAGGACATCAAAATTGAAGGCATGAAAGCCCTTACGAGAAGGAGCATTGAGAGTCGCCTGACGCATTTCAATGTCATACTTCACTTTGCGAGAAAAATGTCCCGTAGTTTCAACCCCAGGATAGGTGTTTAAAACCACCGTCAAGCTTTCCGACTGCTCAGGAGTAGGAAAGGCGTATAGATCACTGAGATCGGCTTGTCCGTTTTGTAAAGTGGGAGCGCCATCGATATGATCGCTAGCATGGAGTGAGGCACTCAAAATCGTTACTAAAGAGAAGATAAAAAGGGCTTTCATTGAATATCCTTGGTTGAGGTCCATCAAAACCAAAACCTACCCTGCCAGGCATCCTGCCGGCAAAACCCGGCTCACGCATTGAAAATTGGTGAGTGTTGTTAGCAAAAGATTAAAGAAAATTGTCCATACAATGGATTAAAGCCCGTTCTTTAACCGGAGTTTAACCTCTAAGGATCTCACTGGGTTTAAAGGAAGACAGGCGCTTCATGGTCACATTCAATGCGAAATAGCTAAACGCCACGGCGATAAGAACAATACTGCCCACTTGCCAGATCTGAACCTCAGCCGGAATGTTGGTCTCTTGATAAAAAGCTGGTAAAACGTCATCAGAAAAGCGATCGACCATCATTGCCAAAATCACTCCACTGATCAGCCCTCCCAATACTCCAAAAAGAGATAAGAACATACCAATGGATACAAAAGTGTTTTTGGTGTCTCTTTTCGTCATTCCCATGGCCAGCAGATTCCCTACATCTTTTCTCTTTTGAGTTAAAAGGAGAACCATAACAGAAATGATGGAAAGGCCGGCAATCATCGTACTGAGTCCCACTAAAAAACTGACAACAAATTTTTCAATTTTAAGGGCAAAAAATAATGAGGCGTTACGCTCTTTCCAAGTCTCGATACTGAGGTCCGCCATCGCCAGCTCGGATTTAATCCAGTCGGCTTGCTCGGCATCCTTCAACCACACCTCAAGAGCAATGCTGCGACCGGCCGTCTTTCGCAAACGCGGAAACGACTGGTCAAGGATGTAGTAAAAGGAGCGATCATCAATGCGCTCCACATCGGTCAGCAGAAATCCTTTAACAGTTCCACGGGATAAGGTGGGAATTTCACTGCTTGGTAAAAGTAAATTCTCGGGCGGGATGATCACCATGGTATCTTCGCGAAACAACCCAATCATGTCGGCCAGGCCGACTCCAAGAATGACTTCACCGGCTCCCAGGTTTTCAATCTTTTCTTTTAAGTCCTCGTCAACCTGGCCGGCTTTTTGATTGGCAAATTCTAATAGTTGAAGAAGGCGCTCGCGCGTGACGCCATTGCCAACAGCATGTTGAACAAAGCCATCGGATGTTCTTAAGATCACATCCTGGTGACTGATGGGCGCCACCAACTGGGTATCAAATTTCTTGAGCTTTTCATAAACGGGGTGTCCTAGGATTTGATCGGCCTGATCAATTTCATTGAAGTCGATCACCAAATGCGGTTCCACTTCCAACAGTCGATCGCGAATCGAACGATTAAAACCGTTCATAACGCTGACAACCACGATCAGCGCCATCACACCCAGCCAAATCCCGGTGATACTTATGCGAGAAATGGTTTTCACCAGCGAGCCGGCGCGGCGGGAGATCAAAAATCGATGGAAGAATTCAAAGCTTAACACCCCATCATTAAAGTGAAAAAAGTCTGGATTATCAACCGGAAAGTCGGATTTGGCCGATATTGCCGCTGAATGACGCCCAATCTCTATTTTTTCTTCAGAATCGATTTGATTTTTTTTCCGAGGCCTCGGCGTAGCCTGGACAGACTGAGCCCTGGCCATTTGTTATAAAATTGATAGTGACTGATCAATTCCTCAACAACCTTCTGGTCAAGCTGGTCGACCTTCGATAAGAATTCAATGGCCTGCTCAACAACCACATCATTGACGTCTTGGTCAAAGCAGATCACTTCCGCTTTCCCAGCATCAATCTCATCGTTCAAGTAGCCGGTCTTGACTCCATCGTATTCATTCCATTCTACAACTTGATTGAAAAGTGAGACTTGGTGTTTAACGATTTTATCTTTGGCTTTCCAAAAATAAAGATCAGCCGGACCATTGGAGCGGAACCAATGGCTTTCAATATCCACGCTTGTGGTTTTGATCACATCAATAGACGTCAACTTCAGACTTTTCGCTAAAGCTTTTAAATCGTAATGAGTGAGGGCGTGGGTATAAGCTTCGTTCATACTATTGACTCGCTGGCTCCCGCATTTTCAACTTCATCTCTTCCTCTTGAACCTCTTCTATATTACTTCTTAGGAACCACGTTTTCTGCATCGCTTTGAGGGTCAATACGACTTCATCAAGAGCTTCAACCGCTTTTTCTGTGGCCTGAGGCATCTCTGGAGCGACCTGTTTAACAATCGGTACGATCTCTTTCATGTCTGTTGAGAGTTGATTCAGGTTCTTGGTCAGCTCGATCATATTCCCAGTCAACTCGGGCATATCGCGGCTGACAGCTGGCAAAGCCCGATTCAATTCTTTTGACATTAAAAGAACATCGTCCATCACTCGTGCCATTTTCTTTTTGTCATTCAAACTGGCTGATAAAACCGAAACCTCTTTCGCCATCTTATTCATTTGCCGCATCAGAGGTGTCAGGTCGTCAAACAACTGAATGATTTGATCAGATCGTTCGTTGGATAAGAACGCTTCAGCAAGCTTTTGCAGATTCTGAGCTGTTGTGCTTAAAGATTCCATATAAGAGCCGAGTTTACTGCCACCCAACATTTCAAGAAAATCCGGTGAGTACTCTGCGATCAACACTTGATCGTCCTGGATCGGCTGCCCAGGGAATTTTCCATCGGTGATTTCAAGGGCTTTCTCGCCAATTACAAAGGGCCGAACAACGTGAACAATACTGTTGGTGTTAATTCTCTTAGCAAAGCGCTTAAGAACTTTAAAGCGAATAACAACTTCATTGGAAGATCTTAAATCGACAGTATCGACCGAGCCGATTCGAAGTCCAGCAAAGCGCACTGGGGTGCCTGGGTCTATACCCTCAGCCGATCGGACATAAGTTTTTAAATAGACCTTTTGCTCAAACCAGCCCTTTTTAATACCCATTCCAATGGTTACGGCACCGGCCATTAGCATGGCTCCAAGAACAAACAGGCCGGCCACTCTTTCAAATAAACTAAATTTAACTTTCACAGTGCAATCCTCTTCAATTTTTTAGCTTGTACGAGATGCAAATTCTTTTTCTTTAAAATAATATTATGGTCCACCAAACAATCAGAAAAATCTTCATCGTGAGTTGCAAAAAACAGATGGCGAAGGTTGTGGTGCTTACGATGATCATCAATCAATTGCAGTAAATTGGCTTGAAGCTTGGTCGACAACATCAGTTCTGGTGTGTCCAAAAAGATCACCTCGGGTTTATGAATAAAACCACGTAGAACCAAAGCCGCTTTTTGCGAGCTGGTCGACACCTCAGCCGGTCGTCGATCGAGATCATCACCCAGATTGAAATAATCGACACACACGTTCATCCAATCTTTGATCTCAGGTTCCGACATCAACTTGTGGTAGCGCAGTGGAAGTTCTAAATTCTGTCGTAAGGTTCGATTGTGAATCAAACCACGGGTTGAAAAGCTAAAGCCGATTCTTAAACGAAAGGGTAAGAACTCTTCAAAACTCATAGTCGTAACGTCCGAGTCGTTCATCCAATAGTAGCCTTTCTGAAAACCAGAGACTTGGCTCATGGCATGAAAAAAGAAAAACTTCTCTCGGTCACTTTGAAAAACAACACGACAATTTTCATGCAGTGGGAAATCAAAATCACAGTTCAACACAACCTCTTGATCGTCAAAACCAATGGTTGCTTTTTCAAATGCAATTCTTTTAAAATAATTTTCCACTATAAAATCCCAAATTTAAATAAATAGTCCATGTAAAAATACAGGGTCAGAATTAAGTTGAAGGCCAAAACATAAACCGTGCTCATGACCACAGCTTTGGTTGTCACCTGCGGAATCTCATGAGGGCTTCGCTCGACTTGCAATCCTTGGTAGCAGCTAACCGCAAAAATCATCAATCCGCCTACCAGGTTTTTCAAAAGGAAAACAAAAACATCACTCATGCCGGCCGCCTGAGAAAGCGACGTGAAGTAAACGTCAAATGGCATACCCTTGACCAATCGGCACAACGTGGCCCCTGCAATTGTTGCAAACAAAACAAAGTAAAAGGCCAAACAGATAACACTGATCATACCGCCCACTAAACGGGGGAATATAACAAAACTCATGGGGTTGATTCCCATGGTCTTTAAGGCATCCAGCTCTTTGTTCACTTGCATGGAACCCAATTCAGAAGCGACCGCTGTTCCCGATCGGGCTATCACGATCAAGGCGGTCAATAAAGGACCCAGTTCGCGCACCACAATCATCACCATAAAGCGTCCGACGTAATCAATTCCGCCAAAGTAAGTCATTTGCATAATCGACTGCAAAGCCACTAAGGCTCCAGCTCCGGCCCCTAAAAAACCGATCAATGGCATGGCTTGCCAACCTGTGAAATAAACTTGTGCCGAAATTTCTCCGTAAAGAGTGCGCCATCCCTGGGTTTGCCCCACCAACGTGGAGCGAAAGCTCAAGTAGGTCAGCAAAAAAAGCTGATGCGCATAACTTAAGTTCTGCGAAATTTTTGCTCCAATTTGGTCAACGACCGCAATCATCAATCCACTTCCCGTTAGCTGGTGGTTTTGGCTATAAGAATGAATCGGAAAATTGAACTTAAATATTGAATTTTTAAAGGCTTTTAAAACTTTTCTCGACGGGGGCTTTGGTCGAGATTTTGACTGTTAGAAAACCCAAAGATCGTAAAAAACAGTTTTCATGGTTTCAGCCCAGACTCTCGACCAGTGGGGAGTGAATCGTCGCCCGACAGTGGCCCGTCTGTAGATCGGAATTTCTTTGGGGAAATGGGCCTTAAAGGTGGAAAACGCCCGGAACATGTGAAGCTTTGAAGTGATCAAGACCACATCTTTGCAATTGAGAGCCTCCACCAAAGGCAGTGACTGTTGGGCATTTCCATAAGTCGTTAAGGATCGTTTTTCTAAAATGATATCGTCCTGATCGATGTCACCAAAGAAAATGGATTGCGGAAAAATCTCACGCAGTTCGGTGCGAGGGTTCACTCCTGAAATGATCACTTTTTTAATTCTTTTCAAATAAAGTTGCTCGATGGCATCATCGATGCGATTGGGACCACCGGTCAGGACCACTCCACAGTCGGCGCGATGATCTTCCAACCACGCCGTCACTGGAAAGTTTTTAATGGTCTTAAAGTGCCGGTAAGACTGTACCCCAAAATAAGACAGGATCAGTAATGTGAAAGCCCCGAGCATCAGGGCAATGCGCTGACGTTTCTTCATTAGGCCTTACGAGCGAGAAACTCCATCTCCACATTCACACCCTTGGGCAAAGCCGCGACTTGCACGCAAGAACGGGCTGGAAAAGGATCTTGCAGATAAGAGGCATAGATCTCATTCACTTTACCAAAGTCAGCCAAGTCGGTAAGAAAAATTGTGGCTTTGATAACATCGCCCCAACTGTAATCCGCTTGTTTCAGAACCGCTTCCGCGTTCTTCATCACCAATTGCGTTTGATCTTCGATGGCTCCGGTTAAAATCTCTCCGGTCTCTGGGTTTAAAGGAATCTGTCCGGAGCAATACAACGTTCCATCCACTTCTAAAGCTTGAGAGTAAGGACCCACCGGCGCCGGTGCATTTTTAGTTTCAATCACTTTTTTCATTATTCTCTCCTTTACAGGTTCCTTTTGGATCGTTTTAAAAAAGGCTAAACCTTAGCCCTTGTTTTATTAAAAATAAAAGATGATTCCACCTTTTAATGGGTGGTGACCAATGGTGCGAAATAAAGTGCCATCGGAATCCGAGCGAATACCGACCCCGGCTTCGAAGGTAAAGCCCAAGTTTTCTAAACCACTGAAAAAGAACTCTCCTCCCAGAAAACCCATGAGCTCAAAGCCACTGTTATTATCGCCAGCGGTTTCAATACTGAGCATGCCAGCACCGCCACCAATGTAGAAATTCATATTATCTTCGGTGAAGACGATGCGGTAGAGTTTGCCAAGGACACCAAAAGCCGAGTTGTCATTTTTGGTGTTCACACCCACAGCCAGGGAAAACCCGGTTCTCGAATTGGGGTAATATCGCGCGGTTAGCGCGGGTAGCTCGGCTGACAGTTGATCACTGTAACCCACCCCCAAACGATTGGCCAAATCGACGGCAAAGGCCGACGGCCCCAAAAATAAAGTTGCTGAAAATATTAGCAGAAAAAGGATGCGATTCACGGCTGATGTCCCCCATGGCTTTTGTTAAGGACTCCATTAAATGCAATTTTACGGAAAATTCAATGATTAACTCTTGATTTCCTTAATTTGTTTGGGTACTTGTGCATATCAATACGGAATCCAGAACACTGTTAACGGGACACGGAATACAGAGATCTGATAACCGATAACTGATAACCGTATACGGGATACCGTATTGTATGTACCGTGGGGGTATAGCTCAGTTGGGAGAGCGCGACGCTGGCAGCGTCGAGGTCGCAGGTTCGATCCCTGTTACCTCCACCACTTAATGTCTCTGGATATCCGGAATACCGAAATCCTTCGTTATTCTCACATCAGATAAAAAGCCCTTTGAATCCCCAACTTTTCCCTGTTCGAGGTTAAGTGTGCTTCTCCAACCCACGTTAAAGCCTATTAACCTTTCGGTAACCCGTTAACTTCCTTATTTCCCAAACCACAAAATAGAACCCATGGTTACCGATGAGGCTTTAATGAATTGATATCAAATTTTAGACGAGAGTGGAGGTCAAAGTACTAACACTGAAAAGAAGGAAAGAAGGAAAGAAGGAAAGAAGGAAAGAAGGAACAGACAAAATATAAAATGTATAAAAATATTGAAATGTATCAACCAATTTTCAGCTCAATCGGCCCCACTTCTTAAGATGTCATACAGAACAAGGGATCGTTTTAGAGTTCATCGGCAAAATTTTGGTTGGGCATTTTCGAGTCCAACGTATCAATTGCCAGCAATAAGAATAAAGGAATATCACCCTGCGAACTTTGGTCACCCAGGACGTCACGAATTTTCTTTAAACACTCTCTCTGCAACCGAGTGACTTCGCGATAAGCCTCGACACTAACGCCCGCTGAATAATTGGCCTGGATGGGAGTGAGTAAAGGGTCATCGGGTGAGGACTGATACTTTACAAAGCTTAACAGTGCTTTCATGGCCGCCGGCAGGCGCTCTGGAGGCAAAGACAACCACCGCTTTGTTTCAGCGTAGTACCGATTCCCCTTTTTCTTTATAAAGTCAGACTGCTGCAACTCTCTTAAAGCGATATGTCCATAGTCTCCAAACACACGCTTGACCCGCGCCATTGAAACCCCTGTGGTTTGGCAACACAGTTTATACACCAAATAATTGGTGTCACTTTCAAAAACTTGGTGCAACTGATCGTCAAAGCTTCTTTTGTGTTTTTCAGAATCAGGAAACTGGTCTTTTAAGAAATGAGCAATGGGACCGGGGTGTTTTTCTATCAGCTTTTCGACGGCGGTTTCTTGACTGATGTAGGTCAGAAACTTCAACACCGTTCCAGGGGTCGGTAAAGATTTGAAGTTTCTGCTTTTTATCCGACGCAGAGTCGGCTCACTGACATCGCACCGCTGACTTAAAGCCATCAGACTAAGATGGGGCTTTTTCTCTAAATAACTGACCACCAGTTTGGAGAGGTCATTCAATAGGTCCTCAGGCTGCAGCCTAAAAGCTTGCGCACTTTCATTTTTTGGCGCATTCTTTTTGGTTTCATGCCTGAGTGATTGAGTGCCCACTAGATCCACACTCCCTCGCAGGCGACGGCGGTCTCTTGGCTGTCTTGATCGCCGGACGTCATCGGCCCAGAAAGATTTTGTAGCATAATTAAAAGTCCGTTAGTGATGCCATTGCCACTCATCTCGCCACTGAGCAGTTGCAAATATTCCTCCGAGATTTTCTTCTGACATTGCGGAGAGGCAATGGTTTGATCGACGTCGGCATCAATGCGATTCACATTAAGAAAAGGGCTACCCTTGTCGATAAAAGAGAGGTTTTGAATAAATCCCCTATGGGTGTTGAGGGTCGAAAAACCACTGGCTAAAACCCTTTGCAGAAATTTTCTCTCTTCCTCATGACTCACCACACGTTCCGAGTATGTGATTTGAATATCTTCGTAAGTTTCACCAGAACAGGACGGTACCGGTTTACTGATTTCATCAACAAGAACGTGACTCCACTGGCTTCCGCCGGAGGCTTGAAAGACAGACACCTTATAGGTCAACGGGATTGTATAAAAGCGTGTCACTTTGGCTTCGGTGTCAGCTGATAAATACAGGTCTTCGACTTCGGCAATCGGCGAAACAAAAAGCGACGAGCAGTCCCCCGATGAGGCCAATTGACATGCATCTTGATCACGAAAATAAAGGTTAGTGCCATCGTGACAAACAAAATCACCAGAAACACTTTGGCTTCGTGAGACTAAGACATGGTTTGGCACATAAACCAAATTTTTATTGCTGTTTTTTTGAACGGGAACACCGCCTGCCCAGACAAGGTTGGTACTAAGAAGTAAGAATAGAAGCTGGAAAATAAAAGTCATTTTTCTCCTATCAACAACTGGTATATCACTGCTGTTGTAACGGCGACTAGGACTGTCAATGAGGTTATAAAAGTGAAAAATACGCCGTTTAAATTATTTCACACCAAGGCCGGTAAGGCCTTGGCATGAGGAAATGACTATTCTCGGCAACGCACTTTGAAAGTGGCTTTGCTGCCAACAGGACGGAAATTACCGTGAGCGTCAGCCACGAAGCTACCCTCGTTGGCGCTGTAGTTGTAAGCGTAAACTTTTTGCTGGCCACCGCATCCAGGAACACGGATTTTGCCGCTGTTGATTCCTGCGATCACTTGGTTCACTTCGTGTTGTCCAGACACCGACGTAGTGAAAGCTGAAGTGGTCCAACCAGCGATAGCTGAAAAAGAAAACAAAGTGGCGGTAACGATTAATAGTTTTTTCATAATTTCCCCCTTTAGGAATGTTCGTTATTCGTTGTGTGTGACGAAGGTGTAAAAAAAAGGGCGACAACCGTCAACACTCCCTAAGGCCTCAAAAATACAATTTAAAACGCCACCTCGTCGTGAACAGAGGCAAGACGAATCAAAGTTCAATCCTTGGTTTTGCTTCGTCGTTTTGTCAAAAAAAGCGGTTTTTTGTACTTTTGACGATGATTACGACCCCCGTCATAGAACGCAAGGCGTTGGCAGCCCCTTTTGCATACCAGAAGAAGAGAACCGATTTTGAAGCTGAAAAACATCAAGACGACTTTCTACGCCACTTCCTGTATTTCGACCTCATTCTTTGAAAAATGATGAGAAGAGGTCTGCTCAGCGAAGACCCTTAAACTCGCACTGATTAGGTTTTGATTGACCCCACAGTCCCTTCCACTGCAAATAAATGGATAGGCTTAAAGGATTAGCGTCGTCGACAATCACTATAATGAAAGGTTGGCAGAACTGAATACCACCACAAAATCTTCACTTTGGAGCCCCCATTTGGTCGACATTGTTCAATCGATGTCGCAACACCAATTTTGGACAACACCTTCATTCATTGAAAACACCCAAGTTGAAGTGTTTAAAACTTGGGGCCTTCATCTTGAATCAGAAGGTCGCCTTAAGAAAGCCAGAATTGGCAAAGGTGTTTTTAAAAAAGTAAAGGAAAGCATTCGTTCTGACGAGATTCACTGGATCGACGATTTCGAAAGTCCAGCTGGAGCCGTTCTTTCTCATATTTACACCGGCCTGCTACAAGTGGCGCGGCGAGAGCTTTTTTTACCGATCAAACGTTTCGAATGTCACTTTGCAAAATACGACAAGGGCGATCACTATAAAAAACACCGGGATCGCCATCGTATGATGCCAGCACGAGTTTTAAGCTGTGTCCTTTACCTTTCCACTTTAAATGGAGACGACGGTGGAGAATTGATTCTTTATCATCCCGATGGAGAAACTTTTACGATCCATCCCGAAGCGGGCCGAATGATTCTCTTTGATAGCAGCATCGAGCATGAGGTCAGACCCTGCAAAGCCGAACGCTGGAGCATCACCGGCTGGCTTCGCACTGACCCCCTTTAACTAGAACCCGTTCACACAGGCACGTCCTAGTGAGCCTAGAGCCAGTTTTTACAATCATCACGACCCGCCCCATTCAAAACCCCGCGAATCGAAATCTCTGCACCTCTTGAATACTGGACCCTGATGAACCAAACGCATCTGATTCGGCAGGACTCAGCACACTTGACCTGTTTTTTTAATCGATGGTTTCATAGAAAAATCTTGACCCATTTCTATTACTGACAAATTCTTTCAAAAAAAATCGTGCTCATTTTTTACTTCAACGAGGAAACCAATGACGCCTGTTCATCATTATATTAATTATATCGAGTTCAATGTTAAGAATATGGAAATCAGTAAAACGTTTTACCGCAAGGCCTTTGACTGGTCGTTCACTGATTATTCCCCGAGCTATGCCGCCTTTAAAGATGCGAGCGGATCTGAGGCTGGTGGCTTTTTTCTGTCTGAAGACATAAAAACGGGCGGACCACTGGTGATCTTGTACTCGGAAAACTTGCAACAAACCCGTCAAACAATCATCGACGCCGGCGGGATAATCAGTAAAGAGACCTTTGCTTTTCCCGGTGGCCAGCGCTTTCAGTTTATAGATCCCAATGGTTACGAATTGGCCGTTTGGTCGAAAACCTGATAAATTCTGACATTGCTTGTCAGCGGGATTCTGTCTCTCATCTCGCTATTTTCAGATTTGCACGTTCCTACATAAATTTTAAACGTATGGGAAAGGTTTTGTTTCCTCCCCTCCCGTAGAGTCATTACCTGGAGGATATGACATGCAGAAAAACCAATCATCCACGGACCAACCATCAAGCGAGAAAGTCAATTCACCCAGCAATGGACGTTTACAGGCGTCGATTGCCGATCAGACTGATTTTGATCGTGATGAAGCTATTAAGAAATTCAATACCGCCGCAGAAACCGGTCACGCCCCTGACTCGACTGAGGCTCTGGATTTCGAAAGAATTAAACAATGGATTAAAGCCAACCCGAAAAAGTCCATGGGACTGGGTGCTTTGGGTCTGTTTTTAATCGGTCGGAAACGGATTTACCGGTTGGCCAGCTTGGGCGTATCCACCGGAGCTTTTACCTATCTTTTTACGAAAATTCAGGAAAACTCGAATAAACACGCCTGACCCTCGTTCTCGGGGTCACCCCAATCACCTCATGAAATGGGTGTCGGGCTTGCACCAAACAACTTTGAGACATTATTGTTCGGTGAGCTCGGCATCCTGTCCTTTTTTAATCTTCAAACTTAAAGTGCCGCTGCACTTCAACAGCTTCGAACTCTAAATAATCGAAAGCAAATTCCTGTTTGCCTACTTTTTTATACTTGTACTGGACGTAGTGAGCGTATTCGTGGGCCAGATTGTGGAGTTTCATATCAGAACCCAAAATAATAATATTCAGATCAAACAAATACATATTGATACCTTTCTCAAAGGCCCACCCAGGCATTCCTTGAGACTCGGCCGCATTGACAATCTTGGTTTCCTGCAAGGACACCGACTCTGAAACTCGAATCTCTGGAACCGCCATTTCAGGATCAAGGCTTTGTCCCATAATCTCTAAAACATCCTGCAAGACTTGCTTTTGCACATTGTCATCAAATGGCGACAAGTCCTTAAGCTCGGACACACTGAATTGAACCGAACCGTTGGTGTTTTCATCGGCTTGAACATTTGTCGAAAAAATTAATATCGTGGCGATAGCCAAAACGGATGTCATATCTCCCCCCCAGAATAGGGAGATATTGTAATAAGACCGATTTTAAATCAAATAACGGGATACTATAGGAGCTATAAGAAACCCTAAGAAAGAGCTTCAGATACTGTTTGTTTTTCAGCAAAGGGATAAACCGCTTCATTCCTAAGCGGTTTTATTATGTGGACTGAAAATTTTATCAATACAAGATTGTAGAAAGGTAGGGATGACTTCGAAGATCGTGCGAATTATTAAAGACACTCTTCGGGACTCAGTCCCGAAAGTCTTTGCATCTGATAATTTTTAAAGGTTTTTCGAAACCAATAGACAAACAATAGAGTCAACATAAATCACTTGTTCGCAGACAGTTGGAAATGTTTAAACCGTTCTTGCTGGATCATTTCACCGGTCATAATTTCGCCCATGCGATCTTGACCCATCTCTGATGCCAATCGTTGCTTGAGAATGTCAAACTGTTTCACTTTCCCCGACTCAAGCTTAGCAAGATCTTCAGCAACCATCTCGCGACTGTAATTGCGACGGAGAGAGAATTGCCCTAAAACAACTCGGTGAACAAAAATCACGAAAGCTTGATCGCTAAGTCCTTTACCCTGTTTCTGAGCCTGATTCACCATCGCCATGGTGACCTTCGCCAAATTTTCGCCATTGGGATCTTTTGCCAAATGATCATACAACTTTTTAAATTGTTGTTGAGAAATCTCTGAACGCATCAACCTTTCATGAAGCTCCATCAAGTAATTGGTCACGCCGCTGTCGTAGTCCGAGGTATCAAAATCAGCTGCTAGGGTGGGTCCTGCTAATAAAACTATGGTTAATGCTATTAAAGCTGCTTTTACTTTCTTCATTTCATCCCCCTTCATTGGATGTCGCCTGTGAATTAAGAATAGCCTCACAACATGACAGTATTTTGAACGTTGCAATTTGAGACGAATAGAGGCTCTAGACCAGCCGTTTTAGTTCTGGCTGGCTTTTAAAACGCCAAATAAAGCCATCAATGAAGTAATGCCATAAGACAAACCCATTGTAGATCGCGGCCAATGATACGATTCTGCGGTTAAAAACGTCCGAACCAATAATCCCTAGGCCTTCCATCATAAGAAAAAGCCCCACCAGCCAGGTGCTGTAAAAGACCAGATGCACCCATTTTGTTCCCAACTGCCGCTTCTTATAATAGTGATTGATCCAGCCATGATACTGCCAGGCATGAGTGATGGTCGCCAATGCCACCATTATTAAAAATGGAGTTTGAAGGTGGGCCAGAATAAAAAAGATCAACGATTGGCCGTATAAGAAGATGGTTTTAGGCCATTGACCAGAACGCGTAGGTCGGCGTCGCCATTGATATGCCAGAAGCCAGATAAAAACAGCCATCCACAGTGCCGAAGTTAGAATATCAAGAGTTAAAAAGAGATCCTTCTCTTGCCAAGTAATCGGCAGCCACTCGGAGCGACTGTTGACTTCGCGAAAAAGAAAATAAATCCATGTCGAGTAAACGAACAGTCTTTCTCGATGATGAAAGAGAACGGACCCTTGGCTCTCCTTTGATTGATAAACTTTCAGAAAACCAATATTTTGTCTGACAATGTGCCAGCCGCCCAAAAAACCCAGAAAAGCAATAAAGATTTCGCGCTCACCAAAGAAGTAAAAACAAAAAGTCAGCAACAAAGCCGATACCAGACTCAAATTGAAAAACCAAGAATTCCTAATATAGACTTCGCGATCGCCATGGGTTCTAAAAAAAGTTTGAAAGATGTGGGGGGCATCAAAAAGGCCGGTAAAAAGCACAAAGAAAAAAAGTTCCGGCTGAACAGGCAAATGATTCTGAACCCATGGCGCCATTGCCAGGTACAGTCCATAGAACAAAAGTGGCAACAACAACGAGGCCAAAAGGAAAATTTTATCGAATCGTGGACTGATCGCCCATAACACCCCGGTTTGCATATCAATGATTTTAGGCTATACAGATAAGACATCAAGTCCACTTTTCGAGGTTTTCATGACACCGGCCCATTTGATTTTATGTCCTTTAAAGAAAGAATGGACCTCCACCGAGGAGGCTGTTGTCAAACTGGGACTGGAGAAAAGTCGAAAACAGTCTCAGGGACGTTGGCATATTGAAATACCGGCATGGAGAGCCGCTGTTTGTGTCGGCGGGCATGGCAAAGCGCAAATGGCCTTACAAACCCAATACTGGCTCGATCGCTTTCCTTCCATAGAAAATGTCATCGTTATTGGAGCCGCCGGCGGCCTCACCGAAGCCGCACCCGTCGGAGGTGTTTTGTCGGTGCAAAAAATTATTGAACACGACTACAAAGAAGGCTTTGTCTCTAATCCCACGCTCCCAGAGTTTTTCACCCAAAACAGCCAGTGGACCCAAAGCTCGCTTCACCCCTCCCTTATCGAAGGCACCTTAGCCAGTGGCGATGAAGATATCGTCGATCGCGATAGAGCGCGACACTTGCACGCCAGTACCGGCGCCATCGCCGTTGCCTGGGAGTCCGCCGGTGCCGTGCGAGCCGCCAAATTCAATTCACGACCCTATTTTGAATTTCGTGGTATCACCGATTCGGCCAGCGCCAACGCCAGCCAAGATTTTAACACCCACTTGCCACAATGTATGAAATCTCTTGTCAAAGTCTTGGATGGGTTTTTAAGAAAATAAAAACCCCGACTGTTCAGGTCAGGGATAAAATTTCGTTAAAGCAAAATTTTTAAAGGTCTAACTACAAGAATCAAGGAGATTCTAGATTGGATCACATCTGGATCCAAATTTCTTTTTTATATCGAATCAGTCACAACTGGTTTGACCAGCGACTTTTTTAACTTGCCAGCCTTTACCAATTTGAAACAGGCTTACGTAGACGTTAACCAGCATTTGCTTGCCGCTGTCCACATCCGTCACTAAAAGTCGTCCACCGGCTCTTTCAACAGTGATGTTGCTCATGCAGGCATTGGCTGCGGCAAAATCAGCAACAGCGTCGACGGCGTTTTCATATTGTGACTGGCTATCCCATTGAGCAAATTGTGATGGAATGATTTCTCCACCAAAGGCAAAAGCGGTTGAGGCACAGAATACTACGATTGAGGCGATTAACATTTTCATTGATTGACTCCCTTTTCGGTTGTTGCGCCAAAGTATACTGAGAGGGCCCGGAACTTCCAGTTCTTCCGTCAGATTGTTAATTTTTCGCAAAAAGGGGGCTTTTTAAAGAGGGAGGATTTACATTCATCTCGTCACCGCCCCTGGTTTTAAGGGAGATGACGATTCGACTTGGGGCCGGGCCCGGGTAAAGTTTACCAATTAGAAAATATAGCGGGCCCCGACCACGAGGTTTCTCCCTGGCAAGAGGAGGCGATCTTTGATGATGGACACATGATTTCGCGCTTTGGCATCAGCAATATTATTGACCTGAGCGTACAATTTGAAAAGCGAAGACCCGCCCATGTTCATATTATAATCAAAATTGACGTCAAGAGTGTTATAGCCGTCGGTCGCTGTTTCCTGAGGAGCCGTGCGAGTTTGTTTAAATACGTTTCTCCAAATCGCCGAGGCGGCAAACGTGCGATCGTCGTAGGCCAACTCAAGCCCCAACCGTAAGGGTGAAATACGTGGTAACGGTTTGTTGGTCTCGGTGTTTTGCCCATACAAATAGTCCGTGGTGAAACGAAAACTGTAAAAGCCGTGGATCACGTGTGAGGCTTCAAACTCAGCACCGTTGATTCGTGCCGATTGTCTTTGGTAATTAAATATTTCGAAATCGTCACTGCTGGGTCCAGGAGTCCCATCGGTGTCAGCGAAAGTTCCCGTCGGATTTAAACTGATATAGTTTGAAAACTCTTGATTGAAAGCGGTGAAGGCCACAAAGAAGAGGGGGGTTTTGCGTTTAATCGTCCATTCCACGGCCAGGGATGTTTCTTTTTCCATGTCGGGATCACCCTGTTCAAACACACCGACCGCCAAATGCGGTCCGTTAGCGAAAAGCTCTTGGTAAGTGGGAGCTCTTTCATTGTAAGAAACATTCAAAGCCGATGACGTTGTGTCACTGATTTCATACAGGGCATCGACGGCCAAGCTTCCCACAAGAAAGTCTTTTTCTTGAGCACCGATAGCAAACCCGTCGGCGTCGGTTTGTAGTTGAGAAGCCTCGACACGACCGCCCCCATTAATTTTCCAATTATCCAATTCTTTTTCTTCAAAAGCAAAAAGGGCCAACGACGACGAATCGGTGGTCGGAAGAAAAGCCTCATCACCGAGAGCACTCAGTTCTAGAATTTGACTTTGTAGTCCAAGAACTCCGTGCCAGCCGCCGCGATTGCGTTGCACAAGCTCGACCCGAGTTTCATTCCCCGTATTTTCAAAAATAGTCCCTGTCGAGCCATCTTCGTACTCCGTGTGCTTATAAAAAGTTTGCGCCGACTTCAATTGAACAGCTTTAAAAAATCCATCGAGTTTGTGGTAGCCGGCTAAGTCTAAGCGCTGCTGCTTTAAAGCAATATCCACATCCAGTTCACTCACCACACCGTAAATATTTTGGAAGGTTGAATAGGATAGACCCAAATAATTTTTTGACTCGGTAAAATAAGTGGTCCCTATAGCAGCACTGTGCTGTTCCATTTCACTGTTTTCAATCACTCCCTCGGGAGTTTGGGTGTTCATGGCCCGGTTGTAGTGGCCATCGACGTGAACCATAAAATTATTGGCGCCATAGTCCATTTTGGCGCCGTAACTTTGTCCACTGTTGACACTTTCAGATTTGAAATCCAACCCACCAAGAAATCCAGGATAGTAGGTTTTATGAATACGGGAGTTAACGATATTGACGACGCCACCAACAGCCGACGACCCGTACAGAAGACTGATGGGGCCACGAACCACCTCGACACTTTCAGCGGTCAAAGGATTGATTGGCACCGCGTGGTCTTGACTGGTCCCCGAGGCATCCAAAACGCCAATTCCATTTTGTAAAATGCGAATTCGATCACCCTCGAGACCGCGAATCACCGGTCGGCTGGCGGCCGGGCCAAATTGAGTGGCATTGACTCCCAATTCGTTGCGTAAGGTTTCGCCTAAGGAATTTTTACCTTTTTTAAAGAGAGCATCGCCGTGTAAGTTAGAAACCGTCGGCACGGTGTGAAGAATATCACTTTTGCCCATTTCCCCTAAGACTTGGATGGGTCCTAAATGCACAACCGAATCGTGGTGACTGTCTCCATCTTCAGAGTGATCCTGAGACCAACTCGAAAGCGGCGTTAAACAAAAAAGAATACATAGCGGAAGGATCGAATAAGTTTTCATATTCTCTTATTGCAATATTTTTGCATTAAAGGCCAGTGCAATTTTTTAATTTTTCTAGGACCACTAAGCTGTAAAGTGTAAGGGCTTGGTTTTATTGCAAATTATTTGCAATAGATATTGGACTTTCTTTTCGACATAGGGCATATAAAAGGGCATGGAAGAATGGGAAAAAGGTCTCTCAATCAGTATTGTTTTACATGTGGCACTGGGAGCCTTCCTGTATTTTTACAGCCAATCCTCCCCGCCCGCCTCGCGCAACACCAGCACCGGTATGGTGTCACTTCTTAACACCACACAAAAGGCTCAGAAGCAGCGAATCAAAGGCACCAAGAAAACTCAGCCCAAAAAACCCAAAGAAACCGAAGACTCCGATTATCCCAATGAAGCAAAAAGATCGGATACACTGGGTAATGACAAAGAGAACGCACCCGAAATCGAAGGGGGAAGTCCGAACCCACAGTTGCTGGCGGTGGCGAGTTACGCGCAAGACTTGAAAGACTTTATTGAAAGAAACCGTTTTTACCCTCGCCGAGCCATGGTTTTGGAGCAAACCGGAACCGTGACTGTTCGGCTCAATATCAATGCCGAAGGCGCTTTTACTGGTGTTGAAATCATCAAAGCCTCAGCCCATGAGGCTCTTAACCGAGCCGCTCGCGATTTGATCACGGAATTGGGCTCCTTTAAGCCCCTACCCAAAGCCTACCAGGGCAATGGTGAGTTTATCGTACCCATCCAATATCAATTGGGGCGCGGTCGATGAGTAAACTGCAATCGACTTTAAAAGAACACAAGCATCGTCTGACCCAAGCCCGCAAAGAGATCTATTCTCTGCTTGAGAAAAGTAAACGGTCGTTAAGTGCGAAAGAGATTCATCAACAATTGAGCGATGCCAGCACCACCGACCTGGTGTCGGTTTATCGCAACCTCAGTCTTTTTAATGAACTGGGCCTTGCCCATAAGTTTCAAGATGGTTCATTTGCCATTTGCAAACACGAAGACGACCACGCCGATCATCAGCACGTGCATTTCATCGTCCATTGTGTGGAGTGTGGACGCAAAAGTGAAATCGAAAGTCACAGTAAAAATGTTTGTGATATCGCCCGCCAATTAAAAAAGGTCTCCAAACCATTGAAGACCTTTCATGAGATTATCATTCAAGGGCACTGCGCCCAATGTCACTAGCGGTATTGCACCGACTCGATATCAAATCCGTATTTTCGAACCGAATAATCAGTTTTGATGCGAACAATGATCTTGTCACCTTCAGCGGTCGGCGAAACCTCACCGGAGTGATCGCCATCCCACTCGCCCAAAAGACGACCAGCACCGTCGTAAAAAAGGACGGAGTCATAGCCTTTTTCCATCTCGAATCGACCAAACTTCACGCGTATTTCATTAGCCCCGGGCTGCTCGAAGACGGCTTGTTCATCCATGTGGTTACGATAGGGATGACTTGTGGAAACAGGGTCTTCCACTGTCTGCCACTCGCTGCGAGGGTTGCCTTGGTAGTGAACCGCATCAACATCAAAACCGTAGGCGTTCACGGAGTAATCGGACTTGAACTGAAGAACAATGGTGTCACCGTTCGCCACAGGCGAATAGTTGTTGTCCTGGTTGCCCGTCATCTCGCCAATCTTCTGTCCACTGCCATCAAAAAAGTGAACTTTATCAAAACCTCTTTCTAGCTCAAATTTTGAAAAGTGCACAGCCACTTTTGTGGCCCCTGGAACTGTCACCACATAGGACTCATCCACATCGTTGGCGTAGGGATGATCGGTGGAATGATTTTGTGCCAAAGAAGGCCAGTTGCTGGGATCGTTAACATCAGGCGGTGGAATTGTGTTGGTCAAGGCATTGTAGGCATTGAGAACACCGTGACTGACTTTATTGCGAAGTTTAGAGCTTGGCTGCGAGGTGGCCAGCAGGCGCGACTTCAACTGCGAATAAGACAGATTGGGTTCATTGGCCAATAACAAAGCGGCCACTCCCGACACATGCGGTGTTGCCATCGAGGTTCCACTCAGCTTTTTATAGCCGCCGGATTTGGTCGTACTCAGAACATCGACTCCTGGAGCTGCAATATGAACCGAATTTTTCCCGTAGTTAGAAAAGCTCGCCAAGTCACCGCGATCGCTGATCGCAGCCACCGAAATAACGTTCGGAACATTGTAACTGGCGGGATAAGAGGGTTGAGCGTCATTGTTATTCGACGCGTTTCCAGCCGCAGCAACAAAAAGAATGCCGGCCTGTTCGGCGCGCTCGATGGCTTCACGAAGAGTTTGGCTTTCGCCTCCCCCACCCCAAGAGTTACTCATCACGTCGACACCCATCTGGGTGGCGTAATCGATGGATTTTAGGGCGTCCTCAAGAGTCCCGCCACCGGTTCCGGTAAGGAATTTTAAACCCATGATGCTCACCTTCCAGTTCACACCAACAACCCCGATACCATTGTCACCTTCAGCACCAATGGTTCCGGCGCAATGGGTTCCATGATCATTATCATCCATGGGATCGCCATCGTCGTTAGCAAAGTCATAGCCATGGATATCATCGACAAAGCCGTTACCGTCATCGTCGACTCCGGTTTGACCATTGGCCTCGGCTTGATTCACCCACATATTGTTTTTTAAATCCGGATGATTGTAATTCACCCCCGTATCAATGACGGCCACCACAATGTTTTTGTCACCGGTGGTGATTCCCCAGGCACCCGCCGCATCGATGTCGACGCCCCCCGTACTCTTGCTTTGATTCACTAATCCCCAAAGATCATCCAAACGAGAGTCGTTAGGAAGTTGAGACGCGCGATAGATATAGTTGGGTTCAACGAATTCAACACCGGGCAACTGCTGCAGTTGTTCAATAGCGGCTTCCGGACGCACCAGCATCGACTGTTGCACCACCATCGTTCTTTGTTTTTTGGAAATTTCAGATTTTATTTTGGCAGACATCGGAGCCATCATGGCGCCCATCTGTTGTGCCGAAAAGGCCCCCACTGAATCTTTCATTTTCACAATATACTCACCAGCGACGTAAGGCCCCTGTAATTCGGCTTGAACCTGTATCGATAGAAAAATTAAGCTGATGATTGTTAATAGACGAGAAAAAAATCTTCCCTGATTTCTCATTGACCCCCCAATGTTGATTAAGGATACAAAATCCCTAATGCTGACGACCCCCCATGGTCGTGCATTCATTCAGTGTACCCGACACTTAAGACTCCACAAAATTTGGCTTGGGTTAAAAAGTCTTTAAAATAACTTGTTTTTTTCAGACACTGACATCTCAAAAAGAAAACACCGACTCCTGTCTTAGGACCTATTAGAGCGACTTTCCTGGCCTATAAATCTTTGTTATTGCATTGCTCTACGTTGTAAAAAGTCGAGGTCGCCTGTACAGATAAGCTTTTGCGAGACTTTGGAGATAAAATGAATAAACCTTGGACGTTAATTACGGGCGCCACGTCTGGAATTGGTGAAAGCACAGCTTCCCTTATGGCTAAAAATAACTATCCGATCATAATAACTGGACGTCGTGACCAAAGGCTTAAGGATTTAAAAGCAAAATTACAGGAAAATTTTTCCGCTTCGGTTGAAACTTTGTGTTTTGATGTTTCCGACCGCCAAGCTTGCGAAAGTGTTTTTCAAAACCACAAAGAGCTTCTGCAAAAAGTGGCCATCCTTATCAACAATGCTGGATTGGCCCGAGGTGTGGACCCGATGGATCAGGCCAACTTAGATGATTGGGATGAAATGATCGATACCAATGTTAAGGGTCTTCTTTATATGACCCGTCTGACATTGCCGTTCCTTAAGAACAATCAACCTTCCCATATCGTCAACATAGGCTCGGTGGCCGGGCGCTGGACTTACCCAGGTGGCGGTGTTTACTGCTCCACCAAATTTGCTGTACGCGCTTTATCTGAAGGCTTGCGAATGGATTTGAACGGCCAAGATATTCGAGTCACCAATATTTGTCCGGGACTGGTGGAAACAGAATTCAGTGAAGTGCGTTTGCGCGACTCCGAAAAAGCAAAGACCGTCTATCAGGGGCTTAAAGCGCTTACGCCGGACGATATTGCCGAAGCCGTGCACTGGTCATTGGCGCGCCCACCACACGTTAATATTCAAGAGATGGTGATCTATCCCACCGCCCAAGCCTCGGTCACCCAAGTGCATCGGCAATGACAACAGAGACATTTTTTGTCCCTTGCAAGTCGAGATGTAGACACCAGCCTGTCTCAGACTGAGACCAACCCCAACAGTTATGACTCATCTTTGAAATAAGCAAGACAGGGTGACATCGGCTTTGCGAAGTGATTCAGATTGACACACTTATTTTCTGGCACCTTCTCTGCATTATAAGGATGTGATTTATGTGTGGAGGAAAATCATGAAAGCACTAACTTGTGTCATTTTGTCTTTGAGTTTTATTTTGACGGCTATGCCCAGCCTAGCCCAGTCTGAAAACCAAACGGTGATTGCGACCGTGCCTATTTCACAGCGCGCGACCGTTTGCCGTGAAGCCTTGGCGAATGCCCAAGAAGGTGTGATTTCAGCCGGGGTGACGTCGGTCGCTGGATATGCCGCCTACCGCCTTTGGCAACGCGGAGGACGTCGACTGCTCACCACCTCACTCCGCCGATTTGCATCGATCGGGGCCGGTGTTTTAACTTTAGCAGGTGCCACTTACAGTTATTTTGGCCTGACCTCGGCTGTCGCCCTGATGGACCTTTGCACTGCCGACACCCTTGAACTTCAACGTCTTGACGATATGACCCATGCCGGACTCTTAGGATCCGAAAGCTTAGCCATCAAAACCTTGATCGCAGCCTATGGAGTGGAAGGAGTTCATAACATGATCGCCGGGCTCCTTGAGTCGGACGTGGTTCTCATGCAACAGGGGCTGAGTAACCTCTTGACTCGTCCTCTTTCTGAACAAGAGGTTGAAAGTCTTCCCGAAGAGGATGAAGAGTTTGAACTTCCCAGAGAGGGACATGACATCGCTCTATAACTCAATTGGGTGATACCTTTCTGTATGAAGATCTTTATAATCACTACTATTCTAATAACCTTTCATTTGGCTCTACCTTCAACGGCTAGAGCCAACGAGGTCTGGTCCTCAGCACAAAGAAACCAACACTCTTTTGTACGAACTTCGCTCACACCTTTTTTTACCAACTCGGATAGCCCATCACAGCGCGTTCGAATGTGTATTTTTGACCGTGGCAATGAAACCTGTCATGACTTTCCAAACAACCTCACGGCATCGGCTCAATTGTTATTTTCCCGAAATGCTAACAGCTGGACCCACTTTTTTAATCGCTGTCGTCAATTTGATGAGAGGAATAATTTTCGTTTGTCGACCGAGATTGCCACTCTTGTTGGAACCGGTGGTTTAGGCGCACTGGCACGCATGAGTCGAGTGGTGGTTCCAACTCTGATGGCCACCGACGCGGCAAGGTCTCCCCATCAGGGGTACCCACAAGTGAATCATGATTACATCAATGAGGCTCAAGCCATTGTTGAATATATGAACTCCGGTGACCGTCACGCTCAAGTCATAAGTATGCAACGCTTGATGCAGCTTAAAATTGCTCTTGAACTTTGTTCGGCCCATTTGGACTCTGAAGTGATGGCCGAAGAACATGGACGGTGTTTATCACATTGTCACCATGGCTCCAGTGACCCTGAAGCCGCAGCAACGCCGCCATCCCCTGCGAATCCTTGGCCCGTCAGCACTCCGTCTTATCAAGCCTCTGAAGACGATCTCCAGGAAATCCGACACTACCTGGAAGCTTCTGAACGATAAATTCTTCTTCAGAAATCAAATATAACTGATTAATAACACTTTAGTTTTTATGGTTTTGCGTTTTTGTGGATAGGCGACCCCCACCTTTTTTTGAGACTCTGGTCCTACAAGAAGAGGGTGAGTTTTCACCAAAGGAGACGACAATGAAATATTTAGTGATCTTACTAACGATCTTAAGCTTCGGGATCACCCAGTGTGGTGGCGATAACGCCGGCTCTAGCTTTGGTACACAAAGCGGTAATGGTGAAAAGAAAGAGACCGAACCAACCACAACAACCTACCAAGGCGATGTTAAAAAAATTCATTTTTTTGATGGCGGCTGGTATGGCCCTTATCCCAATTACAATATCGATCTGATTTTAGAAGTGAACGCCCAAGGCTTGATCGAAGCGTCTTTAGATATTCCGACCTGTCAATTAAAAGCGCAGTTGGATGTGGCTTCCTTCACCAGCCTGACCAAAACTTTAAAAGAGGCCCCATTGAAAGACCCTGCGGCCAGTTTTCCAATCCCCATTGACGCTGGCGAAAAATACATCAGTGTCACAACCAAAGCCGAAGGTAACAAAAAGGGCGATGCTGTTAAAACTTATTTGAACCGCGGTATTCCACAGTACACTGATGCATTTGCCAAAAACATTGAAGACAGTTTGCTAAAGCTTGCTGACCAAATGATGGAGACCGTTGACTGTAGTGAATCGGACATCCAGGTTTTAGAAATCACAGAGAGACGATACCGCGATCTGACTCACGCCACCCGAATTGATGACAGTCTCGATCGTTCCAGTCTCCCCATAGACCCCCGCCCCAAAACGGTGGAATTGGCGCGCGACTTGAAAATCACTTTGGTCAACGGTCAGTATGTGTTGAATGGATCCGAGGAGAAAAATCAACTGTATGGTGGATGCACTCGTCAGTTCAATGATGTGATTCTCCCCAACTCGGTGGTGGATTCGATGTATGACATTGATTTTGCAATCAGCGAAATCATCTGCATGTATCAACCCATCGATGGTTCTGGTCTGCACATGACGGCCACATTAGAGAACGGAAAAACTCGTCGCGGTTCAGCCGGGTGCTGGAACCGTCTTCAAATTCAAAATCACCAGGCCTTTATGAAAGGGTTAGCGACCGTAATGGAAAAAACTCAACCCACTTGCTGGGCCTATTAAATAAAGATTTATTATTAAAATTAAAACCCACGCTTTGACGTGGGTTTTTATTTTTTCAATGAGTCACCTGTTCAATAAAACGGTGCTCCTTCAATATTAAGACTTTGGTTTTTTAACCTTTAGCCTGCCAAGACAAGCACCAGCCATTTTTCTTTACGACTTTGCCTTTAAAGATTTGGCAAGGAGCGACCTCAGATTTTTTCAACTCAGCAGCACTCAAAGGTTTACAAGACTTATCGCCTTCCATGCAGACATTGTACTTAGAACAATTGTAGCAAAAAGCTTTTTTATTGGAACGTACCGGGCCTGCTTTGGAGGCATCATGTTTGTACTGCATGGCTTTGGCAAGAGTGTCGTTGGGGTCCAATAGGTTTTTTGCTTGCTTTGATTTTCCCTTGGCTGGGGCGGCTTTGCTTTTGTCTTTTTTCTTATCGGCAGCGAGGGCCAACGAAGGAAAAACCGCTAACAAAGGGATTGAGCTAAGGAATTTTAAACTTTGCCGTCTTTTCATGGGGGCTCCTTTACGAGAGTGATTTAACAAGTATCTAAGTAAAGCCACTGTACATGAAAATCAATTGAAATTCAACAAAGTTCAAGCTGCCTTAAACAATGCTGCATCACCCAAAACTGATCGAACGGAATCGCAAAAGACATCCAACAATCCCGCCCCATCAAATTTTCGTCAAACGCTCTGTTTAGAAATTAGATGCCATTTGAGCTTGCAGGGCTGCCGCCTCTTGCTTGGCTTTTTCGGCAAAATCATCTCCATCGCTGGCATACAGAATGGCCCGAGCCGAATTGATAACTAATCCCCCTTCATTATCGACCCGGCGCCCATATTCTATCACCGCTGACAGATCTCCGCCTTGGGCACCGACACCGGGAACCAGAAACCAAGCCTCTGGAAAGCGATCGCGAATTTTTCGCAGCTCTTTGACCGCAGTGGCGCCGACCACCAAACCAATGTTTTCGTTTTTATTCCATGCTTTCAAGGCCCGTTCAGCCACGAAAGTGTAAAACGGTTGGCCGTCGCCGACTGTTAAGTTTTGAAACTCCTTGGCGCCTTCATTGGATGTCCGGCACAGAACGAAGACACCTTTGTCTTTATGGTTTGCAAAGATCTCGACGGTGTCACCACCCATATAGGGGTTCACTGTTAATGCGTCGGCTTTATAGCGCTGAAAGGCTTCGGCTGCGTACATTTCGGCTGTCGATCCAATGTCGTTTCTTTTCGAATCCAATATCACCGGGCAATTGGGGTAGCTGCTCTGCAGATATTCGATGGTTTGGCAAAGAGTGTCTTCCAAACCATAGGCCGAGAAATAAGCCACTTGGGGTTTAAAACAGCAGGCGAACTCTTGGGTGCTATCGATGATGGCTTTCAGAAAGGGGAAGACAGCCCCGGGATCATTTTTCATTTTTCCAGGCAAACGATCCAAACGTGGATCCAAGCCTACACAGAGGTAGGATTTTTTGTATTTTTGCTCTTTAAGTAACCGCTGAAAGAATGCACCCATGAATCACCCAATCCTATGACAATTTTTGTAAAGCTTACTCGCCTTGGGCTGATTTGCATTTCACATCGAAATGAGAGTGTTTTCAGCCTTAGTTTTTGGCCTTTTTCTTGCTCTCTTAATAACTAAAAAGGAGACAACATTATGCTTATCGTATCCCTACTTTTTTCATTAGTCATGCTCGTTTCCTTCGATAGTCTATCAGCAGCATTCATTGCAAGCAGCGCCTGGATTGGTCTTTCACTGATGATATTTTCTGGCAGTGTAATTTAAGGCTTTTCCCTCGACAACCAGCAAGCAAACGTTTAATTCTCAAGAATGCTTTTATTGTGGATATACTCGTTGGTCTATTTTCTTGCCGGTTTACTGATGCCTCTTATTGGTTTGTTTCAACCAAAAATTCGACGCGGACTTAAACTCAGAAAAAAAGTCAATGGCCAGTGGCCCTGGCTGGCATACCACGAAAACTCTCAGCCCTATTGGTTTCATTGCTCTTCTGGAGAATTCGAATACGCCAAACCCGTGATCCGCGAACTTAAAAAACAAAATCCCAACTATAAAATCATAGTGACCTACTTTTCGCCATCCGTTGAAGCATCCCTCGCTGATAACGAGGACGTTGATTTTTACTGCCCAACACCTTGGGACACCCGCAAACATTGGCAAAAGTTTATGAAGTATCACAGACCCCGCGCTCTGCTGATTGCACGCACCGATCTCTGGCCCATGATGATCGACACCGCTGCCAAAAACAACATACCCCGCTTATTGTTTTCGAAAACGGTTAACAAATACAAAATGGGCCCATTGTCATTTTTTAGCCTTTCGATGATGAAAAAAATGACTGATATTTTCTGCGCGACAGCTGAAGATCAAAAATTATTGCAAAACAAATTGCGGGGTTCGACCACGGTTCATGCCGCTGGTGACACGCGCTACGATCAGTGTCTTTATCGATTGCAAACCGGCAAAGTTTTAAAGCCTTTGAATAACTTTAACAAACCGATTTTTGTCGCGGGTTCAACCTGGGAGGGCGATGAGTTTTGGCTGTACCCAACGATCGCAAACAGCGTTCGCCAAGTGAGTTTTATTATTGCACCCCATGAACCCAGCCCGGCCCACATCAATAAAATAAAAATGGAGTTGGAAAAACGACAGATCCGGTGCCAGCTTTATTCAGAGACAGCGTCTTGGCATCCCGAAGCGGTTTTACTGATCGATCAAGTGGGAATCTTGGCGGATCTGTACAAATGGGGTCAGTTTGCTTTTATCGGCGGCTCTGTGGACCGCAGTGTCCATAGTGTGATGGAACCCTTGGCTCAGGGCTTACTCTGTTTTGTCGGCCCCAACCATGTCAATAATCGCGAGGCCCTGGTTTTTCAGCAAACGAAAATCGAAGGTATGACTCCGGTCCAGGTGGTCAACAACCCGGATGAGCTCCTGCGTCGCTTCACAACTCTTTATCCGGCTTGGAGCCAAGATCATCAGTTTGGATTACAAATGGCAGTAAAGAAAAAAACCGGAGCCTCACAAATTGTGATCAAATGGCTGCAAAACAACGCCCTCCCTCTTTCTTAACTTAAAACCGACCTAGGGCTGGTTTTGCTGAGTGGCCTCAACACTATCTATATATGCACCGATAGGCTTTGTAGAAAATGGAGAATTTTATGAACAAGATCAGTTTGCTCTTTTTATTGTTTTCGATGCTGTCTGTTTCCGCATTGGCAATGGATGAAGCCGACGTGCCCCCGCCTCCCATGCCTGACTACATGAAAAACAAACAGGTGGACCGCAACACGGCGTCGATGCCGGCTGAATCCTTCAATGACCAAAGTGCTGAAAGTGTTAAAGAAGAATTTCTGCAGGCCGGAGAGGAAGACCTTGAGGTCGCTGAAGACGAGCCAGTACAAAATGAAGTGGTCGAAGGCCCCATCAGTGAGGTTTCCGATCAAGACTCTGATTCATCAGCCCCGAAAGTTTATGAAGATCCTGTCGAGTCAGCACCCCTTGAAGAAGTCAGTGAGGTTGAAGCTGCCGAGCCGGAATTCGAGAATGCCACCATCACATCGCCTGCTGAAGAACAGGCCAAAAAAGACTTTCAAGCCGACGTTGGCAATGACGTTCCAGAAGTGGAGCCCGCAGCCACCGATCCAGAAGAACTGGCCAAAGTTGAAGAGACTTTAGAGAAGGCTGAAAAAGAGGCCGAGGCTATCGCCGAAGGCGTGCGCAAACCCTCGGCACGAAGCCCTTTTAAAGCCGGTCTTTATACTTTCTCGGAAAAGTGCACGATGTACAAAGAACCGCGCAGCTTGAGCGACGAAGCCGGCTCCATTCCAGCCGGACGCAAACTTTGGATCGATCCCCACAACGATGGTTGGCATAAAGCTTATAAGAAATCAGGGACCGTTTATATTTCGTCAGAATGTTTACAAAATTGATTAGGGATTTAAGTGAAAAGTCAAAAAGGATTCTCTCTTATTGAACTGGTCACAGTCATGGCGATTGTTTCAATCATCGCCATGATGGCCGTCCCCAGTTTTCGAATGTATAAAGCTAAAGCTTTGCAAAAAGAAGGCTTTGGCCTAATGAACTCCTACTTTTCTCACGCCAATTCTGTGCGTGCTGAATTTGGGATTTATCCTGGTAATTTGGTAGGTACAAAGTTTTCTCCCAGTGGTGAATTGGGATACCGCCTACGCATTGAAAACAATCCAAACAGCCAAACCGTTTTGGTTGATGCGGCTGCCAGTAACCCGGTCGATAACGACCCCGGTTGTATTGCCACTTGGGCGGCCTGCAACTGTGGTTCGGGGTGCAGCAATTACGAAAGACGCTGGGTCGAAAAACCCGCCGGAATCATTGGTAATCGCCTGGGACCGCAAACTGTCCTATTAAACTGCCCGCCTTTAGCCGTCGCTGGCGCCACCGACAACACCTTTTCGGTGCGAGTGGCGGGGGTGATCAGCACGACGTCCACCAATATCGACCGCTACGGGATGGACGAAACCAAGCAGATAATCGCCTGCGAAGATGGCTTAAAATAATTAATTATCTCTTTTGTGTCGACGGATACGACGTCGTTTCTTTTTAATTTTATGAGATTCTAAACTGGCTGGCGAGCGAACTGCAGGCAAATTTTGATGGGCATCTTTCAGCTCGGCCCGTCTTTGTTTACGATTTTGACGTCGATCCTGGCGGCGCTCCTGAAGCTCCTCACGCTGGGCTTGGCGCTCCCCTTTCTCGGTGGAGCGGAAAGCCTTTCTATGGGCTTGACGCCGGTCCTGGCGTTGCTTGGCGATCTCTTCACGAGCCAATGCTGTCTCCGTCGTGAAGATTGTCAATGTGAAAGATAGAGTTAAAATAACAAGAATGAATAATTTCATGGTGAACTCCTTACAACAATGTTCTCATGGAAAACTGGGAAATCACCAGAAAGTTGCAAAAAAAAATTCTAGTTTTGAAACACTTGAACAGATTCTTATAAAGGAGGCCGGATCTGATCTTTAAATTCTATGAGTTCATTAAACTTACTGTAGTCCATGGTCACGGAGCCATCGTCATTGTCGCTCAAAATATCAGCAAAACGCTTGTTGTAAAGAATCTCGTCATATTTGTAGATGTGGTTAGAATGAATCAACTGCGCCGTCCAATCATCAATCCCAGAAAGAGACACAACGATTCGTACATTTTTTTCAACCAAATCTTCCCAGCTCAATTTCATCAAAGGACTGGATTCGTCGATAATGTGCATGACTGTCCAGCTCAATGAAAAAATGGGAGACTTCGAACGCACCAAATTCAAGTCTCGAATACGCTGCATGGTCACGCCCTCGGGGGACTCTTCGGCCATTACAACTGTGGCCTCAATACTGGCATCGGCAATGTGACTGTCTCGTTCGTTGGCGACACGAAAAAACAAAGTTTTCTTTCCTTCATACTTATGAATCACACAACGATCGGTAAACAAGACATGAGCCGTTGGCTTTGAGAATTTAGCAAAAGCCAAACCGGTGGTGATGGCGACAAAAATAATCCCGGTCAAAGTATCCAAGACCACCAAAAAGTCGGCATAGGCGTTGGCTGGGTGCAAGTGACCATAACCGATGGTGGTACTGGTTTGAAAACTGAACACAAAAGCATCCCAGTAGGATCCCGGTCTGGCATTGACAATATTGTTCCCGCCCAGACTGTAAAGAAACGCAAAAAAGCAATTGATCGCCAAATACATGGAGGTGTTGACGAAAAAGAATTCAAACCAAGACGCTGCCAAAACCGAGTGATACAAGTCGCTGAAAAAGTTATGTCGCAAGCCTTTTTTGCGAACTTCCATTCGAAAAGGATTTCCCATGCGGGAGGGCCGACGAAAAATCATTGCCCTTTCCGTACTTCCCAAAGGGTGCCATCAGCGGTGTCGCGAATCTCAATTCCGAGATCTTTTAATTCATCACGCAATCGATCGGACTCGGCAAAGTTTTTATCTTTACGAGCGGCTATCCTTTGCTCGACCATTTTATCAATGGTATCGCGACTCAAATCTTTTTCTTGCAAAAGCATGTCATCTAAAGTTCGCAAAAACTGATCGGGAGTCTCTTGGAATAAAGCCAGAGGCTCACCAAAACTTTTTACAAAATTTAAAAAGAGCTGCGACAATGTGGCGGCTGGACCTTTCTTTTTAGCTCCCACCGGTACCAATTGATTGTACAGACGAACGGTTTCAAAAAGTTGAGCCATCGCTTGCGGAGTCGCAAAGTCATCGTTGAAATAATCAGCAATGGCGGTTTCCGCTTTTTCAATCTGTTGCCGCATTTTTTCAGTTTCCGGGGTTTTTAAATCCACATCACCGTTGGCATATTGGGTGGCTTTGTTCAAAGCCGAATACACCCGAGCCAATGCCGACACCGAGTTGGTGATGGTGGCGTCCGAAAAGTCCGCCTCTGAACGATAATGAACCGAAAGGACAAGATACTTGAAAATCTCGCCGTTGTATTTTTCCAAAAAACTACGCATGGTACGGATGTTACCAAGGGACTTGGACATTTTTGCACCACTGAATGTGAACATATTATTATGCATCCAGTATTTAACGTAGGGCTTATCGGACGCTCCTTCACTTTGCGCAATCTCGTTTTCATGATGCGGGAAAATCAAGTCCATTCCACCACCGTGAATATCGATCTGTTCTCCCAACAAGGCCCGGGTCATGGCCGAGCATTCGATGTGCCAGCCTGGTCGACCGGGTCCCCACGGTGATTCCCAGGCTTGCTCCCCGTCTTTGGCGGGCTTCCACAACGTAAAGTCTAAAGGGTTGCGTTTTTTTGGATCAACTTTAATACGCGAACCGGACTGCATGTCCTCGGGCTTGCGATGACTCAGTTTGCCGTATTCCTTAAAATTTTCGATGGAGAAAAACACCTCTCCTTCGACTTCGTAGGCTCTTCCTTTTTCAATAATTCCCTGAATCAAAGAAACAATGTCTTGCATGTGATCGGTGACACGGGGGTTATGGGTGTGTGGCGAAAGCCGCAAGGCTTTAAAATCCACCCAAAACTCATCAATAAAACGCTCGGCAATTTCTTTAGCCGTCACCCCTTCTTCTTTGGCTCGATTTAAAATCTTGTCGTCGACATCTGTAAAGTTATAGGCATAGGTGACTTTATAACCCAACATTTTAAGATGATTGCGAACAAAATTGTAAAACACGGCACCACGGAAGTTTCCCACATGTAGAAAATCGTAGACCGTAGGACCACAGCAATACATCTTCACTTCACCGGCTTTAAGAGGTTCAAAAACTTCTTTTTTCTGAGTTTGTGAATTGTATACCTGTAGAGCCATGAAATCTCGCTTTCTGTTAACGCTAATACTATAATTTCATTTAGGTTTTTAAGTAAACGCTTTTTACCAATTCTATACAAAAACACGGGGCCCCAAGGCCTCCGGCCTTGCTCTTGTGTCCTGTTCTCGCTACAACACAGGCCTATGTTCAGTAAAAACTACAAGCCAGCCCCGGCTTGGCTTGAAATCAGCAATAAAATCAGTGATCCCGTTGAACCGGCCGACTTTCCACAATCCACACTCCGCTATCGCAATCGCCACTGGAGCGATCGTCTTGGCATGGGAGAATTGACAGATGCACAGTGGATTGAGCACTTTGCTCAGTTCAAACCACTTCCCGAAAATTTGCCTCAGCCTTTGGCTCTGCGCTACCATGGCCATCAATTCACCCACTACAATCCTGACTTAGGCGACGGCCGCGGGTTTCTGTTTGCACAAATGATGGATCCGCAAACACAGCGTCTCCTCGATCTGGGCACCAAGGGGTCGGGACAAACGCCATACTCCAGACAAGGCGATGGACGATTGACCTTAAAAGGTGCGGTTCGAGAGGCTTTGGCAACAGCGTATTTGGAGTACCAAGGGGTCAATACCTCAAAAACCTTCAGTGTGATTGAAACCGGAGAGAAGCTGGTTCGCCACGATGAGCCCTCTCCCACACGTTCCGCGGTCCTGGTGCGACTGTCCCACTCCCACATTCGAATTGGCACCTTTCAACGCCTGGCTTTTCATAAAGATCATGAATCGATGCGATCGCTGATCGACTATTGTTTGCAACACCACTTTCAAGACATCAAAGACCCCAGCGGTTTTTTCGCTGAGGTTTGCCGACGAACAGCACGCACCACGGCGCAATGGATGATCCATGGCTTTGTTCACGGTGTCCTTAACACCGACAACATCAACATCACCGGTGAAAGTTTTGACTACGGCCCCTACCGACTGCTGCCCTACTACGATACCAAATTCACTGCCGCTTACTTTGACCATCAAAGCCTGTACGCTTACGGACAACAGCCGACCATGGTGTTTTGGAACTTGGAACGTTTGCAGGAGGCTCTGTCTGAACTCGATTTTCCACAACAAAGTTTTGACGAGGGCTTTGAAGTTTTTAAAGAGGAGTTCAATCAATTCACTTTGCAATTATTTTGTAAAAAAATTGGTATTGCGACTGACAATCCATTGCCGGAACAACAAAACCTATTTTATCAATGTTTACAGTTTTTAGAAAAAACCCAAGCTCCTTATGAGGCCTTTTTTCACAATCTTTACTGTTGGCATCAAGACCTCACCAAGCCCTTAAACCTTTACTTTGATAAAAAATATCAAGTCACACTTCTTGAAGAAATTGAAATTCAGCTTGGTAAAATGCAACGAGACCCCGACGCTATCGAAAAAACTGAGGCCGACCTGGAGACCCTTCTTATTGATGAGATCGAAGCTGTTTGGAACGATATCGACAAGAACGATGATTGGACCGCTTTTAACAGCAAAATAAAACGTCTTGAGTCAAAAGTGGCACTCTCGAATTTTCAATAGCAGAAACTTCTGGATGAATCCTTGACGATGTGAATGAAATTTCACAATCGCGAAAAACAGAGACAAAGATTTTTCCAGGGGATCGGGCCAGACTGGTCCTATGAATATTGAGAAAATTAAAACTGATAGTATTGCCCATTTGTCCTACCTCATCACCGATGGAGACCAAGCCGTCGTCATTGATCCACGCCGTGACTGCAAAGTTTATATCGACAAAGCCTCCGCCATGGGAGCCGAGATCAAGTATATCTTCGAAACACATCGCAATGAGGATTACGTCACGGGCTCACGAGAGCTGGCTCGTCACAGCCAGGCCAAAATTTACCATGGGCGCGGCTTAGAATTCGAGTTTGGAAACTACGCTGAGGACAACCAAGAGTTTGCTCTCGACTCAATCACTCTCAAGGTTCTAGAAACTCCTGGACACACACCTGAGTCGATTTCCATTGCCTTATACCCAAATCCAGAGAGCCAGCAGGCTGTGGCTGTATTCACTGGCGATGCATTATTTATTAATGACGTCGGACGCACTGACTTTTTTAAAGATGAAATGGAAGCCTTCGCAGATAAGCTTTATGATTCCATCCACCAGAAAATCCTTCCTTTAGGCGACCAAGTCATTCTTTATCCGGCCCATGGGGCCGGTTCGGTTTGTGGTGGCGGCATCGCCGATCGAGAGTTCTCGACTCTCGGTTTTGAAAGACAAAATAATCCAATGCTGCAGTTGAGCCGTGAAGAATTTATTGAACGAAAGATCAACGAAGAACATCAGATGCCCCCCTACTTCAAAGTTATGGAGACAGTGAACCTCAAAGGCAATGATCAACCATTGATCAGCTACCAACACCTTGAATGGATCGATGCCGATAAATTAGATTCCGCTTTTGACAACTATCAGGTGATCGATACGCGTGAGCCTGAGGCCTTTTTGGGCTGCCACATTCCGGGAAGCTTGTCGATTCCTAAGCCCATGCTTGGCGCCTATGCCGGCTACCTGATCAACTATCAAAAACCCATTGTTGTTATCGCCAACAGCTTGAGTCAAGCTGATCAGGCAAAACAAGAACTGCTTCGACTAGGATTTGATAATACCCAATACTATTTGAAGGGTGGATTGACGGCATGGGAGACCGCAGGCAAAAGCTTAGAGAATTTTGACATCGTCACTGTTGATGACATCAGCGCCGTTCAAAACAACTCCAAAATCACATTGCTTGATGTGCGTAAACCCAACGAATGGGACAATGGAATTATACCTAAAGCGCGGACTCTCTTCCTTGGCGACCTGCCAAACTGTACCAGTGAATTTAAAAAACAGGACGCCATTGTCACCTATTGCGGCTCGGGGAAACGGGCGACTGTTGGCGCCTCAATACTTGCGCAACAAGGTATCCAATCGGTGTCGGTTTTCATGGGCTCTTATGCGGCTTATATGCAAACTAGAAACTCTCAGTGAGGCTTAGAATCAAGGTCACCATCCTGAACCCCTTGTACTGACAAGGAATTTCAGTGAAAATCTCGATTTGAGAGCCGAAAATTGTCAATTGTTTTGAAGAATTTATAAACATTAGACAGCCAAAATCAACCAGCCAGCCCCTGAAAGAATGTCTGTACCCTTTTCTTTACAGTTCAGCGCAACCGGCCGATGGTCCTTTTGTGGCAGCGATATTGCTCTATATAGAGCTGTTTAGAGGAATCAGATAAGGAGTAGGGTTTATGTATTCAAGTCATTCATGTCCAAGATGTGGAACTCAAATTAGCATGGAGCGCATGCTAGGCAATGTTGTCGTTTGCACCTGTGGGTGGAGCGGTGACAAGTCTCACTTTGAGCCACCAAAAAGAAATTTACATATTAAGAAGATTGTTGGCGTTTTAATGATCGCCGGAATCGTCTATTTAGGAATGGAAGCCAAAGAATGGGGGAAACATTTTCCCGAAAGAGCTTATTACAAAACAAAATCATTTTTGAAAATGACCACAGCCAAAGATGAAGCCCGCATGGCGTTTGTCTGTAAACAGGCTGATAACCATATGTGTGCTGCCAAAGCCTATACCAAAGCTCTTGCGAAAGCGCCAAAAGCTTTTAATATTGCCGGCGCCCTGGGCGTTGAACTGGTTAAGATTGGCGAGGCTGATCGAGCCATTCTCACTTTCCAAAACTTTTTTACTCATGAAGATGGAAAATCGATTCATAAGCAATTTTACGCCAAAGCCCTGTCTGAGAAAGACTATGTTGATGATGCCACAGAGTGGTTTTACAAAGCTTTGCAACAAGATGCTAAAAACTTTGAAGCCGCTGAAGACCTTATCAGTCACTTAGTGAAAAGTGAGAACTATGTTGAGGCCCTGTCTGTGATTGGTCACTACAATACAGTTTTTCCAAAACAAACCATGCGTCAGTGGGCCAAACTTCGTAATGAAGTGACCGAAGCCTATGACAAATACACCAATACTTATGAGATTAAAGAAATGAAAATTGCCGGAATCAATAAATTCTTGCATGCGCCGGTTCGTTTCAGTCCGCGCGGCGAAACTCAGTTGTTTTTGGTGGATCCAGACTCAGAGTTTTTAACTGTCGACAAAAAACAGTTGAGCCAAATGGGCATTGAGTACAAGGATCTTGGAGAAAAAGAAGTGATGGCTACCAACGGTCGCTACTTAAAAGGCAACGAAGTTGTTCTTTCTGAGCTTAACGTTGGAACTTTTAACTTAAAAAATGTTAAAGCCATTGCCTGTGACAACTGTGCCTTCTTGCTTGGTAAAGACGTGATGAAGCGTTTAAACTCTAAAAACCAAGACAATAAGGGTATTAAGTACATCACTTTAAAGCAATAAATTGACAACGAAACTTATCTGAAAAAAAGCTCCTTATGGGAGCTTTTTTTTGCCCTAAAAACCTCTGACCACTCTTTAATTGATTCCGTTCTGACAAACCTGAATGGTTTTTTGCTCATCAATCCCAAGTCGATCCGGTCTGGTGGCGGTTAAACTAACAACTCCGCCAACTCGCATCGAAAACGTATTATCGGTCACCGACAGCGGCGCCAAGGGAGGACAGTTAGTAACCACCGTGGTCGGTCCAATACGAGAGCCGACCACTCCGGATCCATCATCGACCCACTCCTTAAAACCCACGCAAGCCCCACCACACGTGCAAACACCCCATGTCGCGTAGCAACCATCATCGTTTAAGGCTATATTAACTGTGGTGCCATCTTCGGATCGAACGCGATAACCGAGTACACCTTTCGGGCGAAAGTCGGTTTGCACGAAATTACCCGGAAACACTCCGAATTCGGCCTTAGAGGCAATGGCCGCTGTGTAATAGGTATTCAATAAGTTCAACCCTTCGACCCGACGGGCGCGCGCCTGATAGGATTTGTAAGTAGGTATAGCAAAAAGCGAAAGAATAGCGATGATTGCAACCACAACCATCAATTCCATAAGTGATAGTCCTTTATTATTTAATCGATACATAAATAAAATTCTCTATCACAATACTGACAATTTCAAGGATCGCTGAGTTTTTTAAAAAAATTAAAAGAGAGAGGACTTTCTGTTAGTGGATTCCACTTTGGCAGACTTGAATCTGTTTTTGCTCATTGATTCCCAGGCGATCGGGTGTGGCTGCCGACAAGCTTACCACCGCCCCGACTCGAACCGAAAAGGTATTATCGGTCACTGATAAAGGAGCCAGTGGGGGGCAGTTTATTAAAACCGTGGTGGGACCAATGTTGGTGCCCACAGCCCCCGATCCATCATCAATCCATGTTTTGAAGCCGGGGCAAGCGCCGCCACAATTGCAGGCTTGAGCAGTCTGAAAACAGTTGTCATCATTTAAAGCAATATTAACAGTGGTGCCGTCCTCGGCGCGAAAACGATAGCCCAGGTTTCCTTTGGGTTGAAAATCGGTTTGCACATAGTTACCCGGAAAAACTCCATACTCGGCTTTGGCTGCAATAGCCGCTGTGTAATAAGTGTTTAATAAGTTCAATCCTTCAACCCGCCGGGCTCGCGATTGATAAGACTTGTAAGCTGGAATCGCAAACAACGACAGTGCCGCAATAATAGCGACAACCATCATCAGTTCAATTAAAGTCAGACCCCGATTATTGAATCGAAACATACCCTAAAATTGTCTATCGTCAAAAGCCCGAGCGCAAGAGAAAGCTTGATAAAGACGTTTCAATTTAGGCCAATGTGTCCCAAAAGGTCGTCAACTCAGTCACCATGCGCTTGGGATTCTCCATATTCATTGAATGTCCCTGACCGTCCATCACTTTGAATTGGGAATGGGGAAGCAATTGGTGAATCTCCTCGGAAAGACTTAATGGTAAGACGGCATCTTGATCGCCATGCAGAATTAAAGTTGGCAATTTAATTTCGTGCATTCGTTCTTTTATGTCGATCTGATCACTTAAAACGTCGATCACTCCTTGATACATCACTTTGTCACAATTCCAGGTGATATCAAAAAGGTGACTGAATGATTGAGATTGGGGATCGCAGTTGTGAATGGTGGCGGCCAATGTGGCAAAAGCATAGTCTCTGTTTTCGGACATGGTTTGAAAATGAGCCAACACCTGCTGTTTTGGCAATTCCAGTTCCAAACCTGTGGCGCCCACACTGTCTAGTAAAGTCAGGCTTTTAAAAAGCTCTGGTTTTTCAAGTACAGCGAGCATCGCAATCAATCCCCCTGTCGAATGACCAACCACATTCACATCTTTGAGCTCATGAGCCTCAAGCAACCGAATAAAGTCTTGAGCAAAAGTGGTAAAGTTAATTTCAGAAACATCGCTGAGTCCGGTTGACTCCCCGTAACCACGCCAGTCGGCAGCCAGCAATGTGCCTTCACCGGGCTGGGCCTGCAAAATTTCGATTCCAGGATACCACCACTCTTTACTGGCCAAATTGCCGTGGATAAACAAGACATTTTGTTTTCCACTGTTGTCGACTTTTTGATATCCAATATTGAAGCCGTCGCTATTAAATGTTGCCATTGTTTTCGCCTTTCAAAGCTTAGACTGTTACGCCACCGTCCACACTGATAACTGTTCCGTTAATATAGGAGCTCTGGTCTGACGATAAAAACAAACAGGCATTGGCAATATCTTCCACCCGTCCCATACGTTGAACAGGCACTTTGTCAGTCATGGCTTGTAAAACCTCAGCCGGCATCGCCGCCGTCATCTTTGTTTCGATAAATCCAGGAGCGATGGCGTTGGTGGTAAAACCTTTTCGACCCAACTCTCGGGCCCAAGTTTTAGTTAAACCAATAACCCCGGCTTTGGCCGCCACATAATTGGTTTGTCCGAAGTTTCCGTACAATGCGACCACACTCGACATATTGATAATGCGTTTGTTCTGAGAATTTTCGTTAAACAGCTTTTGATCCAAAAAAGATTTGGTGACATTGAAGAGACCGGTCAGATTGGTGTCGATTACGGCCTTAAAGTCATCATGCGTCATCTTGCCAAAACTCTTATCACGAGTGATTCCTGCGTTATTCACTAGCACATCGATAGCGCCCGTTTTTTGAGCGGCCTGGTTGCAACTTTCGCTGTCGGTCACATCGGTCTGCACCATCGTCAACTGATTGGAAAAGGAAGACAGCTCTGATTCTGCGACTTTAAGAGTCTCGGAATTGTAATCCCAAATGGTGACGTTAGCCCCCGATTCAAGAAAACATTTGGTGATCGCAAAGCCAATTCCTTGGGCGCCACCTGTTACAACAACTTTTTTATCAGAAAAATCAAACTTCACAGACATCGTCTCTCCCCTTTTAAATGCGTAAAAAGAGGTATGTTTGTTTTAGGAAATTGTCAAACTTTAGTCTGTATTATATAAGCGGCCTCTGTCTGTATGGGGGAATTCATGACAAACAAACCTGGAACGATCACCGGTGTTGGCCATCATGTGCCTGAACGCCTTGTCACCAATCAATATTTTAATGACTTGTATGAAAAAGATATCGACAGCTTTCTAAAAGAGCGTCGCAACATTCATCAACGCTATTTTATGGCTGACGATGAATCCACGTCTGACCTTATTATACCAGCGGCCGAAAAAGCTCTGCAACAGGCGGGTTTAAAAGCCACCGACTTGGACTTGATCATTGTTGCTACCGATACACCCGATTACATTTCGCCGAGCACGGCGGCTGTCGTGCAATACAAGCTAGGCGCCGAAAAGGCCGGTTGCTTTGACATGAATGCAGCGTGTGCTGGTTTTGTCACCGCTCTTGATACCGCTAATAAATTCATTGTTGCCGACCCGGCCTATAAAAATATCCTGGTCGTCGGCGCCTATGGAATGAGTCGTTATCTTGATTTTGACGATTATAAAATCGCCTCCATGTTTGCCGATGGCGCTGGGGCTTGCGTGGTGTCACGCAGCGAGGACGACTCGGGGTTCTTAGGTTCAGAGCTTTATGCCGATGGGCAGTATCATGATTATATGGGTATTTACGCTGGTGGAACTCACAAAAAAATCACTGCCGAACGTTTGCAAAATAAAGAGCATCTTCTTAATTTCGCTAAAAAGATTCCTGTTGAAACCAATGCTGTGCATTGGCCGCGACTCACCCATTCCATTCTCGATCGAATCAAGAAAAAACCAGAAGACATTGATTCCTTTTTCTTAACGCAATTGAATATTGATACCATCAATGCCGCCATGGATTCTTTAGGGCTTCCCCATGAAACCTCACACAATGTGATGGATCAATTTGGTTACACCGGAAGCGCTTGCATTCCGATGGCCCTCAGCGATGCGGTGGAAAAGCATAAACTTAAAAAAGGCGACTTGGTTTTCATGCTTGGATCCGGTGGCGGCATGTCGATGGCCGCACTGGCTTTAACATGGGGATTTGATACATGAGAAACGAAGAGCAAATCGATTGGCTAGCGCGCTGGAACCTTTACAGTCCGCAAAAAATCGCTTTGAAAGACGTGGTGCAAAAGCGCGACTACAGCTTTCAAGACTGCTTTCGAATTGCCAACCGGCTGGCCGCCTATTTAAAACAAGATTTGGGTGTTAAAACCGGCGACCGCGTCGCAGTGTTTGCTCACAACCGCATCGAAACAATACTCTTGTTCTTTGCCCTGCAACGCTTAGGGGCTATTTTAGTTCCTATAAACTTTCGATTGGCTGCCAGTGAAACCGATTATGTTCTGAGTGACTCTGGAGCGAAGATTTTATTTTTTGATCCCATGTTTTCGGATCTTCCAAATCGCCTGCGCACCGACACCCAATGTTTACCAATGAGTGAGTTGTCGACCCAGGTCGAGCAAGGCTATGACTTTAAAGACGTCCATCCCTTCCTCGGCGAGTTTGATCAAGCTTGTAAAATTCTTTACACCTCGGGCACCACTGGCTTTCCGAAAGGTGTTGTCATCACTCCTAAAATTCTGTTTTGGAATTCGATTAACACTTCAATGAGTCTCGATTTGGTGAGCACCGATGTGACTGTGAACTTTTCACCTTTCTTTCACACCGGCGGCTGGAACGTTCTGCTAACGCCATTTATTCACCGTGGTGCGACCACAGTTTTACTCCCCAAATTTGACGCTGAAAAAGTCTTGGAGATTATTGAAAAAGAAAAAGTCACCTTGTTCTTTGGAGTCCCCACCACTTTGAGTATGATGGCCCATAGTGAAAACTTTCAGAAAACTAACTTTACCAAGGTTCGTTACGCCATCGTTGGCGGCGAACCCATGCCTTTGAATATGATTCAAACGTGGCACCGTAAAGGTGTCGCAATTCGCCAAGGTTTTGGCATGACCGAGTGTGGGCCCAATTGTTTTTCTTTGAGCGAAAAAGACGCTGAAATTAAAATTGGCTCCATTGGTCGCCCCAACTTTTACGTACAAACCAGTATTGTTGACGATGAAAATCGCTCGGTGGAAACCGGTCAGGTCGGTGAACTTTTACTGAAAGGACCGATGTGCATGACGGAGTATTGGCATAACCCTGAAGCCACCCACTCGACTTTCACATCTGATGGTTGGTTACGCACCGGAGACTTAGTCAAAAAAGACGAGGACGATTATTTTTACGTGGTTGGACGTAAAAAAGAAATGTACATTAGCGGTGGCGAGAATGTTTATCCCGCTGAAGTTGAAAAAGTGATCAGTCGCCATCCCGACGTTCGCGAAGTGGCGGTATTGGGTGTCGAAGATCCCCAATGGGGTGAGGTGGGCCGCGCCTTTGTTGTCAGCAACACTCAAACACCTCTGCAGACCAGCGACCTCATTCAGTTTTGTCGCGACCAGATTGCCAGCTATAAAATTCCCAAGCAATTTGAGTTTATTGCCGAGCTTCCCAAAGGCGATTCTGGAAAAATTTTAAAACAAGAATTAAAGAACCGAATTGAAAACCAAGGAGTCAATTAATATGAAAACAATTTCTTTTTTAGTGTCAGCAATGCTTGCTTTGATCGTGCCGACCTCTGCCTGGGCCTTGGAAGACGGAGTCGTTGAATTGGCTTCTGACCATAAAGTCTATTATCGCTATCAAGCCGCTGAGGCCGGAAAACCGACTGTGGTCCTTATGAATGGCTTGATCTACGCCGTTGAAAACTGGGATGAGTACTTTAACGAACTTTCCAAAGACGGCACTGGAGTCTTGCAGGTGGCGTACAGCACGCAACCGGAATCACTGCAAGCTTTACAAGGAGAAACGCCTTATTTTGCCAAGATGACCTACCACCCGTTTTTTCAATGGATTCAGAGTGGTTTGGAAATCCAAGATCTAGTTGACGAGACGATGGCCGTTGTTGACGTTCTTGAGATTTCTCAATTCAATTTGGTTTCCCTTTCTTACGGATCGATTCCAGCCACTGAGTTGGCCCTCCAAAACAAAGACCGAGTGAATCACTTTGTTTTGATTGCACCGGCTGTGATGACATCGGGCCGCTACAACGCTTACGGTGCCAGCCGCCATGCTTGGTACCAAACCTTAAAGCAGTCCGGTAACATCTATGCCGATTATTTCTATGACGCTGAAATTGGCAATACTTTGTCTTTCTTAGTGACTCAAAACAAATACAGCTTTGAAAATGTTCCTTTTAAAAACTTTTACAGTGGTGTTTATCAGATGGCTCGCGCTTCAAAGTGGTTTGACCTAAAAGATTATGCCGACGCTGATCTTCCAAGCACCTCGTTATTTGTCGCAAGCATGGAAGAAGCCGCTCTTTATAAAGATCAAATACAATTTTGGGAAATGATGGAAAACAACCCGGCCAAGCGCAGCTTGGTGACTTTTGCAGGCAGCTACCATGCCATTCCCGGTGTCGCGCCAGAAGTGGCGGCCGAGCAAACCCGCTTGGCCATCAATGAACAATTGGCCATCGACTCGACCGTCAAAGTCGGTTCGGGCAACCCAGCCAAGACCCTGCGAGAAAGTCTTTTAGACTACTCCAACCTGTCGGCTGAGGCCTGGGGAGCTGAATAATGAAAGCACTTTTGAAAATGGGTGTTTTTGTCGTCGCTTTTTTCGCCACCACCGTGGCGTGGGGCCAATCTGTTTCAACGAAAGCAGCGATCTCTTCCCCCAATTTCAAAGCCACTTTTGATAGCTTGTATTACGACTTTCAGGGTCGTCATGATTCCGACAGCGGTCTGTATGGATTCGAGGGTGTGAGTTACTCCACCCAAACCATGCAACTGACCTATCTCGCCACACCAACCTTGAATTTTGCAGTGCAAGCTCGTCAGATCCGAAATTACGCTGAAACCAAGTTTGGACCCATCTTTAGTAAAGATGTGTCCCAGGGCATGGGAGACACCAAACTCAAAGCCACTAAAACTTTTATCAGTGGCTTTGATTTGATCATCGCCGATCTCACTTTGTCGGTGCCAACTGGCTCGATCAGTGAGAAAAATGTTAACGCCCCTGATTATAATTACCCTTACAATATGCAATTGGGCTCGGGAACCTACGACCTTGAACCCAGCCTCATTTACTTAGCCACCCGTCGCCGGCATCAAATGGGAGGATTGGCCATGGCCATTCTTCGCACCGGTCGAAATCAATATGACTACCGCCGTGGCAACGAATACATCAGTCGTGTTTGGTACTCCTATCTTGCCGATCCTTTGCTGATGCCTGGCCTGTGGCTTAACTATCGCCACGTACAAAGAATGAATGGTCAGGACAGCACCTACGGGCGCCTGCCTGTGATGGCGTTTTATCATTCGCCGCGCAATTTTTGGGAGTTTGCCGCCAATATCAACAGCCAGTATGAAATCACTAAAAACTTAAAGCTAAAAGCTTTAGTGGGTCGCCCCCTTTGGCAAGAAAGCAACAATATTGAAAACCTTCAGGTCTACACTCGCTGGTTCGCACAAGTCGGCGCCGAAGGAACTTTCTGAACAAAGATCCTTGTAATTGGCTAAAGACTGGTAAAATTTACGGCGAAGAAACCAACGGGCTTCCGACCAAGATTTCACCAAAACGGCGACTTTGAAAAAAATAGGGTCACGGAAGGAAACCGATTAAAATTCCCTTTGCCATAGTTCCCTAAGGTCTATTCAGTCACCACCCCTTAACCCGCCGAAGGCTGGTAGGGTTGAAGCTCTATCGAATTGTTTTCAAACTGATCAAGCAATGACTTCAGGGCTTTGATTTGTGGAGCTGACTGAGTTTTATAATCGCTTTCAAGATACCCCCACCAATCCCAGCACTGATTGGGGTTGCCTAAACTAGAAATTGCCTGGGGGTAAACGATAATAATTCCGTTACTCTCGGCCCATTCGTTGAACCCGACATTGCGAAAATAAAATTCACCCACTCCACGAGAGATCCCCTGCTGACAGCCGTGCAAGGACATGTGAACCGGACAATTGAGGCTTGTCTGACAGGATTCGGGCACATAAGCAATCCCACGACTGTCCATGGAGTGATTCTCCACTTGTGAGAATTGAAAAAAGTTTTCATCCTTAGCGAGGCCAGGCTCTTGCAATTCGCCATACAAATGATTGAGGATCTCCCCGGCCACATCGCGGCCACAGGCACTGACCCAAGGACTTTGGCTTCCCGTTTCACAGGCGTTGCCTTTATCAACAGTCGGAAAGGCATGCCCGACCGGTAAATCATCGATCACCTTGATACTTTGCCGCTTTAAACTGGCGTAAAAACTTTTATTCTCATAGACAACCGAGGAATAAACAGTGGTGTCGTTTGGCCCGGTCACCAAAACGACGCGACTGCCTTGCAGGTTCGAAACCGGATCAATCCTCCCCGCCTCTCCCAAGCGGATGGCATCGGCAAAAAGATCGGCGCCGCTGGGTTTTCCCATTAACGTTCGCATACAGACAAACAGAGCTCCGCTGACACTTCCACCGGAACATCCATAAGGTCCCCCCGCCAATATCGCCACACCCTTAATCGTTTTGGAATGGGCCACATGCATTTGTGCTGCCATAAATGCGCCAGATGACAAACCTGATATCGTGGTTGGGCCCTCAGTAGCAAAGGCTGAAAGAGAAAAATGAACAGCAATCAAAATTTTGAGCAACATAGGGAATTCCTCCGACTGCTAACGCTAGCAGACGGACCTGGAATTCGCCAATGCTTTTGATCCCCAAGAAAGCGAGCCACGCCGCGGGCAGGATGGTTCGTTTGCGACATTCAAAAGGGCTCGCTTTGTGCCTTGGGTCGTAGCCCGACGGGAGACAAAATCGAAGCCTCTATTGGCCTATCACTGAAGGCGAACCTCTGTAACACGCTGTTCTTGATTCGCAAACCGTCACGAATGCCTTATTTTTTCGCATCACAGGACTAGGGCTTTAGTATTTGCTCAACTCAACGTAAAATGGGGCCATGAAAAATAACAAGTCCACAGCCGAAAAAGCCCTTTCCATCAATCTCAACAAACCTCTTTATGGTTCCATCGCTGAAATTGGCGCTGGTCAAGAAACCGCTCGCTGGTTTTTTAAAGTCGGAGGGGCAGCCGGCACCATTGCCAAAGCCATGTCAGCCTACGACATGACCTTCAGTGATGAAATTTATGGAAAAACCGAAAGCGGTCGGTACGTCGTCGAATCACGAGTGCGCAAAATGCTCGATCACGAGTATTCGCTTTTGGAGTCCCGCCTTTCGGAAAAAAAGAAAAATGAAAAGTACTTCTTTGCCTTTGCCGACACGGTGGCGGCAAAAAGCTACAAATACTCCGGCGATTGCCACGGCTGGATGGGCTTGAAGTTCCAACAAACGGCGACCGAAGAACCCAGCCAGGTGATCCTGCATGTCCGCATGCTTGATCAAACAAACCTACACCAACAAGACGCCCTGGGCATCTTGGGTGTCAATTTAACCTATGCTTGTTATCACAAATCTGGCGACATCGGTGATTTCCTTGAATCCCTGCTTGATGGTGAGTTAGAGGATCGTATTGAAGTGAATGTGGCTCACTTTGAAGGTCCACTGTTTAAAGACGTCGACCCTCTTGAAGCGAACTTACTTTTAATAGAGAAAAAACTTTGTAAAACAGTGTTGATTCCAGAGAGTGGCGTGGCCTCGCATTTGGCCGAAGAGTTTTATGAAAAACAGGTGATTATTCACCGTGGCTCATTTGACCCACCCCTACAAACGGATATCGATATTTTAAGGTCGGCTCGCGATCACTATTGTGGCAACAAAACCGAAGGTCTTTGTGATCCTTACATGGTGAGTGAAGTTTTCTACGACAGAAAAAACGAAAGCTTTGCCGACCTTAAAAAAAAGGTGGCCTTGCTCCAACGGTGTCAGCAAAATACTTTAATTACCGAATTTGAACGAACCTTTAGGTTGACGGAATATGTGGCTATGTTCACAAACAACCACATCAATGTCGTGTTCCGTGCCATCAAAATTATTCAGATTTTAGAAAATGAACGTTTGGCCTCTTTGGATCGATTGTCACGAATTTTCAATGAACGCACCCGCATGTATATTTACCCCGTGGACGCCAGCAAAGTTCCAAAAAACTTGCAGAAAGACCCGACGCAAAAGCTTTTCAATCTCTCCAATTACCAGCCCTCCGAATTGAACATCAACCTTTATCGTCACCTGATCGCTTCCGACTACATTCAAGAACTCAATAACTATGACCCGGAGCTGGCGATATGGGACAGCCAATCCTGCCAAGCCCTGAAAGAGAAAGATGAAAAAGCTTGGAAAAACCTTTTGGCCTGTGAAGTGTGATGCGGTTTCCAGAATCGACAGGCGGACGCCTCCTTCTTGCCTTGAGCTTTGGACTGTTGGTGATTCTCCTATTGTTGTCAGGGATTTCACATTTGGTGATTGCTAGTTATTTTGAACCGACGATTGAAAATGCCTACAAAGCACCATCGCCGAAAATAAAACAGCGAATTTTAAAGGATTTTAAAGTTCTTGAAGAACACAACCCACTTGAGTCTCCGACTTTTGAGAACAATGCTTGGGAGTTTCTCGATCATCACATTTCTTGGAGCAACACTGAAACGGACGCATTTCCGGAAAACGAAAAACTTTTAGTGGCTGTGTTTGAAGAATGTGAAAGGCAGTATCAAAGTCTATCCAATGAATTGAGCGACTGCCTATTGAATCACAAAAACTTTTCTGAAATCGACACCTCATGGATGCAGAACCTAAAATTATTTGATCACTGGTATTACTTTAGTCGTCCCGAATTGAAAAATGGAGTTTTACTCAGTCGTCAAAAAAGTTTTTTGTATCGCGTGCAATTTCAAGCCACTGCGCCGGCCCCTCATTTTGATCATTTCTTGCAATTTTCAATTGTCGATTACTTGAAAAACGAAAAACAAAATGATGAGGAAGCGGCGGCCGCCTTTCAGCACAGGTTGCTACTCTTGCATTCGACCCACTCCCTGGTTGGCGCCATGCTTGTTGGCAAAGGCCTGCGTTACGCATTAGTGAATCAGGATTTAAAATCGACCAAAACTTTTCAAAATTTGGAATCTCAACATATTAAAGCTTACCAACGCGTCAGTTGGGCGTGGACCAGTCTTCTCGATAGCCTGTGGGACGGCCCGCTCTCCAACGACTATATGCCTTTCCTAAAACCAGAGTACGGGGCCTGTATTGGTGGTGGCGAGAATCCGATGGGTCTGCTCACCTTTTCGGATCTTATTGCGCCTTCCTATTGGCCCCTTGAATACAACATTCCCGAACAACTGCAACGAACTCGTGATCTGCGTAAGAAGGTTTTCGACATCTGTCAGATGCCGCACCACCAGGCGTTTGTTCTTGAAGAGGTACCACCGCTGAGCAAGGAGGAGCGAGAGAAAGCCATCAAGCCTCGCACCGAACTGAGTGATTTTGATACAAATATCAGTGAAGTGGTTTTATTTCGGGCTCCCTACTTACGAAGAATCTACTGGGCGCTGATGACGTCTGTTGCAACACCGAGTTTTCTCAGTGCCTATGAGAACAGTCGCTACCTGAAAAAAGATAAATAAGACTCACCCCATTCCAGCGATCCCATTGTTTCAACCTGAAACACAACTAAAGTGTTGGCCGCTCTGGCCGATAAGTTCTGTGAAAGTAAAAAGGTTCATAATGTCCGTAGGCTGTCGATCTTTTATGGTTATTCTACTAGCAGTGGGAATCTGTGGCTGCGCCATTGATTCTCAAATTCCACAATTATCAGTGACTCCCAATATCTGTAGTATCGAAGCCGAAGGCGAATTTCAATTTGGTGACGGCACTGTTAACAATCCCTATATCATATGTACGCCGGAGCAGTTTTTAAAAATTCAGAATAATGAAGCTTTTTGGAGTCAATCATTCCGCTTAGGCGCTGATATTGATCTCAGCGCTGAGAACTCAGTGATCCCCATCGGACGTTACAACAACAGTGCACCAGGTTCGGCTCTTGGTTTCAGCGGACAGTTTGATGGCAATGGCTTTACTATCAGTGGCGTCAGCCTTGAGGCCGCCACCCAAGATGACTCGGTTGGCTTGTTTGCCTACACTGACGGCGCCACCCTTTCGAATCTTAAAATTTCAAATTTTGAAATTAAAGCGTTTCAAAAAAGCGCCCTCCTTGTCGGTAACAGCTTGAACACAAGTTTTTACAACATAGAAATTTCGGGGTCAGTCGGCCCACGCACCGGTGAGAACGTCGGCGTCGATCTTGGTGGATTGATTGGTTATGCTACTGTTGACGATACCTCAAAGGCTTACCAAATCTCTAACATTGCTATTAACAACATCAGCATTTCAGGACATGACCTTGTCGGCGCCCTTGTCGGTCGCATCCTTGCCAATAGCGCCAATGTTAATTTTTCAATTGAGAATGTGAACAGTCAATCCACCTTCACACACAGTTCGGGAGGCAATACCATCGGCGGCGTTGCTGGATTGATCAATTGCAGCGGCACCAATAACATTTGTAATTTTAAAAACATCCGTCACCAAGGTGATGTGGCCATTACCGAAGGTGGTGGCTCTTGGAGCGGTGGTATTTTTGGGCAGTTGTACGTCGATGGCGATCAGGGTTCAGCCACCTTAGAAAAAATCTCTTACTTTGGAAACCTAAGCTCGATTGCTGACTTTAACCTCGGTGGTTCCATTGGCAGCATCGTTGGAAACTTGTCATACAATGGTAAAAACGCCTCCCTTGAAATGAGTAAGCTCGCGGCTGAGAGCAATATCTCGATCCTCGCTAATGCGATTGGCACTAACAATTGCTGGGGCGGTTTGGTTGGACAATTGGGCGCCAATGACAACACCAGTTCAACACTCAACCTAAGCGACTCCTATTTCAAAGGCCATTTCTCAACAGCCAACTCCAATAACTTGCGATATGTGGGAGGCCTGGTGGCCTGTCTTCGCACCAGTGGGGCTGGTAGTGCCAGTTCCCAGTTTCAGCGAGTTTACGCCAATTTTACCGAGAATCTCAGCTCCGCCACCACAAGTGGTACTTTAGCCATTATTGGTACCTTTATATCGGGCGCTCCTACTGTCAGTTTTACAGACGTTTACTTTACAGCGCCGCCTTTGTTTATTGGCGGCTCGGGCGAGGCGGAACCCACCGACAGTTCGGAAGTCAACGCTTTGAACTCCACCCAGTCTGAACAAAAGACCTCTTACAGTGGTTGGGATTTCAATTCGGTTTGGGAGATTCAGGAAGGGGTCAACTCCCCCACCTTACGAGACCAAACCCCATAACTGTTTTTGAGAAGAGGCCTGGTTTGTTTTTGTCTGTTTAGAAAATATATCCAACGCGCGCAAAAGTGAAATTGATATAGGCCGACTCACCGAATTTTTCAGCCGCATCCACTGTGTCCTGATAATCGGGATCCGAGGTCGGAACTCCAGGCGCAGTGATTGTGACGTCACTATTGAGCGGTGAAATGTAGGCGACATCAAGACCGAACCAGAAACCACCATTGGCAGCGCCCCACATCCATCCCAATTTAGCGATGGCGGTCATCGCATCGACATCGGCTCGAACTTGCTGATTGGTGTCGGCATCGGTGGCACTCACCTCAAGGGACTCTTGTCCCAAACCAGCGCCAATAAAGAAGGCTCCAGAGAAGGGATGATAGAGAACGCCCACCTCAGGCATAGCCAGTTCGGCTTTGGCTGATCCGGAGTCTAAACTGAGTATGTTGTAGGTTCCGTAAAAGTTGATGTTGTCAGAGAATTGATAGTTGGCACCGACTTGTCCTAGAAAAGGAATTCCAGTTCCAACACTGAGTCCAAAACCTGTGGCTTTGCCTGCGGCAAAACTTTGAACAGAAAACAAGAGGGCGGCTAAAAAAATGATTCGCGACATAATAAATCCTTTTATAAGTTCGGCGGTAAATATTTTATTTTTGTGAATATCTTTACTAACTATTCAACCAAACACAACCACCAATCCCACCCAAAAGGTGCCAGGCACGTTTTGGTTACGCGCCTGGCCATTTTCTTTTTTGCCTAATCGCCATTGGTAAATAGGAAGATCTTTTCCGGGTTGCGGAGATTCTTTGGCGTATTGATGCCTCATTGATTTTGGGTGTCGGGCTTCTCGGTTGAACCCGCGAGAAATGACATGGTGTTTACCCGGAAGGTGCCTGGCACCTTTAGGAGGTTTTTTTTGTGGTTCTTCGGTCGGGCTTTCTTATTATTTGGTTCTGGTAAGCAATGTCGCCAAACATTTCACGAGCCGCCTTGTTGTACGCCAACGCCGCGTGCTCCTCTTTTGCAAAATCCCCCAAATAGTGAGACTTGCCATTTTTCTCAATTCGCGCCCGCCAAATCTTCTTACTCTTCACATACGACACGCCCTTATATCGGGACGTGCTCTTATCGGCACGCTTTGGCAACATCCGCTGCCGCTCCTTCATCGAACACACAATCAAATTTGACTTTCGATAATCCAAACCACCCTGCCAGCGTCGAGGATAAACCAACTTTCCCGCCTTCGGCTTCATCAGGTATTGTCCCAACGTCATGGTTCGCACCTTATCTCCGCTGCGAATACTGGTCACCACCGACGGCTTCTTGGTTTTACCCGTGTAAATGACTCGCCAGCTTCTTTCCATCAACTCATCATAATCCTCGGCATCGACTTTGACTTTCTCTCCGGTCTTGGTCTGCAAGTACTTCCAAGGTATTGATTGTGTCATGATTGGGCCTCCGCTGGTGGTTCTCTATTTATCGGCCAAATCTTCAGAGCACTCAAGGCCGTTAGGGAACTTCTCTTATTTCCACGACAAGAGCCCAATAGGTTCTAAACAACACAGAAAAACCAGCATTACAAAACCCACCGGTTGGCGCCTATCAGGACCATGGGTTGCAAATACAGAGCACCCCTTCTTTGGTCTAGTTTCAAAGAGTTGAACCCCTGCTCGGTCGTTGTCATTATTGCAAGAGAGCACTATAATTTTAGATTCACAAGGAAGTGGTTTATGAAACATTCGCTGGTTTATTTTATAGTCTTGGGTCTCTTCGCCGTCGGTTGCTCGAAAAATTCTCAAAGCAACAAAGACAACGTAAACAACTTCCTCCCCTTTGATAGCGCCATCAAATACGTCTATGACGACTCTATCAAAGGCGACGACGCCGCCATGGTTGAGAAAACGCCGGTCAGCTGGTCGCAATTGGAGTCACAAGATGTGGCCTTGCAAGAGCTCATTCAACGTTTGAACGACAAAGCGCTGGGGTTTGCTTACGCCTGGGCCGATTCCCTGGATGCCGAAACTTTAACTTTTTATGGGAAAGAGCCCACAAAAGACTTGTCGGCCTTGGTGGAAGCCCTTGGCGTCACCTACAACGAGTCAATCACCGTCGAGTACAAGGGCACCCAACATGGCTCAACTCTCGCCGAATCAAAAGGTGGCAAGGTTTTGACTTGGGATCAGTTTTTAAACGCTGACATGAGCCATTCTCGTCTGTATGGCCAAGTCTTCCAACAGCGCATGCAGCGCTTGAACGGCATCGTCACCCGACGCTATCTTCTTGAGGCTTCGAAAAAAGAAAGCATCCCCATGGAAGAGTATGTGAAGGATAAAATCCTACAGGGTGAACTGTCAGCCACAGAAGACGACATTAAAGAGTTTGCCAAACAGAAAAACATATCGGAGTCCGACCTGACCGAAGACATGATGCAGCGGTTGAAAGAGATCGTCCTACAAAAAATTCGCGATGAAAAAATAGAAAACTATGTTGCAAAAAATCTAATCAAATCGCCGGTGCAAGTCGCTTTCTATCGCCCCGAACGTAAAATTTCGACTCAATTTCTAAGTGATGACATCCATCATTGGGGGGATTCAAAAAACACCCCGTTGGTTTATATCGGCCACTGGCGCTGTGATGATTGCACATCGTCGCTGCAAACTTTTTTAGATCTCAAGGATCAGTGGTCGGACAAAGTTTCCGGTTACCTCATTCACTTCTTTCCTGAAAGAGACCGCCTGGCTCGAATGGAAACTGAAGCCGGGTTCTGCGTTGGCTCTCTCGACTCAAAAGCCTATTGGACCTACATAGACGAAATTCTGAAGTCCACAGAAGAAGACTCTGAAGCAAAAATCAACACCGCTGCCAAAAATGCCGGTGTTGACTTCACCGCCTTTCGCGATTGCTTTTTGAAAAGAAAATTTCAGGATAAAGTGGATGCGCACCTTGAGTACGCCAAGAAATTGGGCCTGACCAGCCCACCGGTGATTGTCTTTAACGATTTGATTTTGGAATCCAACGAACCCGCTGAAATTCAAAACCAGTTGCAAAACATGGGTTTAAAAAACAAAGCCAGTAAAGGTTTTTGGGGACGAATTAAAAGCTTCTTCGGGTTTTAGGACTTGCAACGCGTTTATCCCTTTCTTTCCCTGTCTCTTACCTTCTTCCTTTTACTCCCCCTCGGCTGCACAAATCACTCGCCCGAGGGGATTGGCCCATCGGTGGCCAATCAATATTTACAAAACTACGTCGAGCATCCTGTCCACTGGCATCCCTGGGGCCCAGGCGCTCTGCAAAAAGCCAAAGACCAAGACCGCTTGATCTTTTTAAACATTGGCTACAGCACCTGCTCGCCGTGTTTAACAGTCAACGAGAAAGCTCTTAAAAGCAAAAAAGTCAGTTCGTATTTAAACCAACATTTTGTCAGTGTTGTGGCCGATCGGTCCGAGAACCCAGAGGTGAACGCTTACTTTATCAATCTACAAAGCCTCATTATGAGCTTCGGAGGCTGGCCGATCAACATCATCCTCACTCCCAATCTGCAGCCGGTTTATGTGACCACCTTTTCCGATGAACAGAAATTCTTAGAGGTTTTAAAAAAATCTCAACAGGCTTGGACCAGCGACCGCAAAAAGCTATTGCGTGAACTCAAGAAATTCTCAGAGAACATAAAGCCGCAAGATAAAACCCATGCCGCCAGCGCCCTTGATATGGATTTATTGTCCGACTTCTACGCTCGCTGGACTCACCAATTTGACATCGTTTTTGGGGGTCGCAAAATGACCGGTGGGCCGGTTCCAAAGTTTCCCACTTTTCAAGACATCCGAGTTCTTTTGTATTATGGCGCCCAAACCAAAAACCAACAGGCCATGCAGATGGTGAAGAAAACCACCTCCATGGTTGCAAAGAGCGCCTTATTGGATCACTTGGGCGGAGGTTTTTTTAACCATTCGAAATCAAACGATTGGAACACACCCCACTTTGAAAAAAACCTGGTCGATCAAGCGACGGCTTTGCACGCTTTTATTGATTTCTATCGCTTGCAGCCCACTGACAACAACAAACGTGTGATTGATAAAATCACCGATTCTCTCCTCAACTCTTTCGCCTCCACCCATGGCGGGTTTTACCACAGTCTTGGAAGTATCGACTCCAAACGCAACAGTGCGTACTACACATGGACTCAGTCACAGCTCAAAGAGATCCTCACCGACGATGAACTTAAAACTTTTTTTGAAGCCTACTTTTTGCATCAACCCGTGCCTAACTTTATTCCCAAGCCGGTGATTCGTCGCAAGACGGCTTTTACGGTGGCTGGACTTGCAGACATCGAAACAAAACTGTTAAAGCATCGGCAACGCACTCAAGTCCTAGCTCACGACCCTTTGATCGTCACCGCCGCTAACAGCTACGCCTTGGCCGGACTCGTTAAACTGTTACGCCTGTGGCCAAGCCCCGACTTAGAATCGGCCCTCTCCAAGCATTTGAATTTTATTTTAGGGCATCACAGCCACCTTAACGGCGAACTCTATCACAGCAGTTACAAAGGGCACGTCCAGAACCCTGGAACATTGGCCGACTATGCCTTCACCGTTGATGCTCTATTGGAAATGTACCAAACCACCTTGAGAAAGGACTATCTGGATAAAGCGCGTCGCCTTCACGAGCTTCAACACCAGTTGTTTTATTCGGCAAACAAACAACTTTACCGTTTTTCGGCAAATTCACTTCTCCCGGAACAGTTTCTTTTCAGTGACCGGCGACTGCCGAATGCGCAAGCCGTGACCTTTTGGAACCTGATTCGGTTGGGTCGCTATTTCAACCGCCCGACTCTCATCAATCAAGCTTACAAGCTGTTGCAGGGTTTTCCGGAAAGTGTCCTTCTTAACCCGCTTCCCTACCCCAGTCTTTTAATAGGCATCGCCATGGATCATGCGAATGAAGGGATGCAAAAAGTGGTCGGCTCCGATCAGGAATGCCGCAAAAAAGTAAGCGAGTTTTATCAGTTTTTTTCACTGCAGACTCTGTATCGATGCCAGTCTTTTTGAATGGAAAAAGATGAGACTGGCTGCGGATGAGGCGCTGGCTACCACACCCCAGCCGCTGGTATATTTAGTTTACGTTGCAAGATCGATTCAACATCCTGCATACGAATAGCCCCGTGTAAGACCTCGCCGCCAATGTACAAAACCGGCCCAGTGGTGATTCCCAGAAACTGTCCGTACTGAATGTGATAATCCACCACCTCTTTGTACTTTTGCGCAATCAAACACTGTTTCAACTTGGAGGTGTCTAAACCCAGAGCCTCTGACTTTTCGTAAAGCACTTTTTCGGTTTGCTCTCTGAAATCACCCAAAGTGTTTAAGAAATAGTCCCAGAACTCCTGTTCATGATGGGTCAGCACACAGAACTGCATTTGCGCTGTAAGGTCTTGCATTCGGTCGCTTGGCGGGAAGAAAGGACGATAGAAAAAATGAATACCTCCGTAACTTTGTATTAAAGGAATCAATTTTTTAAGCATTTCGACGGTCTTGGCATTGCGAGTTCCTGAGAACAAAGTCACTCGCAGGTCGCCTGGCTCTCCCAAAGACGCCGTCCATTCGTCTTTGGTATCCAACTTATAATCAGGTCCTTTTAAAGCAATAGAAATTGGAAGGTCCATCACGTAACGCTCAAGAATATAGTCAAGACCCCGCTCCTTGCGCTGGCGTAAAAGAGTGTTGCGAGCCGATTGACGGTTTCGGGCGGTGTCTTCAATACTGTATTTTTTTAAATAGTCATCAATATCGTTGTCACTGATTTCCGTTGGCAGTTGACTGTCGATGTATTTTTCTTGATAGTCCTGGGTGCGCAACTTTAATTTTTTGGATTCACTGGTGATGGTTTTTTGTTTTAACAGCTTATCAATAGCTGAGAGCTTATAACGATAGACTTCGGTTTCATAAGCCGCCCAAATGAAATTATTAAAATCGATATCCTTTTTGGTAATCACTTGTCCGTCGACTTTCGCCAACCCTTGAGACGGATCAAAAGTTTGAAACTGAATTTGGGTGGAGTACTTTTCTTGAATTCCAAACTGATTGAGGATGGCACTGGGCGACAGGCTGACTTTTTTAAAACTGAATTCGATCTTTTCGACTGGGGTCTCGTTGTTGGTGACAAATTGTTTATAAATAATGGCAAACAAGAGATCGCGCTTCCGGTTGCGAAAACTGCGCATCGGTGCCGTCCGCTCCACCTCTTCAGCCACCACTTGGTGTTCCCCCACTTGTCCGATCACGCCGTCTGGAAGGGCTTTAAACCGATAGTGCACTTTTCCATCAAAACCCTGAAGCTTTTTAATCCCACCTTCTTCACCCGAGGTGGGTTTGAGTTTCTGATAAGCAAAAATAGCAACAACGATGAAGACGACAGGAATCAAAACCTTGGAATATATTTTCATAGAGCCAGTTTATGAAAGAAGCGCTAAAAAGCCAAAGCCAGTGGGCAGAATCCGGTCTTCAATACAATGGAAAGGGAAATATTACGTTACGCATGGATTGTAAAGCTGGGCCGTCCATGGCGCACACATTCTCATCGGTTCATTGAGTTATGGCATGAGTGTGTTTTTTTAATAAAGATCCTAGTTTTTGGTCGCCATCCCTTAGATTGCATTTCAATCCCTTCGACCCCAGGCCTGTCGACAATTTAAACGAAAACCACCCTTTTAATTCGAATGAAGAAGTTCTTGAATCATCAGATGGGAAAGACAAAAACCAAAGGTTCCAGTCACTGGAGTTGTGGTCCCAAAACCTGTGGAGCAATCCAGGGGCTTATTGAACTCTTTCGGCTTGTCGAACTGAATCTCCCCATGAGAGTCGCTGTAACGCGGTTTCTCGGTCGTGAAGACACAAGCTAACCCCATCTTTCCTTTGCGGGGATAGCCTCCCCGTTGACGCAGTTTCTTGCGCACAGCCGAAAGCATGGGGTCCTCTTGTGACTTTGAAAGATCATCGGTTTTAATTTGAGACGGATCGAGCCGACCACCCGCCGTCCCCGAGATGACAATAGGAATCCGTCTTTCTTTACAAGCCAATATCAACTCGAACTTTGTTAGGCCGTGGTCGATGGCGTCGACCACTCCACTGAAGGGCTCTTTAAAAATTTCCGCTTCGGTGTCTCTGTCATAGGGAGCGTCAATAACATGGACTTGCAACTGCGGATTGATTGCCATTAAACGTTCTTGCATCGATAACGTTTTTAAACGGCCCACTTGATCTTGCACGGCATGCAGCTGCCGGTTGGTATTGCTGACACAGATATCGTCAAAATCGACAAGGGTCATACGACCGACTCCGGTGCGCGCCAAAGCTTCGGCGGCCCAAGAGCCCACGCCCCCTAAGCCAATCACCGCAACGTGGCCGGCTTGGATCTTGGCAAAATCCTTTTTACCATAAAGCCGTTGAATGCCACCAAACCGTAAATCCCAATCACTCAAATCCATAACCTCGCTCTGAGTAATGACCAATAACATACTCACCCTGCGACCGGGCAATAGAATACATGTGAAAATCAATGGTCTCAGCTTCCGTCCCTGGGCGCAGACCGGCGAAAATTTCACGCATTTGCCCCACAAAAAGAGCATCGTGAAACGACAGCGCGCCCCCCGAACCCGGCGCCCGTGATGGATGGGTGTGAAACATATGAACCGCAGCCACTGGCTTTGCCGGCAATGACGAAAGGAAACTTTCTAACTTATAAGGAACATCAAAAATCGAATGCACAAAATGGTCGGTGAATGGCTCTGACACCACCCGCGAGCCATCGCGAAATTCGACAACGGTTTGCCCGACCTCGACACCCGACTCTCGCACCTCTCGTAACTCCCCTTCAAGCATCTCTCGGTAGACAACCGGATCATTCTTGTAAAACTCTTGGACATGCTCAAGAGAAACACCTTTGCGAGAGGCCATGGTATCAAAGGCTTCCAAAAGTAAATTTTCAGCCCCCTTTTCGACCCAAGCCTCTCGGTAACTCATAGCATGGAGATCTTGAATAAGAGCTCTGTGGTCGGGTCGAAAACTGGCCAGGTTGTGAACAACCACAGGACCGATGTAAAGACTTTGACCGGCTGAACCTTCTTCGATCAATTCGATGGAGCGCTCAAAAAGGCGAACCACTTGATCATGACTGAGGCCTTCAATGTCTCTTTCGATGTGCTCTGTGCGGAGGGGCTGAGTGATCAGTTCACCCGCCCACTGGTGAGGATAAATATCTTGGCAACGCATTTGCGAGTGGGCCCAAGAACCATGGCACAGAATCGTCAATACCACGGCAAATTTCGCCTGAACTAAAACTTGAACCCAATGCTCCATGCCTCTGAAAATACTGGCTTTATTGAAATAAGAACAGGCTTGCTTTCGATCCCTGTAATGGTTTCATTAATTGTTCACAGAGTGGACAGAAAACCGACCAGAGTTTGAACGCTGGCCGTTGAGGAGGATGAATTTTCAGCCGGCAGAAGCCCACTTTGCATGGGCCTTGCCGTAGAAAATAAAAAGGGTGTTGGTGCTATGGGCTAATCAATCCAGCTTTTAGCCATGGTGTTCATTTCGGACTGCATCTCTTCCATGGATTTTTTCAGTCGTGGTTTGACCTTCTCTTCATAGGCTTTTTCCCATTCTTTCTTTTCTTTGGCGAAGCGGTCTTCCATTTCCATTTTCGCTAAATGAGCTTGAACTTTGGCGTGATCCACTTTTTCACCGGCACTGAGTTTTTCAATGTAATCCGAAAACTCTTCTTTAAACTCATCCCACTCTTGTCGCGCTTCCATCATGGCCAAGTGAGCTTGTAAGCCAGCTTCATCTTTATTTTGCTTAAGCTTGCTTTGAATGCGGAAAAAAACACCCTCCATGTCTTGCCAGGTTTGTTGAGCTTCCAGCTTAAGTAAGCTGGCCTTGACCTGGGTTTGCTCAATCAAATGTTGCAGAGTTCCGGTGATATTGTCTAATTTTTCGCGAGTTTCTTTTTCTTCCATTTGGCATCCTCCCATAGGCTAATGCCTTAAGGTAAGCAAGAATGGCTGAGGTTGACAAGGGTCAGCGAGTATTGACCTTTAATTCGAGAGGTTTTCAAGATTCAATCGAACTTGACTCTTCAAAGCCTCGACCGAAGTTTTCCGCAAAGACGCTACCTCTTCATAGACTTGGTTCAGGTTTTCGATGGGATCGTCTTCATCCAAGGGATGTCCAGGAGTGTCGCTTTCGATCAAAAGAGCTTCTTTCGGCAATTCGGTGACCGCCTGACGCCCTTTTTTGAAATTTTCATTGAGGATATTGGGCCCAAAAGACAGCAAGATACCTTCAGCAAAATACTTCTCCGCCACCTCAATGGAACCGGAAAAACTGTGCACAAAACCTTTGACCGAAAAGTTGTTAAGAACTTCAAGAGCTTTGCCATGGGCTTTGACAACATGGAAGACAAAAGGCTGTCCAGTGGACAGATCGAGCTGCTGCTCGAAGACATTGATCTGCAATTGTTTTTTCAAGTGGGCGTCGTCACCATAAAAATCCAAACCCACTTCACCTATATAGTCAGCCTGGGCGGACCAGATCTTTAAAGCTTCAAGGTCGCGACTGATTTCAAACTCATCACTTTTGACATACCAAGGGTGCAGTCCGTAGCAGCTGCGAATCTGTTTTGGAAACTGTTTTTTTAAATGCACCTGAGCTTCCCACTCGGAAGGTTGATAGCCGCCAAGAATCCAAAAATGATCGGGGTTGGATTGCACGGTCTGATCGGCTTCATCCATCGATAAGAAAGAAAGATGGCAATGGCAATCGACAATGGGGTCTTTGCATAGAGGCATTTTTGAATCAGTCATGGCCTATAGTACCCGATTCATCAAGGCGCGAAAACCTTTAAATAATCTTGCGAGTCCTTGCGCACTTTTAACTCAACGGTTTGATCTTTCAGAAATCGAGCCACCACAGAATCATAGGGGGCGGCAACGCTGACTTTTGTGGCAATATCAATAGTGATGATCTCACCCTCATAGGCTTCTGGATTTTGCAATACCTGATTGACATCAAAGTTGCCTTCAGAGAACTGACGGTTGTCGACGGTTACCAGATGCAATGATTCCACACCGTTTTCATAGATCAGGGCTTTTTCGCAACTACTGGATTCGCTACCCACAGCACAAGGTGTAGGGGCGGTTGCCAATAGGACGAAGTAACCGGACTGCTCGTTGAGTTCCTCGGGAGTGTATTCAATGGGAACTTCGTTGGTTGCCAACAGAGCTGTTATTAAAATAAGAAACCAATTCATATCGACTCCATTACTGTGGCCTAAAGTTAACTGCAGCACCGACAAAACGCTGGTTGTTACTGGCGCTCAGATTGTAATCAAAGTTGGTCACTGTCGTCGTAAAGAAATTGTAGGCCGCGTTTTGGGAGACCTGAGGATCGGGATCCTGCTGAGTCCCCGTCGTACTATCAACTCCATTGAGATAAGTAATTGTCGCAAAGTTACCGTGGGCGGCGTTGAGAATCGTTATACCACCATTGATCTCATTTATGTTGTTAATAGTAATAGCATTTCCACCATTATTGTCAGCCGTCGCGGTATCGTAAACTGGTGAAGCTTGATCCACACCCTCTAACATGATCGAGTACTCCAACACATAGCGAGTGGCTGTATTATTGTAAGTAGCGACAAAAGTTGTTCCCGACGCCGCTGTTAAACAAGCCTCATTACAAATCCAAACCTCAACACGAGTTCTAAATCCTCCCCCATTTCCGGCTTGAATTTGTTCGACTTGAGTCAATGCCTGTCCTCCGTAGGTCACAGCAGTGACATCAGAGGTCGTGCCGTTAACATCCATGGCATGCAGATAGACAAGAGTTCGTGCCGTTCCTACACCACCGGGATGTGTACTTCCCGAACGCCAGCCGCCGCCAATCACACTGATCGGTACAATCCATGGGGCACTGGTAACAGTGTTTGAAACACGACCCGAAGCATCTTTACCACGGATCGAAACAAAGTACTGACTTCCCACACCAAGCGACAACCCTGTCTCTTGATAAGAGCCCACGTTTCCAATATCTTTCCAGGCCACCACGTTGCCTTCTTCGCCAGCTTCCAAAGCGCCATTGTCGTTAGCATCAAAAGACAAGCGGAATTCATACTGGTCGAACAAGCAGTTGTCGCTACTGGCTGTCGTGATACTGATCGTCGGCGACTGCTGCGTGGTCTGAGCATTGTTAATAATAAATACGGGATCTGACGGGTTGGTCGCATCCGCTCGGAAAGCCGGAGTGGTCACAGTGATTGACTCGTTTGTAGCATCATCAAAAAAGCGAACACTTGGATAATAGTTCTGACACTCGTTCAAACTGAGTCCTGCGAGGTATTCATGATTAGTGACGGCGCTACCGAGAACAGTCCAACCGGCCGCTTCATTACCTCCACCAATATTATCGGAAATAGCGACCTCAACACGGTTGATTCCACTGCTCGGGGCGGGGTCGGTGGCGGCGGCCCAACTGAACTGGGGAGATACATTGGTCGCCGTCACCCAGGTCGAAGCCGTCGCCAAAGTGTTCGGGGTGTTCGGGTTTTGAGTATCCATGAAATAATCTAAGCCGGTGGCCGTACAAGAACTAGCGTTACCAGCTGGATCAGTGGCGACAACATAGTAAATTTTTGAACCATCATCAGCGCCCGTGGTTAGATAACTCACATCCGTCACAGAGGCACTTCCTGCAGCCAAAGTGCCAGCAGTTCCCACATTGTTGGTACAAGTGGCCTCGTCGTAGAATTGAACCGAAGTTCCATTCTCAGCAACCGGCGCCCCAGAAACTGTGAACTGAGGCGTATTATCATTGCTTTCTGACCCGTCAGCCGGGCTAGAAATTGCATAGGCCCAAGTGTTGGGAGAAGGACTTAAAGTATCGACCTCGTACGCCACGCTATTTCCAGAACACCCTGAAAGGTTGCCATAATCATCCTCAAGACGCACATGAAAATCATAGGTACTATCCGCCAGAATCGATGAAGTTAAATCAATAGTGGTTCCGGGCGCTGTGCCTGTGGCAACTTGTGAACTACAAGCGCCATCGCTATAGAGTCGAACGCCAATATTTGTAATAATCGACGAAACACGAATGGTTGGAGTGGTGTCGTTGGAAGGGGATGTGGCTGGCGACAACAAACTGAGAACGGCCCCTTCAGTGTGAGCAATGGCTGTCATATCTCGATTGGAAGTTTGACCCGAAACTCCGTTGTTATAAGTAACCTGCACAGTATCATTGTTCACAGCACTGCCTGCTGCTGTGTACTCGACGATAATGGTGCAGTTTCCACCAGCAGAGAGTGTTGCCGTACAGGTTCCTCCGCCAGGGAACGAACCACCTGCGAAATCATAAGGACCAGCCAAACCAGCACCATTTAAAGACGTTGCATCCACACCACCCGAATTCGAAACGGTAAAAGTTTTGGTTTCTGTATTACCATTCAGCACGATACCCCAGTTGAAAGTGGGACCATCTGAAATGGTCAACAAGGCTGGAGCTGCGCCCGTTCCTTCCACATCACGAGTGGCGGTTTGCGAAATCAGTCCATCGTTATAATCAATTTCAATGGTATCGGTCACCGTTCCGTTGGCTAAAGGTGAATAAGTCACAACAATGGTACAGCTGTCAGCACCCAAAATCGATCCACCACAGGTTCCACCCACTCCAGGATAGGTTCCACCTTTCCAGTTGAACGGAGAGGCGAGACCACCACCGTCAGCGACAAGGGTGGCTGTAAACTCGCCGGTGTTAGTGACAGTAAAAGTGTGTTCAACGGTCACACCAGTCGCCTGGGTCCCGTAATCGTAAGGATCGCTCTCACTAATAGTCAGCACGGAAGGCGTCGCTCCGATACCGTCGATATCACGCACCGAAGTTTGCGCTCCTAAGCCATCGTTGTAAGCTATGACGATGGTATCCGAGTGCAGGCCGGAAGAGGCTGGTGAGAAACGCACTGAAATATTACAGGTCGCTCCGGCGCCCAGTGTTCCACCACAGTTGCCTCCGGTTCCAGGATAAGCACCACCAGTGAAATTAAATGGAGCCGCCAAACCACCTCCATCACCGATGCCGGTTGCGGTCACATCGCCATTGTTAGTGACAGTCAGAACCACGTCGGCGTTTCCACCATTAACCACAGTTCCGTAGTTGTAAATAGGACTGCTGCTGATCTCAAGAAGTGCAGGGTTCACACCTGTTCCCTGAATATCACGGGTCACGTTCTGCAGTGTCACACTGTCGTTATAGCTAATATTGATGGTGTCTGGCGCCATACCGGTTGATGACGGCACAAATTCGATATCAAGATTACAAGTGGTTGAAGGCGCCAACGTCACACCACAGTTCCCGGCGGTTCCAGGGAAGCTACCTCCAACAAAGCGGAATGGTAAAGCCAGACCCACTTCAGAGATTGCGGTCGCTGTGGCATCCCCTGTGTTGGTCAGCACAAACACACGATTGCGCGTGTTGCCCACCACCACATTTCCGTAGTTGTAAGGATCCGATTCTGAAAGGGTTAGAATCGCTGGATCCAGTCCTGTACCCAGAACATCGCGATCAGCAGTTTGCGTATTGACGCCATCATTGTAATCGACTTCGATGGTATCAATTTGTGGTCCTGAGACCGCTGGAGTGAAAGTGACTACAACAGTACAATTGCCACCACCGGCCAGAAGGTTGGCCCCACAATTCCCGCCGGTTCCTGGATAAGTTCCACCTTTCCAATCAAAGATTCCTGCGAGGCTTCCAGCATCAGCCATCAAGGTCGCGTTGGTCTCACCAGTATTGGTCAACGTGAAGGTGTATTCAGCATCATTACCCACCGTAACGTTACCAAAGTCATAGGAAGGTCCATCACTGATTGTGATCAAGGCAGGAGAGCGTCCGGTTCCTTGAATATCTCGTGTGGCCTGTTGGGCCGCGACACCACTGTTGTAATCAAGAACAATAGTGTCCGTGCTCAGCACACTGGCTGAAGGACTGAACTGAACTTCGATATTACAAGAAGCACCAGCCGCCAATGACGTTCCACAGTTTCCACCGACTCCAGGATAAATCGCGCCAGTATAAGCGAATGGAGCCGCCAGGCCACCACCGTCAGCAAGGCCGGTGGCTGTGGTTTGACCACTGTTGGTCACCACAAAAACATGGCCAGGGTTGTTACCAATCGTCACAGTGCCGTAACTGTAAGGATTCGACTCAGAGATTGTAAGATTAGCAGGAGTGGCTCCGGTTCCTTGAATGTCGCGGGTGGCGTTGGTGGTTCCTGCACCGGTATCGTAACTGAAATCGATGGTATCGGCAGCCACCCCTGAGATCACTGGAGTGAAAAGAATGTCAATCGTACAGCTCGAACCACTGTTAAGGGTTGTCGTACAGTTCCCGCCCGTTCCAGGGAAAGAGCCACCGTTAAATGTGTAAGGAACGCCAAGGCCAATCTCACTGAGTGATGTGGCTTGCACACCGCCGGTGTTCGACAGAGTGAAAATGTGGTTAGAGTTGTTACCAATGGTCACTGTTCCATAATCATAAGGATCGGTTTCTGAAATATTAATGTTGGCTGGCGCCGCACCGGTTCCTTGAACCGCGCGACTGGCCACTTGCGCACCCGCCCCATCATCGTAGTTGATGGTGATGGTATCGGTTCTTAAACCGTTGGCGGTCGGGCTGAAGGCGACTTCGATATTACACACACCGGCTGGCGCTAGGGTCGCCCCACAGTTGCCTCCGGTTCCAGGGAAACCCGCTCCGGTAAAATCAAATGGTGCGGCCAAGCCACCACCATCGGCGATCGAGGTCGCAGTGACAGAGCCCGAGTTGGTCACCGTTAACACAGTGGTGACAGTCGACGTTGTCGCTTGAGTACCGAAGTCGTAGGTCGGTCCGCCACTGATCGTCAGAACCGCTGGCGCTAAACTGTTTCCTTGAATATCGCGTGAGGCCGACTGCGCCACTACCCCATCGTTGTAATTGATGGTTATCGTATCGACCGAAGCACCCAGACCGGAGGGAGCGTATTCAATTTCGATGTCACAGCTGGCACCGCCACCTAGGCTGGCGCCACAGTCTCCGCCCGTTCCAGGATAAGAGCCCCCAGCAAAAGCAAAAGGTGCGGCCAAGCCCACTTCCGCCAAGGCGGTGGCGGAACTTTGACCCGAGTTAGTGATTGTAAAAATATGACTGACAGTTGAACCATCAGGAATCGACCCATAATTGTAAGGATCCGATTCACTCAGAGTGAGGACTGCTGGTGTGCGACCTGTCCCCTGCACCAAACGCGTCGAGGTCGTGGTCACAAGACCGTTGTTGTATTGAATAACAATTCCATCGGATTGTAGACCCGAAGCCGTTGGCGTGAAGGCAATTTCAATGTCACAACTGGCCGACGCTGAAAGAGTCGCCGTACAGGTCCCACCGGTTCCAGGGAAGGCGCCGCCGACAAAAGCGTAAGGTGCGGCCAGTCCAGTTTCAGCAATCGCTGTTGCATCCACACCACCCGTGTTGGTCAAAGTAAAAATGTAGCTAACGGTATTGCCGATAGTGACATTTCCATAGTTATACGGATCACTTTCAGTGATTGTGATATTGGCTGTGGTGGTTCCCGTCCCTTGCACATCACGACTCGACGTCACCGTGGTCGCACCGTTGTTATATTGTAAGACCATCGAGTCGGAAGACAACCCGGTGGCTGTTGGTGTGAATTCCACTTCAATAGTACAGTTGGCAGCCGGAGCCAAGGTCACTCCACAGTTCCCTGCAGTCCCTGGGTAAGTTCCCCCAGCAAAATCAAAAGGAGCGGCCAGGCCGGTTTCTGTTATTGAACTTGCCGTAAAGCTTCCACTGTTGGTCACAGTAAAGATGCGTGAACCACTGGAGCCCACAGGCACATCGCCGTAATTATAAGGATCGGAATCAGAAATTGTTAAGTTGGCCGGAGCAATTCCAGTTCCTTGCACATCGCGAGTCACAGTTTGCCCGGTATTACCATCGTTGTAAGAAAAGCTGATGGTGTCGGTATCAAGACCCAAACCAGGGGCCGTGTATTGAACAACAATGGTACAAGTCGACCCACCATTCAGAGTCACACTACAATCGCCGCCAGTTCCAGGATAGGCACCGCCGACGTAAGTGAAAGGTGCGGCCAATCCGGTCTCTGAAAGACTGGTGGCTTGGAAGGTTCCGACGTTGGTAATGGTAAAGGTGTTTTGGGCCGAAGCTCCGGTTGGAACCGATCCATAATTATAAGGATCAGAACCAGAAATGGTTAAGTTGGCCGGCGCCACAGCAGACCCTTGCACTCCGCGGGTGGACTGTTGCGCCACCGCACCGTCGCTGTAATCAAGCAGGATGACATCATTATCGCCGGCCGCCACCGCAATCGGATTGTACTCAACAATAATAGTACAAGAGGCTCCGGCGCCAAGAGTCACACCACAGGTTCCTCCTCCGGGGTAAGACCCACCGGCAAATCCAAAAGGAGACACCAGTCCACTACCGGCGATACCGGTGGCTTGTGAAGCACCCGTGTTGTTAATAGTGAAGGTTTTCGAGTTGGTGCTTCCGGTTGGAACCGTTCCGTAGTTGAAGTTTCCGGGGCCATCCGAGATTGTCAGCACAGCTGGAGCTAAGCCGGTTCCTTGCACATCGCGATCGACGGTTGTGACAATGGCTCCACTGTTGTATTGAATGGAGATTGTATCGGACAGAAGACCAGTCGCATTCGGAGTGAAAGCAATTTCAATGTCACAACTGCCCGACGGCGGTAGTGAGGTTGCACAGGTTCCAGCAGTTCCCGGAAAGGATCCACCACTAAAGGTAAATGGAGCCGCTAAGCCGATTTCGGAAATTGCGGTGGCATTCACACCACCACTGTTGCTGAGTGTAAACACATGATTGACAGTGGCGTTTTGGGTGACGTTGCCATAGTCATAAGGATCAGTTTCAGTGATCGACAGACTGGCAGGAGCCGCACCGGTTCCTTGCAGCCCATGGTTGAGAGCCACGGGTGCCGTTCCATCGTTGTAATTGATGATGATCGTATCAGAAAGAAGTCCCGCACCGGCTGGGTTGAATTGAACTTCAATGGTACAAGAGGCCCCGTTGGCCAGCGAGCCACCGCAGGTTCCGCTGGTTCCAGGATAAGCTCCTCCGGCGTAATCGAATGGCGCGTTCAATCCGGCACCATCAACAATTCCGGTCGCCGCCACAGCTCCGCCGTTGGAAACTGTTAACACTTGCGTGGTTGTCGAGCCGCTAGCGCGTGTTCCAAAATCAAAAGGATCGGCGGCAGCGATACTGAGCGAGGCTGGATTTCCACCGGTCCCTTGAATGCTACGAATCACACTTTGTGCCGCGGTTCCATCGTTGTAATCGATTTGCAGTGAACCGGCAAAAGCACCACTGCTGGCCGGAGCAAATTGAACCGCCAGGTTACAAGTCGCTCCCACACCAAGGCTCGGTCCACAGTCTCCACCGGTTCCAGGATAGGATCCGCCGATGAAAGTGAACGGAGCCGACAATCCGCTTTCAGCAAGGCCGGTGGCAGGACTGTTGCCAATATTTGATAACACAAAAACATGAGTCGAGGTTCCGCCACCAAAGGCTGTCAGACCAAAATCATAAGGGTTGGAGTCTGACAGGGTGAGAACCGCCGGAGTGATACCGGTCCCGGTCACGTCACGTGAAGATGTTTGCGCCGAAACTCCATTGTTGTAATTGATATCGATGGTGTCGTTACTAACAACGGCGGCACTTGGTGCATAAGTCACATCAATGGTACACGGGGTACTTGGGTTGATAGTGGCGCCACAGGTTCCAGCCGAACCTGGGAACAGACCACCAGTAAAACTGTAAGGAGCGGCCAAGCCTGCACCGTTAACAACAGTGGCGGCCACAGCTCCGATATTGTTCAAAGTGAAAATATGATTGTCGCTGGCACCAACAGTAACGTTACCAAAATCATAAGGGTCAGACTCGGTAATGGTGATTGTCGCTGGAGTCGCACCCGTTCCTTGCACCCCACGAGTCGCCGATACAGTGGTGACACCGTTGTTGTACGAGAAGTCGATGGTGTCGGCTTGCAAACCAGTGGAGCTAGGAGCAAATTCAATGGCGACTGTACAGTTCGAGGCTCCCGCCAATGTGGCTGTACAGTTACCACCGGTTCCAGGGAAGCTTCCACCCACGAAATCAAACGGAGCCGCCAAACCAACTTCGCTCAGGCTTGAGGCTTGAAAGTTTCCACTGTTTGTCAATGTGAAGATATGAGAGGTGGTGGCGCCTGTCGCTACTGTACCGAAATCGTAAGTCCCTGTTTCTGAAATTGTGATCGAAGCCGGCGTGACGGCAATACCGGTCACGTTGCGAGTCGCGGCCTGCGGATTCACACCATCATTGTAGGCAATATTAATGGTGTCGTTATCGCCACCGGAAACGCCGGCTGGCGCGTACTGAATCTCGATGCTACAAGTGGCTCCGGCATTCAGAGTGGCCGTACAGTCCCCACCGGTTCCAGGATAAGACCCACCAGTAAAGGTATACGGAGCGGCTAAGCCCGTCTCTGAAAGAGCCGAGGCTTGAAAACCACCACCATTGGTAACAGTAAAGATATGAGAGTTGGTCGCACCAACCGCCAATGTTCCAAAGCTGTAGGGATTGGTTTCTGAAATTGTTAAATTGGCTGGAGCCACAGCGATACCATCAAGGCCTCTGGTCACCTGCTGGGCAATAGCACCATCGTTGTAATCGATAAGAATGGTATCGTTGTCACCGGCACTGACACCCACAGGATTGTATTCAACAATAACAGTACAAGACGCACCGGCACCTAAGGTCACGCCACAAGTTCCGCCACCAGGATAAGAGCCACCGGCAAAAGCAAAAGGCGCGTTCAGTCCACTACCGGCAATCGCCGAAGCCGTGCTTCCACCTGTGTTGTTGATAGTGAAAGTTTTTGAATTGGTACTACCGGTTGGAACCGTGCCGTAATCAAAGTTTCCAGGACCATCGGAAATGGTTAAATTCGCAGCCGCAACTCCGGACCCTTGCACATCGCGGTCGCTAGTAACGACGGTGGCACCGTTGTTGTATTGAATGCTGATCGTGTCAGTCAGTAGACCGGTTGAGGTTGGTGCAAACACGACTTCGATATCACAGGAAGCGCCGCTACCTAGAGTGGTGCCACAGGTTCCACCCGAACCAGGGAAGGATCCACCGGTGAATCCAAAAGGCGCGGCCAAACCAATGTCCGCCACTGCCGTGGCACTGACGCCGCCACCGTTATTTAAGGTGAAGATGTGAGTGGCTGTCGCATTCTCTGTTACGTTTCCAAAATCGTAAGGATCGGTTTCAGTGATTGAGATACTAGCGGGCGCAGCACCCGTTCCATCAACACCATGATTCAGAACAGCCGCACCCGTTCCATCATCATAGTTGATCACAATGGTATCACTGTTGGCACCGACGCCCGCCGGTGTGAATTGAATTTCAATGTTACAAGAGGCTCCCGCCGCCAATGTGGCTCCACAGTTTCCACCGGTACCAGGGAAAGCCGCACCCGTGTAATCAAAAGGCGCGGCCAGTCCGGCACCATCGGCAATTCCGGTGGCCGAAACGGCTCCACTGTTAGTGATGGTAAAAATCTGTGTATCACTAGCACCGGATGCAAAAGTTCCAAAGTCGTATGGGTCTGGACCGGCAATATCAAGTGAGGCCGGAGCTCCACCGGTTCCTTGCACATCACGAGTCACCGACTGTGCTGCGGTTCCATCGTTGTAAGCAAAGTCAATGGTGTCGGCAAACGATGTGTTGGCGCCTGGAGCAAACTGAACAACAATGTTACAAGACGCTCCAACACCCAACGAGGCACCACAGTTACCACCAGTTCCAGGATAAGAACCGCCGACATAACCAAATGGAGCGGTCAATCCTGATTCAACCAAACCAGTGGCCGTCGATCCTCCGGTGTTGTTCAAAGTAAACAAGTGATTGGCGGTTCCGCCACTGCTGGCCACCAATCCAAAATCATAGGGATCGGATTCGGTAATGGTAATCAATGCCGGAGCGATACCGGTTCCGGTGACATCACGAGATGAGGTTTGTCCGCTGGCTCCATCATTGTAAGTGATATCGATGGTGTCGGCACTGACAACAGCCGCTGATGGTGCGTAAGTCACATCGATGGTACACGGTGTGCTTGGATTGATGGACGCTGTACAGGTTCCTGTGGTTCCAGGGAAGGATCCGCCGGTGAAACGGAAAGGTGCTGCCAATCCACCACCGCTGACAATCGTGGCTGGAACAGCACCGGTGTTATCAAGAGTGAAAATGTGATTGGTGTTCGAACCAACCGTCACACTGCCGAAATCATAAGGATCCGATTCGGTGATGGTGATCACAGCCGGTGCCGCTCCCGTCCCTTGAACGTCACGGGTTGAAGAAACAGTGGTCACACCGTTGTTGTATTGAATTTCGATAGTATCAGGACTCAAACCGGTTCCACCGGGGGCGAATTCAATGGCAATGCTACAGTTGGCTGCTCCCGCCAGTGTGGTGGTACAGTTTCCACCGGTTCCAGGGAAACTGCCCCCGACGAAGTCAAACGGAGCCGCCAAGCCAATTTCACTGATGCTCGAAGCTTGGAAGTTTCCAGTGTTTGTCAAAGTGAAGATATGAGATGTGGTGGCTCCTGTCGCTACCGTACCGAAGTCATAAGTCCCGGTTTCTGAAATTGTGATCGAAGCCGGGGTGACGGCAATACCGGTGATGTTACGGGTGGCAGCTTGCGGATTCACTCCATCATTGTAAGCAATATTGATCGTATCGTTGTCGCCACCGGAAACTCCGGCTGGCGCGTACTGAATCTCGATGCTACAAGTGGCTCCTGCATTCAACGTGGCCGTACAATCCCCACCCGATCCAGGATAGGATCCGCCGGTGAAAGCGTAAGGGGCGGCAAGACCTGTTTCAGCCAAGGCGGAGGCTTGGAAGCTTCCTGAGTTTGTCACGGTAAAGATATGAGTGTTGGTGGCACCCACCGCCAATGTTCCAAAACTGTAGGGGTTGGTTTCTGAAATCGTCAGGTTGGCTGGAGCCACCGCAACACCATCGACACCGCGTGTGCTTTGTTGGGCAATGGCGCCATCGTTATAATCGATAAGAATGGTATCGGTATCGCCGGCGCTGACCGAGATCGGGTTGTACTCAACAATCACAGTACAAGATGCACCAGCACCCAAGGTCACACCACAGGTTCCTCCACCAGGGTAAGAACCACCGGCAAAGGCAAACGGAGTGGTGAGTCCACTACCGGCAATCGCCGACGCCGTACTTCCACCGGTATTGTTGATGGTGAAAGTTTTTGAATTGGTACTGCCAGTTGGTACCGTACCGTAGTCAAAGTTCCCCGGACCATCAGAGAGGGTTAGGTTGGCTGCGGCAATACCAGACCCTTGAATATCACGGTCACTGGTCACAACCGTCGCACCATTGTTGTATTGAATGCTGATGGTGTCAGTCAGTAAACCTGTCGAGGTTGGTGCAAACACCACCTCGATATCACACGAGGCTCCAACACCCAGTGTAGCGCCACAGGTTCCACCGGAACCAGGGAAAGATCCTCCGGTAAAACCAAAAGGAGCCGCCAAACCAATGTCGGTCACAGATGTGGCACTGACTCCCCCACCGTTATTGAGTGTGAAAATATGAGTGGCGGTGGCATTTTCAGTCACGTTGCCAAAATCGTAAGGATCGCTTTCGGTGATTGAAATATTGGCTGGAGCCGCACCGGTTCCATCAACACCGTGGTTCAATGTGGCCGCACCGGTTCCGTCATCGTAGTTGATAACAATGATATCACTGTTGGCACCGACTCCGGCCGGGTTAAACTGCACTTCAATATTACAAGACGCGCCTGCAGCGAGTGTGGCACCACAGTTTCCACCGGTTCCAGGGAAAGCCGCACCGGTGTAATCAAATGGAGCCGCTAGCCCAGCGCCATCGGCGATTCCGGTGGCTGGAACGGCACCACTGTTAGTGATCGTTAATACTTGTGTATCCGTGGCGCCCGAAGCTAAAGTTCCAAAATCATAAGGATCGGGACCAGCGATATCAAGAAGAGCCGGTGCTCCACCGGTTCCCTGCACATCGCGAGTCACTGATTGAGGAGCAGTTCCATCGTTGTAAGCAAAGTCAATGGTGTCGGCAAAAGGTGTGTTGGCCGCTGGAGCGAACTGAACCACGATATTACACGAAGCTCCAACACCGAGAGAGGCTCCACAGTTACCACCGGTTCCAGGGTAAGATCCACCCACATAACCAAATGGTGCCGCCAACCCACTCTCAAGTAGACCGGTGGCTGTTGATCCACCTGTGTTGTTCAGTGTGAACAAATGATTGGCGGTTCCACCACCACTGGCCACTAAGCCAAAGTCGTAAGGATCGGATTCGGTAATGGTAATGAAGGCCGGAGCGATTCCCGTCCCCGTGATGTCACGAGACGAGGTTTGTCCACTCACACCATTGTTGTAAGTGATGTCGATGGTATCGGCACTGACCACAGCACCGGTCGGAGCGTAAGTCACATCAATGGTACACGGTGTGCTCGGATTGATAGTTCCGGTACAGGTTCCTGTCGCACCAGGGAACGATCCACCGGTGAAAGTGAATGGAGCGGCCAAGCCAGCACCATTAACCACGGTGGCCGGTACGGCTCCGGTGTTGTCGAGAGTGAAGATATGATTGGTGTTCGAACCAACCGTCACACTTCCAAAATCATAAGGATCCGACTCGGTGATCGTGATCACTGCCGGAGCGGCTCCCGTGCCTTCAATGTCGCGTGTTGAAGACACCGTACTTACTCCGTTGTTGTAAGAGATATCAATGGTATCAACTTGCAGTCCAGTACCCGAAGGTGCAAACTCGATTTCAATGGTACAATTCGAAGCTCCCGCTAAAGTGGCCGTACAGTTTCCGCCAGTTCCAGGGAAAGCTCCACCGGTAAAGGCAAAAGGAGCGTTCAGGCCAATTTCGCTGATGCTCGAGGCTTGGAAGTTTCCACCGTTCGCCAAGGTAAAGACATGGCTGATGGTCGCCCCTGTCGCTACTGTACCGAAATCATAAGGATCGGATTCAGAAATTGTGATCGATGCTGGAGTCACCGCAATACCAGTGACGTTGCGAGTGGCCGCTTGTGGATTCACCCCATCATTGTAAGCAATATTAATAGTGTCGTTATCGCCACCGCTGACTCCGGTAGGAGCATATTGAATTTCAATATTACAGGTGGCACCCGCATTCAAGGTGGCGGTACAATCACCACCGACACCGGGATAAGATCCGCCAGTGAAAGTATAAGGCGCGGCAAGGCCGGTTTCAGCCAAGGCCGTTGCCTGGAAACCACCACCATTGGTGACAACAAAGACATGAGTGTTGGTGGCACCCACAGCCAATGTACCGAAACTGTAGGGGTTGGTCTCAGAAATGGTGAGGCTGGCTGGAGCCACCGCGACACCATCGACGCCACGAGTGCTTTGTTGAGCAATGGCGCCATCATTGTAATCAATAAGAATCGTATCGGTATCGCCAGCACTCACTGAGATCGGATTGTACTCAACGATAAAAGTACAAGAGGCACCAGCCCCCAAAGTCACACCACAGGTTCCACCACCTGGGAAGGAACCACCGGCAAATGTGAAAGGCGAAGTTAAACCACTTCCGGCGATGGCCGAAGCAGGGCTTCCCCCGGTGTTATTAATGGTAAATGTTTTTGAATTGGTGCTACCGGTTGGAACCGTGCCATAGTCAAAGTTCCCCGGACCATCGGAAATGGCGAGGATCGCCGCAGCGATTCCTGTTCCTTGAACGTCGCGATCACTGGTTACAACGGTCGCACCGTTATTGTATTGAATACTAATGGTGTCGGTTAAAAGACCGGTTGAGGTCGGTGCAAATACCACTTCGATATCACACGAAGCGCCACTGCCCAGTGTCGCACCACAGGTTCCACCGGAGCCAGGGAAACTACCGCCGGTAAAACCAAAAGGAGCTGAAAGTCCAATGTCGGTCACCGCGGTGGCACTGACTCCCCCACCGTTATTCAAAGTGAAGATATGAGTGGCGGTGGCGTTCTCTGTGACGTTGCCAAAGTTATAAGGATCGGTTTCAGTAATAGAAATGTTAGCAGGTGCTGCTCCGGTTCCATCTATGCCATGGTTGAGAGTCGCTGCCCCGGTGCCGTCATCATAATTGATAACAAGAGTGTCACTGTTGGCACCGACTCCAGCAGGGCTGAATTGAACTTCTACAGTACACGAAGCACCAGCGGCTAAGGTCGCTCCGCAATTGCCACCGGTTCCAGGGAAAGCCGCGCCGGTGTAATCAAAAGGAGCTGCGAGTCCGGCACCATCAGCAATTCCTGTGGCTGATACAGCTCCACTGTTGGTGATGGTCAAAACTTGTGTATCGGTGGCACCCGAAGCTAACGTTCCAAAGTCATAAGGATCCGGGCCTGCGATATCAAGAAGGGCCGGCGCTCCACCAATACCTTGAACATCTCGGGTCACGGTTTGTGGAGCAGTTCCATCGTTGTAAGCAAAATCAATGGTATCAGCGAAAGGTGTGTTGGCCGTCGGAGCAAACTGAACCACGATATTACAGGAAGCTCCAACACCGAGAGAGGCTCCACAGTTTCCTCCGGTTCCAGGGTAAGACCCACCCACATAACCAAACGGAGCCGCAAGACCTGTTTCAAGCAGACCCGTGGCTGTCGATCCGCCGGTGTTGTTTAGTGTGAACAAGTGAGTCGCTGTTCCACCACCGCTGGCCACTAAGCCAAAGTCGTAAGGATCAGACTCTGTAATCGTGATTAAAGCCGGAGCAATTCCTGTCCCTGTAATATCGCGTGATGATGTCTGGCCTGAAACTCCATTGTTGTATGTAATGTCAATCGTGTCCGCACTGACGACAGCGCCGGTTGGAGCAAAGGTCACATCAATAGTACACGGTGTGCTCGGGTTGATGGTTCCGGTACAGGTTCCCGTCGCCCCAGGGAAGGAACCGCCGGTGAATGTAAACGGAGCTGCCAAACCAGCGCCGTTCACAACTGTGGCCGGTACCGCTCCGGTGTTGTCCAAAGTGAAAACATGGTTGGTGTTAGATCCAACGGTCACACTTCCAAAATCATAAGGGTCCGACTCGGTGATTGTAATCACAGCCGGTGCCGCTCCCGTTCCTTCGATATCCCGGGTGGCTGAAACAGTGGTCACACCGTTGTTGTACGAAATATCAATGGTGTCGACTTGCAGTCCTGTCCCCGAAGGCGCGAACTCGATGGCAATGGTACAGTTCGCCGCACCTGCAAGTGTGGTCGTACAGTTTCCACCAGTTCCAGGGAAGGTTCCACCGACAAAGTCGAACGGAGCATTCAGACCAATTTCATTGATGCTGGAAGCTTGAAAGTTTCCACCATTAGTCAAGGTGAAGACACGAGTCGCGGTGGCGCCTGTCGCTACAGTACCGAAATCATAAGTCGGCGCATCTGAGATTGTGATCGAAGCCGGAGTCACCGCAATACCCGTCACGTTGCGAGTCGCAGCTTGTGGATTCACCCCATCATTGTAAGCAATATTAATGGTGTCGTTGTCGCCACCGCTAACTCCCGCAGGAGCATACTGAACTTCGATGCTACAAGTGGCACCGGCATTCAACGTGGCCGTGCAATCCCCACCGGTTCCCGGATAAGATCCACCAGTGAAAGTGTAAGGGGCCGCAAGACCTGTTTCAGCCAGGGCTGTTGCTTGAAAGCCTCCACCGTTAGTCACAGTGAAAATGTGGGTGGCGGTGGCGCCCACAGCTAAAGTTCCATAGCTGTAAGGGTTGGTTTCTGAAATCGTTAAGTTGGCCGGAGCCACGGCTATACCGTCAACGCCACGGGTGGCCTGTTGGGCGATAGCACCATCGTTATAATCAAGAAGCACAACGTCGGTATCGCCAGCACTCACCGAGATCGGATTGTACTCAACGATCACAGTACAAGACGCACCAGCACCCAGCGTGGCCGCACAGGTGCCTCCACCTGGATAAGATCCACCAGCAAAAGTAAAAGGTGAGGTCAACCCACTACCGGCCATCGCCGAAGCTGGACTGCCTCCGGTGTTATTGATGGTAAATGTTTTCGAGTTGGTGCTTCCGGTTGGCACTGTACCGTAGTCAAAATTTCCGGGACCATCCGAGATAGTAAGGATCGCGGCCGCAAGACCGGTTCCTTGCACATCGCGATCACTGGTAACAACCGTCGCACCGTTATTGTACTGAATACTAATGGTATCGGTTAAAAGACCGGTTGAGGTCGGTGCAAACACCACTTCGATATCACAGGAAGCGCCGCTACCTAGAGTGGTGCCACAGGTTCCGCCCGAACCAGGGAAGGCTCCACCGGTGAATCCAAAAGGCGCGGCCAAACCAATGTCCGCCACTGCGGTGGCACTCACACCGCCACCGTTGTTTAAAGTGAAGATGTGAGTGGCCGTTGCATTCTCTGTTACGTTTCCAAAATCGTAAGGATCGGTTTCGGTGATTGAAATGTTCGCAGGCGCAGCCCCCGTTCCATCAACACCATGGTTCAATGTGGCCGCACCGGTTCCATCATCGTAGTTGATCACAATGGTATCGCTGTTGGCACCCACACCCGCTGGGTTGAACTGAACTTCAATATTACAAGAGGCACCCGCCGCCAGCGTGGCACCACAGTTCCCACCGCTTCCAGGGTAAGCCGCTCCGGTGTAATCAAACGGAGCCGCCAAGCCAGCGCCATCGGCGATACCGGTAGCAGGAACAGCACCACTGTTGGTGATGGTTAAAATTTGTGTGTCAGTGGCTCCTGAAGCTAGGATTCCAAAATCATAAGGATCCGGGCCAGCGATATCAAGAAGGGCCGGTGCTCCACCGGTTCCTTGCACATCGCGAGTGACGGTTCGTGGAGCCGCGCCATCGTTGTAAGCAAAGTCAATGGTGGCAGCAAAAGAAGAGTTCGCACTTGGTGCAAATTGCACCACGATATTACAGGATGCCCCGACTCCAAGCGACGCTCCACAGTTTCCTCCGGTTCCAGGGTAAGATCCACCCACATAACCAAACGGTGCCGTTAAACCACTTTCAAGAAGCCCGGTCGCTGTCGATCCACCTGTATTATTGAGAGTGAACAAGTGAGACGCCGTGCCGCCACCGCTGGCCACCAAACCAAAATCGTAAGGATCGGATTCTGTTATTGTAATAAGGGCCGGGGCAATTCCGGTACCGGTAATATCACGAGACGAGGTTTGACCAGTGACACCATCGTTGTAAGTGATATCAATGGTGTCGGCACTGGCTGCCGCTGTGGTGGGAGCATAGGTCACATCAATATCACACGGTGTGCTTGGGTTGATGGTTCCAGTACAGGTTCCGGCCGTTCCAGGGAACGATCCGCCAGTGAAACGGAAAGGTGGCGCCAGTCCCGCACCGTTAACAACCGTGGCTGGTACCGCTCCGGAGTTGTCTAATGTGAAAATATGATTGGTGGTGGCACCCACGGTGACACTGCCAAAATCATAGGGATCGGTTTCGGTGATTGTAATTAAGGCTGGTGCGGCCCCTGTTCCTTGAACATCACGAGTCGCTGAAACCGTGGTAACTCCATTATTATAGGAAATATCGATTGTATCAACCTGCAGTCCTGTTCCTGAAGGTGCGAACTCAATGGCGATGGTACAGTTGGCCGCTCCCGCTAAAGTTGCCGTACAGTTTCCACCGGTTCCAGGGAATGTGCCGCCAACAAAATCAAAAGGTGCGGCCAATCCCACTTCGTTGATCGCCGAGGCTTGAAAATTTCCACCATTGGTTAGGGTGAAGACACGCGTTGCGATGGCGCCTGTCGCTACAGTACCGAAATCATAGGTCGGCCCATCCGAGATGGTGATCGAGGCCGGAGTCACGGCAATACCTGTTATATTACGAGTCGCTGTTTGCGGATTCACACCATCGTTGTAAGCGAAATCGATGGTGTCATTGTCACCACCCGATACACCCACCGGAGCGTACTGAATTTCAATGTTACAAGTGGCACCGGCATTCAATGTGGCGGTACAATCACCGCCAGTTCCCGGATAGGATCCACCGGTGTAGGCGTATGGGGCCGCCAACCCCGATTCAATCAATCCAGAAGCTTGGAAACCACCAGTGTTGCTAACAACAAAGACGTGAGTCGCTGTCGCACCCACCGCTAAAGTTCCATAACTGTAAGGATTGGTTTCTGAAATTGTTATGTTGGCTGGAGCAACGGCAACACCATCGACTCCACGGGTGGCCTGTTGAGCCACAGCCCCATCGTTATAATCAAGAAGGATCACATCGGTGTCGCTGGCACTCACTCCAACCGGATTGTATTCCACAATCATAGTACAAGAAGCACCGGCACCCAAAGTCGCGCCACAAGTGCCTCCGCCTGGATACGCGCCACCGGCAAAAGTAAACGGAGCCGTCAATCCACTTCCGGCCATCGCCGAAGCTGTGCTACCGCCTGTATTGTTAACAGTGAAAGTTTTGGAGTTTGTGCTACCCGTTGGAACCGTACCGTAATCAAAATTTCCAGGACCATCCGAGATAGTAAGGATCGCGGCCGCAAGACCGGTTCCTTGCACATCGCGATCACTGGTAACAACCGTCGCACCGTTATTGTACTGAATACTAATGGTATCGGTTAAAAGACCGGTTGAGGTCGGTGCAAACACCACTTCGATATCACAAGACGCTCCACTACCAAGGGTGGCGCCACAGGTTCCGCCGGATCCAGGAAAAGTGCCGCCGGTAAAACCAAACGGAGCCGTTAAACCAATATCAGTCACCGCGGTGGCACTGACTCCACCACCGTTATTGAGAGTGAAGATATGCGTGGCCGTCGCATTCTCTGTTACGTTTCCAAAATCGTAAGGATCGGTTTCGGTGATTGAGATGTTCGCAGGCGCAGCCCCCGTTCCATCAACACCATGGTTCAGAGTCGCGGCACCGGTGCCATCATCATAATTAATGACAATGATATCACTGTTCGCACCCACACCCGCTGGGTTGAACTGAACTTCAATGTTACAGGAAGCGCCAGCGGCCAAAGTGGCACCACAATCGCCACCGGCTCCGGGGAAAGCCGCTCCGGTGTAATCAAACGGAGCCGCGAGTCCTGCACCATCGGCGATACTGGTGGCCGGTAAGGCTCCACTGTTGGTGATCGTTAAGATTTGTGTATCGGTGGCTCCTGAAGCCAGTGTTCCAAAGTCGTAAGGGTCTGGACCGGCGATATCAAGAAGAGCCGGAGCTCCACCGGTTCCTTGCACATCGCGAGTGACGGTTCGTGGAGCGGCGCCATCGTTGTATGCAAAGTCAATGGTGTCAGCAAATGGAGAGTTCGCACCCGGAGCAAATTCAACAACAATGTTACAGGAAGCACCAGCTCCAAGGGACGCTCCACAATTCCCACCGGTTCCAGGATAAGAGCCGCCAACATAACCAAACGGAGCCGCTAGACCACTCTCAATGAGACCTGTGGCTGTTGAACCACCGGTGTTATTTAAAATGAAAAGATGAGAAGCACTTCCACCACCGCTGGCGACCAATCCAAAATCGTAGGGATCGGATTCTGTAATGGTAATAAGAGCAGGAGAAATTCCGGTTCCGGTAATATCACGAGACGAAGTTTGCCCGGTCACACCATCATTGTAAGTGATATCAATGGTGTCGGCACTGGCGGCGGCCGCTGTTGGTGCGTAGGTCACATCAATATCACACGGTGTGCTCGGGTTGATGGTTCCGGTACAGGTTCCCGCCGTTCCTGGGAATGATCCGCCAGTGAATCGGAAAGGTGGCGCCAGTCCCGCACCGTTAACAACCGTGGCTGGTACAGCGCCCGAATTATCCAAAGTGAAAATATGATTTGTTGTGGCTCCGACGGTGACATTGCCAAAATCATAGGGATCGGTTTCGGTGATTGTGATCAAGGCTGGAGCCGCTCCCGTTCCTTGCAAATCACGAGTGGCCGACACCGTGGTCGCTCCATTGTTATAAGAGATATCAATGGTATCGACCTGAAGGCCTGTACCCGAAGGTGCGAATTCGATGGCGATCGTACAGTTGGCCGCACCCGCGAGAGTGGCTGTACAGTTTCCACCGGTTCCTGGGAAGGTTCCGCCAACAAAGTCGAACGGAGCCGCCAGCCCCACTTCATTGATCGCCGAAGCTTGAAAGTTACCACCATTGGCTAAGGTGAAGACACGCGTCGCGGTGGCGCCAGTCGCTACAGTACCGAAATCATAAGTCGGTCCATCGGAGATGGTGATTGAGGCCGGAGTCACCGCAATACCAGTAATATTACGGGTTACGTTCTGAGGATTCACGCCATCGTTGTAGGCAAAATCGATAGTGTCGTTATCACCACCCGATACACCCACTGGCGCGTATTGAATTTCAATATTACAACTGGCTCCAGCATTCAAAGTGGCGGTACAGTCACCACCGGTTCCCGGATAAGATCCGCCGGTGTAGGCATAAGGAGCTGCCAACCCTGATTCAACCAATCCTGAGGCTTGAAAACCACCGGTGTTACTAACAACAAACACATGTGTTGCTGTCGCACCCACCGCTAAGGTTCCGTAACTGTAAGGATTGGTTTCTGAAATTGTTAGGGTCGCTGGAGCAACCGCCACACCATCCACACCGCGAGTGGTCTGTTGAGCCACAGCGCCATCGTTATAATCTAAAAGAATGGTATCGGTGTCACCGCCACTGACCGCAATCGGATTGTATTCGACGATGATGGTACACGAAGCACCCGCACCCAGTGTCGCCGCACAAGTTCCGCCTCCAGGATAAGCACCACCAGCAAAAGTAAAAGGTGAGGTCAAACCACTTCCGGCCATCGCTACAGCGGTGCTACCACCGGTGTTATTAACAGTGAAGGTTTTGGAATTTGTGCTTCCAGTTGGGACGGTTCCATAGTCAAAGTTTCCAGGACCATCACTGATCGCTAGAACGGCGGCTGCTAACCCGGTTCCTTGAACATCGCGGTCACTGGTCACAACACCGGCGCCGTTGTTGTATTGAATACTGATCGTATCGGCTAACAGACCTGTTGAGACAGGAGCAAACTCGATATCAATATCACAGTTTCCTCCGGCCGGAAGAGTCGCCGTACAGGTTCCTGAAGTTCCAGGAAAAACACCACCAGCAAATGTGAATGGAGCCGCCAAACCGATTTCGGTAATAACAGTCGCCGCCACTCCTCCACCATTGGTCAAAGTAAAGACATGGCTGGCGGTGGCATTTTCGGTGACGTTGCCGTAATCATAAGGATCGGATTCACTGATCGCGATATTAGCAGGCGCCGTCGAAGTTCCGGTGAGGTCGTGAGTTAAGGCTTGCGCCACCGCACCATCATCATAGTTCAATGTGATTGTTTCGGTGTCTGTTCCTAGGCCCACTGGGGCAAATTGAACTTCAATGTTACAAGAGGCTCCGGCTGCCAGTGTGGCTCCGCAATTGCCGCCAGTTCCAGGGTAAGTGGCTCCCACCCAATCAAAAGGTGTGGCCAGAGTCAGACCGTCGGCGATACCGGTGGCGGGAACGGCACCACTGTTGCTGATTGTTAGCACTGTCGTCGTGGTTGAACCATTGGCTCGGGTTCCGAAATCATAGGGATCGGCACCGGCAATATCAAGAGACGCGGGCGCTCCACCAGTCCCTTGCACATCACGCAAAGCGGTTTGTGGAGCCGCACCATCATTGTAATTAAAAGCGATGGTATCAGCAAAAGCACCGACAGCCACTGGATCAAAATCAATGACCACATCACACGATGTGGAAGCGGCCAGATTCACACCACAGGTTCCACCGGTTCCAGGGAAGCCCCCTCCGGCAAAAGCGAAGGGTACGGCCAAGCCGACTTCGGTGATTGCGGTGGCGGTTGAACCACCAGAGTTTGTCAAAGTGAAGGTATGAGTGGCATTGCCACCGTTAGCAATCAAACCATAATCGTAAGGATTGGTTTCAGAAATTGTAATCAGAGCCGGAGCGATTCCAGTTCCGGTGATGTCACGAGATGAGGTTTGTAAACCAGCCCCATCATTAAAATTGATATCAATGGTATCGGTGCTAACAACCACAGCCGTGGGCGCATAAGTCACGTCAATGGTACACGGTGTACTTGGGTTGATGGTCGCTCCACAAGTTCCAGCCGTTCCGGGATAAGATCCGCCAGTGAACTGAAAAGGAGCGACAAGACCGCTACCACCCACCGAAGTCGCCGGCACGGCTCCAGTGTTATCCAAAGTGAAGATATGGTTGGTCGACGACCCTTGGGTCACAGCTCCAAAATCGTAAGGATCGGTTTCGGTGATAGTGATCACCGCCGGTGCGGCTCCGGTTCCTTGTACGTCGCGGGTGCTGGAAACGGTGCTCACTCCGTTATCGTAGGAGATTTCTATTGTATCAGTGGCGGCACCGGTCGCTGAAGGCGCAAACGCCACTTCAATCGTACATGTCGCGGCTCCTGATAAAGTGGCACCACAGGTTCCACCGGTTCCAGGAAAGGCTCCTCCGGTGAACGCAAACGGTGCACTCAATCCAACCTCATTGATCGCCGAAGCGATAAAGGTTCCTGTATTGGTCAGTGTAAAGACATTGTTGGCCGACGACCCTGTCGCCACTGTTCCGTAATCATAAGGATTGGTTGCAGAAATAGTAATGTTGGCTGGAGTCACCGCCGCTCCGGTGATATCCCGATTGGCATTCTGTGGATTGACTCCATCGTTGTAGGCCAAGTCAATGGTATCGTTGTCACCAGCACTGACCACACCGGGTGCATATTGAATTTCTAAGTTACAAGAGGCTCCAGCAGCCAGAGTGCCAACACAGTCTCCACCGGTTCCTGGATAAGATCCTCCGGTGAATGTGAACGGAGCGGCCAGTCCGACTTCATTTAATGCACTGGCCAGAAAGCCACCACCGTTGGTGACAACAAAAACATGGGTTTGCACATCTCCAACAGCTAAAGTTCCGTAGTTGTAAGGATCCACTTCTGAAATTGTTAAGTTGGCTGGAGTGACCGATGTTCCTTCAATATCGCGCGTGCTCTGTTGAGCGGCGGCACCATCGTTATAATCAATGACGATGGTATCAGGATCCAAACCATTGGCCGACACCGGTGCGTATTCAACAACAACCGTACAAGAGGCGGCCGATGCCAACGTCGCCACACACGTTCCTGAGGTTCCTGGATAAGCGCCGCCTTCAAAACGGAAAGGCGAACTCAGTCCACTGCCCGCCATACCCGCGGCCGGGGCACCACCGGTGTTGGTGATTGTAAAAGTATGGGGGGTGACACTTCCTAAAGGACGAGTTCCATAATCGTAGGCGTCGACTTCGGAGATCGACAACACAGCAGGAGCCAAACCAGTTCCTTGCACATCGCGAGTCGCGTTAACCACACTCACGCCATTGTTGTAAGCGATACTTATAGTATCAGCCTGTAGACCTGTGGCCGACGGCGCAAATTCAATTTCGATATCACAAGAACCGCCTGCTGTGATGGCGACACCACAGGTTCCAGCCGCACCAGGATAAGTTCCTCCGGTGTATTGAAAAGGGGCTGCGATGCCCGACTCAACAAGTCCGGTGGCCGCCACGCCCCCACCGTTTGAAACGGTGAAAGTATGAACGCTGGTGGCACCCACAGCAACGCTTCCATAGTCGTAAGGATCCGAGTTTGAGATTGTTAAATTGGCCGGAGGTGCGGCGGTTCCCTGCAAACCGTGGTTTAATGTTTGCGCAACAGCACCATCATTATAAGTCACAGCCAGAGTGTCGGAAGTCGCACCCAGGGCTGATGGGTTGTATTGTAATTCAAGAGTACAAGACGCCGCCGCCGCCAAAGTGGCACCACAGGTTCCTGTGGTTCCAGGGTAAGCGCCACCGGTCCAATCATAAGGAGCGGCCAGAGCCAGTCCGTCAGCCATGCTCACCGCAGAAACAGCACCTGAGTTCGAAACAGTGAGAACAACCGAAGTTGTGGATCCATTGGCGCGGGTTCCAAAATCATAAGGATCAGGACCTGCTATATCCAACAAGGCGGGAGCCCCACCGGTTCCTTGCACATCACGCGTGGCCGCTTGCACGACGGCACCGTTATTGTAGCTAAAGTTAATAGTGTCAGCAAAAGCTCCAATTGCAACCGGATCAAAATCGATAACCACATCACAAGAGGCTGAAGCCGCTAGGTTCACCCCACAGGTTCCACCGGTTCCAGGAAAGCCGCCACCGGCAAAAGCAAATGGTACGGCCAAGCCGACTTCGGTGATCGCAGTGGCTGTCGATCCACCGGAGTTGGTCAGAGTGAAGACGTGGCTAGCGTTACCACCATTGGCAATCAAACCATAATCGTAAGGATTGGTTTCAGAAATTGTAATCAGAGCCGGCGCAATACCGGTACCGGTGATATCGCGAGAAGAGGTTTGTAATCCAGCCCCATCATTAAAATTAATATCAATGGTGTCATTGCTGACAACCACGGCTGTAGGCGCATAGGTCACGTCGATGGTACACGGTGTGCTTGGATTGATGGTGGCACCACAAGTTCCCGTGGTTCCCGGATAGGATCCGCCGGTGAATTGAAAAGGCGCAACAAGACCACTACCACCCACCGAAGTCGCTGGTACCGCTCCGGTGTTATCCAAAGTGAAGATATGATTGGCCGATGATCCTTGTGTCACCGCTCCGAAATCGTAAGGATCCGTCTCGGTGATGGTGATCACCGCTGGTGCGGCTCCCGTTCCTTGCACATCACGGGTGCTAGAAACCGTACTGACACCATTATCGTAAGAAATATTGATGGTGTCTAAAGCGGCACCGGTGGCCGACGGAGCAAACTCAACTTCTATGGTACAGGTGGCTGATCCCGCTAAAGTGGCGCCACAGGTTCCACCGCTTCCGGGGAAAGTTCCACCGGTGAAAGCAAATGGAGCGCTCAAGCCGGTTTCAGTGATCGCAGAAGCAATGAAAGTTCCCGTGTTGGTTAATGTGAAAATATTGGTCGCCGTGGCTCCTGTCGCAACAGTTCCGTAATCATAAGGATCGGTCGCCGAAATCGTAATATTAGCAGGTGTCACTGCCGCCCCGGTAATATTTCGAGTCGCATTCTGTGGATTGACTCCATCGTTGTAAGCCACATCAATGGTATCGTTATCACCAGCACTGACCGCACCGGGAGCATATTGAATTTCTAAATTACAAGAGGCGCCAGCAGCCAGAGTGCCAACACAGTCACCACCGGTTCCAGGGTAAGAACCTCCGGTGAATGTAAACGGAGCGGCCAGTCCGACTTCACTTAAAGCAGAAGCCAGAAAACCACCACCGTTGGTGACCACAAAAATATGGGTCTGCACATCACCGACCGCTAAAGTTCCATAATTGTAGGGGTTCACTTCAGAGATGGTTAAGTTGGCTGGTGTAACTGAAGTTCCTTCGACATCGCGGGTGCTCTGTTGAGCCGCGGCACCATCGTTATAATCGATAATGATTGTGTCAGGATCCAATCCATTGGCTGATACCGGTGCGTATTCGACAACAATCGTACAAGAAGCCGCTGATGCCAAAGTCCCCACACAGGTTCCAGAGGTTCCAGGATACGCGCCACCTTCAAAACGGAAAGGCGAACTCAATCCACTGCCAGCCATTCCGGCCGCAGGGGCTCCGCCTGTGTTGGTAATAGTGAAAGTGTGAGGCGTCACACTTCCCAATGGATTTGTTCCATAATCGTAAGCATCCACTTCTGAAATGGTTAACACCGCGGGAGCTAAACCGGTTCCTTGAATGTCTCGGGTCACACTGACGACACTGACGCCATTGTTATAAGCGATGTCGATGGTATCGGTTTGCAGTCCGGTGGCCGAAGGAGAGAATTCAATTTGAATATCACACGATCCACCGGCGGTGATCGCCACACCACAGGTTCCGGCTGTTCCTGGATAAGCCCCACCCACATATTGGAAAGGAGCTGCGATGCCGGTTTCACTGATTCCTGTGGCCGCCACGCCCCCACTGTTGGAAACCGTGAAGGTGTGAACACCGGTAGCACCGACAGCGATGTTGCCATAATCATAAGGATCGGTTTCGGTGATGGCTAAGCTGGCCGGAGGCGCCGCTGTTCCCTGCAAACCATGATTCAATGTTTGCGCAACAGCACCATCGTTATAAGTCACAGCCAAAGTGTCGGAAGTCGCACCCAGGGCTGATGGGTTGTATTGCACTTCAACAGTACAAGAGGCGGCGGCGGCGAGACTGGCACCACAAGTTCCTGTGGTTCCAGGGTAAGCTCCCCCCGTCCAATCATAAGGCGCAGCCAGTCCCAAACCATCGGCCATTGCGGTTGCTGGTACCGCTCCGGAGTTGGAGACAGTCAACACAATGGTGGTGGTTGAACCGTTGGCGCGGGTTCCAAAATCGTAAGGGTCAGGACCAGCGACATCCAACAACGCCGGCGCTCCGCCGGTTCCTTGAACGTCGCGGGTGGCCGATTGCACTGCGGCTCCATCATTGTAACTGATATCAATGGTGTCACCAAAAGCGCCAAGGGCGACAGGATCAAAATCGATAACGATATCACAACTGGCTCCGGCCCCAAGGCTCACACCACAGGTTCCGCCGGTTCCAGGATAGCCGCCTCCGGCAAAGGCAAAAGGGGCCGCTAAGCCCACTTCCGCCAGAGCGGTTGCGGTCGATCCACCGGAGTTGGTTAACGTGAACAAGTGACTGGCGTTACCACCGTTTGCCACCAATCCATAGCTATAAGGATCGCTTTCTGAAATTGTAATCAAAGCCGGAGCAATTCCGGTTCCGGTCACATCTCGTGAACTGGTTTGTAAGCCGACACCATTGTTGTAATTAATATCAATAGTGCTGGCGCTGACCACGGGTCCGGTGGGAGCAAAGGTCACATCAATGGTACAGTTTGCACCTGATAGAATGGTCGCACCACAAGTTCCAGCGGTTCCAGGATAAGATCCACCAGTGAATGAGAACGGAGCCGACAGACCACTTCCCCCAACGGTGGTGGCAGCAACCGCGCCGGTGTTGTTTAATGTAAAAATATGATTGGCAGTGGCTCCTTGAGTTACTGATCCGTAATCGTAAGGATCGGTTTCGGTGATGGTGATCACAGCCGGAGCCGCACCGGTTCCTTGCACATCGCGGTTGCTGGTCACGACAACCGCACCGTTATTGTATTGAATTTCAATGGTATCAGCAGCCGCTCCTGTTACCGAAGGCGAAAATGCCACTTCGATGGTACAAGAGGCTGCCGGCGATAAAGTCGCGGTACAGGTTCCAGAGGTTCCAGGGAAAGCTCCACCGCTAAAGGCAAAAGGCGCGCTCAAGCCAATTTCATTGATCGCCGAGGCTTGAAATCCACCCGAGTTACTGAGAGTGAAAACATGGGTGGTGGTGGCGCCGACGGCAACTGTTCCGAAATCATAAGGATCGGTTTCGGTGATATCGATAGTGGCTGGCAAGACCGCGGTACCAACAATATCACGGTTGGCCACTTGCACAGAAACACCATTATTGTATTGCATTTCGATAGTGTCAGAATCGGCATTGGCCACACCGGGAGCATATTGAATTTCCAAATTACAAGTCGCACCGGCAGCCAAGGTTCCGGTACAGTCTCCACCCACACCTGGATAAACACCACCGGTGAATGTGAAAGGCGCCACAAGCCCCACTTCACTTAAAGCCGATGCTTGAAAGCCGCCGGCATTGGTCACTGTGAAGACATGGCTGACTGAGGCTCCTGTCGCCAAGGTTCCGTAATTGTAAGGATCAGTTTCACTGATTTGTAAAAAGGCTGGAGCGACTGCCACACCGGTCACATCACGAGTTGAAAGCTGCCCCACCGCTCCATCAAAATAGTTAATATCGATGGTGTCGTTGTCAGCCGCACTGACCGCCACCGGTGCGTACTCCACAACCACATTACAAGAGGCACCCACTCCCAAAGTGGCCGCACAGGTTCCAGAGGTTCCAGGGAATGTCCCGCCTTCAAAGCGAAATGGCGACGCTAAACCGGCACCGGCGATGGCCGAAGCCGTGGTTCCACCAGTGTTGGTTAAAAGAAAGGTGTGTTGAATCACCTGCCCGGTGGGTTGCGTTCCGTAATCATAGGGATCCAATTCTGAAATTGCAATCACAGCCGGAGTCAGACCTGTTCCTTGGATATCGCGGGATGTGATCTGAGTGTTCACACCATCAAAATATTGAATGTCGATGGTGTCGTTGGAAAATCCCGAAGCCGTCGGTGCGAACTCGATAACAATATCACAGTTAGCCCCCGAGTTAATGGTGGCTGTACAGGTCCCGCCGGTTCCAGGATAAGCACCGCCCACAAACTGAAAAGGTGCAGCCAGCCCCACTTCATTGACTGTGGTCGCGGCCACGCCACCAGTGTTGGCAAGAGTGAAGGTGTGAGACAAAGTCGAATTAACAGTGACATTTCCATAATCAAAAGGATCGGTTTCGGTGATGGTCAGAGTCGCAGGCGTGGCTCCGGTTCCGGTCACATCACGGGTGGTGTTTTGCAGTCCCACTCCGTTATCGTAATTGATGTCAATGGTGTCATTACTGACCACAGCCGCTGTTGGCGCGTAAGCCAACTCAATCGTACAACTGGCAAGACTGGCGAGGGTGGCGCCACAATCGCCGCCGGTTCCAGGATAGCTTCCACCGACGTAAGCAAACGGAGCCGCCAGGGCGCCCGCATCAGCCATCAATGTAGCCGAGACGCCTCCACTGTTGGTGATTGTAAAAATATAAGGATTCACCGAACCAACAGCCCGGGTGCCGTAATTGTAGGGATCGGTTTCGCTGATTGTAAGAGTCGCTGGCGTTGTTGCCGTTCCTTGAATGTCGCGGGTTGAGTTGGTGACAATGGCGCCGTTATTGTACCCGATATCGATCGTGTCAGAGTGCACCGCCGGTGCGGCCGGAGCGTATTCAATGACAATGTTACAGGTGGCGCCAATACCAATTGTGGCTCCACAATTTCCACCAATACCAGGGTATGCACCACCTAAATAATCAAAGGGTGCGGCAATACCGGTCTCTGCCACCGCTGTTGCGGCCACATCTCCGATATTGCTGACTGTGAAAAGATGGGTTGTGGATCCACCGGCGGCAATCAAACCAAAATCGTAGGGATCGGTTTCAGAAATCACCAACAAGGCCGGAGTCGCTCCGGTTCCGGTGACGTCGCGAGTGGAGGTCACATTGTTGGCGCCATCAAAGTAATTAATTTCAATGGAATCACTGAAAATGGCAGCACTGGTCGGAGCAAACTCGACCTCGATATTACAGTTCGCAGCGGGTGCTAACGTTGCGGTACACGTCCCCGCGGCTCCAGGGTAAGAACCACCAGTGAATTGAAAAGGGGCCGACAAGCCGGTGCCTGTCATCACTGTGGCCGGTCCGCCACCACCATTGGTTAAGGTAAAAATATGGGTTGTGGACGCCCCTTGCGCTAAAATGCCGTAGTCATACGGATCGGTTTCCGAAATCGAAATCACCGCCGGTGACACTCCGGTTCCTTGAATATCACGAGTGGCATTCACCACTGCGGTGCCGTCATTGTATTGAATGTCGATGGTGTCAGCTTGTAGGCCGGTCACTGTCGGAGCAAACTCCACTTCGATATCGCACGAAGTTGCATTGTTTAAGGTCGCGGTACAAGTCCCCGCCGTTCCAGGGAAGGCTCCACCGGTAAACGCAAAAGGCGCGGCCAAACCGATTTCAGCCACCGCTGTTGCCGGCACGTCACCGCTGTTCGACAGAGTGAAGACATGAGTCAACGAGCCGCCTGTCGCTAATGTTCCGTAATCATAAGGATCGGTTTCAGAAATCGTGATTAAAGCGGGGTTAACAGCGTTACCGATCAAATCGCGAGTCGCGGTGCTGGCTATAACACCGTTGTTGTAACTGATTTCTATGGTATCGGCATCGGCATTGACTGCCGCAGGCGAGTAATCAACTTCAATGGTACAGCTGGCCGCTGCGGCTAAAGTCGCTGCACAGTTTCCGGCCGCACCAGGGAAAGTGCCGCCACTGAAGGTGAATGGCGGCGCAAGCCCCAATCCATCAGCAATCGAAGTGGCAGGGAAACCGCCCGTGTTGGTCACCGTCAGCGTGTAAAGATTGTTTGAACCAACAGCAACGGTTCCAAAGTTATAAACCGGAGCATCACTGATCTCAAGCAAAGCCGGATTAACACCAGTTCCTTGCAAATCGCGATCGGCGATTTGAGTGTTGGCTCCATCAAAGTAATTCAATTCGATGGTATCGGTATGAACCGCCACCGTACTCGGCGCGTACTGCACTTCGATGGTACAATTGGCGCCAGCGGCTAAGGTTGCAGCACAAGTTCCAGCGCCTCCCGGATAAGAACCACCCAAATAACTAAATGGAGCTGTCAGACCACCACCAGCCATGGCGCTGGCAGCAAACGCTCCGGTGTTGGTCACAGTAAAGGTAAAAGTGCGAGTCGCCCCGGTTGGAGCATCACCAAAGTTATAAAGAGGGGCTTGATCGATAACCAACAAAGCCGGATTGACACTTGTCCCTTGAATATCACGAGTCGTTGAAACCACGTTGGCGCCGTCATCATATTGAATTTCTATGGTATCGCTTTGTGCTCCGGTTGTGGTTGGCGCGTATTCCACAACAATCGAACAGGTCGCACCGGACGCCAAAGAGGTTCCGCAGTTACCAGTGGTTCCAGGATAGGTTCCACCTTCGTAAGCAAAAGGGGCCGCCAAGGCTGCCAAGTCTAAAATGTTATTGGCCGGGACATCACCAGCATTGCTGATGTTAAAGGTATGGGATGTGACACTTCCGTCAGCGACGGTTCCGTAGTCATAAACCGGTCCGGAATCAATCACCAATAGAGCCGGATTGACTCCTTCACCAGTGACATCACGAGACGACTGTTGTGTTGCCACTCCGTCATCGTAATCAATCAAAATCGTGTCGCTATTGACCCCAAGGGCGGCTGGCGAGTACGTGACTACGATGGTACAGGTTGCTGTCGGTGCCAAGATCGCTGCACAATCACCACCGGTTCCAGGATAGGCACCGCCCGCGAAATCATAAGGAGGTACCAGTCCAAGACCGTTCATGCTGGTGGCATCAACGCCGCCTGTATTTGTTAAGATAAAAGCTTGATCGGTTTGCGACCCAACAGCCTGTTGTCCATAGTCAAAAGTGGGTCCAAGATTAATAGTAATAAGAGCCGGAGGGGCCGCCACACCGGTAACATCTCTTGTTGAATTGACCACACCTGCACCATCATCATAGGAAAGATCAAGGGTGTCGTTGTAAATTCCCAACACGGTGGGTGCAAATTCCACAGCCAAATCACATTGGGCTCCGGGAGCCAAAGTCGTACCACAGGTACCTCCGGTTCCAGGATAGGTACCACCGACAAACTGGTAAGGAGCGGCCAAGCCCACTTCGGTGATGACCGTGGCTGGACCTCCACCAATGTTATCAATGGTAAAAAGATGGGTCGCCGTTGAGTTGACTGCAATGGTTCCGTAATCGTAAAGAGGCGCGTCGGTGATTGTCAAAAGTGCGGGCAAGACACCGGTTCCGGTCACGTCTCGCAGAGCGGTTTGTGTGGACACACCGTCATAGAAATCAATTTCAATGGTGTCACTATCAACATTCACCACGGTGGGTGCATAGGTGACATTGATCGTACAGGTTGCGCCGGCGCCAAGAGACGCTGCACAAGTTCCAGTGGTGCCCGGAAAGCTACCGCCGGTGTAACTAAAAGGTGGAACCAATCCTCCACCGACGATACTGGTGGCGACAAAACCACCGGCGTTGGTGACAGTGAAGGTGTGGCTTCGCGAAGCTCCCAAAACCGGAGTTCCAAAATCATAAAGAGGTCCGTCGCTGATGGTCAGGTTGGCGGGAGTGACTCCGTTCCCTTCCACATCGCGGGTTAAGTTTTGTAAAGAAGCACCATCGTAATATTGAAAATTGATGGTGTCGGTTTGCAATCCGGTCACGGTGGGTTGAAAAGCGATTTCGATATCACAGCTGGAAGCCGCGAAAATATTTGTGGTACAAGTTCCATTGGTTCCAGGAAAAGCACCACCGGTAAAAGCAAAAGGAGCGGCCAATCCAATTTCAGAAACCCCTGAAGCCGTGAAACCTCCGGTATTGCTGATTGTAAATATATGGGTCAGCTCGCCGCCTGTGGGAATGGCTCCAAAAGAATAGGGATCTGTTTCCGTAATCGAAAGAACAGCCGGCACCACGCCCGAGCCCTGCATGTCGCGATCACTGGTGACCAACGCCAATCCATTGTTGTATTGCAATTCAACGGTGTCATTGTAAGAGCCCGTGACCGAGGGGTAAAATTCAATGACAAGCTGACAACTGGCTCCGGGCGCAAGGTTTACGTTACAGTCGCCTCCCACACCAGGGTAAGCCGAGCCAAAGTATCGAAAAGGATTTGTCAGGCCACCGGTGTCAACGATGGCCGACGCCGTGGCGCCTCCGGTGTTGGTGACCGTAAAGATCTGATTGACCGAACTGCCAATGGCCGCAGGTCCATAATTATAAAACGGAGCTTCACTGATTTCTAAAAGAGCCGGGGTCGTGCTTGTTCCCTGAATATCGCGCTCGGCAATTTGCAATTCGGCGCCATCGTTGTAAGGCATTTCTATGGTGTCGACGTAAACGCCGGGGTTGATCGGCACGAATTCGACTTCGATATTACAACTGGCACTGGGGGCCACTGTCACTCCACAGTCACCACCGGTTCCAGGGTAAGCGCCACCGGTAAATCGGAAAGGAAAGGCCAATCCCGTTCCCGACACTGAAGTTGCTGGTAGTCCACCGGTGTTGGTCACCGTAAAAATTCGCGAAGCGGTCTGACTGACGATGATGCTGCCAAAGTCATAAAGGGGTGCATCGGTGATCTCTAAGGTGGCCGGTACAACACCCTCACCTTGGACATCGCGATAGGCGGAAACAAAAGTCACACCGTTGTCGTAGTTGATATTGATTTGATCGAGTTTGATCCCCACACTGGCTGGTGTAAAGGTGACGACGATGCTACAGCTGGCTCCTGGTAACAGAACATCCGTACATGTTCCACCGGTTCCGGGGTAAGCGCCATCTTTCATGTCAAAGGGAAGGTTCAAACCAATCTCTTGGATATTTTTTGCCGCCGCCCCTGTTGGAATGTTGGAAAGGGAAAAGGCGAACTCGCCGGATGTGTTCAGTGGCTGCAGGCCAAAATCGTAGGGATCGGTTTCACTGATCGAAATGATGGCCGGATCGGTTCCGCGCCCCACCAGATCAAGCAACCCTTCTTTACTACCAAGGGAGTCACGGTAGTTCAGTTGCATGGTCTCGGCATAAGCGGTTCGCAAGGGCGGATCAAAGCGAAGCACAAGCAAGCAAGATTGTCCTGGTTCAAGGGTGTCCGTACAATCACCACCTATACCGGGATACAAGCCGCCTTCAAAGCCAAACTCGGTCGACGAAAAAGTTTCTTGGATGCCTTCAGCATCTTTAGTTCCTGTATTGATTAAAAACAGTTCTCGGAAAGAGCGCCCCGGTACAACAGCTGTCGGTCCAAAATCAAGAGTGGTGGTGGCATCGGTGGGACTGCTTGAGGTGGAGAAGACAATAAACGACCCTGTCGTGTCTTCGGGTTCGTTGACATCGGCGATACATGACACCAAAAAGGGTAATGTCACGAAACTTAGAATGAGTGTACGGACTCCATCCAGTCTCAATTTACTAATACCTTCTCCCTAAGGTTTTATAAGCTTCCTTTTATTTTAGATTAAGACTTTGTTAATCCGCCATTTCTCTAAAAAAAACGAAACTTTAAACGCGTTAGCATTCCAACTAGCTTTTCGGCCTAATCACGGAAGGACTTAAGGGATTTTGCAGATAAATTAGCCATTTATCCAATTTTGGTACAAAACAGAGGTGACATTTTTTTGTCAGCCACAATCCAACGTCTTGAAATGAGACTCTTCTCATTTCAGAACGAATCAACAAGGTTGTTTAACCTATATATGACCAACAAATACATTATGTTACTTTTTAGTTTTTTGACGAAATATTGATCCGGTTTATTGCGCTTTTGCTGGTGCCGTTTGAGAACCTAATATTTCTTTCACTTCATTGAGATCTCGGTTGATAAATTGTGGCTTAAAAGATTTATCTTTGCTAGCCAAAGCATTGAAGGCTTGGAAGTATTGGTCTCCGAAATTTCCGTCCGATTTGAACTGCTGAAATTGTTTTTGCAACGTGGTTAAATCTTCTGACTTATTCATTTGATGCAAAATAATTTCTTTTTGTAGCATTAAGGCCATCCCTGCATAACTGGGGCCGGTTATCGTCGATTGCAAGCGCTGCAACTCTTGATTAACGACAGTCAAAGCCTCCTCCAAAAGATTGACTTTGCGCAGAGCCCGTAAATAAAAGAGGGTCACTTCAATGGTTTCCATTGGTGTTAAGACTTTGACTCTTTTTTCAAAAGATTTTTGAAAATCAAAAACCGCACCTTTATAGTTCTTTTTTTCAAAGTACTGGTACAAACCAGACAAATAGTCACTGTACCCCACCCATTCTCGAGTGATTTTATATTTTTGCATTCTCTCAAAATAGATTTTTAATCGGTCCCATTGACTGTCATAAACCATTCGAGTCGCCAATGTATAGATTTGTAAGTTCGGGCTGCCGAAAGCAGGATACAAGTGCAAACACTGTTGATCACGACCTAACTTCTTTAAAGAATGGCACAGAAGATCCTCGATCCGACGGCCATAATCACGGTAAGCAGGGACTTTCATTTTTAAAGTTGGCAGGATGACTTGATAGAAATCGTCTATCAAATCAAAGTGACCTGCGACACTTAAGGGTTTTAAAATCGCCAGCAAAACTTTGGCGGTCGATTCACTTTGCCAACTGAAGCCTTCGGTGTTTTTTAAAACAGACAAAGCTTTCTGAGACACTGGCAACACACAGGGATAGGCTTCCCAACGGTTTTCAAAAACCGTATAGAAGCTATTCAAACTGTCAACAAACAACTGGTTATTAAACTTCCCTGGTTCCGGCGTGAAGCGCGCAAACGCTTTTGAAAAATACTGACAACCGTAATCCAGCTCATTGGGTGGCAAATACTCAAGCACATAGGCGGTTGCGGCAAGGTCAACCAGTTCGATTTTTTTTTCGACAATCTGAGGCTTTACCTTCGACGGAGGCAACGGGTTTTGGTTTTGCACATTTTGGCTCACAAAGGGGTTCGCTCCGATATATCCCATTCCCTTCATGCCTTGGTAGACAAGAAATAGGCCCGATCCAACGAAGATAAAAAACAAAAGGTAAACCAAACGGTCTAACAAAAAATCACCCTCACTTGATGCAAGTTTCTAAGTCTCAAACTCAATCCCAATTATGGGATAGAAATGAGTCACCCTTGGATCTCCATTATCATTTAATGTTTTCTGGTTGTAAACAAGAGCAATGCGAAATCGCGTGCGATATTTAACATCGGTGAGCCAGGGGAAGTTGTAGCCAATCTTACCGTGGTAGGACCACCCCTCGGTTGATGTCGAATCTCTGACTCGACTGAGGTAACCCACCCCAAATTCAAAGAACAGAGGTCGGCCAAACGCCATTCCAAGCCCCATCGACAAATCTTTGGTCACCAAATTGAAATCATGGATAACATTGGCACCGGCTCGGAAATTGCGACCCCCATAAAAAAGATTAAAATTGGCATGAGTGGTCTGAGTGCTAACATCAGAACCGGAGCGCTTTTCATTCTGAAAGTCATACATCCCATCAAGGGCAATGAACCACATGATCGGTTCCTCAATATTTGGCCAATAGTTATTGTTCATGGTTGTCCCACGAGGATAATACTGAGAAAACGCGACCGGGCTATAAAAAAGGATAATCGATAAAATCCATTTCATAAAAAAAAAGCCCTCATACGAGGGCTTCCATTTCTGGACTGACCATTAATTATTGGTCACCTTCACTTTTTTCTTCAGCCGCTTCTTCGGTTTGCTCGCCACTGTTGCCACTGGCTGTGTTCCCGGCGCCACCACAATCAAAGCCACCTGAGGTCAGGTTACCGACGATGTTATCAAATACTTTATCGCAAAAGCTCATATCGTATTTCGCATAGGCCACTGTGTTTTTGCTACCGTTTTTGGTGTAAACCACTCCGCAAGGTCCTTCGCGAGTATCGATCACAGAAACCAATCTTTCGTCGCCACCATTCTTACAAGTCGCACCACTTCGCTCGGTTCCTTCAACATCAGGGAATCCACCATCCATGTTAGAACCACTGTCGGCGGCCATGGAATCTTGGCTGTTGTCTTGTGAACTTGAAGATTCATCAGACGCTGGAGCTTCGGCCTCTTTATTGTCTTCTTGTACGGTTGGGGTTGGGGCTGGTGCCATTTCTTCGTCTTCTTTTTTATTTGAAGAACAAGCTGCAATGGCAAAAATGCTAACTAATATAAGCAGTTTTTTCACGTTGGACCTCTCTTGTGTTGATTCTTTGTTGTGAGGTCAAGACGGCAGTGGCCTGCTGACCCCGTTTCATTTTCTATAGGTATAAAAATCCCACCGAGGCTAAGAATTTTCAAGAACCGAATGGCTTAAACCTTGCGTTAAAACCCTAGAAACAATCATTAAAATAATAATACAGGACTTCAGTCTCAAGGTCTCTGGACCTTAGTATTGGCGTTCGTGCTACTTCAACTTGTTAATTGTGGCGCTTCCCGACAGACTGCTGAACTTCAGCTTATGGGGGGCCGAAGGAGAATTACCAAAATCATTGATCAAATCTCCAGTCATTGAGTTGAAGCTCACATCGACTTGGCTGTTTTCGGGGATTCGCAATTTAAGGTCGCCACTGACAGAGTCAAAGGCCACCGCTGGATTGGTCTGATCCGATTGGATAACAGCATTACCAGAAACCGAGGCCACCTCGGCTTTTTGCAATCCCGAAATCTCAACATTGCTGTCGCCACTCACCGACTCGATTTTAAGTTCACGGCCAGCACTTTTCTTCAAGCGCAAGTTACCTGAGACCGTCGTCATATGGAATTTATTGAAAGCCAAAGACTCAGCATAAACATCCGAGGTCACCGACTGCAATTGAATGGTTTCGAATTTATAATCTTCTGGGTACTCAATGATCATGGTAAAATTCACCTTGCGATCAACACCCTCCAGCCGCTTCGCCAACTCTTTCATGGCCGATAAATTTTTATACTGCTTTTTTTCAAAACTCGAAAACTTTAAACCTTGTTGGGTTGAAGACACCTCAAACCAGTCGGCCAATCGCTGGCCGTCATTTTTATAGCCATCGCCTTCACCGATCAGAGAAACAATAATTTTCGAACCGTCGGTCTTAACAAATTTTACCGACATGTTGAAATCTGAGCTCAGCTCAAAATTCTTACTTGTTTGCGCCGCAAACTCTTGTGAAATTTTGATCGAAATCGGCGGCTTGTCATCGGTCGGCGCCGGGTCCTCAGTTTGACTGGTCGCCTGCGCCGAGCTGGTCCCCACTTCCACCCGATTGTAAAATTGATAGGTGTAGATTCCTGCGATAATCAATAAAACCAAAAACCAAGGTCGCTTAAATAGTGTCATGATGCCTTTTCCCCCAAAATTTTGTCTAAAAAACCAGCTGAAATGGACTCGAACCCACGCAATATCACCTAGAAAATAATTGACATATTACGTAAGGCGTTAGAGAGTCAACGCTTTCTTTGGCGGGGTAGCTCAGCTGGTTAGAGCACCGGAATCATAATCCGGGTGTCGGGGGTTCAAGTCCCTCTCCCGCTACCAACCTTTTCTTGTAGAAATCTTCACCTTCTTTTGACACCTCGTTGCTTCTTCGAACAGCCTTTCCCTTTACCCTTAAAGCTAACAAAGGATGATGTTCATGAGTGAAAAAAATTATATTGAAGAGAACAAACGACGCCGTAAAGCGGTTGAAAAAGAAAATGATTTCCTAAAAACGGAAGTGCAGTATCGTGACCGCGATGGGATCGACAACACACCGCCAGAGAACCGGAAAACCCAAATTGAAAACAAAAAATCCATTGAAGGCGACTCAGCCAACACCTAATCTTTCTGAAAAGGGATACAGTTCGTCGCGACCCATTCAACAATGCGTTGGACTCCGATCGGTTTTAACGAAGAGTGTGTGAATCTTTTAGCTGAGGTAGTGACATGCCGATGGCTTGGATTCTGACAGCGCACCCACAAGCTTGTCGAAAATGTGGAAAACGCACTTTCTACCATAATCCAATCAGCAAAAAATACTTTTATATGGAACTCACTATCAGGTTATACTTAGCCGTTGGCACTGATCGGAGATCCATTTGAAACACAGATTCGTTTGCATCGGACTTTTAATTTTATCATCTATTGGCTACGCCGAATTCGAAGAAGTTGTTGTTGACCAGGAAGTCAAGAGCTTCGATGCCTCCTCACAAGTTTCCAGTGATTTGTTAGAAGTGCAATCAATCACCAGCCCCACAGAACTGGTGCCGCAACAGACAACACCGACCGCCCCACTGAAAAGCAAGGCTCAGCCCGATAAATCATCACAGCAGCAGACCGTAGAAAAAGAATTAGAGCGTCGCTTTGAAATCCTTTATCCTGAGGAAGAATTCAACAAAGCCATCGAAACTCTCTGTCGACAGAATCCAAAGAACAAAGAGATTCTTAGCGGCGAGCAACTTAAGTTTTACTGCAAAATCCACGGCGATTTCCGTAACTGCTTTAACAAAGATGTCCTGTACAATTTCGCCATCAATCGTCAACAAAAAATCAAAATGGCAAAAACCTGCATTGATGAAACCGCCAACGCTGATGATCGCTTTGATGACAATGCCGATCAACTGCAAGATTTAACAACCATAGATGGCTTCGAGAAAGTCTTCACCCAGTTGATACTCCCCGAACCGCGCCAAGAGCCCCCACCCTCCCCCTCTTTGAGTGAGTCGCCACCCATTTATGAATTGGGGACTCGTGAACGGCGAGATAAAAGTTCTAATCCGCTCAACAACCAACTGCAGGCGGTGCAAGAATTAGATTATGTCGACAAGGCCTTTGATATTGTCAATGACCACGCTCTTGAAATGAAAACCACACCGGAAAATATTCCCAAGCAGTACCCACTTGTTTTCGAAAGTGAACTGGATCTACTGCACAGACTCCCTGAAGAGACTAACCATCAAGGGCAAAAAATTGTATACCAATTTCCCCGCGAACATTGCCTTTCGCGACCCCTCCCCGCCAGCGCGTGTCGGCTTCTTATAAAAGAGATGCAACGACGCCGGGAAGCGGAAGCTCGTTACAAAGAATCGATCAATCCTGACCGTGTGATCTATGGCGACGGCGCTGTCAGCCAGTAGATCCAGACGACGCTTGAGTGGGTTTTAAAAAAATCTTGAAACATAGACTCAGACGAGAGACTCTAACCTCATCCTGTCATTGCGATGGGGCTTATCAAACCCAGGATGTGCCATGGAACAACAAACCGCCAAGTTTCAAAGTTTGACTCAAGCCAACTTTCTTTTAAAAAAATCGAAAAAACACGACGCTCGCCTGATCATATTAAACCACGGCTTTATGTCGAATAACGAAAAAATGTGGAGTCGCCTGATTGATCAACTTCCCGAAGACTGCCATGTCCTGGCGGCCAATGGTCCGTTCCCGATTCCTGTGAAACAAGACAACCATTGGAAGGTGGGATACTCGTGGTTCTTTTATAACAACTTCAAGCAAAGTTATTTTATAGGCTATGATGTTTGCCAGGATTTTATGAAAAATCTCTGTCAGCATTTGGGTTTTCATAGTCATAAGAAAACAATTATTGGCTACTCGCAAGGCGGATACGCCGCCCCTCACATGGCCGAGACCCTTGAAAACGTCGATCACGTTATTGGAATTGGCTGCCGGTTCAAAATCAACGACCCTCAATGGTCCAGCGACTTGCTGATCGAGGCTGTGCACGGCGAGGACGATGATGTTGTTGAGTGGTCGGGAGCACAAGAAAGTTTTGCAAAACTTCCGCCACACCATCAAGGTCGAATTCAAGGATTCGCCGGTGTTGGCCATAAGCCAAGTCAAGAAATGCTAGAGACCGTCGGCGACTGGCTGCGTGTGCGAGGATCTTGAACAATTCGAACTGAGTTTTGTTTCACATTGAAACACTTATAGAACATCTCTTTTGTTTTCGTCCCACCACTGGACCTGGCGTTTGTTGCATCGGTCATTCGTGCTATATTTTTAGTAGGGATAGGATTTGGTCTGGGGGTCTGCTTTGCGTCCATTACGATGGATTTCAATTATCGTTTTAATTGTTGTTTTTCAAAACTGTTCACCATTCAATTCTTCAGAAATGAATGCTGTTAGTGGATCCGTAGCGTCGACCTTGAATGCTCTCAAGTGTGAAGCCGGTGACCCGCGTTTGCCTGAAGCCAGTCCACTGAAGCGCTTGAGTGCCGAAGAGATAAAAAACTCCATCGAAGATCTAATCGCTCCCCACCTCAGCAACAATCAGCTCAATAGTATCATGCAAAGATTGCAGCCCCTGATCGACGCTGTTCCCGACGACAACGAAGAAAACGAAGAAGGAATGGACCTTGCCATTCAAACGGTCACCGTTAAACACGTCGAGCAGCAGATTCTGATTTCTGAATTGGTGGCTAACGAATTGGTACAAAACACGCAAGCCATGAATAGCTTGGTCGGCAGCAATTGTTATCAAAACACAGCAGATAACAACTGCAAGATCAATTTTCTCAACCAATTTGGCTTGCGGGTGCTTGGTCGCCCTTTGGATCAAGACGATCGCACTCATTATTTGAATGTGATGGATCAGCATGCCGATTCCTATCGCAATGTCATCGCCGCACTTTTAAGTTCACCGGGATTTATTTATCACGAGGAATTTGGCGATAATGACCTTGCAGTTGAATCAGAGGATCGAGTGGTGGCGATGGGGCCTTACGAAAGAGCGGCGAAACTTTCTTATCTTTACTTGCGAAGTCTGCCCGACTCAGAGCTTTTACAAGCCGCCGCTGATGGCTCCATCATGACACCCCAGGGTGTCGACGCGCAGGTCAGCCGCCTTTTAAATTCACAAAAAGTCCGCACCCGCTTAACCGAAAGTTTTGCTAATCAATGGTTGCATTTGGACCAAACCAAGGAAGCACGTGACGATATCGCCGAAGTGCGAACACGCTTACAAGATTTGGCGCCAGGGATTGCCCCTGCCGAGCGTCGACAAAATATGATTCAAGAAGTTTATGATTACTTTGACTATTTGATTTGGGAGCAGCAGGCCTCTTACACCGACTTGATGGCCAGCGACTTGGTCTTCCCACGCAGTCAAGATTTAGCCAACACCTATGGCACCGATTTATGGGACGGAACCTACAATATAGACTCTTTAGTGCGAGCCCCGGCGGGTGAGCGGGCGGGTCTGCTGACAAAAGCACAATTTCTGTTTACTGGGACCGGCAGCACTCGTCCGATCATGCGGGGTGTTTCGATTTACGAAGACTTTCTTTGTGGCAACTTAACCCTGCCTCCCGACAATTCGGATCCTGAGGGCGTGGTGATCACCGACGATATGACGGACCAAGAGTATGTGCGAACCATCACGGAGGTTCCCGGTACGGCTTGCGTCTCTTGCCACCAGAAGATCATCAATCCGATTGGCTTTACCTTAGACAATTTCGATTCCATGGGCCGCTTTCGGCAACAAGAGCGAGTTTTTCAACCGGAAGGATCTGGTAATGAAGGTCAGGTTCTTGTCACAAAACCGGTGGATGCTCAAAACACCATTGAACTGACCGGTCTGATTGAAGGTGATTTCAATGGTGGTGTTGAGTTAGCCCATGAACTGGCACGTAACGCCATGGCCAAAGCCTGTTTTGCCAGCAAGCTTTGGAACTTTTCACAAAAACAAAATCTACGCCTACGCGATGACGGCTGTGCCGTAAAATCCATTTACGAAACCATTGAATTCAATCAAGGGTCGGTTTTGGATGCGCTTCGTGAAATACCGCTGCAACCGGAATTCTTTAGGAGGACCATACAATGAAATACCAACGTCTCAGTCGAAGATATTTTTTGCAGGGACTCGGTGGCAGCTTAATGGCCCTTCCACTTTTACCGTCACTTCTCCCCCGCGCTCACGCCCAAGCCGCAATGAACGATCAGTTCCTGGTACTGGTTGGTGCCGATCATGGGGGCGCCGGTTTTTCGACCGACTGGTATCCTGAACCGTTTATCAATGATTTCGACGGAGCCTGGTTCACCCGCATGCAACTGTACGCGGCGTCAGGCGCTAACAATCCAGAGCATGAGATCCGTCATGCCATGCTGAATAATATTCTGCGCGCCAACCCCGGACACGAAAGTGGCAATATCGATAACAACCAAGCCCGAGTCTCTATGGTTTTAGGCTCGTTCTTGAATCCCTACGTTAATAAAATGAATCTGTTTGCCGGTATCGATGGCGGTATGAATTACTACGGTCATTCACGGGGTGTCTCCACAGGAAACATTTATTACAATGACGAAAATCAGGATCGTCGCTGGCCTTCGGTGGATCGATTCTTAGCGGATTCGCCAAAGTTTTATCAGAACCGTGACATCCTTTCACTACCGGTCATCAATATGTCGCGCTGGAACTCTTGGTTATCCAATGGCGATCAGGCGCCCAACCAGTATTCCAATCTCAGTTCAACCTATGATGCGATTTTTTCTCGCTACCAAGGATCCCAGGATCCCGTTGAAGTGGCTCGTCGCGCCCGTCGCTCGTTTTTGATCGACCAAGTGATGGAGGACTACCGACGCCTGACTCGCGGCGCCTACGGACCGGCTCGACAGATTTCGAGTACGGACCGCGAACGTGTCGAACGCCACGTGGCTCATTTAACCGACGTGCAAAGAAAGTTTCAAAACCTTGTCAACACTTGCAGTGATGTAACTGGTCCCAATGAAAGACTGTCTTACTGGGTTCCCCACTTAGAAACCGAAACCAATGTTCGCAGACTCTGGGATATGTCGACGGATCTTATTACCGCGGCTTTTCAGTGTGGTGCCTCTCGCTTGGCGGTTATGCAGGGAGGGATCGCTGGCCTTTACGCGGGTGACTACCATCAAGAGATTGCCCATGCCGCCAGTAATAGCCGAAGCGCGCAGGTCACTCATTGTGAAAATTTGCGTTTTCAAGCCCAATACATTGTTGGCAACATGGTCAGTAAAATGGACGCCATAAATATGGGGACAGGCCAAACCATGTTGGATCGAGGCATGGTGGCATGGGTTCACGAAGCCGGAACCACCACCCATCAGCATCACAATATCGGATTAACAACCTTTGGATCTCTTGGCGGCTATTTCCGCACCGGCCATTTTGTGGACTATCGCAATATGAACAATTTAGGATTGCTCGCCAATTATCAAGCGGGCCAAAGCAAGCGGCCGGGAATTCCGATTCAACGCTTTTTTGCCAATGTGCTGCAGGCCATGGGGCATGTTCCAGCCGACTATCGACGTTTCGGTCGTCCCGGTTATGGCGACACCAGTGTGATTCCAACAGGTGGCACCCATCGCGCCAATCCGAACGGACACATCCCTTACCCGACCCGAATCGTCAACAGTTTGGATGACAAACTTCCCATTGTAACAACATAGTGGTTTACCAAATAATGTTCACCGCCGGCAACGCCGCCCCCATCTCTCCGGGCTCGTCGCCGATGTTTTCGGTATCTTCAGATCCGATAGCGCCGTAAAAACCTTGCCCCCAACATTTGATGGCATTGGAGTCGGTTAACACACAGGTGTGTGACTCAGACATTTTTAAAAATGCAGCCGTGTCACCATTAAGGTCAACCGCCGTGTAACTCCCAGTCGGCGGAGCCACGGGACTGGTACTGCCGTTCCCTAATTGGCCGTAAGGCTCGTAGCCTCCCCACCATCCGAGGCCGTTTTCGCCGAAACAGGTCAGGTCATCGTTATCTAATCGCACGCAGATATCAGAGTGATCGGTAGGAAACATGGCTTTAACACTTCTGCCAACTCCAAAATCAATAAAAGGAAGATTGTCACCCATCTCTCCTGGGTCATCACCTTGATCGGAGGTGTTATTGGACGTGAGTTTTGACATTCGGCCAAAGCACTTCATCTGTTCGTTGGCAAACAAGACACAGGTGTTCTCTTGGGTAGCCTCAATTTTCACTGGATAGGAGACCGAGCCGAGATCAACAGTGGGCATTTCAGGGTAAGGCGCCGTGATATCGGTTGAGTTTTCGTAACCCAGTCGACCATAACTGGCTTCGCCCCAACAGCGCAGTTTATTATCGTTAAGAATGGCACAAAAATGACTTCCACCCACGTCAAAATCGATCACCTTTAAATTGTCCCCAAAATTCATGGGGGTGCCATTGGATGGGAAAGAGGTGGTCGTATCCCAACAGTAAAGATCAAAAAATTCATCAAGCATACAGGCATCGTATTCATGAGAACGCACCAGAAGCTGGTCGGCCCCGCTTAAGAAGGCATAAGGCGTGATTCCATCACCTTGCGATGACGGTGAATCACCACCCCCCATGCTTTTCCCAAAGCAAAAATGCTCGTGATTGTCTAAGCGAACACAGATATCTCTTTCGGCAGCCCAAATATCAATCGCATAGCGCCCTGTCGGCAGTTGCAAGTCGGCCAGAGAGGCTCCCATCTCACCAGGGTCATCACCGATGGATCGATGAACGTAGCTATGACCTCCACCTTGCTTAGGGGCTCCCCAACAGGCCATTTGATTATTGGTAAAAATCGCGCAGGAATATTCGGCATCGTAGGAATCTGTTCCATCGGGAAATTCTTTGACTGTGTAAGCTCCAAGATTCGGTGCAGCCGAGCCATCGCCAACCTCGCCCGGTGAATCACCCCAGTCATTGACATCGGTTTCAATTCCCAGTTCACCGTAACTGTTTTCTCCGTAAACCACCAAGGTGTCGTTATCCCTTAATACTAAAGTGTGATTGCGCTGGTAACTCCAGGCAAAAACATCTTTGGCTGTGCGTCCGGTTCCCAGTTGAGCATAGGGTAAGTTGTCTCCCATTTCACCAGGGCTGTCTCCCCAAAAGTTTCCGGAGGAACCGACAGCAAAGGCGCCGGACTGCCAGTCGCCACCCCAGCATTTCATGCGGTCGTCATCAAGAATGGCACAAGCCGCGCGCGTTCCCCGCATTGAAATGTCTTTCACTGTGTGCGGGGTTATCCCCAAACCATCGTGGGTTCCTAAGTCAGTGTACGGAAGGTTATCTCCCATCTCACCGGGGTCATCACCAATACTTCCGGTTCGCTCTTGGCCTAACAGACCACTGTCATTATTTCCCCAGCACTTCAAACGATCATCATCTAAAATAACGCAAATCGCACCTCTGGAGGAAAAGATTTTTTTGGCGGTGTGTTCGACAAACCCCAGACCGTCATGAGTTCCCAAATCAATATACGGCAACCCATCTCCCATCTCTCCTGGATCATCACCGATATCACCTAAACCAGGTTGTGCTACAACAGAGAGGTTTTGCCCCCAACATTTTACCTGGCCCGTGTCGAGAATCACGCAGACAGAGCCACCCGTTAGAGCGATATCGGTGGCCGTATGGGGAGTCACTCCTAAAGCGTCGTGAGTACCCAGTGCCGAGTATGGAATATTGTCTCCCCACTCCGTGGATGAGTTTCCATAACGACTCCGCCCAGGAACCTCATGCCCCAGTGTCGCATCCCAAGGCGGATCATAACCGCCCCAACATTTCACTTTACCGGTATCAAGGATCACGCATGTCATCTCGGAATTCTGTCCAGCGGTCACAACTTTTTGCACCGTATGAGGCGTCACGCCAAGACCGTCATGGGTTCCGATGTTGGAATAAGGCAAGTTGTCACCCATTGTGGATGCAAGCCATCCCGACGACACACCATGGGCCAATGCGCCCCGCCCGCCTTCGCCCCAACATTTTAATCGATCATCATCCAAGACAGCACAACTATGATCTTCCGAAACTGAGGCCTGTTTTATGGAGTGGGGTGTAACCCCCAACCCATCGTGAGACCCAAGGTCGACAAAACCACCAGTGACCGGCGTTTCGCCAGGCTCATCGCCCCAATTGTCGCCACCCGTTCCAAGACCATCTTTGATTCCCCAACATTTAACGCGACCAGCGCTGCTCATGGCACAGGTGCGTTGGCTTCCCGTTACCACCTTAACCGTAATCTCGCTCCCACTGTCGTCGTCAATGATCACTCCTCGGCCAAATCCAGTGCTCGCTAATTTACAGTAACTGAAATTGGCAAGTCCAATCGCAAACTCTTCGTTGGTTTCTGGTGCCGCATCACTGGTTGAGGGCACCACGATCGTGGTCCCGACTGTTGTTCCCTGAGAGATCAACTGGCTTCCCGATGTGGGGGTGTAATCCTGGGATCTCAGAGTTGTGATATCACTGGTAAAATAATCAAAACTGTGGTCATTGCTCGGACACGCAAAGCTTAAGTTGACTGCAAAACTAAAATTCGTGCCCTCGGCCTGTGATAAAGTGGCAATCTGCACCTCCGGCAAATCATCATCAAGAACTTTCACCGTTGGATCGGGTTGCGAATAAGTGGCATAGTTCCAATTGGAAAAACTCAAAGTGTAAACTTCGAACTCTTCGCAAACTGCAGCATCAGCCAATCCATCCACAGAAATATTGAAGGACGTGGACAGCGGCGGCACCGTAGCCCCCGTCACGTTCAGTGAGGTGTAATCGGAGTTGGCCGCTAAGGCGGTACCATCGACTGTTGAATAATCAAAACTTATTGTGAACTCACTGGGACGATCCAACTGGAGAACGAGGTTCACACTGCTACCCTCTAAAACCTCGACATCGGCAATGGAAATATCACTGGGGGGATCATCATCCAAAATATTGGCCGAGGCCGAGGCCGATACAAGAGTCGCGCGGGTTGGATTCGCCAGGGTCACATCATAAGATTGGGTCGGCTCATCGATCACATCTTGCAAGGTGACGATAGGAACATTGACGCTGGTCGCCCCACTTGTGATTGTGTAGAGCTGACTGCTTTGAGTGGTGTAATCGCTACCGGCGGTGGCGGTCCCACCTCCGGTGGTGACTTCAAAGGTTACATCGCTGTTATCGCAAGATTCTGAAAGATTCGCCACAAAAGTCGATGTGGCACCTTCGGTAACATCGGCGCCAGCCACCAAGGAAAGTGTTGGTACATCATCGTCTTGGATAATGCCCTCGCCTTGGCCATCAGCGATTTCACCGAGACTGGGGTTGCTTAAATTTACAAAAAAACCAACATCGTCTTGGCACACCGAGATCAGATCGGATGTGGTCACGGTGATTGTATTGCTCAAATTTCCAGCCGGAATGGTTAAGGTGCCGCTATTGCTGGCATAGTGAGTGCCGGCGAAGGCTGTGTTATTAGCGGTGGCAAAATCAATTGTGACAGGAGTCCCCAACTCTCGACTGAGGCTCACCGTAAAAACCAAATTGCTACCTTCCACGACCGTAACATCGTCGATGTTGAATTCAATTTTATTGCGGTCCCACATCGCGATCGGTATGAACTGCGCACTACCGCGACAGCAAATAATCACAATAATTAAATACAAGAAACGGACCATGGAACCTTATCGGCTTTTTCTGTCTTTTTTTGATCATTTCATCTCAACCTGAAACATGTTTACAAAGAAATATTGATAATAGGATGACCGTCCCACAAACACCCGGTTCAGCGGCAAAACAAAGACAGCCCACACCCATTTTCTTTCCCAAGTGTCCGCAATTCCCACTCTGCACCTTCCTAAGGATCCGCTCATGTTGCACCTGGCGATGACCGCTCTTGAGCATGGTGATTCAATAAATGACATAAAGAAAGGGTTCCCATGATGCAAAAACTGCTTATTTTTATCGCTTTTCTGAGTTTATCCGCCTGTGTTTCCAACAGCACCCACGAAGATCTGCAAAAGAGATACAACAGTCTTGAGGCTGAATTGGCAGAGTCACAAACTAAAATTGCCGATCTGGAAACCTTGATTGCAAAGATGGAACAGGATCTCGGTAAAGCCAGTCGCAACAAAGAGGCCATGGCCAACTCCATTCAACATATGAAGGACGCCTTACAAAGGGAATCAGAACGAAAAAAAGAAGTGGAAAAGCGCTTGGCCGAATTTCGCAAACTCATCAGTCGTTTTAAGCGTCTGACCGACGCCGGCCAACTGAGTATTCAAATTAAAGACGGACGAATGGTTGTGGTTTTACCCAGTGACGTCCTTTTTAAATCCGGATCGGCCAGCCTGTCTTCCAGTGGAACAGAGACCATTCGCCAAGTGGCCAACGTTTTACAAGGAATTCCCGATAAACAGTACCAAATTGAAGGTCACACCGACAATGTTCCGATTCGCTCGCAACGCTTTCCTTCCAATTGGGAATTGGCCTCGGCGCGTGCCTTAACGGTTTTAAGAATCATGGTCGATGCAGGCTTGGCAGAAGACCGCATCAGTGCCGCTAGCTTTGGTGACACCAAACCGGTCGCCAGCAACGAAACCGCCGAAGGCAAAGCCCAGAACCGTCGCATCGACGTGGTCATTGTCCCCGATCTGTCTTTGCTTCCAGGATACGAGGAACTGCAAAAGTATTCTAAGTAACAGGCTCATCAAACCTTTCAAACAGTATAAAAGCGATCTCTTTGAAGATCGCTTTTTTTAGGTCTGTGAAAATTGGATCAATGGGGTTTTAAGGAAAAATAAAGAGCGACCGCGGTTTCGGTCGCTCTTTTTGTTTTAAGAGCGTCTCTTCTTAAAAGTTTTTAGCCAGGCGTAGGCATAACGAAAATTATCAAAGATCGAATCTTTGATTAAGAACTTAATGGCTAAGCCGCGCAGACGATGCTTTTCTGGGTTGTAAAGGTAAGAGTAGTCGACAATCTTGCGTAGAAAAAAGATGGTCAGTTTCTTCTTTTTTCGCGCCCGATAGAGGATGGTTTGTATATTCAATCCTAACTTTTGGCAGAGAAAAAGTGTGAAGTAACAAGATTTGTAGAGATTGGACTTTTCGGCCTGATCCCAAAACAGGTTCCAATCAATTTTTTCCCGAAAGCGATCGACGTATTTAAAAATATCCATCAACCAAAACAGTTTTGAATAGGAATGCTGAAAGGCCAAGTGCCCACAAAGATGCACCAACTGATTCTCCCGACTCATTTGAAAAAAACCGGCCACCGACGCCTCTTGCGGATTGGCTTTGATGTTCATCGAAGAATGCCAGAACAATTGGGTGTGAACCTCGATGGTGATCTGAATGTCATCGCTCATCTTCACATAAAGATGTTTATAGCGATTGCCAAGCCACTTGGCCTGTTTGCGCTTTTGATAACCATACATCCGTAAGATGTCGGTTAACTTCCAAAGCTCGTCATGGGAAACCAGCAAATCAATATCGGAAACAAAACGCTCGCCCCAATCTTTGTAAATCTCTCCCATTAAAGAAAAGCCTTTCAATAAAAAGACTTCGATCTGATCTTTTTGCAAGTCACGACCAATTGTCTCTAGCTCTTCTTTGGCCACTGAGTTTCGATTCAACTGACTTTTCCAATAGGGGTAATAAATTTTATCTTGGGTGCGCCGATAGATGTGACCGAGCAAGTGATGGCGTTCAAGGAACTCTTTGTTCCAGTCATTTAATGTGCGGGGTTGCTCATTCACCTCGGGATTTAAAGTCTGCGTAATTGATTCCATGGCATCACCTCGTTGTTGATTGTTGTTCAATTGCGAAAAGGGCTGATAACCAAATAACCGGTAAGCCCAGGTGGGAATGAAAGGAGACGAAAAAAAGTGTAAGCGGCGTGGTGACTTCTGGTAAGAAGTCCAGAGAAACTCATTGTGTTCAGGTGGTCGGGTCAAAAAAATAAACGCCTACCTTTTTTGGGAAAGCCCCTCCTGCATGGAAAAGTCTTTCCTTGGCTTTTATTTTAGGACCCAAAAGCAAAAAAGTAAGCTTCCGAATGAAGAGCTGGCCTTTAGTTCGGCTGCGCCTCGTCAGGAAGACTTTTGGCGGAAAACGCCAACGGTAAAAACTCTTTGAACAGGCGTTTTTCCGTCAACCCTGATGCGCCCCCTAAATAGATCGGACAGTCGCGCGCAACAAACTCTTGTAGGACTTGCAGGCAAAGACCACAGGGAGGAATAGAGGCACCTTGAAAGCTTGAGATCACCACCGCAAATTCAATATCGGGGGAACCAAACTGTGAAACCGCAGAAACAAGAGCCGAGCGCTCGGCGCAAATTGTGCCACCATAACTTGCATTTTCTACATTCACCCCAATCACCTCAGTGTCGCGATCGCGCAGTTTCAGAGCACAGGCCACATGCAGATTGGAGTAGGGAGCGTGGGCATTGGATAAGGCTTGCTTGGCTTTTTCAAAGGCTTTTTCGACAGCCGCTGGTGTTGGTTTCATAAGACTCTCCCTTGTCTTCAATCTGACAATCTTTACAGCCATTATCACCTATTTTGTAATTGACATGGTCTGTTATAAATGGAACATCAGAGCGGTGACCGATAATCAATTTCTACAACACTCAAAATTCTGGGATCGCACCGGCATGTTCATCGCTGGGCTTTGCATTGTCCACTGTATTCTGTTCCCATTTTTGATCCTGTTGCTACCGGCGACACGCGGTTTTTTCTACAACCCCATTTTGGAAGCTGCCATTCTTTTTACTGGAATTTTTGTGGGAAGCATCTCTTTTACAACCAGTTACCGCAAGCACCGCAAGCCCTACCCGATGATGATGGGACTGACTGGGGTGGCGTTTTTGACCGTGAATTTGTTTGTGTACATGGAATCAGAAAGTCACTTCGAGGTCTCCGGCATCCCTGTGGATCCGTTTATGATTGTTGGCGGCCTGCTCCTTATCGGTGGTCACGCTTGGAACATTCATGCCTGCCATTGTTTCTGTGAACCCACCTGCGACCATCAAGAGCACGAGCACGACCATGACCACGCAACCCCGCATGACCATAGCCACGAAAAATCCAGCCTAGATGCTCAATCCTAAGTGACCCGTTTGATCACTAACGTTTGTTGTTAGGCCTAGCCCTTCCCCTCAAGTTTGTGCCAATATAAAGTTCTTAAAAAAAGGACGCCCATTGCAACAATACAGCCTCTCTTTCAGAAAAACCAAAATCGTCGCCACCATTGGCCCTGCCTCATGGGATAAAGAAAAATTAAAAGCCATGATTGAATCGGGCTTAAGCGTAGCGCGATTGAATTTTAGCCATGGCGACCTTAAACAGCATGCAAAAACTGTCAAAGCTCTGCGCGAAGCCTCTGAAGAACTGGTGGCACCCGTGGGTATTTTGCAAGATTTACAAGGCCCAAAAATTCGCGTCGAGGGCCTGAAAAAAGAACGGGATGTCAAACCCGGGGAAACCCTTATCATCACCGACACCGAACACCGCTCCGGTGACAAGATCGCGGTTGATGTTTCTAACCTTCACAAATACGTCAAGAAAGGCCAGTCCATTTTTATTGATGATGGCATAATCGAACTGCGAGTGACCGCCATTAAGAAATGCGACATCCACTGCGAAGTGGTTTTTGGCGGCACCATTCGACCGCGCAAGGGAGTGAACCTTCCGGAAGCGGATCTGCCCATTGAAAGCATGACCGAAAAAGATATTGAGGATTTAGAAAACGGCGCTCCTTTGGGCTTTGACTACGTCGCCCTAAGTTTTGTGCGCACCGCCGATGATATTAAAAAACTGAAACAACGATTAAAAGATTTAAAAAGCTTGGCTCGGGTCGTGGCAAAAATAGAAAAGAAAGAGGCCATAGAAAACATCGAGTCTATTGTCGACGCCGCCGACGCTATCATGGTGGCCCGAGGCGATCTGTCGGTCGAAGTCGGACAGATCCACTTGCCGGTTTATCAAAAAAAGATCATTGAAATTTGCAATAAAAAAGGCAAACCGGTGATCACTGCCACCCAAATGCTCGACAGTATGCAGGTGAATTCGCGTCCGACGCGAGCTGAAATCACCGACGTCGCCAATGCGGTTCTTGATGGCTCGGATGCCTTGATGCTTTCCGGAGAAACCGCCTTTGGAAAACACCCGGTGCGTTCGGTGCAAACCATGCACGACATCATCATGGAAGTGGAAAAACAGCCGTCTCTTTATTACCGTTTTGAAAACCGTAAGAAAAAGAAATCCGTAAAGTTTACTGTTCCAGAAAGCATTGCTATTTCGGCCGTGCTCTGTTCTCAACAGTTGCAAGCCAAAACCATTGTCTGCATGTCGACCACCGGAAAAACCGCGCAAATGATTTCAAAATACCGCCCGAAAGCCAAACTGGTAGCAGCAACCGCCAAATCCGAAGCGCTTTGTAAACTGGAACTGTGCTGGGGCGTTCAAACATTAAAAATTGGCCAATACCAGAACACCGAAGAGGCGATTGCTCAGGTTGAAGAGCTTTTGCTGGCCAACAATATTGTTCAGACCGGCGAAGATGTGGTTTTAACATTGGGAGTCCCAGTGGCTCAGGGTCAAAAAACCAATGCCGTTCGTGTGTTTCAAGCCGGTAACCGCAAAAAGCAGGATAAAAAAGGGCCAAAAGCCATCCGCTTTGTTCGCCCTAAATGAAAACGTTCTGAACACAACCCACCTTAATCTGCCGTTTTAATTGTGCTGTCGGCCCAAGGGTTATCTAATAGAAGCATGATTCTATTGTTACTGATTTCACCCCTGATACTGTTCGCCCATGAGGCTTTAGAGCCCACCACCTGCACTCGGCAAGACAAGACCATTGTGATCACCAAGCCGAAGGCGGGAGGATACACCGTCACTCTCCCCGATGCCTCGACCCGATCTTTAAAAGCACCGACTGTGCATGACAAGTACGACCCAGAAAAAAAACAAGTTTTCGATATCTATAGTTTTGCTAAACAGGGTTTGAATTTGAAAATAAAAAGGCCCGAAACAAAGGGCCCTGTCAAAAAACCTTTCGCCATTTGGAAAGGCGAAAATTATTCTTGTGAATAAATTTATTTAGTTCTTTTTATAAGATGATACCCGAATTGAGTTTGCACGGGGCCAGAGACTTCATCGACATCAAGAGAAAAAGCAGCATCTTCAAAGGACTGCACCATCCGACCTTTTTCGAACTCGCCTAAGTCCCCACCTTGAGCCCCTGACGGACATTTTGAAAATTTCTGGGCCAATTCTGAAAAGTCAGAGCCCTCATTCAATTTTTTTACTAAGTCGTCGGCCTCGTGGGCGTGTTCAACCAAAATATGTTTTGCAGCGATTGTCGACATTGTCTCTCCTTTTTATTTTATGACTTACTTAAATTCCACTTTAATAATCTCAAACCAAGAGTCGCCCTTGGGGCGCTCGATGGTGACTTCATCGCCCACCTTTTTGTTGAGCAGAGCACGAGCAATGGGGCTTTTCCACGAAATCTTTTTGTCTTTGGTTTCGATCTCGTCCTCACCGACGATTTGATAGGTGCTTTGTTCACCGTCTTCATTTTCGATGGTGACGGTGGCACCGAACACCACCTTGTCGCCAGAAAGAGACGACGGATCGACCACTTCGGCCGCCTCAATTCTTTTTGTCAACCATCCCATGCGGCGATCAATTTCACGCAAGCGCTTTTTCCCGTAAATATAATCAGCGTTCTCGCTACGGTCGCCATTGCTGGCCGCCCACGCCACTGTTTTCACGACTTGGGGTCGATCTTCACGCATAAGAAATTCCAGCTCTTTTTTTAAAGCTTGCAGGCCGGCTGGGGTGATGTAGTTCAACTGTGACATAAGCGCCTATAAAACCACAATTCAGGCGACGACACAACTGCGACCTGGGTTGCCGTTACCTATTGAAATTAATGGATCCAATGTCGATTGAGCCAGTCTTTCGACCGATTTTTTTCGTCCGGTTGCTGTTTTTTTCCATACAGCCCTTCACCCGAGGCTAAGGTCGGTTACTGGTCCTCTCAGAATTCGCCTCTTTTGCTAGAATAAAGAATGCCAATCCAAGGAGGGGTGGATGAGACTGAGCGCACTTGCCGTGATGCTTTTTGCATTACAATTTTCAGTGATGGGATGCAGCCAAGAGGACGTCGAAGCCGGAGAGATTGAGGAGTCCATTGGACAGCCGGTGCGAGACGAAATCAACAATGAAGGATCCGGTAGCCCCGCCTGCCTGCAGAGTCTTTACTTCGACCAATTGCAGAATCACTGGTTTCAACGCGCCTGCGCCTCAGCCAGTGCTTCACAAATGGCGCAAGTGAATGCCGGCAATGAGAAAAAAGAAGAGTTTTTAGCTCAGTGCTACCAAGCCACCAACTCTTCCTGCTGGTGTGATCAACTGGTTCGCCCCAACCCCGAAAGTATCGACACCTTTCGCTGCACCTACGGCCCCGACCAGGTTCATCAATTGATTCACCCTGATGAAAGCACTTGGGAGCACGCCTTTGAAGCTGTCAAGATTGTCGAAGAATTCGAAGCCCAAGGCATTGAAACTGAAATCATTTATAACTGGTGGCGTCCAGAACCCTATAATGCCAACGTCGGTGGAGCTTCTGGCCGTCATCCCTATGGAACATCGGTGGACGTGCGCTTGAAAACAAAAGACATGCAAGACGAGGCTTTTTTAAAACTCTGTGAGATGCGAAAGCAAGGACGCGTGCGCGCCATCGGCTATTACGCTTCCACAGCTTTGCATTTTGGAATCGGCGATCGACGCGCCAACACCTGGGGACGACTCTGTCCCTAAATTACTGATCGCCAGTATCTAAAACAAACTCATCGACATTTTTGCTGGAGTCTGACGACGTGGGCTTGCGTCTGTCTTCGGATTGGGCCAGGCCTTGTCCGCGCACCACCCGCAAAGGCCGCCACGGTGTGAACTCCGTGGTCTGACGAGCACTCACTTCCCGCACCCGCCACTGATAGTCTTTATTAAAATACAGCATCACGTGATGAAAGTGTTTTTCTCCGACCTGACTGTAAACCAACCGACCGTTGGAGACCTCCACCTCATAGCGGGTCGCCTCAGGGTCCTTTTGCCACAACAACTGCACGGCTCCTTTCGGACCGTCGTTGTCAGCGTCCACCACCACCTCAGGTGTGTAAATTTTATTGGCAAAAGCATTGTCAGCTTGCGCTGTCGTGCTCAAGGAAATGATGAAGATAACCAAGATAGACCTCATAGATGACTCCTTCAGAGTTCTATTTTTCGGCCTTTCCTGGCTTTACTTTAGTCGAAGACTGTTCCAAACCGAGACAGATTCGTTCTTCTGTGGGTGTGGCAGGGATTACCGAAGCATTTTTTTTATTGTTGAAAATTTCGTCGCTAAAACACGTAAAAAACCGTGGCTACAAAAAGTCTTTTCCATGGATGGATCAGAGGCCATCCGCTGTTTTATTTTGGCATAACCTTTGAACAATAAGACTTCGAAATTGAAACCGGACTCACTGGCGAGACATTATGTCACGTTTCTGCAGAAATTGAGCCGTTTTGTCAGAGGACAACATGATTAGAAACCTTTTTATTTTTCTAACAGCAACATTAATTGTTTTAGCAAGTGCTTGCACTCTTCCCCAAAAACAATCCCGAGGCTGGTCATTGAACATGCGTTCCATGGCCGAGTCCTATGAGAAGCTTCTTCCCTACCTGTATGATCGCCAACGCTATCAGGATCCGAGGAATGAAAAATTTATCAGTCTGTATTTAAAAAACCTCAACAACAGTGTTGGCGATCTTGAGCGGCACACGGCCAAAGGCCTCAGTGGCAACGACCCTCTATTTGCCACCGGTTTAAAAGGTTTGAAGACAATGATTCACAAAGCCAATGAAACTTACTTTCTAGAAAATTACGATTACTCCCAAAAGCTCCTGCAAGCATCGGTGCAATATTGCAACGGCTGTCACACACGCACCAATATCGGCCCGACATTCATTAAATGGGATCAGTTTGAAGAAATCTCTACGGGTTTAAACCCCGTCGATCACGCCAATGTTCTGGTCGCCACTCGCCAGTTTCCACAGGCTGTCGACCTTCTTGAAGAAAAACTGTCTTCAGGTTCGGCAAACCAAGGGCAAGCCGAAGAGATGTTGAACAAGGCCATGCTCATTTCTTTACGGAATTTGGGCTCACCCAGCCGAGCTTTAAATATATTACAGAACCTCGCGGAACCAAAGTTTGTGAACCTGAGCCCACAGGTCTTGTCGCAATGGAAAGCCTATTTGCGAAAATGGCAAGCGGGAACGCTAGTCAATAAAGACACCGCCACAAATCTTTTAAGATCTCGACACCTTGCCGGAGAACACACCATCGCAGCTATTCACAACAGCCAAATCTTACACCAGGCTCTCAGCACCACAATCAATGTTCCTCAACGTGCTCAAATCTATTTTGGTCTTGGCAAGATTTACTCGAAGTATCCTTTGTTGGTGTCATGGCAGTTGCCAGAGACTTATTATGAGGCCTGCATTTACCAACTGCCCAGCAGTCAATTGGCCTTAAAATGTTACTACGCCCTTGAAAGCCATTTATTGGCAAAAACAAATTCCAAATCCAATCCGCTTTTAAAGTTAGAAAAAGAAAACCTTAGGAAACTAAAAATCATGGCCTCTGAGAAAAAACCAACCCACGGCCCAGCCTTTGGTGGTCCCGCCACCGAAGATATTTAAGAAAGGAATACAATGCAGACTTCAAAGCTTTTACTTGTCTTGATGGCCCTATGCCTTCTTCCATCATGCACCGTTCGCAAAATCGCGCCTGGAGACGCCATGGAAATGAATATGGATTTTGATTTGGCAGCCATGGACATGCGCCATGGCTGGGCCTTCTTCACGCCTCCCAAATTGACCTATGTTGGCAGCAATGACCTTGACTCGATTGCTCGCGGCGAGAAACTCTTCACCCAGCATTGCAAAAAATGTCATGGCCGCAAAGGGGTTGGAGATGGTCCGTTGGCTATGAAAATGAAAATCAAACCGGCCAACCTGCAAAACCTGACAGGTGATGTCACCAACACTTATTTGGTGGTACAAATTAACAACGGCAAAGGCGCCATGCCACGCTGGGAAGATTTTTTAAATCAACAGCAAGCCTTTGACCTCACCAATTACATTCGCACCTTGAAAGACAAAAAATAAGGCTGGCTGCGCAGACGGCTGGGTTTGACCATCGGACTGAAATCCTCAATACTTATCGTATTGGGGATTTTCTATGCCAACCTTTAAAAGGCTTCGATTGTTTTTTACCAGCTTTGCCGTCTTATTTTTGCTGATCGGCGCTGTCGATTTTCTGACTCCCCTATCACAACACGATGTTTTTCCTTTCTATTCCTGGGAGCTAGGTTTTGGCCGAATTGATGCGGAAGAGCGTTTTTACATTATTGAAATCCTCAGTCTCGATAACAAGTCTTACAACCCTCCTCTTAAGGCTCGGGACTTTCTTGGTCCTCAGTGGCAGCACACCAGCGATTACAAAATCGCTAAAGAGATGGTTCGCCAACGGCGCAAGTCGAAAGACGGTTTTAAAAAAGCCCGTACAGCTCTTGAAATAACTATTTTCAAGAACCAAGGTATTGAATCGGCGCAATATCAAATTCGGGAAGTCTTTTATAACCCCCTTCAGTTTTATCGTGACCAGCAGATTCGAGACGAAAAGACAAAAATTTACGGAGTTTACGACTTTGAAAATTAACCAATGGACTCACTCACTTCGCAAGCTTGTGTACCGCGGCTATCAATCAGAAAAGCCTTTCTTGCTTTTACAACGGCATTTTTCTAAATCCAAAGCCTCAATCCAAATCTTTTATGGACTGTTGCTGTTTAGCAGCCTTCCCATGATTCGTCTGTGGAATAAAGTCTCCGAGGCTGATCAACTTTTTCCACCCACATGGTTTACCTTCCTTAACGCGTGGCCACCTTGGGCCCTCTCGGCTTTGGTTATTGTCACACCTTTTATCCTGACCTTCACTTTTCTGTATCCTCAGAAGCAGTCGTTACGGATGATGGCTTTTCTAAGTTTTTTGCTTTGCTTTGCCTACAAATGTTCTTTCAACAGAAACTATCATGGTGAAATGATTATTCTTTATGCCAGTTTTGCTTTCGCACTGATTCCCAGTTGGTCTAGCAACAAACGCTCCTCGCGCAAGCAGCAGCATGTCCATTTGCACTTTTACTGGTTTGGCCTGTTACTTTTTCTTCTTCCCTACACACTGAGCGGCCTCTGGAAGCTGCTTTGGGGTATGGGCTATCAACTATTGTTTGCTGAAATGAGTTTCTGGAATATCCAATCCATGGCCAATGTGATCAGCAACTATGTCATTCGCACCGGCAACCTAGCTCCCTTTTCTGATTTTTTGATTCAAAACTATTGGTTGGGCTATCCCATTTTACTGGTTGGAAGCTTATGGGAGGTTTTGGCCATTCTACCACTGTTTCGACCTTCTCATTGGCGGCTAACAGCGGTTGCTCTTTTTCTGTTACATTTGCTCAGCATTTACATCTTTGATATTGAGTTCCACTATCAAATCGCCGCCGCTCTTTTCTTTATTTGGACGGTGCCTTTGCAAAAAGACAACATCACCTGGAGGCACGTCCTCTTGGACTTTCCGCTGATTGGGCGTCTTTATTCGGTTTTGGGAAAAACGGCTCGCACCTCGTAAGTCTTTTCGAACCACTCGCCACTTATTTTATAGCGCACCAATAGTTTTAAGGTCGGATCTTTTAAACTCTTCCATTCGGGAATGGTCACAAAAAAGGGGCGATGAATGTCTTCATTGGGCCCCAACCGCCCTTCGAAAACAGGAGGTGCCAAAGTCGCCTCGGTATTTTCCAGGCTCACTTGATATTGGATTGTCTGAAACGTTGGATTTTTAAAATGAATCTTAAAGTTGTTCATTAATCCTTGATCGGTGACCACAAAAGGACGCTGCCTTTGCCGCAAAATAGCCATATACAAATTCTCTCGATAACTTAAACTGACGACCAGTCCCCCGATCAGAAGCGCCATCACGGCCAGATAACCCACCAACCGGGGGCGCCAAAATGGACTTTTTTGATTCTCCAGATCACTAAGGGCAGCGTACCGAATCAGTCCTTTTGGACGTTGGATCTTCTCCATCACCTCGTCGCAGGCATCGATGCAAGCGGTACAAGCAATGCACTCAAGCTGAGTGCCCCGACGGATATCAATACCGGTGGGACAGACGGAAACACATTTAAAGCAGTCAATACAATCTCCCTGTCCTGGAGCCTGCTGAACCTTTCGAACTCTTGGCTCGCCTCGGGTGTAGTCATAGGCCACAGTCACTGAAGTCTCGTCCATCAACACACTTTGAAACCGACCATACGGACACATGATAATACAAAACTGTTCACGAAACCACGCGAAGTCGAAAAGGATCAAACCCGAAAAACTAACAACAAATAGAAAAACTGTCCAACTTTCACGGGGTGGCTGGCTCATCATTTCTAAAAGTTTTTCCCAACTCACAAAATACGCGATAAAGGTGTGAGCCAGGAGAATAGAAACCGTAACAAACAGTATCCATTTTAAAATGATTTTGCGAAGATTTTTCCAGCGCAGTGGTTCTTTCAAAGCCGCCAGCTGACTGGCTCGATTGCCGACCACCCAGGTTTCTATGCGCCGAAAAACCTGTTCAATAAAAACCGTCTGCGGGCAAGCCCAACCACACCAGATCCGACCCCAAATCGCCGTCGCAATAATCAAACTAAACCCCAAAATGGCAAAAACAAAAAATAACAATGGGGCATCATGGGCCGCAAAAACGTAACCAAACAAAACAAACTGACGATTCAGAATGTCAAACAGCACCAGGGGGGAATCATCCCAACGCAACCAAGGCGTTAATACGAATATCGCTAACAAGACACTTTGAAACACAGTTTTTCGAGTTTTCCAAAAGCCACGCACGCGGGCTGGAATAATCCAAACCCGTCGCCCCTCTTTATCAGTGGTCGCTAACCGGTCCTCTGGCAAATCGCGAAAATCAAGTGTGCTCATTTAATTAACCTTTTCTCCCTGGGGAGCCTTGCCGCCTTTAACATTTGTGTTTTGAAGGGTCTCAACATAGGCAACGACAGCCTCGACTTCGCTAGGTCGTAGGATCGCTTTCCACGGCGGCATTCCTTTGTCCAAAACCCCTTCCAGGACCACCTGGGCCATCGCCTCTGGCGATGGACCATGGATCCAATAGGCATCGGTCAAATTGGGCCCCACAGACCCCCCACCATTTTCTAAGTGGCAAGCGGCACAATTGGCTTTAAATAGTTTTTGCCCCAATGCCAGAATCTCCCCGCTGGAGGCTTTTGGACCTTCTTCTCCACCCTTTTCCTGCAACGCTCTTTGTTGCGCAATTTGCGCCATTCCTCGACGCAATTCCTCATCCAAACTGGGACCATCACCACTGACGGTGTAGTGCAACCAGTAAATAAACGAAAAAATAATGGCACCAAAGAAAGTCCAAAGCCACCAGGTCGGAAGATTGTTATCCAACTCGCGGATTCCGTCGTACTCGTGGTCCAATAATTTATCATTGTCATTGTTATCCATGGTGGGAACCCTCCTCTTGCAATGGGATTTGACTGAGGTTGTCGTATTTTTCCTTTTTATCGTAAAAATAAACTCGAAAAATCATGAACCCGAAAGAGGCGAAAAATAGGATTAAAGCCAAAAGGGTCAGATCAATATCAGCAAAGTATTTTAACGCTTCTTGTTTCACTTCTGCCCTCCTTTGGCTCCCGGAGCCAATTGAATATTCTGCAAAGCTTTTTCGTTATCCAGACCTTTCTGACCTAGGGACTGTAGGTAGGCAATCAGTGCCACGATCTGGCGATTCTTCTTGATGTTGACCCCTTCTTTTTTAAGGTCGGCAACGATCTCTTCGGCTTGGGCTTCGGCCCAACGATCCGCTTCTGACACTTGATTGTCCGTGTACGGCACGCCAAGCATTTTTAAGACTGACAGTTTTTTGCGAAGAGAGTAAAAATCCACTTCTTTGTTCAACAGCCACTTGTACCGAGGCATGATTGATTTTTCCACCATACTTCGAGGATCATCCATGTGCCGATAGTGCCAAAGGTTCGGATAGCGCATTCCCACTCGAGCCAGATCGGGTCCGGTTCGTTTCGAACCCCACTGAAAGGGGTGATCGTACATACTTTCACCGATCGTTGAAGCATCGCCAAAACGTAAGACATCAGAAGGATGTTTACGAATCATCTGCGAGTGACAAACATAGCATCCCTCTTTCACATAAACATCACGCCCGGCCTGTTCTAAGGCTGTGTAGGGATGCACCGCTTGTGATTGGGGGACGTACTTGTGGATATTCAGAGTCGGCCAAATTTCGATCACCGAGCCAACAAGCACAGCAATAAACGCTAGTACAGAAAAGGTTCCCACCATGCCCTCAAGTTTGCGATGCCCGGTTTCGTCATCGTTGGCAATCTTCGGTTTTTCGTTGGTTACCAACACTTGCACCACTTCATCGGCCGGCGCGGGGTCGGCAGCCTTGACTGTCTTGATGATATTGTAGACCCCAAAACAGTAACCGGTGATGTAAAGCAGGCCACCCACCGCGCGAATCCAATACAGCGGCACAATGGTCATTACAGTTTCAACAAAATCGGGATAGACCAAGTAGCCGCTACCGTCGACAGCCTTCCACATCAAGCCTTGAGTGATTCCACTGGCGAGCATGGAAATGTAATAGACCAGAATCCCGGTCAACCCGAACCAGAAATGATAATTCATCAAGCTCTTGCTATACATTTCCCGGCCATAGAGTTTTGGAATGATGTAATAAATCATCCCGAAAGCCAGAAACCCATTCCACCCCAAAGCTCCACCGTGCACATGACCGATCACCCAATCCGAGTAGTGAGCCAAAAGACTCACAGACTTAATGGATAAAAGAGGTCCTTCGAAAGTCGACATTCCATAAAAGGTGATCGCGGTGACCAAGAATTTAACGATGGGATCGGTCCGTAAAAGATGCCAAGATCCGCGAAGAGTTAAAAGTCCATTGATCATACCTCCCCAGCTGGGCGCCCATAACATCAAGCTGAAAATCATGCCTAATGTTTGCGCCCAGTCAGGCAGAGCCGTGTAAAGAAGATGGTGAGGCCCAGCCCAAATATAAATAAACACCAAAGACCAAAAGTGAACAATCGACAATCGATAGGAGTAAATCGGTTTGTTCACAGCTTTCGGGATGTAGTAATACATCAGACCTAAAAACGGCGTTGTTAAAAAGAAAGCGACCGCATTGTGACCATACCACCATTGCACCAACGCATCTTGCACACCAGCAAATACCGGGTAACTTTGCAGAAAGCTCACTGGAACTTCTAAAGAGTTCACCACATGCAGAAGGGCGACTGTCAGTATTGTGGCAATGTAAAACCAAATGGCCACATAGATATGTTTCTCACGACGCTTGTACAAGGTTCCAAAAAAGTTTAAGGCAAAAACTATCCACACCAAAGTGATGGCGATATCAATGGGCCACTCCAATTCGGCGTACTCTTTACTTTGTGAAAAACCCAAGGGCAAGGTGATGGCGGCTGATAAAATGATCGACTGCCAACCCCAAAAATGCGTCCAGCTGAGTTTATCGCTGAACATCCTGGTTTTCAAAAGGCGCTGGGTGGAATGGTAAATCCCTGCAAAAATCGCATTCCCGGCAAAAGCAAAAATGGCGGCATTGGTGTGCAAGGGTCGTAATCGACCGAATGTGAACCATTCCAAGTTCATATTGGCTGGCCACCAGGCCAGCTGTAAAGCGGCTAGCAATCCAAAGAGAAAGGCGGCTCCCGCCCAAATCATTGTTGCCATCATAAAGTATATTACGATCTTATTGTCGTAACGAACCTCAACGGACTGTTTCTCACTCATCACTTATTCCTTTTTTATTATTGTCTTCTTCTAAAATGTTAAACGATGCGGAATCCAAAGAACTCAATTGATCTGAATCAACAGCCCAAAAGAAAAAGGCCAAAAAACCAAACGATAGGCCCAATGACAAAATGACCATGACATAAAGAATGTCCATCAAAGCCTCCTCAAACTAAAAGACACTATGGACAACACAATCATGGAACTGACTGGCATAATGACCGCTGCCACCACCGGCGTGATCCACCCCGTGACCGCCGCCGCCACACAGAAAAAATTGTAGGTGAAGGTGAAGCCAAGAAGGCGCTGCTCGGTTCGGGTTATTTTTTTCGCCAATCGAAAAACATTCAGTATGGAATAAAGGTCCCCACGCGACAACGTCGCATCCGCCACCGATAGGTTATTCTCTAAAGCGCCGGGCATACAGAGACTGACGGAGGCCGCTTGCATGGCGGCAATGTCATTGATGCCATCGCCCACCATAAGACTTTCCGACGATTGACGTCGCACAAAGCTCTCTTTGCTTTCCGGAGTCGCCTCCCACAAGATGTCACCACGTCCCGCCTCGGGAATACTTTGAAAAACCGGACGCACTTGATCTTCCCGGTCGCCGGACAGTATGGACAAACGATAGCCTTGGTCGACCATTTTTGTAAAAAAATCGATAAGATGGTCTTTGTAGGTGGTTTCGATTCCAATGGTTCCCAAAACTTGACCGTCTTTTTGCACCACCAAACTTTTGCTTTTGGTTGTAAGGTGGCTTTCGACAGTCCATTTTTCACCAGCGATTTGCCCCGACAGCCCGCGTCCGGGATGGTACTGAAAGTCAGTGACCGTCCACAGCTCCATATCTTTTGGTTTAAACCTTTTAAAGCCATTAGAAATGGGATGATCAATACAGAGCTCAAGGGACAGCAATTTCTGTTGGTCTTCCAGGCTTAGCTTTTTAAAATCGTCTTCGACAACTCCGGCCACAGGCTCCGTTAATGTCCCGGTTTTATCGAGATAAACATTTTTAATCTGTCCGATTTTCTTAAGAACTGAGGTGTCTTTTAGAACCAATCCATTTTTCAAAGCCAGATGGCCTGACAAGCCTTTAATCAAAGGAATACCAAAGCTGATGGCACAGGGACAAGCCACCAAAATAATGGCGAACGCTCGTTGATAGGCAGCTTCTAGCCCCAGCCAGAATAAAATAATGGCAAAGGTTAGGACACTCACCACCACAACAAAACTGGTGAAGTAACCAACCCAACGGTAAGAGTCTTCTTGCGCCTGTTTTTGATTGTTTTGGGACTTGGTAATGGTTTGACCGACTCGGGTTCGATCTCCCACTTCCGTGGCCCGCACTAAAATTTCCTGGCCACACAGACGCGATCCGGCCCAAACTCTGTCGCCCCGTTGGCGAACCACAGGTGAGGCCTCGCCGCTCAAAACAGCCTCGTCCAGTATGCCCTGATCAGACAGCAGCTCTCCATCCACCGGAAGAACTTCGCCCCGCAAGACTTTGACAGTCTCTCCTGGAAGGACGTCGTTGAGAGCTTTGATTTTTTCGCCGGTCGCCGTCTGAACTCGAGCTTGGATCGCTCCGGGTATAAGTTGAACCCAATGGCCCATTTGAATATTGGCAACATAGCGTTTTAATACAAAACGCGAAGTCAGTACTAAAAAAATCACCACGGCCAAAGAGTCAAAGTAGATGGTTTTTTGATCATGGAACAATGAAAACGTGCTAAGGATAAAACCGAAAAACAAGGCAATACCAATGGGAAGATCAAGGTTAAAACGGAAGGACCTTAGAGATTGCCAAAAGCCATACCAAATCGATTGCGCGCTATAAACCAGAGGTGGCAAAACCAAAAAAAAGCTCAGTTTGTGAAAGAAGCGCACAAACTCGGCTTCCGCCCCCAAATACACCGCCGTTGAAAACAGCATGATATTACCGGCACAAACGGCGGCGACGGCCATCTTTTTCAAATCCGACTTGTAGGCTTGTCGCGCTTGCTGTTGGTCTTCGAAGTCTGACATCGGAACAGCTTCAAATCCCAGTGCGCCTATTCGGCTCATGGTTTCTGAAAACACTTCGGGATGATCCGACCAAAGGCTGAGTCGATGACCTCCAGCCTCAAACTCAAACTGACTCAAGTTTGAAAGTCCCTCAATGTCTTTGCTTATCTTGTGAACACAGTGGCCGCACTTCACACCCTTCACGTACAGGTCGAAACGTAAAAGTCCCTCGCTTTTGTGAACGAAAGGTTGCAATGATTCCGCGGCCAGATTCGACATGTTTCAACTTGTCCTTTGTTTTGTCGAAACAGTTAAAGGCAAAAGCCGTACCAACTGCACAGTCGTTCTCATTTTGTTTGCAAAGTTGAAAAGACATTTTTTCCCATGAGCTGTGACAATATGTCTCCTTTTTGCGGATCAACTGTGACAAGCCTAACCTTGAGCTGGCACCCTTTATGCTCTTAGTATGGGGACAAGGAGGGATCATGGATCCAGCAAAATTAACCGTCGAAGAGTTTTCAACACCAAGCCCCGTCAGTGTTTCCACCAGCGAGAAGCTGCCGAAAATTTGGCAAATGATGAAGGACAACGGCATTCGACATGTCTTAGTTCGAAACGAAAACGAGGTTGTAGGGATTTTAAGCGAGCGGGACCTGACCACTTTTTCACAAGCCGATGGCTTTGACGCTATTGAGGCCCAAGAGATCATGTCTAGAGACTTGGTGACAGTAACTTTAGATACAAAGCTCTATGAAGTGGCACTAAAGATGTCGCAAGATAAGATTGGTAGCACCATCGTCACCGATCCCGACGATGCCGACTACGTGGGAATTTTCACGGCCACCGATGCTCTGAATGCATTGGTCGAGGTCTTACGAGGCGAAGTTTAAATTCCTGTTTCTGCAAGCAGAATGCGGCGATGAAATTTCAGATGACTTTTAAAGTCTTCGGGCAAATCGCCGCGCATTTTTTCAGCATGCTCGCGCAAGTAGGTGTCCATCACCGTTTCAGAATCCAAAAAATAATGCACACTGAGGGCCGCCTCATTGTTTTTTTCTCGAAACACTCGAGTGCCCTTTTGGAAACCGTCAATGGCCTCCATGTCTTGAATATGGGCCTTCAGCCATTGCAAAAAAGCCCTCTCAATAGAAGGCGCAACTTCAATAGTCACTTCGTAAATGACAGGACCTTTCACGAGCTTTTGTCACTTGCAAAGAGATGGGGATAAACAATCACCGGTGTTTTTGAGTGACGAATAACATCACGAGTGACGCTGCCCAAAAGGTTGGCCTCAACAGCTCCACACTCGGAGCGCATCACAGTCACATCAAAAGCGCTGGCCTCTTCAATAATAATATCGCCAATGGCACCCAGCTTTTCCGAGACCTTGTAAGCCAAGCGCTTCTGAGACAAAGGATGATCAAGAAAGGCTTTTAAGTAAGACTCCGAGCTTTGTTTGGCTTTTTCTATGATGTCTTGTCCGGTGTAATTACCAAGACCGTAGAGCGCTGGAGCCCAAGCAATCTCTTCAATATCGACCATTGATATTTTATGAAACAAAGTGAGGTTCTCTAAAAACGCCAAACGGTGATCATCTAAAAATCCTTCGACAAAGTTTCTCGACGAATCATTCAACTGGACCGGCATTAAAGCTGTTTTCAGCGCCTTGATGGGTTCACAGTCAGGACCAATAAGAATCGTGGGAACCCGAGACTTTAAAAGTAAACTCTCGGTAAAGCTGCCTAAAAAAGCCCGTGACCAGCCGGACCGACCATGGGTTGTCATCACCACATAGTCGGGGCTGTTTTGCTCGATGTACTGACAAAGCAAGGCCACTTCGGCCCCTTGGCTGTTGAAATTGTTTTCAATCACCACAGGCTTATTAAAGGTCAAACCTTGAAAGTTTTTATTAAGATAAGCCTCAGCCTCTTTTAGCATATTGTCTTTAAGGTCGGTCACATCAATGGGCTCAAAGTAGTCACTGGTCGCAAAGAACTGGGCACTTAAGACATAGATGGGCTGCAGTTCCACATTTTCCAAGGTCAGTCGAAAAACCTTTAAAAATTGATAAAGCTTCTTATCGGCCTCAGCCTCGCTATCGGTCGGCGAAATAGGCCACAGTACTTTTTTTAGAGCGCTCATCGACTATCCTTTCTTCTGAACTTTCTCTCGACGCTTATCAACCTGCTTGACGAAATGATCCTTACAAAATTCAAGGGCCTTGTGAAAGTTATGGGACTCATGATCTGAAATAATATCCTCGCCTAAAAAATGGGCTTGCATGTGAACATGAAACACATCGGGAGCCGCTTTTGACAACACCACCTTGATTCTTTCTTTTTCCGGCATGTGCTTGTATAAAACCTCTTCAAGGCTCTCCACTTCTGTGCGAATGGCATCGGTGATCTCAAAATCGCGGCTGGAAATATTAATCATTTTGACTCCTTTTCTTCTAGCTTGTTAGAGCTTGATTCAGATTATTGATGTTACTAATAAAAAACTGGATCGCCTGGGTCCACGAAAACAGGCCCACGACCTGACGGTCTTCATTGACAACGATGGCGTACTGCTGATCTTGGTTGATCATCTTTTGCACGACCTCCAGCAAAGAGTCTTCCAAACAAACCACCAAGGGGTCCATACTCATTGCGTCTTTGACAGGCATACTTTGGCCTCCGTTAAACCCTGATATCTGTACAATATCACGATCCGAAACCACACCGACAATTTTTTTGCCTTTCAATACCGGAAGATGTTTTACGTCACTTTCTTTCATGGCGCGCCAGGCTTTCCAAACCGGATCGTCAACGTCAACGCAGCGGTCGAGACTTATAAAATGCTGTTTGATCTTTTCTTGTTGAGTCATTGCTTCTCCTTGCCGAGGACTTATATTGCAACCCCTGTACCAGTTTAGCGAGAACCTTTTCCCTGTTTTTTGAGTCAAAATGTCACATCCTGAGAGAAAATCTCACATAAAGAGGCTCAAAATGGATTTTCCTTTGGCCCCATTTTTGAAAAAGAAATGAGAGTACAAGGAGATTGGAACATGGAAAGAATCAACATATTTTATCACGGTCAAGAAATCGCCTCAGAAGATCGCGCCAGCATCAAAGCTCAACTGGCCTACCACTTGGGTGACGGGCCCAGTGATGCATCGATTTGTTGTTGTATCTCAAACGAACCCGAAGGACTGGCCTGTAATGTGAAGATTCATTCACAAAAAGGCCACGTCTCCATTCACCGAGAAAGCAATAATCTTGTCGCCCTTATGAATTACGTTTTTCACAGCATGAAAGATGCTTTCCAGAAGTGGCATCGCGACCCCGATCATTTCGCAAAAAGTCATCCGTTGACCAAAGCTCCCTGCAAAGGAGCCAGCCATAAAAACCTACGCTGTCCGGTACAGTCGTTCTCTCAATAATTGGATTTTCGTGACATTTTGCCCGTTGACCTACAAGGCCTTGAGGCGCAAAGTCCAATAACAAACCTCTCGAATCACTCAGAGGTCTCAGAGTTGGCATGGCGAATGCAATTCAGCGGTCCATCACCAACAGGAGGGGGAAATATGAAATCACTAGTAGGACTTTGCAGTCTCTTACTTGTTAACACTATGGCTTGGGCCAGCTTCGATCAGCCGGAGGTTTTCTCATCGGCGCCCAATGGAATCTATGTTCCGCAAGGCTTTGACTCTAATGATAACGTCGAGATCTTTTTCGAAGGGGAATTTGAAGACGCCTGTCACAAAGTGGGCATGACCACTCACACCGTCGATGAAGAATCAAAAAGCATTTATATAACAGACATGGCCTATTACTTTGGAGAGTCGTTCTGTGCTCTTATGGTGGTGCCTTATCAAAAAGGTGTGAATGCTGGAATTTTACGCGAAGGTGATTGGAAGGTTTATTTTCGCCACTCGCGGGGGAATTTTGTCGAGTCTGGAAAAGTCCCAGTCAGCTCTGCGCAATCGGCCCGGCCAGACGAGCACCTCTATGCCCCTGTGGAAAAAACGATTTTTCGCAACGGCCAAGATGGTAAACCGTCTACGGTTGAACTCGCCGGACGTTTTTTCAACACCTGCATGCGCATGGACTTCGTTAAAGTGAATCAAGACACCGAAAGCAATGTTGTTGAAATTTTACCCATTGCAATTATGGATCGCGGGGGTTGTGAAGACGCGCCAGAAGGAATAGAATTCACCCATAAAGTTAATTTAGAGGACTTACGTCCCGGTCGCTTTCTTCTTCACACACGGGCCAACAATGGTCGTTCGGTGAACGAAATCGTCACCATTCGTTAGTTCCAACCTCGAAGAAGGAGACATCATGAGGACATTGGCCTTTTTATTTACGGTAGCACTTTTAACATCATGCGCGGGCTCTAAAACGGAAAAGGCCTCACCCTCTTGGGCGGGAAAAATGCAGAACACCGCCCAGTCCTTTCAAGACCTTCTGCCGTTTCTTTATAATGAAGAAAAGTTCAACGATCAAGAAAACAGTAAGGTCATCGAAAAAAGAATTCTGAACTACGCAAAAAATATTCATAATATTGATCGCAAGCAGGCCAAAGCTTTTCTTGGAGATGACCCCTATGTCATACAAAGCCTTGCCTCTTTACGCGAACTCACCAAACGCTCTTTGCATTCGTTTCGGCGCGGTGATCGAAAAAATTCTCGAATTCTGTTAAAAGCCACAACCAACACCTGCTTCAAGTGCCACACCCGTCAAGATGTGGGACCGTCGACGGTTTATTGGAAAAACTTTAACATCAATCAAGTGGAAACCAATTCTTTGGAAAAAGCCCATATTCTGGTTTCCATGCGACAGTATGAAGAAGCAAAATTGCAACTGAAGCATTTTCTAGCCGAAAGCGAGACCGAAGGCAAATTCGACATCCCTTATGAAAATGCGCTTCATCATTATTTGATGATCTCTTTACGCGGACAAAAAACCTTTCAATCGGCTCTTAACTTTTTGAACGCCAAAATCTTGGTGGTTAAAACGCCCACCCACTTGCATCAGACTTTAAAAGATTGGCGCCAAGACTTAAAATACTGGATGAAGAACAAAAACCAATTGCAACCCAATCCAACAGCCGCGGCCCGTGTTCTTAAGCGCAATGAAAAACGCTTCAGCGAAAGAAACTTTATAAACAATCTTGTCGCCAGCACTCTGCTTCACCAATACTTGATGACCAAACCCAATGATCAAGAAAAGTCAAAAAGCTATGCCTTACTGGGCAGAATCTATGATGAGTTGGTGATCGAAGGCTATTGGGATCTTCCCGAAGTCTACTACGAAATGTGTATCAACTATGCCCCCGGAAGCAACCAGGCTAAACGCTGTTACAGGAACCTGAAACAGAATGTGACCGTGGGTTACTCAGGCAGTCGCGGAACCATGGTGCCAAGCCAAGAGTACGAACGCTTACAAAGACTCCGTAAAAAAGCCGGCTTGTAGAAATTTCTGACCCCTCCCGGGAGCCTTTGCTTGGTCTCAATATATCAAGAGCGGGCTCCCTGCCCTCGCCGGCATTTCACCCTACGGGTGAAAACGCGTCACGCTTGCCGGAGTCTTGATATATTGAATCCAAGCAAAGACTCTCGATGGAGTCGTAAATTCCATTTTTTGTTAATTGGAAATTTAACTGACAATCTAAAAAGGTAAAGAATACTTTAAGTGGTTTCTTTGTTCTTAGGAAGCTCCACCTTGAAGCAAGAATGTTCCAAGCCCGCTTCGAAGTAGAGGCGGCCGCCGTGGCCTTCGACAAAGGAGCGGCAAATGCTAAGCCCTAAGCCTGTGCCCTCGCCTACCTCTTTGGTGGTAAAGAACGGATCGAAAATGCGGTGGCGCAACTCTTCCTTCACACCCTCCCCAGAGTCGGCCACAGCGATTGTGACCTGATCAGGCTCATCGATTAAAGACAGGGAGATCCAAGGATTGGCAAGACCTTTAACGGCGTCAAAGGCGTTGTTAAAAAGATTGACGATGACTTGGCCGATCTCGGTTTCGCGACCACGCAAAACAATGGCGCGATCTAACCCTTGGGTTTTAACTTCAATATTGTGTTTGGCGCATTTTTGGTTTGATATCTCTAAGATGTCTTCAAGCATCTGGGTGAGATTGAAGTCTTGCATGGCATCTTGGCTGCCATCGCGAGCTGAGTTTTTTAAAGCGCGAATGATTTTCGACATTCGATCGACATTTTCTATCATTTTATGAACCGAGCGGATCGCCAGTTCTTTTTCGAAGGTCTCTTGACTGCACATCGTTTCTAGCATTTCGAGACGCCCGCGGATCGCCCCCAGGGGATTTCCTAGCTCGTGGGCGATGCCTGCCGATAAGATTCCTATACTGGCCATTTTTTCGCTCTCCACCAAGCGAGCGCGCTCGTCCGCTAAAGCCGCCTCTGCTTTTTTGCGATCGGTGATATCAGAACGAATGGCGATGTACTGTTGAAGCTTACCTTTATCATTTTTGATGGGAACAATGGTGGTGTCGACCCAATACAGTTTTCCTGACTTGGCACGATTGCGAACCTCGCCGCGCCAAACCTCACCGCGGCCAATGGTTTGCCACATGTTTTTAAAAAAACTGGAATCATGGTAACCCGAATTGATGAGCGAGTGAGTGGCGCCCAGTAGCTCTTCCTCCGAATACTCCGAAAGGTCACAGAACATCTTATTGACGTAAGTGATCACTCCCTTAAGGTCGGTGATGGCGACAATGGCGGACTGGTCCAGGGCATGAATTTGATCCTGCCAATGTTTTTTTAACTCACTGACCGAAGACACCTCAATGCTCATTGTTCTCCGCCACCGAGTCTTGCTCTTCTTTTTCACGACGGTAAAGGGTGCGGCGATTGATTCCTAAAATCTGCGCCGCCTTCTCTTTACGTCCTCCGGTTTTCTCTAAGACTCGATCAATATATCTTTTATTAAGCTCTTCTAAGGTCGGCCAATCTTGAGTGGATGAAAGAAAAAAGTCTTCCGATGTGGACTTATCAGAAGAGGTGGCCAACCCTGTCGACTCGATCACCGGATGAGTGCTCATCACACACAAACGCTCCACCACATTTTCAAGCTCTCGAACGTTGCCGTTCCATGGGTAACTGATCAGCTCTTGTAAAGCCTGTGCAGAAAAGCTTTTCGCCGGCGATTGGTTGATGGCGGCGTACTTGTTTAAAAAATACTCGGCCAATAGGGGGATGTCATCTTTGCGTTGCCGCAACGGTGGCAATTGAATGGGCAAGACACTCAAGCGGTAGTAAAGATCCTCTCGAAACAGCCCCTCTTCGATGGCTTTTTGCAGGTTCTTATGGGTGGCTGTGATCACACGCACGTCGATCTTTTTCTCGCGATTAGCGCCCACGGGTTTGATGGTTTTTTCCTGCAAGGCTCGCAACAGCTTCGCCTGCAAGGCCATATCAAGATCACCGATCTCATCTAAAAACAAAGTGCCGCCATCGGCCTCTTCAAACAATCCCTTCTTATCGGAAACCGCACCGGTGAACGACCCTTTAATATGTCCAAACAGCTCTGATTCTAAAAGACTTTCTGGAATCGCCGTGCAGTTGATGGCAACAAACGCCTTGTCTTTACGCCGACTGCAATCGTGGATGGCACGCGCCACTAACTCTTTTCCGGTTCCGCTATCACCGGTGATTAAAACTGTGGACTGAGCCGGAGCCACCCGCGAGATCGTGTTAAAGACCTCTGTCATCACCCGGCTCTTACCGATGATTTTTCCAAATTTCCAGCCACTTTTGACACTTAACTTAAGACTTTGGTTTTCCTTTTTCAGCTCACGCAGGTGCATAGCTTTTTGTAAGGTGACTTCAAACTCAGTCAGCTTAAATGGTTTTGAGATGTAAGCAAAGGCCCCTAAGCGCGTCGCCTCGATGGCCGCATCTATCGAGGCGTAAGCTGTCATGATGATCACAGGAATATCGGGAGCCAGCTTCTGCATGCGCTGAACAAACTCCACACCGTCCATCTCTGGCATATTCTGATCGGTGACAATAGCCTGAACCTCTTCTAAATCTTGCTCTTGCAAACTTTTAAAAGCGGCACTGGCCAACCCGAACGACTCACAGTTGTAGCTTTTGCTGGCGAGAAAGTCCTCAACCATTTCACGCATCGCCACGTCGTCATCAATAACAATGATTTTTCCTGCTGACATAGGGCCTCTCTGGTAGACCCCATTTATTATACAAATTCCGCCATTTGCCAAGCCGGTTTGTGGGCAAAAACCTGCCTGTAGTAGTCGTGATTCTTGAGCTCTGAGGCGGCCTCCTCATCAAGAAACACTTTCACTTGCGGGTGAAACTGCAGAACCGATGCCGGAACCAAAGCTGAAATCGGGCCTTCCACCATTTGCGCCACCGTCGCTGCCTTACTTTTCCCAAACGCCATCAGAGCAATTTTTTGGCTCTCCATAATGGTTTGAATTCCCATGGTGATCACATGCCGTGGAACCTCTTCTAGGGTTGAAAACGAGGCCTTGTTCACTTCACGGGTCTTTTCGGTCAGCGACTTAATGCGGGTGCGAGACCCCAAAGAAGAGCCAGGCTCATTAAACCCAATGTGCCCATCCTGCCCCAGTCCCAGAATCTGCAAATCAATGGGACCTTGCTGACCGATTCTTTTCTCATAGTTATCACATTCTTTTTTTATATCCTCAGCCTGCCCATCGGGAATGTTCAGCTGTCGCGGATCAAGATTCAAAGGCTCCATAAAATTCTTTTTCATATAATAGGCGTAAGAACCAGGATGATCGGGGCCAACGCCCACATACTCATCCAAGTTGAAGGCGATCATTTCACTGGTAACAATACCCTCAGCCTTTATGTAATCAATGAACATTTGGTACATCGTCAGCGGAGTGCTTCCGGTGGCCAAGCCCAAAACCGAATGCTTCCTTTTTTTGACTTGGTTTTTTAAAAGTTTTGCCACCAGATCACTGGCTTCATCTGAATTCTGACAAATTATCACTTCCATCACTCACCTCGCGAAAACGGTGTCAGATTGACTTCGATATTTTTTTGTAACATTTCTAACTTCTGACGGCCAAACTCTTGTAAACTCAATCCGGGGTTGATCAAAAGAGGCATAAGGTCAACCGCAAACAATTGGTGGGAGTGTTGATCCAAGTCACGGGCCTCAAAAAATGTCGCATTCGCCGCCATCCGGCCAGCCGTCGCCGCCGCATAATCTTTTCCGCTTTCGGTTTGCGATTTGTGACAAGAGATCAGTTTCTGCACCATCGAGACATCATCAATCGGTAAAACAATTTTCTCGGAATCGGGCAACCAATCCAGTCCTCGCCACACCTCACACCCATAAAAGGCCCCTGGCTGCCACGGCAAGCGACGCAAACTTTCAATCAAGTGGGTGACCACTGCAACATGGGTTAAGTGCTTATCAAAAAGATTATGACAATAAATCACTTGCGGTTTGGTTTTTTTTAAAAGATCCACGAAAGTTTCGATCAGCGCCTCGTTCCATTGCGCCTTTAAGGCCGAGCTTTCAAAACCAAGCATCAAAACGCCGGCATAACCACCCAGGCGAGCCGATTCAAATTGCTCTTGTATGCGAAGTTCAACAATCTCTTGATCGGTTTTGTTTTTATAAGCGCCAGCGCGAGCACTGCCCGATCCCGTGGTGCAGGTCACTCCAAAAAAATGCTGATCTTTAGAATTCAGGCATTGCAGGATACCGTGCCCGGCCATGACTTCGAGGTCATCGGGATGCGCCCCCACTCCCAAATGGGTGCATGCCGCCATCGCAGCGTCCAGATCTTTGCAGTCGGGCGAAACAGAAAATTTCCACGATTCAGACATATAGGCTCCCCATTCCCTTATGATGCCATTAAAGAGCAAAGACGGGAACCATCCCGTTTTACAGAGCGCGCAATAAACGCCCTGACATCACAGACGACGGATCAGCCTAAGTGAACTGCATGTTCAAATAAGGCATCCAGACATCATCGCTATTCTTGATCCGAGCCCGCATATCAAACTGCGGAGTCCATTTCAGTGGAACCGGCTGCTTCAGCAAGGGCATGGTCGCCTCTTGCGGAGTGCGATTGCCTTTTTTATGATTGCATTTATGGCAGGCGGCCACCAGGTTCCTCCAACTTTTAGGGCCCCCACGGGACACCGGAAGAACGTGATCCAAGGTCAATTCTTTATGGGGAAAGGTGTCTCCACAGTATTGGCATTGGTATTGATCACGAATAAAAATGTTTTCGCGACAAAGGCGAACCCGCCGATAGGATTTCGGCTTGATATAATAGCGGAGTCGAAGCACCGCTGGAGCCGAATAGTTGCGGCGTACGGAACGAATCAACACTTCGTGTGATTCAAGAATATCGACTTTTTGTTGGAACCAGAGAATCATCGCTCGCTGCCAAGTTACGACCTGCAAAGGTTCGTAGGTGGCATTTAGTAACAATACTCTTGGAAAGTTTAGATGGCTAGGAACCCACCTCCTTGTTACAAGCCAATGGCTTTTTTCTAGGATCCACTTTGTTGGTCATTAAACACAAGTCTAGTTTAAACCAAGTCATCGCTATCCTAACTATAATTATAGATTATAGCCCCGAAACGTACAACAGAAGGCGATTAGAGACGATTATAGTGCCAAAAGACGGTTCAAACTGAGAAAAGCGGTTTTTTAGGATTCGGTTTAGATTCTCTGTGTTAGGAGTTTTTTGGATCTTTATCGGGGACCAAACCTTTACCCGTGGTCAACAAAGTCCGCACCCAATATGAAAAACTGTCTTCCGGTCGAACATCATTATTGGTCATTCGCTGACCTTTGCTTTCCAGGTGGGCCACCAAATCTTGCGCCTGTTTGCGGCTCTCCCTGGTGTGTTCAAACTTGACCCCAAAACCAATGGCATCGGCACGCTGGTGCATGATCGCCTCGCCGCAAAAAGTCAAATGCACGCCCTGATTGAAGGGAATTTCAATGTGAACTTTTTCATTGTCCTTGGGGTGAATATCCGATTTTAAAAACAACCCATTCTCTGAAAAGTTGCCGACTTTTCCCTGGATCATTTCGGTGGACGAGAGCTCTCGCCAATTGCACTTAAAATCCGTTTTGTAACGACTTTGCAATTCCCACCACCGCATGCGTCGATCAAAATACACGTTCCGAACCGCAGGAATAAGGAAATAAGTCACTACAACAATGTTGACCAAATACACAAAAATAATCGGCAACAGACCAATACTATCAAACTTTGTCATCGAGTTGGTGTAGGAAAAGTAGAACAGGGCTGTGATCGATAAGGCGTAAACATAAAAGCTCCACTTTTTACAAGCGTAAATAGCAAGGCCAGCAGCAATCGGACAGACAAATAAAAACCAATTGCGAGTGAAGTACTGAGGACTCATGGCGTAGACAAAATAATTCATGACATTTCGATTGAGGATAATGGCGTTGAAAATAATATTCCCCAATGGGGCCACAAAATGGAGCCCGGACAAAATCACCAGAGCCCAAGGTCGTCTTCGCATTTCTAAATTATTCTACACTCTTAGACGATTGACAAGGATCTGCGAAAAGGGTCTAGCTTTGCACATATAAGCCTCGTCCCGATGCCCCAAGATTTGTTTGTTGGCCTCACCCCAGGCACAATAAGGGAATGTATCAGTGGAGCATTGAAACCAAAAAACTTCCTTTGCAATTCACCTGGAAAATCTCCCGAGGTGAAAGCACCGAGAAGAGTCTGTTTTTCATCAACCTACAAAAGGACGGTCACTTTGCCACCGGCGAAGTCGCAGGAATCACCGCCGACCCCCAAAAAGCCAAAAGCCTGATCGCCGAGTTTCAAAATTTTAAAGACCTGCCGTTTAACAGCTGGCAAGACATTCAGAACAGCTCTCTACCCAGTCATTTGAAGTTTGGGATGACATCGGCACTCACCCACTGGCACAGTCAACAGCAAGGACAGCGCTTGCACGAGCATTTAGGTCTGCAAGATCAAACGCCGATTGCCACCTCGTTTTCACTCCCCATCCTTCCCCTTGCAGAGATTCAACCTTTCTTTGAAAAGTTTCAGCTGCAACGCTTTCCGGTTTTGAAGTTAAAGATTTCACAAGACCAGCCCGTTGAGGCCTGCCAAGAGCTATCGCGTCTGTACAATGGCCCGTTGAGAATTGATGCCAACGAGGCTTTTCAAAACTCACAACAAGCTTTGGCCTTTGCGAAGGCCGTCTCGGCATTGAATATTCAGTTTATTGAAGAGCCATTGCAGCGGGGCTCGGTGGATGAGTATATAAACTTAAAGCAACACAGTCCCCTACCTATTTTTGCCGATGAATCGGTACAAAGTGACTTATTGAGCGAAGATTTTAAAAAGCAATTTCACGGTGTGAATATTAAGTTGATGAAGGCTGGATCCTATCAAAGAGCGCGCCAGCAGATTCAACAAGCCAAAGCCTGGGGCTTAAAGATCATGTTGGGTTGCATGGTGGAATCCTCCCTCGGTATTGCTGGAGCCATGACCATGGCGCAAGACGTGGATTACTTTGATCTTGATGGTTTTCTCTATTTTGAACATGAACCTTTTCAACTTGTCACAGAAAATCAGGGAAAATTGACTTATCGACAAAACCCCAGCTTTCCTCTTATTTTTTAAATACCAATAGGAGGGTTCACAATGGTCAGTCTTGATCACATCAATCTCAGCGTAGAAAATCTGAGCGACAGTCTTAACTGGTATAAAAATCTTTTTAAGTTTGAAGTTGTAGAAAAAGGTCAACACCGCGAAACCCCTTATGCCATTATTCAAAATGACCAAAGCCTCCTTTGTCTTTACGAGTTACCAAGCAAAGCCAAGCCCGATACCAGCGACCACCACAAAGTTTACCACTTTGGCCTTAGGGTTTCAGATCCGGAATTATGGGAAAAGCATTTGCAAAGCTTAAACATCGAACCCCACCTGGTTTGGGATTATCCCCATTCGAAGTCTTGGTATCTCTATGATCCCACGGGCCATGAAATAGAAGTTTGTTATTGGCATAACAATAAAATTCAATTCCAACCCTTAGCTTCTGAAACTCAATAGCAAAAGCTTTGTCCGCTTCAGACTTCGATACTATTTAAACTTTTTTATCGAACTTTTTGACAGTTTCACTTGGGACTTTTGAAATCGTCAAAAAGTTAAACCTTTTGTTTAAAACAAAATTCTATATTCTCATATTGGGTCTTTGATTCTATCAGTAATTCCAGTAAGATAGATCTATAGTCTCGACCAAAGGCGGTAATACGATGAAAAATTTTATGATGATCTTCACTCTCTTCGCACTCTATCCCATGACATTGCACGCTGAAGACGCAATCAACTCCAATGGAATTGATACTGAGCTTTTTGATGAATTGCCCATCAATGAGCAAGAGATTCGATCTGTGACGAATGTGTTTTGGAACGCTCAAAGTATCCAAGATGGAGTGAAGAAAGATCTGCCTGATTCGGTGAAAAACCGCTTCAGTAAAGCCGACGGCTGTAGCGTAAAAGCTGTAATCAAAACGGAGCCCTCGGTTGAGACCTGTGACTTGAATGACGATCCAGAAAAGAACGCCAAGTTCATTTACAATTTCAATGTCAGCTGCAATTTTGGTAACTACCAAGTTTCTATCTGCTCTCGAGAGCAGGCCAAATTGCTGAATCAAGTGAAAGTAAAAAATCCATCAAAGCTCGTCTCTGACGAGAATCCTTTTGACCTCGATTCCACTATGTAAATAAAATGCAAAGATGGGTCGAGACAAAGTCTTTGCAATCGGTGACATTCATGGTTGTGCTAAGGAGTTGAAGAAACTCCTTTCTCTATTGCCTTTAGATTCAAGCTCAACAATCGTTTTTCTGGGCGACTACGTCGACCGGGGCCCCGCCTCCTCTGAAGTCCTGCAAACCATTATTGAATTAGAAAGAGACTACAACGTGGTGGCCTTGATGGGAAATCACGAAGACATGATGTTGGAGTTCCTAAGGGACCCTTCTTCATCGCTGGCCGGTTTTTTTATTTTAAACGGCGGCAGCGCCACCCTGGCAAGCTATGTGACCGAGGGCAATCAATACACGATCCCCGATGCGCATATGCACTTTCTACAAAACCTGCGACTTTACTATGAGACAGACACTCATTTCTTTGTCCATGCCGGAGTTCCAAATATCAAGCTCAATCAGCTTGACGATCTTCAACATCGCAACGATCTGCTTTGGGTGCGCAATACGTTTATGAACAGTCGCTTTCAGTGGGAAAAGATTATTGTCCACGGTCATACTCCCACCTCCGAAGTGGAAGTGACAAAGAAAAGAATCAACCTTGACACTGGCTGTGTCTTCGATGGCTCTTTGTCGGCCATGGAAGTCAATAGCGGTGAGCTCTATCAAGTCCCCGCTGAAACCGGAACAGAACCGGTTTTTCTGAAAGAAAACCCACAGCGCTCGCGAGTGGCGAAGCGGTTTTTAGGAACCATTCCGGTCTATGTTGAAACCGAAACCGGATACGAGGAGTTTCTGACCGTCAACTACAATGCTTTTGGCTTGTTGATTGTGGATGTTTCAGGGTCCGACCAAAAGATTTTTGAGGTGGGGCAGAATTTAAAAGGCAAAATTGGTAATCTCTCCACCGCTCAAATTGATTTTGTCGGACAAGTGGTGCGCCACCAGAGACGGGGCTCTGAGATCGCCTATGGCATTAAAATGATCGAACCCCTGGGCATGGCCTACAAAACAACCTAACCCTTTTACACGGGTGATTTTTACCCGGTGACTTTTACTGTCTCTCAACAGGCGCAAGGCTGTCGCATCTTTTTTATAGACCTCTAGATAAGGTTTTCAAAAAATTGTCTAAGAACAAATTAAACCCCTAATCATCAATGCCTCTGAAATCCCTACAATTGGCATCCCTCTTGAACAAGAAGGCCAGCAACCGAGACAATGATGTCGAGGTTAGGACGAATGAGGGTAACACTATGGATCTTTTGGCGAAGAACCAAGGAGCACTGCTATGTCTCCTGGTGATTATAACATTTTTTAGTGCAAGTTTAGGGTTGGCCGGTATGGTGTGTATCGACCATCAAGTCATCAACACCGCAACCCCCATCAATCAACGCGAGGCGGATCGGATGCTGGCATCGGCAACCTTTGATGAGAATCGTGGCATCAGTCGCCACGAAAAAGCGTCAAGAGTGGCGCGCAGCTTAGAGGTGACCCGCCCCGAGCTTGACGACATTAGCGATACCGAACTTTCAGAACTGATTGTCGATATCGCTCAATGCACCGGCAACGACTTCAGTGTGTTTGCCGGTTTGATAAAAAAAGAATCCACATACTGTATGGAGAAACTCAACCAATCCAGTTCCGCAAGTTCAGCATCTGGGTGTGGGCAGATAACAATTTGGCCCGTCAGGGAGTTCAAAGATCAATTGCAACTCCCGGGCCGAAGGGGGGCTGGTTACGAACCGGCTCGCCAAGCTTTACAAACCTTAATAGACCGTTGTTTGGGAGATCGGCAGGACGATTTTTTTGAACTGTTCACTCACTCTCCTGAAGAAGTGAAATCTTATTTGAGAAATCAAGGCGACTATGAAATGGACCTTTTTGTCTCGGCCCTTTACTTAAAATATCAGTATGGACGCACAGGCTTTTACTACAATCCGCACACCAGCACACCCGGTGCACTTTCCCTTTATGGAGAAGGCGCCCACTACGCCTCAGCGGTGAGTCGATTCGCGAACGGAGTTCAGCGATCGAGTCAGGTTTGTTTTGATGATACAGAATATATAAAAGATATTGAGCGAACCAGTTGCGAGCTCTCAGAGGACTCAGCGGCCTGCTCTCTCGCAACACCCACATGGGAAATATAAGTTCGCATCTTGGGCCAAGGCCGAGTCCCTTTGGTCATCCCTTTATCCCCTTTTTCGACCCGATCAGTTCCTTGCCTTGCAAGGAACCGGGTCTCTCTTTTACAATGAAACAATGACGAAACCCAGCTTCACATTTGTCGTAAGGGCGTCTTTGGTCGTGTCTGTCGTCTTATTCCTAGTGTTGACGCAACAACAGGCCGAAGCCTTTAAGCTGTGGGAGTATCGTTATCTTGAAAAAGGCAAAATTCGCAAACCCAATCTGGCCAAAGGCAATTTGCAAGACCGCATGAAATGGCTGGCCACTTTTGTTCCAGACCGCATCCCCGAGATCACCCAACAGCTTAAAAAAGACAAAACCAAAATCGCCCTCGTGGTTTACAAAAAAGAGCGACAGATGGAGCTGTGGTTGCGCGAGCCGACTTACAAAAAACTCAAAACCTATAAAATGTTCGGATTCTCGGGAAAAGCCGGGCCGAAAAACAAACAGGGGGATTTTCAAATTCCTGAAGGCCTGTATCGGGCTTCGATCCTCAATCCGAACAGTTCTTACTACCTTTCGGTGGGAATCAACTACCCCAACAAAAACGATCGCAAAAGAGGAAAGGCTGACAACATCACTGATATGGGGGGCGATATTTTTATCCATGGTCGGGACAAAACCATTGGCTGTGTGCCGATTGGCGACCACTGGATTGAAGAGATCTTTTACATTGTCGGCACCGTCGGTCTTACCAACACCCAAGTGCTGATCGCCCCCAGTCGTCTGCCGCTACCGCCGCTGGAAGAACTGGGCTTGAATGCAAAAAATGAACTGATTAAGGAAAAGTACAGCCAACTGACCGCTGAGCTGACTCAGTTTGATTAACGACACTTCATTTCGATGGCTTCAAACAGGGACTTAAAGATTTTAAAATCCTTATAAAACCGCCCCATCTTTTTTAAAGGCATATCCATAGAAACCTGAAACACCTGCTTGCCGCAATAGGTCTCTCGCAAAACGATAAAGCGGCTGCGCTTGGCATACATCCACTGCCGAAGGCTATGGTCTTTCCACTGTCTTTCTTCAAAGGAAATAATATTTCGAGTGCGATCCTCATTGACTTTCGCCAGACGCTTGGCGATGGTGTTTTCATCATCATCGAGATCGCGAATGGCTAGCACCACGTTGGCATTTTTCTCGTTTTTAAAAGTCAGTAACTCCACAACTTTTTTGCGCGACTCCAGCAAGGTTTTATGGCGAAACACCTTCGGATCAAACTTAAACTCGGCCTGCACCTGGGGCGTTGTCAGCTCCAGCACTTCCAGGCTGCCCTGCATTTTCGGATTCGGGTGAGTGGCATTGGCGTAAATCCCAGAGCCTATCAGAACGCCAACAAAGGCGATCACAAACCCCACCAGACGATTGGAGAATCTTTTCTCACGGTTGTTTGAAAAATAAAATTGCGTATAGAACGTCGCCATTCCAAAGGCCACAAAGAACATGGCCAGGCTAAACAGAGTGTGCCCCCACAAATCGCCAAAGCTCATGGGAACATCCAATACACTGCGCGCCACATGGAAGTCCGGAAAAAAAGCGTGGATATTGTTCTGATCCGAAACTTTCTCAGCGGCATCACCAAAGCAAAACAGAACCATTAAAAACGGCGCTAAGACACTCATCTCTTGTTCGTTTCTAAAAAACACGCCGGTGACAAACCCCACAAAACAGGTGGTTCCAGCAAATAGAAAAATATTAAGAAGAGCCAAAGGTTGTAAAAACAAGTCCATGCGATTATTCAGTAGAATCACCAACAAGGAAAAGAAACTGCACAGAATCAGGTTGAATAAAAACTTCCCTAAAAGAAGTTCTGATCCGGTGAGCGGACTGGTTAACAGGGCCAGCAGAGTGCCTTTGTTCTTCTCTTCGATCACCAGATAAGATGTGGAAAAAATCCCGACAAACGCATTCACAAATATCAACGAGAAACCAAAAGTGGCCGCCGCATCAAAACGTGAGAAAAACACCACCACAAACAGAGGCAGGACCATCACTCCCAGGAGCTTTAAATTCCCCGACGCCCAGGCCAGGTCTTTTTTAACAACCGTCAGCACGCGTGAGGGCGCAATCATCCTTCTCCCTCCACAAGCTTAATAAAAATGTCCTCTAATTTAGGTTCATGGGTTTTGATGCGAACAATTTCGCCGTCGCCTTTCAATTGCTGAACCAAACTCAACCAGTCACCGCGTTTAAAAATCGATTCCACTCGGTGTTGACCCTTTTCAGAAATCTCCACTTCGATGGTAGGCAGGCTGTGCTTTTGTTTCAATTCTGCCGGACTCCCCTCTTCCACTTTCAGCCCTCGATTGATAAACACAATATGGTCACAAAGACGATCGACATCGTTCATCAAGTGGGTGGTCAACAAGATGGTCGCTCCATTGGCTTTAAGCCCCTCTAGGATATTGTAAATGCTTTCCGAAGAGCTGGGATCAAGGCCCGTGGTTGGCTCATCTAAAATAATAAAATCCGGTGAGTGCACCAGAGCCCGCGCGATCAAAACCCGCTGCCTTAAACCTTTTGATAAATTTTTGACTTTGGTTTTGCGTTTATCTTCCAAATGAACCTTGTGAAGGATTTGATTGACCTCTTCACTGCCCTTGCCAAACAGCTCCGCAAAAATATGAATGTTTTTAAAAACGCTCATATCATCATAAAGTGTCTGACTGTCAGGGATGTAGCCAATAAACGGATGGATCTTTTTTGGCTGCAGTGACGGGTTGATCCCCAGGACTTCGACCGTCCCCGAGGTTGGCCGCAGTTGGCCGGTGACGATGCGGATGGTTGTGGATTTACCAGCCCCGTTGGAACCGAGCAGCCCCACACACTGGCCTTTTTTGATCGTCAGATCCAAACCTTTCAGGGCTTGGAATCCACCATAATTTTTCTTGAGATCTCGAAGAGTTAGAACGTCGCTCATGGTTGCCTAGAGAATGGCTTGAAGCCCCGTCACTGACAAGGAAAATGGCCCTCAAAGGCTAAATTACCGATATCCATTGCCTTTTTTGCTTATTTTCGCAGCAACAAACAAAGAAGTTTCGCCACACTGTCCTTATTTCCCTTTACAAAGTCAGTAATTACTAATATCACTACGATTTCTTCGCGGGGTTGTAGTAGAGTTGGTTACAACGCTGGCCTGTCACGCCGGAGGTCGCGGGTTCGAGTCCCGTCAACCCCGCCATTCCATTTCTCTCAATTACAAAGCCAATCCTCAGAGATCAGATACCAGAGCTCTGCGTCCTGTGCTCAGATCTCTGATCTCATTGCTGAGGTCAGTGCTCAGAGCTCTGAAATCTGGCCTCAGAAATCCGATCTCAGTACAGATATCAGAACCGAGTTCGGAGAACGGCTTGAGAGTTCCTTGTGTTTGCTCCAAACATCTCGTCCCACCCTTTCCAGGTACCAAGTTCCTTTTCCGGTGACACTGCAGCGGGAAAGGAACTTGGTACTCTGTAGGATCTTGCGTAGATTTCTATTCGACCGGGATGGGGAAAACTAGGTTGTATCCCAGGGGGCCTAGGGCTTGGCCTCGCACTCGGATGGTCCATTCGATGGCTTCGTCGTTGGTTTCTGCACTGGGGCCGATGGACTCGGGCAATACGATGGGGACGCCGACACTGGCACCCCGGGCTTCTCCTCTTTCCAAAATAAATTGTTTAAAGACTGAAGTGCGAGTTCGTGTGGTCGACTCTCCAGAATGATCAATTTCAACATAACTGGCTTCAATCCATATACTGAGATTTCTGATGCCTTTCGGAACTCTATCGAAAGACCAATTCACTACGGCTTCTTGGCCTCGCTTAACCGCGCTAGGATTTATTTGCAGCCGAAATGTTGGAAATCGCATCATCAGTATACAGTAGACGAAGGCTCCGATCAGAGCGATCCCCACTACGATAAATGGTGCCAATAGCAATATAAAAAGATAGCCCAAAGGATTCGCTGAACTCGATAGGTCTAAAATTCCCCCGATAACAATACCATTCCAAAATAGAGCAAAAAAAGCTACGAAAACGGCGGCAACACCGTAGGCCGACTGCGAGGTATACTCCACCGTTCCATCAGGTTTTACAGTTCTGTTAAAGGAGAAGTTCTTAACGGTAGCCCCTTTGCCTTCTTTCACAGAATTTGAATTCTCTTCTATGGCTAATTTTACTTTCTTATCCCCACTCCTCTCAGCAAGGGCTTGCTGTCGTCTTTTTTCCGCATCGGTAGGAAGATTCATCAATCCAACGAAATTTTTTACTGTTGAAATAAATAGAAACAATCCTGCCAAAAAGAACGGCAAAAGGAAAAGGCTCACAAGTATGATTGGTATATAAGGATTCTCATCGCTGGGTATCGATTGATCTCCCCAAGCCTTTTGTAGTTTTAACCACGCCAAAAAATAATATCCCGCCGTTGAGGCAACCAGAAAAATCAAAGAGAAGACAAATTGAAATAGAAGGCCTCCTAGATCAAATAAAGTGGCGAAAAATTTGAGAAAAGAGTTGGATTTAAGTTCCCGATAGGGATCATTTTTTTCTACAGGATCCATCATTTCACCTCTGTTCATCATGACTTTTCATAGGCAAAACTCCCGTAAATGAAAAGAAACATTCATTTTACCATAAAGAACCACCAACACATCCACAAAAATTATCCGATTTAAAGAGAGATCATTAGAAAAGGACTATTGTATTAAACGGCATGAGTAATTATGACTTATCTTTCATTGAAACACGTCAGTGTAAGATCCAACAAGACTCACTCCAATCTCTGCCCTCCGTTTCAGATCAATTTTTGTTTGATCCAAGATCAGATGTCGTTTTCATAAATTGGTGCCAAACCACCGACTAAAACACGCCACCGAGTCGCCTCTTTGTTTCCTTGAATCAGGGGCGATGAGATTGAATGAGGCTTGTTTGATTGGTTGGAGGTTTTTAAATGCCGTGGAAAATTTGTTTTGCTAAGGTCACGCAATATTTTTGTATTGGTTGGATGGCGGTGTTTTTAGTCGGCGGTCTTTGGGCCACCAATGGTCACTTCCTCAGTTCCGGTGCGGGCACCACTTTTTTGGGGCTTTTTCCTCCTGGGATTTTCTTATTGGGTTTGCTCTATCTCTCGAAAAAGAAGAGCGCCCTTTTCTTTCCTTCCGCCCTTCTTTTTTGGATCGGATTGATTGCCATCAATCTGGGGTATTATTTCTTCGTGCGCGGCATGGAGCATTGGCCCTATGGGGTCGCTGCTCTTTATGTGCTGTTCACTCTTTTTGGCTTGATCCAAGCTTTAGGCTTCGGGGGCTGGGCGTTTTATAAAAGTAAAACGTCCTAATTTTGCGCGGCCTTTTCTTTCAATGCATGGACGTCTATTTCTTATAGACGCCAAGCTCGATCACCTCGACCGATAACGAGGAGTCTGGAATTAGAGCTTGCGCTCTTGAAAACAGATTGGCGGCCATGGCCTCTTTCAGCTCGGGGCTTCGACCCGGCATCAGTTTTAACGTGATGGCGACATGGGGATCGGTTTTACCTTCGCCCATCAATGAAACTGTTGGTGCATACATTCTTGTTTTGACGGCTTCGATGGAGACAGTCTCTTGATCGCCCACCGTATCATGCAATTGCTCGACGACATTCGATGACAGGGGCTTTGTGCTTTCAATAATCAAATGGGGCATTTTTAATTTCCTGGGTTTTTCTGGGTTTGCTCAATCTTTCCAGGAATCTAAATCAAAACTTGGGTTGAGGCCAAAACTTTTTCACCGCTAATCAAAGATTTACCAGTCGATGGGGCGATAATCTTTTAAGAATTTGCCACACCAGTGCTTGCCGGTGTTGATACCATCAAAAAAGGGATCGCAGATGCGGGCGGCGCCATCGACGATATCAAGAGGGGGCTGAAAGTCATGGACCTCAGCCTTTCGCTGGGCCAGAACAACCGGGTCCTCATCGGTCACCCATCCGGTATCCACCGCGTTGACATAAATCCCCGACTTGGCCAAATCACCGGCAATGGTATTGGTCAGCATATTCAAAGCCGCTTTCGCCATATTGGTGTGAGGATGACGTGGTTCTTTTTTAAACCTTTGGAACTTCCCCTCCATCGCCGTCACGTTCACAATGTGTTTCTGGCCGGTGTTGTCTCTTTTCATCATCGGGGTCAATCGGTTGCACAGAACAAACGGCGCCACCGCATTGATCAAATAGGTCTCTAGCATTTCAGACGTATTGATCTCGCCGATTTTAAGACGCCAACTGTTGGTCGTTCTTAAATCAACCTGCTGAAGATCGGCATCCAGTCGGCCATCGGGGAACACTTCTTGAATATTAAGAGACTCGTCATAAGAATAGGGAATCATGGAAAGATGGGCCGACGCTCTTAAACCCACACCCGGTCCCTGACCATGCCAGACCGCTGGTAAGGCTCGTTCGGTTTCTATGTCCTTTCTCCCCCACTGGCTGATCTGCCTGACACATTGATCATGATGTCTTAGCAGGCTTTGCACGTCGGGGCTGAAGGATTCTGAATCACGATCTTCCGTATCCATCAGATGCTGGTAAAAGCCTGGGGGGCGTCGGACCGTTTGAGCCGCATTGTTAAGCAATAAATCAAGGCGATCGTATGTTTGCTCGATATACCGCGAAAAAAGCTCAACACTGGGAGTGTGGCGTAAATCCAGACCATAAATATGCAGACGATGCCCCCACTCGTTGAAGTCCGGCTCTTGAGCATAGCGCAAGGCTGAATCCTTGGGGAAGCGAGTGGTCGCAATCACCTCAGCCCCCGCCCGCAGCATCATCAATGTGGCTTGATAGCCAATTTTCAAACGAGAACCAGTGATCAACGCGGTCTTTCCAGTCAATGGGGCTGTCTGAAATCTTTTCTGGTAATTCAGCTCAGCACAGGACATGCACATGGTATCGTAAAAATGGTGAAGAACGGAAAATTCAGAAAGACAAACGTAACAAGAGCGCGGCGACTTCAGTTCGCCCGGCGATTGCGCCTCTGACCCTGAGGTGATTTGTAAAGGAGCCGAAAACACATCAAACTCTCTGGCCGAACGAATTCCGGTTTGGGCCCGTAGATTTCGATCGTGATTGGTAATCGCTTTTCTCTGAGCCCTTCGGATTTCCTTTCCACGTTTGCGAATCTCCTGCTTGTTGGGTCGTGATAATCTTCCGGCGGCCATCATCAAACGCTTGCGCTCTTCTTTACTTAAAGAGCCCAATTGATTGGTATCGTTGACCAAGTTTTCCAGCACATCGATGGCCGCGGTGAGAGACTCTGAACTCAGTTGTTTGCGAGGCTCAGGCCCTTCTTTCTCACTTATCATTTTTCGGACTCCCTATTAAAAAAAACCTCAAAGTTCGGCGCCGTTTTTGAAACAAGAGTGGCTCCTGCAATTTCGATCTTTTGACAGTGCAAATACATGCGACTCTCACCGTAAAGGTCTTTAATCTTTTGATTCAGACCTTGGCTTCCATAGCGGCTATCGCCCACTAAAGGGTGCTTGGCTAAAGCGGTGTGCTTGCGGATCTGGTGCTGACGACCGGTTATCAGATGAAACTCACAGAGACTCAAATAAGAGGACTCCTTGATCACCCTGTAATCGGTATGGCAAGGAACGCGATTTCTAGAAATTCCCTGGGGAGAACGACGCCCCTCCGCCTTGTCAGTTAAAGGCTGCTTCCAGCTTCCGACTTTTGCCTTAGGCACACCTTTCACTAAACCCCAATAGACTTTCTTCACCCGGTCCTCTTGAAATTCCTTTGAAAGTCTTTGAGCCGTTTTTTTATTAAGAGCAACGATCTGCACCCCACTGGTCTCTTTATCCAATCGATGCACAGGCAAAAGAGTTTCCAGTCCACACTGACGGGATAGAACTTTGATCAGGTTTTCAGGGTCTTCGTTGTTATGGACCGAAAGGCCAAAGGGCTTGTCGACAACCAACCAGTCTGAATCTTGCAATATAATAGGTATTGGCGACAAAGCTTCTCCAAACGGCCGTGACGATATAAAAAGACTTTACTACAGGATGGGATGGGACCCTACTTTTTTCAAGAGTTGGGAAATCAGAGGTCCCCTTGACTCGAGGCAAAAGCCCGCCAACACCTCGTTGTGGTAAGGATTCTCTCCATCAAAAATGTTGAAAACCAATCCTCAAAGATTAGATCTCTGAGGTCTGAGTTCAAGGTTCAAGGTTCAAAGTTCGGGGTTCAGGGTCCAGGGTTCGGAACTCTGATCTCTGCCCGGCCAAGAAACGCCCTGTCCAAGCCGCAAAGTTTCCTCTCTCTGGTTTTTGAAATCCTTCCGTGAACGTTTACAGGCTGTGAACACTTATTGGGTCCATTTCGGGTATTTTCTTGAGCCTTTGGGTCTCTTTGCTTAGTGCTTTAGCAAATATTAAGCATTGGAGACATGATCCATGGAATATTTTTTTCTGATTTTTTCGATTTTCGCTTGGTCTCAAGGACCGACCTGCACCAAAGAGGCCCTTAAAGACCCTTTGATAAACCTGGAGTGTCAGTTGCCACAGATTGAAATGGCAAATAAGACTCAGGAAATCTGGAAGCTTCTTAATGGAACCAACCTCAATCCAAAGAGCGCCACTTATGCACAGATCGAAAGCCTTTTAAAAGACGGTCAGTTGTTCAACGCCATTCGCTTAACCACAGAGAGCCCAGAGTCCAGTGTCGCCAACGGCGTGGTTCGCCGCATCTTCACACCCTTGGCTGGCCGAGAACCTAATTTTTCTGACCCAAGCGGTGACTTTGTTGCCACCTGGATGATTGCGACTCTCACCCATATTCCACTAAAAGACCTTCTTTTAGGAGACTCTCGATTTTCAGCCACCGATCAGGTCGATGAAACAGCCTCCACTCAAGAAACCAATGCTCTACTTTCCACTCTGATGTCCGACGCTCAAATTAAAGACGCTCTAAAAAGCAGAAAGATTGTTGATAGAAAACAACCCTACATCGGTGACCCCGCCTCACGAGTGGGTCCTTTTACAAGCCTACAGTACGGTCGCTCCATATTTGAAGGAGGCACCAACCGGCGTCCGGTCAAAAAACTGGTCGAAGACTTTCTTTGTATCCCTTCCATTGAAAATATCATGAACTTTCAAATCATGGATCACTGGGTTGGTCGCGATATCCCTCGGGCTCCCGGCGAAGATCCCTATGTTTATCAAACAAAATGTGTGGGATGCCACGCTGGAATCGACTCCACCCGTGGCGCCTTTTCAGGCTTTGATTTCATCGAAGACAAAGTGACCTTCTCTACAAAAGTGACAGAAAAAATGAACAATGGCTTCGAGACTTTTCCGCAAGGCAAAGTCGTGGTCGATGATCAGTGGGAACACACCGGCTACCTGCCTATTGCCACCGATAAAATTGACAACAAATACAATGGAGTTCGACCACTGATCGAAATGTTTTTGGAAAGCCCGCAATTCTACAGATGTATTGTTGAAAGAACCCACCAAACCATCTGTCCGACCCAAAGTTTGGATTCGCAACTTAAAAGCCAACTGGCTTACGTTTTACAAAAAAAGCAAAATATCAATGACCTTCTTATTGCGATGGTCGGAACGACTTGTGTGAGGGATTAAAATGACAGCTATAAAAAAACTAATCATTCTTATTCTGGTATTTTCGTGCACTCAAGCCCTCGCACGAATCAAAGGAATTTCAACTAGGAATCAATTGCTGCAACAGTTACAAATTTCACTGAACACCAATATTGCAGATTTAAACCTTCCCCAAACTCTGGTTTCGAAACTTCCTTTGGCTAACGATTTAACCTTGGTAAAGGCCAGCTTCTTTTCCGCCTGGAGGCAGATCACTTTCAACGCTTGCAGCGACGCACTCGCCGTCGGAAACATTTCTATTGACCTCAATGATCGACAGTCCTTTGCCCGTGACCTTGAAAATCTTTCGCTGACCTCATGGGGTGAGTCCATCCAAGATCACGAAACTCAGTTTTTCTGGGAAATCGCCGCCAACCAAAGTGGCACTGAAGACAGTATTATAAATCGAAAGAGTCTCGTTTGCTCGAGCTTACTTAGCAGCCCAAAAGTTTATTTGATCAAAGATTGAAGGAGCCCCTATGAATTTCAAACCCAACTCTTTACAGAAAAAAGTTCTTAACAGTCATGGCACCAGTCGTTTCACCCGTCGCGACTTTATGGGCGTCAGCCTTGGCAGTCTTTTGGCCTATGGCGTTCAATCCAGTTTTTGGGGGAAGGTGGCCTTCGCTCAGACCCAGCCCGATACAGCCCTGCCTTTTTTAGTTTTTGACTTGGTGGGCGGAGCCGCTCTGCCAGGAAGTTTTTTAGTCGGCAAACAAGGGGGCAGCTACGATCTTTTAACAAGCTACGACACTCTTGGCTACGATCCCCGCCAATCGACTTTAGACAACCGATTTGGACTTCCGGCCCCTAAGGATATCAGCCAATTTCTTGAAGGGATGATTTCTGAAATGTCCGAGGAGACCCAACAGAATTTTAAACTGACGGCCATCGCGCACCAAGCCGTGGACGACGTGAATACCAACGTCACCAGCAGTATTGGACTGGTGACTGATTATTTGATCAAAACCTCTCAACGTCCCGGTCCTGGTTTAGGCTCGCAAGGAACCGCCTCCGGTGGTCGAACCCGTCTGTCTCTGGATCGTCCCGACCTTCGAGTCGAGCAACTCTCCAACGTCGAACAGCTGCGTCTGTTTTCAGGACTGGCGGCAATGGCTCAGGTTGGAATCCCAGGAACAACCATTGAAGAGTTGGTTCGCCGTGAAAAAGACTTTTACTTCAATCAGTTTAAAGATCTGGATAAAGACAACCAAACTGCACTAAGACAACGCTTTGAAGAGGCTATGGAAGAGCTCCATACCAATGTGGCCAGCACTTCCAACCTGGATCCTCGCCAAGAAGAAAACACCCAGACAGTTTATCAAATCAATCAAAATACAAACCCCACGGCCAACGAGGCCAGAACCGCCGGTATTGTGCTGTCGGCAATCAATGGAATCACGGGTCCAAGCTGTGTTGCATTGGGTGGCTACGACTATCATGATACCCCTCAAGCCAACAGTGACAACGCCGATCGTATTGCCGGCCAGAATATTGGCCGAGCTGTTGAGCTTGCCAGTCGCTTGAACAAACCGCTTTTCATTCAAGTTGTTACCGATGGCGGCTGTGGAGCCAAAATCAATCAACGAGAATGGGATGGTGATCGCGGAGATAAAACCCTCACTCTTATGGGACACTTCGATCCCAACGGTGTGAAGCAAGTGAAAACTCAAATCGGACATTTTACCGACGGTCAAATTGCTGATGTGGACACCTATGTCGGTCGACGCACTGGCAATGTCGCCAACGCCGTTTTCCTTAACTACCTCGCGGCCCAAGGCAAGACCGACGACATTGCTAAAGTGATCAGCGAGGACGCCCTGCCTGCGAATATGATTGATGAGATGGTGGCCTTCGATGTGTAAATTAACAAACCACGCTTTTCTAAATTTTGCCGGGAGGCACCTTTTGTGCAGCATCACGGATGCCGGAAATGTCGAGGCTGCCTGTTTTCCAGAAAGATCAACCACCTTTAATAAAATGGCGTTATCAAATATCAGCCTGAACCCTTCAGAAAGAACAGGAAAGGAATAATTACGATGAGTCTTTTAAATATAAGAACTTCAAAGCAATCCAAAGTAGTATCCGGTTTTCCTGGTGTGATCCTGACTTTGATCTTTCTCCTTTTGTTTTTGGTTGTTGAACCGGCCCAAGCTTCCAACAATTATGTTTCATCTCCACCAAACGGAACTCGCCCTATCAAAAAGATTTATCCCTTTCATTGTCTTATCAATGCTGAAAATTCTGGTTATTGTTGGCACAAGAAAATTCCGAAAGCCTTCGAAACCAACACCCTTGAGCTTATTTCAACGGTACTCGGACTCTGTGGATTGAAAACCGATGGAAAAATTTATTGTGCTGACAGGGAGGCTGAAGACGGCGCCAGTCCCTTGCAAGGCTTCGAAAACATTGTTTCGGTGAATGCGGAGAACCTTGCTACGAATTACAGAAATTTCAATTTCTGCGCATTAAATAGCAGTGGGCAATTGAAATGTGTAAGGAAGGACTCTCTTAGCTACAAGTTTAATTTTGAAAATACACCCAGTGATCTAGGTAAAGTCAGAGAATATACTAGCACCCGACTTACGAACTGTGCCGTTTCGCTTGCCGGCCGGCCTTTTTGCTGGGATCAATATGGAGAAGAGTTTGACCCTAGAATTCCAACTGACTTTGGGAAAGTAGTGAAATTAGAAGTCGATATCTATAGGAATTCAAGCACTTTGTACGGTGTTGCCTGTGCTACTAATTTACAAAATCGTTTTGCCTGTTGGGATTATACTTCCGGTGAAGTCTACATCGATGAGACTGTACAAGATTCTATTGCACAAACTCTCATAATGAAAAGCTCAACATACAGTCTTCGCCATGTCTGTAACCTATATGCCAACGGCGAAATTCAATGCTGGGGTAAGGACTATGAAGATATCCCCCCTAACATGGAAAAAGTTCATCAACTTTACCCCGGGAAAAATGGACTCAATGTGTGTGCCTTACAGATTAACAATCAAGTTCATTGTTGGGGCGGCGAACGCTGGGTGGAAGAATGGGCTAAAAGCAACCTTCCGCCACCGTCTCTAAAGGAGCTTGGCCCTGTTATCGATTTTGACACCAATGAAGAGGGAAAAATCTGTGTTGAGTCGAACCAAGGAGAAGAGATTTGTTTTTCTGCATTCGGCTACGATCCGCGATATATGAACATTCAAGAATCCGCTTCAGACCAACCAAATTGGTGGGATGCAATCACGTCCTGTTATTGGAAAGATCAAGACAATAACCTTCTTTTCCAATATTACAAAACATGCAACGAAAGCATTGCCAAATTTTGGGATGCGGAAGACATACTCTTCAAAAATGTCAGTGTCGTCAGAGCCAATAACTCTGTGGCTTGTGCCATCAATAGCTCTAGTCAAGCCTACTGCCATGGCCGTACAAGATCGGGCGGTCGCACTGAATTTCGTCTTTTCAAAAAGTTAACCCATGTCGATGAAGTTCATCCGGGTCGCGAGTTTGCTTGTGTCAAATACGAAGGATCAAAGGTTCAGTGCGCCAACAGTCACGCAACGATTGGTCGCCATAGCAACATAGCAAAAGTTAAAGTCTACAATGAATTCTACTGCCTTCTCTCTCACGATGGCGATTTCAGTTGCCACAGCAGTGGTCGTTTAACAACTGGCCTGAGAAACACAATGTATCCCTTTCAGGTACCGTATTACTAAAAAGATTAGGAGTGTCAGTGATGAAAAAAATAATACTTGTTCTAGCCACCCTTATCGCAACAACCAGCGGACAAGCCTCTTATGAAGTCTTTGAGTCCGAGGTTTATCCGATTCTAAGAACTCGTTGCAGCAACTGCCACTCCGACTATATGCAATTTCCTCTTCACTCCGACAGCAATCCTAGAACCGCCTATTCCGAGGCCAAGAAGCTGATCAACAGAAACTTTCCCGACCAATCTCGGCTCTGGGAAAGAAGTCAGAACAATCATTGTGGCCGTCCCAAGACCTGTGGCTTTCGTCAGCCCGAACTTTTTGATGCCCTTGAAACTTGGATTGCGTCAGAAATCAAAATGGAGGCTGAAGAAGCCAAAAAATACGTAAAAGTCGGTTCAACAACTGTAAGGCGAGAAGAGATTAAAAACTTCAGCCAAATAGCCATACCGCTCGATCAAGCCCGAGGATCGTTTATTGTCTCCTTAGAAGAGCTTTCTAAAGACAATTACTTAATGACCGAACCGCGATGGCAAGGTCTGACCCAGAACCTTCGCTTTGAAGGACTTGAAATTCGATCCAATCAATTTCGCTTTGCCCACCAAAGATTCGATGCCCCTTGGGTGTTAAAAAAAGCCAATAGCGACAGTAAACAGACTCAAATGCTGAAGCTCAGACAGCTGGATGAAGGCTACCAAGTTGCTATTCCCAATTTTGAGTCGGATTCAAGTACTGTCGAATTTGAACTCTGGCTCAAACAACCCGTGTGGAATGAGCCGTTGGACGAGTTAATCCCCTTGGTTCGACAAAAACTTTACAATTTTAGTGTTGATCAAGCCCACCCGGACCGAATTCAAGGACTTTCAGCGCTGGCCCAAGGACTCTGCGCAACCTTGGCCTCTGGAAAAGTCATGTGCTGGTCAAAGTCCCATAAAAATGGCTTAACTGATGAAACCTTTGAAATTTTGGGTGACGAATTCTTCGAAATGGAGCGAGTTTCAGAAACCTTTGATTTTTCTGAAATCGGCGGTATTAAACGGATCGAGTATTTTGAAGCCTTGGATTTAACTTGTGTGTTAACCAACAATGGTCTTTTCGGTTGTTCGAAGAACCAAGACTTCCTCCTCAAGCCTCTTCCATTAACCTTCGAAGATTTCGAAACTTTTCCGGCCGAGCAGAATATCGTGGCTCTTAAGTCTTTTGACCTTCAAACCAAACAAGGCTTAAAGCAACTGACCTGTTTGGTTTACCAGTCCAAGGAAAACCTATGTCACATCTTTCCGGGTGAAAACATTCAAACCGTTGCTAATTTCTACAGCTCATTGCTGGAGGCTCAACCCTTGTCGGTTGGAATTCAAAACCTGTCGACCTCGTCGTCGTATGGCCAATATGGGATTGTTTTTGAAAATGGTCTTCAGGTGGATGCTTCAGACAATGATCTTGCAGAAATACTTTCTGGATCGGCAGATCCAGAAGACCTTCCCGGACTGTCGGTTAATATAAAAAAATACAACTCCGTTTCCACCGGCGAAAACTTTTTTGATCGACGATTTTTCGAGTTCGCACTTGATGACGAAGGCACTTTGTACATTCGAACCCATCAAATCTCAAAGGTTGCCGATGATTCTTTATTTAACCCCATAGACTTTGGGTCGGTAAGTAAGGTCACAGATTTTAAAATCAATCCATACGAGGAAAACATTTGTGTTTTGTTTGATGATCACACCAGTAGTTGTGTGATGTTAACAGAAAGATCCAGTCTGTTTGACGTCTGGAAGGTTGCTCAGGGTTTTTTTGACGAGAATGGACGAATCATTGTTGGTGATAACCCTCCCATCATCAACTTCGGGACAACTCAGAAAGTAGTTGCTATCCATGATTTTGAAAGCACCTGTTTTGAGTTTGAAAACCAAACCTTCAAATGTCTTCAGTCTTCACTGATCTCAGAAAAACCGGTAGATTTTGAAGGCCATTTTTCTGAACTCCCGTTCACCATCATCGATCCGACTTCACGAATTAAAGATCGGGTAATCCTGTCCAGCTCATTGGATAATTCAAATTCAACTCTCGGCCCCATCTCTGGAGTCCTTTTTAATTTAACCAATGGAAAATCGAAATTCTACTACTATACCAATGCCCTTGGTCAGTATGGTTTAAATAGTACGGAGGCTGTTGAGAAAGGTGCGGGTCGGCCCTACTTCCGTCTTAATAATTACTGTTTTGGATCGGAAAGTTGGCCTTGTCACCAGTAAGACAAATGAAATAGGAGAGATAATGAAAAAGCTTCAACTCGAAAACAATAATCGAAACACTTTCACCGCTAACCTTCAATTAGCATTTGGTGCACCGATTTTTGTTTTAGCTGCATTGCTTTTTTCCCATGCAGCGATGGCCTACTCTGAACAAGAAAATATCGTCAAATCAGTGGACGGCTCCAGCGGATCTTGGTGCGCCCTCTACAACGATGGAAACTTAGAATGCCGCTATGGAAATTTTCCAGCACTCAGTGGATTCATTATCGATTTTCAATTCAGCAAAGACTTGGAGTCTTATCGATCCCACCCCACCGTTTGCGCCTTAAAAAACAACCGACAACTTCAGTGCTTACTGGCCAAACCCTCTGATAAGAGCCGCTACCAATGGGAGACAATTTTCGAGGAGACCTTGAACTTGAAGACCCTGTCCTATGTCCTTAATCACAAACTTTACGTTCTCGACCAAAAAGGCAAAGTTCACCGCTTTAAGATGCACCAGGGGGTTTCCACCTATGAACCTGTCGAAGCACTTCCTATGATCGAACTGATTTCCTATAATGATGCTGGTTTCTGTGGACTGACTACTGATGGCGAGGTTTTCTGCCATGATGGAAGAAATGAAGAGTTGCACGCCATCGAATTTTCCTCTTTATCAAAAATAAAACGAATGGTTAAAGTCCGAGGGGTTGTTTGCGGTTGGGGCTTTCAGGGCTACCTACAATGCATGAACAGTCCTCATCTTAGCATTGACGAACCGGTTCTTAAAATTGTTTCAAATCAGTCTCTAACCAGCTTCCTCTTAGAATCTGGCCAAATCGCGGTTCACTCTAGAACAGAACTCGTTAAACTTGAGGGCTATACTGCTCTAGATTTTATCCTCTATAAGGATGAGGCCGGCTGCTTAATCGACTCGGCACGGAAGGTCCACTGTTGGGAGAACCGTTTTCGATATCTGTGGACAGTGGAGGAAGTTGTTAATGCCCGTGAAATCTATAATTACGAAGATCGTGCTTGCGCTGTCATGGATGGGGGTAAAACCCACTGCTGGTGGATGTAACAAGCAAAGACTTTGCCGTCCCTATAGATTTTTCACTGTCGGCCGCCTCGCTTCCGATATTGACTATTTATTTGTCAGTTTGTTCACCTAAAAATGGAATTTTTTCCTCGCAAAAGGTCCCAGTAGGAGCCCCTCTTTTTTAGTGCTAAAGTAGCAGAATGATTCGACTCCTCTTACCAATAACTTTATTTTTTTTGATGACCGCATCGACGGCCTTGGGAAATTACACAGAACAAGAGCGAGTTCGCGACGACCTTCGCACCTACATTTTAGAATTATTAGAAAATGGACATGGACGCTTGGGATACAATTCAGCCGTGTTCTTAGGTCGCTTGATCGAAGAGGTCGATGAAATCAACCTTGTCTTGATGTCTGATGACGAATTCGCCTACAACACCAAGAAAACCCGTCGCTCGGCCTTTTACACAGAAATCGACGCCCAACGAACTATTTTATTGAATCGTGACAATCCACCCACCCCTCCCCTTCTTCTCCACGAATTGATCAAAGACCGTCACTACGAGGTTTCTGGAAGTTTACAGATACTCAATCTGTTGCGCCAACAGGGGTCTGATAGCAATTACCCAGACGAACTCGGAGAAGCCGTTGAACAATCAATCAATCGTTTGGTGGATCGTTATGGCCTTGGAGCCAATAGCCCCCACCAATGGATTGATGAGGATATACAATCCACAGACCAAAACAATTCAAGTTTTAACAACGACGTCATTAATCAGTCAGTGGGTGCCGATCTCCTGGCTCCAGGTGGTGATATCTCCGGTGGCGGCGGTGATGGCGGTGGCTTTGAGGCCAAGTCTCGAATCCTTCTTGAAGTCCTTAGAAAATTAGCCGACCTTTACCAAAAGGAATTGGGCTTGAGTGGACGAGCGCTGATAAGAAAACTGGATGACCTGTACTTTCTGCTTTCAATAAAAGTCTACGTTGAAACGGATTACAATTCTGAACAACAAGGAATCCAATACTATTTTGGAACCGATGCCATCGAACGTCTTCTGTTTTTCCCTTACTTGATAAAGGTCCCCCCCCGAGCCCTCACTTCTGACGAAATCGCGGCAGCGGCGGATGTGGTTTTACAGAGTGATCTTTTCAGGGAAATTCCCTCGCTGAGGTTGAAGTACAATTCCACCTGTTATTGCGTCAATGATAATCAAAAAGTCAAACTTCCTTATTTGTGTCCAGACCCCCAGCAGTTGCATCCCTCGATCCATCATCTGACTGATTTTTATCAAGCAGAAACCGAAAAATCCATGGCCTGCAGGATTGCGTTTGAGAGAGACCTTTAATGTCAGACGTTTCCATTGCCAATGAATTGAAAGACCATTTCAACTCTTCGAAGCAGCGAAAAAAAGGAGTTAGTGTTCGGTGGTTGGCACAAAACCTAGCGATCAGCCCGTCCATGACTTCAATGATTTTGAATGGAAAAAGATTACCTTCACTACGACTTTTAAAAGAGATGTGTCGCCTCCTTGATATTGATCAAGAGACCGAAGACCGTCTTCGCATCCGACTTTTGCAAATTAAAGACATGGGTTCCGAGGACATCAATTTATCGCGCGCCCAAGACTCCCCGACATCAGACGACCATCTTTGGACTTTAGCGACAAGGAAGCAGTTTGTCGCCTTAGAGGACTGGTACTATTTTGCAATAATGCAAACAATGCTTCTCAAAGACTACGATGGCACAGTGCAATTCATTTCAAATTTTTTGAATTTAGATGAAAGCACCACTCATACTGCCATTTCAAAATTGGTTAAAGCCGATCTTGTCATCTACGATTCAGAAAAAAATATTTATTATAAAAACAGCTCCACCGTAAAATTCTTATCCCGTGACCGTGACAAATTAAAAGGCCATCATATTAAAAACATAGAAAAAATCATCGATATCCTTAACAACAATCTATCGGAATACAATAAAGAACACCGACTTGTGACAAGCGCCTGTTTTTCTTGTCGCTCACAAGACATTCCACTGATAAAACAAAAAATTAAAAATCTTCTTGAAGAAGTGGCTAACACCAATGAAAATGAAGGCCACGACGAGGTTTGCTTCTTCCTCGCCCAAATGATCCCACTCTCCAACCGTTAATTTGTCTGCCGGACTGTCCTCTTGCAAACCAAAATCCAGATCGATGCTGCATCTCCGAAAATGGCAAAAAGTAAAAAGTTTATGAGCTCGCCAGAAACATTGAAAGTCGTTCAATTCTTGGGATAAAAAGGACTTTTTTCCCGGTAAAGATTTCATTGGACAGATGCGTAAGGCCCCTTGCCTTCCTAAATTGGAATGGGCGTAGGATACCTGCAGTGCAACTGGGGTGCATTATAAAAACGAACCTAATTTCAACGACACTAGGAGATTAATATGAAAAGCATACTCATTTTGGCAATACTGATTGCCTTTGTTTCACCAGCACAAGCCAGCTACCCTCGTTATAAACTTGAGGACATCATGTCCCAAGGGCAAGGAGAAATGGAATTGGTAGAACTTAATTTAGGACCAATTGACTGGACCGAAGTGAATCGTAAAATTGACTTCAATTACAAGTATGCCGATCCAAAAAGTCCAATTTATGCCGAGTCCCTTCTAAGATACCACTTCAACCTGATTCACAGATATTCTTACAACATTCCCTACGAAAATGGAGATATCATCAATTTTGGAGACCACACCGACCCACACCCGGTGTTTACCATTGCTTACAACCCGGTTTATCCGCAATACTACAATTCTGATCAAAACTGCTCAGTGAACGTGACAGTTGAAAACTATTCGGTTGTTGTGAAAATTGGTCCCACCTTGGACGAAAACGCCGACCTGCAAGAATGGTGGAGTGAAGACAACAGCCATATTGGTTACCGATACAATTTGGACCAAGTTAAAAAATGCGCCATGGTGGCCCAGGCCGAAATGCAAGAGGACTTAAAAATCTTTGTGGTTCGATCGAAAAAGCCGATCAAACCCCGCGATGAGGACTACCACTAATCAAAGATTTCCACGGCCGAGACTTCGATTCAAACTCTCGGCCCTCTTTTTTGATTCCGCCCATCGTATCCGCCAAGAGCCGGATCGATGCTATTTAAAACTGGTTTCCGCTGACAATCCTTCGGACAGTAAAGAAATTCACTAAGACAAAAAATAGCGATATTGGAGACAGCGAGCCTTTGCTGGTCGCCCCTAATGACTTTCCTTTTCTAACTCGATTCATAGACCATTATTCTAAGAAGGCAAAAACAGAAGGTCCTGCCAACAGTGAGCCGATGCAAAAACGCATGATCTGCCCATCCTGAGTTGAAAAAAGGACCCAGCCCTTCGTGGGGATCCACATCTGAGCTAACCTACCAGTCAATTCCACAACCCCCTATCGGCTTTGACAGATAGACACAAAGAGGGAGAGCCCCCTCCCCACCTGGCAAAAAAAAGCTGTCTCCAGAAACCGATAGTGGGTAAAATTCCAGTAAGATAGTA
>CAZPOV010000002.1:129350-137576 GCA_964588335.1 uncultured Pseudobdellovibrionaceae bacterium | reverse complement strand
CAAAAAAAAGCTGTCTCCAGAAACCGATAGTGGGTAAAATTCCAGTAAGATAGTAAAACAGTCGGGAGGAATCGCGATGAGTGACAGCTCAAACTATTGGATGATTGAATTTGGTTATGGAGAAGAATGGGAAGGCCTTTGTTGCGTTTGCGCAGAGTCGGCAGAAGAGGCGGAATCTCTTGCAATCGACAATCTAGATTCTGATGAAGAAATCATGGCCGCTCAAGACCACATCGATGGTTCCCTTGAAATTCGCGAAGTGTGGTCTTTAGAGGATTGGCAAGATGAGTATGACGAAGACCTTGATGAAGAAGATCTCCCTGAAGAAGGCTCTGTCTTAGTTTTAGATTTTGGCTCTTAAATTGTTTTTAAATAAGTAAAATTAAGAGCACGAAGCCAAGCCTTAAAAAATGTACTAAAATAAATCACTCTTTATACCGTCGATCAAGCCTCTTGTAGTGAAGTCTTCATTCAAGACTTGATGTCATTTTCTTGCCATTGATCATAATTTTTACGAGCCTTTCTGAGATAATTGACGAAGGTAAAAGCCCCTCCGCCTGGTGCAAAACTTGCAGTATTTTCCAGTATCCGGGAGGGCGTATGACAATGAGATTGTTATCAATTTCTATTTTTTCTTTAGGCATGACTTTTTTTCTGTTTTCTCATTCAAAAAAATCGAATCAGCAAGCCAAGATTGTTTTAGATTCTGGTGTAAAAAATCTCCATCAGAAACTGGATGTATCGAGAAGTCACTCTGCAACAGTTAGAAAACCAAGTTCCTCTAATAGTCCTAATCTTTCTTCAACAAACTCTCCAGCGAGTAAGACCAAGCCAGTAATAAAACCGATAAAAAAGAAATCTGGCGAAAAACTTTCGGCACGAGCATCAGAAAAGTTAAGCAAAATTTTCGGTCCTGAGAACATCGAAATATTGTCTGAAGTTAACTCCCTTGGACTGGATATCAAAAAAGTTAGGGTCGCTGGCAAACGCTTAAACTTTCCTGAAAGTAAAGATTTACAGGGCACAAAAGATATTGAGATTTTCACCATTAACGACGACGAAATAATAAAGGTCAATCAACTTTACGTAGGAGCCAACGCAGGATCCAACAGCGAAATTATCAGAAGTCAGATTGATAATCTTTTCAACAGTGATGAAAAATATAACATAGACTACATAGCAATCGACACTTTTGTAATGGAACTAGAGTCAAATGATTTTGAAACTCTTGAACAGATGAGGTCTAAGATATCGAATCTTTCTGGGGTTACTTATGCCGAATACATGCCAATTCCCCTTCTCTCGGGTATTACCAATGATACCTACATCAACGATCAATGGGGATTGGAAAACGAAGGAACCTTAGATTCTTCCTCGGTCGTTGATATTGATCTAGACATCGAAACCTCGTGGAACTTTGGGAGCGATTGCCGTGGAGTAAGAGTCATGGTAGCGGATTCTGGCATTGACGTCGACCACGAGGACTTAATCGCAAACCTTTCCAGCTTACGCTACAATGCCATGGTTGGTGTCGACTCTTTGTTTCCCGGTTATTTTACCGACGAATCCGATATCGACGATTTTAATGGCCATGGTACCCACGTTGCGGGAACTATTGGCGCTGTTGGGAATAATGCAAAAGGAGTGAGTGGTGTCTGTCAAAAGGCAGAAATTGTTGGCGCCAAAGTCGGATATTCTTTTGGTTTTATTGAAGATGCAGCCGTTGTTAAATCCGTTGATTACGCTATTGCAAATAATGTTAAGGTGATCAATTTGTCGCTTGGTGGTAGTGGTATATCTACGGCATTCAAAAATGCAGCCGACCGCGCAAAAGCTGCAGGTGTCATTATCGTTGCAGCAGCTGGTAATTCAAACTCGAATAATGATTCCTCACCCCATTACCCGTCCAATCTTACGACAACACATAGCAATGTCATTGCCGTCGCAGCTTTAGCTAGTAACGGGCAATTGGCCTCGTTCTCAAATTACGGTTCTAACACCGTCGATGTGGCCGCACCCGGACATAAAATTCTTTCAACATTTCCCAATCAACCAGTGGCCATTGATACGTACACTGACCCTTATGGACAATCACGATATTTCTTTTTAAGTGGAACTTCAATGGCAGCTCCCCACGTAGCCGGAGTCATCACTCTTTTCTTAAAAAAATATCCAAACTTTAATCCCCTGAGTGTTAAGGCGAGACTTTTGAACCAACATGAACCCTATGCTGGCGTTCAAAATATTAAACGATCAGGGTTTGTTAACGCTTCATATATTTTAAATGAAAATCATCGCTCCACTTGTGGCAGAATTCCTAACGCTGCATTAACTGATCATCAGTATGTAACAGACCTCTATTGTCGACTCTTGAATCGAGTTCCTGATCAAAATGGATTAAATAATTGGGTCAATAAACTAACAAACCAATCTCGTACCAGGAAGCAGGTCTTTGAAGGCTTTGTACAGTCCCAAGAGTTTAGGAATATTCATTCGTCTTTGCCGGGTGAGGAGTCTGTATCAATAGCCTATGACCGTTTTCTTAACCGGAAACCAGATTCTGTTGGATACTCAAATTTTCTAGGAACGTCATTGCTCCAGACCTACACCGGAGTTTCTTATTCACCGGAGTTTAGTCAAAAATATCCGTATTATTTTGATTAAAAAATCTGATAGTTTTGACCTTTTTTCAAATAGGTTTATCAGTCACCCTAAAACCATGGATGAATCCCATGGTTTTACTCATTAAACAGATCCAGATGGCTCGAAATAACACCCTAAGAAGTTGAAACAGTTTTAAATCCATTTCATTTTCTGAAGAAGGGCTTTCTCGCTGAGTCTTGATGTTAGAAAAGTTTTAGTAGCATTTATCAAAGAATGGACAAGGTTCTTTCTAATCCCTTTATCGACTCCTGAGCGGCAGCTATCTTGTAATCCAGTGTTCGTAATTGTCCCACTGTAGTCTCCAATTGCAGGTGACGCGCTCGAAGCTCGGTTTGGGTGAAAAAGCCTTTTTGAAAAAGGGTTTCCCCGTTTCGCACTTGTAATCTCCAATAATCAGAGGCGGCCTTAACAGAGTCACGAATTGAACCTAGAACAACAATTGTGTTCTCAAATTGTCTTTTCAATGTTGCCGCCAAATCCTTGCGGTAGTCCATATCCGGATTACCCTCGCTGAGTAATAAAAACTTAAACTTGAGCGCATCCGCTTCTTTCGCCATAAGATCGGCTTTGGCAATGTTGAAAGCGTATTCGGCGACCTGTAGGTTCAATTTAGCGGCATTGAATTGATCTTCCGAGACAACGTTCTCTTCAAAAAGCTCTTTTGTCGATTCAAAGGTCTTCTGTGCTTGATCTTTTTCATATTGTTTGGTGCTGACCTCATCATTGGCACTGGCCCAATCGCCAATAGCACGAAACTGTAGACCCTCGTATTCAATACTCTTCATTGAAATTCTAGGTTGGTCGGCTGCGAGAACGGGCACAAAAGGCTCAACAATAGCAGCATAAGAAAAATTCGAGAAAGCAGACAAAAACAGAAGTAGAGAAATAATTTTCATAAAAATATTCCTTTTAGTATTTTATTGAGAATCTGTATTTTTTAGAGCTTGGGAGCCCCATTGTCATATTCTTTTTATATCCGTGCCTAAATTGTAAAAGCTATAGACAAAAAGTGGCTTTATACTCCGGCCTCTGCTGACCCTATCCATTTTTAAGTATTACTTAAATATTATTTTGTAATTATTTAATGGAGCAATCGGCTCAGAAATATAGCCTCGCCCGGATACACACAAATGATCAATTTCAGCCCTGTGAACCCATTTTCATGTCAATAAAACCACTAGACCATTTCATTAAAACTTATTAATGAACCACTTTCACTCGGCTGTCAGAAAGAGTCTTACCTTTCCGTAGAAAAAAGTCTTATTTCAAAAATTTTGAAAAAAGCCTCCACAGAAGTGACGCTAACCTTTCTTAGGGATGAGCGAGATAATCCAAAATTCCGTGGATCGTGGCTCTTTGCGCGGCGATGGCCTCTTTTGAGCCTCTGGGTTCTTCGTGAATCTCTGGGTAGATTTCAGTTGTATAAGAATTTTCCGATATTGTTTTCATGTAATGCTGATTTAAGCCTTGGTGGGTTGGGTCCGAACCCTTTGAAACAACGACTCCATTCACATTTTTATCACCATGAATTTCAGGATCCGGTGCGATCGGAGTCACTTCTCTGACTTTGTCGACGATACGAGTGGCCATCTCTGGAAACTTGTTGGCAACGTTAGAAATTAAGTAGTAGCCGTTGGGGATCAGAATATCTTCCGCCGAAAGATTCACTCCATAACGCTGATACTGAGGTGGCATCATCTCTTTGTCGCGATCAGGTGTTTCGTGAAGGTCGACGGCGGCAGCAAAATCCTGACCGACTCGCTTGCGGGCTTGATCCAACACATCCATCACCAACTGCGCTTCGGGCACATACGGCTTCGACCGATCAAAGCTGCGGTTGGGATCCCAAGCATCGTGGGTCCATCGTTGATTCACCTCATAAGCAAAGGGACTGATGCAGGGAAAGACTAAAAAATTAAATCGGTCGGCATAGTTTGCCGCGTCTTTTTCTAGAAACTCTAAGGCTCCATAAACGCCGCTTTCCTCGTAACCATGGGTTCCACCAGTAACAATGATATTCGGCTTACCATTGGTAATATCACCAACTTCAGCGTAGTAAAGGGGGTACCGATTTTTATAGTCTTCAGCACTCAGATTCTGACCACTGACAGAGACTTCGTCTCTCCCCTGCAAACTCAGGCTTCCATACTGTTCAATTTTTATGGGATCTCCAACCTGCTTCAGCTTATCGATCCGAGACAGGACCTGATCACGGTAGGACCGTTGAAACGTTTGCTTTGATAGCCACGCCAATTTATCAGCTTCATTCCAGGTGTCTTTTTTAGGATCCATTTCTTCCCCTTTTAATATTACGGCCATAATAATCGATATTAAACAAAGTGCAAGTATTGGAAAACAGCGCTGAACTACCGATAATTTGTAGCTATACGAAAAATCTAAAAGAATTTTTCTCATATAGAGATGCTTTATAGAAAAGTCTTAAAATACCGATAAGATAGAGTGCGTGTTTTTCAGATATCAATTGTTTTGTCTTTCTCTCTCATAAGTTCAATTCTTGAGGCCCAATTTATTCCTTTTTCTTTCTTTTCGAAAAGAAACTCTTCCTCTGGATGTAACACGACAGTGCAGAGTTTCTTCCAACCCGGTTCTTTTTCTTACACCATTCCCTCAGGGTGCAACGACGTTATTATAAGAATCTGGGGTGCCGGAGGCGGCAGTGGCGGCGATGGCGGAGGTAGCCCTCAAGATGGATCCGATGGTGGAGACTCAAATGTCGACTCTATCTACATAGCTGGCGGCGGAAAAGGAGGACTTGCCGCAAGCGGAGGAGCTGGAGGAGCCGGTGGTGTTGCAACAGGTGGTGATACCAACATTTCTGGGTCTAATGGAACCTCATCGACCAGCTCTTGGGGACTGGGTGGCAGCTCCCCGAACGGTGGAAGTGGTACAACGACTCACCGAAGTGATGGCCAATTCCCTGGAGGCGGTGCTTCCGGATCCGACACGGGCGGAGCCGGTGGAAGTGGCGGCGGCGGCGGCGGAGCTTTCCTAGAAGTCAGTTTATCTGGGGTTTCAGGTCAAACATTCTCATTAACCGTAGGCGCTGGAGGCCCTCTTGGGATTGGTAATCTCGGCGGAGCCGACGGTGCTGATGGTCGAGTCATGTTCTACGTCGGAGTCCCTACCACCGTCGACCCTTGTGACCACAATCCATCTCCTGGAACGCTCTGCCTGAACGGTGGTCAGTACGTCGGTGTATTTGATGGCAACCAATATATGACCACAAACGCTGGGTGTACAAATTCTGCGACTCCGACTTGTGATGGTTCAGAAGACTCAGTTTATTTCACCTGGTCAGGAAGTTCCGGGTCGCAAGTCGATATCGCTGGAGTGGAAAATATCACGACTGCGACAACACCGAGCTCAGCCAGTGCACGAGGCGACATTAACACTCCCATTATCACAGCCGATGCTTCAACGAGTTCAGACAGCGGAGCCGACTATTGCAATAATATGGTTTACGGCGGATACAGCGACTGGTATCTCCCCTCAAAGTCTGAACTCACTTTTCTTTATTGCCGCGCACAATCAACCAGCCACAACACGGCGAACCCGCAAGAGGATCCCGATTGCTCTGCTAATGGTGGAAAGGTCCATGCTCTCAGCGGATTTAATGTATCGGGAGGACACTATTATATGAGTTCGACAGAAGAAAACTCATTGAATTTCTGGAGAGCCGATTTCATCACTGGAGCGCTCTCCACTGGCTCAAAGACAAGCACATTTGTTAACTACGTTCGATGCATAAGACGTTTTTAATAATGGGCCCTGATAGTCATTGGCAGAAAAACTTTGCATGTATTTGATTTTAAAGTATGGTTCTAAATATAATTTTCGTAGTTAAGGACAGATGAAAGAAGAATTGGACAAAGTGAAAAAAAATGTTTTGTCCTTCACCGGTCAAATTCATTTAATTGCTAGCAATGAAGAATTAAAGGCAGCGGCTTCGGGCCTAAGCTCGGCCAAAGTTTTGGGCTTTGATACCGAAACCAAGCCCAGCTATGTGAAAGGGCGAGTCTTTAAAGTGGCATTGTTACAATTGGCCACCAACAGCGATGCTTACTTGATCCGACTTCACAAGGTGTCCCAGTTTCAATTGTTGGTGGATATTTTTGAAAACCCAGAGGTCGTTAAAGCCGGTGTCGCCATTCGTGACGACTTGAAAGCGTTACAAAAAATCTTTAAATTTAATCCCCAGGGCTTTATTGAATTGCAAACCGTAGCAAAGGAAAAAGGACTCACCAAGTTTGGACTCAAAGGTATGACCGAAGAGGTCTTACAGGGCACGGTGAATAAGAAAGCCAAAATGACCAATTGGGAACGACAGGTTTTAACAGAAGAGCAACTGAGCTATGCTGCCACCGACGCCTGGATTGGTTTGAAACTGTTTGAAAAGCTTCAATAAGAGATTCTTGCGCTTTCAGCTCAATCGACCGAACGATTGCTCTATATTCTGACTGTCTCAAAAGACCACAGCGAACTCAAATTTCTTTCTCATCACTACTTTATTTTGTTCTCAAACAAGAAACGTTTGTTATTAAAACGCACAAAAATCTGTCCCCCGAACAATGCATTCTAGATTCAGTTCATAACCAAGTAAGGGGGCTTTAATGAGCAAATTTTTGGGATACTTTCTTTTTTTCGCATTTCTATTAACAGCAAACAACGCCATGGCACAAAGCCGCGCATCCATCTCTGGAAAGCTAAGTCAATTCGACCAGCAAATCGGTAGTGGAATCTGGGACTATGGATCTTGCCTCGGTAACGATTCGGGTCTGCCACCGATTCCAGGAAGTCACGGCTATATATCAGCAGTTGGTAGCAAAGTGGTTCTTGTTCAAGGACTTAAAACATTTCAAAAAGTGGTTCATTATCAGAATGATGAGTGTGACAGTGGACGAGGCTACACCGTGGTTCGTTCACCGGGTGAGACTCGCAACTGCGCGGCAGCGACTTATAATCACTTTTGCAAAGGCGCGCCTTCAAAGATGGTTATTAAAACCGGCGTCTGGGATTATGGAAGTTGCGCTGGCGGTGACCGCGGTCTTTGTCCTGGTCTCGGATTATCGGCAAAAAATGGACAATCGGTTCGCTATAAAACCAACAAATGCGCCAGCGGAGTGGCACGTTGTACCGTTGAAAGTAAAGGATTCGGTAAAACATCCTGTGAAATCGCACGCTACATTCATACTTGCGAATAATATTTATCAATGACAGACAAAGCCGCTTCGTTGGTAAGCGGCTTTTTATTATCGAAACTTCCAAAACACTCTTTAGGAATTTCTTGAAAACAAGACGCTGGCATCCAGTTTCAAAATGGTTGCACCAGATACTTCAAGAGGCCCAAACCTTTAATCAAGAATGACTGCAATCTCTGAATTGCTCATGTTGCCTTATCCGTCTTTTAAGTGCTTCTTTGTCTTCACACAGGGGAGGATAAGGAGTGTCAGAGCGATTCCATCTTTGCAACCAACGCTCATCCAGAGGGCTGGCAAGGTCCTGCAACCGACAGGCGGCTTCAGTTGTGGTTTCTTTCTCGCC
>CAZPOV010000002.1:0-129250 GCA_964588335.1 uncultured Pseudobdellovibrionaceae bacterium | reverse complement strand
CATCAAATAGCACACCCCTCATTGAAGACAAAGGTCTTTCTCGCCTCGGTTTTTTTGACCTCTGTTACCACTCAACAGGACTAAGACCCAGCTACTTCTCTGTCTGCTTCATTGAGCCCCCTTTACTTGAAATCGTCTGGTATTTTGCCGGGGCCGATGGCAATATTAGAAGTGAGAACTAATGAACTCTTTTTTACAGGGACGTTGAAAAGTGCTTATTTCTAAAATGATCATTATTTTTATGACAGGTTTGTTTTTAATCCCTATTTTATCTCTACATGATGCCGACGCGTTACCGCCTCGGCCACCCACCCAATCGGCTCAATTGGGGTCTGCAGCAAGCCGACAGTTGATTTCCCCGGTTTGCGATTGCTCCAATTGTCGGACCACCAGTGAGTTCGGCCCGCGTTGGGGACGGATGCACGCCGGCCACGATTTTGCCTGTACATCAGGATTTCCTATTCGCGCTTCGTCCTCAGGCGTGGTGCGGTTTGCTGGCACCCAGGGAGCCTACGGTAACCGGGTTGAAATTGTTCGTTCCAGTCTTGTTGTTTTAGCCAGCGGTGGCAGCGGCTACAACCCTGAAAGCGATATTGAAACCAGCTATTCCCATTTATCACGAATCGCCGTTCGTGCCGGTGCTCGCGTTCAGGCCGGCGACATCATCGGCTACTGTGGAAGCACAGGTCGAAGCACCGGCTCGCACCTGCACTACGAAGTTCGTATTGGTGGCGTCCCCATGGATCCACAAAACTTTTTTCAAGGCGATATCCAAAGACATTGCCCAGCCACACCGAGCAGCGATCAACCTCAAGGAGTTGAAGCATGAGAATTATAATCTTATTTACAATGATTTTGATCTCTTCGGCATTGAGCAGTGCTCAACCGAGCACTGGTAAAACAGAAACCAATCCGAATCAAACGGAACAAGTGATTCGGCAAAACTACCTCACATTTTGTCATCAAAGAGTTCAAACCAAACATTCCCTTAAAAACGCTCGAACTATATGTCAATGTGCGCTGGCAGCGATTTTGAAACATGGCACGATGAGTGACGTTGCAATACTTTCACGAGAGTCTCCCACCCAACTGACTGAAGAGACTGAAAGTCAAAAACAGAGAAATGAAAGACTGATTGATCTGTCTAATCTGGAAGTCCACAGTCTTGACGATTGCGAAAGTTCACTACGCTAGACTCAACTCTTTCTAGGGTTTAATGGGCCTGTGGTAAGGTAAAATTCTCAGGCTTTCTAGCATGAGCCTTTTTTAGAATCGTTGCCAATCGCCTCATAACCTCAGCTTCTGACAGTTGCGGGTCAATGGTATCGCCAATATAAACCTTCTTTTTTTGGCAATCCAAATAACCCACCAAAATTGGCACCTTGGCCGTGCGTGCGATGTGATAAAACCCGGTTTTCCAGCTTGTTACCGGTTGCCGTGTTCCCTCCGGTGCAATACACAGAAAACACTCTTCATTTTCAGAAAAAACTTTTGCAATTTGATCCACAGAATTGGCGCCAAGTTTCTTCCTCTCCACCGGGAAAGCACCCATGGCGAGCAAAACATTTTTTACCGGAAACACCAGAGCTTCTTTTTTAATTAAGAAACGAAAGTTCAAATCAAGGGTGTACATCAATCCAAGTGTGTAAAAAAGGTCCCAATTGGAGGTATGGGGTGCCCCCACCAGAACGGCTTTCTGCATGCCCAATGGTCTCCCCCCTTCGACTTTCCATCCAGAAACTTTAAAAATAAAGCGAATAAGCCATTTGAAAACAAACATTGCCTATGACTTTAAGGGAAAAAGCTTGGAGTCGGCAAACACAATCGAAACAAGTTGAGTATGGGCTATCGAAATCAGCCTGTCGACCTCTCTATTTCGAAGCCCTTGTAATTCCGGATCAGACAACAGCTTATCAGGGCTCAATAGCCGCGAATGCGGCCGTCAAAGACAACATCAAACTTTAGGAACGACGTAAAGCTCTTTTAACGCTTCAGCTCTATGGCCACGGGGCAATGATCAGATCCCATAACACCGGGTTGATTGTAGGCCTTTTTTAAACGGCTCTTGGCCTCCTCATTCATCATAAAGTAATCCAATCGCCAGCCGACATTTCTTTCCCTAATCCCTGGCCGATAGCTCCACCAGGTGTAATGGCCACCTTCGGGCTCGAAATGGCGAAACGTATCGAAATAACCCGCTTCAATGAATTCAGTCATCCACGCTCTTTCTTCAGGTAAAAAGCCAGCGTTTTTTTTATTGGTCTTCGGATTCTTCAGATCGATCTCTTTGTGAGCAATATTCCAGTCAGCGCACATCACCAGGTTTTCACCTTTCTTACGCAACTTGTTCATCTCTGTTAAAAATTTCTGACAGAACTCCAACTTTAAAGGCAAACGGGAATGATCTCGTTTACTATTGGGAAAATAGGAATTCACCACTGTGAACGTTGGAAATTTTGCGATTATAACTCGCCCTTCTTTATCCAGTTCGTCGATACCCAGTCCATACTTCACTTCTAAGGGTTCTTTTTTTGAAAACAGAGCCGTGCCGCTGTAACCGAGTTTTTCGGCAGGGTTCCAAACCGCATGATAATTTAAAGGGTTACGGAGATTGTCTTCTAACTGTTCGGGGGTGGCTTTGACTTCTTGCAGGCAGACGATATCTGGCTTTTCACCTTCAAACCAATCCAAAAAGCCTTTTTTACTACAGGCCCGAATACCATTAACATTCCAACTTAGAATTTTCATAAGTTTGTTTTTCAACCGTATTGTCTATAGGGTCAACCGAGCACTGACTTTCCTTGTGACTCAAAGCAGTAAGCTGACCAACCTTCGAAAGATTTATAGAGATGATGGCACAGCGCCTTCGATGTAGCTCCGCTCGATTTCTGAGTTCCTCTCGATGGCCATACGACATTTATGTTCAATGGCTGATTGTATTCGACTTAAACGTTGATTGCGTTCGTTAAATAGACGGGTTTGGGTTTCGTTGTCGTAATAGGTATGACGTTGAGCTTGAGAGTACTCCTCCAAGCTTTGCTTCTGTCGACCACGAAACCAGTGACCCAGTCGAAACAAAGAAACTTGATTGCAGCGAACACCATCGACAATTTCTTGGAATGTAAAAAGATCGTCTCCATTGATGTAAGGTAAAACATTTTCAAATCCCAGCTGACGATTGGGGCAATGGTTTAGAATGGCTCGATACAAGGATCGGGCGCGCTGGGTGTCTCGAGACATCACATTGCCCTGACCTCTGGCGTACCTTGTCCTCTGTAACGCGGAAACAGAGGCCATAATCATCACAGGCCCTCGACAATCTTCCGTCGGTAGCTGGCTGGCGATGGTTTCGGCGTGTCGAGCCTCGGCTTGTCGAATTTGTCTTTCTTCACAGCGCACTCTCTCTACCGTGGCCTCTTCCATATCAATTCCAGAACAAGCGTTGCCAGAAGCAAAAACCTCTTCGTTCGACAGTCCGTTATCCAAAAAACCAATGATCAAGCGAGAGGCTTGCACAAGCTCTTCGTGGACCCCCTCGACAGGAGTCTGTTGAGACCAGCCCAGAGAACTGATTAGAACTATTATAGGAATCAAAAGTTTAGCCATACTGCACTCCCTTAAGTGTTCATTAAAAAGAGGTGCAATAAAAACGCCATTAAATAGAGCCAAGTTGTTTCAATATGATTCACTTTCTGTTTCAGAATGAGAAATTCTGCGTCGATTCTCATGAACGGGACAAAATTTGCCATTCACCTGTCAGCTTTTATTCGTGGCTAAGGCAGAACTCAGACGTAAAGGACCTGCGGCCTGGGTGAAGGGTTACCTGAAGCGATTAAAGAGAGTCTTCAGGGCTTTGCGAAGTGTATTGCTGTCGAAACTGTTTCGGAGTCATGTTGGTTTGCTTTTTAAAAGCCACATTAAACGAAGATTTGGAATTGAATCCCGCCGAATAGGCTATTTCAATGATCGACAAATGCTTGTACTGAAGAGACAGCATCTTTGTTTTCACATCCTCAATTCGCAATTCACTAATATACTCATAATAATTGGTATTTAAACCAAAACGCAAAACCTGGGTCAGCAAGTAGGAAGGAATTTTTAAATGCGCTGCCAATCGCGCCAAATTAAGATTGGGGTCGCGATAGAGACTTTGAGATTTCACTAAATGGTTTAAGCGATCAGCCAGTTCAGCAATTCTCTGTTCATCTATACTGGCCTCTTTGTAATTTTCTGATTTCTCGTTTTCAGCCTGTTCTTCATTCTCTTTTTCAGATTCTTCGGTAAAGACGAGATAGTTCATTCGGAAGGCTTCAAAAAAATTACTGAGAAACAGTATCGGCACAAAGAACTGGACCGTGAACGGAAGGATCAACATTTCAGTTCCGGAAGCGACAATCGTAAATACCAAACCGGTAATCAAGAAATAATCCCGAGAACTTTCGCGAATTTTAAAAAGCATTACAAAGGCGAGAAGAATGTTTAATGCACTCGACAAAGAGAGTATGACGTGAGGAAACATATTGGTTTTCCCCAACGTCATCGAATAGGTATCCATAAAGTAGTTGCCTGTTTCAACTTTATTGATTTCATCAACAAATATAGAAGTTCCGAAGATTAATAAATGGATGATTGGCAGAGTCGACAATGAGGCCAGAAGGCCTTGTCCAAAATAAAACAGCCGACGCGTCCATCGAGGAACAATGATAAAGTACGCCATTGATTTCAAATAAAAAAACGATGCGAGAAAAATAACTGGGAACCCAGCCTCGCACAAATACCGAAACAGACTGAATGGTACTGATCGAGAATGAAAGATCGCCTCGAATAGAGAAAACCAACCCGTTAAAAAGCAAAAAATAGCAAGATCACGTGAGCGTTTCTTGCCATGCTTATTGTATAAAAAAATTTGCCCGGCCATCAAGCCAAACATGATCAAGCTACACCCAAGGGCAAACCCCGGCATAACCGCAATGAGAAACTCCATGTATAAGTTCTGGCAGCGTTTTTGGAAATTGGCAAGAATCGAGTCATTTATACTGACAAAGGACCTTTTTTTTAGCAAATTTCGATAAAATTAAATTAGTTATATTTATATTTTTTAAGAAATCCCGCTACAAATTAACAGCTTATTGACGAGCCCCTCTGAAAGCAAACCAGGCTCCCCCCCCGGTAATCAACAGTCCATGGACGTCGGTCGACTGAAGCTGATTTCCGAAGGCCAGCCAAGCTAACAATCCGCTTGTTAACCTACTTATCCTCCTTAGGTGATTGAAGGTAAAATTGGTTTTAAAAAATTGAATTTGGAGCTTTGAAATTGATAAAAATTCCACAAAATTTAGAAGGTAATGATTTTTGAACCGGACAACCTGACCTCGCTGGAAAGAGTAAAATCTATAGCCTCACCCCATTCCCTTCGATTTATTTTGCGCCCCTGATTCACAGATGCTAGCAAGAAGTGTTTTGAGGTGAAAGATGCGAAAACATGAAGGTTTGTTTTTTTCGATAGGTGAATATCAACGGCGTGTCCAAGGGGCCTTACAGCTCATGGAAAAGCAGGGGCTGGATGTTATTCTCCTTAACTCTCCGGATATCATCAATTACCTCACGGGTTATCAGACCAGTGGGTACGATGCTTTCACCTTGCTGGTTTTGGATAGCCAAGGCTCTTGTTACATGGTGACTCGTCTGCTTGAACAAATCAACGTTGTCGAAAGAACCTGGGTCACCGAATCATTCACCTTCCAAGACCATGAAGATCCGATTGCGGTGACTGAAAAGGTGTTTCGTTCAAAAAATGGAAAGTCGAAAAAAGTGGGTGTCGAAATGGACAGCTTTTTCTTTCGCCATTCCCATTTAAAAAGAATTCTTGAGTTTCTTTCTGATCGTGATGTCATGGATTGCACATCTCTGCTCTATCCCGTACGACGAGTCAAATCGGATGAAGAAATCGAGCTGATGAAAAAAGCCGCTCGTGCCACCGAAGCCGGTATTTGGGCGGCGATTAAATCCACCGAGGCTGGCATCACTGAAAATGACATTGCTGCTGAGGTTCACCATGCGATGTACAAAGCCGGGGGCGAATACCCGTCGGTTCCACCCTATATCACCTCTGGACCTCGATCTATAATCTCCCATGCGACTTGGGAAGGACGCACCATCAACGAAGGCGACAACGTTTTTATTGAGGTCGGTGGTTGCTACCAACGCTATCACACCGCGATGATGCGCACTGTGTATGTTGGAGCCAATCCTCCGGCGCCGATTGTTGAAAGTGCAAAGCTGATTCAAGAAGAGCTGCAGATTCTTATGGAAAACATGAAACCAGGCATCACAGCGGGTGAAATAGACACTCTCACACGTAACCCCGAACGTTTAGCGAAAATTGGCGCCACTCGAATCTCTCGTACCGGCTATGGCTTGGGAATCTCTTTTGCACCGGCCTGGGACGAAGGCCATGTGATCAGTCTTGTGCAAGGCAACAGTACACCGTTAGAGACAAACATGGTTTTTCATTTGATCCCTTGGGTTCAACTTCCTGAACTCAAAACCGTGGTTGGAATTTCAGAAACTGTGCGGGTTACAGATCAAGGGGCGGTGTCCTTTTTTGACATTCCCCGAGATCTGGTTATCAAATCTTAAAGTTGATCGAGGGCTTGCTCAAGGTCTTGCAAAAGGTCCTCGGTATTTTCAATCCCCACCGAAAACCGAATCAGACTTTCTGGGATACCCAACGTTTCTCTTTCCTTGACTGTGGTTTCAACGTGGCTAGTCACTTTTGGTGGCCCGGCCAATGTGCCCACGGCACCAAGACTGGCAGCCAGATGCACATATTTTAAGGCGGGTAAGAATTTTTTTACAGCATCAAAGGAATCATCGGCTAGCGCAAAACTGAGCATGCCACCAAACCCTTTCATCTGTTGGGCAGCGACATCGTGATGCTTATGATCTTCTAATCCAGGATAATAGACCTGCGAGACTTTTTTATGGTCTTTTAAATAGCGCGCCACCGCCATCGCGTTTTTATTTTGTTGGGCTATGCGCAATTCAAGGGTCTTCAATCCCCGACTCAATAGGTAGGCTGACATCGGGTGCAAAGTGGCACCAGTGATCTCACGATAATGAAAGACCTTTTGCACCAGCTCCTTGCTACCGCATAAGACGCCACCCATAGCATCGGAATGACCACCTAAAAATTTTGTGGCGCTATGAAGAACCAGATCAGCTCCCAAGGCCAATGGATTCTGATTGATGGGAGTCGCAAAAGTATTATCAACGACAACAAGGGCTCCATTGGCTTTTGCAACCTTGGTTATTCTCTCGATATCAATAATTTTTAAGGTCGGATTGGTGGGAGTTTCGAGATAGACCAAATCACACCCTTTCTCGATCTCGGCAATCATTTGTTCGTGGTCACCGGTTTCACACAATTCCACATCAACATTCAAGGGCGGCAGGAAATTTAAAAAGATCTTACTGGTTCCACCATAGCTGTCTTTGATGCTGACAACACGCTGACCAGGTTTAAGAAAAGTGAATAAAGTGTTACTGATGGCCGCCATTCCCGTTGAAAAGCTGGTCGCCGCTTCGGCTCCCTCTAAAACCCGCACTTTTTCTTCAAATTGGGCGACTGTCGGGTTGGTGTTGCGACTGTAAATATGACCTTCGCGTTTGCCAAGGGCCACATCATACCATTCGTCAAGATCTTCATAATTGTAGGTCACGGTATGAAATACCGGCATTTGCGAAGCTCCACCCGGAAGACTTCCCATTTCTCCAGCCCAAACCGACTGAGTTCCGCGGCCTGCATTTTTTAATTGATCATTTCCCATTGAGATCCTCCCATTGTTTTTTAATTCCAACCACCATCAAACAGTCACCAGCCTCAGCTCGCCCTGGCACTCTTCGACAAATAACCACACCCTCTTGGGTCGACTTCAAAAGCTTAGGCCTTCGACTGGGTGACGAGATCCCATGCAACTGAGCCACAGGTTGACCTTGGGTTACAGTTTCACCTAACTCCACCAAAGGCTCAAAGAGCCCTTGTTCTTCACAATTGATAAAACACCCTTTATCGTCGGTGTGGAGAAGAGTCTCGGTCTTCTGGGCACGGTAACGGGTGTATTTCGACGGTCGCACGTCAGCCACACCAAAATGGCGAAGAAGATTACAGATTCCATTATCAGCTACATCCACAGCCGCCTTGGTGACCGAGCCACCGCCGCGAAGTTCGGTGGAGATAAAAATCTTGCCTTGGCTTTCGACCGCAGTATCTAGCAATCCATCCGGATCACCCTCTTTAAGATAAAGTCCAAATGGCGCACCGAACGCCTTTAAGGCTTCAAGGATTTGCTTTTCTTGTTTTTTATTATCCAGTTTATGCATCACCGCACATGGCACAAAATCCAGGGAGTGCCCGCCCGAGTGCATATCGACAACCATGTCGGCTCTTCCTATCAGTTCGCGATTGACGTAATCGGCTATCACCTGGGTGATAGATCCTTTGCTGTCACCGGGAAAGCTTCGGTTTAAGTCCAATTGATCCAATGGCGAAAGACGAGTCGCACTGAGATGAGCCGGTAAATTAACCGCCGGCAAAATAATAATGCGGCCCTTCACTTGTTCGACCTTAAGACGCTGAACCAACTTTATCAACGCCACCGGGCCTTCGTACTCATCACCATGAACGCCGCCACTCAACAAAACCGTGGGCCCTTGACCGTTTTTAAATTGAATAATGGGAATTAACACCTGGCCCCAGGCCGACGTGTTGCGAGAATAAGGAATTTTAAGATAGCTGATTTGCTTACCATCGGCGTCAAAATCCAAATCGGTCGACACTTTACTTTTTGCGCCCTCGCTGACGGGAATATCGATGATGGGCTTGCCATTCGACTTACCTCTTCCTCTTTGCCTGTTCAGACTCACGGTTCACCTTTCGAAAGTTTCACAATCGGTGGATACTGCCACACAAAATTTAAATTCCAATGACTTTTGTAAAATTTCATTTGCTCGTCTGATTTTGGATTTTTGAAGTTTGATTTCGCAGGATCAAAAGTGGATCTATTGCAAATCAACCTTAATCACGTATTTTTTACATGAACTTCTAACTTTTTAAGCTTTAAAAGCATCGGTTTCCCCGCTAAGGTGTTTTCTTTTCGAGGTCCCATTGATTGTTTTAAGTTTTATCGTCTTCCTCTGTTTATTTGTGGGTGTCGGACTTTACTCGGTCCGCAAAAGTCGCAAATCAAACAAAGACTATCTTCTTGCCAGTCGTAGCGTAAAAGCTTGGATGGTAGCACTTTCCGCTGTTTCAACAAACAACAGCGGATATATGTTTATCGGCCAGATTGGTTTTACCTATAGTTTTGGAGTTTCCTCGATTTGGATCATGGTGGGCTGGCTCATTGGTGATTTCATCATGTCTCTTATCGTCCATCAAAAAATTCATGAAACCTCGGACTCAAGAGATATCTATAGCTTTGGTGGCCTTATTTCCAATTGGTGGGGAAAAGACTATCAATTGGTGCGACGAATGGTGGGCCTCCTGACAGTGATCTTTCTTGGCATCTACGCCGCCGCTCAATTGAAGGCCGGAGGCAAGGCTTTAACCGTGCTTTTTGATTGGGACACATCAACCGGCATCTACCTGGGGGCCGCCATGGTGGTGGCTTATTGCTTTGCTGGCGGCATCCGAGCCTCCATTTGGACCGATGTGGTCCAGTCTTTTGTCATGCTCGGCTCCATGGCCTTACTTTTCTTTTACGCCCTTTCCAATCTTGGAGGGTGGTCCGGATTTTGGCAAGGTATTCAATCAGTCTCCACAGAGTTTGGAAGCTTCACGCCTCAATCGCCCTTTTCACAACCCATGCTTGGCACTTTGTTCTTTGTTATGGGATGGTTTTTTGCCGGTGCCGGTATCATTGGGCAGCCTCATATCATGATACGTATTTTAACCATGGACCATGCGAAAAACATGGGCTCATTTCGCCAGTTCTACTACCTTTGGTTTACTGCTTTTTATTTATTAGCCATCGGTGTGGGCTTAAGTGCCCGCCTTCTGATTCCGGCCGAAAACACTTTCGACCCCGAATTGGCTCTTCCCACTTTATCGCAAGCCCTTCTCCCCGATGTGTTTGTGGGCGTTATGTTGGCTGGAATTTTTGCAGCCACGATGTCAACGGCGGACTCACAGATTTTAAGTTGCTCAGCCGCTCTGACCCGAGATTTTTTTAAAAAGAAAAGCGATAACTATTGGATCACTAAATTGGTCACTCTTAGTATCACTGTCGTTTCCATGTTCATCGCTCTTTACGCCGGCAGTAACGTTTTTTATCTTGTCCTCTATGCCTGGGGAACATTGGCATCGGGTTTTGGTCCCATTCTTTTTCTCTATTGCTTTTCATTTAAGCTCAATCAAAAACAACTAATCACAATGATGGTCGCCGGTATGACCACCTCAATCACTTGGAAGTTTTTAGGCTACAGCAGTATTATCTTTGAAACAGCACCCGGCATGGCCGCCGGTTTCTTAAGCTTTGCTTTGATTCGATTGCTTTTTCGATCTCGTGCCTAATAGGTTGCACAGGTCAGATTTCAACTTCAGAGTTTAGAGGACCTCTGGCTCGGCCGATCCGATGGCAGCTGCCTATGGTTTTGTAGGGACCTCTTATAAAGGAAACATAGTCCCCACCGGGCCTCTGACTCGTAGTTTCTTGGAGCCCATATTCAACTTATCGACAGAGGAGCTCCCTTTGAATCCAGTGGTTTACCTCGTTCCACTCCTGTGGTAGATGTTGCGGCACCTCTATGGAAAACTTAAATATAGAAATCCAAAAAAATTCGAATCCTGGCAGCAAGCCTGATTCATCAAAGCTTGGCTTTGGTAAGCACTTTACCGACCATATGTTTATGGCCCATTTTTCGAAAGACCAAGGCTGGCACGACCTCAAAATAAAACCCTTCGAAAACCTGAGCCTCAATCCCGCGGCTTGTGTCCTGCATTACGGACAGGCGTTGTTCGAAGGCATGAAAGCCTACCGATGGGAAAATGGAAAAGTGGCTTTGTTTCGCCCCGAATTCAACTGGCGGCGAATGGTTCAGGGTTCTGAAAGACTCTGTATGCAAGCTCCACCCAAAGACATCTTCTTAGAGGGCATCAAACAATTGGTCGGTCTTGATCAAGATTGGGTTCCAGACGCACCCCACTCTGCGCTTTACATACGACCCACTTTGGTTGCTAGTGAAGGTTTTTTAGGAATTCGTCCATCCAATGAATACTTGTTTTTCATTATTCTTTCGCCGGTGGGCCCCTATTATGCCGAAGGCTTGGCTCCCGTCAAAATTTGGATTGAAAAAGAGTTTGTTAGAGCCGCACCCGGTGGACTGGGGTCAACCAAAGCCGCCGCCAATTACGCTGGCAGCTTAAAAGCTTCTGAAAATGCAAAATCTCGGGGCTTCACCCAGGTTTTGTGGCTCGATGTCCACAAAAAACACATCGAAGAAGTGGGAACCATGAACGTGTTTTTCGTTTTTGAAAACGAGATCGTCACACCTGGCCTAGGCGGAACGATTCTGGGTGGCAAAACCCGAGACACCGCCATTCAACTTCTTCGCAAAAAAGGCCACACCGTCAACGAAAGAAAGTTGTCGCTTGAAGAATTAAAAAAAGCCCATCAAGACGGTCTTTTAAAAGAGGTTTTTGGGACAGGGACGGCTGCAGTCATTAGCCCCGTTGGCAAACTGGGCAGTGACGATTTCGAAATGGTTATCAACGATGGAGAGACCGGCGAAATTTCGCAACAACTGTATAGTGATCTAACAGACATTCAGTACGGCCGCTCACCCGACGAAAACAATTGGATTGTCCCAGTCAAATAAACCATTATGCGTAGTTCTTCGAAAAGTTAGGGATAAAAGGTTCGTCCTTTATAACGAGTTTTTGAAAATTGAAAAGGCCTCCAATCTAAATTGGAAGCCTCTGATTCTTAGGTCCATTTCGGCAACTCCTCCTGGTGGGCCGTTTCAATTGAATCAATCAAACACGTCATAAATGAAATTCAATCGACGATTTCGCAAAACACTTTCGTTATCAAACTCTTTGCCAGCAGTCTTAAACACTGTCATTCCGTTTCTGCGCGCATCGTAGGCAATCAAATCGGCATGTCTCCTATGGTGGTAAATATTGCCAGAATCAAAGATGCGTATTGCATTACCCTGTTTCACATTCTCGACATAAATTGGAGGATCATTCGCATCCATCAAATGCAATAGATTCAATTGCCGGGCAATAGTGTTGCTGCGCGAATCGAACATTGTGTGGGAGTTTGTGGTGCCATAAATATTTTTTAGATGCCAAAGAATTCCATTCCGACTGGATGTCTCTCTTAAAACAGTCTCAAGATCTTTACCGACATTTTCCAAGTAAGGTCGAAACACTCGAGTCAGCTGATAGGTGCTGTAGCTGGCTTGTGCTTCTAAAAGTAAAAGACCAGCAACATCGTCAGAATAATCATCGTGCAAACCAATCGCCATGGCTATTCCGGCGCCGGCCGAACGCCCCGACAAAATGACTTTGTTCATGTTAATATTTCTCCATTGTGCGACTCGACGGAGAAGTCGAAAGGCTTCTTTACCATCATCAAAAGACCGGGTCGCGCCTCGACCATCTCCGCTAACAAGAAAAGAATAGTTCACGGTAGCCACCGCGACATTGTTATTTAACAAAGCACGAATTTGCGACTCAAAACTGCTAAAGAAATTACATTTGTCCCCTTGCTTAAAGCCTCCACCATGAAAAAACACAACTAAGGGTGTTTGCCGACTGTGATTGCGGTGATAAAACAGATCTAACTTCTTTCTCCCGGAACCATAGGAATAGTCTAAGTCTTTATTGTGAGAATATAGGAAATTGCGGAAATTTGAACTGACTTTACCCCGACAGCTCCAATTGCTTTCATTGGATGCACCCAATGCAGTCATTCCCCAGACAATAGTTATCAAAGCCAAACACAACCTCATAAGCCCTCCAGCCAAAGTTTGTTACAGTCCTTAAATATGCAAGTATGGAACCATGCGCAGCGGCGGTTAGATGATGCTAGAGAGTTGTGTTTGTTTTAAAATGAGATTGGCCTGTCCAGGTTTTTGTTTTGATCAATAGTTCGACGATCGAAATCGATGCAACCTCCTACCACAGTTTAAGATTATGTATTGAGTACAGACTTCCGCAACTGGGATAAAAAAGTTTTGACCTTTTTCCCGCCATTAAAACCATGGAATTTTTCTGAACCCGAGACCATCGAAAACTTTTGATCAAACCATCCCTGGCCACTCAATCTCTCAGTTTTGATATCAAATAAAATCTTAAAACTGATACTCCGCTCGCAGGCCCCACTCAAAGGGATTGCCATTCTGTTGATAGAGGCGAGACTCAAAATCAGGCGGCTCGTTGCCAAAATAAAATCCGCGTTGCGAATAGCGCTTATTGAATAGATTTTTTCCCCAAAGCGAAACCCTTAAATTTGAACTAACAATACCATGCAAACTGGAGCTCAAAAGGACATTGGACGCATTCGATTGATCATGACTGTTTGAAAAGTAAAAGCCGTCTCGCCCCGTAGAATTGATATTCCAATGCAGCCACGGTGCTAAACGAAAATGGGTGGTGAAAGAAAATGTGTAGGACGGCGAGTGGGCCAGTTCCCGCCCCGCATAAGATCGATTGCGCAGTTGATAGTCAACAAACTGGGCCTGCATCAGTCCAACACTGGTTTGCAGGGTTAAAAAAGAGGTGGCTGTCCAATCACCTTGCCACTCCAGTCCGTAGTGATGGCTTTGAGCTGCATTATCAACAAACAAGGTGAATTGACTCGGATCCGAAGGATCGTCTTGGCTGGAGGTGGTTATCTGATGATGCCGACGATCCATGTAGAATAGACTGATAGTGTTTCTGTAGTTCGATTTTTGATACTCCCAAGACAGCTCGTAGTTCATAGCGTATTCAGGCTCGTAAGCCTGTTGTTCTGGAGATAAATTAATTTCTGGATTAAATCCCGCACCTTTAAATCCACGTGACACTAACGCTCGCCAAATATGAGAACCTGCCAAGTACCTGTAAACCAGATTAAATGCCAGTGCTTGATTGTGTTTTTGGTCAGAAAAGCCATCGCTGTCTTGATACTCAATATCCTGTTGCTCGATGCGAGTGCTTAAATTCAGTGTTGATTTTAAAGAAAGGTGGTAATTCAAGTTGGCTAAAAAGGCTAGTTTATCGGCCTTATAGTCGGCCTGCACAGTCTCTCTCAAGTCGGAATTTCTAAAGGAGTTGACGTCTGTTTTTTCTGTTTTCTGATAAAAATGAATCCCATAAGACACATCCCATTGGCCCCATTGATGTTGCAAAAGAGACTTCAAATGCAGATTGCCTTTGCGTCTGTTGTAAGAACGAAAATAATCGTAGTTTTTTTCCCAACCAGAGACTTGATTCCAGAAGGCGTTGTTATTCCAATCCTCGTCATAGGAGACCAATTGGTCCGAGTGGCTGTAAGAGCCGATCATCAAGTACTGCAAAGTCTCTGTCACAGGTCCCGTCCATTCTAAAGAGTGACCATGGGTCAACTGATCATCCTCACCCAGTTTATCCGACAACACGGTGTAAGATCCATCGGTGTTCCAAAGGTCATTGCCATTGTCATTTTGACCATAAATATGACTGGCTCGTAACCGTGACGCCCCCCAATCCAATTGCCATCCGAAATTGGCAAAAATCTCGTCTCGAGCGGAGGTGAACCTTTGATAATAAGAATTATAAAAGAATCCATCGGACTCATGCTTTTGCACACCAAACTTCATCGAGAAAACTTCTGAAAGCCTTGTATGCAAACTGGTGCCCATGGTGTGTCGGCTCTGAGACCCGAATCCTCCCCACAGAGAGCGCTGCTTCGCTGACACCTCTGAGCTACTTAACAGAACATTGCCACCCAGCGAAGAATCTCCATACAAGAAAGTTTGCGGCCCTTTTAGGACTTCAACCTGACTGATATCATAAAGAGCCAGGACACCGCCCAGCCCTCCCAAATCGATGTGATCATAAAACAGTCCAACGGAGTTGGATGGAATGGTGTCATATTCGCTGCGCTCACCAATGCCTCGAATCTTAAAATAGCGAAGCCGATTGGTGCTGCTGGCAGTGCTAAAATTGGCAAACTGATCCCAAATCTGCTCGCTGTGAAAAAGACTTCTCTGTTTTAACTGTTGCTCCTGAAGAGTCTCTTGAGCAGGGTTGTTTAAATGAAAGAACTCCGATTCCGAGCCACGAACCTCAAAGTGCTCTACGGCATCAGAAGCGGCCGCCATTATGGATAGGGAATAAAACAATGCAACAATCGTGAAGAACTTCACAAAATCTCCTTTCCTACGCCAGTATAATCTGGATCAGGTTCAAGGGTTCACAGCTGGGCTGTGTCTCAGGCTTACGCCGCCCCTAGGTTTGGCCGTAACTTAAGCTTTAAATAATAATAGTCAATATCGATTTTTTAAAACCATTTAAGAAAACTTAAGAAATCAGAAGACCACAAACACCCTTGTCTTTAATAGGATGTTGGATTCATAAAAAGAGACGAAGTCTCATGGATTGATAAGGAATCATTCGGACTGCAAAATTTCTTTCTGACGCATGGGCATGCTATCGATCAACTTGTAGACCTTATCCATCGCCACTGGCTTGTTATAAGTGGCCTTAACGGTTCCGTCCTTGCCAACCAAGTGGGCTTTAAAGGTTTGAGGTTCAAAATCAAATTTTAAGCCATTCTTATCGCATTCTTTTCCAGACAAAATTAAAATTAAATCACGGTCACGATTGGCTTCGTCGTTGTTGGCAAATTTTTGTTTTTGTTTGTCGATTAAATTTTTTGGCGCCTTGTCGTTAACAACAAGAACACGGTTCTTCCATCGGAATTTTTCCATAAAACAGCTATGCCCTTTCAGCGGAAATACAATGAATACAAGCAACAAAAAAATAAATCTCATGGTGTCCTTTTAGTAAAATGTGATGGTTTTAACAAGGGCCGAATCCAGCTCCTAAAGACTTTAGGAAACCTTAACAGCCTCGGCATGCCTCAAGTTCCCTATTTCTCTAATTTTTGCTGACTCCAAGAATTCCCAGGGGCTGTTCCGGGCATTTGAATCCGAAAATTATGACTTGATCAGCGATGCCGCAGCATCTGCAGAGCGGAGTCGAGCGCCACACCCCAAAAAAGAGCAACGAGACCCCCTAAACGGAGTAAACGTGAATTTATTTAAACATTCCCTCCACAGATAAAAGAAGGAGTGCTAGGTGTCTTTTCTGTAGAGTTTTCTTTCAACGTTTAAAACTTCTTAGGGGGAGTCATGAAATTTTTCGTTTTATTATCCATATTTATATTTTCTTTTTCAGCCTTGGCGCATCAGGCCGGAACTCTTGAAGAGGCCCATGAGATCACCTGTAAAGGGTTAACCTATGAAGGTGACCAGTACATTGTTCGGGTCTATTATACATTGGATCCTACATGGACCCAGCAAACGGCGCCGTTTTCTATCGAATCTGGAAAAAGAGCCTTTGTATCCATCACTGTCAATCGTGACGGTGCCACTGTCTATGAAGATGCTCTGTACACCAACGACATGATCATTAACCAAACTGAGGATTCAAAACAACTACAAGTCAAACAGATCGAAATTGACAAGACTTACCAAAATGGGGCTGTTGTTTTCAACGACAACACCACCAATTTTTTAAATATTTCGATGGTTGCTGAACAGCCGTCGGCTTTCGATTTTGAACTGAAAAACGCTCATGGCGATTTTAACAACGCGCAGTGTGCCGTTGTTCAATAACCCACTCATCACCCTTCTGAAAGCGAGGTCTTTATGGCCTCGCTTTCAACCTTTTTCATGGCTTGGCAACAGCAATAGTTAAGCCTCTTATTCTTGATCGCTTCAAAGAACCAGGCACTAGTGTCAGACCGTCTTTACCTGCCATAGGCATCGCTTTCAGTTTCTGACATTGGCTTTCTAGGCTCTCTTTATCGCCATTCGCAGAGCGGCTTGGCCTTGGCCTCTAGACTCGTTTAAGATCAAATTTATGGCATGGTTAAGTCAATTATTTAGTGATCGCCCGGAAGACGCTTCCGTAGAAACTCCCAATCACCCTGAGATTGCGGAAATACAATCGGCCCTAAAATCAGTGGATGAACAACGAAGTCCTTATGTGGCTTGCTTAGCGTTACTTGGTGCGAGGGTGGCCGCCGCCGACTCAGAAATCTCTGATGGTGAGAAACAACGAATGCTGGAGGTACTAAAAAAAGACACCCAGCTTTCTGATCATGAAGCCCGTGCGGCTGTTGATATTGCCTCATCGAAAGCACTTTCCCATTCGATTGAGCACCAACGAGTCACCTCTTTAACCAATGAAATTGCCACCACCGAGCAGAAATTATCTATTCTTCGAGCTTTGTTCCATATCGCCTGTGACGACGATATCTCGGAAGTGGAGAATGAAAAAATTCGGTCTATTGCCAAGGCCCTCCTTCTTTCAAACAACCAATACATTCAAATGCGTTCTGAATTTCGAGAGTTTCGCAGTCTATTAAAAAAATAACCCAAAACCAGTGACGGGTTTAAAGCTCAACAGGGCCGCCTTTTTCCAATGCTCTTTTAAACCCCGGTCGGCTTTTTATTCTTTCTAAAAATCGCCCCAATTGCGAATAATCACTCAGGTCCACGCGCGACTGCGCCGCTAGCAGTGGGTAGCTCATTTGTATGTCGGCGGCAGTGAACTCGGCTCCTGTGAGCCAATTATTGGCTGCCAATTTTCTATCCAAAAACTGAAACTGGTTTTTGAAATTCGGTTCAATCAACTGCTTGTTCAAACCCCAGGCTAACATTTTGGCCACGGGCCGAAGCGGTAACGGCACTGGTGATTTCGACAATCGACTCATTACAAACTTAAGAAAAAGGTACGGCATGAAACTGCCTTCGGCGGCGTGCAGAAAATACAGATACTCATAATATTCAGGAGTTTTGGCAGCGGGTCGTAATCGCCCCTCCCCGTATTGATCCAAAAGATACTCGATGATTACGCTGGATTCGGCCACCTTTTTGCCACCATCCTGAAGCAATGGCGATTTTCCCAAAGGATGCAAATCTTTAAGCGCTTGCGGAGCCAACAATGTTTTGGGGTCGCGTTGATACACTTTTAATTCGTACTCAAGACCCAGCTCTTCAAGGAGCCAAAGAATACGATGCGACCGGGACCGTTCAAGGTGATGTAAAACAATCATGGCCTAGCCTAACCAGCTTTTCGCAGCCTGGCAACGGTCATTGCCTTGCTAGGCAGAGTTATTTCTGACGCAGGCTCGATGCCTTAGAATTCCATGATATCGCAAGTATTTCCTTTAAACCCTGTTGTCTCTTATGCTAGATTTCCAATCACGATCAGAGGGGGGACAATGAAATTATTAACAGTGATACTTTTGGTTTTTTCCAGTATGCCAGCCGCGGCCAATACTCTTTATCTTTGTTTCAACGATATTATTTTACAAAAACCTCTGGCCCTCGACTTGCGCGACGCGACTCAACCTCTTTTCCACGGACCCCAGAAAAGCTGCCCAGCTGTTTGGGTCGAAACAGACGAAACCTCAAAAAACTACCAGAATTGGAAAATGCTCAATCCTCAGTTAAAACAGGAAAATTGCACAAACTGGGAGATCGGCTTGTTTAGTGAACAAAGAACGGTTTTCGAACTCTATCTAAGCCCCAAGGTTGTCGCCGGCGAAAAAGGCTTTGTCCGCTTAGCATTCGAAAATCTTTCTGAGTATGGCCCCGCTCAAACAAAAACATTTTTAAAGTGTATCCCAGCATCTGAACTTTAAATACGGAACGAGAACCCAACCTATCGGTTGGCCATCAAAGCGACTGACCGCGCGGTTCTTTTTCAAGTTTTTGGATCAAAGAATCGATCGAACGTCGACTGATCCCACTATTAAACCAAGAGGTAAAAAGCAGAGTCAAAACATGTCCGGCGCGCAGGCGACTGTTCTCCGGCTGACCAAATTGATTATAAAGTTCATACTGAGCTTTGGTTGGCACTGATTTGTCTTTTTTAGCCAGTATCATGTAAAGTCTTTTTGCATCGGTTTTTTTAGCATATTTTAAGGGATCACTCTGTAAGTACTGCGAGATGAAGGCCTCGTATTCATTGATCGAATTGATACCCAAAAGTTTCATTTGGGCCCGTCGGGTCTTTTTAAAAAGCGATATTTTCGATCGTGAGACCACATAGGGAAGATCGCCACCGCCAACAGTTAAAACGGCCGCTTTGATTTTTGGATCCTTGGCCACTACCAAAGCGCCGACCACCGCGCCAAAGCTGGATCCCCAAAAGCCAACTCGTTGAGGCTCGACGTTCATGATATTAAAATCAACCAGACGATCTTGGCGATCGGTCATTAATGTGTCAAAAGAGCGAAGAATTTCAACGTTTTTATTCAAAACAAATTCATAGCGTTGAATGCTTTCCTCATAAAGACTGTACTCATCCACTGTTTTGTAAGGAGGGGTTGGATCAAAGTGGAGCTTTTGCCACTGCCCCTCTTGTTTACGATATAGCGATTCGGGCATTAATGTGGCTAATCCTTTTCGACACAACTTTAACCAAAGACCCGATTCAATAAATGGCGTAAAACCATCGAGTGTGGGCGCTAACACAACACCGGCATTGATATTCGACTTATCTTTCACGGGAACTGACAGTACCGATGAAGCCCATTCCACATTTTCTACCCGACTGTCTTTGTACTTATAAAACACACGAAACTGATGGCAACGTCCGTAGACGCCTCGATACTCAACGAATGTTTCTTGTTTTTCATTGAGTCCAGTGTGGTTTCTGTCAAAAGCTTCAAGATGTTCGGGCAAAATCAAGTCGATCAACTTTTTGATAAAACGACTGACCAAAAATCCTCTTTGCTGAAGTTCCCCGTCTTCGGTTTCCAAAGCTTCAAGCAGATCTCCTTTTTCAATTTCCTGTTGGAGAGTTTGTTCGATGGTTGCTGCTTTCTGCAAATCGGCTTCGGATATCTCAGGCAACTGCTGCGGAGATTTATGACACCCTACCAGGAAAATAAAAGGTAAAAACAAGCGGAATAAAGCCTTCATAGTGAATGGTTCGGTGAAAATGCCTAATTTATTGATAGCCAAACAAGCAAACAGGACCTTTGAACAGAGCCTTTACTAAACTTTTGGCTGTGAAATTTTGCACCACTCCTGATCCGTGATTTCAGCGATTGAGCATTGAGGCCAGGCACAGAATTGAAAAATTGACCGCTAACAGGTTTCTCAGTCGACAGTCTTCAATGATTGCGCCATACTTCCCCCATGAAACACCCAAGCCCTCTGGAAATTGGCATTGTCGGCGGTGGCGCGGCAGGCTTTTTTTGTGCCATCAATGTGGCTCTGTTTGCACAAGAGCAGAAACGTCCCGTCCATGTGAAGATCTTTGAATCGGGCCACCAGTTTCTGAAGAAAGTGAGAATTTCAGGAGGCGGACGCTGCAACGTCACCCACAATCTTTTTGAAGTTCAAAAATTTTGCGAAAATTATCCGCGGGGCCAACGGGAACTTCTCTCTCCCATGCAAAAGTTTCAAGCCAAAGACACAGTGGCCTGGTTTGCCAACCACGGCGTTGAACTTGTGGCCGAAGAGGATGGACGCATGTTTCCTACTTCTAACAGTTCCGAAACAATCATTAACACCTACTTGGACTTGGTTAAAAAGTTGGGAATAAAAACCATCGACCGCTCACCCATCCAAAGCCTTCGCAAAGGTTCAGAAAATACTTGGGATCTGATCAGCAAGAACCAAGATGTTTTTACCTGCGATCGTGTTTTGATAGCCACTGGCAGCGCCGAGAAGGGCTATAAGTTGGCCGAGAGCTTGGGACACAAAATCACGGAAAGGGCGCCGTCGCTTTTTAGCTTTAAAATCGCTCACCCTCTTTTAAAGGGACTGCAAGGTTTAAGCTTTCCTAACTCCTCACTGCAGTTGAAAATTCCAGGTCAGAAAAGTTTTAAGCAAATGGGACCAACACTCATCACCCACTGGGGTTTGAGCGGTCCGGCTATATTAAAGTTGTCGGCCTGGGCGGCTCGCGAGATGAAAAAGTCTGATTACAGTGCGACTTTAGTGGTCAACTGGTTCGGTCACCAGGAAAAACCCGAAGTCCTAGCAAACCTGCAAAAAATAAAAGCGGATAACGGTAAAACTCAACTTAAGAATGCCTACCCGACCGCTCTGGCAAAACGCTTTTGGTTGCAACTTCTAAGTGTGCTCGACATCGATGGAGATAAACAGTGGGCCAATATATCGAAAAAGGAACTGCAAAGTATTTTCCAGAATCTCACCCAATGTGAGTTTGAAATACAAGGTCAAAACCGTTTTAAAGATGAGTTTGTCGAATGTGGTGGTGTTTCCTTAAAAGAGATCCATTTTAAAACCATGGAAAGCAAGAAAGCACCGGGTGTCTACTTCGCCGGAGAAATTTTAGACGTGGACGGTATCACTGGCGGCTTTAACTTTCAAAACGCTTGGACCACCGCATGGCTAGCCGCCCACAGCATGATTGCCGAATAAAAAGCACAAGAATTCGTTAAAAGTTAGGATAAATGGCGAGGCTTTCAACAGATGTCAGTCCGGTCCACATTTTTTTGGTTCAAAGGGCTGCAGCTTTATTCTTATTTGGATTCAATCTTGCACCTAAACCTCAATATCAGATTATTTTTATAAAAATGGGGGCTCATAATGAGACAATTAATTATTTTACTAACAATGACTTTTGCCACAAGCTCCGCCCTTGCTTGCTCCGGCACTCGTTTGGCCGCTTGGGAGTCAGCCGTCGCTGATCGTCCCCTCAATTCTGCAGCGACAGCCGAATCCATCGCCTCTTCCTACAACATCACTTTTCGTCCCCATCAATATATTGGCGGACCCAATTGTTGAGTCATGGAAATCTTTGATAATCAGGGAAACAAACTGGGGCAGATCCCGATCACGGGAGCCGAAGTGGATCACGCTGAACTGGATCGTCGTCTTCAACATATGTTGCAAACCGATCGAGCCACTCTTCGCCGATTGAGCCAGGCCTTGGACCACTATATTGAAGACTCTGGTAATGTCATGGATCGCTATGGAGTGACAACAAATTCACGGCGAGAGCTGCCAGAACTTCAAGGTGGAGGTATCTCTTTTGCACTCAATGGAGCGACCTGCAATGGTGGCCAAAGCTTTAATAGCGGAGAGTCTTTGACTACGGCCAGTGGAGAGCCCGTCGCTGTTACTCTTAACCATATCGCCTACCGTCCCGACGTCACAAACTATGAAGACCATCGAATTTACGCAAGTGGCGATCTGGAAAATCAACTGTTTTCCAATCAAACACTTGTTCAAGCTATGACCCTACGTCATGAAAACAATTTGGCTGGAATCGCACAACATGTGCCAAGAATCACTCCTGGCCGGTCCGAAACGACACGCTCTCCTTGTCATCAAGGAAGAGCTTACGCTGATAATCACAATGCCCGCCTTCAAGGCAAAGGCGGAACAACAACTCCTTCGTCGGTTTCAACTGTGGGACGCGCCTATGGAGTTGAACTTTAAGATTTAAGCTTTGGGTTTTTGGCTTTCCAAGAATTCATCATAGGAGGTGGAATCGTCGAACTTGACGGTTTCATCGATATGAATGATTCGGTTGGCGATGGTCTGAACAAATTCGTGATCCTGGGACGCAAACAACACGGTCCCATCAAAGCGAGCCAGGCCATCGTTTAAGGCCGTAACCGACTCCAAATCCAAGTGGGCGGTGGGATGATCAAGGATCAAGACATTGGCTCCTGACAGCATCATTTTTGCCAGCATACAACGAACGCGCTCGCCTCCCGACAACACTTTTGCTTTCTTAAGAGCTTCGTCTTTACTAAAAAGCATTTTCCCTAAAAACCCACGAATAAAAGACTCATCTTTCTCATTCGAAAACTGACGAAGCCAATCGATCAAAGTGTCCTCGCATCCTTCAAAATACTTCGAGTTGTCGCTCGGAAAGTAGCTGGTGGTGATGGTCACCCCCCAACTGAATCCTCCAGAATCAGGTTTTACTTCGCCAGCGAGAATATCAAAAAGAGCTGTGGTTGCGACGTCGTTCTTGTTTACAAAGGCAATCTTGTCACCTTTTTCGACCCGAAAATTAATATCTTTTAAAAGTGTTTCGCCTTCGCTGGTTTTGCTTAAATTTTCCGTGATGAGGATGTCATTGCCAGCCTCTCTCTCAGGGTCAAAGCCGACAAACGGATAACGGCGGGAAGACACGGGCATGTCACCCAATTCCAGTTTTTCAAGTTGTTTCTGCCTTGATGTGGCTTGCTTTGACTTCGAAGCGTTAGCACTAAAGCGGGCGATAAACTTTTTTAGTTCCTCCGCTTTCGCTTCATTCTTTTTGTTTTGCTCGGACTGCATGCGACGACTGAGCTCGCAGGAGCGTTGCCAGAATTCATAGTTCCCAGCATAGGTTTTGATTTTTGCAAAATCAATATCGGCGATGTGGGTGCAGACTCGATTCATAAAGTGACGATCGTGGCTGACCACAATCACCGTGCTCTCAAAGGACATCAGAAAATCTTCCAACCATTGAATGGCAAAAACATCAAGGTGGTTGGTGGGCTCATCCAATAGTAAAATATCAGGTTGACCGAAAAGGGCTTGAGCCAACAGAACTTTAACCTTCTGACTGCCGTCCAAATCTTTCATCAATTTTTCATTGTCATCCGCCGGGATGCCCAACCCAGCAAGCAGGATTCCCGCCTCCGATTCCGCCTCGTAGCCATTCATATCGGCAAATTCAGACTCCAGTTCGGCCGACTTGATGCCATCCTCTTCAGAGAAGTCTGGTTTGGCGTAAATAGCTTCACGCTCTTTCATGATCGCATGCAGCCGCTCATTGCCCATCAACACAGTATCAAGGACGGTATGTTCATCGTAGGCATTCTGATCCTGTTTCAAAAATGACAGTCGCAGTTTTTTATCTTTTTGCACCGTACCTGTGGTGGAATCAACATCACCGGAAAGGATTTTTAAGAAAGTCGACTTACCCGCCCCGTTGGCACCAATCAAACCATAGCAGTTTCCGGGAGTGAATTTGACGTTCACATCTTCAAACAGTGTCCGACTGCCATATTTCAATCCGAGGTCCGTTGTACTAATCATGGATCAATATCCTTATTTTCGCGAGTTTGAGCATTAGGAGTAGTATAAAACCTAAAAAGATTCAACCCTGGCCCCCTCTATAGCCTCTTTCAACCTGTTGTTTTTTCAATGAACTCGGGATCGCTTATCAGAATCAGAGAAGGGTGCTAATAAATCGGCTATGGAAAAACGATTAAATGACCTGGAAACGCGAATCTCCTTTCAAGACCAAATCATTGAAGACCTTAACAAAGTGGTCATCGAACTGCGCAAAAAGGTGGAAAAAATGGAATCGCAAAATAAGAAGATGATTGAGATTCTTGACGATGCCAACCTGAAGGATCCAAGCCTTGAGGTTCCTCCCCCCCACTACTAAAAAAAAAAGCTCATTCCCCGACCAAAAACTTCTTTTCCGATATTTTGATATCCGATATCCGATATCAGATATCAGAACTGTTGGTCTATCGACGGCGTCGATTGATCAATCAGCTCCCCCAACGAAAGCAGCCGCCCCCCACTATTCTCGAAGCTTTGTTTAACCTCGTGGTAAGTGATTGTCGATGGGTCAAGAGGGTCTCGCAATTGAAACTTAAGATGCCGGGCCTGTTCACCAAACATGGTTTCGAGGTACTCGTCAACGGCCACAATCTGAGCTTGGTCGCCATAATCGAGATCTAGAACAAAGCCTTCGATTAATAAAAAAGCGTGAAATTTCCAACCGACGTTCGATTTTCGGGCCCGCCGAGGATAAAACGACTGACCCTCCTGTTGATGAACAGCATAAACAGTCTTGGCCTGTAGGTGATCCAAATTAAAAACCTTATCGATGGCACGACTTAAATTTAAGGTATTCCGAGAACACCAATCGTTCATATAATAATCGATGCCGTATTTCTGATAAAAGGACGAAAACAATGGAAACAGACGCTGAGGCAAGTTGCGAATCAGGCTGGGGTGGTGGATCAGCTCAGAGCATTGTGCGTTGGTAAAAAAAGGCGACCGCCGCTCAGAATCGTTGGCCATGATATTTTCCTGCCCGCTGTGATCGTGCCCTTTCTGCAGGAGAATATGCCCCAGCTCATGGGCCTCTTCACTGTAGGAGGCTACAGCCCCGTGTTGCAAACGTTGGGCTGACTGATAGGGAAACCAGGCTGTATCAAAAGCCACGGGTTCGATTTTCTTATCGGGGTACAAAGCCAGGGGCAGAGCCGGGCCACTGGTAAAGTTCTCTCGGTAAGTGGAAAAATAAAAAAGTTTGATCGGAGCCACTTGCTTGGCTTTTAAAGCGGCGTTTCGAATCCCATCGTAATATCTGTCAGACGAGACGTAGTCATCAACCCGAAGCTTGCTCTGCGAAGGCAGCCAAGTGTGAACGTAGACGTTTTGCAGCCCCAAATTGCATGTTGCCAGGGCGACGTTGGCTCGGTTTAAGCGATCCAGTATCTCTTCCTCTTGCCATTGGCTTTTCTCGGAAACATAGACACTGACATCCAGTTGATGGGCTTGAGCATGGGGTGGCTGCAGAGACCAGACCTCTTTAAAAGCCATTTCATGGGCCGCTGAAGAGAAAACTGAAAAAATAATGAAGATGAAATAGAGAATGAACAGCCCCCCGCTTTGCTATTGTCTACCTCAAACTGAGGAGATCTAAAACAAAGCCGGGTGGCTTCTAAATATTTTATAAATGAAGGGCGCTTTGAACCAGTAATATCTTTAAACTAATAGGAATTTATCAGTCCACAAATCGCACGTTCTGAATCGCACAGTATTGGGAAGTGCCTGATCCGATAGAATCAACAATGATTTGGGCGGTGAACACATCACCGGCTGTTGACTCAGCGTAAAGATCATAAACCATTCGACGGCCCGGTTGCCCATCACTGGTTGTCACAGATTGTGACCCTGAATGCTTGCGAGTGAAATAGCCACCCGTGGCCACACGGAAAGAAGGAACCTCTCCATTCACCTCAGCCACATAAGCCGCCTGTGAAGCCGCAATGGCGGCGTAACGGGCCTGTCTCTCACATGGGTTGGCCAACGCCAAAGACGATACAAAAATAACCATTAATCCAAAAAGAATTTTGCTCACGATCCACTCCCTTATATCCTTGCGACTCTTCTACCATAAATCCGCACAAGGTACTGAAATCACCCAACTCCTTGTAAAAAAGTCAGAACTGTAAAGGATTTGATGTTTAAGATTTATTCACCAACAAGGGCTAACCTATGGGATAATTGATTTTCCTTAGGATCCAGGGGGGTGTTCATTTTCTGACCTTCGCTCCCAGGTGTTCGGACCGAGTCACTGGCAGGCCGCATTTGATGCCCTTTCACCAGCCGCGGAAGTCCATGAACTCTTCAATTTTTAGTTACCGGGTTTTGATTCCTTCAAGTTTTTTAAGACCCAATAAGTAATCTCTTAGAGGTTTGGCATCTTCAATACCATTGGACTTCAAGATGACGTCAATAGACTTTTCATTGCCTTTGTGAAGAAGGCGGTTAACGGTTCCGGCAAAGCGAGCGGAAGTTTCTCGGCTGGGAGAAAATACAAAAAACTTTTGGTCTCCGTACTTTTGGTAGGCCTTAACAATATTCACTAGGGTCTGATCGTCGCGCTGAGACATATCCAGTTTGGAACAAGTGACTTGGTACTCTATGCAAAGTTCATCAATAGCCTGTCGCCGCTCCTGATCTTGCAAACTTTTTTCATCTTCTATAACGAGAAAGTTAGAATTTCCAAAAGTCTTGTAGTGATCAACTTCAAATTCAGCAACCTCATTAGAGGTATAGGCTTGGGATTTGTAAACATAAATACTGGGATGAACATTGGTGTCACAAGCACACAGAAAAAAGAAAAGTATAACGGTTGACCATCGAAGCATTGAATCCCTCCTGTAAGAAATGATTCAAGTCTAATACATGGAATTTAGGACTCCAATGATAATATGATGCAAAGACTCGCCAGTTTCTGAAATCAACCGCTTTTCACCTAGGCCTTAGTCGATGGACTTTTTGATTTTGTTTCCATGCTCTAAAATGTTTCAAGCCTTAAAACCCAATGCGGCAAAGGCTGGTGTTGAATGAAACCGCCAGTGCTTGTGGCAGAGCGACCCTTTTCTATTTTTACAAAGGCTATTCGACGATCTCCACCAATATGTCACCCGCGCGTCGGCGCATCATCACACCCGCCAAAGGATGATCAACGGCATTGAGGTACCAGGATTGAGTGAAGTAATTTTCAAATTGCACAATCGGTTGCACCTGTCCAAACAAAGATAGGGATCCATTGTTTTGCGGATGGGTTTCGTCATTGAAGCAATTGAACTTTTCAGTAAAGGCTAAGGCTTTGTGATTTTTGCTCACAAGTTGCCAGCCACTTCCGAAACTTTTTGTATAAAACCGAATTTTTAGTCTCCGAAGCGGGGCGAGAGACTGTCCTCTGTTGAGGCATTCCCTAATATCGACCACAAACTTGTGATGGGGCTCGGTGCTGTTCGCCTGCGTGCTGTCGCTGGCACTCGACATTTCAATGGTGACTCTCCCCTTATCGACTTGCACCACTTGATAGGTCTCAAAAAGATAGGGAGACTCCCAAGTTTGGCCGGACGAACTCTCTTGCGAATAGGACCATGTCCAATGGGCCCCCACAAAAAATTGGCTCGCGTCCACAGTAGCCGCATTTCCAAAGGCAAAAACCGGATTGAATATCAGAATAAAAATCAATGGTCGCAACTCTCCCCCCTCATTGATCAAGCTCTTCGCTCCATGCCCCCAGGCTTCATCCTATTCACGGCCTGAGGCGCTCCTCTTCAAAAAAAGACGGCCGCACAGCTTCGAGGACGCTTAGAATAGCCAGAACAGGCTTTTAAACTCAAAACAATTCGATTTTTTAAACGATGCGATTATTTTTGATTTTCAGTTTCAAAGTCGACTGACTTTCAAAACGTCGCCGACAGTGATTCCAGCCGATGGGCTGATTTTCAATTGTAAAAATCAATGATTGGTTCAGGCCCGCGCGCGTTTAAAGCTTTTTTTCTTTTTACGCCCTTTGCCGCCAAAAGTAGGTTTGCCACCTTTTTTACGAAATCCACCCTTTTTACGAGGCTTGCGATCCTTTTTCGAGTTTTCAGGGAGAAGATCAGGGATCTCGTATTTTTTGGCAATACGATTCCAGTCACGATGCTCTTGCGGGGTGACAAAGCTGATGGCCTCCCCTTCAGCCCCATTGCGTGCGGTTCGACCAATGCGATGCACATAATCTTCATCTTGCATCGGTAAATCAAAGTTAATGACATGTTCAACATGCGGGACATCAATACCGCGAGCCGCGACATCAGTCGCACACAGGATGCGAGTCTTACCTTTTTTGAAACTGCTGATCGCGCGGTTTCGTTGCCCTTGGGTACGACCACCGTGAATCAAGTCGACCGCAAAACCGTAGTCCGATAAATACTGTTTTAAGCGATCGGTGCGATGCTTGGTTTTTAAAAAGACAATGATCGAGCCACTGCGGGTATTCAGCTCCTCAACCACGCACTCATCTTTGTCTTTAAACTCCACCTGAACAATGGTTTGTTTGATCTTGGCCACGGGACGCGAGTTGTTCAGTGTCAAGGTCACCGGTTTATTTAAATACTGCTTGGCTAAAGATTTTACTTTGTCGTCAAGAGTGGCCGTAAAAAACGAAGTTTGGCGCTGTTTCGGAAGAAATTTCAAGATTTGCTGCAACTGAGGCGCAAATCCCATATCAATCATTCGGTCCCCCTCATCGAGAACCAAGTGATTCATTTTGTGAATTTGCACAGTGTTGCGTTTCAGGTGATCAATCAAGCGCCCCGGAGTGGCCACTACAACCCGTGGCTTTCTTTGTAAAGATTTGAACTGCTTGCGAATGTCTTGGCCGCCCACCAAGCGTGTGGTGTGGAACGTTCTTTCATCGGGCATTAGCTTTTTTAAGAACTCAGAAATTTGTTGAGCCAACTCACGAGTCGGCGCCAAGATAAGTCCCTGGGAATGGGGATCTTCAATCAGATTTTTTAGCATGGGGATCAGGTAGGCTCCGGTTTTTCCAGAACCAGTTTCAGCGCAGGCCATAAGGTCTTTGCCTTCAATAAGAATTGGGATCGCCTTCGACTGGATATCTGTGGGCTCGTGAAATTTTATTTGCTCCAAAGAATGGGCAAGGGTGACAGGCAAATGGACGTCAGCAAAATTCTTCATGGGGTATAGACCTTTGGTAAATTGTTCTTTTCTTGAAGAGAACTTAGCAAAATCCAGATTCCCTTGAAGGCCTTCATACTCCTGTCGCCGCCCCATGTCAACAGGCGTCTCTTCAGATAAAACCTCTTTGAAATAGGTTATTTACTGTTTGGAAACAGGCCTTTTCCGGTGGTGATCAGAGTGCGCACCCAATAGCTGAGGCTGTCTTCCGGGCGGATCTCTAAGGTGTTGATCTGGCGACCTTGAGAATCCAGAGACTGGACGATCTGTTGAACTTTTTTTCGGGACTCACGAGTGTGGTTAAATTCGACACCAAATCCAATCTTATCAGCGGTCCGATGGAAAACCACTCGTCCCTCAAGTGGCACGGGTTCACCGTTTTCGAAATCAAGGTCAATCTCCACAACCTGCTCATCTTTTGGGTAGATTTCAGACCTTAAGAACATGCCATTTTCGGAAATATTACCGACATCTCCCTCATGTTCGACGGGGTTGTCCTGAAAGCGCCACTTCACCTTATAGTCGCACTGGTAACGTGGTTTGATTTCCCACCAACGCATCCGACGATCAAAATAAATATTGCGAACCGCCGGCACCAAGAAATAAACAACCACACTGATGTTCACCAAATAGACTAAAAATAAAGGCAAAAAGCCAATGGCGCCATCTTTGCTTAAAAAACCAAAGTAGCTGAATATAAACAAGACGGTGATCGACAACAGATAGACGTAAAAACTCCATCTCTTGCAGGCGTAGATCGACAAAGCCGCAACCCACAAAGACACAAACATAATCCAATTTTTTTCTAGGTAGGCCGGAGTCATAGCCATCGCGAAATAATCGCTTAAGCTGCGGTTGGCTAGCATCGCATTGATAGCGATATTGCCAAACGGTGCCAATAGATGAACCACTGCCAGTATGACTAAGCTCCAAGGACGTCGACGCATACTTTAAGTGTATGGTTTTTTATAGCCGTATGGCAAACCCTGATTGCAAAATAATGGACTTATTCTTGAATTAAAAAGACACTTGTGTGCCTTTGATTGAAAGCGCCTTTTTGACCACCTTCAACGGGTCTTTTGAGTCGCGAAGCTCGATAATAAGCTGCGATTTCGGGCGTAAAAATTGATAGGCTAAAACCTCTTTTGACCAAGCCAACTTCCATTTATTTTTAGCTTTGCTTAAATACAGTTGCACACGAATATTTTCAGAGCCGGCTCGCATGGCCGCCGAAGATGTGCATTCGAAACCACTTGAATCAACCAAATAATCTTTAATTTTATCATCGTTTAAATAAAAACCTTGCACCGCTTGATTGGCGATTGTTAGCTGCCCTTTGTTCTCGGAATGACAACTCTTGATTTTTTTGTCGATCACATCTTTGATGATTTTTGGGTAGGACTCACCACCCCTGGCAAAGCAGCAAAAAATAAAGGTCATGAAGACGAAGGCTTTTTGTATCATTGAATTTTTCTCCATTTATTTAGGAACCGGTTTTCCCGCCCCTTCCTTTTTCGTCAGCTAAGATTTTTTCGAATGCCGGCTCTTCGGGAAAGTCTCCCATCGACTCACTGATATACTGGTAAGTCACTTGCCCTTCCATATTGACCACCACGACGCCCCCCAACTGCCAGTGAGTTCCGGCCCGTTTCGTATAAGCCACCTGTTTGTGACCTTGGCGAGTCATTTTCCAAATATTGACCAACGTTGGAAACTGAACCACATAAAAAAATCCGTGATAAAAACCAGCCGCTCGATAGGATTCTAGACTGGGATCCGTTAACACCAGAGCTCCTTGTAAATCCATACTGTCTTTGAATTCGTCGATGTAATTAGCGGCGCCATTACCAATAAAGACGATCTGGCCCTGTTTCTCATATTCCTGTCTTCGACTCCAAACCTCTTTGGCATGGGCACGACAAGCAATACACGCAAAATGCCTTAAAAAGATCAGAATAGCCGGGCGTTTTTGCCAAACTTGCCCCAGTTTTAATTTATCACCCTGAGCCGTTTGAACCACAGCGTTGGCCAGTCGGACGTTATCAATTTTGGGAACAAAAATTTCACTCATAGAGTCTCGATTATTTCACAGAACCTAGGGATTGAGAATCTCTGAATTCCATGGCGACACGACCAGGACCTTTGATAGACGATGACCAGACTTATGTAGATTTTGACACATTCAATTCTTCCCCGACCAAAAACAAATGTCCAAATCGATGTTGAATAAAACTTTCACTGACGCTAAAACAATGGGCAGGAATTCAGCGGAAAGACGACACCCGCTGGCAGGAAAAATCGTGAAAACACAAAAATATTTCTTTATTGGTGAACGCCCACAGGCTTTCTCGGACTGGCAAGAAAAGTTATCCGCTTCCGGACATTTTGAAAACATTCAGTTTGAAGAGATTTCTGCCGATCACGTTCAACCCGAAGACACTCCCCTGCTTATTGTTAGTGGTGGTGATGGCAGCCTTAACTACGCCACCAATTGGCTTTATGAAAAGAACTGGCTTGAAAAAGTTGAGGTCCTTTACCATCCCGATGGCACCGGTAACGACTTTGCTCGCTCCGTCGACTTGAATCCGCAGGATCTGCAACAAAGCATAGATCTTCTTGCCAAGGGTCAACCCACCGAAATCTTTTTAGCTCAATTGGATGATAAAATTCTAGTTAATATGGCCACCTGTGGCGTCTTCGCACAAGTCACTCCCGAGGTTGACCCCTCTGTGAAAAGCTTTTTAGGTAGCTGGAGTTACTATTTGAAAGGCCTAGAAAAACTAACAGACCTACAGTCTTTCACCTGTAGCTTTCAATCCGACAAATTTGATTTGCAAAACCAGAAAGTCTTTGGCTTTTTCATTGCCAAAAGTCGTTTTTCCGGAGGTGGTGTCCAAGTCTCGGCCAACCAAAGCCCCACAAAAAACTCCACGGACTTTTTCCTGGTAAGAGAAATGCCTCTTGCTGAGCTGGTTTCCCTTGGAATTGAACTTCAAAAGGACAATCCTGATATCAGTGAGTTCAATGTGGTTTGCGAGAACACCAAAGGCTTTTCATTTCAGTCCGAAACACCTGTTGCCATCAGTCTTGATGGAGAGCAGATGGAATTAAAAAGTGGAAAATTGAGGATGTGCCCGCAGACACTTAAAATTTATCTCCCCTAATCGCCAAGTCATTAGAAGTGTTTGTTTGTCGCCAACAACGTTGTTAATTGCCTCAATCGACCAGGCCTATAGAGTTCTCTACAATCGCTCGTATACCATCCTCGAAAGTCAACCCGCATGGCTTCAATTTTAAGTCGCTTGAGTTCTGTAATTTCTTCGCTTCAAATAAAAAAGAAAAAATCTCAATTTGAGTCACAGATTGTGATTTCCCGCCTGAATTCAACCATTTTGATACGTGATTTTGTACAGGCTTTAGGCAGCTATAATAATTCGCTTGAGACCATGTTAATCTAATAGCAATTCCTGGGGGGGAGTATGTTTCGGCTTATGACCAATGAACGTGGCGAATCTTTAGTAACGGTTCTGATATCAGCCGTGCTGCTATTGGCCGTTGCTTCTATGGCCGCACCCTCTATTTTGAATTCCCTGAAACAACAGCAAGCCAACAACGGGTCTCCCAGTGTTTGTCGTTCTGTGGCCCACAACATCATCAACAAAATTCGAGCCGATGGAGTCCAAGGCCACTTCTATCCCACCCGCGTGGATTCGGTTGGAACTCAATTGAATAGCTCCTCCTGGCACCAGGGAAATACCAATTACAACAACGATGGTGTCACACCTGAACTCACAATCAATAGCCAACTTTTTAGTGAACGATGGCCAAACCTACCGGCGGTTGATTTTGCCACTGGAAACCCACCTTTCCGAAGCCATACACCACGCCTGATCCATTCTTCAATTAATGGATTACTGGCTATTTACAATCGAGTCTCCAATGTCTGTGACCCAGGAGCTCTGATCACCAACTCCAATGAGCTGTCTAATTTATTCCCAGGTAACTTAGTCGGTAACCAAGATGTTCAAGCGACTCTCGTCATTCGCCCATACGACTGGTCAACACGGCAGATTCTTCCCTGCACTCGACCTCTGAGAATTCGTCCGTATGCAAGGCATGAACCTCCGATGGCACAACAATTGGGAATTGCCGACTTTTCAATGTATCGTGCCGACCGGGGTCTTGAAGTCGAGGTGCAAGTCACCACTCGACCGGCCAATGATCAAACGGCTGGCGAGAAAACCGTGTCTTGCGCTGTGAAAGAAAAATTTGAATTTGATCGCCAACCTCGCGAGCCAAAAATGCCAGTTTTAACGGCCAGTGGCGGAACCTTCACATTTCGAAATGTCATGGATGCGGGAACCCACATGGTTTGCCGCTCCACCCACAATTTTATCACTAACCCCCTGGGGCGGGCTATGGGAACAGCAACTGGTGTCGGAAACCGAACACCTTGGATGCCTTGTGATCGACTGACTCTTTGTGGTGACTCAGGAAACACCACGGTTATGCGCTCAACAGCCACGATTACAAAAAGCTTCAGTGTTCCAAGTAACTGTGCCGCATCTGTTGAAGTCAAAACCTTTGACGCTTTTGGAAACGTTTCCGACACCCAACCTGCAACCACTTATGGAAATAGCACCAATGTTACAACCAGTTTCGATGAGAGCTCGGACTCTGGTGGTGTCGGTTACGAAGTCGGCGGCACTCAGTTTTCAACCGCCGCAGCTGCCGCGCAAGCTTCAGCAATCAGTGGTCTCCCTGTGCAAACCATTGCTGAAGTGACTGTTGGTATGGACAGTTTAATGAACAGTGTGGCTGGCAATGTCAGCTCGGCAGGGGCTAGTGCCAGTGCCGCCGCCGGACACAATGCAGCCGCTCAATCATCACTCTCTGCGGCCCAAGGTGCTGCCGCTTCAGCACAGGGGACAACGACCAGTGCTTCCAGTGCTCGCAGCAGTGCCACCGCGGCACGCAGTGCCGCTAATGCCGCTCAAGCATCAGCCACATCGGCACGCGCCGAGGCGACTGCTGCGCGAGCTGCTGCCGATGCCGTTGCTTCGACCGCCGGACCCTTGGGAGACGCCATATCAAGTCCGGCTCAAGCGGCCGCCGAAGCGGCCGCTGCCGAAGCCGAAGCCGCCGCGGAAGCCGCTGAAGAAGCGGCTCGACTGGCTGCCGAAGCGGCGGCTGCAGCCGAACAAGCCGCTCAAGACAAAGAAGATGCTGAGGACAACGATGATGACTAAAAATGTATTGCAGAACCAAAACGGTATGACTCTGGTAGAACTGATGGTGGCCACAGCCGCTTCCACTCTTATTATTCTTGGCGGCGCGATGCTCCTGTCTTCGATTCTTGAAGCCGACGCCTTCACACGACGATCGGCCGACACACTTGAAACAGCGCAGTCCCTTGAAATGAATATTCCCCATTATGTGGGCCAAGCCATCAATGCGCGATGGACCGATATTGATATCACGAACATCGGGGGCGGCCCCGGTGAGATTCGAACCTTTCGTTCATCACGAGATGCCGCCATAGCGACACCTCCAACCACAGTTGCCGCCTTTATTCGCGAAGCGGGCTACACCAGCTCGACCAATCCAGGAAGTGACTTGCGTGCCACAAGTCTTTACTTCAAAAATCCAACCGCAACAACACCGGGTATTCTTTTTGTTTCATCCTCAAACCCAGGCACCGGCACAACCACCCTTTCGTCTCGAAATGCAGAGATGTTTTTCGACAACATTGTCGAGTTTGAATTGTCATCAGGAGGCATACCGATTGATGCCGGCGACACCGTTCGCATGGTTGAAATGCGGGTCGTGTTCAGAAAGTTTCGTTCCAGCGAGCCATCCGAGTGGCGCTGGTGCCCGAGCATTGAGATGAACACCACTGCCGAGTGCCGCAGTGGAGCTCAGTACACCGATATTACTAAATTGATCAATATTCCACTGCGCAACAACGTGATGATAAGTAATTTTGAATCTGAAACCGGGTCCCGCTTAGAGGAAACTGTTTACGGAGATGTCTACTACTATCGTGCCGGTGGAGGAGGACAATAATGTTTACCAACCTGTTGAATAACCAAAAAGGCTCCATGTCACTGGTTCTGACCATTGGAGTCGCTGCCATCAGCGGTATTGTTATTTTTCAAATGTCATCCACATTTGGAAACTTAAACAACCAACAAAATCGGCAAAAATCGCAACTGAACTCTTCCAAACAACTTTTGGAAGTCAGTCGGATGATGAAAAAAAGTTTAACCATGGGTCAATTGGACCCCACCTGCGCCACTCAATTTGATGGCGATCAGTTCGAACCGACAACCGTCAACGGTCATACCTTCTGCTTCCCTAAAACTGGAGGCCTTTGCTCCACAGACTCTGAAACCGGTCGGCGCCTCTGCGTTTCAACCAACGTGGCGGCTTTACAAATCCCAGTGGCTGGCACTCTTCGACGCCCGTCAGCCATAGAGATTCAGTCGGACGAAGAGTATGGCAGTATGTCACAACGTCAGGAGCAAGATCATTACTCCAACTTGGTCAGTGCACGCCATACCATGATTCGGGTGCCTGCCAGCGGCAACAAACTTTGGCGCAATTGTGATGGATCCTCTGACATTTGCCTGCGCTTGGTGATTTGCGAAGACGAGTCCACGGATTGCGAGATGAGTGGCGGCGAGCGCTTTCAAGTCATCAATCTTTCATCGATGTAAAGATAAAAAAAGGGGCCTGCGCCAACAGACCCCTGGATGAGCTAAGAAGTAACAACCTCTAGATTTATTAAAACGCCATGGGAGTGTCCCGCATCGACGGACGACTCCATCTCAAGCTCTTGGTCAATCAACAAGGCCAATAGCATTTCTTGATTGAAAGAAACATTGTGAGGGTGACCACTTTGGCCCTGAATACTCACCTCTTGAATTTGCCCTTGCTTGGTTTTTGAAAGCAACTCCACCACATCGGCAATACTAAGAGTCAGTACATGCCCATGATTCGAACTGATGGCCGCATCAATCATAACTTGTTTGTCGGCTTCCATGGCCTGTGCGTGCAATGGCAAACTGAGTGCTAAAGCCGTGGCCCCTGTGGCTTGAAAAAATCGTCTTCTGTTCATAATTCCCTCCCCCTCGGATTGCTAAAGAATCAGAATTTGACTTAAACTAGCTGTCACAGACTTGTTTCTCAATACTGTTTTTGCTATATCCCTTATAGGATTTACGTATGGACATTCGAAACATCAAACGATTTTTAGCGCTTTCCGACCACAAGAGCTTCTCTAAGGCTTCGGAATTCCTAGCGATTTCACAGCCCAGCCTGACTCGCGAGATCCAAAAAATGGAAGAGGAAGTGGGCCGCCCACTGTTTGTTCGGATGCCTACGGGCGTGGCTCTCACCCCCACGGGTGAGGTCTACCTTGCGTCCTTTCGCAAGGTGGTTCAAGAATTGGAGCAAGCTCAAATGGCTTGTGAAACTTTGGGTGAAGAAATTTTTGGAAAAATAAATTTAGCGGTTCACCCCATTTTAGGGCGAACCGTTGCCCCGTTACTCGAAACTGCTTTGGCCGAGCAACCGGCTGTGCACTTGTCCTATCAATTTATGAATTCCCGATCCGCCATCGAAGCTGTCACTGAATATCGCTGCGATTTTGCGGTGGTGGCCTCAACGTTCAGCCACTCCGACATCAAAAAGGTTAAACTGTGGGAAGAAAACATTGAACTTTATTCTGCCTCTGGAAATCTTGAGGACACAATTTTCGTTAATCAGACAATGATTAACGCTGAAAAAATTCTGAAGAAATTTAAAAAGTGTCGGGTGCGTTGGGTGAACGACTACGATGTTTTGATGGCCATTTTGGAGAAAAACCAAGTCATGGGATTGCTACCCAACACCTTGAAAGTCCGAAACTCGGGTCTTAAGAGTTTGCAAACCTTTAAACCGTCTTTTGAAATTTCTCTGATTTTCCGCACCGACCTAGAAAAAACCGCGGCCCATCAATGGCTGATACAATCTTTGAAAGAAAAATGCGCCACACTTTAATCGTTTCTCTCCTCTTATTTTTAAGTATTCAAGGAGGGGCTGTTGTCCCTGAGTATGAGCATCTGACCGACGATGAAAAGTCAGAAGTGAATCGCCCCGCATTGATTGGCTCGGAATACGAATCAGATCGGCTGACCTATCAATTTCTTCTGCCTTGGACTGAGACTTGGCTTAGTAACGACAAGGTTTTCCAGTACACCGCCGGAAGCTTGGGACCCACTCGTTTTTTCACCCAAGGTCGCCTGCGTTTAAGAAAGCAATTGAATGATTGGTTTGATTTTCAATTGACCTATGTTGATGTTGGTTCCCTAAGGCAGAGCCGCAAATCCTTAGTCTTTGAATTTTATATTAAGCCAACGTCTTGGTGGCACCTTTCCCTTTATGGCGAGCCTTCGACTCTTAAAAAACAAGACGATATTGGAATCGCTAACACCTTTCTGTTTTCCGACCAATCCAATCTTCGACTTTATTACACCTGGGTCGACTTTTCTCATAACAAACGCAATGAAGGCAGCGATCGCTATACAAAGCAACCGGCAAGCGTCGGAGCCATTTGGCGCTGGTTCGACTCCGGATCGTTTATCCAGGCCAGCCTCCGCAAAGATTTACAGACCCAACAAGTTTTTGAAGATGGCCGGGTTTATAATTACAGCGGTTTTCGCTTACAATTGCAATCACGGCACTCGTTGGACTCAATGGGTGATCAGTATTTACAAACCGAATTCAATGCCTATGAATCCAGCGAAGAGGATACCGAGAAAACTGTCAACAATGAAGGGGCTTGGAACAATCAAACCATTGATGGATTGGTGCAAATTCAACAGCCCCACTCTTGGTTCCGAACTTATGGATTAAGAGCTCTTTACAGCCAGTGGGATTCTCTACAGGGCGGCGTTATTCACAACGATATTCTTCCTCACTTTTGGTTGAATCCATGGACCTTCACGTCCTTATCCTCCCTTCATCACTTGGACATTGGTTACGAAATGACTTGGCATCGTGCTCAAGGCCCCAAAGTATTACGCAGCACCCTTGATCGAGACAACGGTCTTGAGCATCGAATGAATTGGCGCTATCGGATTCAGACAACCGAAACCACTCACTTCAATTTGCTTCTGACTTTCGATTTGGACGAATTTGGTGGCGGCGAGACCTGGGAGGGTGGTTCGATGCAGTTTGCTACCCAGTTTTAGTGTCTAACTCGTTTATCAAAACCAACACTTTCGACACTGACGGTCTCAATTTGATTCGGATGGCAGCAATCCTAGAGACCGAAAACTATGTGTTCTAAAATGGAGAGTGAGGAACTAATTTAGGACCGGGGGGAAATTATGATTCGCATCCTATTCATTCCATTGATTTTCACTTTAAGCCTGTCACAGGTGGCATTTTCAGCAGACCTTGAAGATGATACCGGCTTGAAAAAAACCGAACAAAAAGAGCCATCAGCCAACAAGCGCAATCCGAAAGCCGAAGCTGACGCGGCTCTAAAAAGAGTTGAAGCGATGACCCGCAAAGCGCGAGATCGAGAGTCCAACAAAGACAAAAAAGATAAAAAACCCAAAAAATAGCCGTTCTGGGGTGGATTCGATTTTAAAGAATGAAAAAGTCTTCGGCTGAAAAAAAGAAAGCCCGCTTCCGGCGGGCCCTAAGATTCGAAGTGAAAATGAAACGAACGAAAGCTCGTGGTTGATAGAAAATAAGACAAGCCAATCCTTTGACTGGTATGGTTTGAAGCCACCCCCAAACTGGGCTTGAAACCGTAAAATGCGGCTTTGGGCCGCCCCCAAAAACTCGGCCCAAAACCTTGAGGATCCGCTTCGGACCGCCCCCAAACTCGGTCCCAAACATCCCCTTCAACACCATTAAAGATACTGAAATTGTCTGTCTAAAACCATCGATTCCACTGACACAAAAACCTGTAAGTCGTCAAAATGACCGGTTTTTTTGACAGATCTTCGCAAATCTGTCGAAAAACAATCTCCAACTCCTGTTTTTCATAGAGTCACCTTGTAAGGACCAGACTCTCCGGCCCCCACCAGCTGGTCGTTGGTTTTTCTGCCGAACTGTGACACCATTTTTCTATGGCCGGCGAAGACAAAAATAAAAAAGACGAGATCTATTGGAAAGTATTGAATTGTGCCCTTGAACTGGAGTTCAAAAAGGGACACTTAAAATGGACAATGACCGAACTGTCGAGAAAAAGTAAAATCACCCGCTCTCTTATTTATTATTATTTTGGACGCTCAAAAATGAGCATCCTTCAAGCCGCCGTCGCCATCATTGGCGAAGAGTTCATCGGTCTTTCAGAAGAGCGAATGGAGATGTGGAAACGCGGCGAATTTGAACAAGGCATGAAAGAGGCTCGCCAGTTCTACGAGAGAATGCCCTACCTGTGTGCTTTTTATTTAAACTACCGAGAAAAGCCCAACGAAATCGGTGATGCTCTTAGCAAAATCGAAAAGGCTTTTCATCGAAAAATTCAACAAATCGCACCGTCAGCCAGTAAAGCGCAAATCAATACTATTTTTGCAGTTTACTTTGGAGTCGTTTACTCACCCAATGTTGGCTCCGAAGAAATAAAAATCTTTACAACGTTTATGACCGATATTTTCAAAAAACTTCGGTAATTTTAATTGTCTTTTTCTGAGGATTGACCACCCACTTCATCGACCATCTCATTAAAAGCACTTTCCACGTCTTTAAAAAAGTCACCTTTACGAAGAGTGATATGATGTAAGGCTTTTTGTGCTTTCATTGCATCCAATTCGGTTTTCATTCGATACAACGCACCAGCAGCTCCATGCGTGAAGCGCAATCCAACAACCACGAAAACCAGAAAAGAGATGGCAAAAGCAATTCCGATAAAACTAATGACGTAAAATTCCTGTAGTCCGACCAGCTCCAATAATGTCGAGTCCGAAGGAAGCTCAGACTTTTCAATACCGATACGAATCTGTTTAAAAGCAAAATAAATAGCATAGTAATTAACGAAGGCCTGAAAAAAACCAAAGATCACAAAGATCGCTATAAATTTTCCCTGAAAGTCTGGATTGATTAAGAAGGAAGACAATTTACGTTTGTTTTGCATGTATCTATGTTATCCATTGAGACTTCAACAGACAAAGAATCATAAGGTGGCACGGCGTTAGGACCTTTGTCACAAGGAGGCCTATGGAAATTCAATGTCTAGAAAGTCTGACCTCTGAACAGTGCCAGGATATTGAAAACTTAGAAAAGCAGGTTTTTCCAAATAGTTTTCGTGCTGGCCACTTTGTCCGTGAGGCTCCACACAAGAGTCAATTGCTAGCTCTGCTTGGATACGAAGACTCTCAACTTGTCGCTTACAAAGTGGGATATGCCCTTAAACCGAATCTATTCTACAGTTGGGTGGGTGGAGTTCATCCAAAGTACCGCAAGAAGGGACTCGGCAAAAAGTTGATGCAAAAACAACATCAGATATTAGTGCAAAAGGGCTATAAAGCTGTACAAACCAAAACCCGCATGGGTTTCCGAGGGATGTTGATATTGAACTTAAAAACCGGCTTTGATATCACCGGCGTATCCACCAAACCGCATGTTCCCGGCCTTATCATCCAAATGGAAAAACCTCTGACCTAAAAACTTTAGAAGGTGGCGCCCGCCATTTCAGCATCGTCGCCTTTAAGAACTTTTCGCATTTTATAACAGCGTTGATTCTCAAACAAAGCCGCCTGTAAGGTCTTCACCACTGGAAACGATAAATCTTTTTCAGCCGCCAGATACTTGGATATTTGTGTTGAACTTTTCTGATCGCAAAACGTGGGAACCAAGGTCTCAGCAAATTCAGACGCAAAATACTCTTCGCCGGATTCCGATATTCTGGACAAGTTTTTATAAAAAGAATCGACAAATTTGCGGTGAAAAGCTTTTTGTTGCGAAGGAAAAAGTCCGGCCATAATGGTTCGCAAGGTGCCAAAGCTGAGCTCTTCTTTTTTCGCCAATAATCGAGAAAACATTTTCTTCTTGTTTTGCAAAGACGGCTGTAAAGATTCGGCCAAAAGTGCTTTCAGCTCGCCTCGTTTCGAAGGGTCACGTTTTTGTTCCAAAGCGACCAATTTCACAGCCCCTTTATAATTATGGGCAACCAGAGTGTTTAAAATATCCCAACGCAGATCCTGGCCGACTTCAAAATTAATCGGCAACCCAGAACGATGTCTTTTCACCACCTTCTCCAGCAGGCGCAAGACTTTGGGGCTCTCTGCCACCTGAACCAAATAACCAAACCAATGCCTTTGTACGGTTGGCTCATCAATGTTTTCGTACATCTTGGTAATAATGGCTTGTTCGAAAAACTTCACCCAAACATCTCTTTTCGCCACCCAGGGCTGTCCGGCGTCGGGAAAATACTCTTTCAAGACGACCTCGACGTTGTTAAAAATATCACTCAAAATATCCAAGTCTTTTTCAACCAATCCGTTGAACTCGACGATTTCAAGATAACGGTTCATACTCATTTCTTGGTTGAGAACCATAGCCCACAAATCAGACCAAATTACACTTCGGATAAAGGGATCCTGCAAAGTGACTAAATTGGCTTCTATATTTTGCAAAGACTTTTTATCGAAATGAACCACCACATAGTCGTGATCCTCATAGTTCGGATAGACGATATCGGGGCACAACCGTCCCTCCATTTTTTTGACCCGCGTTTGCCCTCCCGAGTATTCAACGGCATGGGTGGTGTTGAGCTTGTAAACCCCTCCACTGCGCCGAAACAGGGCGACACGAGTTTTATGGGTTCTGAGAGTGGGATGCTGTTGGGTTCCGGTTTGGTAAATTTCAAAATGATCGATGCGACCGCGTTGACAAGTAAAAAAGACCTCAACCTGATTCAACATCTCAGTTTTCAGCCAGCGCTGCTCCCAGCTTTTCAACTCTTTACCGGAAACTTGCTCCATGGTCCCCATAAAATCAGCGAGTGTGGTGTTCTTAGTGGCAAAGTCAGTAAAATACTTTTTTAAGGCTTTACGGTACGTTTTTTCTCCTAGCAGATAAGAAAGCTGTTTTAATACCGAAGCTCCCTTTCCATAGGTGATCGAATCAAAGTTGGCAAACGCCGCCTGGGTGTGAGCACAACCCTGGGCTATGGGATGGGTTGTAGCCGACTGATCCTGCCGATAACTCTGCTGTTTTCGACTATTAAAAATTTTCCAAGCCTCTTTAAATTCAGTCACTTCCATCAAACCGACGTAAGAAGAATAAGTTGCAAAACTTTCATTCAACCACAGATCATCCCACCATTTCATAGTGACCAGATTGCCAAACCACATATGAGCCATTTCATGAAATAAAGTGGTGGCGAGCTTACGCCTCTGCTCCCGGGTTTTATCGCCTTTTGTCACATACCGGTCTTCATTGAAAGTCACAGCTGCCACATTCTCCATGGCCCCGTGATTAAAATCCGGTACCAAAACCTGATCGTATTTAGTGTAGGGATAAGGATAAGAATAGTAAGATTCAAAAAAATCAAAACCCTGTTTGGTCCAAGTGAACCAATCGTCAGTTTTCACAAAAGCAGCTAACGACTTTCTTGCAAAAAGACGAAGTGGAATCTCGTGGTTTTTTGTTTTTGCAACATCTTCCCACACCTCATACTCACCGGCATGCAATGAATAAGTGTAAGTTGAAAATTGCGACGACTGTGGAAAAAACCACTGTTCATACTGTCCTTTTTCGACTTTTTCAGTTTCACGAGTGGCGGTGATCACATGCCAACCTTTGGGAGCAAGAACCTGGGTGGTGTAATGCGCCTTTAAATCGGGCTGATCAAAGCAAGGAAAAAGTTGATTGGCATGATAGGGTTCAAAATTGGAATAAAGATAAACACGGTTATCTTTTACATCGACGTATTTATAAAGTCCCGCTCCATTCTTTGAATAGGCGTGAGTGTAATTGATAAGGACAGAGTTCTTACCGATTTTTAAATACTCTTCCGGTAGCTCGATGTAATAACCATTATAAGGCGGTGCTGAAATCGTCTGACCGTTGATATTAATATCCAAAACATGACCGTTTACAAAATCAAGACTGACGAACATTTTTTCTTTCAAATTAAAATGCACCGCTGTCGTGCCCGAAAACGATTTTTCGTCGGTGAGATCAAACTTCAATTGATAAGTGACATCGCTAATTTTTTCACTGCGAGCGCGAGCATAGTCTTCGCTTAACAAAGCTTTTAAATCACGTGGTGGTTTCTCTGAGTTAAAAAAACTACAAGAAACCAGGCTTCCTAAGACGGCTATCAATATCAGTATTTTCATGAGGCTCTCTCCCAAAGGAAATTTACGCAGGACATCAGCAACCGTCAATCATGGATTTCCTTGAAAATGCGAGGCTTTTCCCTGTTTTCTCTACCTATGAAATATTGCGGCGCAAAAAAAATCTTGGATTCTCCGTCTCGTCCGATGAGAATACAGGCATGGATGAAAATCAGATCAATAGAATTACCGTCGACGATGTTTGGGCCATGATTTTAAAATCTTGGGAATTGGTTAAATTCAACTATGGACTGACTCTAGCCATTGGCTTTTTCATCGCTCTGGGAGCCTTCCTTTCTGCCATTCCTTTTCTCGGTGCTTTGGTGGGTGGCTTGGTGAGTGCTCTCTCTCCTCTGATCTTCCTTAAAGCCGCCAAAGAATGGGAAAATGGTCGTGAAAGCAATGTGAACGAGTTGATTGATACCGTGAAAAATCGCCCTTTGCTTGAAAAAATGCTGCCTCTGATGCTGATTCAAGCGGCGGCTTACGCCGGTCCACAGTTGATCGCGCAAATTCCTTACGTCAACGTGATGTTCGGCTGGATTGGGCTTTTTACTTTGCCTATTAGCTTGGTGGTTGGAGTGGCTTTTCCGATTCTTTTCTTTAATCAAAATCTGCGATACCAAAAAACAATTTCATTAGCGCTTGATGGGATTATTAAAAACATCGGCCCCTTCGCGTTTGGTGTCCTGATCTTGATGGGCTTGTTGATTGTCAGTACAATTTTATTTGTGTTGCCACTGTTTTTGGTCGGACTGCCAATATTTTTTGTTTTTCAATACATTTGGTATCGGGTGATCTACGAGGACCTTCGCGTGGAAGTCCCCGATCAAGCCATTATTTGAATTTTGCAATCGCTTTGAACTCGACCGCAATGGGGGTCGGTAGCGCACCGACTTCGACAGTGGTTCGGCAAGGTCCCGTTTCCACGGAAAAGTATTCACCGTAAACTTTATTGAACGCTTTGAAGTCTCTTTCCATATTGGTTAAGAAACATTGCACGTCGACCAAATCCTCTAAGCCAAGACCGGAATCTTTTAAAACCATTTCGATATTTTTAATCACCGCGTGGGTTTGAGCTTCAGCATCGTGAGAAATTACGTTCCCGTCGGCATCAAAGGCCACTCCGGGGATGGTTTTGCTACCCCGAGTGCGAGGGCCGACACCAGAAAGAAATAAAAAATCACCAACGCGACGGGCATGGGGATAGGAGCCAACCGGCTCTGGAGCAGTTTCACTAATTATTCGACTCATTTCTTACCTCACCATTGATGGTCTTGATAGTTGAAGTACCAACGATCATGATCCGGGTCCCACTCATCCCAGGTCGGTACCTCTTCAATTTTTGAAACCAAGGAATCTGGTACTATACCAGGAACCACGAAGGCCTTTTGTCTTTTTAATGGGTAAGGATTGCGCAATTCCATACCCAAAACCCCAAGAATCGATCGCGCCACATACCATGTCGCCTGCGGGTTCCAGCCATGGGCAATTTTAATCACCACCCCTAAGCCGTCAGGATAATCGGGATGCTCAATCGCCATTCCCAAAAGGCCATCGGCTCCCTCTTTGGCAATGACTCGGCCTTTGCAAGATTTGATAACAGTGGTGTCTAACCGATTGAAACCACCGATAAGGTCCGGTTCGCGTGTGAACGCCTCCCAAATCCAATCCTCTTGTTTTTTTTGCGCCAGTTTTGCGTAACACTGAGCCAATTCGTTAACCGTCATAGCCACTGTTGGCAAGCCATCGCCGTCACGGGCGACACGCTTGGCTTCGTACTCGGGCCCCAAATACTCTTTTACGACCTCAAGGAAGGCTTTGAACACCGGGTGATTGGGTAGCGTGTAACCGGCACGGTTCCACCCCTTAAGACGGCAACCTTTTAATATCGCAGCATGATGCCCCGAAGAGTTGTTATACCAGCGCCGCGGTCGGCGAACCTGGCGGCCAAACTGCACCAAAGGAAGGTCTAAAGGTGTGAGCATCAAGCCCCACTCACCTTCGCTTAATAAACTTTGTGCCGCCTCAACATGTTGGGCGGTTCCGTTATGACTGGCTAAAGAAATGGCTTTTTGTTTCCAATCCGTTACGTCCGCCAATTCATCGGCAAAAACTTTAATATAAAAGGGTTTCATCATGGAGCGCCCATAGCATAGGACGTTTCCACCCCAGGCATGAATCTTCTGATCGCCACTGTACCAAGACACCGCCCCATGAATGGTATTTTCACTAACCCCGTTGCGACGAAAATCGACAAGCGGTTCCCACTCAACATCACGGCCCGTGGGCAGATCGGATTTCTCTCCTAAAGGACTGGAAGGATAGACTTTCACTGCAAGGGCTCCTCATCGTGATACCGGCCATCACCAGAGTCTTCGTGATCACCAGCCAGCACATTGCGGTCGCCTTGAAAAACCTCGACATTGTCCTCGTCAAACTCAAGGTCTGGTGCTGGCTGAGCTGTTGGTGTCAGGCCAATCAAGGCCGCACCGGTGCCTTGTACCGGCTGATACTCGTACAGTTCACCTTCATAAGCGTTGGTTTCACCCATCACTGAAGCCAACCACCAAAAAGGTTTATAATTGACCACCTTTTTGGTGACTCGCGCTTCGCGGTGAAACTGCCGTGACAGTTGTGACACATCTTCGAGACGACCTTTTTCCAAAAACTCGATAAACTTTTGATTCCACTCTTCATCTTTTTTAGAAGAGATTGCGTCTTCACATTTTTCCGGTTCAACAATGCTATAGCGATTGGAGAGACTGGAAATTGAGATCACAACGGCCTTTTTGTTGGTCTTTCGAAGAGCGTCTTTAGCTCCTTTGCCTAAAATAATCTGCTCGGCACGGTCTGAATATATATTGCTTGAAACAATACAAGATTTGAATTTGTTGTTCGGATCAAGAAGCTTTAGACAGACCACTGAGCCGGTATCAATAGGAAAGCCTTCGTAAGCCGTCAAACGAGACTTTAAACCACGCTCAAGATTGGCTTCATTGTATGCTTTGGCAAATTCGACGTCAGTGGTGAATTCATAGGGTATGCTTCCCAAGTCATGCCATTCATCATCAACAAGAGTCCAACTGGGGTTCGGTAAGGCCTGAATTTGGTGACCTAAAATACTCGCCCAATACGTGCTGTAAATAAGAATCAAATCAGGGTTCAAGGCCTCCACCTCTTTCGCCACCCGATCATAAGCTTGGCGCAATTTTTTCCAGGCCGGTCGCCCGTCCGGCTTTAATAGCGGATGCGGAAGCCCTGGAAGGACAAAACCTTTTAAAACATTTTTACAATGGGCCTCGGTGTACTCAGGAGTTTTAAAAGTGTCTTTCACTGTCCCCTCCATTCGGCCACGACGTTGCCAGTTCCAATCACGGTGCCATAACCATGGATCTTCGCAGGAGTGGTGGGCATTCCCATGGCCGACAGCATCCACATCAGTCCGCCACCGTCGCATTCACTGATCGTCTGTTCGGTAAAATCAGTCATCACATCAAAGATCGTCTGCACATCACCTTTTTTCATTAATTCGATCATTTTCATATCCCACAAATACTGCCCATGATGGTAGATGTGCTCTTGGCTCATATCTTCGGGAATATCAGGCTCGGTAATAAAATGACGATGAGACAAGCTGTGGCTCGCCAATAGGACCACCTTCTTACCCGAGGCCTCAACAGCTTCACGGGTGGCTTCGCCGAGCTTGATCATCTCTTCTTGCATCACATCCATTGAGAAGTAGGCCGAGCGACCGACACTGGAGATACCAATGATCGGTTTATCCCATTCGGGCCGAGTCATTTGCAAAGCCGTGATGGTTCCATAGTCGATACGAAAATCGGGATTCTCCATCATTTTGACGATCATCCCTTTTTCCTTGGCTCGATCGTGAATACTTCGCGACAAGTCCACATCCACTTTCAAATCATAATGAAATCGAAAAAGATGTGGAAAAATAGGATCCACAGAAAGAGATTTAAATTCCGGATAGCCAAGGAAGTGGGTGCCTATCTGGGTTCGCCAGTGCGGCGAATGCACAAGCAGAACATCGTAATCAATGTCTTTTAAAGAGTCTCTAAGGCGTTCATAAGCCCATCTTAAAGTCTCCCAGCCACACTCCGATTTCGGTTCATTCTGTGGCGGGTTTTCCCCGTACACAAGATGAGGAGGATGCGGAGCCATACATCCAGCAACAATTTTTCCTTTTGTACTCATGGCTCGCCACTATAATTCCCAGGGCTCTTAAAGTCCACCTGAAAACCTTGCGGAAAAATTCGCTAACTCCCTATAATGTCTTAGATTTATTCAGCTTCACGGAGCGGAAAGGCGCCTTCAGGGCCGCCAGCAAGTTTTGGTGCTTCTCGCCTCGCACTCCGAAGATCAAAAATTCTTTTTGGCGCACTTGGTAGAAAGTGCCAAACAACTGATCCCAAATCGAAAGGGCAAAACCCAGGTTTTTATCATGGTGCTTGCGGGCTCGGCTGTGATGGATCTGATGTTGTGCAGGACTGACAAAAAAGTAATTGAAAGGTCCAAAGCTCAACCAAACATGGGAATGACGTAAATTACTTCCTAAAAAGTTGAAGGCAAAATCCAAGGCGTTGACACCAAAAATGGCGAACGGTCCGATCACCGATTGGGTGGTGAACAGAAACACTCCCGAAATCAATCCAATCACGAAAATTCTGCGGAACGCTGAGACCAAACTTTCTATGGGGTGGGTGCGATAAAGAGTCACAGGAGTCATCACCTCAGCGGAGTGATGCACCTTATGAAAGCGCCACAAAAACGGAATTTTATGAAACAGATAGTGTTGAAAAAAGCGCGCAAAGTCGAGCAGCACGAAGCTGACAACAGCGTAGGCTAAAAGGCCTTGTTGGTAACTGACATTCCAAGCCTGATGATTGGGCCACCACGCCACCAGCTGTCGCATCACCACTTTCGAAACCCATAGAGAGTTCACAAGGACAAAGAAAAATAAAAACGTTCGCAACAGGCTATTAAAAATAAGCAGCTGAAAATCGACACGACTGGAACGGTGAAACCACACCTTGGGGTTTATTAAGTTTTCAAAGGCCTGAAGACCACTACCACCATTTTGTCGATACAAAACCATCACGCCAATAAGAACCGATGAAAGAAGATAAATAAAAAACAATCGCTTGCTGGGATCGACCACAAAGAAAAATGGTTCTAGCCAAGCATCAAAAGAAGACATGCTCAACTCCTACAAAGGCCATAAAAGGTCGGCCTGGGCGCAGCCCAAAAGGTCGATTCGAAACCACATACTCTTGGTTGGTAATATTATCCAGACGCAGTTGGAGTTTCGATCGAGGTGCAAACGACCAGCCCACGGCCGCACCAAAAACTATACGTCCAGGGATCGTTCGTCGTCCACTGGCCACGGCTTGATCAGCCATTTCACCTAAATAATTCGCGTTCAAATAAGTCGACCAGTCTTGCCACTCCCAACCGACAACTAAATTACTTTGCCAATTGGGAATGTAAGGAATTGGGTCACCACTGACCACATCACCATTCCCCCATTCAGGCAGGGCCGAAGAAAAACTATTTTTAAATTGAGCTTGGCTATGGGTGAAATTCCAACGAATGGGAAAGTTCATAGTTCGAGTTTTCAGATCGGTTTGTAAAAGAAACTCGACACCCCAAACTTGGGCCTCGCCACCATTAAAACTTCGATCCAATTCTCCGACTGTGCATCCACCTGACTGGGTGCAGGTCCCTAGAAGATTTTGATAATCACTAAGGAATCCAATCAACTCCAACCCGACTCGGCCGGTGTGGCGCACGCCCAATTCATAATTGATCGCTTCTTCTGGTTTTACGCCAGGGGATTGCCCCGGACCCGTGGGAGTGAAACCTTTATTAACTCCAGCTAAAAATCCGGTTTTCGCAAAGGTTTGATGAAACAGGCCCAAACCGGGAGCTAAAATGTGATCCGACGATTCACTGCTTGTACCATTGAGATAATCGTCAAATTCATATTGAATATCCTCACCACGAACAATGGATTGAATTGTCAGTTTCTCCCACTGCGCTTCGTAAGTGAGAGCCAAAGTGTTGGCAGTGGCTGCGCCTTTGTTGAGAGCCGTCACCTGTTGATCACGACTGGTGTTTTCTACCAAGCGCCCTGAAACCATGTTAAAGAAATCGGACTCATGAAAACGGTTGATTTGATCTTGATGAAAACGATAGTCCAATTGAAAATTGTGATCCCAAGCAAAGCCATCGAGTTCATAGTCGGTATGAAACTGAACTCCTTGCGATAGGTACTGACGCTGGTTATTGCCAAGGTCTAAAACATCACGATCATCACTCAGTACACCCGAGTCGGCCTGACCTGAAATCACCTGGTAGTAATAATTATTGGCAGCCAAATCAGGGTTATTCAGTACGTCGATTATGGCTTGCGAAGGGTTGTTAGGGTTGGTGCCGGCGAACCCATTCAACTTGTACCAAGATCTTTTGTAGCGATGACGATAAAGGGTTAGTCGGTGGCGTAAGCTGTCGACTGGACTGATCGCATAGCTTAAGAAAAACTGATTATGAACCCAGTTCATTGTATCGCGTTCGGTTCCTGGGTAGCGATAGTAAGGGTTAGAATTAAAATCTTGCTCCGTTAACCCAGCATAAGTTTCATTGGACTTTTCGTCTGACCAATTGAACTTGAAATTGATGTTTTGATCTTTAGTCACAAAATACTTATCCCACCGAAAGGTGAGATTATTGCGTTCAAACCCTGTGTCGTCGCGATTGTCCAGCTCTTTGAAACCTTGGGTCTTTGTATGATTGAGATCAAAACTAAAATCGCCGTATGTGGCAACACCTGCTGAAAGATTGTACTGCTGCGAATTGTAATTTCCAGCTTGCACACCCAAACGCAGTCCCGGCTCGTTCATACGAGTGATTAAATTCAAGGCCCCACCAATGGAATTGGGGCCAAAGGCGGTTGATGGTACCCCTTTAAAAACTTCAACAGCGGCTATCTTACTCATTTGTGGAAAGTAGTAAGCCGCTGGCGCCGAGTACGGCGCCGGGCCAATAAGAACACCATCTTCAAGCAATGTGACTTTTTTACTTCGATGGGGATGACCGCCTCGCAAACCAATATTGGGACGCAGGCCGAAGCCATCCTCTTCTTGCACATTCACACCGGGCACTTGCCGTAGGACTCTGTGAATGTCATTGAAGTCAAATTTCTCCAGCTCATTCTCCGATAGAACGTGGGCCGAACCAGGACGCGTCGGCAAAGCCTCACGTTTACCCATCACCGAAAGTTTCTCGACTGCGGTTCGATCATCGGCCTGCACAGCACCACAATAGAAAATGCCTAAGACTCCCAAAAGAAGGCTTAGGCAGTGGTTGCGGAGTACAGGCGAAAACAAATCAGTCATTGTCTCCCTGAACATTCTCTGGCAACTCCGCGTTCATCTCTGCTACAAAATCAGTTTTGAGCCAAGTGGTTAACTTTTGAATTTCTTTATAAGCTGCATAAGCCGGGTGATCGAGACTCTCATCACCTTGGTAGCTCGCAAAAGCTTCAGCAAACTCAGCGCCTTCGGGTAGAACCTTCACGCGCTTGACCACTCGCTCCTCAGCAAAAGACTTCAATTGATCGGAGTTACTATTGTCAATGTAGTCCGAGTAACCAAAGCCCGTTCCTTTGCTATCACTGGTTCCTTCAAAGGCGTCATGAATGGCCTGAAAATTGGTTAACAGAGCCTGGTGAGCTTTTGCAGAGAACTGATGCTCGATGTACAAGGTGTGACAGTTTACACCCAACTCACAATCATAATTCTCAGTGGTTGCAAGACCAAGTGGGGCTCCCAACTTTCGGTCTTTCAACTCTTTGTCAGTGAATGTAATCAAACCCTTGGTGTACTGATCGATAAAAAACCGAGCACGAGTTTGTCCATCAGCCGTTTGCAGGGGCTGGTAAACTTTCGATAGAAAATCGCCGTGAATCTTATCCACCCAAACGACAAGCTCGGCAGTGATGGCTTGCAGATAAGTGCAGGACTCATCGGTCTCTGCCAAACTTTCCTGATCTTTTAATTTTTCAAAAAGAACATACTCGATGGCATCAAGACCGATAATATTGGGTCGGGTGCGCAAATTGTATTTGTCTTGTTGAAGGTGGGCTTTTTGCATTTCCCGGTCGATCACAGCCGCCTGCTTCTCTGGATCTTGCAAGCTATAGATCACGTTCTTGATGGGATTGGTATCGCCCATTTTATCTTCTTCTTCGATCAGTAGAGGTCCATAAATGAAAACTTCCGTATAGTGGAAGTTTTGCATAATATTATCCCAAGTCGCTTGTAGGTTTGAAACTTCGACGACTTCTCCGGAACAGGCTTGAACGACGCTTTCGTTTAAGCCCTGAGCTCCAACCGCCATGGTGGAAAGCCTAGGAGCTACTAGAGTCTCGGTCAAATGATTAACCAACTCTAAATCTTTATCGACCGCAGGTTCAGATTCAGCGGGATTGGTCGAACTCGAACAACCGAAGAAAAGGCCTAAGAGAATGAGCGATGCAATTGCTAACTTCATTACCAGTTCTCCACGTCGACAGGGTTAAAGCCATAGGTTTCTTGTAGGATATCGCGGGCTGCCAATAAATCTTGAACATACTGATCGACATCGCCGGACGTTGGATCCACTGGACGATCTCCTAATAACTGGTGAAGCTCTTTAAAGTCAGCAATGCTCATCACAGAACGGGGGTTGAATTGGAAGGCAAACGCAAAACCTTTCATTTCCGAATAATGTTTGGCAAGATTGGTGAATGTGTAGTCGGCGGTCCCGTAGACTTTGAGGTCCGCTGCTGTCTCATTGATGTAATGAACAACAGTGGCTGCGATCACGCGTTCCCACTCATGCAAGGCCACAACAGCGTGTGCCTGTGCATAGGGCATATAACCCTCTGGACGCTCTTGCACCAGCTGACGGCCTTTCAAAAATGCGGTCATGGTCTTCTGAGTGAAGTCTTCGCTGCCCGTCTGTGCACCAAGATCTCGTTTGGCCGCATTCACAGAAAGCCCCATGTTTTTCTCTGAGCTCAGTGAATAAACCAAGTCGGGTTCGTTAAGAGCCGAAATATAAAGAATGTTGCCGTTGGTCGGATCGATCACTTCATCGGACGTGTAGGCATCAATGGAGACACCCGAACGAATTTCCATGTCGGTATAATCCAGGTAGTTTCGAGCCGCGCCATAATAGCCGAAGGCCTCATCCCAATGGTGCTGAAGGTAAGTGTAGGTTCGGTTCGCTAAAGGAGCTGAATTGTCGCCATACAAACCTTTTAAACTGTTGATGGGTGTGTCTGGAGTCGGAATGATATCATCACTGAGGTAGTCCCCGGCTGCCTGCGAAAAACTCACAGCAACATGCAAGAATTTTTGTGACATTTGCGCCAAGTCAACTCCATTGGGCAAAATAGCTGCCAAATCGACAGGTTGACCATTCATCGCTCCGTTAGGGGCGACAAAACCACCTTCGGTCCCACTGGCATTGTTAGCCACAGCTTCGATCATGGCTTCAAAAAATTCTGTTGGCATAAGGGTGCCATCACCATTGCGATCGACAACCACGCCACCCAATTGTGGTGTGTTCCACCCCAACAATTCAGCATTTCTTAAAGCATTGTCTTCGCCGGCCATTTTTGATTTTAAGTTAATTTCTCTTGGAAAAATGGCGCTGTATTCAAAGCCTTCCCAAGGAGAGGGTTGTACGGTTCCGTTTTCATCCGCGATTTGCGTAGAAAAGAAAGACCCACCGTCTTTCTCGACTTCGTAAACGTAATACGAGTCCAACTTGTCAGTGGCGGCTTGTTTATCACCCGTCAATTCTGCGTACTTTAATGAATAAAATCCCGCCTTATTGTCGTTGATCAAAACATTCCGCATCACCTGACCTTGATAATTCACGGAACTCTCACCTTGCTGGTTTGAAAAACTGTAATCGGTGGGAGTTTGATCGAGAACGGTTTGAATATTTTCAGGGATCGGTTGATTAAGAAGTTGTTGAGCCTGTTGCAAGTCCATCGGCTGCACATTGGCAAATGCCGAGAAGGACGCAAGCGTGCTGGCAATTAATAAATTGATTTTCATAGATTCCTCCTGTTCGAATGCTGCTGAACCTAATGCTTTCTTGTTGAGAGGGCAAAATAAAGATGATTTTTGTTTTCAATAAAGTCATTGGCTTTTCAATACCGGAATCAATTGACTTTCAACAGAAGAAATAACCAGTATTTTCAGCAACTTAAGAAAAGTCTTCGCAACACTACTGATTATGCCTAACTTGTTTACAGGATCTGATAAAAGCCCCGTATTTTGACTAGAAATCCCTTCTGGAGCCATTTTTTCAGCGGTCTCCTGATATTATTGAGGAGCCCTCAAGAGACTTCCGATAATGACTTCAGACGCTGAACGCATCAACAGGTCAGGCTTTAGAAGGAGGCGCTTGTGAAACACAGGCCTTTGCAGATTTCATTATTTGAAAATGTCGTACCACTCTTAATGAGCCTGGCGCTTGTCTCCGCCTGCTCGGACTCCGGTGGACCTGGAGGCGCCTCCGAAGAAATACTAAGCTCTGAAATTGTTTACAATCATTGGCCTAACGAAACCACTAGCAGCGACTCATCTTCGCAAGTGACCTCAAAAGTACTGGTAAGCAATTTGGATAATGAAGGGGCGCAAGAGCATGTCTTCATTTCAGTGTTACCAAACTCTTCGAACAAGCGAAATAGCATTTTGCGAATCACCCAAGGCCCCAATTTTAGTGAATTAGTGAATTTCAACTCGAACCGAATCGCCCTTTTACAAGACTCCATTCCCTTCGCCCATGATTTTAATGAAGACGGTCTTAGAGAATTGCTTTTTGTTTCTTATGATCGCGACCGGGTTTACGCCTTTGAATTTAAAAATAAGTTGAAAAAACTATTTGTACGTTGGACAGCGGACTTACCTGAAACCTTGGACGTCAACTTCGACCGTCGCCTACAGAAAATAATTTTCAAAGACGAGCCTTTTATTAAAGTCGGCCCCTTTGGGTTAACTGAGATAAAGAACAAGAAAGTCAGCGTCGTTGATCTAAGAGCCGAAGAAAATTAACCGGTTCGATACTGCAATTGTTTTTCAAATTCCGCAAACACTAGAGACGATTCCACTGTTTTCTGGATTGTCACTTTGTAGATTCGCTTGTTGGCATTTACCTCAAAAACATAATAATCGACCATAGTCCAGATTGAGCTTTAAAAAAGGTGACTATTGACCTTCAAAACTGAGCCCAAACTTCCGATAGTAAATACGAAGAGGATGAAGAATGGGGCTACCACAACCGGGCGAAATTTTTGACAACTACAAAGTTCTTAAGATCCTTGGTGAAGGTGGCATGGGGCAAGTTTTCCTAGCCGAAGATATTAAGCTCTCGAGAAAAGTGGCTTTGAAATTTCTTGGCAATGGCAGTGGTCAAAAACTCGATCCGAAAGTGCTTATTCGATTTGAGAATGAAGCAAAAATTTTAGCCTCTTTAAGTCATCCGAACATCGTTAATATTTACACTTTTGGCACCTACGCCGGAATTCACTATCTGGCCATGGAGTACGTCGAGGGAGTCACTCTTTCTCGGGTGATCGAAAAGAAAAGTTTCGGTGTCATGGACTCGATCAATGCCATCAAACAAGTGATCACTGGCTTACAGCAGGCCCACGAAAAAGGTATCCTGCATAGAGATATTAAGCCAGCCAATCTTCTTGTCGGGCCCAACAACCAAGTTAAAATCGTTGATTTCGGTATTTCAAAAAGTCTTCTCGAAGATGATCAAAATTTAACGAAAGAAAATCATTTTATTGGAACTCTTAATTATATGGCGCCGGAAATCCTCAAAGGTCATCCACCGACGCCGGCCTCGGATCTGTTTTCGGCAGGCGTTGTGTTCTACGAACTTTTGACTGGTCGCAATCCGTTCGTAATGAGTACCAAAATTGAGACCATCGATAAGATCAGAAATGAGCAATTGAATTTACCTGAGGAAGTCTGTCGTCTGATTCCTCCAGAACTGCAAAATGTTATAGCCAAACTGATTGCCAAAGAAAAAAGCGAACGCTATCAGAGCTCGCTTGAAGTCCTTGCTGATTTTGAACAGGTTAATGATCAAAGTCTTCCAGATTTTCACGGTGTTTCTTTACGACCGGAGGTTGTTGTCACCAATCGGGAAGAAAGCCGCTTGTTTTTGGTTCAACGAGGTTACACCGAACAAGAGGTCGATATCATCATTAAACTGGCTGCGAAACTTGTCGAGCTGAAAAATGCCAATCAAGATATTGAAACAGATGCCACAGTCGACCTGTTGTCCGGGTCGCCAGATTCGGTTCACATTGATCGCGAGAGCTTGAATCTTGCCATTGAAAACTTCGAAACATCTCAATCGAACACCCGCGCCATCAGTGAACCTCAACCACAAACGGCCACCGTTCAATTGGATTCAAGCAAATTGAAAACTAACATCCCATTTCCCTTATTCAACCCAAAGTTTGTCATTAAGGGAACACTCATTATTGGATTTATTTGTTTCAATCTATTTGCTCTGACCAAGATCTTGAACAAACTGGGCGTCAAATTTGACCCCGTGAATACGATAGCTGGTTTAATCCTTGATAGCGACTCAACAGAGGAACCAACCAATAGCCTTGAGGACCTCAAAAAGAAATTGCAGGAAACGGCGAGTCGTCAGCTTTCATCAGTGCCAGCCGGCGAAAAGAAACCCTTACCTGAAGGGACAGTCTTAGAATACAAAGTGACACGATTCAACGCCATCACTGGCGAATATCTAATCAATCAGGTCAATATTGTTAAAGTTAAACAACTGCGCGGCAACACCATGCATGCCTATCACAAAAGCGGTAAAACAGGGTTATGGAGCACTCAACACATTTCGTCCAATGCCTTTTTACCACCGCTTCGCTGGTATTCAAAAAATCGATTCAATATAGCGGTCACTCCACAAGGTAACTACGATGAGATTTATCCTTTACACATAGGTAAAAAAGCCTCTTTCAAGTATAAAACCCTACAAGCTGGTGGTGCCTTTCTTGAGTCGCAACGCTCTTGTGAAGTTCTATCGACAGTAAAGGCCGAGGCGGCGGGAACACCACAGGATTTATTCAAAATCGCCTGCACCACTCAAACCGACGACATCAAAGAAACAAGCACCATCACCTATTCGCCTCAATGGAACCTGATCGTCGAAAAAAATATCGTCGAGCAGTCTGCAAAAGGGAAATTCGAAGAATCAATGCTTCTTCAATCAATAAAGTTTCCACAAAAAATTAATAATTAATACTGACGTTCTGGGTCTCAGTGAAAAAATTGAGAGAGTAATCACCACCTTCTCGCCCGACTCCTGAGCTTTTCATACCACCTAAAGGAGCTCGGAGATTTCGGTACATCCATGAGTTCACCCAAACCGTTCCCGATTGAATTCGCTTTGCTAAGCGATGGGATCGAGACAAATCGGAGGTCCAAAGACTGGCGGCTAGACCGTAGTCAACACCGTTAGCCATAGTCACAACCTCGTCTTCAGAGGAAAAGGAGGTGACCGTCACAACCGGTCCAAAAATCTCTTCTCTCTGCACCCGGCAATCATTACCAACACCTGTAATAATAGTCGGTCGCATAAAATAGCCGTTACTCAACTCGGCATCCAAATTGCCAATGTCCATTGTCGTTAAAACGCGGCCACCTTCTTGTTGGGCCAGCTCGACGTAGCTTAAAACCTTTTGCAAATGAGATTGCGAGACCAAAGGTCCCAAGAAGGTTGTCTTTTGCAAAGGATCTCCGACCACCAGCTTATCTGTCTCCTCAACAAATCGAGAAATGAATTTTTGAAAAATAGGCTCTTCAACATAGATTCGAGACCCACATAAACAAATTTCGCCCTGGTTCAGGAAACTCGATCGCAATGTGGTTTTTAAAGCCCTTTCAAAATCACAATCAGCAAAAAGGATATTGGGATTTTTTCCACCCAACTCTAGGCTCACCTTTTTGAAACGCGGAGCCACTGTCTTTGCAATATGAGCCCCGGTCTGAGTGCCTCCAGTGAAAGAAACCACCGGCACATCGGGATGATCAATCAAAGCCTGACCCGTTTTACTTCCCTCCCCGTGAACGATATTGATCACCCCTGGAGGAAAACCGGCTTCGATGATCAATTCACTCAACAGAAAAGCCGTCATCGGTGTGAGTTCCGAAGGTTTACAAATAGCCGTATTACCGGTCGCTACGCAAGGGGCAATCTTCCATGTCAGCAAATACAATGGCAAGTTCCAAGGAGAGATCAAAGCACAGGAACCAATTGGGCTACGATTGACGTACTCTATGGTCCCTTCAACATCAGAAAAAGAAACCGATTTATTATTCAAAATCGCATGCGCAAAGAAACGTAAGTTGGAGCTTCCCCGTGGAATATCCACGGACTTCGCCAGCCACAAAGGTTTACCCTGATCTTTGCATTCAGCCAGCGCCAACTTTTCACTGTCTCTATCGATCAGATCAGCCAGCTTCATCAGTAAGTCGGCCCGACTTGTCGGCGTGGTCTTTGACCATTTTTGAAAGGCTTTCTTCGCCGCAGTCACCGCTTGGTTAACATCATCGATCTCGGAATTTGGTACTTTCGAGTAGACCTGTCCTGTGGCTGGTGCAAAATTATCGAGATAATTCCCTTTCACTGGCGCCACCAGTTCGCCACCAATCAGGTTTTTTATTTCAAACATGGGTCCCTCTTCTCTATACCTGTGGCGCGACCTTTTCCATAAACGTCTTCATGGCACCACACACTTCTTCATTATTATGATTGTTGAAATCAAACCAAAGCATCAATCGGTCGTTTTTATTAAATCGCTCTTTCATCTGCGATGCGATGGTGTCGGGATGCCCAGCCAGAGCATTGTCAACCGCGGCCGCCAATTTGACGGGGTCAATAGTTCCTTGAATAGCGGTCCAATAGGCTTCATTGGCTTTTTTGGCCATTTCTTTTGCTTTCGCATCGTTTTCTTCAACCGACAAAGAGGGATCATCACTAACAAAAACCAAAACCGTTCTTGGCATTAATCCTCGGTGCCACTCCCCGCCCACTTTATTGTAGACAGTTTGCATGCGCTGATGGGTGGCCTCAATCACCTCGGGAGGCGTGATAGAAAGATTAAAAACGCCGCAAGGCATGTATTTATTGGCCACTTCATGGGCTTCCGCCCAATGCGCCCCGATGGTAAGGTTTAGATAATTCAATGGAGCGTCGAAAGGGATCACGCCCACCTTCTCGAAATTCCAAAACGAACGAACCGGAATATGATCAATGGCGCCGCCAGCACCGTACTCTTCAGAAAATGCATCCACCACTTTTTTCCAATCTTCGTCGGATCGAAAATGCTTTCTTTCCAGTCGAATCGGCGTGACGTCTTCGACGGCCAAAGATTCGCCTTTAAGCAGACGAAGAAAGATTTCCGTGGCTTGTAAAAATATTCGTCCGGTCAACGCCGGCCACGCCGCCAATTCGGTTTTGTCACGGGGACGAATACCATAAGGACGGTTAGAAAACGGAAACCGACCGGCAGCAAAACCAAGCTCCAACTTTCGCTCATCCGAATGATGGAACGAGTGCAAAGTCAAAAAGGTTTTCACAGCCTCAGCATGGGCGATCGGGCCACCGTTGCATAGAATATTTCGAATGGCAGAGCCGATTTTAATATTTTTTGTTTTTGCAAACACCAGATGGGCCAGTTGCAACACATCCGTGTTTAAGCCGATCTCGCCCTTGAAATTGGGAATAACCGCATAAGGATTCTGTTTCTGAACTTGACATGAAAGATGGGTTTCAGCCACCCATGCCGTTGAAAAACCCAACTCATCGGCCAATTCGACCTGGGAAAAAAAGTTTTCAAACATGTGACGCTCAGATGGCACAACTCCATTCACTTCATTCTGGCAAATAGAAAGAAAGATGTCGAATATCATAAACACCCCGTTCGCCCACCATCGACAGCGATACTTTGGCCGGTGATGTAATTGGCTTTTTCACTCATTAAAAATTCTATTAATTGCGCGGTTTCCTCTGGTTGAGCAAAGCGGCGCATTGGCACTTTTTCTTTCCACGCACTTTCAACTTCCGCATAACTCTGTCCGGCGTTATCAGCATTGGCCCGAATTAGGGACTCCAGCCGCGGGGTCTTGGTAAATCCCGGCATCACATTATTAACGGTGATGCCAAAGGGTGCCAGTTCTAAAGACAGAGTTTTCCCCCATGAGGCCACAGCCGCACGAACTGTGTTGGAAACTCCAAGGTGAGGAATAGGAACTTTTACGGAGGTCGAAGTGATGGTCACAATGCGTCCCCAACTTTGAGATTTCATTTCATCAAGAACAACACTGACCATCTGCGAGTTGGCTACTAGGTGTGATTGCATGGCTTGTAAAAACTCTTCTGGCTGAGCTTGTGAAATAGGTCCACCTTTTGGCCCGCCTGAATTCAACACCAAGGCCGAATAGGGTTTGGCATTATGAGATGCTTGCAGTTGAGGTCGCCAACTGTTGATGTCGCCAACGTCAAAGGCCAAAAAATCATGACCCTCACCCGGTAATTTCGCCAGTTGTTTCTGTAACCTGTCTTCGGATCGCGCCGTTAAAGTCACGGCCCAACCCTGCTTGGCCAGTTCATGGGCTGTCGCGGCCCCAATACCCTGTGATGCCCCACAGACCAAAGCCCTTTTGATCACCCGATATCTCCTTGTTGAAAGTCTGGCCCCAGAAGCTATCAGAGGTCCCAGCAAAGATCAATCGGCTTGCGAAGCCGTTTAAACTTAAAAAATTGTCTCATTACGGGATTTTAGGCTTATCATATTGAGAATTCCTAGGGCTCAAATCGAAACAGTACTACAATAATCGAAGGACCTGGGGGGGATTCCGTGAAGCCATTCAAAACTCTATTACTATTTTCTTCTTTGTTTTTGGTTAGCACCGTCTTATTTCAAAACTGTGGCGGTGAAGAGGGGCCTAAAGCCAATGACTCTAATAACTCAAACAGTCTTCCGCCGCCTCCCGAGTTTTTGGTTAACCGCGATCTGGCCTTTGACAATAAAATTGTCGCTAACCAGCTTTTAGAAACCATTTGGTCTGTCGGCAGTTCAGATATCTTTTATTATGAAACTGACTATAAAGCTGTTTATGAATCAACCTTGGTGACGGTCACCGGCGAGAACCAATCACCCGTTATGACAGTCAAAACCGATAGCTGTGAAAATTCAAAAGTTTTAAGCACAGCAGAAAGCCAAGAATTGAGTGGCTTTTACAGCTCTTATATTAACGCTACCGAAATTCGCACACGGGGAGTTGATGCTCCTCCGGTGACGCCCGGATGTGCCTTCCCTCGTTTGGCCCTTAATGCCACTGGACTGCTACCGGCATCAACCAGTGACCCTGGCGGCGATCCTGTCGATTTTGACATCTATTTTTCAACCGCCGAGTGCACGCCCGATAACGAGTTCTACATAACCAATCGCAATGGCAATGATCCAGCTGCCGCTCTTGACGACGTTCGCAGTTTTTTCAGAGCTCAGATTGACGAACTCTGCGAGTGATCATAATAATCAAAGGGTGAAAACTAAGAAAAAAAAGCCTCTTCCAACTCTTGATCTGCACGGCCGCAAGGTCGATGAGGTCTTTGACCTGGTGGATGCTTTTATTGTTAAAAACCAAAACAAAGATCGAATAAAAATCATGCCTGGCAAAGGCAGCGGCAAAGTGAAGTCAGAAGTTGTTCGCTACCTTAAATTGGGTGGATATCCCTGGGAATACGAAGTCTTAGACAACGGCAAAAGAAATGCCGGTTGCTTGGTCATTATTCTTGATTAATAAAACAGCTTATAATGGTTTTTTTACAACACTTCAGCCCCTATTCTTTCTAATTTCTTAATATTGATTTGAGCCGCTCAGCTCCATAGGGCCCGTCTTCCTACCCATTCAGTCGCGAAAGGTCTATTCTCGATCCATGGATAAATTATTATGGATTGATATGGAGATGACTGGTTTAGACGTTAATAAAGAACGTATCATTGAAGTAGCAGCCATTGTTACTGACAGTGACTTCAAAGAACTTGATGTTTTTGAAAGCGTTGTTTTTCAAGATCAGAGCTTTATTGACGGCATGGATGACTGGAACACCCAACACCACACAGACAGCGGCCTCGTTGCGAAAATTCCAACAGCCCCAAAGCAAAGTGATGTGGAAAAAAAGTTGTGTGATTTTGTCGCCAAGCACTTTAAAGAAGAACCCGCGGTTTTGGCTGGCAACAGCATTGGACAAGACCGAAAGTTCATCGATGCTTACATGCCAAAGCTTGCCGAGCAACTTCATTATAGAATGCTGGACGTTACCGCTTGGAAACTCATCATGGGACCTCGTTTCAATGTGACCTATGAAAAAAAGGAGTCCCATCGCGCGTTGGAAGATATAAAAGAGAGTATTGCGGAGCTCAAAACCTTCGTAGATTTTATTGATCAAAAAGGACAACAATAAAGGAGGAGTTTATGAAAAAACTCGTACTTGTCATTACATTTTTAGCGATGCCTTTCACAACCTACGCACAGGATGCTATTTACTTGTCGGGAATGCTGGGCCTCACTCAAGTCGATGTCGACTCAAACCTAACCTACGACGCCGAGCTGTCGTATGGGGCACGGGCCGGCCTACTATTCAACGACCATGTTTCAGCCGGTCTGTTTTTGCACCGATCCGCTGTCGAGCCGACCAATCCTGGAGTGAGCTCTGAAACCACCATTGATAACGTCATGGCAGAAGTCACCTACTACTTTGCCGAAGCGGATGAAAACAGCTTTTGGATCAGTGGTCTCTTAGGCTTGAGCTATGCGGAAACCAAAGTGGCTGGAACAAACATCACTGACGATGCCACCGCCATCGGTGTTTCTGGAGGTTATCATTTTATGGTGGCACCGAACTTTTCAATCAGTCCTCAGGTCACCTACATTCGTAGCAGCTTTGATACCACAGCTTCTGAGCTCTCTGGCATGGTCAACCTCACTTTCTGGCTGTAGTCTCTGTTTGAGGTTCCTGGCAGCCTCACTTTGAATGAAATAATCAACCAAAGGCGCTTTTTAGCGCCTTTGGTTTTTAAACCAACCGCATTTAGCCCTCTCAACCTAACTTATGCTATCGACTTCCGGACACAATGCTGAGTGGTCTCTATAAGAGCAGGACTTTCTGTATGAAGAAAAAATGGCCGACGAGTTTGACCATTTTATTTTTTTCGATGATGCACAAATGATTCTTGATAAACAGGCCATCACTGCCGACTTTCAAGCCCAGGCCGAAGACGAGGCCACGAAATAATGAAAGGCAAGCGACGTCAAATCCATTTCTGTTGAGAGTTTATAAAAAAAAGGGAGCCCAAGCTCCCTTTTGTTATTCTATCTGTCTTTAAAAAAAACAGTTAGTAACGGTAATGTCCCGGCTTGAATGGTCCGGTTTGAGGAAGACCTAAGTAGTCGGCTTGCTTGTCCGTTAAAGTTGTGATCTTCACGCCAATTCTTTCCAAGTGAAGCATCGCCACTTTTTCATCCAACTCTTTTGGCAACATGTAAACGCCCACATCTTGATATTTTCCAGGGTTCTGGAAAAGATCCATCTGCGCCAAAACTTGGTTGGTAAAAGAGTTACTCATTACAAATGAAGGATGCCCAGTGGCACAACCCAAGTTAACAAGGCGACCTTTTGCCAACACGATGATTTCACGTCCGTCTTTAAAACGATGGATATCAACTTGTGGTTTCACTTCGCGCATTTCAGTGTTGGCATTCAACCAAGCCATATCGATTTCAATGTCAAAGTGACCAATGTTACAAACAATGGCTCCACTTTTCATGGCGTTAAAATGTTTGTCGGTGATGATGTCGCAACAACCGGTGGTGGTTACGAAAATATCCGCCTCAGGAGCCACAGCTTCCATGGTCGTTACTTCAAAACCTTCCATCGCTGCCTGTAGAGCACAAATCGGATCGATTTCGGTGACGATCACGCGGGCTCCGTAAGATTTCATTGAGTTCGCACAACCTTTACCAACATCTCCGTACCCAGCAACAACAACAACTTTTCCGGCCAGCATGACATCAGTGGCACGCTTAATCCCATCAGCCAACGATTCGCGACAGCCGTAAAGATTGTCGAACTTTGATTTGGTGACAGAGTCATTGACGTTGATGGCAGGCACTTTCAATTTTCCGTCTTTCAACATTTTTTCAAGATTATGAACACCGGTTGTCGTCTCTTCTGAAATCCCAATAACTTTTTCCATGATGTGAGCGTTTTCCGGTTTGTGCATCATTAATGTCAAATCACCACCATCATCTAAAATAAGGTTAAAGCCTTCGTCGCCCCAGCCTTTGATGGTTTGTTCGATACACCAGTCGTACTCTTCATCGGTTTCACCTTTCCAGGCAAATACTGGAATTCCAGCCTCAGCCATAGCAACCGCCGCGTGGTCTTGAGTTGAAAAAATATTACAAGAAGACCAACGAACCTCAGCACCCAGAGCGGTTAAAGTTTCAATTAAAACAGCCGTCTGAATCGTCATGTGTAAACAACCGGTGATTCGGGCTCCTTTAAGAGGCTTGGTTTCACCATACTCTTCTCGAAGAGCCATCAGGCCAGGCATTTCCTGTTCCGCGATATTGATCTCTTCTCTACCCCAACGAGCCATTTCTGCGAACACCTTTGGGTCGTCCATTGCCGCTTTACAAACGCGAAAGTCTATTGATCCGGTGGCCGTCTTGGGTGCCTTAGTTGTTTCAGACATAGTCTCTCCTATCATCATTCACCTCTTCTTTTGAAAAATACAACACAGTCAATCAAGGCTTCGCGAGGGGGTCAAGTTCTTTCAGGGACTTGCCACATCCGCACACAATCCAGATTTCGATATGTTTAAGTTTATTTGAACAAAATTCCAAGTTTTTAAGGAAGAGTCAAGATTTCATATCCCGTGTCGGTAATTAAAACGGTGTGCTCGAACTGAGCCGACAGAGTTTTGTCCTGAGTCTCGTAATATCGAATTGTGGAGTTGGGAATCGGCAGTTCGACGATGGGCTTATTGTTCTCATTGACCATAGGCTCGACGGTGATGGTTCCAAAAGGCCGGAGCCGGTCACCCTTACCCTTACGTCCAAACGACGGCACAAAGGGATCCTCGTGAAATTCACGGCCAATCCCGTGACCGCCGATCTCTCGAACCGCAAAATAGCCCTTGCGAGTCACATACTTGTTTATGGCAAACCCGATATCACCCACCGTTCCTGTCGGTCGGATGGCTTCAATGCCTTTGTGCATGGCTTGCTCAGCCACTTCAGTGATCGCTTTGGCCTCGTCACTCACTTCGCCAACAAAAAACGTTGCTGAGGTGTCGCCATGAAAGCCGAATTTGTAGCTGGTGACATCGACGTTAACAATATCACCTTCTCGCAAAGGCGTATCATCAGGCACGCCATGACAAATGCAATGGTTCACCGAGGTACAGATCGACTTGGGAAACCCATTGTAATTGAGAGGGGCCGGTTTGGCGTCATTCGATAGAGTGTAGTCGTAGACAATTTTATCCAGTTCATTGGTAGTGATTCCTGGCTTCACGAACTTGCCCACATGCTGCAGGGTTTGCGCGGCCAATTGGCAGACTTTCTCCATCGATTTAATGTCACTGGCGGTTTTCACTGTCATGGGCTCAATTTTGTCCATTACCTGTGAAATTGCAAGAGGCTTTTCGTGTTCCGGCAAGCAATCCAGACAGGGCAAAAAAAAAGGGAGCCTGAGCCCCCTTTTTCTTGAAATTCAAACAACCTAACTCTTATTTAAGGTGCTTGCTTACAAGTTTCGTCATTTCAAACATAGAAACTTGGTTTTTGCCAAAGACCTTTTTGAGGTTCGCATCGGCATTGATGTTTCTTCTGTTTTTGGCATCTTGCAAGCCATTCTTTTTGATATAGACCCAAAGCTTTTTAACAACTTGAGTTCTTGGAAGAGGTTTATTACCAACAACAGCGGCTAGCTCAGGGCTAGGAGTGAGTGGCTTCATAAAAGCAGCATTTGGCTTTCTTTTAGACTTTGTCTTTTTAGCCTTAGTTTTTTTCTTAGCGGCTTTTTTCTTAGTTGTTTTTTTCTTAGCCTTTTTCTTAGTGGCTTTCTTTTTAGTCGCCTTTTTCTTGGCTTTTTTCTTTGTAGCCTTCTTTTTAGACGCTTTCTTTTTGGTTTTCTTTTTAGCAGTCTTTTTCTTAGCCGTCTTTTTCTTGGCTGTTTTTTTCTTAGCTGCTTTCTTGCGAGTGGCTTTTTTCTTTTTCTTCGCCATTATTCCCCCGTTGATGAGTGGTTTGTTAATTTGTCTCCACCCCTACAGTTCATAGATAAGTCGGTTTTGAGTCAAACAAAAAAAAAGCAAAAAATGCAATTTCCCCTCTGAAAAAGCGTATTTTTCGGAAACTGACTGCCATTTCCCCCTCTGTGGAGACCCCTTATCGGCCACAAATACCCCTTGTGAAATCGGGTGAAAGCCTTTGTTACAGGCCTTTTCAAGACACTCCTCCAAGGAGCCCCACCGGCCAATGTTGCCGCCTGCCCCGAATTCCCCGGAAAATTATTCCCGTTAAGGAAAAACCGCATCATCCGATAGGAAAGTATGGGTTTACAGAGGGATTTTGACGAAATATTGCAAGAAAAGCTGGGTGTTCCAAGAAAGAAAACCACAGAAAAAGTGGCTTTTCAGTCACAAAACCACAGTTTCCCAGCCTGGAAATACCAATTCAACACACCCAAAATAACTTTTACACCTCAGCAAATTCCTCAATCCTATCCCTCTCCGTCACCGAAAAAAGCCCGTCCCCAACCGCAAGCCCCCAAGGCTGTTGTTCAAGAGCCTGTTTACAAAATTGGAGAAATCGGTCTTGAGTACACCACTGATCTTATGACCCTGCAGAGCCTGGGTGCCGACCTAGATCCAGCCAAGATCTCTGTAACCGGTTTAAAAAGGGAATATCGTAAGCTCGCGATGAAATGGCATCCCGACCGTTCGACTGCTGATGAGTCCGGGAAAAATTTTCATAGAGCCTGCCTGGCTTATCGCAACCTGTCCCAAGCTCTAGCGACCCTGTCTAAATAATATGATCCCTCTATAACCTTTTTACATCAAAAAGGAATGAATTTCCCAGCCAGCAGCCACCCCTCTATACTCGCGTCTTCACTGAAAGAGAGGAGACCGAATGCTGCAGAAGCCACTTCTACTTTTTTTATCTATTGTCCTTGCTTCAAATCTAGGACAAGCCGAATGGTCGGGACAATGTCTTACCACTCAGGACATCAGAGCCCTCAATCCTGCAACTGTCAAAACCCCCATTCTCTATTGGAAAGCAAAAGTTGAAAAAGCGATTGGAATCGCAATGATCCGTCTTCCAGAATCTCAAGAGTTACTGGTCAATCTCTTTGAATGTCAAAAAGCCGCTATCCGCGAGGATAAACCGCAGCCCGAAGACCAGATTCTTATCAACGATGACGACAATGCCAGCTGCAAATTTCTGGGAGACTTTTGGGTTCCCTTAGCTGACATCGACGAGGCCGATTCCGAAACCTCTTTATCGAACTTCAACTTGGATCACCCCACCGAGTATTTCTCATCAAGAATCAGTAGGCATTTGCAAGACTACGCCGACTCCATGAAATGGGACCCAATCATCTCTGCATCAATGAGCAGTATGGATCACGTCTTCTTGGGCCTGGTGGGCTTTTCAATTTGGAACCTTTCGACCTACCACTTTGTTCCCAATAGTTTTTGGTCAAAGATGAGACGTCGAGGTATGCAGGGAATTGGAATCATGCTGATGATTCGTCAAGCTTACCTGGCGGCCACCGGTGGACGCTCGCAGTTTGTTGAGGAGCGCAATGAGCGAGCCGCCCATATCGAAACCCTGATCCGCCAGATCAACGAAAGAATGACCATGCGTCTGGATGGTCAAGACCAAGGTCAAAACTTGGAAGAGGCCGATGGCTATTCGGCACTTGTGAACTCGATCACTCGTGCCAACAACGACACTTATGAAAGATTTTGTAACGACTAAACAACAAAGCAAAACGGAGACACTATGAACTACAAAAATATTATTTCGGCCGTCTTAATCTCAGCTGGGATTTTGTTGCCAACAGCAGGTCAAGCTTGCCAGTGGGTACGAACTGGAGACTTGGGAGAACGTCTCGAATGCCGCTCAAACTACAGAAACTTCCTTAAGGACAACACCGAGCTTTTCAATAAGCTCTTGATGGAAGCCGCATTTATTGCCCTTGGAGAGGCCGAGAAAATAACCATCGATAGTTGGGCTCTACGCAACGCTGTCACTGTTCCTGAGGCTCAGGAGCTTCTACAAGCACGCTTTGAAGCCGATGCACTATTGAACGATATCAATCGCATTGTCCGCCAACAAGAAGCCCTCGATGGCGAAATGGATGGCGTCGACGTTCTTGGTATCAATACGCCCCTACAAATGCCATCCGCCTATATGGTGGGTGTGACCATCCCTTTCAATGGTGATATTTCAAAAGTGCCTTTCTTGCCAAAATCGATCAGCTCTTTTATTCCGCAACCCGGTGGATCCGCATTTCTTGGTTATGCTTTGATTCCCCAAAAAGTAGAATTTGTGATGGAGCCCGATGGAACTATATTTGGTCCCGGCGAGTACGTGACTGAAAAACCAACAACCGGTCAGGAGTCTTTTGGAGGCACCTTGGGCGCGTTATTAAATCAAGCCGATGAAGAAAGCTACCTTTACGATTACAACAGAATCCGCATTGAAAAGCGCTTTGTTGTCATCCCTTCAATTGACGCTAAAACAGGACAAAACGGCCGCTACAAACCGACCGGTTATTTGAAGCCAACAATTGGTATGGTGTTTGGTCGCAATATCGTTAGGTCCCACCAAATACTTAACCATGGCCCTTCGATTTCAATTCCGGGCAAGAACTTCCGAATGGTTCGCAACATTTCTTATCTCGGTCCCTTCGTGATGCCCAATTGGTTGGTGACGCCCATTGAGCGCTATGTCGACACAGTCAAAGTCGGTTACTCCTACAGCAGCCAAGATGCATTCGCAAAACCTGAGGAAGATAATATTCAACAATTCACCGAAAACGCTTTTGTGTGGTTACGCTTTGGCGACCGTCTAAAAAGAGTTCGTCCTGAAACCACCATGCAAGACGTGGTCGACGGGAAATTCCGTTGGGGCTGGTTTGGTGTTGTTGGCGTGACCAACGACGGCGAAGGCGAACACAACCTTAACGGACTCAGCGGAGACACTCTCAGTGGTGTGGCCGCTGGACTGGGAGGGGTTGTTGAAGATCTTCTTGGACGCTCCGAAGAGGCCATCATCAGCGAAGATCCCAAGACCTTGAAAGAGCAAATCGAGGCTCTTGAGGACAGCTTAGAAGCTGACGAAGAGCGTGCTGAAGACGACGCCGACAAGCTTTCAGATGCTGTGCGCGAGGCCATCGAAATTCGAATTCAAGAATTAGAGAGCCAACTCGACGCCGTCGAAGAAGCCGCTAAAAAATCCAAGAAGGATTAATAGACCAATAAATTTATTAAAAAGCCGACCGGAAACTGTCGGCTTTTTTTTTGCCTGACACGTCTGACTGACAACACTTATAATGGCCCTATGAAATGCACCGGACTGATTGCACTTTTATTTGTTGTTGGCTGCGCCCATCCCAGCCGAACCTCATCGTTTCAAATAAAAGATGCGGCAACCGACAAAGCCATTATCTACCTGTATCGAATGCCAACCCATGTGCACTCGTTGAATCCCGATATCCCCAAGTTTTATGCTGGAGATCGCACCATCGGAAAGCTGGTGATCGGAGGCTACTACGCCATAGAGGTTGACCCCGGAGCCATCGACATCACTTATAAAACCCCACTGTTCGGAATTTATTTCCCCTGGAAAAGCGGCCGACTCACCGTCAAAGCCGAATCCGAAAAACCCGTTTTCATAAAATTCGAAGTCTCTTACGGAATGGGCTCGATCACAACTTTTAAACAAGTCCCAGAAAAGACCGGCTTCGCTGAAATAACTAAAACCTCATTGCTAAAAAACTAAAGAACGCTGAAGCAAAAAAACCATTGGCCTTCACCCAAACCAATCCCCCATTTTTTCAAACTCTTCTCATTCGATCTTTCAAAAGTCATACGTCGAACCAGATCGAGCATAATAACATGACAAATTAAGCGCAGTAGAAACAACAAAGTAAAAACTAGGAACTAAAAACTAAAAACTAAGAACTAAGAACTAAGAACTAAGAACTAAGAACTAAAGAATCAATGGATAGATGGATGAGAGCATGGAAGGGGGGAGGACCATCGACAACCTTCTAAGAAGCCCTTCCCAAACAAGCGACTCTCCATTTTATACATTGCAAAGACAGCAAAAATCCAAAATATCGCAATCCACACTTAGAAAGAAACGAAATCTCTCTTGAAAGAGCCCTTGGCGACTTTCAGCAAATCAAGACTCTGGCAAGCGTGACGCGTTTTCACCCGCAGGGTGAAATGCCAGCAAGGGCAGTAGCCCGGTCTGGATTTTCTGAAAGTCGCCAAGGGCCCTCACTCAAAGAGAAGGCTGTAAATATTCGACAAAAACCCCGAAAACTAGTTTTGCAACTTCCGATAGCGAATCCGTTTGGGAGTCAAAGTATCAACGCCCAAGCGTTTCTTATAATCCTCTTCCCACTCGCTGTAGTTGCCTGGAAAGAAATTCACTTTCGAATCGTTTTCAAAAGCCAGAATGTGGGTGCACACTCGGTCGAGGAACCAGCGATCATGGGAGATCACCACAACGCATCCACCAAAGTTAAGAATCGCCTCTTCAAGAGCACGCATCGTATTCACATCCAAATCGTTGGTCGGCTCATCGAGAAGCAGAACGTTGGCTCCAGAGAGTAACATCTTAGCCATATTGACTCGGTTGCGCTCACCTCCGGAAAGAACTCCGGTTTTCTTTTGCTGGTCGCCACCGACGAAATTGAAACGCGACACATAGGCCCGAGAATTCATTTCACGATTGCCCACTTGAATCATCTCATTACCACCCGAGATCACCTCCCAAATGGTTTTGTTCGGATCCAAAGTCGCACGCTCCTGATCGACGTAAGCCAATTTTACCGTGTCACCGATGATAATATCACCACTGTCTGGCTTCTCTTGGCCAGCCATCATCTTGAACAGAGTGGTCTTACCCGCCCCGTTGGGTCCGATAATACCGACGATGCCTCCGCGCGGAAGAGAAAAGCTGAGATCATCAATCAATAAATTTTCACCGAACGCCTTGCTGATGTTTTTGGCTTCGATCACAGTGTTTCCAAGACGAGGTCCCGGCGGAATATAAATCTGCATCTCCTGCAGTTTTTCAGGAGACGGGTCTTTTAAAAGACTTTCATAGGCTTCGATTCGCGCCTTTGATTTGGCCTGCCGGCCTTTTTGACCTTGCTTCACCCACTCCAACTCTCTTTGCAAAGTCTTATTACGTTTCGACTCTTGCTTTTCTTCTGTGGCCAGCCGTTTTTCTTTTTGCTCCAACCAGGAGGAGTAGTTTCCTTTCCAGGGAATCCCTTCCCCGCGATCCAACTCAAGAATCCAGCCTGCGACATTATCAAGGAAGTAGCGATCATGGGTCACGGCAATCACGGTACCAGGAAATTGATCCAGGTAGTGCTCAAGCCATGCCACAGTTTCAGCATCCATGTGGTTGGTGGGCTCATCCATTAATAAGATGTCTGGCTCTGAAAGCAGTAAGCGACACATCGCCACCCGTCGCTTCTCCCCACCTGATAGGTTTTTAATCAAAGCGTCTTCTGGAGGACAACGAAGAGAGTCCATGGCTTGCTCCAGTTTCGAATCCAGCTCCCAACCGTCTTGAGCTTCAATGCGCTCTTGGATCTTTCCCTGCTTTTCGATAAGTTTTTCCATGTCGTCGGCAGAAATGTTCTCGTCACACATTTGCATGCTGATGTCGTTGAAGGCTTTTAAATCTTCAGCCAACGGACCGACCCCTTCCATCACCACTTCTTTCACCGTTTTCTCGGGATCGACTTCGGGCTCTTGGTGGAGGAATCCAAGTTTAAAGTCTTTCGCTGGAAAAGATTCACCCAAGAAGTCTTGGTCTTCTCCTGATATAATTTTCAACAGGCTGGATTTACCACTTCCGTTGAGTCCCAAAACACCGATTTTTGCACCATAAAAATAAGAAAGATAAATGTCTTTTAAAACGTACTTATTGGGGGGATAGACTTTCGAGACCCCTTTCATTGTGTATATAATTTCCTCAGACATTTTTCCTCCAGCGAAAAGTGTTGATTTTCCTTGAGTTATTAACAAAAGCTTTTTACGATCCTAACCCATGTCAAACAAGAAGCCAGTTTCTAAACGATTGCGCAACACTCTCAATGAGCTCGATCAAGCTATTAACCAATGGGATAGCCTTACCAGCAGTCCCCAAAGAGAGCAAGTCACGGACGAATCAGGCCTGCAAAAAAGGACAAAGTCGTTATTAAAAGAGCTGCGGGACCAGTTGCACGAATTTGACACTCCCGAGCCCCCCACCACCGACGATCACTGAATTAGCTCTGCTGCTTTCCCTGGCAATTGGGAGACTGGAATTGGCTGGTTTGTTTTTCAAATTCTTCGGGGGTCAAGAGCCGCATAGAAAGAGCGTGCATGCCTAGATCGAACTCCGATTTCAATAGTTGGTTCAATTGGCGCTGGCGCTGAACTCGGCTGACTCCAGAGAACTGCGAACTGACCACAAGAATTTTAAAATGACTTTCTTGCCCCTGCCGTCCCGCATGCTGATGACTTTCGTCTTCGATTTCCAAGGTCTGCAAAGGTTCATAATTTTGTCGTATTAGTTTTTCAATTCTTTGAATTCGCATGCCCACAAAATAGACTCAAACTTCAGCAATTAACAAGATTTTTTTTTAAAAGAATAGTGAGTGCAAAGACATGTGCTGAAGGGCTGCGTTGGGCTTCCAACAGAAGTCGCCCACCCCCTGTCTCAGCAATCTTAACTTAAGGCGCGGCCTTTAAAAACGATTGGATTGGTAAATCCCGCCAAAACCAGAAGCATTGTGATCGATCAAAAAGTTTTCAAATCGATCCAGCTGCTTTTTGGCCTTGTTTAAAGTTTTTCTTCGCCCCAGCTTGGCTTCTCCGACAACAACCGCCTCGCAGGTGTCTCGACGACCCACGAAAATATCAACCTCACCAATGGTCATTGGTGAATGGGATTCATGGTACTCAACCCCACCGGTGATGTAATAAAGGTTTTCAGGAAAGTCTTGATAAAGATCATGAATCGCCAGGGCCTCTAAAATTTCGCCTTCGCTTGCAAAATCAAAATCCTGATCCTCAAAACTGTTAACAATAATATCGTAATCTCGTTTCAGTTCAGGATCGTTAAGAATTTTATCAAGAAGAAAAACGTCCTCTTCCCCGTGAGTCAGGGATTTAAAATAATGCCATAACGTGGTCGCATTTTTTCGACTGACAGGATACTCCATGGAGAATCCCATGGACAGGCCACCCTTTCGCCCAAAAAACACCAGTTCAGCCGGCAAGCTGTAAAAACTGAGTTTCATATCTCGACATTTTTCGGGAACGCTGATGTCATTGCGAAGACTGGTAAAGTAGGGACTGGCCCAGACTGTTGAGATGCCAACTAACAAAGCCACCATTGAGCTCATGCTCCCCCCTTTGACTCTATTATTTTTTTAAACCAAATATTTGTAAAAATGACAAGCGATCATCGACAAGATTCGGTTAAATTACTGAAAAAGCGGAAAAAAATGGCGATTTTAAAGGGGATAATCGATTTTCTGCTTAGCCATAGTGCTATTCAGCTTTTCCTCTAAACTTTTTAAAAGCTCTTCACGAGAATCCAGGCTCACAGGACGGTACCCAGAACTATGGTTTTGATAAAGACTGGGATTAATCTCAGCCAGAAATCGAGACGGCACGACATCCCGCAATTTGCCGTACCTTTTCCGTTGCCGAGCATGGGTCATGACTAGTTTTTGCTGGGCTCGTGTCACTCCCACATAAAACAGTCGGCGTTCTTCGGCTATGTCTGAGCCTAACTTGTGATGTGGAATCATATCCTCTTCAACACCTATGATAAAAACCACAGGAAATTCCAAACCTTTGGCGGCATGCATAGTCATCAATTGAACTTCATCTTTTTCTTTTGCGCTTTCATCTTCGAAGTCGCGCAAAAGCATCATATCAATAAATTCTTGCAAACCTTTACGCTGATCATCACGCTTTGAAATAAAATTATTAAACACGCGCGCGAAAATTTCTACCGACATCCACCGTCGCTTAAGGGCTTCATCATTTTTACAGAACTTCGACAAGTACTTGCGATAACCGATCTCATGAAAGTAACGCACCAATCGCTGTTCCCAATTGATCGACTCTCCACTTTTAAAATCGGCTCGCAACAGCTCCAAGTCCTCTAAAAATTTTCTAATCCCAGAGCGGGCACCTTGACTGAGAAACTCAAAATGAGTGGACAGGCGCAAGGCTTTGATAAAGCTCACCTCTTCTTTTTGATTAAGCATAAACTTTTCAACTTTATTGAGGCTTTCGTCACCCACACCTCTCTGAGGCACGTTGACGATTCGCCGCAAACTGACCTCTTTCGGCAAGAAGATGCAAATCAGGTAGGCCAACATATCCTTAACCTCTTTTCGATCAAAGAAGGCTGTGCCGCCAGAAATCTTATAAGGAATTCTTGCTTGCCGAAGCTCTGTCTCTAAGAAACCACCTTGACCATTGGAACGATAGAGAACGGCGATATCTTTATAGGGGTAGCCGTCGCGATGAAAATCATCAATCAGCTTGGCCACCTGTTCCACTTCTTCTTCGTCATTTTCAAAAACAAAAACTTCGGGCTTGTCTCGATACTCGGTTTGAGCTTGCGCTTGTAAAACTTTGCCGTGACGATCTTTATTTTTTTCAATCACGTTGTTGGCAAGATCTAAAATCGGCGAGCTGGATCGATAATTGCGATTCAGCTGCACCACTTTGCAGTCGGTGTAGAGTTTTGGAAAGTCCAATATATTTTTGACTTGAGCGCCTCGCCATCCATAAATGGCTTGGTCATCGTCTCCGACCACAACCAGGTTGCGATGCTTTTCAACCATGATGTTCAATAGCTTCATCTGGGTGTCATTGGTGTCTTGAAACTCATCAACCATGAAATAGTGAAACAGATCTTGCACCTTGTGTAGAACATCGGGGTGCCGTTCGAAAAGTTCAATAGGTAACGACAGCAGATCTTCAAAATCGACGACCCCCAAAGCTTTTTTTCGACTTTCGTATTTAGGAAGAAGAACCTTGGCCACCGCCAGATAGTCTTCGTCAGCGATAACCGTTTTATGGGGCTCGGTTTTGTAAGTCTGCATTATATCGAGCAGTTTATCGACGGCAAATTGGTTTTTTCCTGTGTTGGCAATATTGATCAATAAGTCCTTACAAATCGCCTGACAGTCAGACGTATCAGCGACATGAAATCGTGGATTCAATTCCAACTTCTTGTGATACTTACGCAGAAGCTGCAATCCAAAAGAATGAAAGGTTCCAGCCCACAGTGAGTTGGTTTTCCGTCCCACTTGATTTTTCACTCGAACCTTTAACTCTTTGGCGGACTTGTTGGTGAAGGTCAACACACAGATACCCGGTGGGTCCTGCGGAGTTTCAGACAGCAGTCGAGCCACTCTTGAAACTAAAACCCGCGTTTTACCAGAGCCTGCGCCGGCAAGAATAAGCAACGGTCCTTGATTGTGAGTCATTGCTTGTTTTTGTTCTGGATTTAGATTTTCAACATCAAAAGACATTCCACCCCAACATTAATCTTTAGATTTTTTTCGGTCAGAAAAAACCGAGTCGCCGTCCTATTTTAAAAATTAAAAATAACAGGAGAAGTGCGAGTATCAAAGACTTTGCCTTGAATGGCAATTTATTTTGGTGTGGTCTTAGGAAATGGCTAAAAAATGAGGCGGAAACAAACACTCCTAGGGAAATATCCCAGCGTATCAATCCCCATTGGTTCCACTTGACAAATTCTCCACTCAAAATGAAGGACATCGCAGCAGCAAACGTCGTACAGGCCATGTTGGCATTGGCGGTGGGCGATAACTGCGCCGGTGTGACCGAGCGAATGAAAATCATCACCGGAGAAAGTATCACTCCGGCTCCCACGCCGGCAAATCCTGAAGTCAGGCCAGCCACTCCACCGCCAACAACCGATGCCACTCTTTGTGGAGCTCCTAGACGATCTCGAACCACATAGGGCTTTTTCAAAACTGAGGCAAACAGAGTTCGCAGCGCCACCAGTACCAACAGACAAAGAAGGGCAATCAGGATATAGCGAGCGTCCACGCGCTGCGAGAGTTGAGCCGCGATCACAGCTGTGATGGCTGACACCGGACCCATCAAAAAGACCACCGGCCAGTTGACCAAGTTGTCTTTATGAAACTTATAAGTGTTATCGGAAACCACGAACAAAATAGTTAACAAACTGGTGGCCACCGCTTCATGAACAGTGAGATTGAATATTTCAGGTAACAGGGGAACAAGGAGTATCCCACCGCCTAAACCAATAAAGACAGAAACCAGGGATACACACAATCCCATAAGAGGGATTGTTAAAAGAGTCATGAGTCGCGACGATGCATCAGGGTTTTCACACCCTCTTTAAAGCAAACTTCAATTTTTCGGGTTTGAGAGTCTGTCACAATACCAATACCAAATGTGGGATGGTCAATCAGTGTGTCGGCACGATAGGATCCACGAATGGAATACACTTCGGGTGGAAGATCAGAGTATTTCTCTTTCAATTCGTTCCACGCATCCTCTTGCGATTTAGCGGACTTCTTTTTTCTGGTGGTTTTCTTTTTCTTTGCTGCCATTGTTTTTCCTATCTTGAGTTTCTTCTTGGAACCGCAAACTTCGCACTCGAGCTTGGCTTCGGTGGAGGAAAGATGGGCCAGAACACGGTGGTATCGTTCGGCATCACATTTTGAACAGGGATAATAAATATTTTTCGCGACCGCTGGTAGAGTTTCCATCGAAGTATAATACCAAGACTCGGTGCTGGTGGCACCTAATCGCGGCGCATTAATTGGTTGAGGTAAAAAGACTCAGGGGTTCGCCCACATTTTTGGCTAAAATTTCCTGGGAATTCAGAAAATAAGGTCCGGCCCCGCCCTCAAGGTCCCTTTGTAGCTGAATCAAGCTCGACTCAGTCTTAGGTTCAACGGTCTTCCCTGAGTCGGTGAAGTTTTGATCAAACTGCTTCAGCGGCTGCTTAGAAAAGAAATGGGGCCACATTTCGGGGTTCACTTTCACTCGGTAGGTCAATGTTCTTGGATAGGAATGCAGGGGCGTATAGGCCGTCAGAATTTGAAAGGGACCGAAGTAGGAGTGCAATTTGATAGCGGCATTCCCCCACTGCGTGAAACCGCAACAGATGTTCACATTGGCATACCACAACCCAAAAGCTTTTGATAAAAACCCCAGTCCATGGAAGCCCTGCCCCTTAGGCAGCAGAGCATTGGCCGAGCACAAGTTATGAGCCACCCACTCCCCTTCTTCGGACATGGTTGGAATGATGATAAACAAACTCAACGGGGTCCACTCATGATGATCCTGAATGTTCATCATCGTCCGCATTTCAGGTTTCATGGCTGATGTTCGCATCGCAAACCCGGCAACAAAGCCTGGCGTCACAGCACAATCAAAAAACACCCAGCGTGGCATGGCCATATTGCTGGGGCCAAAGGCTTGCGCCTCAAGCTGAAGAATTTGATTTCCAAACCCAACCTGGTCAATCTCCATAGGATTGATGTAGACAGGCGGATTGCCCTCGAACCAATCCAGCTTGTGAAGACTGCCCGGTTTTTTGATTCGGTTTTCACTGCGTACAAAAACGTAGGGCCGAATATTTTCATCTTGCAGCCAACTCAACCTTGGATTGTCTTTAATCACCGAGAACCTCCATGATGTCTTCGATTTTATCTACAACCACAAATGATTCCATAGTCTCTGGATAAAACAACTTGGTTTTTTCATAGGCCTTGAGCATATCAAAAAATGGCTGCCAATACCCCTCCCAATTAAAGAAAATTATGGGCTTTTTAAACTTGTAGATGGTTTTCCAAGTGATCACCTCAAGGGCCTCATCCATAGTGCCAATTCCGCCAGGAAAGACCACAAAGGCATCAGAAAGCTCCATCATTGTCCGCTTCCGATCCATCATGTCCTGGGTGTAAATCAACTCGGTCAAACCTTTATGAGCCACTTCATTGGGAAACGCACCCTCCGGCATGACGCCTATGACTTTGCCACCCACCTCGAGCATGCGATCAGCAAAATGCCCCATCAAACCAAGCAGGCCTCCCCCGTAGACAAGACCAATATCCTTGGCGGCTAAAGCCCCACAGAAAAGAGTCGCCTGGTTGAAGGTGGTCATCGACAGGTCGGATTTGGAACTACAAAAGACGCAAACGTTCATTTTTTCAAAGGCCCAATCATATCTTCTGGTACGACCACCGCATCAAACTTCTCTTCGGTTAAAAAGCCCAACTCTACGGCCGCGGCTTTTAAGGTCATGTTCTTATCAAAAGCATATTTTGCAATTTTAGCGGCATTGTCATAGCCGACATGGGGATTCAAAGCGGTTACCAACATCAACGAATTGGTCAGGTGCTCTTGGATCTTCTCTTTGTTTGGCTCAATCCCGACCACACAATTATCAGTAAAACTGACAGCCGCATCAGCCAAAAGACGAATCGAGTTTAAGACATTGAAAACCATCATCGGCTTAAAAACGTTGAGTTCGAAATGTCCGGTCGCACCACCGACGCCCACGGCGACATCATTTCCGATCACCTGCGCGCAGACCATGGTTAAGGCCTCACTTTGGGTCGGGTTCACTTTACCCGGCATGATCGAACTTCCAGGTTCGTTGGCTGGCAACATCAGCTCGCCAATCCCACAACGGGGACCACTTCCCAACATTCGAATATCGTTACCCACTTTCATCAGGCTGACCGCCACAGTTTTTAAAGCACCACTCATTTCAACCAAAGCATCATGGGCGGCCAGGGCCTCAAACTTGTTGGGAGCTGTGACAAATGGCAATTGGGTCTCTTTGGCAATATTTTCAGCCGCCTTGTCAGCAAAATCGGGGTGGGTGTTCAATCCAGTACCGACAGCCGTCCCCCCTAAAGCTAGGGGATAAATATTTTGCAAGGCATGCTCAACACGGGCCACACTTTGTTTCAATTGATGAACATACCCAGAAAACTCCTGCCCGAGAGTTAAAGGCGTGGCGTCCATAAAATGGGTGCGGCCAATTTTAACAATCGACTCAAACTCTTGTTGTTTTTCGGCCAGGGCTTTCTCAAGTTTCTTCAGTGACGGAATTAACCTGTGATAAACTCTTTCGGCGACAGCAATATGCATGGCGGTTGGAAACGTGTCGTTCGAAGACTGAGCACGGTTAACGTCATCATTCGGGTGAATAAATTTTTCTTCTAAATTTCCACTTTTTAAATAATTGGCATAGTTGGCAATAACCTCGTTGGTGTTCATATTGGTTTGGGTACCACTGCCGGTCTGCCACACGACCAAAGGAAAATTATCATCCAATTCGCCGGCAATCACTTGGTCGGCCGCCTTTTGAATCAAATCAGCTTTGTTTTTTTCGAGGTTATCCAGTTCATAATTTGTTTTGGCGGCGCACTTTTTTAAAATACCAAGAGCACGGATCATCTCACGAGGGAATTGGTCGTTACCAATTTTAAAATTCTGTAAAGACCGCTGGGTTTGAGCCCCCCAATATTTATCAGCAGGAACCTGCACCTCACCCATAGAATCTTTCTCAACACGATGACTCATTTATAGCCCCTTTCCTTGTTGGATCTTTTTACACTCAACTCTTTCGAATCAACGACTGGCAAAAAAAAACCCTCTATTTCTTAGAGGGTTTTTGTAAATCTTCATGTGGTTTTAATCAAGTTAGAACATAAACCAAAGAGAAACGTAGGGTGCAATGGAGGTCTGCTTCAAATCCGTATCTTGTGTGATCCCCAAGGCTGAAACCTCTTGCTTGTCATACTCAATGCTTCTCCAAGTCAACTGAGGCCCAATGGCGACATAAGTTGAGATCGGAAAAATCCACCCAACATCCACCTGTGGCCCTTTGCCGCCGGTGTATTTCACCGAGTCACCTTGTTCACCCATAATATGATAGGTCAAAATGGTGTAAAACCCTGTTAGCGAAGAGTAACCAACAGAAGGCCCGATTAAAAAGCCCGAATTGTCTGAGCAGCTCCCACTACAAACCTCTGAATCAATGTAAGAGTACATTCCCCCCAGGTAGAGTCCCATGGGCAAAACATAACCGAGGCGCAGATCGGCACGGGTTTCCGTGGTTTCAACGTCGATCGCCGACGGCTGACTCTGCTCGGTGGCATCGGAATAATAGCCCAGACCTGGTGACAATACCAAATTGGCCGATGCGGTCCCTGTTAGCCCCAAAATAGCAGCGATTATTAACAGTTTTTTCATGCGGAACTCCTTCCGTTAGGCTCGAAACTAAAACCTCGATATTTTCGATTCAAGGTAGACGCAAGTCAATCATGGGCTTGAAAAGACCGTCTGGCAGCGTTATACACATAGCATTATTTCCCAATCGCCCCTTAGGAGAACTCAATGGCAAAATACTGGCTAATGAAAAGTGAACCAGATGTTTTCTCGATCGATCAGTTGAAAAAGGAAAAGACCAGCCTGTGGGATGGTGTTCGCAACTATCAAGCACGGAATTTTATGATGAAGGACATGAAAGTGGGTGATCAGATTTTATTCTACCACTCCAACGCCAAGCCACCGGGTGTGGCGGGTGTTGCCACGGTCTCGAAGGAGGCGGTGCCGGACCCCACCCAGTTTAAAAAATCCAGTGAGTATTTTGATCCCAAGGCCAGCAAAGAAAAGCCTCGCTGGTTTTGTGTTGAAGTTGCGTTTAAAGAAAAGTTCCAAGAGTTTGTGCCTCTTGACCACCTCAAGGGTCGCAAAGGACTGGAGGAAATGATGGTCACCAAGAAAGGCCAACGCCTTTCCATTCAACCGGTGACTCAAAAAGAATTCAAAACAGTTTGTAAAATGGGTGGCCTGTGAAAATTCTTTTAGCTCCTATGGAAGGCGTCGTCGACCCGGTCGTCCGCGAGCTTTTTACAGCTATCGGGGGCATCGACTACTGTGTCACCGAGTTTGTTCGCGTCACTTCCACTTTGTTACCCAATAAAGTTTTTCTACGTTATTGCCCTGAACTTCAGAACAACTCGAAAACCAAAGCTGGCACCCCCGTTTTTGTGCAATTGCTTGGCAGTGATTTAGTGACGATGGGAGAAAATGCTCAGAAGGCCATCGAATTGGGAGCGTTTGGAATTGACCTGAATTTTGGTTGCCCGGCGAAAACAGTCAATCGCCATGACGGTGGCGCCGCCCTTCTTAAAGATCCTGATCGCGTCTTTAAGGTTGTGGAATCTGTGCGCAAAGCCGTCCCCACGGACAAATGGGTAACTGTCAAAGTTCGTTTAGGTTTTAGCGATAAATCCTTGGTCAAAGAGATTGCTCAGGCCGCGGAAGCGGGAGGAGGCCATTGGCTCACCGTCCACGCGCGCACCAAGGAGGAGGCTTACCGCCCACCGGCCCATTGGCATTACATCGCCGAAATGAAAAACAGTGTTTCCATTCCTGTGATTGCCAATGGCGACATTTGGACTCCCGACGATCATCGGCGCTGTCAGGAAGTGTCCCAATGCGAGGACACCATGTTGGGGCGAGGCTTGATCGCAACACCGGATTTGGCCTGGCAGATCAAAACCCAATCAGAAGGGCGCCCTTATTCGCAATGGCATGATTTTATCCTGAATTTTTTGCGCGACAGTCGTGATTACCGCAACGGCACTTATGCGGTTCAACGATGCAAACAGCTGACCAAACTAATGGCCCGCACCTACCCCGAATCAAAACTTTTGTTTGAGGAAATAAAGCGACAAAAAGACGATCAAGTCATCGAACGAATCATTCAAGACTTTTTTTGCAATAAAAAAAGTCGGCCCTTAGCACTCAGAATATCGTAGTTCCATTTGTTAGCCAGCCAAGCCAGGCCGGTGGTGTTCAGAAAGCAAATGTGGGTCGGATCCATTCGATAGCCCCAGTTTTTAAACTGCTCCAGATCTTTGTACATCTCGGTCATGATTAACAAATACCCTTTGCTTTTAAGACAAGCTGTCATGGTGACCATTTCTTTAAAGGGAACGGTGAAATGCTCGAAAGTTTCGGTGCAAGTCACAAAGTCATACTGCTGATCCAAAAGAAAGGGGTGATAATCAAAATAGGGGTCATAGTTTTTCACGTCGATATTTTCTTCAGCAAAAAGTTTGTCCAAAATCGGACCCGGCCCGCTACCAAAATCCAACCCCTGACTCCCCTCTTTAAGATGGGGCAAAAGAGTCCGCACCACAGGCGATAAGAAATCAACGTAGCCTTGGTTTTCAATACTGTTATCATGAGTTTCGTAACGTTTTTTCTCTTCCTCATGACTAAGATAGGTTTTGGGATCCCGAAAAACCAACTCGCAAACATCACAGCGGAAATAGTCCCAGTTTCGCTTTTCATCACGAAAATAAACAGTTTCAACAGCGCTTTCACAGAGTCCACAGATCATGGCCCGGATGTAGCCCAAAACCCGGGACTTGTCCATTGGCGATTCTTTATCTATAAGAGAAGCCCAAGGAGGTCGTTATGGCCAAAGTCGTCATTTACAGTAAAACTTACTGCCCATTTTGTGTGCGTGCCAAAAACCTGTTGGATGGAAAAAGCGTGGCCTACGAAGAGATCATGGTGGATAGCGACCCTGAACTCTTTGAGCAGTTGAAGAAAAAGTCCAACATGATGACGGTGCCGCAAATTTTTATTAATGACAAATTGATTGGTGGCTTTACTGAATTGGCGGAGCTCGACAGTCAAGGCAAGCTCGATCCTCTTCTTTCCTAGTTTTTACTCAAAAACCTTCAGTATCCCGACCAGCATCGCCACGTGGATTTGTTTTAGGACCTTTCCCGATGAGGGACCCGATCCGGTCGAGCCTCCGATAGGGCTCGCGGGTTTCTAAAATCGCTTTGAAAGCGGAAGCGACTGAGTTCAGGAATCTGTTATCATAAAATAATAGACTGCGATGACAGAACCCACGCCCCTGATTTTTATTTTTGTGTTCAACGAAACTCCAAGAGTCCATCCTTAAACCCCTAATAACAGTGAAACAATCCATCAAAAGTCGCCACTCCTGGGGATATTTCCAATCAACTAAAAAACTCTGAAATAACAGATCTTACATGAGAATTAGCTAGCCATTTGACTAGCTAATGATTGTTGTTAAGAATCACTAATGAGCAAAGGAAGCTCATTTAAAACGCCTGGGGGGGCATTATGCACGGACGTATTCTATTTCTATTAACAGCAGTACTATTCAGCCTGAATGCTTGGGGCCAAAGTGCTGATGGCTGTATCTCACACCAAGATCTGCAAGCCATTGCCCAAGATTTTTCTCAATTCGAACAATTCGTAGGCCAACAGGATCAGTACTGCGCGGGCGACTTCAATGAGAAGTGGTTTAAGATTGCTTTGTCTTTAGAAATGTTAATGAACATCAAAGCCAATGAGCCAAACTTGGATGCCGACGATGCATTAACTTTCAAAGCCATTCAAGAAAAAGACTGGTGGGCTTATTTTACAAAAAGAGCCGATCAATTTTCCATTGAAAACAATTGCCAAGACAATGTGGTTGCTTATGTGATGCCGTTTTTTGGAAATGGTCGGATTCATTTGTGTCAGTTATTTTTTGAGCAAAATGTTTCGAGCCAAGCGTCGACCATGATGCATGAGGTGCGCCACTTTGATGGCCACCGTCACGTGACCTGCACTCAAGGTAACGAAATCGATACTCGCGGCGCCTGTGACAATGAAATTGTCAAAAGAGGCTCTTACGCCATCAGTGTGCAAACTTTGGTGGGAATGGCGCGGGCCGAGGGCACCGCTGCAACCACTCGCCCGGTTCTTGAAGCGGAAGCGGTTTATATGGCCTTTAACAAATTCAATATTGTTCCAAAGATAAAAATGAACAACTCCATCATTCTCAGTGGTGGACAGAGTGAAGTTTTCTCTTGGACACTGGATGGTGATTTAGAGAAGATTGCCGACTTACCGGAACCGTCGATCGTGCTCAACAGTGCGAACAATCTAACCATCTACCCGCTGGACGCCACTTCAAACGCTTATCGCCAGGACAACGAACTTCTTGCGTCTCTTGAAAACCCAGGCCTGTATGCCGTTCATTACAATGAAGAAACACCGGCTGAACGGACCCGCTACCGCGCTATCTCTTATTTCGCTACCGGTGGTCTTTTAAAAGACAATACTCTATTAACATTGTGCAATCGCAACAGCCTGGCATTGGCGCCAACGAATTTGGACTCAAAAGGTCAATTTCAAACCATCATCAGTTTGTCGGTGGACGAATTGGACCAAAAAAGAGAATCGATTTTACTTTCAGACACCGGCGAAATGTATCGCTACACTTGCCAGAGCAAGAGCAGTGACGCGGTTAAATTTGAGAAACTTTCTCAAACCATGAAAATTCCAACCGGTCGGCAAGTCCTTGATTCCTTTGGTTTCGATGGTCAACAGTATGCCCTTCTCGACAATGGGCAGTTAGCGATTGTGAACTTTCGCAACGATGTTTTAACCTTGAGCCCTTTAGCCTTTCCTTCAGTGAACCAAAACTGGGTCAGCGCCACTCCTATTAGTATCCCGGAGGTTTTCTAATTGGGCCCTCATAACCAAAACCGACGACGTATTTTGCGACCTCTGACAATCGCTATTGCGATCTTAGGACTGTTTTTTATTTGGAAATTCAATACTCCGGATTCCATGGACGGAATCCAATTTAGTACTGAAAAAGAAGAGGCGCAAAGGCAATCCAGCAAAACCAAGACAAAAACACCGATGCACCAACGCACACCTCTTTCTAAAAAAGTTCCAGTGGCGAAACGCAAGAGCACCCAGCAGGATCCTGCCACCTCATTTTCTTACCAAGACGAGGTCCGGTATGTCCGGCAACTGGTTGCCAAACTGCCAACGTCAAAACCTCGACTTTTAAAACTCATACAACAACCCGACCCTTTTAAAGAACAAGGACGAACTGTTGAACCTCACACTCTTGCTGAGCAAACCCAGAACCAAATGGGGGCGGTAAAAGTTTTAGCTTTGCGAGAGCTCATGAAAAATCAAAACGATATCACGCAACTGTCGAAAGACTTGCAACAGGTGGCGCAGGCCGCACAAGACCCGACCATTCGTCGAATCGCCGAGGCGGCCGAACAATCCTTGGATCAGGGGCGATCGTTTTTTGATGACTTTCTTGATGGACTGGAACGACTGCCACTGGAAGAGGAGTCTTGATTTAGAGTCGATGGCAGCTGTTTAACGCTGCCTAGTTTTGAAAAATCCAATTTCCATTTCGCTTGTAGAGTCTCATAACCTGTCACCAATCTCGGTCGATTTCGGTCACCAGTCGGAATAACGTCAGCACCTGAAAATTCCAAAGTCACTTTCACGTCCATATTGTAATTAATTTCTGCCAAACCTCGTACCGACGGTATCGTCTTAATAAAGTATCGGAAATAACCTTTAATGGCCTTTTGAACGTCACCGGCGAATCCGTACAGGTCATCATCCTTGGAGTATTGGAAAACGCCGACGTGCTCTGGGTTTCGCACATTCACTGCCGAAGCTCGGTTTTTACCGACATGCAGTGAGGATGTTGAAAGAACTGCTTTAAGGTCTTTTCCATTGCGGGAAAGGTTTTGGCTTTGGTGGTTCGACTGAACAGATCATGTCCAAACGGCAGCCAAACCGCACCGGTTTTCACATGAAAGCGAAATTTTCGAATGGCCAAGGGTTCAGGAAAAAAATCTTGCATCAGATTTAAAAGACGCAAAAGGCTGTGACCGTATTCAGTCCCTTCCTCGATTCCAGTGCGCGGTGCTTTCTGTCCCTCTCGTCCCTTAGGTGGCGCCCATCCCAAATCCTCTCCAAGCTGCCAGAACAACCAGGGACGGGCCGTTAAAGCCCGTCCAGCCATGGCCATGTCACAACCGGTTTCTTGAATCATTCTTTGCACATCTTCACTGGTCTGAATATCGCCATTGCCAATCACAGGAATGCTGACTTGTTCGGTGAGCTCACGAATTTGCGTCCAATCCGATTGCCCCCGACGCTTCTGTTCGGCTGTGCGTGGATGCAAGCACAACCACGAGGCGCCAGCAGCCTCGATACTTTTTACAAAATGCACCCAATCCTGACGCTGATCGGCCTCGACAGCACGAAGTTTGACCGACACCGGTCCGGAGGCATTTTTCACCGTCATTCGCACCACTTCGGCGGCGTAGTCGACATCGCCCATCAAAGCCACGCCATAGTTATGTTTTAACGCCTTTCGTACCGGGCACCCCATGTTGATGTCGATGCCTTGAGCGCCATGATCGTAAAGCTTTATTAGCGACCGTTTGATTTTATCTTCTTCATTGGCAAGAATCTGGGGAACCCAAAAATTTTCATCCTCAGCCCGCATGGCCTCAGGAATTTTTTGCAGTGTCTCGTCTGGCAGACGTCGAGAATTGAGCATCTCACTGGGCCATAACGTCACCGCCTCGGCTGGCAGATACTCTCGTAAAAGCTGACGAAAAGCACAGTGACTGAGCCCAACCATGGGAGCCATAGTCAGCGGAAAATTAAGGCTTTTTGGTAAGCCGGGTTTGTAAAATCCAAGGCCAGGGGATGTCATTGACAGTTGCTTGACCCAGGGCAAAAAAAATGTCAATCCTTCGTCTTTGCAAGCGAGGAAAAATTGAGTCATTTTAGTCCCAAAACGAAAGTAGGCTACTTGGGAGGCGGTCAGCTGGCAAAAATGCTTTCGGAAAGCGCCCATCAGTTGGGGCTAGAACCCCACGTTTTAAGTCTTCGCGCCGACAGTCCCGCCGCACAAAACACTCGCCACTGGCATCAAGGCTCTCTGGAAAGCCAAGACGACCTTGAAGGTTTCTTAAGCCGAGTCGATGTCGCCACCTTCGAAAGTGAGTTTCTGAATGCCGACAAACTGGTGCAGGCTCAAAAAAACACCAAAACCAAGATTTATCCAGCCCCTCAATTGATGGGGCAATTGCAAGACAGAAAAACCCAGAAACAGCTGTTCGACCAATCTCGGTTGCCGTCATCACCGTGGGCTGCGGTCAACACCGAAGAAGAAATCAATGAATTTCTAAATCTGCATAAGTTGCCCGTTGTGTTCAAACAACGCACCTTCGGTTACGACGGCTACGGCACTTTTATTATCAAAGACAATAAACAATTAAAAACCTTCGTTGAAAATGATTTCAAAGCCGATGCTTTCATTGTCGAGAAATTTATTAAATTTAAAAAAGAATGTGCCGTTATCATCGCCCGAAGTTTGGATGGGAGTTTCACCCATCTCCCTTTCGTTGAAAGTTTTCAAAAGGACGCCCGCTGCGACTGGGTCAAAGGTCCAATACGCATGAAAGCCGCCGCTCCCATATTAAAACAACTGAAAGGCTTTTTACTGAAAACAAAATATGTTGGAGTTATGGGTGTTGAGTTCTTTCAAACCTCGAATGGTTTGCTCATCAACGAAATCGCCCCACGGGTTCACAATACCGGCCATTACTCTCAGAACACTCCTGGTCTCAGTCAATTTGATCTTCACAACATGTGTTTGCTTGGCATGAAACTCCCAAAAGAAATTAAAATCAAAGGTGGGTTTGCCATGGTCAACTTGATTGGTGGAGAAAAACCTCTCAAACTCAAGGCCGTTGCCGGCCTGCATTGGTATGGAAAAGCTGAAAACCGCAAGGGACGCAAAATGGGGCATATCAACAAAGTGGCCAGCACGCCCGAAAAAGCTCTGGAAGTGGCCAAGAAAAAACGGAAAGGATTTCAGCTATGAAAGCAAAAGTGGCCATCATCATGGGCAGTCAGTCCGACTGGAAAATTATGGAAGGGGCTGCCGATGCCTTGGATGAATTCTCAATCCCCTACCAAGTGGAAGTGGTCTCTGCCCATCGAACACCCGATAAGATGAAAGCTTTTGCCAAAAAAGCCGAAGAACAGGGAATCAAGGCGATCATTGCGGGGGCAGGCGGTGCCGCCCACCTTCCGGGGATGATGGCATCCCTAACGCGATTACCGGTCATTGGAATTCCGGTAAAACTAAAAACTCTCAATGGACTGGACTCATTGCTATCGATTGTACAGATGCCCAAAGGTGTTCCAGTGGCTACCATGGCTATCGATAATGCTTACAACGGAGGCTTAATGGCCGCTCGCATAGTCGGCACTCAATCCCGTAAAACCGCCATGGACCTTAAAAAATACCAAAATTCTTTAAAAACCAAGGTTCAAAAAATGAACGCGGACCTGAAAGACCTTCTCAACGACTGATTCTGACTTTCTAGCGGCTGCTGCGGTCCACCAAAGCTTCAACTCCTTGGTCAGGACAGCCTCCCTATTATACCATGGTTCCCCTGATAGGAGATTCTATGCGTATCATTCAAACCATTTTTTTATGCCTTTTGTTTTTGCAACTGGGTTGCACCAAGAGCGGCGACTCATCGACCACCGGTGATAATCAGTTTTCTGGTTACAAGTTAAAAAAAGCCAAGCAAGTCAAACCGATCAGCAGTGAGGTTGTGGAGCTTGAACATGAAAAATCTGGGGCGACCATAGTTTTAATTAAAAATGACGATCCGGCGCGCTCGTTTATGGCTGGCTTCCGCACCCCTCCTTACGACGACACCGGTTTGTTTCACATTTTTGAACATGCCGTCCTTGAAGGATCGCGTTTTTATCCTTCAAAATCGAACTTTTTTCATCTCGCCAATTCATCGGTGGCAAGCTTTATCAACGCCATGACCGGCCCGGTTTATACGCTGTATCCGTTTGTCACTCGCTCGGAAAAAGACTTCGACAATCTGATGAGCGTTTACATGGATGCCGTTTTCTTCCCGAACGTTCTGGATGATGAACGCATTATCCGCCGCGAGGGCTGGAGATATGAGGTCGATCCTAAAACAAAGGAAATGTCGATCAATGGAATTGTTTTAAGCGAAATGAAAGGTGCGTTTGCTAGCCCTTACCGTTCGGTATGGTTTCAACTGGGTAAAGCCTTGGTGCCAGAAAGTCCGTTCTCCTATTCCAGTGGTGGGCTTCCTGAAAAAGTCGCCACTCTCACTTTTGATCAAATCAAAGAAGCCCATAAAAAGTATTACCACCCGCAAAATTCGGTGATTTATTTGTATGGTGATCTGGATTACAAAAGAATTCTCAACGAGATCGATGATAAATTCCTCTCTCATTTTGAAAAAACACAGGATTACACTCGTCCTGAAATTCCAGTCCAAAAAACATTTGATTACCCAAGCACAACTTTAGCCGCTACTTATCCCGGCAAGAAACAGCCGAACAAAGACTTTGTGGCCAAGGGTTATGTCTTAGGTCCCGAAATGACAGACATCGAAGAAGATGCCGTTGCCGTATTAATGCAAGCTTTCAGCGAAAAAAATGCTGCTCCTTTAAAATTGCGAGCCATGAAAGAAGGTTTGGCAAAATCTGTTTTCTACACCAGTTTCGGTGGCGAAGACAACGGAATCGCATTGGTTTTTGAAGGGACCAATATTAAGCAAAAAGAGGAAATCTCCAAAGTTTTAAGCGAGGAGTTGAAAAAGGCGGCTGCAGAGGGTCTCGACCCGGAACTCCTGACCGCAATTCTTAATAAATACGAGTTTGCCTACAAAGAGAAAAACTCCAACGGCTCTCACAAGGGAATGCAATTGGGGTCCATCGTTCTTAGCAACTGGATTTTTCAAGACAAACCCTTGGAAGAGGCCCTTGACTTCGTCACTCAGTTTAAAAAACTTCGGGAGCGTTTGGCCGATCAAGAATTCGTCAAAGGCATCTTCAAAAAATACTTCGTTAACAACGAGCAAACACGCTGGGTCACTCTCACACCCGACCCTCAGTTCTCTGATAAATTCAATGCCGGCCTGGACAAACAAGTTCAAGAGGCTCTAAAGGAAAAGTCCATAGAAGAGTATCAAAAAGACGATGAAAAATACCGTGAATGGGTCGCGGCAAAAGAAAGTGAAGAAATCCTGCAGAAAACACCAACATTGGAACTTGCAGATATCAAAGTCGATGAAAAGCCAATTCCTATGACGAAAGAGCAAATTGGCAACACTGATGTTTTACTCTATCCGCAAGACACCAGCGGGATCTCCTACTTGAATCTTTATTTTGACCTGCATGGGGTGAGCGAATCCAATCTTCGCAATTTGTCTTTCTTCACCGACTTTATCAAAAAGACAGACAGCAAAAATATGAGTTTTCAAGAGATTGAAAAACAATTGGATACTTATGTTGGCGGTTTAGGATTTGGCACCAGCACCTACCAATCGGTGGAAAATCCGAATCAGTATCGGCCCACATTGACTGTCGGCCTGCGATTCTTAAACGAAAATCGTGAAAAAGCCCTAACTTTAGTTGAAGAGCTGATAACAGGAGCACAGTTCAAACCGACGGAGCGCCTTGCTAACTTGATTGAGGAAGTCAAAACCGGAATGTTGAGTGGAATTTCCTACCGAGCCCCGTCGTTATCGATGAGTGCCGCCTCAAAAAGCTTTTATCCCAACCAGGGCGCCTTTGCTGAAGAACTCGGTGGCGGTGTCTTTGAAAACTATGTTCTAAAAACAAAATTTGAACCGAAGGCGATCAGCCAGCAGTTACAATCTTTGGTTGGCGAAATATTTAATCAAAACCGACTTTACCTGGCTACCGTAACATCCTCAAAAGAGGACCTGCAAACCTTACAAAAAGGCATCGCTCAACTCAAAGAAAAGCTGCCCAACACAAGCAGCGAAGACCAAAAGTGGAGTTTTGAAAAACAAGAGGACTACGATGGATACGCCATCCCGGGTGAGGTTCAATACGTGGCTCAAGTCACATCTTACAAAAAGAAGGGTTTGGAGTATGACGGCTCGATGCATGTTTACTCACGTTACCTTAACAACAACTATATGACACCTAAGTTGCGCGAGCAGGCCGGTGCTTATGGTGGCAGCGCCTCCTTCAGTCAGAATGGCCTTTTTAAAATGTCGACCTATCGAGATCCGAATTTGCAAAAAAGCTACAAGATATTTGAAGGTGCCATTGAGTTTATGGACAAAGAAGAGTTTACACCTAAGAAATTAAAACCAGCGATCTTGGGATCGTTAAAGCCTTATTACGAGGACAAATCAGTCTACGGTAAAACCAGCCAAATGACCTGGCTCTATCTGACTGATCGAACCTGGGACGATTACATGGAGATTAAAAAAGAGATCCTAAACACGACGCCAGAGCAGATCAATAGGATCACAGAGATACTCAATAAAGCTTTACCAGAGTCGAAAAAGGCGGTGGCTGGTAATGCCAACAAGCTTAAAGCCGAGGCTAAATTTCTGAAAAACGTACTGTCTATTCAGTAGTCAATTTGGAGGGGGGAGACCCCCTCGGTATGTCTCATTTCAACACCCCATACGTCTTAAAATGAGCGTTTTATTCTGATTTCGTGCAAGCCCATTTAATCTTTAATATACTGTTGTCATCTAAATGCTGGGGGGCGTAGATGACTCAATTTTCCGTAAAGAAAATAGCCGGAATTCTATTTGTTATGACATCACTGTTGTTGGTGGTTATGGGCTTTCAGAACTGTGCCAACGATGATGTCGGCTTTACTTTCGACGAAGCTTCACAAGAAGCTTACGACTTGGCTTCCAGTCGCACCGTATTTATCGATCCGAATTCGACTGACAATCGCCCGAAAATCCATTTAACCACAATTGTCGACAACTCTTTCAGCACCAAGCCCATCCACACCAATCTGGTGGCAGGCTTCTCGAATGCGATTGAGAAAGTTCGCGGTTTTGATGTCGATGCGTCTTTGTACACAACCTCCCATGAAAGTGGATCCGAAAAGGCTTCCTCCCAGGAGGAAGACCTGGTTTCCTACATAGGCCCCGGTGGTAAAGAGATTGAACTTCCAGCTTCAGAAAAAGACAAAATTCCCTCGACCGCTGATTTTGTTGAAAAGACGGTCAGCCGCTTGGTTCCCTCTTTCTTTCAGGGTCGAAAAGATATCAGTTACCGTTTTAAAGATGGAAACTTCGATAGTTTTAAAAACCTCTACAATGATGGTGTAGAGAACCTTGGGACCAATGGCAGTGATACGGAACAGGGACTTTGTACGCTCGTTAAAAAAATTCAACAGAATAAAAACTTTACCGATCCTGACAACCTGTCTTTTCACCTCTACTTGATTGCCACCAATGAAGATGATTTCACTTCTCTTGCCAATTGTCCTATCGAAACTCGCCAAGAAACCATGACCACCAATGTTGAAAAAACGGAATCCTGTGGCGCCGGTGACCCGGATTGTGAATTCAACTACTCGATCAACCAAAACCCGGTGATTACAAAAAATGCATCGATTTCCTATGAGTACGAGTCGGCGAACACAAGAATCTCTTACCAGGGAACCAAAATCAAAGAACGAATAACCTATTCGAAAGTGGTCACCGACCACGCCATTTCTTTCCAAGAGCGACAGGCGAAATACAAATATGAAGTCATACAAACCTGCCGAAAAGATGGCGTGCCGATTGCCTGTGAAGCGCCGGATACGAAATACAAAACTGTTAACGGTTCTTGTACCGTTGGTAGCCAACGCAATTGCACCAATAGTGAAAAAGATGCTGCTGCTGCCATTTTTGGAGTGGCCTCATCAAGCCTTTACAGCTGTAAAATCTCTTGCAACGAAGAGTGGAAGAGCCACAACTTGGCTCAAAGTAAAATTCCAAACCAAACCAACTCGTGCAGTCAAGCCAGTCGCGCTTGTAACAGTTCAGAGTTGTCTTTGGTGGCCGGCGATGTGGGAGCTGCAACCAATGATATCAAATCCTGCACTCGAACCTGTGAGCAAAAAACTGAAACGGGACGCAAGGACTTTTACAATCAAATTCTTTCTTGTAGTCAAACCAGTCGCGTCTGTGGAGATGACGAGAGAAGCATTGCCGCCTCTCGTTTAGGCGTACCAGTGAGCCAAGTAACGTCTTGTGACTACACTTGCTCGAGCCAAAACGTTTCTTCATCGAAGACTTTACCCAGCTCTTTGACAAGCAGTACTTTCAGTTGCCAAGCCAGTGATACAAGAAGCTGTACCAATGCTGACAAAGACTGGTTGATGTCGAAAAACCCTGGGTTTGACAGAGAGAATTTGAACTCCTGCCAGGTGAGCTGTAACACCAATACCAAGGCAGGATCGGTCTCGATCGCCACCGACGGACTCACCTGCCCGTCAAGCAATGCTTGTAACGGCAGCCAGAAGAATGTCGCCGCCAATGATTTCGGTGGCTCAGCCAGTAATGTCAGTTCATGTACTGTGGCTTGCCAAGAGAATTCAAAAGTTCCCGGACGCTGCCAACTGTCGGATATTGCCGATGCCAATGTCTGCTCCAACTCTGGTAAAATTGCCAGCCTATGTAGCGCCAAAGGAGTTTCTGACCTGAATATGAACAGCTGTTCACGCAGCGGTGGAAGCAAGACGGTTGTCACATCAACCCGCCAAAAAGGCAGTAAAGAAACCATTAGAATTAGCGATCTTGAAGGAGCCGAATCGGCTTCATCGTTGCCTGAAATGATCGCCAACCACCTGAAGGCCGTGCATGGCCCCAACGGGTTTTTTACCGGTTTTTTCATACACCCCAGTAACGACCCCAGTTGTCAGGCGCCCTCTTATTTATCGTCGGGCCTTCAGTATGAAGATTTAACTGGTATTCTAGGGCCGAACAACGCGAACTCATTTCCCGTCTGTCTATCAGACTACTCGCCAGCCCTCGATAATGTTTTAGATATTGCTGTAGAGAATGTTTCGACCACTTACAATGTCAACTTGGAGCAGTACGAGTATGTTGCGCAAATTGAGGCCGTACAGTACGACGGAACGGTTGAAACTATTCCGAAATCTGAATACGAAGTCTTTAAAAATTCGATTCGCTTTAAAAGCAAAGACGTATTTAAAAACGTAAAAACCTTAGAAGTGATTGTCACCAAACCTTAAAATGGGTTGGGTTGTCGAAAGGCCGTTTATAAAAACGGCCTTTTTCTTTAATAGTAATAACCAATCCCAGCATTAAGGACCAAGCCCGAGCCGGTGACATCGACGCCATTTCCAGACAATTTATCGTAGCGATAGCCTATTTGTCCTAATAAGGCCACTCCCGTGCCTCCGGTCAAAAAGAATTTACCCCGTACATAGGGTTGGATTCTAAAGCCACTGACATCACTGGCCAATTCATTGGAGGTGTAGCCTATTATTCCACCAACGGCTGGTATGAATTTTTCGGTGGCCGGTGCTAAATTGTATTCACCGTAACCACCGATAAAGATGGAATTGATCTCAACATTTCCGACACCAAAATCAAAGGTCTGATTGTCAATCTGCAGGATCGGACCAGCTTCAAACTGTGGTTTAACCCATCCAAAGCGCACATCAATGATTGTTCGGCTGACGTCAAATTCGGTTCCCTCAGAGTCATAAGAGATTCCCTCGATATCCATTCCACCAGTAAAAGCATATTGTGGTTGCCCCGGCATCGACGAAAGTGATCTTGTCTTGTGACCGGCGCGGTCTGAGGTGACGGTCAACTGATCGCCCGGACGGACGGCATGACTTTCTGAAAGTTCAACGATGGCCTTACGACCCTTCACTTTTTTAACTTCCATCTCAAGGGCGTGGGTTTCAAAAAAAACGAGCAATGCCATTGCAAAGATAAAAACTCGGTTCATACTATTTCCTTTTTTGGGGTGAATACTGTTAATACATTGTCGGTTGTCGACATTTCACATTAAGGGTGTAACGAGTGTCATCTCCCACCCGCTGTGGGCGGACTCGGTTGGTTACAAGGTAACCGTCGTCACAAATGTTACGAGCTTTCGAATGGCAGCGTGTGATATTGTTAAGACACTGAATGGTGTGTTTTCCGTTTTCATCACTTCGTATGGTGGTCGAAGAGCATCCTAAAGTAAAAAGGCAAAACAGACTGCAAAACAATATCTTCATCGGCTCAATCCGTCCATCAAAGTTGAGTTATCGCGGTAGCGAATCAACTGAGTGATACGCCCACATTCTTGGCGGAGAGCCTCATCACCCTCATAAAGAGCAATTTCAATGGTTTCTCGGTAGGGGTCTAAGAGATCGATCAGATCCTGGCGAGACACGCTTTGCCCGTCTTCGCTGAGATGGAAATAAAGATAGAACAGGGCACAAGCCTTCCAAGCCTGCTCGTCCATACTCGAGGGATTAGCAAGTTCCAAATTGGTCATAGCCTGTTTGAAATCAAACCACTGGCTTTGTTTCTCATCAACCAAAGACGGCCGGCACAAGCAAAGGGTGGCCTCGAGAGCGAAACTGGGGTTCCCCGAGAACATCAAACCGGTGATATGGTCTCGCCGGTCTTTACGATGATACCCCATATTCCAACAATTCATATGCGCTAAATCTCGAATAAACAGAAAGGGATGGTCTTTTTCGAAATAAAGACTCAGTTTATTTTCGTCAAAAGAGATGTACTTTTCACTGCGATAAAGCTCTTGCAGCCAATCCATGATGGCTTCATTGAAGGGAAAATAATCTTGCATCTCCTCTTCAAAAACTTGCTCATAGTGGTTCAACGTAAGATCGGTTGAAACGACTTTTAAATCTCTAAAAAGGAATTGGACCGCATCGGACTGCTTCATTCCCTCGATTCTACATTTGGCCTAGAGGGTTAAACAATCTACTTACCGACCAAGGTCGCGTAAATAAGTTCACAATTCGCCAAATCAAAAGTAGGCCCCAACCAAGCCACATAAGAAAGGAAAAGGTCAAAGCTTGTGCGGAACCATCTAAAGTCACTCGCCGTAATCTTTAGTCCGTTTCGTCTGTTTACGAAGTTAGTATTCAACTTTGTAGTTATAGCAGGAGAACCCGGAATCATAGCTCGAATTCGGATAGCTTTCTGAAACCTCAAAAGTCATATCCCGTTTGACTATAAAAAACTCAGGCGTTGAAAAAAGGCTACTCAACCCACCGATGGACTGAAGATAACCGTAAGCTGAGGCGTACTGATACTCTTCAGTTTCAAAAGTGGCCAGACTGATAGTTTTACAAAGAAAATTGTAGGGGCCATCCCCCCAACCAAACTCAGCCACCAAGTGCAACGATCCGTGAGATAAACTGGGAATTGAGATTTCAACATTTTCAACATCAAAGCTATTCTCATCGTCTGACAATACGACGTCGCCAGTGATCTCCACCGCTCCATTTTCAAAGGGAATTTGAAAGGTTTCGGCCATGGCTGCGCCACCCATCAAAAAGATTATAAAAACTAAAACTGATCTCATCTTATCCTCCATAGCCAGTGAGGTATCACAAAAACCATGGAAGTTGGCACTGTAGAACTTTCAAAACGGTTTCTGGTCAATATCCTCACAAATTCCAGTGAGAATTCTGCAGCAGAGCCCAGCTTTATTGGTGTTTGCGGACACTGGGCAAAAAAAAACCGCATCCAAAGGAATGCGGTTTTTCTCTGTTATAGATCCCTAGCCTGGATCTGAGCTATTATTAACGTCGCCCTGATTTAATTTTCACCTGCAGTTTAGAAATCAAGTGAACTGCCATTTTTTCATGAACTTTACACATTTTAAGTTCATCTTTTCTATAAGATCTTTGGCTGGGTGTTAATGTCCCAGTTTCAAGTTCCATCTCGTAATCCATTTTATTAGCACGGATTCCTTCAAGCTCTTTCGTTTGTCGTTTGAACAGTTTGTTCACACCACTTAGTGGAGCTACTTCAATCCACTCTTCTTTTGACCGATACCAGCTAACCATTCTCAAAAATCTTGCCTTGTTCTTGGCTAATGTGAATTGCGGGTACTCGGCTTCGTCGAGTTCTAATATATTATCGAATTTATCGAGATTAAGGTCGTCCTCCATGTTTTGGAAAACAATCTCTTGTTGTGCTTCATTTGCGCCTGACGGCGTCTCAGTCAAAGTTTCCACGATCCTTATCCTCCTATCCGAGAACGTTATACCATAAAAAGCGAAATTTTTGGGTTTGAGGGTAAAAAAAGCACAACTTTTCCATAAATCCTGTAATTTTAACCAGAATGTCTACTGGCTGATCACCAGTTTCTGAGCGATTTTCCAGCCGCCATAGCACGCCAGAAAACAAACGATATTCGATGCAAGCAGGTATACAAGCGCCTTTGCCGGCGTTCCCTGTTCGAACATACGGACCAAATCAAGGGAATATCCCGAAAATGTGGTTAACGCCCCTAAAAAGGCCACCATAATCACGACACGCACCTGGGGAGACTCTTTTCCTAAATAAAGAGCTAGGAACCCAATAACAAGACTGCCTATCACATTCACCGTGAACGTTCCCCACGGTAAGCCCACCCAATTGTTGGTTTGCATTCGAAGATAGGCACCTAAACCGGCCGCCGCCATAAAAGCCAAAGAATAAATGAGCATGAACAAAGTCTAACTAAAAAGTTGTGGATTTGGAAAGATTCTGATCGATTTGATTTTGAATTTTAGAAATCAAAGCTTTATTAAGCTCAAGGCGAGTTTCAAGCTCATTCATCTTTTTGACCAGAATCGAAGCCTTTTCGGCATCCACTTTTTGAGCTTGGTTGGCAATTTGCGCCAATTCATCGGTGATCTTTTGGTTGTCCTTTTCATAAAGATAAACTTTAAGACCTTGGCGATAGGACTTCATAAAAGGGGCTTCTTTACCAGTCGGACAGATATTGTAGTACTTGCGCCCGGTGCGACCGTAGGCAAAGCCCTGTTGAGGGGTACAAAACTGATCGACACCTGAGTACCAGCCATTGACGTATTTCTCATATTCAAGGTCTGAAAAACTTTCACAGTTCTTTTTCTTGGATTCATAGGCCATAGAATTCAAACCCTGAAGCCCATCGGAGCGTCCGATTTCAAACCAATCGAGCTCATTACAACTGAACTTTTTCTCTTTAATTTCAACAGTTTCGCAACTTATACTGGCAAACGCTATAATCAAACACAGTAACAGCTTCATTTTCATTTTGTGACCTCTTGCGTCTTATACTGTCCCACCCTTACAGCATCAAGTTCTTTAAACGAAATAAAGCTCCAACGAGTCTTAAAACCCAACCGTTGACGCGATGCTTAGCAGGTCGGCGCCAACAGCTATCAAAAATAAGAGAGTCATCCCAAGGGAATAAAAACTCCCGCTCTCACGACTTCGTCAAATAAAAGGCTTTAAGAATGGCGTCTTGATTTTGAAATTCGAAATCCCACTGCGTAGGACTGGTGAGGAGCTCTTGCACCGGCAAAGTTTGACAGAGCTCCTGAAGGCGCGTCTGCCACTTTTGCAGGTCCCACTTTTCATAGTTTGTCGAAAACAGAAGCACCCCTCCTGGCTCCAAGCAATGCAAGCAAGCTTCAATCAATGCCGAATAGTCTCTTTCGACTCGAAAAACTTTCTTACTCTTTTTGTTGCGAGAAAAAGACGGCGGATCGCAAATGATACGATCAAAAACAATTCCTTTCTTTTTGGCAAAGTTCAAATAATCCAAACTGTCCATACGTCGCCACTGATAACGACTGTCTTCAGGATCCAGCTGGTTGAGCTTAAAGTTTTCCTTTCCCCACTCTAAATATTTGGCAAACAGATCAACAGTGACCACCTCTTGAGCTCCCCCTAGAGCCGCATTGATGCTAAAGCCTCCGGTAAAAGCAAACAGGTTCAAAACTTTTTTGTGGCGACTGTGTTCTTGAATCCAACGGCGCCTTTGCCGTTGGTCTAAAAATAAACCGAAGTTCTGTCCTCGCTGTAGGCTGCCTTGATATTTGACGCCATTTTCCTCAAACGTCCAATCCCGAAGGGCGCTTTCTGAAGAGTGTAAAAGAAGCTCCGTGGAGTTTTTATCTTGTGCCCCCGGTCGCCACTGAAACACCCAGGGATTAAAATCGTAGCACTCCATCAATCGAACAATTTTATTTTTTTCGGCTTCCGTGGGAGTCTCTTTTTGCCACCAGCCAAGGATCATTTTGCCACCGGCTTGGTCGACTCGAAGGTCTTCAGAATCGGTATGAATCAAGCGTAAGGCTTGTGGAGAGTGCAACCAAGATCCAAAAAGGCGCTGCCGCCGCTCAATCGCCTTCACCCATCGCGCCCATTGTTGATCCTCACATTCCCTTAGATGCTTGAAAAGACGAGGCAACGGCGAATTCACCGTCATAGGTTGCCCCTGCCATTGAAACTTCAACTGGTAACAATGCAACATCAAGCGAGGGAAACGATCTCCGCCATAGGTCTCATCTCCTAAAATGGGAATCTTCGAGTGGGTGGCGTGTTTTCGCACCTGATGTGTTTTGCCAGTCAGAGGCTTCGCCTTGTATAAACAGAACTGTCCTTCAGCGGAGAGTTTTTCAAACTCCGTCAAAGAGATAATAGATGGATCCCCCTCCTCTTGCCAAGGGCACTCTTTAATCAGGGTGCCCTTTGCTTTATCTTCAACAACCACCCACTTTTCATGAAGCGAAGGCGCCGAACTGACAAAATAGTATTCTTTTTGCATCCGACGTGAAGAAAAAATATCAGTGAGTTGCGCGGCCGCCTGTTTGGACATGGCAAATAGCATCGCTCCCGACGTTTCTTTATCCAGACGGTGACAGATTTTTAATGAGGATTGGGTTTGCTGCTCCAACCACTCAACGAAACCCATGTGCTCAGGACTTGGGCGATGGCTGGGAACACCCGCCGGTTTTTCGGCAAATAAGAGGTCTGGGGTTATTTCTGTTGGCATTCTCCACAGATCCCATAGAGTTCCAAAATATGATGGGTCAATTTGAATCCGTGGCGATGGGCAATTTTATCTTGCAGGTCTTCAATTTTTTGGTTTTCAAATTCAACGATGGCGCCACACTTTGTACAGGTCAGGTGATCGTGGTGATCTTTCGCCGCCCACTCGTAACGAGCCGGCATCCCACCCATACGCACCTCGGTGACAAAGTCCTGCTCGGATAACTTTTTTAAAAACCGATAAACTGTGGCAAAACCAATATCGGGATTTTTTTCACTGACAATTTCAAAAACTTCCTGAGCCGTGAAATGCGATGGTCCTGAACGCACCACTTCAAGAATCTGTACGCGCTGTTGGGTGACTTTTAAACCCAATTCTCGGATGATCTTCTTATGCGGGACCCCTTTGTATTTGTCGTTTTTAGGCAACTGGGGCTGACTCTCGCTGACAGGTAAAAATGAGTGATTGTTTAGTTCCATGGACCTGAGATAAAATTCTCGCCAAAATAAGTCAATAATTATTAATAATGATTTTCATTTTCCATGACAGACTGTCCCCCAACTCTCTGAAATCTCTAGAAAAACTTGTTTTATTAGGGGCAATTGGGGACAATAGCCCCATCAACGAGGTTGCAAAATGGCAAGAAAATCAAAAAAGAAATCATCAAAGTCCAATATCCATGATTCTGACAAATTGAAGCACTTACTCTTTCAAACTGTGGGCATTTTTATTGATGCCGAAAATATCGAACTCTCTGGCCTAAAACATCACGAGGGCCGCACCGACTACCGAAAAATCTTAGAAAAAGTGGGCGATCGCGAAATCACGCGAATTCTCTATTACAAGCCCGAATACAAAGAAATCTCCACCGACTTTCAAAAATTCTGGTGGAGTCTCGGCGGTGAGATCCGTCGCCCCCAGAAAAATGCCGACTCATTTATGGTGATTGATGCTGTGACCATGGCTGATAAGCTGGATGTGGTCATTATTATGGGAGGAGACAAAGATTTCCTTCCTTTGATCTGGTATTTGAAATCGAGAGGTTGCCGGGTTGAAATCTGGTCGTGGCCCGAAGCCACGAGCCCAGAGCTTAAAGAAGCCGCCGACTTCTATTATCCCCTGACCACTGATTTTATGGTGAAATGATTCGTCGCCACCGAGGATTGCCTGCCCCGCCAAAAAAGGGTATGACTTCAAAATCGAATTTACAACGCAGTCGTAGCGTAATTGGATAACGCATCTGACTTCGGATCAGAGGATTGAGGGTTCGAGTCCTTCCGACTGCGCCACTTTTTAAAGTGATTCATTATTATTCAACCAAGACATTTCATGAAATTTAGTAAGGCTTAAAGTTTTTAAACCTCGCGCTTTTTTATTTTTACAAATTCCCCAAGGTCACTTACGGGGCTTCATCAATGAAGTGCTGAAGAAGAGTATTGAACGCCTCCGGATCTTCTAAATGGGGCGCATGGCCGGTTTGCGGAATGATCTTAATTTCATCGTCCCAAAGGTTTTCTAAATATCCATCGGCCCGCAGTTCTTGCAAATAAGCCGTATTAATGAATTTATCCTTCTCACCAACCACCACGGCAAGCGAAAGCTCGGATTGATTGATTGTCAAAAGCGCATCCAGCTCGTCCACTGCTGTTTCGCGATCTTCGGGAAGAAGCTCCAGAGCCGATACTCCTAGAGACAGACGAAATCTTTCATCGGATCTTTCAAAAGCATCCACCAAGGCGAAGTTTGGCACCGGGTACTGCAACAAAGTTTGATCTGAGAAAAACGATCTCACATACAGAGAACCTCGATTTTCAGCCCCTCTTAATTCCCAAGGCGTGTAGACCAAGGGCAAACGGTCTTCAAGGCGACTATCAAACTGCACCAAAGTGCCTTTGCGGAGACTGGGTTTAATATTCAGTCCCAAGCCGATTGACGGTAAAAGCGGGAAAACCCATTCTTCAAAATAGCTGTAAGACACAAACGGTTTGTTCGAAAGTGGACTCGAAATATTGGTTGGCGCCGAACCATAGATAAAAAGCTTTTTAACCTCAGGCAATTTATCCAAAGCAAAAGCCTTAATGGCTAAATGTCCGCCCAAACTCCATCCAACGAGAACCTCTGCCATAATCTCCGAATCGTTGGCTGCAACCTCAAGGGCCTCGATCAAGCCTTCTTGATATTCTGCGAATCCGGCCGGTAGATGATCGCCCTCAAGCATCGGCATTGCACGATTGCTATCCACTTTAGAAGCCAAGCCATGCCCCGGAAGATCAATAAAGAACAATTGATAATTTTTACCCATTTGTGAACTATATTGACGGTGAAAAGTGCGAGCCGAGGACGAATTTCCATGCACAAAAAGGACTCGAGGCCCACTTGTTCCTGCGGATTTGTAGACCGGTATTTTCATGTCCGGAAATGACTTTAACTCAAGCCACTTGTACACTTCCAGCTCTCCCTCGAATTCAAGAGGACTGGCCGACACCGTGTTGGCAGCAAACAAAATTGAAAACAAACTTAAAAAATAACGAACTTTTGAAACGACCATATCCATCAACGATGCAAGCATAATGCCAATATAGCACACTTGAGGGGCGCTTTAAAAATAAGAAAGTAGGTTGGATGCGAACTAAAAAGTGTAGCCCACCTGAAATTTCAACGCTGTAAATGTGGGAAGACTTTTGATGACATCAATCGTGTCACGAACAGTGTTGCGGTCGCTTTGATTACTGGCATAGTCGATATACTTTGACTGAGTATCAAGAACAACGAGCGGAAGATGCAAAGACAACCAGTCAAACCCAATCAACCAATTCTCAAAGTGCCAACGATTACCAATCGTAAAACTCACCCCTAAGGACGAGACTTTCAAAAGATCGATCGACATACCGGGTTGGCCTGTGACTTGACTTAAATACTTGTCACCTAAATGGGCTTGGAAGCGATAGTAATGCAGACCATAGGCCCAATAAAAACTGTTGCGTTGAGCAAAGTTTTTTTTCATCAAGCTGATGCGATCCTCAGTCATTTCAGCAAAGTTCACCGACAGAGCTCCGACACCCAGGGAACTGTGGTTCCAATCCAGTTCCCAGGTTGTCTCGGGGTTGGCAAAGTAGGCGTAGGCCAACCCATATTTTGCTGGGATCCAGGTGTCGATCAAAGAGTAGTTTAAAGCGACAGCGTGATTTTTTGCCAATCGATTGAACCGACTTTGCCCCATGGTCTGATTGACTGACTCAAGAGCCCCATGCCCCCACTGCAAGGTCTTTTCCGCATGCGTCGCTGCCGGCGTCGAATCCGTCTTGTCTTCCGAACTCTCTGGTGCGGAGCTCGGATCGGGCCGGTTTAACGGAGACTCCGGGGGCGTCTGGAGTGAGTCTTGAGCTGCGGCCTGCAAGCCCCAGCAGAAGACTCCGGTCATTAAAAAAATCGCTATAGCCACCCATTGTTTCATCGCCATCATCAGTCTCCTTTTATCGAGGTCTCCATCATTCAATGCAAATAAGAGTCCCAACTAGAAGCAAACTAAGGTGTTTTTAACCTTTTAGGATGACAAGACTGTCTTACTTTTATGACGATCCTGTCATTTTGCAAAGGACTTCATTAAACCAGGCGAAAGTCCGATAAGATCTTATGTACAACCTTTTATTTGCCAGTGTCATGTTTGCGAATAGCGTTTTTCCTCCGACGACGTGGTACAAACTGAAATCTCAAAACGATACAGAGCGCCTGCAGGTTTTGAAAGATCAAATTCAACAAAAAGATAGAAGTTTGTGCCCACGATTACAATCACAAAGCTACTCTCCTTGTTTGCAAGAATTTATCAAGACTTACAAGGTTCAATCTTCGGTCTCGATGGCGATTTTGGTCACCATTAACATGTATGCCGCAAAACTTGATTCAGAGGTTGGTTACGATGACATCACACAAAATATCTTCTTCTTAGAAAATACCATTTTGGTTTTAGAAAAGTTTGACCCCATTGATTTGCATATTTTTGCATTCAACCCAGTCTCCCAAGACCAGGCTCAAGAGCTTATGCAGCTTTCAGTCATGGAATCAAAAATATTGGACAAAATTCTTATTAACCTGAATCAACAGATTTCTAAGATGGGACAAAAAACTCAGCGACGTTTGGCCGCCGCCGACTCTGATAGTTTGTACTATTCCTGGAAACAAAAGAAAATGCAGAGACTTCGAAAACGTTGGAAAAAAGTCAGCCCCGTTCTGGCGATAAAGTTTAAAACCCTGCCGGCTCGCCTGGAACAACAACTGAAAAAAAAGAGCTTGTGATGTCGATAAAAATTCACGATCTGGTTGCACCGGCACGCCTTCCAGCAAGAGTGACGGCTAAGAAATAAAGTCGCCGATCTCTCGGTCGATGGCACCGAAGGTGGCTGACAGAATCTCCGTTTTTGGCAGCATCGCTTAGCACTGGTTCACCCCCACCAAAAACCGACAAAGAGGTGGCCCCATTGAATTCAGGGGGTTGGGTCAGAAACCGTCAAATGAATGGACACCAAAAACTCTTCATCCCTGTCATTTTTTCCAGTTTTCCCTAGGGTTTTCTATTTCATGGTATTTTTCACTCATGATTTTACAAAACTTTCGATGGAGAGTCGTTATGATTTTACGAAAGCAAAGCCTTTTTTTAATGACAGCCAGCTTGAGCATGACAGCCTGTTTGTCCGGCGTTGATGGTGGAGAAACCAACATCAGCCAATCCTACAAGCGTCGAGACTTTACAATCTTTTCTGACAGTCGCCCGACTCAACCATCGGGAGTCAACTTTGAGGCCGATGTTGAAGAGATATTAGCCAATCTCAAAAACTACACAGCCGTCAATGAACACTTTGTTGCCACTCAATTACTGGGAGAAGATCATCCTACGTTCGTTCAAATGAACGAAGTAAAGGAGAGTCTTTTGTCGAAAATCGAGAAAATCAACCAGGATGATAACCTCAGCGAGGAAGCAAAAGAATTTGCTAGAAATCAGCGGGGAATAACACAACAGGAGCAAGTGAATCAATTTGCAGAGGCAGTATCAGTTGAAGGATCAACGTTTTTTGTCACATACCAAAAGGCTTATATCTTTCTTGGACAGGTTTTTCCAACCTCAACAGATGAATCAAAACACATTTATGCTTCGAAAGTTGCCAATAGAGACAATCCTGTTCGTCAATGGGCCACCCAAATGGTCGCCTACGACTTTGCTCATGATGTGAGAGCGCTATCTCCTTCCTCGTCTCATTATTTTGCTGATTTGCATATTATTGGTCAAGGAACCAAAAGTGATATTTACTTGGCCGCTTACACCGATGTTTACTTATTCGCCCAAGAAAACCGTCAGCTCAGCAGCGAGAGTCAACGCAGTGCTTTTGCAAAAGTCATAGCAAAAAAAGGTGTTGCTGCAACGGTCACTTACCAGCAGGCTTATGATTTTGCCGAGCATACTCGTCACCTAACCGAAGACAATGACAAGCATGAGTTCGCCATATCAATGGCTGAAGCCGACCGTAACTACTACAACGAATACGTCAAAGGCTACACCTATGTTCATGATGAAAGAGGAATCACTAACGACAGTGAAGCTCATCAGATTGCCGAAGTTTTGGCATCAATCAACGCTCAGTCAAACTGATGCGTTGCTAGGACGCCTGTTTTTCGGCAGTCAGAGCACAAAGAGGTATCGAGCTGGTGGTCTTAAGCGAGGCCACAAGTTGAGTGTAAAAATGAATGCTGGATCGATCAACATGCACAATCTCTACCCCAACTCCCGACGGCCACTCTTTATCGGAGTCGTCCCGGGTCCAACGGACAACACCCTGACCAATAAAGTTTTTAATGGGAGCTCCAGAAAGAAAGCTGATCTTGATGTCACAGAGATCACCGACTTCTAAGTCTTGCTGGATGTTGGTGAAAAACATACCGATCCTGCCCACACCCACCTGCTCCGAATTCACCAGTTCTTGCCAATCATAGAATTTTTTTACAATTTTTCGTTTTGATCCTTTATAGGAATGAAAGAGCCAGTCCTCTTTGCGCAGAAGACAGCGGGTGATTGCCTCCTTGACTTCAGTAAAATCAAAAGGTTTTTTGAAAAAACCTTCGATGCCACGATCGTAGCAAGTTTCAACATCCACCGGCTGGCCAGAAATAAACATGACTCTCGGAAATTCAACATTTCGCTTTTTAATCTCACGAAGCAGGTAAAATCCATCTTTTCCAGGCATGCGGATATCAGTAATCACAATACTGATAGGCTCTTGATCAAGGACACGTAGAGCCTCCTGAGCGGAATAAACGCCCTGGGCGTTGATTTGTGCCATTTGAAAAAGCTCTACAATGGTATCACAAAGGTCCTTTTCATCATCCACCACTAAAATCTTTACTAAGTCCTTCGTTGCCATACTCTTAGTGATCGGCCTTTTTTCCCTATTGTTAAGTGAAATCTTGCTTTTTCTTCAGCCTAGCGCCCTTGGTCCAGTTGAGACAGTGAGACGGTGTCTTTTGTTAAGAATAAATTAATTAATCACAGGTTTTATCGATAATTTGAGACACTTCACTGGTTATCAGACAGAAAAAACTATCTTTCCATTGATGATCAACGATAATTAGGATGTGAAAGCAGCGCCTAAGTTGAGAAACGAACGAGAGAGGCTAACGGAGCTAAGATCTTATGAGATTTTAGATACAGTTCCTGAAATTGCGTTTGATGAGATCACCGATTTTGCATCAATTCTCTGTGATACTCCGATTTCAATGGTCAGCTTGGTTGATGAAAACCGACAATGGTTCAAGTCTCAAAAAGGAATAGCGGCCACCGAAACACCCCGAGATATCTCGTTTTGTGGTCACGCCATAGCAGGCAATGAACTCTTTGAGATATCTAATTCACTGGAAGACGAACGCTTTGCCGACAATCCCCTAGTCACAGGCCCTTTACGAGTTGTTTTTTATGCCGGTGTGCCTCTGACAAATAAGGCTGGGTTTAATTTAGGCACGTTATGTGTCGTTGATCATAAACCCAAAAAACTGACAGAAAACCAAAAAAAGCAACTGCGTATTCTTGCCAATCAAGTGGTGGCTCAAATGGAACTGCGCAAGTCGAGCCTTAAAATGAGCCAATACCTCAGCGAGCTTGATAAACGCAAACAAACGGCATTGGAGAATGCAAAACTTGTAGCGATCGGAGAGATGGCTGCTGGAATCACCCATGAGATCAATAACCCACTGGCTATTATCAGTGTCCTCAATACACTGACATTGTCGAGATACCCGCAATCAAAATTTCCGGATATTCATAGCAACGGCAAAAAAATTGAAGCAACAATTGAGAGAATTTCAAAAATTATCAAAGGCATGAAGGCTGTTTGTCGCGATGGTCACAATGATCCTAAAAAAGAATTTTCAGTCCTTGCACTGATTGAAGATGCTTTAAGTATTTGTAATGAAAAAATAAAAGTGGGTGGCGTTCAAGTGAAAGTCGATGTCGATCAAGGAACGAAAGTTTTTTGTCGAGGTTGTGAGATTTCCCAGGTTCTATTAAACCTTATTTCCAATGCCTATGATGCCATCAACAAGCAAGAAAACGCGTGGATTGAAATCACCAGTCTTTCGACATCCCTACACACCATTATCAGTGTAAAAGACAGTGGACTCGCTACCGACTTGCCTGAAAAAATCATGCAGCCGTTTTTCACAACCAAGGAATTGGGTAAAGGCACCGGCTTGGGCCTATCGATTTGCAAACGGATCGTCGAAAGTCAGGGGGGAATCTTTCGCGTCTCACCTGATTCCAAGAACACCCAGTTTGATATCGTCCTTCCCCACAATCGCTGATCCCAGCAACAGTCTTGATGGTCAATAAACAAATTTTATAACCCAGATAAGAACCTCTTTCTGGCTTCCGCAAACAATGAAAAACCTATACTTTTGTTCAGGCTCTGACACAGACTTTTACAGATATCCGCCTATCTGTCACAGGAGACCCTGTCCTAGCCTTGACCCTAGACCCCAAATTGGTATTTTTCACTAGTGGAGGGGGGGCAGCATGATACCCTCGATGTTATGTCAAAAATTAAGTTTCAAGCACTCACTACTCGCGAAGATCTATTAACCTACCAGCGCAAAACGGCGGAACAAGTCTCGGTAACACTTCCTATGGCTTATTTATCCAAAGCCCGAGTCATTGGTTTAAAAGATGAAGACACTCAGCAAATTTACGGTGGTTTCACAATAGCTTTCCAGGGACCCCTACGGTGCCTAGAACAGTTGCCTCCAGAGGTTCAAAAACACAACCCCTTCTTGAATAAATATCGAGACCAATTTTTTGAAATCAATGGTATGTGGCTCAACCATAAAATGGCACCAGAGAACAGTCGATTACAACTTTATTTAAGTGCCATGCGCGAGGCCTCATTGATGGCCATGCAAGGTAAAACCAAATACGTCTACGCTTACTGCGCTGAAAATAAAAAATTGCGGAACTTTTACCGAAACTTTAATTCCTTCGAAATATATGAAGGACCGGTCAGTCCTCTTCCCGGTATGGGCAAAGCTGGACTGGAAAGAGTTGAAATGGGCTGCATGAAGCGCTTGCCTATTACAATTTTAAGAAACCCTTTGTTCTTAGTTAAAAGAGCAACCAAGAACCCATATCGAGCCTTGCAGGCGACCTACAAGCGAGTTTCTGAGGACCTAAAAGGGAAGATGGCAATATGATGAAGCTCTCCGATCTTGTTTCACAGTTCGATCGGGTGCGATTGGCGACAGTCGCCGATAATCAAAGAATTTTAAGTTTTATTGATGATATTGCTATGCAGACCAAGGAAGGAGGCCTTGGCATCGATCGCAATCCAAGTTTTTTCTCTCTTGGCAAAGCTCAAGGGGATCGCTCCTTTACTTTTCTTTTCTTAAATCCTGATCAATCAATCGGTGGAATTGGATGTATTTCCATCACCTGTATGCAAGTGAAAGGTCAAGAGCAGTGGCTGGGATACTGCAGTGACTTAAAATTCACCAGAAAAATTGATCCGGAAACGCGGATGCAATTTTACAAGTTTTTTGAACGTCTGATTAATGAGTTTTCAAATATTGAAGAACTGGAGCGATGCCAATATATTTTAGCCAGTATTTTTGATGGCAACATTGCCGCAAAAAAAGCTTTAATCGCTAAAAAGACTAAAAAGAATCAGGTCGAACACCGCCCTCTTTACAGTTATGAAAATGTTAATATTTTAACTCGTCTCCCGTTTCCCCGCTTAAAAAAACAATCTTTTATAAGGGGCTCTGCTGTTGGGAAAGAGAAAATAATCGAGTTTTTAACTTCAAATCCAGAGAACGCAGAAATTGTTTGGACTCGACAAGAGATTGAACGTCGGCAAAAAATTGCTGATTTTTCGTTTGATGACTTTATTGTTCAATTGGATGATCAAAAGAAAATTGTGGCCTGTGGCCTGCTTTTAACTGACAGTCCTTTTCGAAAAATGCGCATTCATCGAATGCCAAGCTCGATTAAGTTGTCGCAATATTTTACTCCCCTCCTCGGTCGCCCCACTATTAAAGAAAAGGTGCCTCTTAAAATTGCCTATCTTAGTTTTTTAAAAATAAAAACTCAGAAAGCGAGTGAAAGAAGTGAGATCATCGACGGGTTTTTGGGAAAGATTTTTTCTGAGGAGAGACAAAAAGCTCGCGATGAACGGTTTCATATTATCAACATCCAAGAACCAAAACAAAATCAACTCGCCAAGAGCCTGACTCGCAAGGGCTACCTTTGCAACAGCCTTGCCTCGACAGTTTACCAAGTCACCACCCGCGACGAGGATGGGACAGCATTGATTGCCAGTCAAAGACGTCTCGACTTCGATGTCGTGTTCCACTAAAAGTGACAATTTTTGTCACGAATGAAGTAACGCCAGATAACGATACATCACGCTGATTGCGCCTTAAAAGGTTTGTTCAACTTTTATGGAGGTAGCAATGCAACATTTACTTATTCGTTTAGTAATTTCTTTTTCTTTAATAGGGCTTCTTGGTGCCTGCAGCAGCAGTGACACGCCTAGTCCAGCTGATGTCATGCCCGATTTGCCAAAGGTAACAAAGGACTCTCAAAAATCACCGTTTCAAGGTATCTGGACTACGGGGTGCGAGCCCGAACAACAAAATGGCATTCGTAGCTACCAGACAGTCTTCAATTTCGAAGAAGACAATTTAACTTTAACCACCTCATTCTTTTTCGACGAATCTTGCACTGAAAAAGCCGATGAGCAAGTCAACAAAGGGACCTACGAGTTGTCACGGGATAAAAAGTTTGGTGATAACATGCTCGCCTTCGACATGGTCATCAATGACAACATGACTCAAACACTATTCATGAGAACAATGATGCTCAATGACGGTCAGTTTATTGTTACCCGCTTGAAATCCAGTGAGGATCAGGCTGCGGAAGCCGTCGCCGACACCCCTCTGTATCGACAAGACGAATGGGAAAAGATCAAAGACTCTTTTCAATAAGCCAAACATCTAATTTAAAGATTCAATATTCAATTTTAATAAAAACTTTTACTTAGGAGAAAAAAATGAAGTTTTTCACATTAATTCTATTGTCCACCCTACTGGTTTTCCAAACCGGATGTATGACTGTTTCAGGCAAAGCCGCAGGCTTTCTCTATACCGACAGTCGACACGGAGAGGAAGCGACCTCAAACAAAAGAGGCGCCAAAACAGGCAAGGCCTGTCAAAAAAGCATTCTAGGACTTGTCGCCACTGGTGATGCTTCCATCGAAATGGCCAAAGAAAATGGTCGTATAAGGCAAATTAGTTCTGTCGACGCCGAAGTTAAAAACTATCTTGGTCTTTACGGAACCTACTGCACCATCGTTCGCGGCGACTGAAGCCCTAGCTAAAAGCCACTTGGGGAAATGAAATATGCCCCCGGTGGCTTTCGGCTTTAATACCTGTTTTCTTTTTTAATCGAAAAAGAAAAGCACGAATCACACCATCATGTTTTTGGTAAAAGTATTTTTGGTCCCAGAACTCACGAAAGAAATCTTCTTTGCTAAGAGTCTTACCCTTAACCAGTTTAGAGAAGCGCTCCCAGTCTGTTGTTTTGGGAAGGTAGTGGGTCGTTCGGTTTGCCAAATTAAAGACAACGCCTCGAGAGGCTTTAAAGATGAACTGAGGTCGCCGTTTAGTTGCAGGAAGATTATCCGACTCTTTAATAGTTCTTAAAATCTGGCGACTGGAAGCGGTGCTTGCCTCGCCACATTCATACTCCTGTAAAAAACTTTGAACTTTGACAAATCGCTCTCCTGACTTATTGAGACTATCGGTCAACCATTGCGGAGCCCTTTTGAAGGTCGTGTAAAGATCAACTTCAGCCAAAGCTCGATATAGGGGATCACCTAGATAATCACAGACTTCGATACAAGACATCGCTAGGTCACGAATCGGCAAGCTTTTCGATCTGTTAAAATCGATTTCCAAACGCAGCAATGTTAAAAGTTCATCAAGGTTTAAAAACGACTCGGACTCCAATTGCAGCCATCTTTCATTCATGGCCACCCCGGCATCTTGAACTCGATTCAACCCGAGAAGGGCCCTTACTTTTAAAACTTTGGCATATCGAACTGGCACTGCCGAAGGATAAATCATCTCTTGCGAAAGAATCGCCTCACAATCTTTAAGAGCAGAATCATAATGCCCCAACTCAAACAGAGCCATCGCTCGGCATTGCAAAAGCGACAATCGCGTGATCAAAACAGGCTCAAGATGTAGACCATTTTCACAAACAGAGACGACGTCAGCCCACTGCCCCTCATGCCCCACCACCATCGCCTGTGCAAGTAGGAACTCGGCTCGCGTGGCTTTATCGTTGATCTGATTGGATTTTTGCAAAATCTTTTTGGCGGCCTGAAATTCACCTCTTATGGTCAGAACTCGAAGGTTCAGAATCTGCGAGTCTGGTAGCGACGGAGTCGCCGCGATCGTAGCGCGAGCACTGTCGAGGTCAATGGAAGTGTAAAAACAAATTTGCTGAAGACTTTGATCGCCCGTCGGAGGCGGACTTCCCACCGGCTGACTGGCTAACAGAATGTCAGTCTTGATGATATCTTTTGTCAGTCCCTTATTATCTAGCATCACTTAAAACTTTCGCCGAAAGCAAGGACGTATACCATGGTTGGAAGGCCGCAGAGTGCGCTCTCCTTGCTCAGTGGTTGTAGTCATTGGCATCAACCAAGGTCGTATTCCACCATTGCCAGTTCGCCCTCCTAAGCTACCGGCCAATTGAGTTCCCAAGTAACCCTGAATTTCACCGTCGTTTTGAGCTTCAATAATTTTTTCACAACCGTATGACGGCCTTGAGAGAGCCGCAGTCCAGCCATCAAAATATTCAATAACTGTAGTTAAAGAAGTCTCCTCGTCGGACTCACCGACTCTTGGAATGTAGCTTTCTTCGACGACAGCTCGACCGTTAGCAAAACTGCGAAATTCATAGTCGAGAAGTGTGTTTCCCATTTCTCGAAAGTCACCCAATAAATCATCAGACGACTGACAAGACTTTATTTGGCCTTCGCTAAAATAACCATCAAGAATAATATCTTGCATTTCACACAGAATCGTCTCGGCGCGATGACCACCGTAAAGAGAACCATAATTGCTGAGATTGGCAAGAAAATTGGAGGGATTTGGAACTTTATCAATAGGCTGACTTGAATCAGAAAAGAGAAGTTCAAAAGATTCGTTAAGCGGACCATCGATTTGAAAAAAGTTAAATTCATTGCCAATGCTCAGCCCGTCAAGACGAACATTGCGATCAACCTCCAACATCCGTCGTTGGTAAAAACCGGATGATATGGTGGCTAGAAGCTCATCGGTCGCTAAATACTTTTCTATGTCGTCAGCGATCGACGCGTCTTCAATAGAACTGTTCCTAGGAAGAATCAAAGTGCTAATTTTTTTATCTCGATAAAGGTGATCCAACTCGTGATAAAGAGACGCTGCTAAGTTGAAGGGACGCAGTTCGGTATCCAAATAGATAAGCGATTCGTAACAGTCATAAAAAGCGACCGTAAAATATCCCTCTTCGTTTTTTTGCAACCAAAGCGATTCGGGATAATCACCAGCAAAAACATGACGGAGATGAGGATTTAATTTTTGCAGAGTCCCACGATTCCCTAGGAAGGCCACTAAAAGAGAAAGTTCATATCGGTAATCTGTGAAACGCTCAGAGAGGGGTTTTTGGCGCACCGATGCCGAGTCGGACCGAGGTGATGGACTTCTCTCTAAAAAGGATAAAGAGGCTCTTGGAGACATTGGCTCCTGGTCATCGTTTGTTGGCCGTTGATGATTTGGCATAGGGCCGAGAAGAACCGCTTTGACTAAAAGAGCCGTCCACAAGGGTTGAGAACAATCTCCCGAAGTGGATTGTTGCGCATTAATTTTCTTGTAAAGTTCATCGGCTTCTGAATACTGTCCTGAGAAAAACAACTCCTGATAAGTCTCTAAATCGAGCCAAAGGCTATCGACCTGCGACCTACATTGTTGATAGCCCTTGATCCACTGACGGATCGGCCAGTTGTGATTGAGATCATCGACACGAACCATCAAACCCGGATGAGGTTGGCCTGAAAAATACTGCAACCACGTGTCCTGAGGTTTCGATTTTGAATCAGCCCAAACTTTAATGGAGGGTGTAAATCCTAGAAAGACAAGGAGTACACAACAGAGGTGTCTCATTGGCTATCCTGCCTTTGCCTAATTAGCTCAGGCAATATTTGGTTTAGTTCCCACATCGTAGATTCTACATTAATCTGTAAAACTGCACGACCTTGTTCACTCGTTATCCACTTTGATTCGTCCTCTGTGATCCACAAAGTTGTTTTTTGAAGTTCTTCGAAATCAAAAACAGGATGACTTTTTCTCTGATCAAAACCGAGAACGAAAAAAAGATTTTTTTTGAGCTCAGCACATCGGTTCGGATACCAGTAGGTAGAGTTATCTTCGTTCAGCCAAGGATCACAAAGAACAGTATCAAATGATTTTCTCAACTCCAACTCGAGAGTTAATGGCTCTAAATCAATGCGTGAGAATTTCGTTAGACTCCCAGCTTCTTCAAATTTATAAAGCCACTCATCCAATTCTCTAAGTGGACAGTAATAGGTATCCCCCACCACTCGCCGAACCCCACCGTCATCACTGGCTTGGTAGGGGTAATAATAGGCAAATCCAATGTACTCTTTACCTTGCGGGTCAAAATCAAATCGAATCAACTCATCCATCGTAGCCCATAACGGTAAAGGCCCATTATAAACTTCACTGAGCGGTAGAAATTCAAAAGGTTTTGTTCCAAACCCAATACGAGCCGACAGCCACTGGTGTCCCTCTTCGCTCTCCGATGAGGGCCAATAGGAGTCTTCGAAGGCCGAATAACCGTTGGGTGTCTCATGGTTTACAAAATCAAAGTCATAATAATAGGGATACAAAACTTCTTCGAAGCCACTCTCAACATTTTTAACCACCACGTGATCCGAGTGCTTTTCTATTTTGAACGTAGGCACTAAATGAGTCGGAAAATCATAGTCATTGGGTGTACTGCAAGTGATACTCTCGGCTTTCGCCAGAGAAAAACTAATGCAAACTGAGAGAAAAACAGGCCACAATAAAGCTCTTGGCATAGGAATCACCTTTGTCTGAAAGCAAAAGATTAAACGGTCACTCAAGTTATGAGTAGATGGGTTGTAAGATATTCCTTAACAAAGAAAGCTTTACAAGGGTTTGAAGCAAAAAAACCAATGTTTATAGGTCTTTAAGGCCAAATCAAGCGGAGCAACACCGCCTTAAATATCAGACAGCCATTGTTTCAGCTCATCCCCCTGAGATTTAATATCTCGATAGCCTAAATCAACCAGTCGACCAATGAAATTAGGCTCAAAAAGAATGTAGCTCGCCAAATCTGCAGACTGTTGGGGTGAGCCCAAACCAGACAATAAGAATTGGATCATTTTTGGTAACCCCTCGTTGGCTCGCCCCTCGGCAATTTTTGAAATATTCTGGGAAGGTCGAATCATCTTACAGTCAACATAGTTGTACTCGGACCGTTCGGTTTTAATCCCCTCACCCAGGGCTTCAATGATTTCATTAACATGAATCAAGCGCTCCATATCCAATTCGAGATTATCCATAAACAGGGCATTCAACGCGGAACCGGCAATATGACCGACAGTGGGTTCTCCCATGGCTCCCTCTAACTCTTCTTCGGGGGCAATATACTTCACACCAATCAAAAGAATTTTTTCGGCACCCAATTTTATAGTTGGACTTAAGGGGGCCGTGTTGCGAAAACCGCCGTCGCCAAAATAATAAGGCCCGACCTGAGTGGGTGGAAACAGAAGGGGTATGGAGCAAGAGGCAAGAACATGCTCGGCCCTCAAGGTGGTGTTATCGACACGTCGACGTCGACGATTCCAATGCAAAGCTTGTTTTGCCTGCAGAAACGTCACCGACTCAGAGGAGTTGTAACAATAGGAGGAGCAAGACACAGCGTCGATAAAACCGGCATCAATCGATCGGGCGATTCCTTCAAACGGCAGGTCTTGTTTTAGCAATTCATAAAGAGGCGCCGTATCTAAAAGGTACTGGGCCCATTTTCTTTTGAATAACGGACCGAATGTTAAATCTCTCACCCAACGGGCGCTATTTGATGAAACCGACAGCAAACCGGTTTTGTAAATCCGATCCGGCGTCAGCTGACTCCATAGTTTGACCAGCTTCTCGGCACCCTCTTTAAAATTCGAGCTGTGAGCCGCCATAAAAGTTGAGTTGATAGCCCCCGCACTGTTGCCTGACCAAATTCTCACTGGGTTATTAGAGCCTTCCCACTGTAGGTCTTCAAAGATTTCGGCCAAACCGAGCAAAGCACCGGCTTGAAAAGCACCGCGGGCTCCGCCCCCTGTCAAATTGAGTCCTACTTTTTTCATTTTCTAAAAAGCCTAAACGTCATGAAATCATGATAAGCGACTCTGCCCTAAAACTCAAAGCACTTGAACCGCCAAAGTTTATTTGGAAGGACGATTCCCTTCCTCTTCGACAATCTGACGTCGTTCAGGGCTAACAAGACTATACACACTGGGAACCACATACAATGTGAACAGAGTGCTCAGTGAGACCCCACCCAACACCGTCAGAGCCATGGGAACGCGAGTTTCACTTCCGGGACCAAATGACAGGGCTGGAGGGATCGCAGCCGCGAGAGTGGCGGTGGTGGTCATTAAAATGGGTCGCAAGCGCGTCGGACAAGCCTCAATTAAGGCCTCCTTAGTCGCCTGCCCCTGGTCTCGAAGTTGATTGGTAAATTCGACCAACAGGATGGAATTCTTTTTAACAATCCCCATGGTGAGGAGAATTCCAATCCCACTGTAAACGTTCAGCGACTGTCCGCCTAATAGCAATCCAAACACAGCACCCGTCAGACCAAAGGGGATGGCTAAAAAGACAATCCAGGGATCGACAAAGGAATTGAACTGAATCGCCAAAACCATGTAGGCAATAACCAACCCCAACAGCATGATAATGAGGGTTTCAGCCATTTTGCTATCCGGTGTTTCATCAAAACGTAGGTAATAATCTTCCGGAAAAACTTCATCGGCAAACTTACGCACCTGTTTGACAGCCGTACCAAGACGAACATCTTTACCCAAATTACTGTCGACACGCAGTCCACGGATCCGATCTTCTCGATAAATTTGCTGAGGTCCCTCGGTGTCGACAATTTTCACGACGTCAGCCAGTGGCAACAGCTCGCCACGGTTATTGCGAACAAAAATATTATCAATATCACTTTTTTGAGCCCGCGCCTCTTCTTCTAGCTGAACCCAGATATCAAAACGTCGGTTGTTGTCCGTATACTGTCCCGCGACCACCCCACCAAAGGTGGCGTTGACAATCTCAGCAATTTCGCTCACCTCTACACCGCGGGCAATCGCCTTATCGCGATCAGGAACAATATGAACTTCAGGTGACGTCAGAACGTCATCCGAGCGAACTCCCACCATCAACTTGCTGGCATCCATTTTTTCTTTCAGCTTAGCAAAAAGCTCTCTTTGCTTTTCCGGATCTGGACCATTGATGGTGAACTCCAAAGGACTGCCACGGCGACCAGAGAAAACATTGCTTGAGCGATCTCGAATAAAAAACTTCATGCCTTCAATCACTTCACCTTGCTTGCGTAGGTCTTCAGCGACATCAAACTGGCTCTGCTTTCGAAGGTCGCGTTTTTTTAAAACCACGATGCCGATACCTCGGTTGCTCTGTCCGCCCCGACCAAATCCACCGATCGCCATATACTGACGGTCTACCGCTGGATGTTTTTTAGCAATCTCTTCGAATTCAATAATTTTATTTTTAGTGTATTCCAGGGACTTGCCATCCGGACCAATAAAAACCACAAACAAAACGCCGTTGTCCTGAGGAGGTGCAAACTCTGTGGGAAGAAATTTATAAGAAAATAAACTGCCTGCAAACAAAAGCGTTGAAAGGCCGATAGGAAGCCATGGCTTTTCTAACGACCACTTTAAAGACCGAAGGTAGTTGTTCTTTAAAAACTCCATCAGATTTTCGAAGCCACGTCCAAACCTCGTCGTTCGCTCTTCTAGTTTCAAAAACTGCGAGCATCGCATCGGCGCCAAAGTCAGAGCTTCAAGAGAGCTTAAAGCCACCGCGACCGCTATGGTGACGGCAAATTCAAAAAAGAATTTTCCTTCAATCGAATTCATAAACGTGATGGGAATAAAAATCGCAATCAAAGCTGCGGTGGTTGCCACCACCGCAAAGGTGATCTCTCGGGCTCCTTTAAAGGAAGCATTGACCCGATCCCATCCCATTTGCATGTAGCGCACGATGTTTTCCAACATGATAATGGCATCATCGACCACCACCCCGATCGCCAAAGCTAAGCCGAGCAAGGAAAAGTTATTGAGAGTGAATCCAAACCAATAAATGAAAATGAAGGTTCCAATGATGGCGGTGGGTATAGCTAAAAGTATGTTGATGGTTGCCGACCATGAACCTAGAAAAATCCAGCAAATCAATGACGTCAAAAGGGCCGACAGAATCAGTGTGAAAACCAATTCATCCACTGACTCGCGAATAAACTGAGTTCGATCAAAGTTCACATCAAGGGCCGTTCCTTCCGGCAAGTCTTTATTAATATCTTTTAATCGAGCCAGGACCCGGTCCGCCGTCGCAACAGCATTAACTCCGGTCTGTTTTTGTACAGCAATTCCCATTGCGCGACGCCCATTGAAGCGTGAGACTCTTCGCAGATTTTCAATCCCCTCGCGAACCGTGGCCACATCTTTAAGACGAAGATCGACGAAGTTGGGGGCTCCCCCACGCCGACTGATCACCATATTTTCAAACTCTTTGACTTCTTCAGCCTCACCCATAATTCGTAGAGTCTGTTCGTCGTCTTTAAATTCAAGACGTCCTGCTGGTAGCTCTTTGTGCTCGCTGCGAATGCTGGTCACCACATCACTGGCGGTGAGCTGATAACGTTGCAATTTCGCGGGATCAAGGTCAACGCGCAATAGGGGCTCGTGATATCCAAAGGCACGGGTCTCAGCCACCCCCTCCACTGTTGAGATGCGATCGCGAATAATGTCGCGATAGACCACCATCAACTCTCGATCGGATAACGTGTCAGAACTCACGTTAATATACATCAGCGGTTCGTCGGCGGCATTGGATTTAGTGACAACAGGAGGATCGACGGCATCAGGAAGCTCGCGCTGGGCTCGCCCTAAGAGAGTTTGAACCTCTTGCAGAGCAAAGTCGATGTCGCGATTGAGTTCGAACTCTAAATTGATAGTCGCTGACCCACGGTCAGCCGTGGATGTGATTTTTCGAATACCTTCCATGGAGACCAACACATTTTCGGCATTTTCAATAACGTCTTTTTCAATGACCTCAGGGGTGGCCCCATCATAGCCATAAGAGATAGAGATTCTAGGGAAATCAACATCGGGATTGTCGTTGATACCCATCCGCATAAACGACAGGCTGCCAAAGAAAATAAGCCCGAACATAAGAATCCAGGCAAACACAGGTCTTTGAATCGACAGACCACTTAAACTCATGGAAGTTCTCCGGCCAAAGCCTGCAATTGCACGTAAGCCATTTTGGCTTCAAAAACCTGTTGAAAGTGACTCCGTCGAATCTGCAAGTAATCTTCCAAAACTTGCAAAGCTTCAAGATCACTGACCAGTCCTCGATTGGCTTCTTTCAGATGTTGCTGATAATTGGATCGAGCCAGGCCGACGGCTTCGTCCAGCTGGCGCAAGGTCTTCTGATGCAAATAAAATTCTTTTTTTAAAGATTGAAAATCGTTGTGTAAAGTCCGTTTGATGTCTTGCAAGCGAGCCTCAATTTGTGCCGCCTGCAGCCTCTGAATCCGAACCTCTGAAGCATCGCTGCCGCCATTAAACAGATTCCACTTCGCCACCACCGTTACATCCCAACTGGATTCTTGCAAAATCCCGGCGCGATCCAAATAGTAATTGGCATCGGCGTCGACACTGGGAAGAAAGCTGCCTTGGGCCGCCTTTCTTTCTTTTTCCGCCGTTTGTAAAAGCAGTTCGTTGGCTTTAATTTGGGGATTGTCATCGACTTGCCCATCCCACTCGGGCCGCAACTGCAGGTCTGAAATGTCTTGGCTATCAACCAAAAGTTCAATGTTTTGCAGTCCCGTTAAATTTTTCAAATTGCGATTCGAGGCCACCAAGGACCTCTCAACTCTTGATCGTTCTGAAACAATGCGAGCCAATTGGGTGCGGGCGGCTAATACATCTGTGGTTTTGCTTCGGCCAATTTTAGCCCGCTTTCTTAAGGTTCGCAGTCGGTCTTTTAAAGTCTCTTCTTGTTCACCGTAAACCTGTAACTCATTTTGAAATCGCAAAGATTGGTAAAAGGCCTGGGCCACCGAAGCAAAAATTCTTAACTCTTCTTGTTTTTTTTCGTACTCGGCGATTTCAGGAAGATTCCGAGCCGCAGCGATGGAGTAGTACTCAGAGCCGCCTTGAAACAGAGGTTGCGTCAGATTGATGAAAGCCGTGTGCTGGTAGGCCTCACCGAAAGGGCCGACATTGGCTTGTTCACGCCAGACATTGTTGGATTGAGCTGTCACCGATGGCAGAGCTGTTGCAATCACTTTGTCTTTTTGCTCTTTGGCGATCTCCACAGCCCAAACTCTCTCTTTGATCGCAGCCGTTTGCTTTTTTGCAGAATTGAAAAGTTCAGAGAGTGATTGGGCCTGCGCTGATGAAAACAGAAACACGATTAAAATAAATGAAAAAAGCTGTGACATGAAAAGCCTTCGTGAATAGGAAACTTTACCCTAAGGGCGCTCTTTATGTAAAGACAACCGACCAGTTGTGCTAAATAATATAAGGTTATTGAACATGATTTGATAATGGCCAGGGCCAGGCCGTGAAATCGGTCCGTACCCTGTTACTTTCTTACCCGGCCGGTGTTTTTTTGCCTCACTTCTAAAAAAAAGGCATTTTGGCCATCGCAAAACTATTAGAGTTGTTTATAAGAAAGTCTCTCAAACACCCCAATCTCGAGATGACCATTGCTTGTATCACTAAAAATTTATGTAAATAAGAAATTTTAGATTTTGAAATTTAAGCCCCTGTCTTCCATTGTTGCTTTTACACTGCGTTTACTCGGTGGTTTCAGGTGCTTACAATAGCAGCAAATCACGGCTGGTGCTTGGCCTTTCTAATTTTACAATCGCCCTTACTAAATCTTTTTTTTCCTTCATCCTGCGCATCGTTCAACAAGGGAATTGAACAACGAGTGGAGGGGGAAATGGATCCCACCCGGACATTCGCAAACGTTACAACAAAGGAGAAATATATGAAATTAGCATCATCAATCATACTGAGTCTTTGTATGATTCTGACCTCTGGTCCATTGATGGCCGCCTACACCTGCAATAACGCAGCAGCCGCTGCTGCAGTCAGCGACTATCAATTGGCTGAATCGAACATGGACAGTGCCATCGCTCAGCACGTTGCCAACGTCGATGGCATCGTCCAACCTGTCCAAGCCGCTTTGGAGTGGGTCGGCGGAGCGGCCATCGTTACTGGTGCCGGCATCGAAGGCTTGGGTCGAACCACCGTGGCCTCTCTGAAATATTTAATCGCCGAAGCGCAAAGCACAGGTCAATGCATGCTTGGCAATGCAAAGAAATACCGTCTTTTCGGAACAGTCAACTGCGCCATCGTTGCTGGCGGCAATGTGATTTTGGTGTCCGCCGCGACATTGAATGCTGGAATCACCACCGTCGAGTTTGTGGTTGTGAAAGCAAGCGATGTGTTTTTCAATGGAGCCATCCGCATGAGCAACGCCGCGGCTGATGTTCTTGCCGACAATGGAGCACAGGTTTTAGCTCTTCCCTTTATCGTGATTTCAAAGATCCTCAAAGGCGGCCGATGGGTTGTCGCCACCTCTGTGGGCTATGTGATGGGAGCGGTTAAATCTTTTGTCACTTTCGTTGGCGATGTGTTCTGTAATCTTTTCGCAGGCCTTTCTCACCTTCTGAGAGGTCAATTCCGATCATTTTTAAAAATAATGATTGCCGGAACCTTAGGAATCGTTGCTACATGGGTGCGCGACATGATCGAAATGTTGATTATTGAGCCTCTAAGGAAAATTGGTCAGTTTTTGAAAGCCAATGCCCATAACCAAGGCCCAATGAAAGAGTACTAACAATCGAAATGACAACAATGAAAACACAAAGTTAGGTCAACTGTGAAAATCAAAACCAGGGATCCACAATCAGGCAGAACCATTGGGTTCTGCCTTTTTAGTTATCGAACTCTAAAGTTTGGTTGGGACCATCCCACTGACGACCCCGCTCTTTGAAGGTCTGAACATCGGAAATGTCCCCCTCTTCCAATCGGTCAGGGTTGCCTTTTTTCATAGGTTCCGGCAACAGTTCGAGTTCTGAAAAAATAGGCAGATGGTCGGAGCCGATATCGGGAAGAACCTTGAAATTTTTTAACGTAAAATGCTGACTGTGAAACAGATGATCCAATGGAAATCCAATTTCGGAAAACTTGGCAGGAAAAGTATTGTACACTCCCCGGCCGCGTCGCGGATCAAGAAGCTTTGAGACTCGTAAAAACAGGCGTGTTGTGTGCGACCACGATACATCATTCAGATCTCCCATCACAATGACGGGGCCATCGACTTGCGCAATCTCTTCGGCCACTTTGGCCATCTCAGCATCTCTTTGATCTGAAGGGCCTTCTTTCGGGCGCGGTGGTCTTGAATGCAAGACAAAGGCCGTCACCTTCCGGCCGTCCACATCAACAACCGATCGTAAGGATGGCACTCGTTTGTCAGTTAGGAATCGAACTTTGGTCTCTAAAAACCTATGACGGCTCATTAGCACAAAGCCATAACCATTGTCCTGGCCCTTTAACACTTGAAATGGATACTTCTTAATCCAGTCGCGGGCCCAGTTTTCCCAAAATTTATCGGCCTCAACGATACAGACAAAGTCGGGGTCGCAGGTTTGGATGCTGTCTTCTAATTTTTGAGTTTGTCTGTTCTCAATGAAAACATTGGCTGAAATAACCGCCAGGCGTTGACCGATGGGGTCAGTCGGACGGCGCAAACGCTTGGATTGAGTGCTTGATATTTTCAAGTAAGGTCCGATTCGAAAAGCATCTAAGACCAAACCTCCCAACAGCAAGGTCATTAAAATAATATAGGGCGTCTGCAGAGGAAATATCATTGGAGTCATTATCAGTAACGCTAGGGTCAAGGTGGCAATGGGTATTCTTGGATAATCAAGACCACGAATCCACCAATGTCCCAACGACAACAGAGGCAGGTAAGAGGCAGTTATCAACAATATTGAAAGGGCCCAAAAAACAATGACGAAAATAGACATAAAAGTTTTTTACTCCTCTCGGAAAGGTCCACTGTATTGGTTTTCACCGCCACTTATTTGCAGAATCAATGATCTGTTTCGTGAACCCTGAAATCCGCTAAAAAAAAGCGCTATCATGGGGGGATAGCGCTTTAAGAATCTATGGGGTTTGTTTTGTTTTATTGAGAGACCGCGGTCTGCATCTCTTCGAGATACTTTTCGCCGAGCTCTTGTTTTTCTTTTTTATTTAATACTTTCCCAGCCATCTGAAAAACTTCATGCTCTTCTTCTTCAAGATGATGTTCCACCAGGTCTGCCAATTTTTTAAGTTTTGGCAACCACTGTGGCGAAGAGTAGTCAGTGTCTTCTAAGGCTTCGATCGCCTCGTCGATTTCGTGGTGTTCATGAACACTGTGACGAGCTTTCTCAATGGTTTTTTCGTCTTTCATCAGTTCGCTGTAAAAAAATTGCTCTTCATAAGTGGCATGGGCTTGCAATTGAGTTTTCAGTTTTTCAAAAAGAGTTTCTCGCTGCTCCGATTGTCCTTCGGTTTTCTTGAGAGTGCGTAAAAGTTCACGTTGACGTTCGTGGTCGTTTCGAAGTTTATCGAATATCGAAATGGTCATTTCAGCTCCTTAGCAATTGATAATGAAATGATAATAGCTTGCGAGCTCTGTCTTTACTTTCAAGGATTATGGTAAAACTGTTAACATTAATTCATATATTGGCTTCAATCCGCTTAAATATGCGGAATATCTGATCATATTTGGCGAGATTGGAATGTTTTCGATAGCCTTTTAATAGAATTTTGGCTTTTTTAGCCAACTCGACTTCAGCCAATTGTTTCTTCTTGGGATCGAGATTTTGTTGTAGCAGTTTGTTGATGGCAAGAATCCGCCAGTAGTCCATGGCACGAAAACGACGGGAGAGCTGATCGTCATGGCCTCCAAATTTCTCAATAATAGGGTCTTCTACAAAACCCACCGGATGATGAGCAGAAATTTTTAACCAAAGATCGTAATCCTCGCAAACCGGAAAATCCTCGCGAAACACTCCCACCTCTTCAAACAATTGACGCTTGATCATGACTGTTGAGGGGCTGACACAACAAAGTTTTAAAGCCTGTGGAAAAATGTCCCCAGCACTTTTTTTATGTTTTTTCATGGGATTGACTCGAACTCCATTACGAATCCAGATTTCTTCGCCATGAACCCAAACTAGATCCGGATGCCTTTCAATACACGCGATCTGCCTGGCCAGCTTCTCCGGGAGCCAGCGATCGTCAGAGTCAAGAAAGGCCACCCACTCCCCCTGAGCCTGTTTTATGCCGTAGTTGCGAGCGGCACTAACACCTCTATTGGATGTTTGAAAAAGTCGCAACCGCGAATCAGCAATCTCTTGGCTGAGCCTAGTATAGGTTTCATCAGTCGAACCGTCGTCCACCAGTAACAGTTCAAAATCGGTCCAAGTTTGACTGAGGACAGAATCCACCGCCTGCCTCACCCGAGGCCAGCGATTGTAAGTGGGTATTATGACAGAGATTTTAGGAGTCATGAGGATTTTACTATCATAGATTCAACTGTTTTTCGCCCATTCCTTGTCTTTTTGGTTTCTTCCAGTTATTCAGACCACTTACAAAAATACATAACAAGAGAAGGAGTCAACGGTTCCGTGTTTTTTGAAGGTTCAGAAAAAAAAATAGAAGTTATCTTTACCCCTGATATCGAGCCCCTACGGCAGAACTCTCGTCAGTTTTGGGAAAGTCTCGTCCGCGCGTCTCAGGCGCAAATCCTTTCGGAAATTTCCAACGACCATATGACCGCCTTTCTGCTTTCAGAGAGTTCTTTGTTCGTCTACGACTATTATTTGGTTATGATCACCTGTGGAACCACCCGCTTGGTCAGTGCTGTAGAAGAACTGATGAAAACTTACAAACCAGAGCAGGTGAAAGCTTTTTTCTATGAAAGAAAAAACGAACTGTTGCCACAGGCTCAAACCACAGATTTTTTCAAAGATGTTAAAACATTAAAAACTTGGTTTCAGGGGGAGGCTCTCCGCTATGGCCGAGAAGACGAACACCACCTGTATCTGTTTGCGACCACGCAAGATTTTGAACCCGCCGATGACGATCATACTTTGGAAGTGCTGATGCACGGAATAGATCCTGACGTCACAGAATTATTTCGCAATTGTCGGGATTGTGATGTTGCTGAACTTCGTGATAAGTCCGGGATCTCCGAAATTGTTTTAGGAGAGATTGACGACTTTGTTTTTGACCCCATGGGTTACTCGCTCAATTCGATCCACAACAATCGCTATTTTACCATTCATGTGACTCCCGAAAGTGATGGAAGTTATATTAGTTTTGAAACCAATGCGTTTAAAAAAGAAGAGCAGGTGGAGTGGGCGAAAAAGGTCTTACAGGTTTTTAATCCAATGAGTTTTGACTTGGTTTTATTCAACAAGGGTAAAATTCAGCGTCCGGATTTCAATGGCTTTGTTTTAAAACGACAATTTGCTGAGCCCCTGCCAACCGGTTACGACACCCAATATTTTTCTTACTATCAGCCAAACGATGAAGAACAACGCCCCAGCCGATTTTTAGGAGACTCTAATGAATAAAACCAATTCAGACTGGTTCGAAGAAACCCACGAAGATGTTGCTTTAAGGTTTCGACTGAAAGAGCGCTTGTTTTCCACTCAAAGTGATTTTCAGAAAGTCGAAGTCGTAGAAACTCAAGGCCATGGAAAACTGCTGGCGCATGACGGAATGATTATGGTCACCGAAAAAGATGAGTTTATCTATCATGATATGATCACTCATGTGCCTCTATTCACCCACCCCGATCCGAAAAATGTTTTGGTTATCGGCGGAGGCGACGGCGGTACCGTTCGCGAGGTCCTCAAACACCAAAGTGTTGAAAAGGTGACCATGGTCGAAATCGATGGAGCCGTGGTTGAAGCCAGCAAGAGGTTTATTCCTCAGACATCGGGGCAACTGGACGACCCCAAGGTTACGCTTCGGATCGAAGATGGTGTGAAATTTATGAAAGAGTCTGAGGAGACTTTTGATGTCATCATCGTCGATTCTTCAGAGCCCATTGGCCCAGCCACACCTTTGTTCAATGTTGATTTTTACAAAGATGTGGCAGCTCGCCTATCGGATCAAGGAATTGTCGTCTCTCAAGGAGAATCTCCTTATTACGACATGAAAATGCAGAAAGTCTTAATGGAGATTTTAGCTGAGGTCTTTCCGAAAGTTCATATTTATAACTACTGCAACATGAGCTACCCGAGTGGGCTTTGGTCGTTCACTTTTGCCTCGAAGGGCCTGTGTCCGTTTAAAGATTTCAATCCTGAACGAGTGCAACAGAAATTTGAGTATTACTCGACAGCCATTCATTACGGCGCCTTTTTACTGCCTCAGTTTATGCTCGACGAGCACCAAAAAAGCCTGTCGCCTTTACCGGAGCTGCGCTGGTCGTGACGACAATAGAACTGGCGGATCGCCTCTACGATGTCGATAAGGTGATTACGGCTTTAAAAGACCAAGTATTGCCTCAGCGTTATCAGAAGATTCAGGCGGTTATCAGCAACCGAAACCCCAATCTTGTCACAGTCATGGAAAATATCTATGACCGTGGCAACACCAGCGCAGTCATGCGAAGTGCCGAAGCTTTTGGATTTCATAATTTTCAGCAAATTATCACATCCGATGAGTTTAAAGAGTCGAAGCGAGTGACTCAAGGGGCTGACAAATGGTTGGTCCAAAAGATCTGGAGTGACACGCCATCGTGTGTGGCCCACCTGCGTGATCAGGGTTATCAAATCTTTGTGACCCACCTTGAAGGCGGAAAACCGTTACCAGAGGTCAGCTTTGCTCAACCAACAGCCCTATTTTTTGGCAACGAAAGAGACGGTGCCAGCACCACCCTGACAGAATTGGCTGATCAACGTGTTTTCATCCCCATGCATGGCTTTGTTCAAAGTTTTAATATTTCAGTGGCGGCGGCGCTGTGTTTCCAACATATTCAGCGGGAAATGACAGAAAAAGGACTGGTTGGACTTACTGATGAAGAGCGTCATAAGCTTCTCGCCCTCTATTTGTTCAGAAGCTGTAAAAATCCTGTCCTGCCGCCTCCTGTTTTACTTTAAAAAGTGCACCTCGCCATGGCGTTTCCGACACCAAGCAGTGACAAATGAATCTAATCGACTTACAACTTTACCATTCAAATTAATGATGACCGAACGGACCTTACAGGTCCTAGGATTTACATGGAGGGGTAATGGATTTACAAAAGTTTGACCTTTTTAATCCCACCGATGAACACGCAATGCTTCGCGAGACAATCGCACAATGGGTGGCCGCAGAGGTCGAACCGCAAGCGCTTCAATTTGATCGAGACGAAAAATTCAACCTACCATTGTTTAAAAAATTGGGCGACATGGGGCTCCTTGGAATCACTGTTTCTGAAGAGTTTGGCGGCTCGGGTCTCGGCTCACTGGCTGCGGTCATTGCCCACGAAGAGCTCTCCTATTCGGATCCTGGCTTCTGCTTGGCCTACTTGGCCCACTCCATGCTGTGCGTGAACAATATGGCCCACCACGCCTCCAAAGAACAAAAACAAAAGTACCTCCCAAATCTTTGCAGCGGTGAATGGGTTGGAGCGATGGCAATGTCCGAGGCCAACTATGGAACCGACGTTTTGGGTATGGAAACCACCGCCAAAAAAGACGGAGACCACTATATTCTTAACGGCACAAAAATGTGGATCACCAACGGCTGTGTCGATGACGAAGGAACTCCTGGAGATGTTATTTGGGTTTATGCCAAGACTGGTGAGAACAACGGTCGCGCCGAGATCTCAACCTTCATTGTTGAAAAAGATTTTCCCGGTTTTTCCGTGGGTCAAAAGATCATGGACAAATTGGGAATGCGTGGATCCAATACCGCCGAGCTGGTTTTTGACAATTGCAAAGTTCCTGCAGAAAACCTGGTGGGTGCCGAGGGCGAATCGGCCACTCATATGATGCGCAATCTAGAAATCGAGCGCGTCACTCTTGCCGCCATGGCCTTAGGAATTGCCAAACGCTGTATTGACGTTATGAACAAATACGCCAATGAGCGCATGGCCTTTGGCAATTCCATTAACAAGTACGGACAGATCCAAAGATTTATTTCAGAAAGCTACGCTCACTTTCAAGCCGCCCGATGCTATGTCTACAACACGGCTCGAGTGATGAGTCCGGATGGCACTGGCAACCGCATCGATTCCGATGGCGTCAAGCTCGTCGCCACTCCAATGGCAAAACAAGTGGCGGACAACGCCATCCAGGTCCTTGGAGGTTACGGTTACGTCGGAGAATACACTGTCGAACGCCTGTGGAGAGACGCAAAGCTATTAGAGATTGGCGGAGGCACCCTAGAAGCCCACCAAAAAAACATAACCAACGACCTCCGCAAACGCCTCTAACCCAAAAGGTGCCAGGCACCTTTCAGGTATTCCCCGCGTCAATCCTCCAAAAGGTGCCAGGCACCTTTTGGGTACACAAAGCGTCGGAACGCTGTTTTGTAGAACGAATGTCTTTTAATTTAAATATTGTTAACGATCTTTGTGTCTTCTCGTTCACATTCATTAAGGGATTAACTCGCTGTTAATAGAGGATATAGGCAAACTTGCAATCTTTACCGGGTTTGTGGGTTTCTCGCCGAATCCGAAAAACATCCTGTATTGTTCCTTTAACGAACTTAACCCCAAAGGAGTTTTTTATGAAAAATATTTTAGTTATCTTTGCCGTGCTTTTTAGTGTTTCTTTCGCCAATGCCGATCACTCGATGCAAGACGTGTTGGATTGGACCCAGGGACAAAGCGGTAACAATCTTTACCAGGCTGTTCACAACTTAAAAAAAGCCGTTAATGTCGACACCGTTTGTGATTTTAAAAACTCCATTCAAATCCCAGTTCCACAAGCCGCCGATACCATCAATACATGGCGACAGATTGTTCTTTGTTTCCCTAGCCAAGAGGCTCTTGAGTCGGCTCATCAGTGGTTAGAAGAGCAACCTTTAAAATCTTATAACATGGCTAGCACGTATGGACTTAACGTTTCCAACGTGATGGATGTCACCTACGACAAAAGTGGCGACACCCAAGTTAAATTGATTTCAATTTCTTTTAAATAATTCAACCCTGACTTTTCTACATTGATGTGTTTGCTTAAGCCCAATCCGAATCGATTGGGCTTTTTTTATGA
>CAZPOV010000001.1:0-398026 GCA_964588335.1 uncultured Pseudobdellovibrionaceae bacterium | reverse complement strand
AGTTTTCCAACTGTAAAATAGATTCGAAAACCATCAAATCTAGGACGAACTGGCCGATCACTAAAAGCAGGAACGAAGCCACTAAGGTTAAGGTGAGAGCTACCGATATGCCCAAAGCTATTAAACGAATTTTTATAAATGATCTGTCTTCTTGATCTCCGTAAACAGCGTTGATTTGTCGCATGACGGCCACCACGCCACTGGTCGCTGTCCATAAAGCAAAGAAGAATCCAAATGACAATATAGACTTCGACTGATCATTGTTTCTCAAATCCTCAACGACGCCCACTATCAGAGTTTCAACGGCACTCGGAATGTAGTTTGACCACCAACTGGAGACGGGTCGCAATAATGTTTGATCGGGAAGGTAAGTTGAAATAGCAAATAAGACAAGCAGGCCAGGGAAAATCGCCAAAACCACATAAAATGACAGAGCGGCAGCTCCATCCCAGAGAGTGGCTCTTTGCATCGTGTCTTTATAAATATTTTTGCCAACGTTTTTTAACAGTTTTTTCATAAAAAAAGGGGCCCTTAAGGCCCCTATTGTAACATCACTTTTAGTAAAACTACTATGGTGACTTACCCTTTACAAGGTTCGTAATAAGTGAAAGTGCAAATAGTACAAGAAATACGAAAAATAGTACTTTAGCTATTCCTGCAGCTGCTCCAGCGATCCCACCAAATCCGAAGATGGCGGCAACGAGTGCAACGATGAAAAAAACGAGTGCCCAATTAAGCATTATTAACTCCTTTACTTTGTTGTTTTCAAATTACTGAATTCTAGGAAAATTTTCATTGGCGAGTTGATAAAGCTTTGTGCTGAAATCATCACAATCGGTGAATGAAATGTAACTATTTGTATTTATTAAAAAAACCAGCCCCAATGGCCACCAATGGAGGACTTACAAAGACGCCCAAAGGACCAAACCAACTTCCAGCAAGGATCATGACAAAAATCAGAGGTGCTGCCGGCGTCTGCACACGATCTTTCATAACTTTCGGTAAAATAAAGTTTCCTTCCAGTTGTTGGGTGATAAAGAAAACCAAAAGAAGTAGGAAAAAGAGATCCGGCTGCTGAACCAGCACCACCGCTCCAGAAAAACAAACGACTATCAATATTCCGGCGTATGGTACAATTGACAAAGCTCCGGCTAGAACGCCGTAAATGATCCAGTAATCAATACCAACAATCCAAAGTCCAATGGAGGTCAGAATAGCAACCGCAGCCATATCAAGTAACTGAGCAAAAAACCATTTGCGTACAATATTCCCAGACATCAAAAGGTTCTCTCGCCAAGTTTCTCTTGATCTCTTCGGAGTTAACAGAAGTACGCCCTGGAAATACCTTTTTGAGTTTGTGGCAGTAAAGAGTGCAATAACAGTGGCTAGAGTGATTCCCGTGGCAAATGAAGCAAGAGTCGAAAACACTTTACCAACCATTGGCAGAAGGCTGGTAGCAATACTACTTTTCTGACTGTCACGGATACCAGAGGCTAACTGAGGGTATTCTCGTAAAAAACTGTTCCATTGTTTTTCCCAAGCATCAATAATTGAAGGAAGTTGCTCTCTTAGCGAGTCGTACTGGCCTATTAGCAACGACCCCATGAGTCCGAACATCAACGCAAAAACCAGCAATATGGCAAACAAGATAAGAAGGGCCGCAAAAAATCGCGACATTGTCACTTTTTTCGACAACACCCTGACTGCCGGACTGATTATCGTTGCCATGCCTATTCCAATAAGAGCCGATAAAAAAATTAAAGAGCTTTTGTACAAAACGACGAAAAAGACAATGGTCGCCATTGCTATAATGGTGGTTAAGAAAACCCTTTTCACTTGAACTGCATCCATTTCTTACCTCTAGTAAAAAAATTCTTTTTGTAAATAGATATTTCCTACACTTTCATTTTCATCCAACTCATATTCAGTCATTATCATCCAACCGCCACCGATTCTTCGCCCCAAACCGACAAAACGTCCCTCTTCCCAGTCCGTCCCCACAGACAGTCTGAGTTTACCAGGTAAAGATAACTGAGCTTGGTAGGTATTAGTAGCTGAATTGTAAGAAACACTCTCGACTGGGGTGGAGGCGAACAACCAGAGGCCAAAAAGACCAACCGCGCGATCGGTAATTGCAGCCTGTGTTCCGCCGACATTCTCTGCCTCAAAAGAAGTCAGCTCACCCCGGGTGCGATTGTAGAGAAGTAAAGAAATAATATCCTCATCAGCCAAATAGGGCTGACTTGACATAACCATATGAGGTTTTTCGGTGGTGCCTTTAATCTGTATGGTTACATCGTATTCAGAGGATTCAAAACCCAATTCAATATCTAAACTGGCCGGTTCTTCTTCAATTTTAGATTTTCGAATTGTCATTGAACGAACTGTCACCGTTCGCTTCAAATAAGAGATATCAAACCCTTGGTGGCCCTGAATTCTCCAACCCAACCCCTTCTCATTCCATTGGCACGAAAAACCAGTGACTAGGTATGGCTCAAACAATTTATAGTAAAGACGGATACTGCGATTGCTTGAAGTCTTAATAGTTAAATGAAGGGGCAGCTGAACTTGTGCTTCTTGTTTGTTTTCGACTATCTCTTTCTTCAAAGTTTTCTTTTCGACGAGCCTTGAATCTTTCGTCACTGGAGGGATCCCGGCAATGGGGTCGAAATCAGGAATATAGAAAAACGCCTTATCAATGGTAACAATAAGTCTGGAGTCTTTACTGACAAAATTGAATTCCTTGTCAAATTTAAAATCTCCGTCAAAAATACTAACAAACTTCATTTCGGCTGGACCGTTCAAGCTCATTTTCCCTTCTAGCTTGAATAAGTTCTCTTGGCTCTGTGTACTGTTAATATCTAATTGAATCTGCCCATTCAATTGATTGATGGGCGCAGGAATAGCGAATTTGGTTTTACTCAACGCTAAAAACAGTTCTCTAACCTTGTCGGCATTAAAGTCAATATTAAGTTCTTTGATCGACGGAACTATCTCGGCATCTGAATACTTCAAAATCACTAAAGCACGAGCCTTTAAATTGTAGTTATTTTGTAAGGCGGTGAACTCTTCAATATTGATTGTTAAAAATTCTTTGGCATTTTTTTCATCGGAAAAAAACACAGCTTCACTAAAACTAACTTTTAAATCCAGTTCAAACTTTTCCGGTAGAATTTTGGTATCGATGTTGTCCGGTACTTTCATCTGATTTTTATACACTGATCGAGTTAATAGAAGTCTTGAGTCAGGGCACTCTAAAACAGTCGACTCTTCAATCCGTTGATAAAAAGTCAACTGGCAGTTTTTAAAAGTCCAATTTGCCGGTAGCCCCTTTCGATTAAATTGAATTTCTTGAAATTCTAAATGGGTTTGTGATTGAGATTGGAACCTTGCTTTGCCTTCAATTTGCGCTTTCATTTGCACAGTGTCTGAACCGACTCGTGTTTCCGTGAACGATAGGTCAATGGAGGACGCTAACGCGTTTCGTTCGAACGAGCCTGAACTGTCAATTTCTCGCGTCAATTCCGAGCCGCCGACTGTTACCTGTAGAGTCCAAGGGATTTCTTGCCTATTATGAATATCTGCGAACGCCTTGACCTCGAGTTGTTGAGAAGATTTCAGCGATAAATCCACTGGATCACTGTCACTGATAATTAGGTCGATACGGTACTCGACTCCAGCATAGCCTATTGTTAAATCCTTCAATGAAATACTAAACGCACCAACCGGCAGTCCCAATATCACCTTGAATTGACTTTTTGCTAAGACTACAAGTTGCTGAAAGTTGAAAGACTCTTTTTCACCCGAGTCTTCTATGAAAGACGCCGGCACTGTTACAGTTTGATCGGAAGCTTTAAGTTCAATTTTTTCTAAGGTCGAACTCATTATATTTGGAAAAACAAGGTGGGCTTCGGCGGATAACTTTTCGAAACATAGTTCGCTCTCTGCCCAACCGGCGCAAAACCCCGGCTTGGCCTCAATTTTTAATTGCTTCTCCCAAAAATTGATATTACGCAAATTCAAATCGATCTTTTTCAATTCAACAGAAACTTTCGGTAACCAGTTTTCAAGACCATAGGCGATCAACTTTTTGTTGGTCATCCACTGAGGAAAAGCCCAAAGCGCCAAGAGTAAAATAGCAAGAGTTAAAACTAGAAGCAGAATGGCCTTACCTATCTTCAAGAAAACTTTCACTTTAAAACTCCTGACCGAGACTAACAAAAAATGTCCACTGTTCAGTCACTTGCGGCGGCTGTAATCGAGTGTTGCCCTCAACGCTACCATAGCCCGCGGTGAACCGAAGGGCACCAAAGGGGCTGGCCCAACGAACTCCAAGTCCTGGTGACCAGAAAGTCAGCTTGTCAAACCGTGTGTTTTCCGCAAATGCTTTTGCTCCATCAACGAAAACCAAAGGCTGGATATTAAAGGGTAACACTTTCGTAAATCGCCCCTCGACCCCAAGATAGTAAACCTGGTTGAAACCAAGGCCTCCGTTATTGATTTGTTTCCGATTGAAACCCCGAAGGTCACTGTCCCCTCCAAGATAAAGACGCATCGACGGGGGTGTATTTTCTAGTCCCTCTGAGATCAACTGTTCAACACGCATTCGTGCGCCCAACACAAACACTGGCGGGTCGAACCCTCCCCAGTTGAAAAGCACGGTCCCATTCAGCTGATAGCGATCTCCACTTTGTGAGGAACCCAAGCCTTTGCGGCGCCCCCACCATGCCGATGAAACCTGATATCCAGTTCGCGGTGACGTTTGATAATACTCAAAAAAATGACTCATCATTGTGACTCGAGTCTCAAATGAAAAGAAATTTGTATGCTCGGAACCTTCCCCTCGAATGACCTTTTCACCGGTAAATTGCGGAGCCACAGAAAAAATATATCGATGCTGACTGTCATCGGCTTGATACTGTGTTGCCACGGCGTAGGTTTGTCTGAATGATTCAAAGAAGTCCTCGGCGTATCGACCGATCTTAAATTGTGGTATTAGAGACAGTCGAGGCAAGTTGTGAAAAAGATACCAACGATACTCCTCATCGAGACTTTGCTCCCGGTTTGAGGCATGAAGCTCCATCCGATTCTGTGAAACCATCTCGTCAAGGCGGTACAGATTCCATTTCACTTTAAGAATCGGATACTCCTGGGTACTGGCACCGACAATCAGCTTTAAACTTTTGTCTCTTCCCTGACTGAGATTTTGCGTAAAGGTTCCCAAGTTTTCTTTTTTTACGCAGTTGTTTTGAAAATCAGAAAAGTTCGCAAGTCCACTTTCAAGAAGTCGGCGCGAGGTTAACTCAAATAAAACACCATTATAAAATTGGCCGATACTGAAGGCATCAAACCTTGAAGCGGCACGGGGATCGATTCCCTCGATACCTGTGCGCTCAATTTTTTCAATGCGAACCCTTTTCCCAGACTTCAAGTTCACAACAACTTTGCCTGTGACGTTTGAGGCTTTAATCTCCACTTGCGCGCAAGGATATCCCAGAATGTGAAGCCGCTTAAGAGACCAAGACTCCAATTTGTCCAATGTTTGAGAATTGAGAATCTTGCCATCGACACCAATAAACTTCTGCTCAAAAAATTCCTCAGGGGCATCAATAAATTCAATATTTGCCACTTCTCTTTCATTTTTCAGATCGAAATAAACACTGTTGTTCTCACGTATTATTTTCGGATTGAAGTGCCCGCGTTTTTCTAAAAACCTTTTTATAAAATAAATCCCTTGGCCTTCAGGGACTGAACTCCATCCCGGGGTCTCGCTGCCACAGATAAGGAGTCTTTCATTTTTATCAAATACGTTTGAGGAAAACAGATTAAAAAATTGGTCCTCGACATAGTAATTTCTGCAGATTTTGACGTAGTTATTGGTATCTAACGCCCCCCACAAGGGCGAGAGAGAGATTGCTAGGAAAAGAGACTTAAGAATCAACGAAACCACAATTGAGTCAGAAAAAGTACAGCGAGCGCTGCAAAAAGGCAAGATAAGTGGGATTTTTAGAGATGTGCACTCAATTACACACTTTCTTCCTTTCTGCTTCAATACAAGTGTTGGAAGGCCAGTTACTATTGGAGCATCTAATGAAAGGAGAATTATGCAAACCGAAACAACTCAATCAAAAGGTTCGAAAAGCAAATCCAAAAAAGGATCAACTATGACACCTAATGAAAAGATTGCAAAAGCTCTAAAGCTGGTCAACGAGGCCAGAGACGAGAAAATCACGGCTTCGAAAGAGAGTATCAGCAGTGCTATTGAGGACGGAAAGGAAACTTTTGAAAATTATCGATCAATAGCCAAGGATCGTTTAAAAGAATCGATGCAGTCGGCAGAGACTCGAGTAACGGCGAATCCGTTCAAGTACATGCTTGGCGCCGGAATCTTTGGACTGATATTAGGATTTCTATTATCAGGACGCCGTAAGTGAAAAAAAGTCTTATTTATTTATTATCTGAATTTGGGTTTACGAAGGCTCTGTCCTTCGTAGACTCGACTGTCGCTAAAATTAACCGTGGAGTGGCTGCGATTTCACTCTATCAAATTTTGACAGCCTCTCTATTAGGATTGGCGGTCCTCAATTTGACGGGCTTAATTATTTTTTCTGCAGTCTATTGGGAAACCGGCGGTTCTCTTCAATGGCCTTGGATATCTCTGTTTAGCGTCACCGGAACACTCAGCTTCTTGGGATTGATTGGCGCCTACACTATGCACCAGGCCATCACCAAGAAAGAGTCTTACGCTGTTGACAGCTCCGCCCACGAGATGACATCTCAGCTTGAAGTGATGTTAATCAAATGGCTGGAAGAAAGTGTCGCGAAAGACGAGAGGGTGAGCCATGAGCAAAAATTGCAGGAAAAAATCGAACGCTTAGAGAAGTCAATTGAACTGATGTCAGAAGCCATCGCCGAGATGGAAGATGAAGATCAAGATTCCGCTCAGATCCTACGACACCCTCTCAGATAACAATCCGAATTTGAAAAGCCAACGGGGCCGACTTAAAGCTATTCTTGTTGCGGCCCCTGATAAAACAGACTCTCCAACCAATCATCTTAATCCAAAGTCCAGATTTTTTCCTAAAATCATAAATTCTACCTATCAAAGCTTTGACAAAGCCAATGCATAACTTACAGATCTACCGACGGTCCAACCTAAGTACTGAAATCTGTATAGATCACTTCACAAACTCTAGAAAAATCGGGAACGGATTTTTAAGGCCTTCCCGCTTTAACATGGAGTTTGAATGGAGGTTAACGATGGAACAGTTACCAATACATTTTCCCCTAGGGGAGCCCACAGTCGAAGAATTTATTAACGATTACATAGACGTTGAAATGGAGGATGCTCAAGACAGTTTTGTCGACTATGAAGACGGTCCCCGCTGGGAAACCACTCTTTAAACTCGGCCAAACCCCAAGCTTCCTCTGATTAAAAAAAGTCCTTTCCACACGAGGGCTTTTTTTTATAAATTACAAACTGACGTCGACCGGCCAAAGTAAGGCCAAAAACAAACAATTAAAGCTTCTCGATTCGTTTGGTCGAGGCGTCAAAGAAAAACTGTGACGAAATTCCGTTCTCAAGAAAACCTGATTACTTTTGAAACCCCATTCCGCACCCACTGAGGCCTCTAAACCATGCTCACCTGTATCGTAGGCCGAGGTTCTCTGATCAGAAGGAGCCATAGCACTGGGGGTTGAAACACTGCCAACCCGATACGAGCCATAGGCTCCAACCGCTGTATACCATGAGTCAAAAAACCAAAACTTAAATAAAAGTGGAACATGAAGGCGATCGACCGATTCGTCAGCCACTCCCCCTGGCACGGATCGAATGAACTGATATTGGTTGTAAAACATCCCTAACTCAATAGCGACGGTTTCAAAGGCTCCCGCTTCAGCTATGGCAGAAAACCCACAATCGATTTTGGCTCTATCATAGGAATTCTTTGAAGCTGAGTTACTGGCATCGGGTCTAATACAGTTGACTCCCACTCCAGCCCTTACTTCGCCGATCTTCATGTCTTGAGCCGTTGCTTTCTGAACAAAGATTGTCCATAGTAAAAAGGAAATGAAGACACCCCTTAAATTGTTATATTTTCTCATGGTTTTCTATTCCTGTTGTGTCGCCAATGCGAGAAGTCAATTTGTATCTGATGTTATAGAGAAAAACAAAATGCTTTCCAAGGAATTTGATGAACTTGCCAAGAGTATTGACGAATTGCTTTCTAATCGACAAACACCTCGCCATAATCCCACTCAAGTTCAACTCATTAGTAACTCTCGGTATGCCGAAAATGAGGGCGTCCGCACCAACCCCCAGTTCGCCGTCAATTTACGTTTACCCGCTGTCGAAAAAAAATGGCAATTGAGATTCTCTTCTTACGACGATCAAGATCAATTTGAAGGCCTCAGTCGAAACCGAACAGGAGCTCAACCGCAAAATCGAAAAACGGGGGCCAGTGTTGGATTGATAAGAAAGGTCAACGACATCGATTTTCTGTTTCGACCACGTCTTGAATTCAGAGATCCTCTGGTCTCTAGTTTTCTTATGCGAGGTGACCAAAAAATAATTCTTCGAGAACATTTGCAACTGCAATGGACTCAAAAGATTTTTGCTCACTCGGTGGATGGCGTCGGAAGTTCGTTTGAACTGGATTTTAACATCCGCCTTAGCTCAATGTTTTTTTTGCGTCTTTTTAATGAAAGCCAATACCTTGATAAATCGAATTTTTTCGAAGTCTCACAAGGCCCGACACTGGCCTGGGCTCTCGGTAAAGAATATGGACTCACCCACACTTTAAGCTTCAATTCCCAAAGCCGGGGACGCAACATCGACGGACGACGCTGGGACAGCTACCACCTTAACTCCTACACCTTCTATACCAGCTTTAGCCATCGAATTCTTAACAATGTTTTTCATTATCAAATCACACCAGAATTGCGCTTTGCCAAAGCCTACCAATTTAAAGGCAAGGCCGGAGTCAATCTTCAACTTTCTTTAATTTTCTAAGTCAGATTTTTTTCAACCGCGCTAAGAAGATCCTGCTGTGAAATCGGTTTGGTTAAGTACCCATCAAATCCAGCATTCATGCATTTTTCTTTTTCACCCTTCAATGTATGGGCGGTAAGAGCAATAATTCTCTTTTGATACTGGGAACTACGAAGAATCTTCACCGCTTCATATCCATCAAGACCCGGCATCTGAATATCCATCAAGACGAGGTCAAAGTTGTCGTTGAGGGCTTTTTTAACCGCATCGGTGCCATTATCGACAATCTGCAAATCAGCATTCGAACTCTCAATGAAAATCTTGAATAAAATTTGATTCTCTTTGGAGTCTTCCGCTAACAGGATTTGCTTGCCCGTGAAATCGAATGTTTTTTTGACGGTAGGCTCAGCACCCCCCTCTGCGATGGTGCCGCCACTTCGGCTCACCAGTGTGGATTTCTTAAACACATCATCACCAATGACCTCAACAGGAATTTGGAAGCGGAAGTGTGTCCCCTTACCAGGCTCACTGGAAACCAAGACCAAGTCTCCACCCAACGCCACAGCTAATTTTTTTGAAATAGACAACCCTAATCCAGCGCCACCGTACTCGCGAGAATGTTTAGTTTCGACCTGCGAGAAAGCATCAAAAATTCGTTTATGATGTTCTTTGGCAATTCCAATACCCTCATCGATGACATCGGTAATGAGTTCACCCTCTTGATAGGTAAAGCTCACTCGCACCTGGCTCCCAGGAGTACTGAACTTGATAGCATTGCCAACTAGGTTTGAAAGAATTTGTTTCAGCCGGAGTGGATCCGTTTTTATGTTTTTCGGTACCGACGCGGCCATACTCGTAAAAACTTCCACCCTTTGGTCGACAATACGGCTGGAGTAGTCATTTTCCACATCTCTAACCAATTGAACCAGGTCAAGGCGTTCTTCATGGAGCTCCAATTTATCCGCTTCCAATCGAGACACGTCAAAGAGGTCATCAATCAAACCCAAGAGGTGCTCACCATTTCTGCGAATGTATTGCAGGTGATGTCTTACCTCTGGCTTAATATCGTCAGCCTCACACGCCAGCTCTGCAAAACCAGTGATAGCCCCAAGGGGTGTCCGCAACTCGTGACTCATGTTGGCCAGAAAAAGATCCTTGGTTTTCAGAGATTCTTTTAATTCCGTCAGACTGGTCTCATATTTTCCCAGTAGCTTACGATAGGATTCCACCACTTTTTTAAGCTGACCGGCAATAATAAAGACTATGAAAAAGCCAATCAGAATTATAAAGACAATTTCCAAGTAAAAAGTGGTTCGGATGGCGTCGGCTAACTTCTCCACCTTATTGCGCCGATCGAGGAGAATTCTTCGCAATAAATTTTCATGGGTTTTAATCAAGTCATTAAACAGGTGGCGATACTTTTCGATGAGACCTTGCGCCTCTATATCACTGGCCATTCTTTGGCCGTTAGGACGGGTCACAAAAATGTCGTTAAACTTCATAATGTAACGATCAAAATTGACCAGTAAATTCCGCAGCTCCTTGCCCATTTCTGGTTGGTTCGAAAAATGCGAAAAAAGCTGATTTGATGTGATTTGAATATTTCTGTGGTTGGCCTGAATTTCGGTGATGTATTCTTTGTCGCCCGATATAACAAAATGGCTGATACCACTGTCCACCAAAAGCAGTTGCCCTTTGAGCTGGGTCATCAACAGGCGGGCCTTATCGGCCTCAGTGATCTTTTTCGTCAGCGAGTCCCGGTAGCTATTTTGAAAGTGGAAATAGGCCAAGGTTATGAACAGGAAAACCAAGGGAATACTGACAATTCGAAAAAGGCTTTTTTGAAAACGCCGATTTTCTAGAACACTTTCTGGCATTCGACTGAACTCCCGCCAATTGATTCATTGCACTCAATTCCGATCACTGAGATGTTCCTAACCCCTACCATAGATGATACATGGATAAGAGAATTTTTATGTCATATGATCTACACATCTAAAGGCTGAATTTTTTGATGATCGCTGGCCGCTCCCAAATAATCATCAATAAATTCAATATATTGAGCCACATCGACATCTTGATCTTGAGCTTTCAATTTCTGCTCTAATTCACCGGCGATCACGCCAAGAGTGGCAAACCCATAAGGGGCACAAAAACCTTTCCAAGTGTGGGCAATTTTGCGAATTTCATCAAGCTGGTTGTCTGTATGAAATTCTTGCATTAATTTGAACTCTTTGACCCTATTTTCATAGAATTCGGGCAAAAAAGGCAAAAGAGCGTCTGGAACTGTTTCAAGGTCGCTATCAACTCTTGATTTCATTTCAGTGTTCATGCATGAATAGTACCAAAGATTTACAATTTTTGAATGAAATTGTTTGAGTCGGAGTAAAAAATGAAAAAAATTCTTTTGGTTGAAGATAGTAAAGAATCTTACAAATTGGTTGAGATGGCTCTGTCATCGATTTCAGAGGTAAAATGGGCCACCAATATGGCCGAGGCAAAGGAAATTATCCCAAAAGAGTCCTTCGATCTGTATTTGCTTGATATGGAGCTACCGGATGGAAACGGCGTTGAACTGTGCACTCCGATTCAATCGAAAAATCCGAATGCCATTATTTTCTTCTTAACATCGCACGATCAATTGTCTGAAAAAGTTCTCAGCTTTTCAGCCGGCGCCGATGATTACATCACCAAGCCTTTTGAGCCCCTGGAGCTGAAGGCCCGTATTGAGGCCCGCTTCCGCAAGATGGACTTGTCGAAAGATCAAATGTCACACATGAAATGGAAAGAGTTAGAGATTGAAACCCTCACCCAAGAGGTCAAAGTCTTTGACGGTTCACAGTGGCAAACCATCGACCTCACCGCTTTAGAATTTAAGCTTTTGATGTATTTTGCGACACGCGCCAATCACGTGATTTACCGCGATAAAATTCTTGATGATATTTGGGGGAAAGACGTTCACGTCTATCCTCGCTCTGTTGACACTCATGTCAGCAAGCTCAGAAAAAAGCTGGGGCCTGTTTCCAGTTTGATCGATTCCATTCATGGCGCGGGATACAAATTTATTCCAACTCCAATTTAGTTTCCAGCCCTCTTCCAACAAATTCTTCGTTCAATTGCAAAACAACCATCTGTTGCCAGGACCCACTTGGGTCCGGGCTTCAGGCCGCCGTGGCTTTTTACAGTTTTGTGTAATTATCTACACAATAGGTTCATTTGAAAGCTGGAAAGCCTTTATTTAGAGTAAAATATAAAAAGGAGAAGCCAACCATGCCTATCGACTCGAAGAAAATGATTTCGATTGTTGTCGTCTTGCTTTTAGCGGCCGGCTGCCAAACCCCAACGCCTTATCAGTCGCGCAACAAACCGAGTAACGACTTTGGTTACAAAGATAAAAAATTAGACGATGGATTTTACAAGGTGAGCTTCAAGGGCAATGAGTACACCCCGAAAAGTGAAGTCGAGCGCAAAATGCTGTACCGTGCCGCCGAAGTGACTGAAAAAAATGGCTTTAAATATTTCACCTTCGACGATCTTGAGGTCAAAAAAACTGTGGAGGTTGAGCCTTATTATTATCGCAACACCTTCGATTTAACTCCGACTTTTGCCAATACCATGACCCCCTATCGAGTCACTTATTATACCAATGGCTACGCTTGGGCGGCAGCCGACACCGGACGCAATATCGATGTCGATGACCGTTACAAGGTGGTCGGTTTTATCAGAATGTATAACAGTAAGCCGAAGACCTTGAACTCCATCGAAGCGGCGCAAATAAAAGATAAAATTGAGAGCATTTCTGAAATTAAATAACAGACAAATCCGGCTCCTCTTCTTAGCCGCCAGCGAACCTGAAGGCGAGAAGGGCGACCGGCTCTTTTTCCTTTTCAAGCACCGAGATGATCTCTTCAATAGTTTGAATTGGCATTAGGGTATTGAGAACTAAAACAAAATCAGCCTCAATTGACAACAGAGTCGCCAGTATGTCCTGAGTGGAGCGAAGAACAATGGTCTCCACCTCAAGTTTTCGTCCACTTTGGATTTCTTTTAAAATCTCTGGTGAAACCCCCGTGCTCATCTCTTGCTTTTCAACCTGAGTTTCCAAAACTATCCCTTCACTCTTTTCGAATCGTTGCCGTCTATTGTACTGAACAAAACTTCACTTAAACAACGAAAACAACTTAGCCCCTCCGAATCATAGGTATGACAACGGTTTTGTATAGGAAAAACCTATCGAGCACAGTCAACAATATTCAAGTGGTTTCGACCTTCGTCACTCGCTAACACAAATTGTTTTGATATTCACAAATTCTTTAATGCCTAAAGGCGAAAGCTCGCGACCGTAACCACTGTCTTTGACTCCACCAAAAGGTAAGCGTGGGTCAGACTTTACAAAGTCATTGATAAAAATTGCACCTGTATCAAGACGCTGTGAGGCCATTGCTTTAGCAACTTCGAGGTCTTTGGAGAAAATCCCCCCGCCTAACCCATACTGCGAACTGTTGGCCAAATCGATGGCCTCATCATCATCAGAGTACTCGATGATCGCAGCCACGGGTCCGAACAACTCTTCTTCAAAGGCTCGCATCCCAGGGCGCACATTGGTCAATATTGAAGGCGGATAAAAACTGCCCACCTCATCAGGGATCTCTCCACCAAGCAGTAACTTGGCTCCTTGCTCAACGGAGTCTCTCACTTGCTCATGAAGCTCATCGCGTAGATCGTCTCTCGCCATCGGGCCAAGGTCTGATTCAGGATCCATGGGATCACCCCATTTTTTACTTTCAAAGGACTCTTTCAACATCTGTTCGAATTTTTCTCTAATATTCTTTTGAACAATAAAGCGCTTCCCAGCAATACAACTTTGTCCGGTATTTTGAAGACGGGTCTGAGTGCATTTCTCTACGGCCTTCTCAAGGTCAGCGTCCTCTCGAATGATATAGGCATCACTGCCTCCAAGCTCTAAAACCAGTGGCTTAACGACAGACCCTGCCATCTCAGCGACTTTTTGTCCTGCCTTTAAACTTCCGGTGAGAGAAATGCCTCGAACATGAGGGTTGCGTATGACATTTTCAACCTCGTCACTGGAAATTTCTAGATTGGTGAAAACCCCTTTGGGAAATCCGGATTTTGCAAAACAGTCTTCAATGGCCTGGGCGCAACCCATGACGTTGCTAGCATGTTTCAAAAGCCCCACATTTCCGGCCATAATTGAAGGTGCGGCAAACCGAAACACCTGCCAGTAAGGATAGTTCCAAGGCATGATCGCCAATAAACAGCCTAAAGGTGAAAAATGAATTTCCGAAGTCTGATAGTCTGAATTCATAGACTCTGGCCGCAAGAAAGATTCAGCATTGTCAGCGTAGTAACGACAAACCCACTGGCACTTTTCAACCTCGGACTCAGCCTGACTGAACGGCTTGCCCATTTCCTGGGTTGCTATTTTTGCCAAATCTTCTTTGTTATCACCTAAAACTTCTGAAAGTGCTGTGAACTTCTGCCGCCTCTCTGAGAAGGAGGTCTTGCTCCAAGAGCCAAAAGTGGCATGGGCTTTGGTGATTCGGGTTTCGACCTCTGAACTTTGCAGGGACTGATATTTTTTGAATTCTTTTTGGGTGTAAGGATTTTTTGAAATCAACACGATACCAACCTTTGTTGTTGTTTCTGTTTAACGAAATTAACCAGCTTGAAAAATACAGACAGGTGGAAGATTACTAAAGACAAACTTTTTATTAATGATGTCTAGTGATGTTTCCTCGAAAAGACGCATCACATTTTGGCCCGGAGGCAAATACAGAACATGCAGGCAAATAAAAAATACCAAGACTCCGCCGCTATTCAGATGTTTTGTAGATTCATTAAAGATCGTCCGCAGTTCCTGATCAGTAAACTGTGTCCACGGGAGAGAGGCGATTATTGTATCGAAACTTTCATCACCAACACTTGCCGACAGATTGCTGGCATCGCCGCATTTAATTTCGACTCCGTTCCATTTCTTATTGAGTTTATTTGCCAATTCAATATTCTTCTCAAGGCCCACAAATCTTGCCTCTGGTCTCTTTTCATGAATCAATCGCGTCGTAATAGCACCCGATCCGACACCCAGTTCTAGAATGGAATTACTCTGTGGCACTCGCCCTAATTCACTGAGTGTTGAAGTGACTTCCTCCCCGGTGGGAAAAATAGTGCTGAAACCTTTCGGATCTCGTAGAACACCACGAAGAAACTGACCATAAGACAGAGGCTTTTTCAAACCTGATTCCGACATATTCAAAAACTCCTCTATCTTTTCTTAATTTTAAAATGTTGGGGATCATCTTCCCGATTGAGGCGAGCCTCTTGGCTGGGCAATTTCTTTTTGACTGGAGAACTTTCCAAATCTGACGATTCGCAAAGATCATTGCGTTGACCATTTTCAATCATACTATCGACGTTGCATAGATTGTCAGAGGCTTCCAGCTCTTGCCCCCATTGTAAAGCTTCGGGTTCGGGTTTGATGGGTCGTTCGACCGTCTCTGGTTTAAAAGATTTCAATCTATCGTCGGCTCGACTGGGATCGATATAGTACATCAAGCCCATTACCATAACGACTAAAATGATTTTTCGACTTAAACTCAAGATCCCTCCTCGGGGGTGTGCCAAATCTTAGTGCTCTATAACTATAGTGAAAAGGGCTTGATCATACCTAACTATTTATTCAATTGAATGTGAATTTTCTTTAACAATTCGATTCTGTTTTTAACAGATGCACGCAGGACGAGACTGACCATGCTATCTGTAAGTTTTTATTAAAATTAATACGGTTGTTTTCAGATCGACTGCTAACTTGAAACTCCAGTCCTTGACCATAAAACAATGATTCTACCAGCAGGTAATTCCTTTTTCCAGTGGCGGCTATTCGGCTTTTGTTTGGAATAATATCCGGAACCCCAGGAAAACTTAATGAATGGATAGAACTCGAAGTGATTTCGTAAGACCGATATCCTAATTCACTACTCTCAAGTTGTGACAGTTCGCTAAAATGGACATCTCCAGAAATGAAGGCGACAAGATTCTTTCGATTTTTAATAAATTCAACAAGCTTCTGTAGATTGGCCGGGTGTTCTTTTGAAACAGATTCTTTGAAGAGCATCTTGGGAAAAACTTGCGAGCCATTACAAAACCAGACAAATCCTTGGTGAGAAGTTAAAAGATCAAAGATCCATTGCATCTGCTCACTTCCCCAATGACCATTGTCATCGCTCGACGCTCCTTTTCGCCGGTAAGACCGATTGTCGAGCAAGATAAAAAGTTGGTCTCCAGCCAGGAAAGCCGAACTCACGCCGGGACCTCGAACTAGACCTCGGCAGTATCTTTCGTCCTGAGCAAAAAAATCGAGGAAGTTTTTCTGCGACTCCTGTATGAAGGGATAAGAGTCTCCTGTGTCATTTGCGCCAAAATCATGATCGTCCCAGGTCGCCAAGATGGGGATCAATCTTTTAGAGTTATATATCTCCAAGGTCTGTCTGGCTTGACAAAAGCGTCTCCATAATTGCTCAGGATCGGCGGCGGCTCGGTCTTCTTCTCCGCGGTTGCGATCCGCATAAACACTATCTCCAACAAATAAAATAAAATCAGGCTTTTGCTGTATCATATCTTGCCAGATTTCGGGCTGGTGTTGCTCGTCGTCCATACATGAAGCCACGGCAAATTTGAGTTTTTGATTTTCCAGATCCAATGTTCGAAATATGCGTTCTTGTAACAGAGTTTGATCAGCGTCTATGACGAGCAACTGATAGTCTCTATTCAGTGACAGACCTGTGAAAACGGGCTTTGACAAACAGAGAGGATGATTGGTTTTTTCAATGGTTTCCACCATCGACGGAAAAATAGTTTGATTCTCAGAGTCTTTTACGAAAAAAGACAGGGGTCTGTTTTTATCATGTAAGACTGAAAATTGCGTGCTGGTTTCATCGGTCGCCCCTTGCAAAATCGACAAGGTCACTGCTGTTGGCGAACCTGCGTTGGCTCTCGGTGTTTGTGACTTGGCTGGTAATGTCCGAGCCCAAGGTATGATGATTGATGATAAAAATCCCCATTTAACAAAAACTCGTCTTTTAACAGCCATATCTCCCCCGATTGAAATTTATGAAATCAAAGACTTCATCGTCGGTCCAAATGAGATCTGGTTAAGATTCCTTGACCAAAAACTGAAAGACAACTTTAAGATTTCTGGTAAAGGCGCCACAACAGACGATTGAACATGGCTCGAACTTCCCAATCTTTTTTATAGGGACCATTGTACATAAAGACAAAGGTGATGGGCTCTCCTCCCGAACGCGTCTCCATAAACCCAGCAAGCCCGACCACACCGCTAAGGTAGCCAGTTTTCGCACGCACCTTTCCGCGCATGGTCTGCTTCATGCGTGACTTTAATGTTCCATCGGTTCCACTAATTGGCAACGAGGCCATAAACTCTGGTGCCGAGTCAAAATCTTTTCTTGCCTCTTCCAAAAGTTGACCTAAAAGGTCCGCACGCATTTTGTTACGTCTGGTGAAACCCGATGGATTTTCAAATGTAAAATGTGATTCTGGCCATTTTTTAGATTTTAAAAATGCGACAATTTTAGAAAGACCGTCATCAATATTTCCAGGAGAGCCAGGTTTGACTCCCAAATGTTTTGTCATCATTTCTGCTACAAAATTATTTGAAAACTTTGAGAGAGCCGCCATAATGCGTGGGACGCTCCAACTTTCATGCTCAATCAGCTGCTTTGCAGATGCCGGCGTCTGTGCTTTTTTAACCGAACCGGAATAGACGATTCCTGCTTGATTCAACATTTTTTTGAAAGTAACACCTGTCCACAGGGCCGCATCGCCAATACTTTTATAAAACGCCTTTTCATCTTTGCTTTTTGGGATCGCCCCTCTCACATCAATAATAATCTTATCACCCTTCAAAAGTCTTTTGACTTGCAAAGAGGTTTTACCACTGCCCTTGGTTTTTGCTTTGTTAACAATTTCTATAATTGGCAAATCCGGCTGAGTGTAGACTCTAGCGGCATCGCCTGTCTTGTCGCCGGGTCGAACGTAAATTGAAATTGAATTCCAATTGTATGACAAGGCGCTCACTGGAGCGTCATAAGCCCGATCCACCCTTCGTTTTTGACGCCCTTCAGAGTAGTAGTCGGTATCAAAGTAACTTTCATCGACAAACAGTTGCCCATCGATTTTACTGATGTTGTCTCGATTCAGTTTATTGACAAGAAGCCACATTGATTCGGTGACAAAAGTAGGGTCGCCTCCGCCTTTCAAGTATAAGTCTCCATGCAAAACACCCCCTTTGATTTCACCAGTATGGTAAACCCAGGTTTTGAATCGATGATCCATACTGACTTCATTCAAAAATGTCAGTGCTGTTGGTATCTTCGATAACGATGCGGGAACAAATTGTTTATCACTGTTGAGCTCAGCGACATCATTTCCTCGTTTCACCCAAATACCAAAATTTTGCGGTTCAGCATCAACAGATCGGATCTCTTTTTTAATGATCACTTCAGCAGATGTCGGCCAGGTAAACTCAGCATTGGATATTGCAAAAGCTAAACTAAAAACCAGATTCAGGATAAGCATAGACTCCTCGAGGGTAAGAGAATTGAACTCGTCCTATCATTGTAAAATTCTTTAGACAGAGGTCAATGCTAACGGTACTATTAAGCCTCGATGTTAGGCCTAAGCTCTAGAATTCTTTATTTTATACTTCCGGTTTTTCTGATTGGCTGCTACTGGAGTGAGCCCCCGGCCACCGACACGATTGTGTTTGCTCTGAGCAGTGAACCGAAAACCCTAGACCCCCGATATGCCACTGATGCCAGCGGTCAACGTATTGGTCGTCTCATCTTTTCATCTCTAATACAATTGAACTCAAAACTAGAGTTTGAAGGTGTTCTCGCTGAATCATGGACCTACAAAGATGGACTTTATGAGTTCAAATTAAAGCCAGGAATCCAGTTTCATAACGGAGACTTTGCAACGGCTGAGGACTTTTTATTTTCGGTCAATGAATATCGTAAAGGGCGTTCTCCGTTTGCTCCGCAATTTTCAATTATTAAAGACGTCCAGGTGACTTACAACCCAGAAACGGGGGGCATCCTAAAACTCCATCTAGAAAGCTTTTCGGCTCCTTTTATACAAGACTTACCGACTTTAAAACTTTTACCGAAGCAGATCGTTGAAAAAGCCGGAGACGACTTTTACGCCAAGCCTATTGGCACAGGCCCCTTTAAGTTTATTAAGAAAGACATAAAAAACGTTTATTTAACCCGCTTCAATCATTTCGTCGGTGAAACCGCCAAAACCAAGAATATTCAATTTAAAATTATAAAAGATTCGAACACCCGGTTCCAGAAGATGTACAAAGGGAAAATCGATATTATTCAGTCTGATGTACCGTTCTCAAAAATTCGATTCTTCGAGAAAGAAAAGGATTTCAATGTTGTTGTCGCACCGGGCTTATCAACAAATTATGTTCTCTTGAATCTCCGCCACCCTTTATTATCAAAAAAAGAAGTGAGACAAGCCATAAGCTCGTCCATTGATCGCAAAGATCTAATTCAATACACGTTGGAGGGCTTTGCCGATGAAGCAACATCCATCGTCACAAAAATTAATCCTTTTCACCATCCTGACCTAAAATACAATCCTCTTTCCAAAAAAGAGATCAAACGTATCTTCTCTCAATTTAAAGGCGAAACAATTATTTTAAAAACATCAAACACTCAAGAAGCAGTTGCCAAGGGACGGGTGATCACCCATCAGCTGAAATCCATGGGACTGCCTGTGGAACAGCAAACTTACGAATGGGGCACTTATTACGAAGATATTCGCACCGGCAAATTTGATATCGCAATCATGAAGTGGGTGGGAATTAACGACCCTGATATATACAGAATATCATTGCATTCTAAAATGACTCCCCCAGGCAGAAATCGAGGCTATTACAATAACCCTAAGTTTGATGCCATTGTTGACAAAGCCTTCCGCGAGCCTGATGTGGAAAAGCGAAAGTCACTGTATCGGGAGGCTCAAGAAATTGTTTTTGATGAACTTCCCACCATTCCTCTGTGGTACGAAAAACAAGTCGCCATTGTCCATCGTCGTGTTAAAAACTATGAATTGCCGATCAATGGTGATTTCGGATCTTTAACGAAAGTATACAAAGAAGATGACCGAAAACAATAAAGCGAAAATTTTATGTGTCGATGATGAAGTCAATATCCTAGATTCTTTGGAAAGGACTTTGCGGAGCCGCTTTCAACTTCTTAAAGCAACAGACACTTCAGAGGCTTTCAAATTGGTCGAAAAAAATTCAGATATTTCAGTGGTTATCAGCGATCATATTTTAGAAAATGATCGAGGCGTCGATTTCTTAAAGAAAGTTCGAAAAAAATTGCCTGCAGCCAGTCGTGTTCTCCTTTCAGGACAAGTTGATTTAAAATCAATTGAGGAAGGAATAAATTCAGCAAATATTCATAAGTTTATTCTTAAGCCTTGGGAAAATGATCATCTTCTAATTCAAGTCGTGGAAGCCCATAAAATTCACAAACGGTTGGTCGAAAGTGAACGTCTCCAAAAACTCTCGATTACGGACCCTGTCACACAACTAACCAACCATCGCTTCTTTCAAGAAAAGATTCGTCTGGAATGGGAGAAGAATAAAAAAGCCCAAGACAATCTTTCCCTCATAATGATTGATGTCGACCATTTCAAAAAGTTCAATGATCGATTTGGTCATCCCGACGGCGATAACTTTTTACAAGTGGTTGCGGTTGCATTAAAAGACAATGCACCCAGCAATGGTTCTCTGTCGCGCTATGGAGGTGACGAGTTCGTTTTGATTCTACCTCAAACCACCTCGCCAGAAGCCTTGTCCATAGCTGAAAATATCCGAAATTCTGTTCTTGAACTGAGTTATCTCAACTATCCCCTGAGCATTAGTCTAGGCGTAGCAACCGCCCCTGAGCATGCAAGCTCTGTCGACGAGTTGATCATCAGTGCCGATCAATCTCTTTATCAAGCTAAACGGCGAGGTCGTAATCAGACAGTTGTGGGATTACACTTCGGGCAGTAAAATAAAAGTATGAACAAAAAGGACTTTTTTTGGGTTCTTGGCTCATTATTTGGCGTCATCGCCGTTGACCAGGTCTCTAAATATCTCGTACTACAAGCTTCACCTCAAATTCACTGGGAGTATTTTCATATTATTCTCCACTTCAATAAGGGGGCCATGCTTGGTTTGTTTTCAGACCTACCTCCGGTGCTGCGAATTGTCTCGCTGTCGACAGGAGGAGCTTTTTTATTATTCTCTTTTGTCATTTTCCAATACCTACTGCCGACCCGATCGATGCGTCTACGCATTGGTATGTCGATTTTGATAGGCGGGATTTTAGGTAATGTGATTGATCGGACTCTCTGGGGGCATGTCGTTGATTTTATTATTCTTGGCAATCGCTCATTAAGTACGGGAGTTTTTAACTTAGCCGACCTTCTGCAATGGTGTGGTTATTACCTGATGGGTCACGCCTTATTAAAGGATCAAGACAATCTTTGGCCTAAAGAAAATCTGCGCAAAGTCGCCTGGATCCATCCACGCTTTCAACTTCGTTACTGTTACATTCTGGTAACTTGTGGCTTAGGCTTCTCATTAATTGCTGGAGTCTTCTCCTATACTTTTCTTCGTTTCGTGGTGATTGATTTGATGGGTAACAATACAAAGTTGTTGGATCAATTTTTGATTCCATTTTTAGTAACCTTTAGCTCGGTAAGTCTAGCCTTTACAGCCTTCTTGTTCATGGTTGGCAAACAGCTTTCCCATAGAATCGTCGGCCCGGTCTACGCATTTGAAAGATTCATCGACAATTATATTGATGGAAACTATTATCGTCTTCGTCTCCGCAAGGGTGACGAATTTCCAGAACTTGAGGATTTGGCGGAAAAGGTCGCTAAGGAGTTGCGCCCCGTCAACGAGGTCATTACAGTTCCCATTCTTCCAGAAGGTAACACCGAGGCTGCCAGCGACAAGAAACAAGAGATGTCCTCTTAAGGCAAAACTTCAGCCTCTTGCAGTTTTTTAAAGTAGAAACGTTTATTGTGATCGGGGTCCTGAGGGTCGCTGGCGACCATAAAATCACCGGTTGGGCTGCAGACAACAGACACCGGCTTCACTTCCCGTTTTTTGCCTTTCATCGAGCCTCCCGAGTAAATAATCTCAAGATTCTTTTGAGCTTCAATTGCTTCGATGACTTTCGCCCATTGTTGACTTTGCAGTGCTTTGCCTTGCAACGAAAAGTCCTGCCACCACAATGGCGACCCTTGTAAACGAAAAGCATCGTTAAAGGTTTCAACATTTTTTCTTTTGAAACATTTTAGAAGCAGCTGCAAACAGGCGTTGGCGTCATCCAATGCACGATGAGCTTGGCCGCCGTCCAAATCAAGATACTTCACCAGTGTTTGCAGTTTGTGATTCGGAGGCCCAACAATGGCGTTGCGTGAAATGAGACTGGAACACAAGGCCGGGTGTCTTGGAATCGCTAAATTCATTTTCTCTAAGTCATAAACCAAAAACCCAAGGTCAAAGGGAGAATGGTGACCAACAATCACACCCTCTTCCACAAACTTTAAAAAATCAGGCAAGACATCTGAGATTAGAGGAGCGTCTTTCACCATTTCATTGGTGATGCCATGAATGCCAATAACGAAATCAGACATCTTGTGCTTCGGCTTGACGAGAGTTTGATAAGTATCAATAACCTTGTCACCGAGAGTCTTAACAGCCGCCAACTCACACAAATCATCTTGCATTGGATACTGGCCACTTGTCTCAGTATCAATCGCTATTATAGGGAACTCGGTCCACTTTTTCGGCAATACAGTCTGATCTTTCATGATGGGTTTTTAACCCAGAAAGCCCACAAATCCAATCATTCACTGGCGAAAATCCTTGGCTTTTCGGCAGCAAAGGCTGTTTCAGAGCCTCAAGCTCATTGTATTTTAGCCCTGAAGACATTATTATCAATTGTATGACTTGGATCCTCTTGGTTGCTGCTTTAATCTTCCCCACATCCTCTTTGGCAAAGGAAGATCTAGCAAAATTGAATCCCCTAACCGCCCGTGGTTTTTTTGTATCTAAAAAACTGCAGCCGGGGCAATTGGCCGACCTACAAATAGAAATGCAACTGCAAGAGGGTTTTTTTGCCTACCATGATCGATTTCGCCTGAAAATTATTGAACCCGATAAGCTACAAGTTGGCGAGTTGAGTATCGCTCCATTGGTCGAATTTGAAGACACCACCGGATCCGTGAAAAAAAAGAAGAGGGGTGTCAATAAAGCTGCGACTCTTAAAACCCAAATTGAGATCCCCAATAATGTGGCAGACACTCAGTCCATTAAAATGGCGCTCACTTACATCGCTTGTACAAAAAAGTACTGCCTGACCCCAAGAACTCGCGAATTGAACGTCGACGTCGATATCCAGGCCCCAACAAGAAATAAAGATCAACAGGTTTCCGACTCGAATTTTATTCAGGAACAGATCGATGACAATCTAGGTTATGCCTTGGTTCTTATTTTCCTTTTTGGGCTCCTAACCTCTCTCACCCCATGCGTTTACCCCTTGATCCCCATCACCTTGGCGGTTCTTGGAACCAACGAAAAGCGCTCTCAGTGGAAATCATTTTTAGTAAGCCTGTCCTACGTGTTGGGAATTGGACTGACCTATGCGTTGTTGGGTGTGATCGCCGCCCAAACCGGCCAACTGTTTGGCTCTCTGATAAGCCATCCAATTGTTATCGTATTAATGAGTGGAATTTTTCTGGCAATGGGCTTCAGTCTGTTGGGCTTCTTTGAACTTCAGGCTCCGGCTTTTATCCGTGATCGCTTCGCTAACAGTAGCATGGGTAAAGGTTATGTCGCTGCTTTTATTTCGGGCTTGCTAGCAGGTATTGTCGCCAGCCCGTGTGTTGGTCCGGTTTTAGTGGGAGTTCTGGCTTATATTGCCAAGACTCAAAACAGTGCACTCGGTTTTATATTGCTTTTCACCTTTGCTATGGGCTTTGGAATTCTGTTTATTGCACTCGGCACCTTTAGTCAGTTGGCCAACAAGATGCCTCGATCTGGAGCCTGGATGAATGCTATTAAGACTGTTCTGGCCTTGGTGCTATTTGCTATGTCCTTCTATTACGCCTGGCCACTGATAAAAAAATGGATGCCTGAGCAAAAAGTCGAACAGAATCAAGCCAAAGTCCATTGGCAGGCGTTCTCTCCAGAGTTGGTCGAAAAAGCCAAAGCCGAGGGTAAGCCCGTTATCATTGATTTTTATGCCGATTGGTGTGCCGCTTGTGTTGAGATGGATCAATTGACGTTTTCAAAACAACCGGTCATTGAAAGAAGTGACTCCTTCGTTATGCTGAAAGTGGATGCCACCTCACCGTTTGATGAGCTCACCGACTGGCAACAAAAATATGAAGTCTACGGGCTTCCAACCATGATTTTTATAGATGGCTCCGGCAACGTGCGCTCTGACCTGACCCTCACCGGGTTCGAAGAGGCTGATTTATTTAAAAAACGGATGGATCAATTGATTCCAGACCAGAATCAGCCCAAAGAATAAAAAAATTGAAACTTATAGGTGTCGACTGGGCGTGTTCGATCTTTTCAGCTTTTCAACCTCTTCGACAATTTGCTCAATGATTCGGCGATAGGTCAGGAGAGTCATTTCTTTTTCGGAAAGGACTTTTTGTAAAGTGGCCAGTTTGTTCTCAAATTGGCTAAGGGTGGTGTTAAAGCGATCGACAATAGACTCCATTTGACCGTCTTTGATTTTTTGATCTCTAAAACGCTCTTCTACCATCTTAAGAGCACGAGCTTGAGATAGGTTTTGTTCACGGAAATCTTTTTCAAGTTCACTTAAAGCCTTTGAAAAAGCTTCGGTGCGACGTTCATTATTATGACTCATCACCCCCATTTGGGTTTGCAGAACCTCCACCAAACTTTCCAAATGGGATATACGTTTGTTGGCGGTTTTAAGTTCGGACTGCAGCTGGCGGGTCGCCACAGCAGAATAGCGACTGTCTTCTGACTCCATTACTGATTGACTAGGTCCAAACAGGTCTGGGTTGAGTCTTCGATTCACAGAACTCCCTTGTTTTTGGTGGACGGAGTATTAAATTACCCCTATCCTTTTAATAGGTTATGAATACAACAACCCATCTTGCAAGACATATGTTATCCTTCCAGCCGAACAAAGATGCGGCGCGTCTATGTCTATATCATTTCCTGATTCACCATTGCGACAAAGACACGCCCCTCTCCCCCCAGCTGTTCGAAGAATTTTGTCGTATGGCTCTGATCCATGAGCATTGGCAAACCCATGCCGTGAGCCTTTCCCAGGAGCTGCAGTACATTCTTCAACACTACAATGAAACCTACATGCTGGATTGGAACTTAAAAGACTTTGTGTTTCCCGATTATTGGCAAGTGGTGGCTATCAAAAATAGCATTGAAGGTATCCAGATATTTGAAAAATGGGCCACGCAACACGCACCTGAGAACAGCCGAAACCGTGTGTTTTATACAAAAGACAAAAATTACATCCTACTGTCACAAAATCCCAATGGCGAGGTGACCGTCACCCACTCAACGCCCTTGATGTTGATTCAACAAGGAGAGCTCAAACCCCTCTCCATGTCGATCCAGCTCCACTACAATGAGCAGCTCGAGCTGAAAAGTGGTATCACCCAGTATTTGAAAGTCGACGCCAATTCTTACGCCCGCTTTCGAGTCGAAAATAAGACGGTCGCGGGAATGGTGATTCGAGGTTATATTTTTCAAAATAAGGCTGAGCCTAAGGGGCGACTCAACCAATTCCCAGAAATCTACTACCCTCTCAAGTCACTTGAGCAGTACTACATCGATAAAAAGTCCGACCCCGATTACCAAGAGCTGGTACAAGTTCTTGAGAAGTCCGTAGAACTCTTCAACCTCAACCATCCAGAGGCCGAAAGCTTTGGCGAGGCCGCCCTTGAAAGAGGCCGAGATGCCCTTGAAAACGTTTTTATCAATGACAATGTGATTCAAGCTTTGGTAGACCAACTGGTCGAAGAAATGTCCTAACACTAACAAGGATTGATCATTATGAAAGAATCAAGCTCACAGCTTGTTCGCCTTAACAAATACCTAGCCGACCACGGAGTTGCGAGCCGCCGCAAAGCCGATGAATTGATCGATGAGGGGCGCGTGCAGGTTAATGGTCGCAAGGTTTTCGAACTTGGAGTGAAAATCAATCCCGACAAGGATCAGGTTAAAGTCGGAGGCAAGCTGGTCAAAGCCAAACCACAGCCTGTCTATTTTGTATTCAATAAACCGCGGTCCGTTGTCACCACCACGTCGGACCCTCAAGGACGACCCATCGTAATGGATTTCTTTAAACGAATTCGAAAAAGAATTTTTCCAGTCGGTCGCTTGGATTGGGATACCGAGGGCTTGTTACTAATGACCAATGATGGAGATTTTTCTAATGAGATCTCGAGCCCAGAATCCAAAATTCCAAAAACTTATCATGCCAAACTTGATGGTATTATTACGCAAGCTAAGATGGATAAACTGCGTCGCGGTGTTTCTATCATTGGCGGTAAAGTCCGCGCCCTCCATATAAAGAAACTGAAAAAAGGTTCGGATAAAAAAGACTGGGTCGAAATTACCATAACAGAGGGAAAAAACCGACAGGTTCGAAAAATGTTTGAAAAGGTTGGCTACGACGTTGAAAAACTCAAACGGGTCGCAATTGGCCAATTGAAACTCGGTCCCCTTAAATCTGGTGATTACCGCCCCTTAACCCGAAAAGATTTGGAAAATATTTTTTCTAAAAAACCCGCTAAGAAATAACCACTTTTTATCATCGAGGACAGAAAGTCGTCTGTTCCTATTATGATCTGTTTTGATGGTTCATCGTACAGAACTACCAAAACACCAGAAAGGGTTTAAAAATCGAGCCAAGCACCTGATACATTGAACCAGTAGGCCTTCATCGAGGCTTCTAGGACGAGGCTTGAAGTTTAGATATTAAAAGACAAAAAAAAGGAAGCTATTGCTGCTTCCTTTTTTTGTCTTGATTTTGGCAATTTCAATTAAGGGTTTTCATCAACACTGCAGTTTTTAAGACCCTTTGGAGTCACATCGCAGACATGAGCTTGACGAAGCAGACCAAAAAGCAATCCGTCATTTTTTAGAACTAACACTTTACTTTTACCAACACGTAAAGAATGTCCGTATGCACACCCGGTCGCGCCTACTAAAAATGCACCCATCAAAAGAACCACAAGAGCTTTTGTCATCTCTCCCCCTTTTATTTGTTTTAATTGAACTTATATAGGCTACCGAACTCTAGAGGAATGTCAAAATAAAAACGGCAAAGGTAAGTTATAGTATAACCCTAGACCTTAGTGGATATGTTCTGTTTTTTACGATGACTTCAACTTTTTAAAAAACTCTTGAGTTGCACTACGATGCTCATCTTTGTTTTTAAATTGATTTACAATTTTTAGTAACTCGCCACCGTCCAACCAGTGTCCGTAACACAGAGGGCACTGGTCGACTTCAATCTCTCGGCGCACACTGTGAAAATGGCGAAGCATTTTTGCATTGCATTTAGGACACTGAAGGCGTGGCTTTTTATCCACCATTTTACGATTGGCTCTATATATATGTTGCATGAACTCTTGAGTGATCTCACTTTTTTCGTTCATTTTTTTTAATTCAAAAGGATCAAACCAAATTCCACCACAACCTTGCATACAGGCATCAACTTCAACCTCACCATTTTTTATTGTTTCCAATTGCTCTTCACATCTTAAACAATCCATAAGAAATTCCTAACATTATTGTTGGTTAACTCGACAGTCTCAGCTAGGTATCGAGGACATTTCATCGACTCTCCTTACTTTTCCGGAGGAGGAGCAAGCTTCACACCCCCACGTTTTGGAATTTTATCGAAGTCCTTTAAAAATTTTTGGTTTTGCGGTGTCAACTCAGCCTCGACAGCCAGACTCTGTGGTTGAGCGGCTCGCAATTTAGCTTCACGCTCTTGCTTTTTTATCGCCTTCTGCTCTTTCTCGAACTGTCGTAATCTTTCTGTAAAATCACGTTTTTTGTCTTTCAAGAAATCATCACTTTCTTTTCTCTTTGCGCGCAGATCAGATTCAAAATCACGGCGCTTTTCTCTTTCTTCCGAAAAAAATTCTTTTCTCTCGGTTCTTTCTTCGTCAAAAAATTCCTTCTTTTTCTCACTACTAGGATCGCCCTCTAAGAAAGATTTTCGTTTATTTTTCGCCGCCGCCAAAAAGGCCTTTCTCTTCTTCTTTTCAATTTTTGTATATTGGTCTCGTTGCTTTTTGAATTCTTTCCTTTTTTCTTTTCGCAGTCGATTGTAGACCCTATCAAATTCTCGTCGAATTTTAGATGGATGGCGTGACTTATCTTCAAAGAGTTTAAGGATAAAAGCTAAATCGTCATTTTCTCGTTTAATGTCTTCGGGAATGTCTTTGCGTAATTTTTCAAGATGCTCGCGATCCTGTTTTAAGCTTAGTTCTTGCTCAGAACCGGCGTCGTCTTCAGAAAAGGTCGGCAAAGAAACGAATAAAAGAAAAAATACTGTGAATTTCAGCATAGTTAGATGCTATTACGTTCTAAGATAGGGAGCAAGGCTTGGACGAGCGTTTGAGCTCGACCTTAGGTGGGTTTTTTCTCGGCCATCTTTAAAGCGACCAAACTTTTGAATGCCAGGTCGAGAGCCCCAGAATAAAAACCCGCACTGCAAATCAATGCCTCTTTTCGAGTCAAGCCCAGCGCCATCATTGCCTTCACCGGGTCTTGAAAATCACCTTGAAAAAGCTGGAACACACCCTTCCACCGGTCTTTGAAATCAGCGTCTGTAACTTTTTGAAAGGCACCGTCGAAAGCATCTTGCAGGGATTGTCCTTGATGCAGACTGAGCGACAAACTTTGGTAAAAACTCACTTTTTCCGACTGAGCATGATTTTGCCAATAGTCATCAATAGCTTTAAAAAGCGGACCGGTCTGAGAGTCCTTTAAAAAGTTCCGCAGTGTCTCGATCTCACCCTGTTTTTCGAATGACTCAAACGCCTCGGCGAAACCAGAAGGCAGCAGTTCCCTGAAGTCTTTAAAGACAGACGCCAGTGCGCCCCCTTGTGTGACGGTCTGCTTAGATTGAGTAATAAGGTCTTGAAATTCATCGTAGTTGAGATCGTGCTCAAGGATCGATAACACCTGCAGGATCGGCTGACTGGATGTCAGCAGTCGGTAAAACTGATAAAAAAACAGATCAGACCTTGAAATTTTGGTGTCCCCACTATGAAAAAGAATATGAGACCTTAAAATGTCACAACAAGGGTCAAGACCCATTTCAAGCATCCCCGTGGCCCAGCCAACGGCAAAGCAAGACTTTTCGGCTTGCAAAAAGGCTTCCGGATGCCAGTCTTCCTGGGGCGGGAGTCCGCGAGACCTTTCGACCTCTGAGACCAGCGCCGAAAACTGAGGGGTCACGCCATTGCTTTCATACTCTTCTTCAACAGCAAAAAGACCATCGCTCAATGGAACACCCATGGCGCTCATTATGGCCAGCGACTGCCAAGCCCACAGGTTTTCTTTGAGATGCTCTGCTGAAAAATTCATGTTTCCCCTACTTTTTTAAGGCGCGGGCAAGTTCTCTGTCAGACTCTTTTTGTTTTATTGATTGGCGTTTGTCGTGCTTCTTTTTACCACGCCCCAAACCGATTTCGACTTTCACTCGACCTCGTTTGAAATACATTTTCAATGGCACACACGTCAGACTTTTACCCTGCACTTTACCCATGATCTTATCAATTTCTTCTCGATGCATCAGCAACTTTCGCAGGCGCTCAGGCTCATGATTATTAATACTGCTGGCCTCATAAACACTGATATGGGCGTTTTGCAAAAAGGCCTCGCCGTTTCGAAAAGCCACATAGGAATCCTTTAAATTGACGGCTCCATCGCGAATACTTTTCACTTCACTGCCAGTGAGAACCATACCCGCTTCAAATTTCTCTACGATTTCGTAGTCGAAACGGGCTTTTTTGTTGTCGGCAATAATCTTAATACCCATAACGGGGTTTTACTCTGTTTTTAGAGCTCTGTATAGGTCTCGGAACTGCTGCGGAGACAGGTTTTCGGCTCGCACCTTAGGATCTAAGCTCTGATCGTCAAAAATGGCACTAAGCTTGTCTTTACTAGCAAAGGCACTCAGCTTAGGCTTTAAAATTTTACGTCGATTCGCAAATGAGAGTTTTAAAAAAGCTAGGTATTCTTGGTCACTTATATTTGCTGCCAGAATGGGCTTGTGATCAAACTTTAAGACTCGACTGGCAACTTTTGGCTTCGGGAAAAAATCAATCGCTCCCGCCTCTGTAACTTTTTCTATTCTCCAATAACTCTGAGCCACAACCGAGAGAAGTCCATAATCGGCACGATGGGCGGTGGCCTGAATTCTCTGAGCCACCTCTTTTTGAAACATCAAAACCATCCGCGTAAAGATCGGCTCACTTTTTGAAAAGTCGACCACCAATCGAGACGATATTTGATAGGGTAAATTGCTTATCAACAGACGTTGATCCTCAGAAGGCAAGGGTGACCAAGGATGCTTTAAAGCGTCGATCTCGAACACTCGTTGATTTCGACTTCGCCAATACTCAGCAAAGCGATGATCCAATTCAATAAGATTCAATTGGCTCGCTTTTTCTATTATGAAATCGGTCAAAGCTCCCAGTCCGGGGCCAATCTCAAAAACCTCGGGATAGCTATCCACCTCAGCGGCCGCAATAATTTTTTTGACGACCCCTTCACTGATTAAAAAGTTTTGCCCCAAAGACCTTTTCGGTTCAATACCCAGCTCTTGCATACGTTGTTTAATTTTCTGCTTTAAACCACCAATCATAGAGGCGCTCGGGGGGAGGGGGCCAAATCTTGAGGGGAGCTCTCTCCGCGGGAGAGACGTAACATCCCCGCCAGCCCTATCATCGCTGCATTGTCGGTACAATAACGCAGAGGCGGTAAAGCAAGCTCTAGGCTGTGTTTAACAGCCAATTCTTCGGCACACTTTCGGAGTCCCGAATTGGCACTCACTCCACCACTGACGACAAACTTTTTAGTGCCTGTTTGTAAAATGGCTCGCTCCAGTTTTTTACCTAAAACCTCGACGATCGTAGCCTGGTAACTGGCACAGAGGTCGGCTTTGTTTTTGTTAATTTCCGGCTCAGTCATTTTAGCAAGACACCTTTGTGCTGCAGACTTTAAGCCCGAAAAACTGAAGTTGTAATTGTCTTCTTTTAAGAGTGGTTTCGGAAAATTGAAACTCTTGGGGTCCCCTTTTTGAGCCAGGCGATCGACCTCAACCCCGCCTGGATAAGGCAAACCAAGCATCTTGGCAAACTTGTCAAACGCCTCACCAGCGGCGTCATCAATGGTCTGACCAAGAACTTCATACTGACCAAAGCCTTTGACTGAATACAGCTGAGTGTGCCCCCCACTGACTACCAGAGCCACAAAGTTATCATTGTAAAAGTCGCCACCCCGATACTGATCATCGATGAGAAACGGAGCCATAAGATGGCCTTCGATATGATGGATTCCTATAAAAGGCAGTCCGTTGGCTAAAGCCAAACTTTTTGCAGTGACGAGTCCGACGATTAACGACCCGACCAACCCTGGACGGTTGGTCACTGCGATTCCCAAAAAATCATTCCAATCCAGTTGAGTTTTTTTAAACGCCTCTTCAATCAAAGGCAAAATGTGGGCGGTGTGATTTCGACTGGCAATCTCAGGAACAACACCACCAAAAGGTTTGTGCACCAAATCCTGGCTGGCCACCAAACAGCAGAGCACACGCCTTTGACTATCAATGACCGCAATCGAGGTGTCATCACAACTTGTCTCAATGGATAAGACGTATTTCATCCTATAGTTTTTTTAAATTTTGTTCGGCTCGAACTGAAACTCGAGTGTTGGGATACCGCTGAATCACTTCTTTGTAGAAAGCTTTGGCATCGTTGGCCATTTTCAGCTTTTGAAAACACAGGCCCATTTTCAAAGTGGCATGAGGATAGCGGCGTCCGCGAGGAAATTGCTTACGGTACTTGTCGTAAGAGGCAATCGCCTCTTCATATCGACCGGCGGTGAAAAGAATTTCACCACGGCCAAACGGACCCTTAGCATTCTTTAAACTGTTTTCAAGAAGTTGCGCCGAACCTCCGTTGCCGCCAGTTCCGCCTTTACTAATATTATTGAGCTTTTTATCCAACGACAGAAGAGCCTCTTCCAAAGTTGAAATGCGCTTTTCAAGTGATTTTATTTTATCATCAGAAACACCAGATCCCATGGGAGCTGCGGTTTGAGTCGGCGCTGTTTGTGTTTCTTGCAGCTTTCTTTCGATGACTTCAATTTTTCCATAAAGTTCACGAAAGTCTCGATCAATTTCAAAAAAACGCGAATCAATCTGCGCCCGTTGCTGCTGATTCATATTGCCAGCGACATAGGTCCCCGAAGCATCGGTTCGCATATTTCCGGATTCATCATTCTTTAACTCTGAGCGGGTTTTCAAACAACCCGCCACCGACACCATCAACACAACTGAAAGCACAAATTTCATGGTCCCATCGCTCCTTGCTTAAACATCATAACACGAGAAATGTTCTCGGCCTTTTCAGAATAATACCGCGACTTACGAAAATAATCAGTGGACTTTTCAAAATAGCGATCTTTATAGGCCCGTTCCGCTTCCCTCATATACCTTCTGGCTTGAGAATACACTCTGGGAGCATAACGCTTTGCTTCGCTAGTTTTTGCCGCTAGCAGGGCCGCTCTGGCCAGGTTGAATTCCTCTCTGGGTGGTTGCTTATTCACACAACCAATGGCTAGAAATAGCAAAGGGCACAGAATCCAGTGCCCTTTAAAAGTCGATATAATTTTACTCAACATAGTCCTACTGAACAGGAACGAAGTTGGCTCGTCGGTTGGCCGCATGAGCCGACTCGGTGTCGCCAGCATTCATTGGTTTCTCTTCTCCGTAACTTAGGACTGACAGTCTTGAATCAGGAATTCCCAAGCTGACAAGATAAGCCTTGACGGCATTGGCTCGTCTCTCGCCGAGAGTTAAGTTGTACTCAATGGACCCACGAGAATCACAGTGACCTTCAATTTGAAGATTCACGTTTTCGTTGTTTCTCATGAAGTCAGCATTCTGTGCCAAAATGTTTCGAGCTTCAGGGCTCAAAGCAAATCTGTCATATTCGAAGTGCACTGTGGCCAGCCCCGGAATATTTCCACTGTCTGAACCCATAGGATCAAAACCAAGTGGTTTTTCGGTTACGCCACCATCGACCTCAATAGTGTCAACTGGCTCTTTGTCTTTTGATGAACATGCGGTGATGAAAACGATAGCTGTTAAGGCAAAAATGATTTTCTTACACATTTTGCACTCCTTTGTATGATTGTATTTTAAAAACTCTTTAATTGATGTCAAACTCTTAAAACGCCACAGGAAAGACTTAGCAGGGAAAGTATGCCGAATACACCGAAAACTCTTATTACTTTTTTGATACTCCAACTGACTCTACTCAGCATCCCGCTTGGCTTACAGGCGCAAGTCGATCCTAATATTGAATGGAAAGAAATAGAAACAGAAACAGCTTACTGGATTTTTGACGCCAAACATCAAGAGGTCGCAGAATATTATATAATGCAGTTTCAGCGGGCAAAAGAGCAGGTTCTTGAACTTTTTAAAGAGCCGTCTCGCAAACCAACCATCGTTTTGATCGACAATACTGACGTCGCCAATGGATCGGCAAGGGTCTCCCCCCATCCGGTTATTGTCCTATTTACTGTGCAACCTCATAATTACTCTTCGATCGGTGAGTTCAATGACTACGTCCACGAACTTCTGGTGCATGAGTACACCCATGTACTTAACATGGAGCCCGTCCACGGCTGGATCTCCCCTTTTTATTGGATTTTTGGTTCGATCGCCCACCCCAATATGATTTTACCTCGTTGGTACACCGAAGGATTGGCTGTTTATACCGAGTCGAAAGTATCAAAGACCGGCGGCCGTTTAAACTCCCAGTACCTAGAGGGATTGGCGCGGGCGCTGACCATCGAAAAAAAATGGCAAGACTATCCCCTTAGTGATCTCAACGATGGTCACTTGGACTGGGTTGGGGGAGCCCGGGCCTATCTTTTTGGAGGCATCCTTTGGGACAGCATCGCCCGTGAAAAAGGCCCCGAGATGGTCAACCGTTTCAATCAAAGTTATTCTCGAAGAATCCCTTTTTTTCTTGATGGGGTGATCGAATCCTACCTGGGTGTGAACTACGAAGAGCAATTGAAAAAAGCCTACGACTACTGGGAAAAAAGAGCCAAACAACAAGTTACAACGGTGGCTCGAACACCTCACCTTCGTGGTGAAAGACTCTCCAACAACGAAGACGCCATGTTTTTGTTTCCTAAAATCAGCTCTGATGGTTTGTGGATGGCCAACATCCGTAACGATTTGGATGGCTACGGACATGTCGAATTAACACTTCGACACCCGAAGCTTGGATTTCGAGGGTACAAAAGCAAACGAGTGGTCGAATCCAGTCGCACGAAATCCATAGCATGGCATCCGGCCTCGACAGGTTTTGTTTATGAGAAACTCGACTCCTGGAATTTCTATAATCAGTTTTTTGACCTTTATTTCTACGATCTACAAACTCAAAAATCGAAAAGGCTGACCAAGGGACAAAGAGCCCACAGTTCTTGCTTTTCACCTCTTGGTAAAAAATTGTTCTACCTTTCTAACAACGGGCCCCAAAAAAGCTTAATGGTTATGGACTGGTTGTCACAACAAACTTCGACGCTCTACACAACCGACATCGGCGATGATATTCGACACCTTTCTTGTGGTGAAGATCAAACCGTGTATTTCGTTGAACATTTGGCCGGCAATGAGCCTCACCTCTCCAAATTTAATGCCACCTCAAAAGAAAAGTCTGTGATTTTTTCTGACTATCCTGTGCAGTTTGCAACCAACACCCATCGAGGTCTCATGATTTCGTCTCCGCAAAGTGGGATCGACAATCTGTATCTACTGAATCAACAACAACGGCCGATGGCCATCACCAACACCTTGACCCGAGTGTTGCAAGGTGAACTGGATCCTTTGGATGACGGTCTTTACTTCAGCCAACTGACCGCGGACGGCCCCAAACTTTATTACCTAAAGGGCGCGCAATGGGAGAGCCTTCCCGATAAACCTCCGCAAGTCGAGCCTATCGTCAATTATGATCTGCAAGAGGAAGGCACTCAGTCGTCGCAGTCGAACCCTGAAGGCACGACTCGACAAGTACAGAAATACAAAGCCGATGCTTTCTCGCCTTGGCGCTACCTTTATCCCAATCACTGGATTCCGTTTCTGTATGTAGTTGATGGTGGCACTATCTTTCAAGCTATGACCTCAGCTGGTGATCCTCTCGGTATCAACAACATTTCAGTGGTCGGCCAGTGGGACACCTTGACCAAAAAGGCCGGTGGCTCGGCCTCTTATATCAACCGGTCCTTCCCGGTTTCTATGGGCGTAGCGGTTTCGGATGTCTACAGTTGGTTCTATCCCACCGAAACCAGTTTACACTACTCCAACGCCAGTGGAATTTTAGGTTATCGCTTGGGATTTTTAGACAACACTCAGATGCTGTTTCGTTGGAACTATAGCCAGTTGGATTTTAACTCCAACTTGTATATCCGCCAGGGCCCTGAACTGCAGTTCTCCTATTCCGACACCAAAGCCAAACCCCAAGATGTTTCGGCCAGTGAAGGATGGCGCCTCCAGTTAAGTCATCAAGAATTCTTACCTGATCTGAGCAATGTGGAGTACGGCGAAACCTCGGCCCACATCGGAACCTTTTGGTCCTCGTTTACACCAGGCCGGAGCGTTCTTTATCTCGGCATCAACGGAAGCTACACACCTCAACTAAAAAATCCTTTCTTCTCCCCTAGCACTCTTTCGGGTCCCTTTTTCAACCCCCAGATTGTTAACACCGCTTACTTGCAGCGAGGCTACCCCACAGGAGTTTTCTTATCTCTAGATGCCCTGGTTAATACAAACCTTGAATACAGATTTCCGATTGTCGATATTTTCAAAGGATGGACGTCGCCGCCTCTATTTTTCAAAAGAATTCAAGGTAACATCGTCTTTGACGCCACCACCTTGGATGGACTTTACAGAGACCGTGAATTTTCAACATCCCAATTCACCGAAATGGGTCGCTGGTTCACCGGCTATGGTATGGAGCTGGAATCCAAGGTCAGTGTCGGTTTCCACGTCCCTGTGACCTTCACTCTGGGGCTTTATTATGGCCAAGAAGAGCAGGCTTTTGGGGGGTTTACCACTTTTTTCAACGTCCGCTTGTGAGTTCCTTGACAGCCAATCCCCTTTCTCCCTAACATAGAATATGCGGCAGAGCGTCGCCGGAGGGAAAAGGCCTATGGATAAAATGTCATGGATCAAAGATTTGGTGCGAACCGAGCAACAAATGGAAGAGTCTGGCATGATCGAAATCACCACAGGATTCGAGCCGGAAAAACTCCTTCAAAATGAAACCCTCTTGTTTTTAGCGCGATTGAAAAGAGAGTTTGTCGACGCCACCACGGCATTCAATCAACTGAAGGGCTCACCTTTAGGGCGCATCAAGACTTACTCTATTTCTCAAACTCAGGCCGATTTCATGTTGTTTCGCAATGGCTTCAAACTTATTTTTGCCATGAAACAACCCGGTACGATTTCGATGACATTCAATCGCGCCCAAGGCATCAACCCCGCCTTCCAGGCCACCCAACCTGACGAAGAGTATCTTCTCGCAAAATGGGGACCTTTTGGCGACTTGGTATGGACTTATAACAACCAAGAGATCAAAACCGATTATTTAGTGAAGTACTATACAACACGTTTTGTTCATGAAAGTGCAAAATAACCCAGCTCACCCAGCGGTCTTTAAATCTTCTTTTTTAACTAAAAAATAAACAGTTAGTAAACTGAGTAAGACCATCGAACTCATAAAATTGATTTGCATTGTGAGCAGCACTCCAAGATGAAAGCAAGCCAAAGCCAGTGCAAACATCCAAGCCTGGCGCCGAAACAAGGGTATGGCACAGGCGCCCACTTCGACAATTAGAGCTCCCACCCACAGCACCCCAGAAAGCCATAAATTCTCTAGCACCAATTGCCCCAACCAGGTCGGCTCTTGCACTCGCTCGACAGCGGAAGCACTAATATGCTCCTGCAGAGTGTAAACAAGCACCGAAAAGTCTCCGGTTTCCCATAGATAGTCAGCTAAACTTCTTAGTTTCCAAAGACCGGAATTGATATAAGCTGTTGAAAAGCAAAAAAAAGCGAAGTGGATGGCGTGGTGAGGACGGACAAACCAACGCACTCCGAAATAGGACAACATAAAAATGATCCAAACAAGTCCTGAATGATACGACTTCCCATTGGAATAGGAAATTGCAATAACCAAAACGGCACAAATAAATGTCAGCCCTTGTCCAAGCCAACGTGTTTTTTTTACTAAGGTAAGAAATGGTGCGAGGTAGAGAATTCCTCGGCAGACCGCAACAATGCTTTCAACAGAACCTTCGGTCACCCAGAAAACGGGCCACAGCAACTCTTTTTCTTGAATGTCAAAAGTGCGAAACTTGTAGAGAAAGCTCCAGGCCAATCCAAAATACAACCCGCTATCGACTATAAATCCGGCAATCTTTTGCTTCGCATCTCGTTTGAGATCTGTTTCCACTTTTCCACCATGGTTGTATGTTCGACTGTGATTTTAATCTTATAGTGCAATTTTTTAAGGTCTACTTTCCCTTCAAAATAATCACCAACATCGCTAACCTCTCGACGCCATCTGACAATGTGATAGGGGTGATATGAGGTTATTTTGCTTTTATCGATTCCCGGGCACAGATAAAAATAACACAGCTCTCCTGTCTCGGTATTCTCAAAATAAAGAAGAACAATATCTCTTTTTATTGGCAGCTGCGAAAATAAATTCCAGGTGGCCAACGGGAATATTTTTTCTTTCCGCATCCCATCGAACACCCACTGAGATAAACAAAGGCTTGTCACTAAAATCAAAATATAGGCCCAATTTTTCATAAGATCTCTAAAGCGAGTTCGCCAATTCATGATTGTTCGAAAAAATTTCTTTTTCTGTAAGCGTGGTCGTAACAACTCATGCCAATGACCCTTTGCCTAAGGCTAGGGTCCTATGAATGACTAGGATCTGCAAGTTTTAGAGCTACATATCAAATTCGAAAATCAACGGGATTGATTCGGTTTTTTCTTGGTACCAGGACTTTGAGAGCCAAAGGATTCACACCTACAACTTCAAGACTTAAAACCCTACCCTCTTCAAAACCCATAGACGTGGTGTTACGAACGCGAACCAAGTGACCATCAAAACTGACGATCCACTGATCTTTTTCTATTTCTTCAACTAATTTTCCCTGAACTTTGGAACCTAAGGAATGCATGCTCTAGCCTAATTTAAAAGCTCTAAATTCACTCTGATCTTTGTGGTCTTGAATAGCCTGTTGAAAGTTCAAATGTGTTTGATCAAGAGATCCACCACTCATTTTCGGCATCTGAAGGCTTTTCTCAAAAATCTTATCCTGGAATGATTCCACAGGGTTTTCGTAAACACATTTCTTTTTATTAACCTTGGCAATCAGTTCCACTTCAGCTTTTGGCAAATTGATGGCCTGAACAATCTCCTCAACACTGTGCCCTTGGTGAGCCATCTGAGCCGCCTGGATATACTTGTTCTCTAATTTTTTTTCCAAGATCTGGTCAGGTGCTATTTCTTTTTGAATTTGCTGGGCCACCATTTTACTTTTTTTGATCGAACGATCGACCTCGCCAATGTGTTCGTTGATTTGTCCCATGGCCCCCCGAACCTCATGGAGTTTTTTATCAAGGAGAGTCATCAATTGTTTGACCTGGTTTTCTGTGTGGTCTGATAGATCTTCGAGAATTGATATTTTACTTTGCAGCAATCGCAAACCTTGGGTCAGGCGCGGATCATCTTCACGACTTTTAAAAGTTTTAATCAGACAAACGGCAATTCCAGCTACCACAAAGACATTAAAAAGAATTTGCAACAGGATCCAAATAGACACACGCACTTCCTTGTTGGTGTTTATAACCTTATTTTAGGTCTTTTGATGCGTCATGTCTATAGCCAGAGACTTTGGTCAAGACGAATTCTCTTAGTAATTTCAAATACTAAGAGAGTTCACTTTGGAATTTCTGAAGCCTTTGGGCGGCCACTTCCAGGTCTTTGGTACTGGCTGCAAAACTCAAGCGAAGATAGCCGTCCAAGCCGAACTCTTGTCCCGGTACGACAGCCAACTTCTCTTTATCCAAAAGCAATGCCGCCAATTTTCTAGAGTCCTCGATGTTTTCTCCGTGGTACGACTTGCCAATCCAAGAAGAAATATTGGTCCACATATAAAAGGCTCCCTCGGGTGCAAAAATATCAAACCCAGGCACAGTTGAAAACTTGGCGAGTGCAAAAGCTTTTCGCTGTTTTAATTCCTTAAGGGCCTTTTTCACATCGTCCTTACAATCATCAATGGCTGTCACTGAGGCCCACTGAGAAATAGACGACGGTGCTCCAGTGGTTTGCGATTGGAAACTGGCCATGGCCTTAATGACTGTTTCGGGACCGACAGCCCAACCAATTCGCCACCCTGTCATCGAGTAGGCTTTCGAAACCCCATTGATACAAATGCAACGATCGAAAAGCTCAGGGGCTATATTTAATAAATGCGGACTCGCGCTATCATTGGTGAATGAAAGCTGATTGTAAATATCGTCGCTGATGATAACTAGATCTGGATACTTTTTTAATACCTTGGCAATCTCTGTGAGTTCTTGTTTCGAATACTCGGCGCCGGTCGGGTTACTGGGTGAATTCAACAACAGAGCCTTGGTATTATCACCAATAGCGGCTTCCAGTTGGGAAGCCGTCATTTTGAAAGAAGTTTCTTGGTTGCAAGTCACGATCTTAGCCTGCCCGCCTGCCAACTCCACCATGGTGGGATAGCTCACCCAATAGGGGCTGGGAACAATAACCTCTTCACCGGGATCAAGAATAGCCGTTAATGCCGCATAAATAATAAATTTAGCACCGGCACCGACGGTCACTTCTGAAGGCAGAATATCTCGATTGATCTGCGAACCTATCAATTGACCGATCGCAGACTTTAAAGGGGCAATTCCCGAGGCTGGAGTGTAGGTGGTTTTATTCTCATCGATAGCGGCCTTTCCAGCCCCTTTGGCACGATCGTAAGTAGGCCAATCGGGTTCACCCACTGTCAACGATATCACGTCTTCGCCTTCTGCCATCATTTGTTTGGCTTTCGCCGCTAAAGCTAAGGTTGCTGAAGGTTTAAGTTCTTGGATTCGCTTGGACAACATAAAGGCTCCCTCTTTACTGAATAATAATGTTCCCACCATAACAAAAGCCGAACTTAAACTTAACTGAAAATATAGTGTGACAGAAATTTATCACCAAAGCTCTGCCGTTTCTCAAGCACAAGCGACCCATAAGAGTCTTGGATGGCCTCTTTCGATCCCGACTCTATAAAAACTTCAGACTGCTTCCGAAGGCACTGAGACTGAGACAGAGCTAACAAAACCTCATCCGCCATGACTTTTGTAAAAGGCGGGTCAACCAATACGATGTCATAGGAAACTGTATGATGTTTCAAAAACTTATAAATGTCAGACTTGGCAATTTGTAACTCATCACCTACCTTCAACATCGCCTTATTTTTTTTGATAATTTGTATGGAACTTTGACTGAGCTCAACAGCTTGCACTGTATTAGCCCCCCTCGAAAGGGCCTCAAAAGCCAAACTGCCTGTACCAGAAAAAAGATCCAAAACGTCGGCACCTTCAATATTAAACTGTAGCTTGTTGAAAATAACCTCTTTCACACGATCTGTGGTTGGCCGAATATGAGAGGCTTTAAAAGCAACCAATTTCCGGCCGCCATATTTACCGCCAATCACTCTCATTTGTTTTTTACGCTCCACACTTTTTCTAGCGAATCGACAATATCCTTAATACTTTCGAAGGGCTTTTCAATAAAAAGGTCAGCCCCCAACTGCTTCACAGAATCGGGATTATAATCGCCAGAATAGGCTGAGATGAGAACGATCGCCGTGTTTTCGGGGGGTGATACTTCGGCAATCACCTCCGGCCCCGTCAACCCTGGCATTAAGACATCCACAACAACCCCATCGGGTTGGCTGGATCTCCAAACTTCAACACCTTCATGACCATCTTTTGCTGTCACCACCTCATGATTCATTTTTTGAAAAATTTTTTCTAGAGAGCGACGCACAAGAGGCTCATCATCTATAATCAATACTTTCATATTTCCACCGTAGGGGATTGAACGATAATTTGGCACCCACATTAAATTTCTTTGATTTTTTCAAGGTTCCGTAATTTCGTTGTACTACATTTTCTTTTATACTCAACCTCCGCGATCTCTTTTTCTCTTTTAGCTAGGCAGGATCAAAAATTGATTCCCATTTCGATCGCAATCGAGAGGCAATAACGATACCTTATTGCACCTGTCGCAAACGACGCCCATGATGCAGGCTGCTAGCGATAAAAAACTCTAACAGTTCACTGCTGAGGAAGCGCAATCTCAAAGAACCCCGATCGAGGAAAGCTTTCTCCGGAGGATGCCTCAAATTGATCGTCGATAACAGCGGAACCACAGGTTTTTTCAAAGTTTATTATAATCTTATCCACATTTTTCAAACGTCGATACAATATATAATCATACCAAAGACTCCAGTGCTCCAAGCTCGATGCCCTACGCCCAGCGACGTCCTCCACCTTCAAACAGCTTTCCTGAGAGGCCTCCACTTTCGCATACACTCTCTGTCTGTGCTCCTTTCTTAAAATCCCCATGTGTAAAATCAGTAAGAACAAGCTAAATCCCGTTAGGATAAGATAATATTTCGAAACCTGTAAGCGAACAGGAACAAAAATCATCGTCAAATAGGGGACGTGGAAAAGAAACAGCGTGAAGCGAAGATCAAGTATCGTTCTTAGCGACTGAGAACTTACCATCAGCCAGTAGTGGAAAAAGACTTGCGACAAGATAAAAAGACCGAAACCAATTTTTTTCTTATTAGTGACCAATGTCACAACTGAACTTGCGACCAATACAAACATCGCAACTAAAAAAAGTTCTCTTTCTATTTGCGGAAAATGAGAAAAGCTTCCTAAAAAATATTGTTTTAGATACTCACTTGAAGTCTTTCTTGTATGAAAAATAAAAGTTATGACTATTTCAATTAGGACAAGGGTTGGTAGAACTACCATTTGCAGGTTTAGAAACCAGTTCCTTTTCTCTCTTCCTAAGAAAATTAAGAAAACCCATGATAAAAGGAGGCAAGGCAGTACGACTGGATGAGAGAATGCCACAAAAAACTCGAATACAACAATAAGGACTGCTGTGGTTTTGCTTTGCGTGCCCAGATAGTTGCGAAACGCTGCAACTAAAAGATAAAAAAAACAAAAACCTATCAGTTGTTCGAAGAGAGGATGGAAAAAGAACACGAATGAGGCGAGCGTACTTGAGATCATCAACAACTTGCTAAGATGGGGATCGATAACACCAATTAATCTATAGATGCCAAAGCAGCACACAAAGGGATAAAAAGAATAGGGAATTCCAAAAAGGAAAATCATTGTGTTCAAAGACTCGCCGCCAAAAAAATTCAAATACAAATAAAGTGGCAGCTGAAAAATTATCATGACGTAGCGACCGCCCATCCAATACAACTCACGGGTTTGTATTAGAGTCATTAGTTGATAAGACGCATCCCAAGTCAAAAATATCTCAAAGTAGAAAATTACGACTGACGTTAACAGAGAAGTTAACAAAAAAAATCTAAGGTATTGCTTTTTAAGTGCGATCTCACCAAGCATACTAAATTTTCAACTATTAATAATGGGTTTTCATGGGACATCGTTCTATTCGAAAGCTGTGAAACGGCCAGCAAACCCAACCGAAGGACAATCGCTATACCGATAACCTAAAATCGCAAAAACCACTTAACTTTCTGCCATTGGCAACTTGACGACAAACTCGGCACCTTTATCGATCTGATGATTGAGTTGTAAAGTTCCACCGGCCCGCTCAACCACTTTTTTTGACATACTCAACCCCAAACCGGTGCCTTTACCTTCTTCTTTGGTAGTAAAAAAGGGCTCAAAAATAGATTCCGCGACATCTTTAGGGATACCGGGCCCGGTGTCCCGTACTCGGATTTCCACATTGTTATCCAATGGTGCTGTTGTAACATACAAATATCCATTGTCTTCCATGGCCTGACAGGCATTATTGATTAAGTTGAAAAGCACCTGTTGAAGAAGTTGCGGATTGAGCTTCACGTAAAGAGGTTCTTCAAAAAGATCAATGTTGGAATTTAAAGTCCGCATTGCCATTTTAAGAAGGGGCAAGGTCTTTCGCAATAAATCGTTCACATCGATTTTCTTGGCCCTAGAATCTTCACCGACTTCTGTAAAGTCCAACAAATCTTTAATGATCACCTGGCATCTTTTCGCAGCGTTTTTAACTTCGGTAAGATCTTTGTAAAGATTACTTTCCTCTTCAAAATCTTGTAACAACAAGTCTGAAAGGGAAAAAATTCCAGTCAAAGGGTTATTCAGTTCATGGGCAATATTTCCGGCTAATAAACCAACCGCCGCCATCTTTTCTCCTTGAATGACTCGACTTTGAAGATCGATACTTTGGGTAACATCGACGTACTGATTGATAACATGAGAGGCCCCATCGAAACCTTGCATTCGTATAGGATAAGAGTGAACGCGATAAATTTTACTGTCGACTCTTATATCCGCGGTTTTTGGTTCCTCTGATGAAAAGGTTTCTTGAATGGGGCAGTCTTTGCACGGTGAATCTCTGTTCGCAAAAGCTTGATAACAATGAGAACCCGTCTGTTTATGAAAATCAGAATTGGATAGTGACATCTTATAGTTTTGATCGAGAATAATAATCGGGTCTTCCATCTCATTGAATGTGCGAGCCCACTGCCGTGCTATGTTGTGTAAGCTTTCTTTTAAAAGCAAACTCTCCAAGGCCATATTAATGATCGGCCACCGCTCTTTCGAGTAAACCGCAAAACTCCCCTTCTGCTTGTCTCCCAAAGATTCCTCAAATACCAAAAGGGCTTCAAAGTTATTAAGCTCCTCGGCTTTAAACTTAAAATCGAGAGATGAAAGTTTTCCAAAAGGGCGCCCTAAGATATTACTGAGCGTGGTTTTCATTTTTTCTGAGGTCATAGATTTCAAATCTGAGAACTCTTGTGAATAATTCACTCGCTTTTCAATCAGTTGCTTGCCCTGGAAAGAGAAAACTCGAACCGACCTTGTATTATCCGCCATAATTAGAAGCGGCGGCATAATGCCACGAATTTTTTTGAACTCATCGCGAATTTGCTCCATTAACTCTTCAATGGTTTCAAGGCGTCCGACGTTTTTAATGAATCGAAGTAAAGACTGTAGCTCTTTTACAGTCCCTTCCATTTGCTTGTTCTCTTCATACTCGCTCTTGGTACGCTCATGAACAAGGTCTTGAAGATTGGTCTTCAAGCTTTCCAAGCTTTTATTCTGTTTTTTGACGCGCAAAAGGGTTTCATTGTACTCCTTCTGTTCAGCAAAATTTTCGATTCCTTTCTCAACGCTTTTCGCGAGATCCTGGGGACTTGAAAGGGCAGCAAAAATATCGTACTTCGAAAGAAGTGAAGATAGAAATTGAGGCTCGACATCGTTGGTAATCAAAATAATGGTTGTCGATTCAAATTGGGCTCGAAACCGAGCCATCTCACCATCAACTTTTGTATAGTTATCCTTGGTTAACTCAAAAATTGCGACCAAGGGCTCGAAAGCTAGGGCCTGCTCGTTGTTGACGTACACAATCTGATCTTTATATTGCGCAAGTCCTTTATTTAAAAAGTGTTTTGACTCAGGCCGTATAGCGACGGCACAAAGAAGATTTTCAGCAGATTCAGGCATCCACCTCATTATCTCTTTGCGAGGCCTGGTTTTTCAAACTAAAAATTCCATTCAAAGAGGAGTTCTCTAAAAGCTCTTTCTCTATTACTTCTTCCCATTGGTCGAGGGCTTGAACAAGATCGTACTCCATCAGGTCACAGAGCATATTGAATCCTGGCATTTTACGGGTTTGGAAGATGCACTGCAGGATGTTGGTCAGTTCTTTTTCTGCCTCATTCCACAAAGAATGGTGTTTGATCAAGAAAGTCTGATTCTGGTGGGCACAAAATATTTCTTCTAAGCTGTTGATAATCTGTCGACACTGAATAAGTGTAAATTTCACTTTTTCATCATCCACCTCGTAGTTCTCGCGGAATGATTTAGCAAACTCAATAGCTTTGCTTTGTGTGCTTTGGATAGCGTACAGAGTGTCGGCTAGAGTTTCACGAACGATTTCACTGATTGTCGCCATTCTAAAAATCATCGATTCAATCTCGTTAACTGAAAGAGAGGTCAGCAGTTTTTCTTCTTCTTCGTCCATGATTCGATTGTTGAGAATCACTTGTGTGATAAAGAGATTATCGGCTTCTCCCTCTTTTTCAACAACCGCCACCAATTCGCCAAGATTTTTACATTTTTTAAATGTCATGGGATGAGATGAGCGCGATACTTTTAAGTTTTTCATGCTGACTCCTTATGATTTGGAAACGCCTCCATCTGATCATTCGCGAAATCGACTTTCGTCAAAAAACCATGAAACTGTTGAAGCTTTTTTGAGATATCCATTACTTTTTTATCGCTCCAGGAAGTCTCTATCAGTCCTTCAATAAGAGCTTCCCCGATAATAATCCGATGATAATCACTTCCCAAACGACCGAACAAACGCTCACCACATTTAGCTGCCGAAATCATGCGGTCAAGAATCATTATCAAAAGTTTTAACGAAAATGATAGGGCGTAGGGATCATTGTTCACCTGCTGACGCATTTCATTAATCATTCCTGAAATAAACACAGGTGATGTTACCGAGCGTCCTGCTAAATAACGATCAATCAATATTTGGCAGTGGTATAGATCAGAAGAATAATTTAAAAGATTTCTTCTTACTGCTCGACCATAGAAATTCTCAATACAGTTGATTTTTATCCCCATATTGAGCCACTGAAAGGCCAGCTCTTTTAAACGCTTGGTTCGCCAATAGGCAAGAATGTTAAAGATCTCTGAAATATGAATGTCAGTCGCTGGGTCGATAGAAATGTCACCTGGAACAAATAGAGAATTTTCAGAGTCTGAGTTATATATAGCAATATTATAGGCACGACTGGTGTGCGCAAAAATAGACCGGTCGGAAAAGCAGAGAACGGGTTGGTTGAACAGGCTGGTCTCGCATTCTGAAGGTTCGACAAGACTGTCCTCAAGACCCATTTGACACAAGGTCTTGAAGTCTTCATCTTTGCAAACAACATTCAACCAAGATGGAACAGCGATTCCATTCATATCGGAAACCAATTTTAAAAATTCTTTTGATAACTCTCCCTCAACATAAGGGTCTATGTAGACTCCACTTGATTTTTTTTCAGTATTTACGAATGCTCCTAAATCAAGACCCAATTCTTGCGCTAAATCGTTGATGATTTGCAAACTTGAAATCGCTTTACCGTCCCAGTTCACGGAATTCATGGGTGCTGAGGATTCTGTGTCAAAGTACACTTCCAACCAACGGCCCCAACTCAGATTTCCAATCTGGGTGATATGTTGAATTTCAAAATTATCAAGTTGCTCCAAGAAGTTCTCAAGGTAAGGCAAGCTGTTAGCAGCGCCTTGATTGTCTTGTCCGAACAAGCGATTTCTATCAATAAAAAGAACCGGTTGATCAATATTGACAAATGGCTTCCAAGATTCGTCGCAAATCAGGACCGTTTCTTGTTGCCAATCCTCAGCCCGGGCCATGTCTAATAGATGTAGAATAGGGCCTGGCGAAATCCTTGGATCAAGACATATAAATAAATGAACTTCTGGAACTAAAGACATCATCTTACTGATGCATTCCACTTGTTAGCTTCTGAATTTCAGAATCATTGGGGTACTTTTCAAGGTACTGATTCATAAATGTGTCAGCGGCATCAACATTGTCCTGAAAGCACCACTGGTAATAATTGGTGATGGCTAATTTATTGTAAGGGTTTTCATCCAAGCCTCGAAGAACACAAGCACGGGCCAATTCGTGGTCGGCATGGGCTCGATGAACAAGGCCGATTCCTACCCAAGCAAGGTCGGACTGTGGATTGATCTGTAAAACCTGTGCGAACCGGGCTTTAGCTTCTTCGTATTGACCTTTTTGGATGGAAAGAACTCCATAATTAATATTAAGGTTTTCATCCTGGCTATTGATAGCATTTGCTAAGTTATATTTTTCCTCTGCCGCATCAATGTCGCCACATTTAAGATACAGGTTGCCCATATTTTTATAAACTTCAAAGAGTTTGGGATCTTTTTGGTCTAAAATATCAAGCATTTGATGGAAGACTTTTAAAGCCGCTGGATAATCTTCTAATTTCGTGTATGTTTCGGAGACCATCATCAACAACTCAATGTCGTTGACTTTGTCGACATCGATTTCTTTTGTGATGGCGCAAGCCTGTGGCCAGTTCTCTTTTTCTATAAATTTATTCAGTTTTTCTTTTACAGAAATATTCCCAAGATCGAGTGTCTGAAATTGGTCTTGCGTACTTGATTGAATGGTTTCCATTGGCATTCCCTTTGGTTGTTATTGTCACACCATATTAAAGCAAAGGAGATGCCAACTCTTACGACTCAGTCCACTGAGTCAAAATCGATTTAATGATAGCTCACAGTTTTCATCTGGACTTAAGACATTGTGGAGCGCCAATATCCAGATTCAAAGGGTCAAAATCCTGACAAAATAATTAAAGAGCTTTATAACCTTTTAGGACCTTACGCCCTTCTTTGGTATTGCCAATCTCTTTAATAATCTTTGTCTTTTCATTTTCAATAAATGAAATAATTTGCAGATCCTCTTCCATGATTGATCGTACATTGGTTTTTATCATCGCTAACATATCGGAAATTTCATTTTTCTTTGGAGGATTCAAGGTTTCCTTTGAGTCATCTTCACATATTTCCGAAATACGACGGTCAATACTTTGAATATTTAAAAGAATCTGTTCTCTCTTTTTATAAAGATGATCAAGGTTTTCAAACCTTCTTGCCTTGAAACGACCTCTTTCTTTTTTCGATTCTTCCAAGAATCTTTCTAAGTAGAAATTCTTTTCTTTCAAAAGCTCTAATACTTTGCTCATGTTGCCCCCTATGCTCCCTTAGATTCTTTCTTCTTAATTAGTTCAACAGCCTCTTTCCATCCATCGTAAAGAGTCTCTAAAATCTTTAATACATTTTCTAGATGTTCTTTTTTACCAGTTATATTCGCACGAGTGAGTTCATCGGTGATAAACATGTAGAGTTGCTCGAGGTTCTCGGCAACCTCACCACCCACCTTGAAGTCCAAGGTGTTCATTAACTCTAAGACAATGTCGTATGCTCTAGTTATATTTTCACAACGATTCGGAATATCCTTGTTGTCGGTGGCTATAATGGCTCGTTTGGTAAACTTGATCGCACCCTCATACAGCATGAGAAGGAGTTTCTCTTGACTCGCACTTTCAACTGACGCTTTCTTATACTTATTGTATCCCACTCAACACCCCTTCATTAACCAATTGGCAACCCTTGGATGGCACCACCGCCACCGCCGAGTGCACTCACTGCCCCACCTTGTGCTTGTAAACGTCCCATCTGCTCTTCGAGACGAGAGAATTTTCTTCTTAAGTTGTCCTCTTTTCTTGCTAACATTCTTTCTTTATTTGAAATATTTTGATCGATTCTTCGAATCCGATTTTGCAGACCGCTTTTTCGATTGCCAATCACACCAAAGGATCCGTTCACAGATGTTTGCACCAGTTCTTTGACCTTTGAGATAAAGCCAGATCCACGACTGCCATCGCCACGCAGGAACTGAACCACTTCCTTGGGTTTCGTCTGCAAGACCTTATTGAATTTGTCTTTGTCGAAATCCAGGGTTCCACTTCGATTGAATTCAACACCTAACTGCGAGAGTCTATGAATTCCATCTGATAAAGAGTAGGATCCAGACTGAAGAAGACTTCGCATTCGCATTTCAACACTTCTAAGCATTGAGTCTCCACCAAGGGTCCGACTGGTATCCGTTGTTTCATCCATTTGATTCTGGCTTTGAATAAATCCGAGAACGCTGTTCATAGAAGCCACAAATTCATCCATCTTGCCTTTGATCGCTTCATAGTCTTCATTAACAGTTACGGTAACCTCACGCCCCGGTTCAGCACTCAGCAAGTTGAGATTGACTCCAGGAATAACATCATCAAGCTCTCTTGCGCTGACCTCAACCTCAAATCCATTGAGTTTGATTTTACCATTTTCTGCGGCACGTTCTTTGTCGAAATAAAAATCATGGTCACCATCGAGCAAATAGACCGTCGGAAAGGCCACGTCATTTTCGTCCCCATACTTGTTACTGCTGAAAATAATTTTATGAGGATAATCGGAGTCGTTGGAATCTTTAATAACATTGGCTTGAATACCAATGCCAGCTTCATTGACTGCTCTGACAATCCCCTGAAGGGTATTGTTCGAATCATTAATGTAAACTTCATGCTCGCCCTCAGGCGTTTCGAACTTTAGATATCCAACTCCCACCTGGGTGCGATCTCTATCTGGGAAACCGTTGGTCATACGACCGGCGCTCTTTGGTAACTTCATAACTTCAAGAGACCATGAGCCTGTCTGAGCTTGCGCCGGATCGATCGCACCAGACAGAATTCCTTCACGAGAAAACTCCATCGAATAATCTTTGAAGCCACCAACACCAATGATGTCTTTTGTGGTATCGGCAACTTTACGCAACCGACTCTCTAGATCACCAACTAGTTCGAGCTTGGCGTTAATATTTCCCTTCTTTTGCTCCATGTTCTGAATAGGCATGCGTTCGCTGGCCATTATCTGCTCAACGATATTGGGCGGTAGTCCCGATGCAAGTCCTCCAAAACGAATAGGCAAAAATCCTCCTTGATTTATACTCCTATTATGCCTGATGGAACTCATATTCTGTGAGTCATTAATATGTCATAGACAAAAGCAAATATCTGGCCGCTAAGGGACTGATTTCATTAACAGCCAAATTCGGGCGCCATAACTTTGACTAAAGATGTTTTTTAAAACTAAGGTCGACCAAGACTTAAGCCGATTTATTGACGAGGTGAAATTCGTCAGTGCTGCTGTGGGTAAGAAAAAAATAGAGATCTCGTTCAACGAAGCGTTTTACAACCTTGCCTTCGGCCGTTTCCAACTTTACAATTTTTTGCCCGTTTTCCTCGACGAGTTTAACGAGTAATCCATTCTTTTGAATACCATCGTGGGCTTTAATTTTTTCAACCACCTGATCCAACTCTTCATCTGTCAATGCACGATAAGCTTCTTCATCAGGGTAAGGCTGCTGCCCATTACCCTCACGCTCCGAAGTCTCATCAGACTTAATCGTCTTCGATGCCTCGACTTTTTCTTTGCCCATTAAAGGCGCTGGATTAGAAACCGAACGAATATTCATCAATATCCTTATCGGCACATAAGTGACCAATCTTTAATGCCTAACCCCCTAAAATCGGGAGGTTTTTCAACCCCCCGTGGCGGAAGAATGGCACTGTATTAACCCAACAATTGCAAGGCTAATTGCGGATTGGAGTTCGCTTGACTTAATACTGAAGTCGTTGCGTTCAACAATATGTTATTTTTAGTCAGACTCGCCGTTGATTCAGCAATATCAGCATCGCGAATACGGGAGTTGGCCGCAGACACACTCTCAATTGAGGTATCAATATTTTCTGTAGTCATTGTTAACCTGTTCTGTAAGGCACCCAAACTTGCGCGCGATCCATTGACAGTATTCAATGCAGCATCAATATCTTGCAAAGCCGATTGAGCCCCACTTTTATCCGAGATATCAAGTCCACTAAGTCCTAAAGAACCCAAGGTGACATCATTCTGAGAAGAATCAAATTGAATGGTGTTAAGTTCGGGATCTGAATGAATTCCCACTTGGAAATCAAATACCTCGCCACTACCATCAAGAAGTCTCTTTGAACCAAACATTGTCGATTGAGCCACTCGATCAATTTCTGATTTTAATTGCTCAACTTCTTTTTGAATGAATCCGCGCTCTTGATCACCGATAGTGTCTGAAGCTGCTTGAATCGATAACTCTCTAAAACGAGTTAGAATGTTACCAACTTCTGTTAAACCACCCTCTGCCACTTGCACAAATGAAATACCATCTTGAGTGTTGCGTTGGGCTTGTTTATAAGATCGAATATCCGACTTTAGGCCTTCAGAGATCGATAACCCAGCCGCATCATCCGCTGCTTTGGTAATTCTTGATCCTGATGACAATTGAGCCATCGCCGTATTCGCTTGTCTTTGAGTCCCATTAAGCGCACGTTGCGCAGTAATTGAAGGGACGTTCGTTGCAATCCTTAGAGCCATTTCTTCCTCCTTATGAATCCTAAGTTGCTAAATCCCCAAGCCACTTGCATGACTTGATCGCTGAACCTTGTTGTGGTTCTTTTGTTGTCGTAAATGTTCGGAGAGATAAAGGAGTTTGGCCTCAACCCCCCCGGGCACTAACAGCCAACCTTTCGGCCAGTTGGGGCTAGACTTTAGGCGCCCTCGCGAAAAGTCTTGATTTTTTTTTGCAACAGGACCTAAGAAGAGGCTCTGTTTTTATATTTATTTTAATAAAAACAGAGAGTTATCTTTCTTTTAAAAAAATGTTGGAAAAATTGTAGAAAAAACAGTTGGCTAAAAGTTCGACAAAAAAACGAACTTTCATAGAAACAAACAAATGGTATGGAGTGCCTTTTTTTCTCATTTTCTTCAAGGAAGAAGGAGCCTATCGGCTCCTTCTGAAAACCCCCGAAAAGAAAAAGATGTATGCAGACACACCTTTTGGGTGAAAGGATATTGTATTAACCGCTTATCAACTGTAACGCTGCAGCCTTAGATTGATTCGCTTGCGCGAGCATTCCTATGGAAGCTTGCTGAAGAATCTGCGCCGAAGTGAACTCGGCAGACTCCGCGGCAATATCGGCATCACGAATCCGTGAATTAGCTGCCGAAGCGCTTTCATAGGAGGTGTCTAGGTTTGCAATCGTTGAGTCGAGGCGATTTTGTAATGCACCGAAATTGGCACGCATGTTACCAATTTGATCAATGGCTCCATCGAGTGTCTCTAAGGCATCACGTGAGCTCGATTTATCTGTTAAATCAAGACCCGAAACATCAAGAGCACTGGTGGTCGCGTCAGCCTGGGAGTTGTAACGAATCACCGAGCTTTCACCACCATCAACACCCACTTGGAACTCCAATTCGTCGAGAGATCCATTCAGCAGGTGCTTGTCACCGAATTTGGTACTTTCAGCGATTCGATCAACCTCTTCGAGTAATTGCTCTTTTTCTTGATCGATAAACTCTCGCTCAGTATCACCAACGGTGTCACTTGCACTCTGGACACTCAACTCTCTCAATCGCACCATGATGTTATTGATCTCGTTGAGTGAACCTTCACCGACTTGTATAAAAGAAATAGCATCTTCAGCATTTCTCTTAGCCATTCGATTACCTCTGTTTTGCGCCTTCAGATTTTCTGAAATAGCCAGCCCAGCCGCATCGTCAGACGCCGAATTAATACGACTTCCAGATGCTAAAGATTTCATTGAATTTAAGCTTCGACTTTCTTGCTTGGCCAACTGGCGTTGGGCATTAATCGATGCCAAATTTGTGTTTATACGCAGACTCATTATAACCTCCTACTTACAGCCTACTCTTCCGTTAGATCAAATGACGTGAGCTACGCATCCGTGCGCCTATATAGCTGTTAAAATTTGTTAATGAAGGGATGAGATTCTTGAGAAGAGCGAAGGAGAGTTTCTTTGATGTTCGTCGTTCCTTACAGGACTAAAATCGGGGTATCAAAAAAATACTTTAGGTTTTTACAAAGAAATTGAAGAATTTCTTATCGCTTTCTCAAGACGAGACTAAAACCGTCCCACTTTGGATATGCACTGTCTAAAAAAAGACACGGGCCAACCCAGTGGGTCCGGTAAAAAATAAAGGGCTTAGTTTGGAGATTGCTCGGTCACTCCCAGAAACTGGAGTTCTCCGACGGTACAGGTGTGGGCTTTTCCACCGGCCTCTAACCAGGCTTCGACCGGAACTATATACTCCCAAACCCACCAATCGCCCTCGTCGTTTTCAGCAATCACTTCGTAATGGTAGGTCTCATCACGCTGGTCGATGTCATTGATCTTCTGGAAATAATCAACTGAAATAACCTCATTATAACCCTGTACCACGCCCATTTCGTCGAGGACTCGCTGGTGATAACCCTGGAAATACAGCTGCGCTGAATCAGCACAGAACTTTTCGCCAAGTCCATTGGCCCAACCGGAGGTGGACAGAAACAAGAATGTGATTAGTAGACTCATTTTCATAAAAGTTTCCTTTGTTTAAAATTTCATCTTTGCCAATAAGGTTTTAGCCATCTCAATGTTTTCTGGAGACACGTAAACCCGCTCAATTGTACGAGCTCCTTCGTACTTTTGAAAAATTTCAGTGCATTCTTCAATGCTCACCGGTTTCCCTTGTGGGTCGTAAGGATCAACCACAAATATTTTCTCTGAACCATCTTCCTCTGACAGCCCATGATATTTTGAGAGGCGAGACGCTGAGCTGGCGATAATGGTTTCGATTCCCGCATCGTTTAACATATCTTGAATCTTCGCCGTTCGACCCGAACCAATCGAAGTGACATGGTTTTCGAACAAAACTTTATAGGAATTGCGATCCGAGATTCTGCGTGCCCAAGGGTTTTTGGACTCCGCCATATTTTGATAAAGCGAAAAGTCGGTCGCATTAAGATACTGCTCAATATCAGCGGGCAACTTGTATTCGCAGTCTTCAGAGGTCAAATAACGATAGAGCATCTCTTCGTAAATAATACTTTTATGGTGAAAGTAGACCATAAGATACATGTGGTGACGAGAAAGCAAGAAGTCATCAAAAGTGTATATGGCTCGACGATCCAAAGCTAAATGAACAGCACCATTGACTTCGTGATATTTAAAATTGCCTAACAACCAATTCAACTCGACTTTTCCATAGGATGTTCCACAAAAATAAGCATCGCGAAGCAAATAATCCATGCGATCGACGTCGACTTCTGAGCTGATGATCTGGCTTAGTATTATTCGAAAGTTCAATCCTTTATCAACAAAGAAGTCATCTTTGTCGAGCAAACCTTTATCGATCAAACAGGCAATATGATAGGGTTCAAATTCTTGAAATGAAGAAGCTAGGATCTCCGTTAAATGAGAGTCGGTAACAAACTTGATGGTGTAGTCTTCGTGATCGGCCTGACGATCCAACTGAGACATCAGGCTCACTTGCGAAGTAGGGTCCTGACGATCCCGATAGACTTTAACATCCAAATCTTTCAGATTCGGCATCACTTCTTCGGTGGTATGACTTAAAGGACCATGACCAATATCATGCAACAAAGCGCCCAGACGCAAGATTTGACGGTAGGTGCGTTTTTTTTCCGGACGACTGAAGGAAAAATCTTTAAAAATAAAATCAAAGGCAATTCCGGCAAGGTAAGAAACTCCCAAAGAGTGGATGTAACGACTGTGGGTCGCACCGGGGAAACTGAATTCTGAAAAGCCCAGTTGCTTGATCATGCGCAGCCGCTGGAAGGCTGGCGAGTCCAACACCGCGGTCTCATTTTTTGAGATACTTAGAGTCCCATGAATGGGGTCACGAATTTCCAAAAACCCTCCCGAAAAGCAAAAAATGCACTGCCTTTTAGCAACTCAATGTCTATTGGATTCATTGCCGATTGTCACCCCCCAGCAATCAGCTTTTTTAAGATCCTTCAAAAAAATTTAAATCTTTAGAATCATTAATGTTTTCTGTTGCCGTACCATTGATCATCGCGAACCCTATTCCCCCTTCCTAAGGAGGGTGTTATGAATAAACCCGGATATTGGGCAACAGGGATCGGACCCCAATCCCCTGTGACGACAAAAAAGGAGCTTTGGCGTGAAAACATACCTCAATCTTATGAAGCATATACTAGAGAATGGCAGTCCCAAGGAAGATCGGACCGGCACCGGCACGCTCAGCGTTTTTGGTTACCAGGCCCGCTACCCTCTCGACCGCTTCCCTTTACTAACCACCAAGAAAGTTCATTTAAAATCGATTATCCATGAACTGCTTTGGTTTCTTTCAGGGGACTCCAACATCCAATACTTAAAAGAACATAAAGTCAGAATTTGGGACGAGTGGGCCGATGAAAATGGTGACCTTGGCCCGGTTTACGGTGTGCAATGGCGCTCTTGGAAAACCGCCGATGGTAAAACCGTGGATCAAATCGCCAATGTCATTGAGCAAATAAAAACCAACCCCAATTCTCGACGTCACCTTGTGGTGGCTTACAATCCTGGCGAAGTCGAAAAAATGGCCTTACCTCCCTGCCACGCTTTTTTTCAATTTTATGTGAATGATGGCAAACTTTCATGCCAACTCTATCAGCGAAGTGCCGATGTGTTTCTTGGTGTCCCCTTCAACATTGCCAGCTACGCCCTACTAACAATGATGATCGCGCAAGTAACCGGTCTGGAACCGGGTGAGTTTATTCACACCCTGGGCGATGCTCACATATACAACAATCACATGGATCAAGTGAAACTACAGCTCAGTCGCACTCCCAAACAGTTACCGATCATGAAATTGAATCCAGACGTGAAAAACATTTTTGATTTCAAGTACGAGGACTTTACACTTCTTGAATACGAACCCCACCCCGCCATTAAAGCGCAGGTGTCGGTATGATTATTTCTCACATTGCGGCTCTTTCAAAAAACAAAGTCATCGGCGTTGACGGAGACCTGCCTTGGGATCTTCCCGAAGACATGAAGTATTTTCGAGATAAAACCTCGGGACATATGATCGTCATGGGACGAAAGACTTTTGAGTCTTTTCCCAAACCTTTGAAGAATCGACTCCACATCGTAATCACTCGCCAGGAAAACTATGAAGTTCCCGAAGGTGTCGAGGTTTTCTCATCCATCGATAAAGCTCTAGAGTTCTGTCAAACCCAAACCGACAAATGGGGCTCCGAAGTCTTCATCATCGGCGGTGGCGAGATTTACAAACAGACTTTAGAACAAGCCGATCAACTTTACCTGACCCTGATTGACAAAGAGTACAAGGGCGATGCCAAGTACCCGGACTTTGAAGACCAATTTATCCTCAGCGATCGCGACGAACGCACCACCCCTCTCCCTTTTGCCTTCTGTCTTTTCACCAAAAAAACCAAAGAACTTTGATTTTCCGAAGTCCTCGTTAGGCATGCTTAGGGAGAAAGACTTAAAAAAATGAACCGCGGCTCCTGCCTAACCTTAATTTCGCCCTTTGGGCGAAAACGCGTCCGCTTTAAGGAGGTTCATTTTTTTAAGTCTTTCTCCCTAAGCACGCCTATCGTGATTCTCAGAAAACTTTTTTTAAAACTTACCGCCATTTCACGGTTTTCAATGACAAGACGATCAGTGCCCTAAGTCAATTTACAGAGGGCAGTTAGTATTTATTTGGGGGGGAGTCTTTGGTAGCACCCCTCAGTTCAAGACTCCGGTAAGCGGGACGCGCTTTCACCCGCAGGGTGAAATACCGGCGAGGGCAGGAGCCCGCTCTTGAAATGAGGGGTGCTAGCAAAGGCGCTCGCTCAGAGAAAAGCCTAAAAGGAGGAGTGTACAATCTGTTGACAGGTGTTTAGCGTGTTACGAAGGGGACGTTTCAAATTGAAATAAAGCGTGCCAATCGCGGTCCCAGCCTTGCACTTATCTATATTGATGAATTTGGAGGAAATTAAGATGAGCTATTCAATCTCACGTATTCTAGTTTTCCTTTTTGCGGCTAGCTTTTCGTTAACAGCGTTCGCAGATGGAGAAAACCACGAAATCACAGGGCGGACTTGCAAACAGCATTTGGCGACCGGTGTTTTATCACAAACATGGGCCAGCCTACTCACTTCACAACATGATATGGAGTCCCCTCGGGAAACGGCCATTAGTGAATTGGCAGCCATTGAGGTCGGAGTTGGAACCTCTATAGGTATACGCGCCATGGTTAGTGCCGCTAACAATGTTATCGACCAATGTGAACGGCATTGCTCTGGATTAAGAGGCGCTAATAATCGACTTTTCAACTGTGACAGAATTGGTGAAGCCAATTCCAATCAATTGCACGCTTTTTCAAACGGCGATCGCCATATGGCCGATGACGCAACAACAGAGCTCACACAAGAGCAGCTAACAGCCTTATTTAATGATGGAGACGCTGACAGCACAGCTGAAGAAGTGGTGGAAGAATCCACTCCCGAAGTTGTTGTTGAAGATGTGCGCCCCGAAAGCCAAGAGGCCGATAGCGATGTTCGTGCTTACCGTCACCATTGGGTCAACAAAGTGGGGCAAGGACAAGAGACACTTATCGAACTTTAATTAGAAAATTGATTTTAAATTAAAAAAGGCTTTGAGAGATACTCAAAGCCTTTTTTTGTGTTTAATACTGGCTGCTCTAAAGCTCAACAGCCTCTTCTTCTCCACCCAAGTAAGGATGGGATCGGCGATTCACTTCGGGGTTCATCCAGCAACGTCCTGGTCCAGAGGAATTGGTAATCGAACGATCACCATCACAACGGTACTCTTGCACTTGGTAATCGCGATTGAAAAACGATTCTGAACGAATATCCATCGTCGAGTTCCGTCCAGGGGTGCGAATGTTGATTGTTGTATTGAAACCTGATCGACGTGTTGAATCTTCTCCATTGACGTTACGGACGTCCTCAGTGGCGGTGGCGTTGCGCTCAAAACCGGTCACCAACATACAACGACGAGACGAACGATTCACTGCAAGTACTGGGTGCTCTGGGGTTGCACAACGTAAAGAGTTGGAGTCGTTCACAGTGTACAGTCGGCACCCACTGCCTTCTTCGCCATCGACAGGACGCACATTGGCTAAACAGCGTCCCATTTTGTATTCGGCGGCGCGGGCTTGGCCCAGCAAAAGATTGGCGACGTCATCAACACCATTAACTCGAATGTCCCCAACCAGGGCATTTCTCAGGTTGGTTTTAAATTCATTATGATCATCGCTTTCACAAAACACGTTTCGAAACTCACGCGACGTTAAACCGGTACCGGCGCGGAAGCGATTTTCCTCAGACTCGGAAAGGTTTTCGTTGCTTCTAAATTTAGACGCTAAGCTCATAAGGTCACGAATATCGTACTCGCCAGCCACGGTGTTTCCACGGGCATCGGTCACAGGCTCTGTCTCTTGAATGGTACAGGTGCCTCGACTGGTCATTCCGCGTCGGGCATTGGCAATATCTCTAGTGAAGACATCGCGCACACGGCGAAGCCTTGCTTGTCCAACGCTTTCACCGGCGGCATCACCAAGCTCTTCACGGACTTCGGCTAAACGAGCGTCACGCCGCTCTTCGATTTGTTGGATACGGGTGGCCATACATTGGTTGAAGCCCGCTGAATCTTCATCACGATTGTAAGTGTTGGTCGCAGCTCTTGGCAGTCCCCCACCGGGTGCTGTCATATTTCTCTCACTACAGGTTCCCATAAACTGAGACACGGAATTCAGGCTGCTGTGTCCGCAGGCTTGTTGAGCAAACCCTCGCATGTTGCGCCAAAAACTATTGTTGGCTGTTCCCTCTTCACCCGGACGATTGGTGTCACGAGACTCTTCCAGTTCACGCACCATTTGCTCACAGTCGGCTCCCGTCGGCTCGCTGGCCTCTGTCGGACTTTCTGTTATTCCTGCCGCCGCCAGACGCTCATTGGCGGCATTACATGCGGTTGAAAAGCTACCCGACTCACAAAGCTCGGCGACATTTTCAGTTCCGCGACGGTAGACTCGATCCAAAGCTTCACAATAATCAGTCGATCGGGCAGTCCCTCGTCCCTGGGCATCCAAACCACAACTTGTTAACGAGCGATGTAAGCAATCAACATTTCCGCGCGAAGTACAAGTCGGTGTTGAGTCCGGTGAACAGGCTAGAACCCCCGGATTGGAACCTTCGCAGACCATACCCATGGTGGGTGAACACACTTGGTTATTCCCTGAACAACCAGGATCGATGGGTGTCCCTAAAACATTGAGTTCCTCTAAGAAGGCGTCATAGTCGGCATCATCATTCGCTCCATCAAAAACAAATCCATTATTGATTCGGTTGGCAGCATCGACGTAAGGAATCAGAAATTGCACAAAAGGATTATCATTCTGCACAACTCCTCGGCGTGCCATTTGCATGGTCAAACGCTCAATGGTTTTGAGATAAAGCAATTGCTGTTTTTGATTGAGTTGAGAGAACCAAACGCTTTCATACTGAATTCTTGAGTATTTAACTTTGTTGCGTGTGGTTTTTCTTTTCGAACGAGCCATTGCTTCTGGGGAATTGAATCCCATTACAAATAGCACTAATAAAGACATGACAAGCTTGTTCATAAGCCCTCCGTATTGATAGTATTTCAGCACAGTGGCCATTTCGCCAACGCAAAACCTTAAATTCAGCCTAAAGGGCAAGCCCGTATATGTAGATGGTCTAGTTTCCTAAGTCTGTCTCATTATGAGAAAATGACATTGAATTGAATACGCCTCTTGTCTCCTTATGATAAACTAAAGGGTGTCAGATGGGCTGTAGACCCTGATCAAGGTGGGTTTGAATGGTAAATTTTTTTCGTAAACTCTTTATTTCTTTTAGTTTCTTTTGTGTTTCTCAGATCGGAGCAGCCAATGATTGTTTTATCGACGCCGCCAACAGTGGAAATTTGCTAGGCCCCGACCTTGGTTGTATAACGGCGATTCTAGCGACCAATCCTGGACCTCCGGGAATTGATACCTCTTCAATGGCCGCGGCCATCCCCGCTTTGGAGAGAGAGTATCGCAATAACAGCAATGATCAGGCTTTTGAAATTCTAAGTCAGGGTGCGCGACAGGTTTACTATAATTCTGACTTCTGCGGGCACGCCGTAAGCTCCAACGTTCCGCGTGCCTCTTGCGATCATATGCGACACCTGTCTTTACTTCACCCTGACGGTCAATACGAAAACAATTTTTGTAACCGATTGGCGAACGGCCATCCCCATTGTTCCGCTTATATGACCTCCATTGTTTCTTGGATGGAATCACGCAGTAATGCCTTTGGTACGGTCGCCGATTGTGACTCTGGTCTGGCTTCAAAGCTTTATTGTGACGATACGGTTTCCTCGTTTATGCAGACCGACGCTTGTGATGGTCGCAATACAACAGAAACGGCTTGTTTGAATTATCTGAACTCTCGCTTCACCAACACCTCTGTTCGTAATTCTTGTACCTTTAACAACTGGAACGAACGTTTCACATCGGGTGATCGAGCCGTCCCGGATATGGGAGGTTGCACAGGGGCTGGTGCAGTCACCACCGCTGGTGCCGATGCTGGTGATGACGAAGAAGCGGATGACAGTAGCAATCCGGCTCCCGATGCTGGACCCGGTGATATCACGGGAGGCGACAATAGCGCCCCAGAAGAAACACCCACATCTGAAGATGAAGAGGACCTGATTGCCGCAATGGACCAAGCCGCTGCCGACACATTCGGTGGCATGCCAGGAAATTTTCAACAGGCCAGTTTAGACGCCACAACTCAAGTCCCGGGTGCGAGTGTGAATGGTCCGGGAGGTGGTGATATCTCAGGAGCCAGTCTAGGTTCGCAAATGGGTGGGTTTAATCCAGGAAGCTCGACCGCTATCCCGGGAGTTTCACGCCTAGCCCCTTCCACGCGCGGTGCACCCGGTGGCAAAGCCAAAGGTGCGGCGGGTGCGGGCCCTGGCGGAAGCGCCGGAGGGGCTGGAGCCGGTGGTGTCGCAGGGGCCGGTGGTCTTGGCAATCAAGGCGGTGGTGCTCGTGGTGGTGGCAGTGGTCGTCGTCGTGGAGGCGGAGCCAGCGTCTACAATCAATTGGCTAAAAATATGAACTCAGGATTTCTAGGGACCGATGGAGCCGGCGCTTCGTCCAGTGGTGGAGCCGCCGCCATAAAAGAAAGTCCGGTCGATAAAAGAATTAAAAAGGCTATCGCCGACAATAAGAAAAATAAATTGGATAAAGCGGCCTTACAAAGAGCTCTAGATAAAAACCTTAACACTCCTGGAGGTCGGCAAGAACTTGTCCTTCGCTCCTCTTACTTTCCCAGTCACTCTGAGGTCTATTTGTGGCTGCACCAACGCTCCGACATCCTCGACGAGACTGGCGAGTGAATCAACAACCTAATCTCTATATATAATGACATGACCCCTTCGCTCTATCGCCGGGGTCTAGGTTCAATGACACCGAAAAGGCGAACCTTCGTTTAATTGGCTCTGATCCTAGCGCTAGGTCTAGAAGTGCCTAAAAATGAGAAAAATCCTTAAAGTCCCATACTGAAACACCGAATAGCCAGTTGATAGGAAAATGCCCTATGGAGTTATGAAACTCCCGCATCAACGGAACTGATGCACTAATACTTTCAAGGAGGAAGTCATGGGCCTAAGAATTAATACAAACACGGCGTCGTTAAACGCACAAAGAAATTTGTACGGTAACAAAATCGCCCTTGATAAGAGCTTAGAGAAATTAAGTTCTGGGTATCGCATCAATAGAGCAGGTGATGATGCCGCAGGCTTAGCCATCTCTGAAAACTTACGCGGCCAGATTCGCGGACTGAAAGTGGCTTGGAGAAACGCACAAGATGGTGTTTCAATGTTGCAAGTCGCAGAAGGTGGAATGCAAGAAATCTCAAACATCTTAATTCGTTTAAGAGAGCTGGGAGTTCAAGCCGCTTCTGACACCATTGGCCCCGTCGAAAGACAACTTCTTGATGTCGAATATCAACAGCTGGTCGACGAAATCGACCGGATCGCTGACAGTACAGAGTTCAATGGAACTCCTCTTCTCAGTGGAACAGGAGCAATCCTTGACTTCCAAGTGGGAACTCGCAACGATCCTAACATTGACCGATTGAGTTTTGATGCTTCAAAAGCCGATGCCAACTCAGCAGCACTGGGAGTGAACCTCACATCAGTGTCTGATAAAGCATCAGCACAAAATTCATTGGCCGCAATTGATGAAGCGATTGTCGCTACATCAGCCATGCGTGCCGACTTTGGAGCTATGCAAAACCGATTGATGTCAACCATCAACAACTTAGCAATTTCTTTGGAGAACATGGCCGCAGCCAACAGTCGAATTCGTGACGTGGATGTTGCTGAAGAGACAGCCAACTTAACGAAGCAAAACATCTTGCTTCAGGCGGGAACTTCAGTGTTAGCACAAGCGAACCAGACAGCTAAAGCTTCACTCCAACTCTTGAACAGTACTTTTTCTTAACTGAAAAAGTTTACGGTCTCTTAGGTATTGAGGGGCGAATTCGCTTCGCCCTTTAGCCCCTGCATAGACCGGTATTTACCTCAATGGCCGGTGTTTCTCCTTGGGCACTGGTCACCTGCTCGTTCGGGGGCCGAAGGATTTTGGTCCCTGATTTTCGCTATGACCTTATTGTCGCCCCCATTTCTCAAAATAATAAAAACTAGACTCGATCAAATTGATTCATTAACCGATTAAAATTTCGACGGTATGAATTGGTTTTTTTAAAAAACGTAAAAAAACGAAACAAATCCGAAAACAATCAGTAAAACTTTTTTGCTGGAGGACCTAGAAAATGTCATTAAGAATTGCTACGAACATGGCTTCGATCAATGGACAAAGGCAATTGTTCAATACCAACCTTTCGATGATGAAAGCCATGGAAAGACTGAGCTCTGGATATCGTATCAATCGTGCGGCAGATGACGCTGCCGGCCTGGCGATTTCTGAAAACCTTCGCGCTCAAATTCGAGGTCTTAAACAAGCCAATCGAAATGCTCAAGATGGAGTATCAATGGTGCAAGTGGCAGAGGGTGGACTCTCTGAAATCAGTAATATGCTGATTCGCATGCGAGAGCTCGCTATCCAAGCATCTTCAGACACGGTCGGCGAGAGAGAAAGATCTTTTACTGACGCTGAATTTCAACAGTTAAAGCTTGAGATACAGCGTGTGGCTGAGGTCACAGAATACAATGGAACTCCCCTATTAAGTGGTGTCGGTGGACTTCTTGAGTTTCAGGTGGGTGTACACAACGATCCCTTCAACGATCGAATTAGTTTTGATTCGTCTGCCGCTGACTCAACCAATGCCGCACTAGGTATAGCCGCTGAAAGTGTTTCATCGAAGCCAGGGGCACAAGCCACCTTATCTGTCATTGATGATGCCATGCTCAGGGTGAACTCGATGCGTGCCAACTTTGGAGCTCTACAAAACCGTTTGGTTTCAACCATGAATAACTTGAACATTGCTCACGAAAATCTTTCTGCGGCCAACAGTCGAATTCGTGACACAGACGTGGCCGAGCAAACGGCGGAACTGGCGAAACAGAACATTCTGATGCAATCAGGTATTTCTGTTTTGGGACAAGCCAATCAAGTCAAAAATTTAGCTCTTAAATTATTAGGATAAAAGGGGCGGAAGACCTGTTTCGAATAGCCAACACTCTTTTTACTTCAGACCATCGTCGCACATTTGGATGGTTTTCTGTTCATTAAAGAAATAACGATCAAAGTTTGTCGCCGTCGTGGATATCCAACCGGAGACACCGGCCACAAAGGCGTTGTTATTGGTCATAACATTACCCATAGCTCCACAGGCTGTGCAATCGACACACCCAATCCCTAAACGACCAGCCGCTCCCACCGGCATTTCTCTCCAGGTTTTGAAATTCGGACAGTTCCCCCCACAATTGCAAGGCTGAATAGTGTTTATACAACCATCATCATTGTTAAAAACTGTGGTACCTGGGATGTTATTGCCATCATTCGAACGCAATCGGTAATTGAGTTCTCCCACCGGAGCAAAGCCCGTGGCCACAAAGTTTCCTGGAAACAAACCAAACTCTGTACGAGTGGCGATGGCAGCAGCGTAGTAGCTATTCATCAAATTGAATCCTTCTTTTTGACGGGCTTTCGCTTGGAAAGTTTTGTAAGAGGGTACAGCTATTAGAGACAAAATTCCGATGATCGCTACTGCGATCATGAGTTCAATGAGTGAAAACCCTTTGTCATCATCAAACATATGAATCACTTCAACCCATCGACACACATTTCTATAAGTTTTGTTTCATTCATGTAGTAGCGGTCCAGAGTTGTCGATCTGGTAGAAATCCAACCAGCGACCCCGGCTACAAAGGAATTGTCGGTTGTCGGAATCGACACGGTCGCGATGGTCGGGCAACCGCCACCAGCAACCGACCCCACACCTAGGTTGCCAGGTGATCCTGCTGGCATTTCACTCCAAGTCTTAAACGAATTACAATTACCTCCGCAATTACAGGCATTGAAAGTGCGCCAACAGGCATCATCATTATTGAAGGCTGTGGTTCCCGGCAAATTATTGGGATTGTCATCAACTCTCAGACGGTAATTCAGCTCACCAACAGGCGCAAAACCCGTCGCCACCATATTACCAGGAAACAAACCAAATTCTGTCCGTGTCGCAATTGCAGCAGCATAGTATCCGTTCAACAAGCTAAACCCCTCTTTTTGACGGGCTTTGGCCTGGAAGGTCTTGTAGGAAGGTACGGCTACGACCGACAAGATTCCAATAATTGCGACGGTGACCATGAGTTCTATTAGTGAAAAACCTTTCTGATTCAAAACTACCTCTCTCTAACAAACGCCAGCATTTTTTACCTTGAGCAGTACCATTTTGTTTCTAACCTGATCTCGGTGGTTCCCTGATTCAAGTGAACATCACAACCTTTTTTAAGAATACTTAAGCCAGGAAATCTTCTCAAGAATAATAAGTTTAATTATTTCAATGCTTTGATATTGCAGCTCAGATCTATCTTTGGTCTCGTTTTAATAAAAAAAGGCCGAAGTTTGAGTGATAACCTCGGCCCACAGAAAACGTGAATTTTAACGGATATCTCAGTGCGAGACACCACTCACTTTTTAATTATTACATCATTGCTCGACATTCGTTCGGTAGAGCTTGAATTTGTTGTTCAGACAGAATCCGAAAATTGGTTGGACAGCTGATCGAACCACCGTTGATGTTAAGAATCTCACGAGGGTCGTACTGAAACCAAAGGTCAAAAGCTGTTCCTAATTTTGGCTTACCATCTTCAGCTTGGAATCCGACTATTGATTTGTAAGCAATGTCGTTTCCATACTTATCCGTTTCAAAGAACTTTTCGTTAGGAACCAAATGAATATAAGTGATTCCAAAGCTCGATAAAGGTGCTAGTTCTGTGCGAATCTCTTCAGGTGTATCAACGTTACCATCACCGTTCTCATCATGCCAAAGTCTTAGGCGGCTGAAAACTGCGTCGTTGGCATCGATATAGCCGTCAGACATAATGGCCTCATTGGATCCAGCATCGTTGTTGTCATACTTTTTAAGAGCATGGAATCCATCTTTAGCAAAAGGTTGTTGTCGGTCGGGGCCAAACGTATTGTCTCCGAAAAGTTGATCAATACCTAATACATAACCTTGAGCGTTCGGTAGAGCCAAGAAACGGTAACGTCTTTGACCCGTTCGCGTCCAACTCATATTTTGAAACTTAAAGTTCTTCCCACGATCATTAATATGTAGGAATCGTCCATCATCCAGAACTGTCTGTGGCTGTTGACCAAGAAGATTGAAGCCTTCAAAGTTCTGTCTTTCAGCGATGTCTTCAACATCAAACTCAGATCCTTCTACAGGATTTGGATTGGTGAGACTAAACTCTCCACTGTTGAAGTAGCTGGCATCCGATTCAAGAAGCTCTTGCTCAGAGGCGTACTGGATACCTTGGGAGTCGATCATCAACGGGTCTCCACCGCCGTCACCGCCGCCGTCGCCGCCGCCATCGCCACCGCCGTCGCCACCATCATCATCGTCATTATTACAACGCGCCATCCAAGGACGAGTCTGACAATTGATAACTGGGTCTGGGGTATCGACCACTGGGGGTCTTGGGGGTTCTACCACTGGAGGCTCAACAACAACCACACACCGGCTGTTATCTCCACTCAGTACGTCACAACGCTCACAAGAACGAGAGGGACGATCAACGTCGTCTCCAAAGAATATATATTGATTTTCTTGGTCACATCTTTGAACTTCACAAACTGGAACATCGACACCGTCGACTTCGCGAGTGCCTTGCGCTAAACAAGGACGACATCTTGTATAAGTTCCATCTCTTCTTAAAACTTGGAAACGTCCGTCTGGACAAAACTGGAAAGGTGGAAGAGGTGTCGGTGTATCAACTACAACAATGGGCTCTTCAGGCTCTTGAGGATTGTCTGGGTTATCGACATCCGTTACAAGTCCTTGATCGGTCTGATCAGGTCCGGCGAAGGATGTTGACGGGTCGTCAAATACTGGGTTCTTAGATAAGTGAGCATCTTGCTCTGAACCTGAGAAAGAATGGAACTGGTTACAGTTTGAAATTCCAACTAGGATCAAAACTAAGACAGCAGATCTAATCACTCCTTTAAATATGCTCTTAGTGGTGTTCATTATAAAACCTCCTATAATCATACTTATTAAGAGCAACAGTAGTACCAAGTGTGCCAAATGCACTGAAAACAAACTAAACAAAGAAGTGGCTTTGCACCTGTATAAAAGTTCGACGATCCTCGTTTCATATTGAAACAACTAGGGTTCTTCTGTGTATATTCTGTACACACGTAAAAGACAAAAAACGGCACTGGCGCGGGTTTCCCGTAGAGATTTAAACAGATTAATGAGATAATTTAAGAACTTACTTGGCTTGTTTGAGGGGGAAAATTTGCGAAGTTGGAAAATATGGGTGTTGATAGTTTCGATCCCCTCGCTGCTTTTGGTCTTTCAAAACTGTGGCCGGAGCTTCGAGTCTAAAGGTGGGTCGGTCGGCTTTTCATTCTGTAAACTGCAAACCGGACAGCAGTCCCCGTTTGTTTCCAGTAAGGTTAGAGTTCAGAAAAAATTCTTTTCAGCACAAGCCAAACTCAGTCAAACGGCGACTCCATTATCGGTTGTTGTCGATGTGGCCTGTCTACAAAACCCAGAGAATTCATCACTTTTTCTAAGTCAAGAGATCCGTCTGAGTGGACCTCAGCAAACCATGAAAAAAGCCGCTATCACTGTGAGCTTTGCATCTCCGCCCTCCATTGCCGACCTTGAAGCCGGCCTAGAAGACAATCCTTGTGTATTAGGTATCGCTGAGAACTCAGAAGTTCAGGTGAGCCAAAGTGTTTCTGCTAGTGCCGTTAACGACCCACAGTCGTCCCAGCAGGCCCACTTGAGTTTTGTTGGACATGACGAGAGTCAAAATCTACAGAACGAAATCACCGAAAAAGTAGTTATCGCTTTTGTCGACAGTGGTGTTGATTATAATCACCCTGACTTAAGCAGTCGAATGTGGAGAGATGGCAATGGCAATCACGGCTACAATTATATTGCTTTGAACAATGCACCCCTTGATGACGACGGTCATGGAACCCATGTCGCCGGTATTGTTGCTGCCATTGAAAACAACTCGTACGGGGTCGCCGGATTAACCGGTGGATACATTGAGATCATGGCGGTGAAGGTTCTCGATAGCAACGGTGCGGGAACTTCGCAAAATGTGTTCAACGGCATCCAGTACGCCATTCGAAATGGAGCCGATATAATTAATTTAAGCGTCGAGGCTCAAGGGCAAAACCCGCTAATGGAAGATGCGATCAGCGACGCTATCGCAGCTGGAATTGTAGTTACGGCGGCCACCGGCAATCAGAACGCTGAAATTACAGCTAATAATTTATTCGCACCGGCTTATATTGGCCCCAGTTTGGGAGGCGTGATCTCAGTCGCATCGGTGGATACAATCAATGCCGGCCTTTCTCTGTTCTCAAACTACAGCACGACTTATGCCGAGCTATCAGCACCGGGTGCTGAAAATTCGGCCAATACCAACGGCGGAATTCTCTCAACATCATTAGGGGGTGGCTGGACCCGAATTCGAGGCACTTCCCAAGCCACACCCATTGTCACCTCGGCTGCCGCCCTTTTAGTCGGTTATTTAAAAACCCGCGGGGTTCAATACACGCCCACAGGTATCGAAAACTTTATTAAATCCGATGGCAGCATGACCAATTCGGCACTTGTTCCCTACGTCAGTGGTGGAAATATCGTTCACCTTGGATTTTTGGCGAGGAATCTAGAAGCTTATTTTTCAGCCCCTGAGAATCAGTCTGACGATACCTTCACTGGCGACGAGACCACTGGCAACGCCTGTGTTATCAACTAGACAGTTTGTTCATAAATATTGGGCTGTACCCGTTTGATAAATAGTGGAATCCTCGGCCATCTGAATGTACACTTATGAACTATGGGAATAAAAACGCGAAAATGGATTTTAATCGTCGATACCGACCAGGCTTTTCGCCAATCAATCGTCGATATTTTAAACTCTCACTTTGGTAAAGATGTTAAAATTATTCAAGCCACAAGCCTGTCGGCTGGCGTCAGCAAACTTAAAAACCAAACCTTTCACCTGATTATTTCGGATTGGGATTTGGGTGAGCGTACTTGTGATGAGCTTATTGAGTCGACACGCAGCAATCCGTTCAACCAGACCACTCCCATGATTGTCCTTTCCAACGATGATAAACGAGAAGTGGAAAGAAACTTTGAGTTTGTAAACTTTGTAAAGAAACCTGTGGAATCCATGGAGTTTGCAAAAATTATTCGCAATCTTTTCAGTCTTGGATCCACCGAAAAAATGATTTCTGCTAGTATATTCTCGAGCCTACTCGATTCGTCCTTAGCATTTTTAGAAGAGGCACTGGATAGAAAAGACTTCAAACTTGCCGAAATGAAACTCAAGCAGAGGGGTGAGAAAGTTGAAGGCGATTATGCTGCCATCATTAAAGTTTATGTTGGAAAAGTTTCTAACACATTCTCAGTTTTATGTAGTGAAGACACTTTGAACTCGATCCGTGATAAATCGGAAAAGATCTCTGGAAAATCATTGGATGTGATCTGTCGGTCCCTCGGTTATGTGATCCTTAAACATGTTTTAACTGAGTGCGGAATCATCAACCACAATGAAGTTCACACCAAAGACATCACTCAAGATCCTGAGGTTTTGACGAACAAAAAGGGAATCATCGTGCCGATAACGGCCGATGGGATCAGGTACACTATTTTTGCCACCACCAAAGGTGGCGATTGATCTGTCTATTTTCCTTTTAGGAAAAATCGGATGAACAATAGGGTTGCAAGACCAAACACAGACATACTGAATACAGGGATACCATAAACTAAATAGCGACTCTCAGCCTCAATCGTCATAGCGCCGGCGATGGTCAAAGCAGAAATAACGATTCCTACAAAAATCAGTCGCCCGGTCTGATAGAAAGTCTCTTGAAGCTCTCGAATATTACGAATCTCAACAGTCTCTGAATAATTGGGTTGATTGATCTTTCTTAGGTGAGTTTTCAACTCTTTTGGAATACTGTCCAATAAAGAACCCCACTCTTTCATCTGAAATGTCATATCCGAAAACAGCTCTGTTGTCGTCACCTTCGATTTCAAAAGGTCTTTGGCAAACTCTTTAACGAAAGGAAGCATATCGAAATCATCTTGAACCATACGGGCCAGGCCTTCGATGGTAACCATGGACTTAAAGAACATCATCAGCTCCGAGGGCAATACCACATGATGCTTGGCCGCGACTTTTGAAGATTCTAAAAGCAGTTTACCCATGTTGACGTCTTTTAAAGTCAGACCAAAGAAAGGAGATAATATCGAACGTAAATCTTGCGCCAAAGCTTGCCGGTCGGTCGCATTATTAAAAGGAGCCATCTCTATGTATTCGTAGGCCAACCGATCATAGTCCTCAGCCATCAAAGCCATAAACATAGCAGCGATTGCACCTTGGGTTTTACGAGACAATCGCCCAACCATTCCGAAATCTATAAATCCAATTTTATTTTCAGGTAACACAAAAATATTGCCAGCATGCAAATCGCCATGAAACAACCCATCTCGAAAAACCATAGAGAAGTAGGCACGCATCCCCGCTTTCATTAATGCACTACGATCCAATCCTTCATGAGCAAATGCATCACCATGACTCATCGGCTTGCCCTTGAGCTCTTCCATCACCAATATTTTAGGACCAGAAAATTGCAAGTAAACATTCGGTATTTTAACTTGAGGGTTTTCAGAAAAGTTTTCCTGAAACCTTTTTATATTATTAGCCTCAACAACAAAGTTTGTTTCCAAAGAGATCGAACGGGAGAATTCGTTAACCATCCCGGTGGGATTAAAAATTTTAGACTCGGGAATGTAGTGTTCACACAAGTCCGCCAAAAGATGCAATATGCGAGTATCATCTTCAATGATTTCGGAGATTCCTGGCTTTTGTATTTTAACGACCACTGAGGTCCCATCCAGCAGTTTCGCCTGATGGACTTGCGCGATACTCGCTGATCCAATAGGTTTTTCGGTAAACTCTTTAAATATATTTTTGTACCCTGATGGGTACTGCTGATCCAAAATCTTCTCTATTTCTTTAAAATCAATCGGTGGTATCTGATCTTGAAGTTTACGAAACTCATTCACGTAATCGGATGGAATCACATCGGGTCGCGTCGCCAACAATTGACCCAGTTTAATAAAGGTAGGCCCTAACTCTTCAAAAGAAATTCTTACACGCTGAGCCGTAGACAAATGGCTGGTCTCGGATGACGTCGTCCATGAATTGATAAATGAATTCAATTTTATCTTCTGAGCAACATCATGAAATCCATTCCTGGCGAATACACTCACAATTTTTCGCAATCGCCCGGCATTTTTAATGGTTTCACCGATCTGCTTTGGAGTTTGTAACCAACTCATTGTAACCTTCCTTTGTCACTAAAACCGTCTGGACTGGCAGCTTAAATCAGACCAATCATCTCTCAATTTTGCAGTTTTGCCTAGACCATCAATGTCGAACCGACGCCCCAAAAAAAATAGACTTCAAATGCAGAAAAGGCCGAGTTTTGTATTTATGACTCAATAAAGTGAATGAATTGATAGGAATGATAAAAAAGACTATTTGTCTTGAGGCAGCGTGTCCTGTTTCGATCCGAGCAGAGCCAATCCGTTTGATCGCAAGGCGAAGACTTTTACAAAAGGGCCATCAACGGCCAAGGCTCAACCATTGGCTGTCGACATTTCTATCCTTTTTGTTACTTCTTGTTTTTGGCTTGGCCTTTTTTCTTTGGTCGACGCCGAGACTTCTTTTTGTTTCGGTCCGATTTACCACTTTTTTTGCGATCAGATTTACTGCTTTTTTTGCGGCCTGATTGGCTTTTCTTTTTACGATCAGACTGACCGTCTCTTTTTGGCTGGCTTTGCTTTTTATTGTCCCGCCGTCGCTGGGAACTGCCGCTGGTGACAAGCTCATCGCTGCCTTCTTTGGTGAGCAAGAAATCAATTTTGCCATCTTCTGTGTCAACGGCCGAAACCAAGACACGAACGGTGTCTCCCAAACGAAATTTCTTACCTGTTTTCTTACCAAAAAGAATCATATGCTCTTCATCAAACTCGAAAAAATCATCTCCCAAGTTATCAACCTTAACGAGACCATCAATATCGAATTGACGAAGTAAGACAAAGACACCAAATTTTGCAACACTACTGATGACACCAGGAAAAATCTCTCCCACCTTGTCGCCCAGAAAGCGCGCCTTTTTGATCGAGATGACTTGTCTCTCAGCTTTGACCGCTCTTTGCTCAGCCGCACTTAAAACCGAACCAAATGTTCTGAGGTCCTCTTCACTGTATAAAAAGCCCGACTTCGAATCGGTGAACAGTTTCTTTAAGATACGATGAACAATCAAATCCGGATAACGACGAATCGGAGAGGTAAAATGAGCATAATCATCAAAGCCTAAGCCGAAGTGACCAATGTTGTCGGGTGAGTAGCAGGCTTGATTCATTGATCGTAGAGTTAAAATATTAAGAACCACTCCCTCTGGCTTGCCCTTAAATTCTTGCAAGGACTTGGTCAGTTTTTTCTGCAGGTGACCACCGCGAAGGGTTTTCTGACTTCCGAAACTACTGAGATAGTGTTGAATTTTATCAATATCTTCGGCATTGGGCGCTTCATGAACTCGATACAAAGCGGCCTGCTCTTTTTTCTGAATCAATTTTGCAACCGCAACGTTGGCCGCTAACATCATCTCTTCAATCAATTTATGAGCGAACACGCGGTCACTTTTGATGACGTCAATGGTTTGCCCTAAATCATCAACAACCACCTCTGTCTCTGGAACCTCCAGATCAAGAGAGCCCTCTCGGAACCTTTTGGTCATTAAAATTTTAGCCAGATCAGCGGCTCGCATGATGTTGTTTTGAACTTCCTTTTTCTTATGAGTCTCGCTGCCATCGATAATCTCTTGGGCTTCACCATAGGTGACCCGAGCATGGGAATGAATCACGGCCTCGTAGACCTTCGCGTTCTGAAGCTCACCCTGAAAGGTTAATTGCATTTCACAAACAAAGGCCAGCCGATCCACCTCTGGCTTCAGGGAACAGATTCCATTGGATATTTTTTCTGGCAACATCGGAACAACATAGTTGGGAAGGTAAACCGATGTGCCGCGCTCGAAGGCCGCATCATCGAGATACTTGCCAGGCCGCACATAGTGACTGACATCTGCGATGGCCACCCAAAGACGAAAGCCAGTTTCTGTGGATTCAACGTAAATAGCATCATCGAAGTCTTTTGCGGTGACTCCGTCGATTGTGATTAGAGCTTTGTCACGCAAGTCGACTCGACCTTCACGGTCTTTGTCACTGACCGATTCAGGAATGGCCTCCACTTCATTGGTCACATTGAATGGGAATTCCATTGGAACTTGATGCAAATGCAAAACACGTTTGAGATCGTTATTAGGGTCTTCGCCATCTCCAATGATTTCAACAACGCGTCCAGTGAATGTGGCGCCTTTGTCAGGGTATTCTACAATTTCCACTGCAACTAAATCACCTTCAACGGCGCCTCGAGAATTTTTATAGGGAATCTTTAAGATGGCTCCCCATTTTTGCACAGCATCCAGCAACTCGAGATCACCTTTGGGGCCTTTGCGAACTTTACCGACAACTCTTGAAATTCCACGTTCAAGAATTTCAACGTCGGTACCATAAAAGCGATCACCACCTTTTTCTTTTTTGACCTCTGCTCGAACGCGATCGTTGGTCATCACACCATTCATTTCTCGGCGAGAAAGGAAGAGGTCGGGGTGGTCAGGTAAGTCGGGAATTAAAAATCCGAAGCCATCGGGATGTCGCTTCACAAGGCCGGTCACATGGTCTGTTTTCATAGAAGTTGAGACTAGCATAAACCCCAACGGGATGCTAGGAACTTCATCAATGGACAAAGAACTCATCCTACGCCCCATCGGTAAAATTCAAAGCCCTTTTAAACAGAAGTTTGGCACTCCTCGACAAACCGGCTTGGCCCCGTCCTCACAAGGTGTTTTACAGTTGGACACTGAATTTTGCCCACAAGGATGCCTCGAGGATCTTAGTGACTTTAGTCACCTATGGCTGATCTTTCATTTTCACCAGAATCGAAAAGGCAACACCAACGGCAAAGTTCATCCTCCACGGCTCAACGGCAGCAAGGTCGGAATGTTTGCAAGTCGCACGCCCCACCGACCGAACCCTTTGGGCCTCAGCTTGGTGCGACTGGACAAGGTTGATTCTAAGAATGCCAGACTCTCTATTTCAAATCTTGATCTGATTGATGGCACACCCATCCTCGATATTAAACCTTACATCGCCGAATACGACTTCGCATTGTCTTCTAAGGCCGGTTGGGTTGAAAACACCGACGATCCTGTTTTAAAAGTGGTTTGGCAGACTTCCAACGCCGATCTTTCAAGGCAACTGGTTCAGCTTATTGAAGAGTCCATGTGCCGAGATGTTCGAAGTCACGAAGACAAATTGCAAAATAAAACCGGACCTTTTAAATCATATATTGCTGATGTCGATGTTCACTTCGTATACCAGGACAAGGCCGTTCTGATTCACGATGTTCGATTCAATCGTTGAGCTAACAATAAGTCCGCCAAAACATTCCAAGTCATGGCCTCAACTATAGGAAGAGCTCGCAAGGCCACACAGGGGTCGTGTCGGCCTTTTTTGGCTGTGTCTAAAATGCTTGATGTGGGTTTGAAAGCCAGCTGAAAAGAGATTCGTTCTCCTGTGGTCATTCCACCTCGGATACCACCGTAAACTTTCGAATCACTTGCCATATGAACGTCGGTTCCTTTTGCGCTGGCGATTTCAAAACCATCCCCTAACTCAACTCCGACACAAGCATTTATCATCATAAAGGCCCTGGCCCATTCACTTTTTGCCTTTAGAAAGATGGGTTCGCCTAAAAACTTTGGAGGCTGTTCAATCTGTAACTCAACAACCGCTCCAAAACTTTCACCTTCGGATCGCGCCAACTCAAGCCGCTCCACAAGTTCACCCTTCTGCATCTCAGAAACCTTGTCACCGGCGACAGATTTTAAACGGGCCTCAACCTGCACATCGGCACTTTGACTGCGACAAAACATTTGCGCCACCGAACCAGCGATCACCCAATTTAAAGTCTCTCTAGCCGACGCACGCGCCCCGCCACGATGATCCCAATGTTGAAACTTGCCTTGCCACACATCATCGGCGTGACCGATACGAGGTTGGTTTTGTATTTCGTCATAGTCCTGGCTTTTTTGGTTGGTGTTTCTGACCATAATTGCTATGGGAGTTCCCAGTGTTTTTCCTTGAAAAACACCACTTAAAACCTCAGCCGAATCCAATTCTTGACGTGAAGTGGTTCCCGCTTGCCCGGGACGTCGTCTTTGCAAATTGGATTGCAACAACGACTCATCGAATGCCAAACCGGCTGGACAACCGTCAATAACCACTCCCATAGCAGGACCATGACTTTCGCCAAAGGTCGTCCACTGAAACAGGTTTCCAAATTTATTTGATCCGGCACTCATTCCAAAACTCCTGTTGCTTTTGGGCCTGGGCCACAAACATAACCGCACCCGATTGGTATTGGCAACCAAACTTGAAGGCACACTCTATCCCTGGAGAATCATTTGAATAGTTCAGATCGATCACTTTCTTTAAAGGCCATTGAGAAGGCGGAAAAACACCTTGTCGTGAAAAATGGGCGGCTCCCACCGCCCAAACAAGGACCTGGGGTGCTTTGACGCCAAGGCCTTCTTTGATTTCACCCGTCCTCGACGAATAGAATGTGGCTTCTGGAATCGATTGAAGTACGGAATTCAATGTTCCCCCTCCACCCCAGACAGCCACTTTTTGACCCTTTAGATTCTTGATCAGAGAAGCAAAACCATCGGCATCTGTATTAGTGCCGACCCAGCCTGAGGGGGTTAAGCATAAAGTGTTAATGGGTGAATCAATACCTATGGTGGCCCCGGCTTTTTGCTTCAGAGGTGACGTCACCGCCGCCCATCGCAACCCCAATTCTTCAAGAACCGGAAGGGCCTGGTCCCATTCTGCCTCGGTCACATCAATGGCAAAAACACTGACCTTCTGCTTTTGGAAAAAAGTCTGATGATAGGTTGGAGTCCAGCTATGGCTCACAGGTGATCCCAAGACAGCTGCAAAATGCAAAGCTTCGGATTTTTGATTGAGAACTTCAAGAACTGATGGTTGATCGGCCGCAGAGCCCTGGGCTAAGCGCGCAAACTGTAAGGCTGTGGAGTTGGCTGTCCACTGACGATACCATGACCAGCGCCCCTTTTTAGAATGGGGTAGAAACACCCTCTTGTCGGGTGCCTCCTGCATCCATCGGTGCCCGGTGATCAATTCAGAGAAATCTTTCACAGGTACCGCCAATTTGATGATTTGGTCCGTCGACGGCAGACTTTGAATGGTCTCTTGCAGATCTCCTTTCAAGGTGTGGCAGGAAACAATTGAAGCCTTAGAATTAGGCCCCCACTCCAATGGCCAATCCCAAGGGCCATCGACTTTTTTAAGATTGTCTTTATTTTTACGAAGACTGTACAAAATGCGATCGTCGGTTTGTGGTCCTGCCTTCATCAAATCATCCCGCCATTCAAAGCCCGCCACTCCCAACCGACGCAACACTTTTCTCTCTTCAGAGGTGGTGGACTCATTGAGAGTGAAAAAATAGGAACTCAATGCTGATGTTGATTGCCCTTCTAACAAAGCTTGAAAAAAAATGCGCTCACCCTGTTGAAAGTTGTTAGGCCCCTCGCGCAGCTCCAATTGTAAATCGGCGCGCTTTTGATATCTTTTTGTTCTCTCTGCAAAACGTGAGGCTTTCATTTTCAGCTGCCCATCAAGTGGCGGGCGATCAAGAAACATTGAATGGGGTGTTAGGCCTTTTCGTCGCACCCACAGACATTTTAAAGAGCGCGGAATCACACCGCGAAAGCCGGCACCGATGTCTATCACCAAGCTCTGACCCTGGTATTCTTTTAAGCAAGTCTGCAAAGTCTTTTCTTCGATGGTGCGAAAACCAGACTCACCCTCAGTTTCGAAGATGGTTTTAATGGAGCGCTTCTCACGCTTTTCGATCTCCGCATCGAGACTCAGACAGCGACGTTCGGGAAATTCACCGGCCAACTGATTCAACAGCTGGCTCTTCCCCACTCCTCGATGTCCGATTAAAGCCCAAGATGTCATAAACCAATGGCCTCCCAGTAGCCAGGAAAGCTCTTGTTCACAACAGTCGGATCAGACATTTGAATGGAAGCACCCTGAATCATGGCCACAGAGGCCGCCATTGCCATTCGGTGATCATGATCAGCATCAAAAGCAAAAGACTGTTGGTAATTGAATTGGGGATCGCCGGTAATTTCAAAACATTGACCATCCCAACTAGCCTGACCTTTTAGTTTTTCAATCAACTCTCGAGTTTTTTCAATACGGTTTGACTCTTTGTGAATCAGGCTGTGTAGACCACTGAGTTTTGATGTCCCTTTGGCCTTAAGAAGAAGAATGGCTAAAACCGGAAACATGTCAGGATTGCTTTGCAAATCCAAAGAGGCGGCTTGCAAAGAACCGGTGCTGGCATACAGAGAGCCATCGTGCATTTCTAAATGTCCGCCTACTTTTTTTAAAATCTCTACGAAACTTGAATCTGGCTGAATCGAGTGAGAAGGGAACTCTTCTATGATGGTTTGACCGCCGGCCACTCCCAAGGCGGCCATTGTAAAAGCGGAACTCATGTCTGGCTCCACTTTGTAACTTCGGTGTTTTAAGGTTTGGTTTTTGGGAACACAGAGCTTTGATCCGTTAAAATTAATTTCCATCCCTAAGTGTTTCAAAAAATCACAAGTCATCTTTAGATAGGAAAAGCTGCCTGTTGTCTCTCCTATGTCGAGGCATAGATCCTTCGGCAACTTCCAAGCCGATAGTAAGAGAGCACTGATGAACTGGCTTGAAGTTCCCAGTCCCAGCTTCAGCTCACTCGTGAGCGTCCACCCCTTTGATGTGATTTCTATAACATCGTCCGAGGTCTGAACCTGCACGTCCATTGCTTGCAAAACCTTAATAAGTTCCTGGTGAGGTCGCTGCATAAGACGTGGGCGTCCGGTGATCGAAAAGGTTCCCTGGGCTCGCGACAAACGCGCCAGCAGAAAACGCAAACTGGTCCCACCATCTCCACAAAAAAATTGGTTTTTATTGTCCGAAAAGTCTCGCAGAGCTTGTCTCAATACTTTGACATCCTCAGCCGAGGTTTCTCCATGCACCTGAAGTTCTGGAAAAAATGACTGAACAATCAATGCTCTATTGAACAAAGATTTTGAAGCGGCAATCTTACCTTTAAAATAAAACTCTTTTATTTCACCCAATTCTGTCTCTTCGCCTCTTCCAACAATTCTTCAACTGTGACCTGTTGTAAGACGGGTTTACCGATGTTTCTAAGAAAAACAAAAAGAATTTCTCCTTTATCATTGATTTTCTTATCGGCCTGTAACCATTTCATCATAGTCTTTGCATTGGGAGGACGATACCACTTTAACTCAGTGGCGACGACGCGATCGAATTTGCTGGCGATGGTCTCATGGATCTGATCGAATAAGGGCTGCGAAAGTTCGGCCCGCTTGCGGCTCCATTCAAGAGCAAAGAAAATTCCCTGCAAAACGGCGTCGCCATGGGGCCAAGAGAATTGGGCCTCTAAGGCATGACCGAATGTATGTCCGAAGTTCAGAACTTGTCGTATGGACTTGGTTTCGTAAGGGTCCTGTAAAATAACCGTGTATTTGTCCTCGATACACTTGGTTAGAAATCGCCAGATAAATTCATTGGCCTCGCGCTTCTCCATCATCAAATCTTTGAAGAATTTAGAGTCCCCCACCAATCCCATCTTTATTAACTCTCCGTAGGATTGATCGCGGAGTTCCGAGGGATTGGCATTCAGAAGATCACGCACAATAAAAACACTTTCGGCGGGATAAAAGGTACCCAATTGATTTTTCACGGTATCATAGTTCAAGCCATTTTTGCCGCCATGGGCAGAGTCCATTGCCGCTAGCCAAGTGCTGGGTACTTGAATCAGCTTCACACCTCGCTTGACGATCGAAGCCACAAATCCTGCAAAATCACCAAGACTGCCGCCACCGAGAGCCACCAAAGACTGGCCGCGACTTATGGGTTGCGGCCAAGCTTTTAAAACCTGATCAAGATTTTTCGGAAATTGTTTGAAGTCTTTCAGAGATTCACCAGCTTTGAAAGCGACTCGATAGGGAAAACTTTCGATGAATTGATTCAGCTTTGAATCGTTCAAGGCTTGTACGGCTTCGTCGAAAACCAGTAGGCTTTGCCGCCGATCAATTCTGTCATCGGGATAATCTTGAGTGACCACAACTTGACTACGAAACAGGTCTAAACGATTCACGGGCGTTCCTAGTGGGAGATTTCAGGCAACTCCCAATCAATGGGGGCCTGGTTGTTTTTTATTAAAAATTCGTTAGCCGTGGAAAAATGTCGGCAGCCAAAGAAACCTCGATGCGCCGACAGGGGCGAAGGATGAGGACCCGATAGCACCAAATGGCGTTTGCGATCGACAATGGCACCTTTTTTTTGCGCGTAGCTACCCCACAAAATAAAAACCATGGGCTTTTCTCTTTCGTTAAGGACTTCAATCACTCGATCGGTAAAAGTTTCCCAACCTTGATTGCGGTGCGAGGCGGCCTGGCCTTGCTCGACGGTCATCACCGAGTTCAACAACAGAACACCTTGCTGCGCCCAGCTTTCCAAGAAACCATGCTGTGGAATCGGAACACCTAAGTCTTGTTTTAGCTCTTTAAAAATATTCACCAAAGAGGGTGGCGGTTTTATTCCAGGTCGCACTGAAAAACACAACCCGTGGGCCTGGCCAGGGCCATGATACGGATCTTGCCCGAGAATCACCACTTTCACATGGTCGTAAGGGGTTTTTTCGAAAGCCGAGAAATACTCTTTCTTATCTGGAAAAATGGTTTTACCACTCTGATACTGAGTGCGTAAAAAGCGTCTGAGATTCTGCATGTAATCTTTGTCGAACTCATCGGCTAATTGTTTTTTCCAGGTTTCTTCTAGCTGTATGTTCGACTGGTTCATAACCCCTCTTTTTTAGACAAACTAAAAACAGTTGATGCCTGGGTCAATGCCCAGTGGTCAAAGGGGCTGGCCTCAACGGCCCGCTTCTTAGCATCTAAACCCTTATTATAACTCGGTTTTATTAGATGTATTGACAATTGCAGAATCGTCCTCAAATTAGAAGAGTGAGGTAATAATGATTAAAATTGATGCTAATGACCCCCAAATTGATGAAAAAGCCATTTCCGCTTTTATCCAACAGCAAATGGTGGACCTAGCACCCCACCTTTCCAATGAGGCGGCTTTACAAATCAAGTTGGTGAAAAAAGACGGCGGCTTTGAAGTCGAATTGACAGCCTATGAAGAAGCCGGTGAAGTGCAAACCATTGGATTTCATATGGACCTCTACGATGCTATTCGCAACGCCAAAGAGGGCCTTCTTGAGTATTTTGTCGAAGTTGAAGATGCCTTGGATCCCAAGGCCCGCAACGAAAAAATAAATCTGCTCTCAAAACATGGAAGCTTGTACTTACATTAAAATGATTTAAAATTACGCCATGGCCAAAAAGTCAGACAACACCTTTTATCTTATTCATTACCGAGACCCTCGGGATGGTTCCTATCAGTCGATAAAGGCCAAGAAGATCAAAGACTCTTCTTTGGGACTCAGTTTTGTGGCGATCACCGACTTTGTCTTTGAAGAGAACTCCATATTAGTGAACCCAGACGAGGAAGCTAAGAAACTTGAGTTTGAGCATGTTAAGACTTTGCATCTGTCCATCTACTCGATTCTCTCGGTCTCTGAAATTGGCGAGCATAAAAAAGATTTAAAGTTTAAAAATGACAAATCCAATCTCTTGGTTTTATCCAGTGATCCAACAGGGCCTCCGCAAAATTGATTGCCTCATTGCTGGTTTCAGTAGCATTGGCAGCAACCCCCTGTGATTCGCAAACCGCGGTAGCGCCTGAATATAAAGATGTGCAAAAGCAAATCGATGATAAGTTGGCGACGGCCGGCAACCTCGCCACCATTGCGGAAGAAGCAGATGGAGTTCTGTCAAAGCTGATTGCGGCGAAGAGCCCTATTCTTATGACTTGGCTTAAGGACCGTCAGTTGATGTCAGCTGACGAGATTGAAATAGCCAAAGCTTGGCGCCTTTACTATCTCCATAAGTTTGTTCTTGATCGGTATCCAACCGACAATGCAGCCATCAATCGCTCGGTCAACGCCTTGTTTTCACAAGCCCATGACATTGCCCTTGATCAGAATTTAAAAACTCGCCTCGCTGGTGTTTTAGAGGCAGTGAAAAAAGATGCAAAACGACTGGTTTTGACCTGGGAGGTGCCAAAAAAAGACAAACAAAGTATCATCCACCGCATTGATACCGTCCAACTCGCTTGGTTCTCATCCCTTGAAACCAGCCCCTTTAAGTCCAACCCCATGAGTTTTTTAAGTCACGGACTTGATTACAATGCCAATAAACACCAGATTTTTGTTGGCGTAAAAACGCGCAGTCTAGCCAGTGACGCCAATTTCTATACCGCTTTGGCTCACGAACTCAGCCATGCCTTTGATCCTTGTCATTGGGGTTTGTTTATCAAAGGCCCGAGCCCGTTTTCACATCTCGAAAACTGCTTACGGAACCCCCAAGGGGCGGCTGCCAAAAAACGTGATGATGGCTCTTTGATAAAGGCTTTAAAAGGCCAGATGATCAGTAAAGAAATGGCGCAATCGTTACAGCAAAACCCAACCTGTAATACCGACCAATACCCGCCTCAGGAATTGCAAAAAGACCAACTGAACGAAGCCTTTGCCGACTGGTTTGCCGCCGAAGTTTTTGCCACCAGCTCTTATAATAAGCATTTTCCCCGCCCCGACCTTTGCCGTGATCAGAAACCGGACCTCCATGGGGAGCAGCTGGCTAACGATTTGAGATTACAGCGAATCTACCTCGCCCATCCGGCGATCGCTAAAGTTTGGAGTCCCGATAGCCCGACCGTCTATTGTTCCCTGACAGAAAAAAAAGCCGAATAATTTAGCGCGTTCAGGACTTAAGGGCCATTGACTTTCCTATAAGATACACATAATTTACATATTACTTACATAACAGGGAGGTTTATTAATGAATATTGTCGGGAATGACTTTCAACCTTTAACACCCAAAGAAAAAAACGTGTTGGAGTTTATCGAGTCTTATATATCCAGCAATGGGTACTCTCCAAGTTTCTTGGAAATCAAAGATCACTTCGGATTTGCATCGAACAACTCCGTTCAAAACTATCTCCGCCAGCTCGAGCAAAAAAACTATATTCACAACCCAGGTGGTAACCAAAAGCGAGCTATTCGAGTTTTACATTCAGCCCAAGCCCTTCCCGATAACCTGCGTGAAATCCAAACCCGTCTGACCCCAAATGTCACCATCCCATTGCTTGGAAATGTGGCTGCTGGTGCTCCCATCGAACATTTGAAACATGATGAGTTCATAGACATTCCCGTTTCACTGCTAAAAAAACCAGAGCAAACCTATGCCCTGCAGGTCCAAGGCGACTCTATGATCGAGGACGGGATTCACGATGGTGATACCATCTTAGTGCAACGCCAAGAGTACGCTGGTGATGGCGAGATCGTGGTGGCCGTGGTCAATCATGAGGCAACAGTCAAAAGAATATACCAACGTAAAAAAAGAGACGGTAAAATCGAACTTCGCCCGGCGAATTCGACCATGGAGTCTTTTTGGTATCATCCAGAAGAAGTTGATATTCGTGGAATTGTTGTGGGATTGATTCGAAAGTACTGATGAAAAAAGCTCTTTTTATTCGCCTCGACCGAATGGGCGACTTAGTTTTAACACTTCCTTGCGACCGACTGGTCGCAAAGGATTATGAATGCCACTGGCTGATCCCCCAGGGTTTGGATTTTGTCGCCAAAAGTGAACGAACAAAAAAGCCCTTTTTCTCCTTAAATAAATCAACGCCCTGGAATTCCTTTTGGGAATTGAGAAAAAAAATTAAACAAATCCGCCCCGATGTATCGATCAGTTTTCATGTCCCTTGGTGGGTCAATCTGGCTTTATGGAGCTGTGGCATCAAAGTTCGTGGCGGCGTTTTATCACAATGGCATTCCTATCTATTTTTAAACAAAGGCCTTCGGCAAAAACGCAGCCGTGTTGAGGCCCACGAGATGGAATACAATTTTCAACTTGTTGAACATGTTTTTGATTTAAAACGAAACCGTGAAGATTGGTTGCCAGCCGAGTTGGACGCGCCCACAGATGTTGATTTGCAATTTGATGTGTCCCAAGATTATTTTGTTGTTCACCCTGGCATGGGGGGCTCGGCCTTGAATTGGCCCACATCTTCCTACACAAAATTGATTAACCAATTGACCACACAAGCCACAGTGGTCATCACTGGGACAAAAGCAGATGAAAGCTATTTGTCCCCACTGAAACAGGCCTTAAAAGATAACCACAAAGTTGTTTGGTTGGATAAACAACTGAATGGTTATCAGTTGTTGAAACTTCTAAAAAATGCCAAAGCCAACATTGCCCCCAGCACCGGAGTGCTTCATTTAAGCGCTTCGCTGGGGGCACCCTCTATTGGTATTTACTCGCCCATCAAAGTTCATCAAGCCGAACGCTGGGGACCAAAAGGTAAAGAAGTCAGTACCTTCACCCCGAAAGTGCAGTGTCCGGCCCAGTTTGAGTGCCTGAAGCAGGAATGCCCGCAATATTTTTGTATGGAACAGCTCAGCACCGCTCCAGTTGCCCAAAAAGCCCTGTCTTACCTTTAAGATTAAACTCCCCCAGACTTGAATATTTAAGCTTTTCGTTTTTCAATACTTAGGTTTGCATTAACTTATTTAAACAGGAGTATCTTATGAAAAAACAATTACTGGTCCTAGCGGCCTTCTTTTTTGTGGCTTCTAACGCTCAAGCTCTTTTTGAGTTGCGCGCGGGCTATGGTGTTCAAACCCCAGCTGATGACGAAGTGGGAACAGCGAACTTAAAGTCTTTGGCCGGATTCAACTTGGATGGAATTGTTGAATTGCCGTTGTTGCCTTTTGGTTTTGGTCTTCGTTACGAAAACATGGCCTCAGAGGTTGAAAACATTCCTTTGGTGGGAACCGCTGACGCTTCTTTTGAAAGAACGTCTCTTCTCATCAATTATCGATTCATCGATCTTTTTGCTTATGCGGGCGTGATTGGTACCATTGGTTTTGTTAACGATTACAAGATCGAAATCCCAGGAGCCACAAGCGAATATGATGCCAACCTGACTTACTCAGTGGGAGCCGAGGCCGGAGTTTCTTTAGGCCTGATCATGATCGGTGGCGAACTGGGCTACATGATGGCCGACCTCGAAGGCAGCGGCGGTTCTGAAATCGACCTAAGCGGAGTTTACGCAAAAGCCCTAGTTGGTGTTGGTTTCTAAGCAAACCTAAAAACATTATCAAACTCTCGCTCAGTAAGAGTTTTCAAAAAACCTTATATTCTCAAGCCCAAGAACTGGTGAAACAGTGCTTGGGCTTTAAAAAAATAGCTCAATCTTTTTCAATCCCAAAAATCAAATTTATCCCAATCACCATTGCGCTCATCATAATGATCCCTATTCCCAGATCATCCTCAAAAAAGTCTGAAAGGAGATCTTTATTGGGGAGTCTTGAGGGGGAAACCCTAAAATAGGGACCTCCTTAAAGCGGACGCGTTTTCGCCCAAAGGGCAAAATTAAAGTAAGCCCGGAGTCGCACGCTCGCTATCCCGAACGGGACCTGCATCATCGAGCTCAAATAATCTTCACAAAAAAGTCTGAAAGGAGATCTTGATGGGCGAGTCTTGAGGGGGAAACCCTAAAATAGGGACCTCCTTAAAGCGGACGCGTTTTCGCCCAAAGGGCGAAATTAAGGCAAGGCAGGAGCCGCGGTCCCTATTTTAGGGTTTCCCCCTCAAGACTGCCGATTAAGCCTCTCCCCGAAGAACCTTTTTCAAGTCTTTGAAAGGCTCTTGCCCACCCGAAAGACGCGTGATACCTAGCCCTTATGAAAATCACAGTGCTTTTAATATCATTGAGTCTAACGTCAACAGCGGTTCTCGCCGAAGAACTGACTCTTCCGAAGTTTTCCGACGAAGTGATGTCCCAGGGGAGCGAAGATTATAAGCCCGGCTGCCAATACACCGAGGACCCACAGACCGGCGAACGCACCAGTCAGTGCACTCTCGATGGAGATGGAGATGTCACCGATTACACCGAAGCTGATGTGATCGGCCCCAACTATAGCAATGGAATGGGCCGCCAGGATGGCATCACCTCAGATTATGCGAACCAAAAGATCAGAGACTACTCCGCCGGCGGACGTCGATAAAAAAAAAGCCCGGCACTCGGCCAGGCTTTTAAAAATAACAACATTTGCGTTTTTGATAACATAGGCCTGACCCTGGGTCAGACCTAAGATCCTTGATTCTGCACTCCTTCGATTTACCAAATTTGCACTTGGTCTTCTTTGGGTAAGTACAATTTGTCACCGGCTTTGCAATTGTAAACACGATGGAACTCGGGTTGATGTTTCATCTGCTCATTAACTCGAGCCCAAACCAGAGCATGCGGGTCGGTTTTCAATCGCATTTCAATTTGTTTGGGTCGCATAACACCACACCAGGCTCGCGCGTATTGAAGAAAAAAGTTTTTCGTGGCTCGCTCGCGGGCGACAGGATCCACCGGCATAGTTTTTTGAGCGGCATTCAAAGCAAAGGTCACTCCCACTAAATCTCCGATGTTTTCACCCAAGGTCAAGTTTCCGTCATGACCTGCGGCTTTAAACTGGGCCACTAACTTCTCGCCTCTTTTCTTAAAGGTCATAACATCTTTGGATGTCATCCACTGCCGAACTTTACCCTTCTCGTCATACTTTGACCCTTGGTCGTCCACACCATGCCCAAGCTCATGTCCAACCACAGCACCGACAGCCCCTAAGTTCACCCAATCTGGAAGCTCAGGATCGTAAAAGGGGTATTGCAAGATACCAGCCGGCATCACAAACTTGTTGCTGGTGGGAGAGTAGTAAGCATTGACTGTCAACGGCCCCATATACCAGATGGATTTATCCACAGGTTTAGGTAAGCGCCTGAACTCACGCTCCGACAAATTGGCGGCGAGAGTCTCTTGATTATGGATGTATTTTTTAGGTTTGTAGTCCGCCACAGGGTTAAAGTCCCATTCTTTTTCAGTATTGGGTTTAACCACTTGGAAGGTGGCATTTTTGATTTTCTTGATAGCCGCCGCTTTTGACTCTTTTGACAACCACTTGTTGCGAATCAAACCTTCAATGATTGAGCTGCGCACCTTTTCTAATAAACTGACAAATTTCTTTTCAGGAAAATTTGGGAAGAATGAATCAAAAAGTTCATGATCAATCTCTTTAGTGAACTTGGCCATCACATCTTCGGTGCAACGCTCATCCAAACTTGATCGTTTGGGAGGTCCACCAAGATACTTGTGGGTAAAATCAAAAGACTTCTGAAAGTAGTCCGGATAGCCTTGGTCTAAGTAACCTTCCACGGATTGAAAAAGGTAAGCACTTTTTAACTGATCCAAACTGTACTTATCGATCGCCTTGTTAAGGAACACAAAAACACTATCCATGGGATTTCTTATTTTCGTTTTCTTAGGAACTTTCTCAAAAATCGGTCCCAATTCAAGGTTTTTATATCCTAAGAGATGCGAACGCTTTGAATAGGCACGCTTGGACCAAAGAGGGCGCATCTCCGCGGGAGTCGGATAATTCTTAATATATTCACTTTCAAACTCGGCCACCCACTCGGCTCGCTTTTCAGGGTTATCCATATCCGCCAATTTAAAAAAGTCGGTGGCGATAGACTTAAACTCTTTCATCAGTTCTTTATTTTCGTAGTAACTTTTCTCAGGCATCGACGTCATTTGAGCCGGTAGAATAATAAAGTCATAAATATCGCTGTTATCCAAGTTGGCGATATTTCCATAGGTCACGTGGGAGTCGCGCCCCTGTAAGGACTGCTGAACCAGGTAATCGATAAACTCTTTTTTAGTTTTCAAGCTTTGAACCGTTTTCACTCTTTGTGCCAAAACCTCTTTTTCTTCTTCGGCGCGGGCGTCTTCGTTCATACAAGAGACGTAGTAGTCATGAAGCTGACGACTTTTTTCATTGAAAGTCTTTTTAGACTTTAGATCTTTTAAATATTGTTTCTTTGCACTCAAAACTCTTTCATAGGAGTCGTTAAACGAAAAAATATGTCGGCTACGATCCTCTCGTAGTTTAAAATTGGCTAGGGCTGGGCCGCAAGCGTGTTGAAAAAAATCATTACAAGGGTTCACCTTCGGGTCCACTGGGAATTCTCGACGATCCGGAATCTCACTGGTTTTCTGGGTGGTCGTACATGAAAAAATTAGGGCACAGGTCGCAACCCATGGTAATAAAAAGCGCCTCTTCATCAGTCCTCCTTCGACTCAAACCCAAAAAAATAGGCTTGAATAGGCCGCAGAGCTAGGGACAGTGCATCTAATCTTGCAATGATTTCAGCGATTTACAGATCACTGGCGGGAGGAAAAATAGACATCGGCAATACGGTCACGGGCCGCTTGCGCCAAATCCCCATGGTTTTCGAAGTTCTTCGGATCCAAGGGCTCTAAGTAATGTAAATCAACCTGCATTTCTTTAAGCTTCATGAGCTGCAAAAAATGTGGCGCAAAGGTCATATCATCGTACCAACAGATGCGATCACAGTTTTCTTTTGAGAACGGCTCACCATCGATACTCCGATATTTTAGGCAAATGGGAAGAATCGGAAACTGGGTTTGGAAAGGCACTCGAAACAAAGATTTTTTAAAGGGAAGAATCTGACTGCCATCCGTGCTAGTCCCTTCTGGAAAAATAAACACATTGAATTTTTGGTTCAATAAATTCACCAGAGCCTGCACCTCTTCTTTCATTTTTCGGCGATTGACTCGATCGACAAAAAACGAGCCTCCCAGCTTCGCCATATCGCCAAGGAAAAAGGTCTTTTCCATTTCAACACTGGTAACAAACACCGCCGGCTGCACCGAACTTAAGACCAGAATATCCAAGTAGGACATGTGGTTACAGACCATAAAATAATTGCGGTCAAATAGGTTTTCGCGAACAAAATGGGTGTTGATCTTGACATTGAGTCTTTCTAAAACGCGCTTCGAATTCTCAGCCGTGATCTCCAGTCCGCGCTGGCGTCTGGCCACATCATTGTTGCGGTTTTTCAACTGATTGCGAAGGCCCTGCAAAGTGTAGCGTGAGACTTGATAGTTGGTCTTCAGTAAATTCTTTCCAGCTTCCCAATCCATAGCCATCACGGAGCCACTTCCCAAGTTTCAACGGTTAGAGTGACGGAGGAGTTAATGCTTCTTGATTCCTCATTAATCAAATCCCCGGTATCAGGAGATCCTCCAGAATCGTTAAGGTCGACCTGTGAACAAATATCCATTCGACCGGTTAAAATTTCGTTCACTGAATCAGACGTTTCTGGATTGGTCCACGTCGTCACCACACCATCACAGCCAGTGCTGTCACAATTCATAACCACCGAACCAGTAGCAATAGGCTCAAAGTTAATACTATCACCACAGCCCGATCGAGACATTCGTACAAAAGCGGTTGGACTTCCATTAGCCGGACAACCGGGATCATCCGTGGTGTTGCACCCCACCTGAACGTTGGGAATTCCGACAACGGTCTCCGAGGCGTTTTCACAAGCGGCCAAAGCCGTTAAGATCACAAGGCAAAAAACTTTGTTGAAGCAATGTCTCATAGCCATCCTTTTTCAAGGCTCAATTTATAGCAGCCTCTAGGAATAGCGACAACCGCAATTCGGTCGTTTTACTGCGAAATTTTGTACTTATATTTCAGGGGTTTAGAGTTTTTAAAGTCGACAAAGTACTGCCCGGAAACCCGCGGATCCTCTTCCAGAGGCGCACAATAACCATAAATTTGGAAAGGATGCTTTAAGCCGCGAAACGGTTTGTACCAAACACCCGGTAAAGGTTTGGCATCTTCACCCTTAATTTTTCGCAATTTTTCTTGTTTGCGGCGATCGCGTAAGAAATTCAACATAAAAGCCGACTGAGTTCCAAAGGCCTCAAGGCCCAAGCCACAAACCAGGTCTTTATCCTCTTCCCTTTGCACCCACTCCAAACCATAGCCAGTCCAATAAGGATCGCCATCGCCACGATATAAACCGGTTTGCAAACGGATGCTTTCTATCTTATCGGGTTCCGGAATCTCGAACTGAAAAGGAAACTTAGAAACCGAACCGTGAATTGCCTCTTTTTTAATATCTATGGATACTCCATTCATCAAAGGCTTGTTTTCCGCTTTGCCGGCTTTCAAAAAGGCTTGTAAGGCTTGCTTTTCCCAAAAATAAGGATTGATTAATAAGTGAGATAAAATAAATTTTCTAAAATTGTTTTCAATAATTTTTAATAGGTGATCATTGTGCACATTCAGGAGCCGAGCCAAACAAAACGTTCCTTCGGGCATGTCGGTGCAGTAGGTAATGATGTTGGTCGACTCAAAAAGCTTCACCCACTCGCGACGCCACTTACGTCCCAACCGATCTTCCACATCGGCTGCCACGATCTCGTCCTGATCGATTTTGATTTCGCTGATCGTAAAATCCTTCATGGCCGCTGGACGCACAAACCGAGAACTGGTGTTGCCAATCACACCCTGCCGACCGATAAAGTTCTTTAAAAATAATTTGATACCAAAAAAGCCTTTTGTCCTTAGGTCGTTGTCTCCATAAATAACCAATTGTGAATTCGGCGCCCCATAGGACAAGCTTTGTAAACGGTCCTTGGACCCCGTCTCATCTTTTGGAACGTACAATATATCCGATTTCAAAAGATCAATCTTATCCTGACTGACTTCGATGTTGTAGCCGTAGGACTGAAAATCAAATTTATCTTCTTTTTTGAGTTGTTTTTTATATTTGGTAAAGTCGGACTTGGAGGGACTGTCGATCAAACCAGCCAATTGCGGATAGTACCGATCCTCAATTTTAGTGAACACACTTTGTGATACATCAAACTGGGACGGCAGGATCGCTGGTGTCTCTTCGGTGACAAACGATTTCCAGTCCAAAACAATCTCATCTTTTTTCTTCAGAATGTCTTGCACCTCATAAAAGGTCTCGATCACTTTGGTGTTTAATGGCGTTAAAATAAGTTCATCAACTTTATCAAAATCCATGGGAACATCGATCTCGACGGTGACCTCGTTAAAAACTTGGGAAATTTCAGGATACTCATCAAACTGCGGCAAATAGGGTAAAGACAAAGCCTGCAACATCATCGCTGGCTTAAAATTTAAGACCCGCTTCATTGCCAATTCGACTTTATGATCTTTGTCGGCATTTTCGACAAACTTTTCGTAAGCCGCAATCAAATCTCGTGATGGTGTTCCCAAATTGAAGTTCTCGGAATTGGTTGCTGCAAAAACCAGAGCCACCACATCACCCTCTTTGTTTAACAAAGGGCCGCCACTGTTGCCCGGACTGGTGCCGGCGCTGTAGCGTAAGAATGTCACACTAGGATCATCCAAATCGGTGGTTTCGCTGGAAACAATTCCATCACGAATCGCAATCCCCTCTCCATGAACGTTACCGACCGTGTAGACCGTTTGCTCAACATCATAGCCAGCGGCAAAATTCAGGTGGCCGTAGGATTCCATACCTTCTGTTTTCAGGAATAAATAGTCGCGCTTAACATCAAATCCCAAGACTTGTTGGATTTTGTGTTTTTTGCCATCCGATGTTTTTAAATAAAAATCATTATTGATGTCTATGACCACTCGCCCAAACAAACAATGGGCCGCCGTCAAAACAATATTGGGACCGACTAAAAAGCCCGTGCAAAAACCACTGGAGTCTTTAAAGTCGGCATCCGACAGTCCAGCGTATTTTTTAAAGTCTTCAATCGATTTCTCGTCACGGTTGGCTTCGAATTCAACAATTTTATCGCGCACCCGACTGATCAATTTTGATTGCTGCACAGCCTCGGGCTCAGAGCGCACAGCCCAGTACCCCAGACCCACCGCTAACAACAGGGCCGCCACACTACTGGCGACCACCAACAATCTCTTTTTGAGCTTCTCTTGATGTTCACCGTGAATAGCGGAATAAAAACTAAGCTTGGCTTCACCTTTCTCGACATAGCGCTGAGTCGCCAAACCGATGTGATCGGTAATATTAAATATCCCAGAGTGATCGACAACATGCTTACGAGACTTCTCTTTGTTTTCGTAAAACCATTTATCATCGTCGAAAAATATTTTGCCGTGATCCGGAGCTAAAGAAAAATGCTGCACCACAATATTATTATGGCTGCCACGGCCAATGGAATACTCACCGGGCTCCAGCTCCAATGTTTCAACAACCATATCTAAATGAATGATGGCTAGCTTCAGTTTCATATCAAGTCTGCTCCGCCCCCAGTAGGATTTAATAATAGTACTTATATGTATTTAAAGAGTAAAGCACTCTTGACCCGAACTTGCCCATGCCTATAGGTTCCCCACAATGTCAGAGTCTTTCGTAAAATCTCTTTTTATTTACCCTTTGAAATCGGCACAGGGACTTGCCGTTGAAACTCTCACCGTCGACGAGGCCGGCCCACAGTATGATCGAGAGTGGATGTTGGTGAAAAAATCCAATGGATCGTTTATCTCGCAACGCACTCATCCGATGATGAGTCAGTTGGCCACCGAATTCAAAGACCAGCACCTCATCATAAAAAGCACTGGCTTTGACAATTTGGCTATTCCCTTGAGTGAAAGATCCTCCACCCCTGTTGAAGTGTCTTTGTTTGGAAAAACTGTGATCGCTGAAAAAGTGGGCGCTGGTTTCGATAAATGGTTCAGCGATGTCTTAAAATCCGAAGTTCTTCTAGTGCGTACACCCAAAGAGAATCATCGAACCACCTCGGGACGCAACGGTCCTAAAACCAGTATTCGCTTTCCCGACGGATACCCGTTTCTGCTAACAAACACAGCAACTCTTGCTGAGCTGAACTCACGCCTAGAACAACCCGTGACCATGGCGCGTTTTCGTCCCAATATCGTGATTGAAAATGATCGAGCCGACAGTGAAGACCAATGGAAAAGTTTTAGAGTCGGTACGGTCGACTTTCTGGCCGTTAAGGCCTGCACACGTTGCGCCGTGATTGATGTGGATCCACAAACTGGTCAACGCTCTCCCGGTGTCTCTTCGACTCTTAAAAAATACCGCACCAATGAAGGTGGCATTCTGTTCGGAATGAATCTCAGTCACACATCGACCGGACACCTTCAGGCGGGTGATCGCGTCGAAAGTATCAGTGAAAAATAAGGTCCTTTAACTCGGACATGGCAATCTTCCCAAGTGGCGTGCGTGGTAGTTTCTCTACAAAGTAAATCTCTTTGATTTTTTCATAGGGCATTAAACCTTGGTTGATTATATTCAATGGCAGAGGAAACTCTTTTGACTCGACGATTAGGTACAAGTCGAAACCCCGCCGATCATTGGCTATGGGTGCTATCACAATATTTTTAGGGATCTTAATCTGTAAACTGTTTTTCAGATTTAAAAGATTAACAGTCTCACCAAGAATCTTGACCACTTCGGAGGCTCTTCCTAATACTTTGATGGTAATGCCTTCGACTTGGATTCGATCATCCAAAACAAAAGGCTTTGGGCGGTCTTGCCATTTTGAGTTTCCGTGATCATCAATCCACAAAAAGCCGAGGAAAAGACTTGAAGACTCAATGGCGTAACCTTTTGCGGTTTCTTTAAATTGGACATGGGGTAAGATTTCAGCTTTGGGAAATTGAGAATCTTTAAGGCTTGTAAGTGGTGCAGCAGCGACCAGAGCTGCGGTTTCTGTCATTCCGTAGCTAGGAAGAAGCGGCCACCCCAAATCCCGACCTCGAAAATAAAGGTCATTGGCTAAAGGACCGCCACCTACCAACGCCACTCTTAGATGAGGAGGCGCCGACAAACCATGGTCGATCAAGTCGTAAACTTGTGTCGGCACCAAAGAAACGATTGTCACACCATGACCCAACAAATGTTTGTGAAAGAGGATGGGATCCCAAGTTTCCAACTGAGTCATGCGAGCGCCCGACAAATAAGTACGCGCACCAATAGCGAGTCCTCCGATATGAAAGTCTGGCAACGGATTCATCCACACATCCTGGCTGCCAACTTTAAAAAAACGATTCACCGATTGCGCTGCTGCAAGGATTCCCACTTTCGGCAGGGCAACCAATTTGTGACCTTTGGATCCGGACTCGGTCCCTGAACTCTTCAGCCACACCACACCTTTGCGATTTTGCTGTTGAACCGCCTCTTCAATCTTGGCTTTGGTACGTGACGCTAAACGTGGGTTTAAAAACAAATGGGACTCACTGGTCTCCCACAGGCTATCAGAAACACTCACACTTCCACCCATTCCAAATCGTCAAACACATCATCAAATCCAATTCCATATTCGCCGGCCACTGTTAGGTGTGGCCCAGCTGATTTCAGATACTCGTGAAACGGTGTTACTTCATAGCGATCTTGCGACATTAGACCGTAATCGTAAAGTTGACGACCCGACTCAAGGGCTTCGACCATGGCGTGGGCAATACCCACCGGATGATCCATATAGGAGGTAAAAATTAACGGATGATTTTCATCAATCTCCCATAATTGCTTGGCCGGTTTGATAACTCGAAAACTGTACCGAACCTGGCCGTCATCAAAAGCCGGTTGATCAAACGCCCAAGGCCAATTGAAGGCCGCCCAGGCCTCTGGATCGGTAAAGGGATCCTCGATAAACTCAACGCAGTCTTGCAGATCTTTGATACGATCGAAGTAATCAATGGTTCCTTTGCAGTTAAAGTCTAAACGAAGCCAAGGATTCTCGCTTTTAATTTTCAGCAAGGACTGAAGGGCGGGAATCTCCTCTTCCGGTCGACGACCGACCTTAATTTTCACTTTTCTAAAGCCGTTCGCTAAGGCGTTTTCGACGTCCTGCAACCACTGGGACGGCGGACTCAGAAGTAAAAAGTGATTGCTGGTGGTTTTACCGGCCAACAGACTGTTCCTCTCGGTTCTCTCTAGAGCATCCCGTCGGGAGTAAGTGAGGCTCCTACGTATAAGGGGCGTCGCACGACCTTGTTTGATTAAAAAGGGAATATCGGAAAAGTCGGGATCGCCAAATTCGGCCCAAGGAAAAATATCCGCGTAGCCGGCGGCTTGCCCCGGAGCTTGGGTTTTCAGCAAGTAGCCTCGGCGAATTTCACCGGTGTGGGCTTTCAGTTGATAAGGCGACAACCACAGCTTCATCCGATCACCAGTCCCACTGAAAAAAGCAATGCGAAAAGCAATTGATGAAGAGCCGATAGACCTAAAACTTTATTCAGATTCTTTTTGCTCTCAACCGTGAACACCAGCCCGACAATAAAGCCTGCCAAAGGAACCAAAGCGAAAGTCACCAAGACATACACTTTCTGATGGGCCACCAAGAAATACAAGTTCAGGAGGTAGGTTAAAACCGTCAAGATAAGAATTTCAATCTTTACAAAAGTGTCACCAAAACGAACCGCCAAAGTTTTTTTATTCACCAAGCGGTCAGAGTCACTGTCTCTTAAATTATTAACCGCAATTAATATGGTTGAAAGAAAACCAATTTGAAGACCGGCGACCAAGGCCGCCGTGTTGATATTCAATGTCTGCAAGTAATAAGTTCCACCCACTGCAAACAGTCCAAAAAACAAAATCACAAACAAATCACCAAGGCCGAGATAAGCCAAAGGGAAAGGACCTCCGGTGTAGCCATAGGCTAAAAACACCGACACCAATCCAAGTATTACAATGGGGAGGCCACCGCGGGCCACCAGGGGCCAACCAAGAACAACGGCTAAAGCTAAAAACAGCAAGCCCATGGCCCAAACTTGTTTTTCTGTCAGCCAGCCCTGCTGAGTCACCCGCTGGGGACCAATGCGAGTTTCGGTATCAGCACCTTTTTTAAAATCAATGGCGTCGTTCAAAAGATTGGTGGCGATCTGAATACAAAAAGCACTGAACAGTGCCAACAGACTCACCCAATACCCATGAAAAGCACCCAACGCCTGGCTCAAACAAGTTGCAACCAAAACCGGCACAAAGGCCGCCGTTAAAGTTTTAAAACGAAAAGCCAACAGCCAAGGACGAATTTTAGCGATCATAGGTAGCCACCTTTTCTACAGCCCGAGCCACCTCTTGAGGTTGGTCAAAAAGTATCCCGTGGCCGGAATCCGGAATGACAAACACATGCTCGTTTGGAAGAAGGTCTTCCAATTCGTTGGCCAGAGCTCGATATTTTTTATCCTCTTCTCCACAGGCCCAAAAAATTTTATGGCCGTGCCTTTGAAGTGTCTCGCGGAAATCTTGTTGGCGGGCCACAGACCACGCCTGTAAAATCTGAATATAGGCTTGAAATACCGAATCTGTGAATTGTCGATGCGGTCGGTTGCGGTCCGAAGAAAACACGTCCTGCTGATTCCACTCTTCAAGCCAATCCGATTGCGACAGGTGCTCGGCTTTCTCCACCCATTGAGAATCGCTTCGTTGCCGTTGCTCCCTGTTGTCAATCAAACCTGGATGAGATCCCAATAATAACATTGCATCAAAGCTCTCTGGGTTCAGATGCATCAGCAGTCGTCCGCCCAAGGAATAACCCACCAGCATTTTTTTATTAGCCGAGGTTAGGAAATCCGACTGGATTTTTTGGGCTGCCGCAAGCAGGGAACGATCCTGATTGAGACCATGATACAAATCAACAAGGCTATGTGTTTGAGTCTCGACCCTTGGCAGAGTCAGACTGGCTATCGTAGAGTCCCAGTCCTCAGGTTGTCCGAGAAACCCATGAAAGAAGTGAATTTCTAGATTTTCCAAAGCTCATCGTACCTTTGCCAGAATTGATGGGTCTGCTCTTCATCGGGACTCCACTCGGTCAGCCCAAGCCCCATTGAGGGCCGCATCAGCGATGGATCATCCAATCGCGAATAATTCCAATCCCAAAATTCAGCCATCGCCTGAAAACTGAGTTGGTGATTGTTTTGGAAAATGGGATTAGCAAAAATTCGTGAAAAGATTTTGCCACCGCCGTTGTTGACGACAATCAATTCGACGTCCGTTCTTTGTGATTTTAAAAATGAGCTGATCCATAGTCCATTAAAGTCGTAGAGTGCCGTCAAGTCTCCGACCACGATGCGATTTTGACTTTTAGAAAACATACCGCCAAAAGCAGTGGACAGTTGTCCATCGATACCATTAGCACCTCGATTGCAATGCACGGGTCGACTGTCATCGCTGACAAGATCCCACAATCGAATTGGTAAGCTGTTGCCAATGTAAACGCTTTCGCCGGATGCCAAGGTGCTGGCAAATTTCTTGAAAAAAGCCACCTCTGACTTGGGATACTCTAAAAGAAGACCCTGTAGTGCCTGCTCTTTTTCATGCCCGAGCTGACGCCACCGGGACCAATCCCATGCCGGCAAATCCAGGCCGGGCCATTGTTTTAAATCAACTGTCGCAATTTCTGATTTATCGGTTCCAGAAAATTCTTTGTTAGAGAAGCTGTAAACCGGTATGTGCATTTGGTCCAAATCTCGCCAGTACCGACCCAATGGCACATCACCGATACGGACCACAGATTCAACCTCACCGGATTCAATCAATCGCGAGACGATTTTTTCGCCCCCTTGCAAACTGTCAATTTTAGCGTGCGAGCGTAGGCCGGATGTGGCCTCTAAAAAAATCGGGATCTCACAACCTTGCAGAAAATGGGCTATGTTTTCCTTTTCTAAACTTGTAAGACCACCGACCACAACCAAGGGCTTTTTGAGCTCGGGTGTCGGTGATGGAGATTTCTCGAAGCTGGTTTCGAACTGAGGGTCACCGACTTCAAAGGACGTTTCAGGATCATTGTTTGTTAGCAAAGGTTCATCAAAACAAAGGTTGATATGATAAGGCTTCATACGAGTGAGGCGAATATCGCAAACATCGTCCACCGACAAATCCCACGACTTTTCCACATAGGGCGCAAAGATGGGCATCTGCTCAATACTCTGGGGCGCTCCGGTGCCTCGCAATCGCTTGGGGCGATCGGCGGACAACAAGACCAGAGGTGTGTTGGTGTAGTAGGCCTCAATGGCTGCCGGTAGCATTTCGGCGACGGCCGTGCCAGAGGTGGTTATAACAGCCACCGGTCGACGATCACGACGAGCTCGTCCAAGAGCAAAAAAAGACGCTGACCTTTCATCAAAAAAAGACAGAATATTGAGGCCTGAAGATCGCGAAAGAATTTCAAGAAGCGGAGCATTTCTGGCACCCGGACAAATGCAAAAGTCGCGAACCCCTTGCGCGGCCAAAGAGACTAAAATCTGATTGGCAAAATTTAAATTCATAAAACTCCAAAAATTTTCTTAACAGAGTTTCTTTTGTGGGCGAGCTCTTGCCATTCTTTTTCGTACTGGCTTTCAGGAACAACCCCGCAGCCGGCGCCGATTTTAAATTGCTCGCCTTGCCAGGAAATATTACGAATGGAAACCACAACATCTGCCGAACGGGGTGTGAAAGAGACGGCGAAGGGGGCGCCAAAGGTTCCCCGAGGTGTCTGCTCTTCAAATCGTCGCAAAAGTTGCATGCTCTTTTTGCGAGGATAACCACCAAGAGCGGCGGTCGGATGCAACTTCTCCACCAACGTCTCAAGGCGCATGGCTGAATGGGACTTTAACTCTAAAGGTGTCAGCATGTGCACCAAGTCTGGAGTCGAAACGATCGAGGTTTCATGAACATCGACCCCACCGTAAACTTTCAACTGGTTAACGATATCTTCAATCACTTTCTGATGCTCGATCTGCTCTTTTGGATCCTGTTGAAAGGCTTCAGGATTTTCTTCCCAGGTGGCCAACGAGCAAGTGCCTGCTAAGGCCATGGTGGCAAAATGCTTTTCATTGATTTGCGACACCAAGATTTCAGGACTCACACCCACGATCCCCTTGTCTTGATCCCATTGGCCGTAAAGAAATCCCTTTTCTACTTGTAGAGCCTGACCGAGGAAGTTCGGCAAAAAATCTTGTTGATCAGAACAGGTTCCCGTTTCAAAAGTATAGGGCACAACTTTGTCTAAAGATTTTCTTTTAAAGCCTTCCTGAATCTCGGCAAACTGCTGTTTGAATGTGATGTCATCAACAGGCTGCCATTGCATGGGTGTGGTTTTTGGAAAAAACAAACTTTGAGCCTCCGCTCGACTGATCTGCATGGCGTAGGGATAGAGCAACCATGGGGCTGTTGATTTTTCAAAGAAATCGGGACATTTAAGAGCCACTGCCTCGGGACGGGATTCACTTTCATGGGGCTGTCCCCAAAATAGCCAAACCTGGTCTTTTTTACCAAATAGGGCCCCGGATTTTAGAAATTGCTGGCGGTCGAAATCTTTGGGATCAAACATCCTTGCTTTATTTCACAATTCTTCAAAAATGAATAGAATTGATCTTAGGAAATTCGCCTCCACAGAGGGGAAACTCTAGGAAGTTAGGCATTTTTTTGATAAGGTGGCGCCGACAAAGGGTAGGAAATGGATCGCGTTGTTAATATTGGACCACTTGCAGTTGGAAATAACACTTTTACCGTGATTGCCGGGCCTTGCTCCATTGAATCTGAAGAGCAATTTCTGTCCACAGCACAATTCGTGATGGATAAAGGCGCCTCCATGGTGCGGGGCGGCATTTTTAAGATGCGGACCCAGCCCGATGCCTTCCAAGGCCTGGGAGAACAGGCTTTTGAATTCGTAAAGAAAATGAAGGAATCGGTCAAAGCGCCTTTTATTGCTGAAATCACTGATCCCCGCCAAATTGACACTTTGATGCCGGTTGTGGACTGCTTCCAAGTGGGAAGTCGCAACATGTACAATTACGAGCTCTTAAAAGAACTTGGAAAACTGAAAGTCCCAGTCATGCTGAAACGCGGTTTTTCAGCTTTGATCAAAGAGTGGGTGAAAGCCGCCGATTACCTTGTGTCTTCTGGAAATGATCAAGTGATTCTGTGTGAACGGGGCATTCGATCTTTTGAGGGCCCGATGCGTAACACCCTTGATTTGGGCGGTGTTGCTTACCTGAAAGCGCACCATGATTTTCCCGTCATTGTCGACCCTTCCCATGGAACGGGTCGCCCTGAATTGATTCCGGCGATGTCAAAAGCAGCGCTGGCTTGTGGCGCCGATGGAATCATTGTTGAAGTTCATCCCCACCCTGAAAAAGCCTTGAGTGATGGTTTCCAAGCTTTGGATTTTGACGCCTTCGCTGGACTGATCGATCAATTGGAGCCTTTTTTGGGTGTTGTGAATCGAAAGCTCAGCCATGGATAAACGGGAACAAACAATCAAAGGAATGTTTTCAGAAATTGCCGGTTCTTACGACCGCGCCAATTCGGTTTTAAGTTTAGGCATTCATCACTTGTGGAAACAAAAACTTGTGGGCATGACCCCAGTCTCACAGGGCGACTCGGTTTTGGATTGTGCCACGGGTACGGGAGATCTAGCCCTGCTTTTCAAAAAGCAGGTGGGTGATACTGGAAATGTGATTGGTACCGACTTCTGCCAAGAGATGCTGGATGAAGCCCCTGACAAAGCCAAAGCTAAAAAACTTGATGTTGAATTTAAACTGGCGGACGTGACGCAACTGCCTTTTGAAGACAACTCTTTTAATGCCTGCAGTATTTCGTTTGGAATTCGCAACGTTGAAGATCGCACCAAAGCCTACTGCGAGATGGCTCGGGTCACTAAGCCGGGCGGCCACGTTATGATCCTTGAGTTTGGACAAATCAAAACTCCAGGCATCAAACAAGCCTACAATTTTTACTCTCAAAAAGTCTTACCAAAAATTGGCGGCTGGGTTTCTGGTAAACCCGAAGCTTATCAATACCTCAATGACTCTTCACAAGTTTTTCCTTGCGGACAAGACTTTGCCGACGAAGTCATGACCACCGGACTTTACAGTAGCGTCAATGTCACACCACTCAGCTTTGGTGTCGCGTATATTTACAAAGCTCAAGTCAGAGAAGCCTAAGGTCTTTCCGACTGACATCTTAAGTTCTCTAGGACGACCGCCGCAAAAATAGAATAGATGGAGGCTCTAAACAGCACCACTGAGACTTCTGACGGCACTCGATAGTGCAAGATTGGCACATGGAATAAAGTATATTGAAACCATCCAACGACCAAGAGAGTTATAAACCAAATAAGAAAATGGGAAAACAGTCGTAACCATCTATCAAGGTTGATCACGACGCTAAAGCGATCCAAAACCTCTCGCAGCGGAAAGTAGATCACTGTTATGTAAGATAGGTATACGATCACCGACACAATGATTTTAAAACTCGTGCCCCAATAAAATTGGTTACAGTATGTGTACCAATTAAGGAAGGGCCCAACAACAAGACCCGCGGCAATCAACAGTTTCCGCAAACGAGTGGTTTCGAAAATTAAAAGATCATCGAAAGTTTCTCTTAAACTCATGGTGTAAATTTACACTAGCAAACGTAAATAAGTCTTTGCTATCGATTCTGAGACGTCGTTTTTATATCCTAAATGTACTGAACGGCATTAAGTGGCGGAGCGTTCGCCCGATTCAGCCCGACGAATTTCACCGGGCTCAGCGTCAGGCTGTGGTGCCGGTGGCTGCGCTAGGTTTTGCAAGTGCTCGCGACAGTTTTGATTGAAACAACAGACGTAGCCTTTCTCGGCATCTTGCAAAAGTTTGATCCAGTCGCGAGCAAAAGGGCTGTTGGTTTCAATAGGTGTCTCATTAGCTCCTAAGGCCTGGGCCACTGCGGTTAGAAAGGGTTTGTTGAGAAACCCCATACGACTTGTCTGTTGATTTTGCACGTTAAGCATCGATATCCGCTGAAGTTGTCCAAGGTTGGTGTCTTCTTGATAAACAGAATAAGAGCTGCGCAAAACTTCCCGATACTGACCTCCGTCTTTAACAAAGGCGTCAAGAGTCATGGAGCGGGACACAGGGTCGTAGCGAAACCGGGTGGTGACTTTTGTATTTCCTAGACTGGGTAAGCTGGTATCAAAAATGGAGGAATTATTGCCGCAACGTAAATCATTCTTTACTTTTAAATCGGCCGCGTCACTGAACAGGGAGGATGCCGAACCGGACATTGTTTGCATTAAATCCTGCTGGCGCCATTCATCGGAACCCGTCCGCAGCAAGCGGGCTGACCACGGTAAAATGGACGTGGTCGCCAAATTTTGCGCCAATAACTCTGTGCTGAAAAAAAATAAAACCACCAATATCAGTGGACGCATACCCCTCCCGAACAATCATCTAGGGATTCGGGTTCATTATAGCATCGTCACGAGTGCGTTGAAAGAGTTTGGACAGAAAGCTTTCAAAGTTCCGCCAAGCACCTCGCACTTCTTTGAAAAATCCACCATTTTTAATATGTTGAAATAGCTCTTTCAGTTGGGTCTCAATAGGACGATCGACCTGAAGTCGCTTGTTTAAGTAAAGAATGGTGACCACGGCTGAAAGCAGACCCACGAAGCCACCCGGCGAAAGAGCCACCGCTGTGATTCCTGCTAAACCAAGCACTCCGCCTTTTTTAAACGCCTCTGGATGAAAGTTTTCTTGGTAACCGTAGGCCAGTCCACAAATAGCGATCAAACACAAAAAAGGTTTGGCGGCAAAAACTCCGGCCACACCAATTTCACCCAAGGCCTGCGAGAAAGCCTCTTTATCTTTCTGACTCCATCCCAACACCAAAGCGACGAGAGCAACGGTTTCTCCAATTAAGGGATCCAGAAGTTCTTTTTTGTTTTGCTGAAAGGTTTCAATAATAACCGCTTCGTTGACACCCAGGTTCCGCAACAAAGTGAAAAAATTCTCTTTGGCTTTCTGAGCTTTTTCACTTTCTGCTTTAACCTTCACTTTGTCGACGTAGTCTTTTCCCCAGCGCACAAAAGCTTCGCGGGTTTCCTGGGGATCAGTGGTTACTATTTTTTCAACTTTGGTTTTCGATTGCTTGAATTTATCGAAAATTAAATCTTTAAATTCATCAGCGATTGTGCTGACATTTTTTTCGAATTCGTCCCAGCGTTGTCTAAACATTGGCACCTCCCATGGCCTCTCTTTTAGCGTCATCCCACTGCTGACTCAACTCCTTAACTCTTTGCAGTTTTTCTTTCACAGCATGCGACGGAGCCGCCGAGGTCTGGCTGGGCCAATCGGCAATCACCGAGGTTAAAACCTGGTTCCAATGATGCGGGCTGGGATCGGTGGCCAAGGAGGTCCACATCTCATTGATCACCTCACGGTACTCACTCTTTAAGTGAGGATATTGGCGTTTGGCCTCTTCATACTGCCGGTATATTTGTATTAAAAGGCTTCGACGCTCTTGACGCTGAGGCATTTTGACCCGAAAGCGCCGCGCATCCTCTTGAATCTGCTGCAAAATATTTTTTGCCGTGGCTTTGTCTGCACCAGACTCCCCACTGGAGTCCGGCTGCAAGAGCACCAATCCGCCGACCAAGAGCCAAAGAAAAACCGGCTCCCAAGTCAGTAGAAAAAGTCCAATAAAAAACACCCCGGTCAGATCTCGCAATTTTCGTTTCGACATTATTCTATCCTTTCCGTTAATGAGTGGTTCTAACAACTTCAGGCACAATCACCTGCCCGGTTAATTGTCGCCCTTTCAGCTTTTGTTTTAACTGTTGAAGACGGCCCTGACGAAAGTGGTCGGTGCGCTGTTTGCGCATTTTCATAACCTCTTTCTTCCAGTCCTCATTGGGCCCTTGCAGATTCTCTAAACGTGACTCCAGCTTTAAAATACTTTCCTCAACGACATTCAGACCGGGTTTGAGATGACTGATTTCATCATGAATTTTAGAAAACTGGTTTTGCAAATCCTCTCTCATTTGAACCGACTGACTTCTTGAGACAAGAATCGCCAACTGAGACTCTGATTTTTCTAACTGCCTATCGAGTTCGACTTCCACCTGCTTCGCGGTTTCAATCTCACTTTCAACCAGTTTTAAGTTGGTTTGCGTTTCCTCAATCTCTTTAACCATCAGATCGAGTTCTTCCATTAAGCGAAGGGCCAGATCATCACGATCCTGATAAGCCGCGACCTCAATATCTTGCTTCATACTCAATTGTTTATTTTCCAGCTTTTCCAACTGAGCCTCAAACTTCTTTCTTTGAAAAATAAGATCGGTCAGACTGTCTTTCAGTCTTTTTCGGCTGCGCTTCTGCTTGCTGATCATAGCTCGAGCAGCACCCGCTGGATCCGATGGACCCGTGGCAAAGACGTTTTTAAAAAGGGAACGAATGGCGTCTCCAATACGGTCAAAAATATTCATAATAACTCCTTTGGTTTGTTCATTTTAAATGGGTGTTGGACGCAGGCCTTCTGCGAAGGCCTTGAAATCCGACGTCCAAATTCTAAATGTTAAGCTAGCTCCGAAATTAATATTAAGAGGGAGCTGAATAATTCTTGGTCTATTCCTGAAAGCGACTTTCGCGGGGAAGTAAAATATGGAGCAACAGATAAGCAAGAAGAACCACGCCTGCCGAACCAAGAAAGGCAAACACGGTGAAAATACGAAGGGGTACAACGTCGATGTCGAGTTTCTCAGAAAGGCGGTAGCAAACACCTAAAAGTTTAGGTTGCAAAGCACTGTCCTCATTGCCTTCGACTGGCATTACAAAAGCACAGACCAAGTAAAGTAAAAGTCCTACGCCAAAAAATAGAACACTCAAAAACCAGACAAGACGAACCATGGCCGGATTGAGTTCGAGTCGTTCACCAAGTCCCTGACAAACACCAGCCACCCATCCGTCGCTGGAGCGAGTCCATTGATTTCGTAAACGCATTGATTTCATTTTTGCTCTCCTTTGACCCCCTGCGGGCGTCGGTTTGATGTTACAGCAATCGTTTATCCTCATCGCTGTATATAAATATACTATGATATAAAGTTATATATGTCTATACACGATCAAGGTTTTTTATATTTAGTTTTTAAACCACTGAAAATACTGGATTTATAACTAACTCATAACGAGTCATAGGCGCTAAATCCTGAATTTCCTGAGGATTTATGAAATCGGAAGACTTAGACAGCTGGCCAACAATTTTCCAGTCCTTCTGAAAATGACAGCCCTTTCGAGTCTCAAACTGAGATTGTTTCGATCTGAGACGGAACAGGCCTTGCTCTACCTAGCGGTAGGAAGGTTTTATGAGAAAAATACTTATATCTATATTAATGATGTTCGGATTTCTGGCTTTGACCAGCCCTGCGCTGGCCGAAACCACACTTCCATTTTTTATGCGAAGTAATGATATTGATCCCAACGTGCGTTTTGATGATGGCACCTGTGGTTCTCGTGTTTCCCGTTACTGTTGCCACAGTCGCGTCCAATATAACTGTCAGTTTCTAATGCGCCAGTTTGCCGCCGGCTACTGTCGCCCGGACCGCAACAACCTTAGCAACAACTCCTGGCGCCGATGCGAAAACTTACCGGCCCTCCCCGATATTGAAGAAGAAAGGGAAGAGGCTACAGCACCGGCAAGAGGCACTTACCCTATGACAAGAGGAACCGGAGCTTTTCAATATGCGGCCGCCCTCACCCGATGCGCCGGTTACGGACGTCGCAATGCTTACAGCTATGCTCGCAGTCGCGGTCACAGAAGTGGCGCAGGTTACTGTGCGGTTGGTGTTCGCTCGGCATTGGCTTGTATGGCTCGTGAGTTTGGCCAACGTGTGGGCGATCGACATTTTTATTGTGGAGGCAGTGCCTATGATTATTTTGGTTGCCTCGAAAATAAAGGCTTCGATCTTGATATGTCAGCCTGCAATCGTCCGGGTGTGATTCGAGTCTATAGAGGGTACCGACAAGGCAACCCCAACTACAGCGGTGGAGATCGTCACGGACATATTGAGTTCTTAGGAACCGATGGCATGTGGCACGCCGGGGTGCAAGCTTCTCTCCCCATCGATCAACGCTTGGGAAGCAATCGTCGACAACTGCGCGGCTGTTACGTCTGGCGCGGAGGAGGAACTGCAAGATGAAAAATTTAACTCAAATCCTTTTAGGAATTTTTATAGTTCTGAGCTGTGCCGCTTGGTCACAAAAAGCGCAAAATTGTGCGTCATGTGAGACCGTGGAAAATCTTTTGTCTGAAATTACCGAGAAACAGGAAGACTTCATAGCCAAACAAGAGTTTCATAAAAAACATTTAATCCAAGATGAAAACACTCCCGAAAGAAGAGCTTTTGAACTGGCGCAAGGTAAGGCCTATCGCTTTGTTTGCGATGACGGTAAAACCACTCGCAACAACTTAGAAAAGAAAGCTCTGACCGAGCTGGTTCTTGGCCTCAATCGCCTGGGCATCGACAGTGACGCGATGTTTGAAATCAATGGATGTTTTCGAGCTAAGGTTTTACAAAGCCGCAAGCAATACACGGCTATCGCTCGAACTCTTGGCGTCGAAGGCGAGCTTCATCAATTGATTGTGATGAACACTCCCACCGACCAAGATTTTAACTGATCCCATGGATTTATTCCGACAGTCTCAAAAGAGACTGTCGCATCTCATCGACTTTCGAAGTGATACTGGCTAAAAGCTGTTTGTCCGCCTCCACCACATCTTCAGGGGCATTGGCCAGGAATCGTTCATTTTTCAACTTACCGTTGATTTTTTGAATATCCTTTTCTTGCTTTTCGATCAGCTTCTTTAATCGTGAGACCTCTTTATCCAAATCGACCAGGCCTTCTAAGGGAATGACCACATCGACTTCCGAATCACCCAAACGAATGGGAGCCACTGCACATTTTTTGAGAGACGATCTCTCTGAAATAGAGCACTCTTTGAGAGTCGCTAAACGAATGATCTCTGATTTATTATTGCCAAGGATTTTTTGCGATTTATCGTCTTTCGGAGTGAGCCACACATCAAACTTTTCACCCGGTTTGATCTTATTTTCGCCACGAATATTGCGGATGGCAGTGATCACTTCTTTGACGAGCTCCATTTCAAAGGAGGCCTCTTCACTGCCTAAGCCCAACCAAGTTTGATCCTTCTCAAATACAGGATAGTTATCAACAATACAGGCCTCGCCTTTAATAGGAAGCTTTTGATAAATCTCTTCGCTGATAAAGGGGGCAAAAGGATGCAACATTCGCACAATTCGATTCAGTGTTTGTGCTAATACCAGTTGGGTCACTTGTTTTTGTTTTAGATCTTCGCCGTACAGAACTGGCTTTGAAAATTCTAAGTACCAATCACAAAACTCATGCCATGTGAAAGAATAGATACGATTGGCGGCGTCCGAAAAGCGCATCTCCTCAAGGTACTGGTTGACTTCTTTTTCCACTAAGCCGGTTTGATAGATCAACCATTGATCGGCCGTCGTTAGCTGCGACAAACTGACGGTGGCCTCTGTCCCCTCGGCGGGCGCTTTAAAGCCTTCCATGTTGGAAAGTGAAAAGCGCGTGGCATTCCAAATCTTGTTCATGAAATTGCGATAACCTTCAAGTCTCTGCACAGAGAACTTCAAATCCTTACCGGTGGCCATTTGCGACATCAAGGTGAATCGCAGAGCATCGGCACCGTACTCTTCGATCATTTCAACTGGATCAATCGAATTGCCCAGACTCTTCGACATTTTTCGACCTTGAGAATCACGAATCAAACCGTGAATATAAACCTTTCTAAAAGGCACATCGCCTTTCATTTCAAGGCCCATCATAATCATGCGAGCCACCCAAAAGAAGATAATGTCGTGGCCGGTGACTAAAACCGAAGTTGGGTAAAAAGTTTTTTGCGCCTCTGTATCCTGTGGCCACCCCATAGTACTAAAGGGCCAAAGAGCCGAACTGAACCAAGTATCCAAAACATCTTCATCTTGATGGATGTTCTGCCCACCGCAACCTTGGCATTGACTGGGGTCTTCCTCAGCCACCGTCACTTGATCACAGTCATCACAATACCAGGCCGGAATTCTGTGACCCCACCAAAGCTGGCGCGACACGCACCAATCCTCAATAATATTCATCCAGTGTAAGTAGGTTTTCGTCCACTGTTCAGGAATAAATTGAATGGTCTCATTTTCAACAACATGACGGGCCGGCGTTGATAAGTCTTTAGTTTTGACAAACCACTGCTTACTTAAAAAAGGTTCAACAATGGCACCGGTTCGATCACAGTAGCCAACCGCATGCTGATGGGGTTCGACTTTGACTATGATGTTTTTTTCTTCAAACTCCTCAACAATTTGTTTGCGAGCCTCTTGGGTCTTCAACCCTTGCCAGGGTCCACAATTTTCATTGAGAGTTCCATCGACGTTTAAAATATTAATAAAATCCAAGTTATGTTTCTTGCCAAGTTCATAATCGTTAAAATCATGAGCCGGTGTCACCTTCAAGGCTCCGGTTCCAAATTCGCGGTCGACATACTCGTCGGCAAGGATCGGAATCTGACGATTGATCACCGGCAAAGTGATGGTTTTCCCAATGAGCTTCTTATAGCGCTCATCATCGGGGTGCACACAAACCGCACTGTCACCCAAGTAGGTTTCAGGCCGGGTTGTAGCAATGATCAAAGTTTCATCGGTACCATCCACCGGATAAGCCAAATGATAAAGGCTTCCTTTGGTATCTTTGTGGACAACCTCTAAGTCCGAGATCGCTGATTGCAGAGGCGGTGACCAGTTCACCAGCTTCTTACCTTGGTAAAGCCAGCCCTTTTTATATAAATGCACAAACACCTTGCGAACCGCTTTCGAAACTCCGGCATCCAAAGTGAAGGTCTCGCGTTTCCAATCAACGGAATCCCCCAAGCGCTTCATTTGCGAGTAGATTCGATCGCCGTAGGTTTGCTTCCATTTCCAGACTTCACCCAAGAAAGCTTCACGTCCCATTTCCAAGCGATCTTTTCCTTGCTTCCGCAAGTCTTTTTCGACCACGGCCTGGGTAGCGATACCGGCGTGGTCTGACCCGGGCAACCACATGGCATTGAAACCTTGCATTCTCTTCCACCGAACCAGGACATCCTGAATCGTGTGATCCAGTGCATGCCCCATGTGTAAAAAACCTGTCACATTGGGCGGAGGTAAAATGACACTGTAAGGTCGTTTGGTGGATTGGTCTTCAGCCGCAAAAAAGTTCTGGTCTTCCCAGTATTTATAAATACGGTCTTCAACATCATTGGGATTGTAGCGATCACTTAAATTCTCAGACATCCCGATTATTTAGCATAAATTAGGGGGGAGCCCAAGCCCTCACCATGCATATGTGAGAATTTTAGGTTATACTAACCGAATGAAGGTTATTTTTTCGCTTTTATTTTTAATTCCAGTCACTTGGAGCCCTACCAGTGAGGCCTCGAGCTTTGAAATTTGCGAGTATAAAATCAAGGTCTTAGCGATGAATGGGACCCAGATTCGAGTCGATGTGATTGAGACCATCGTGTCCCCAGGATTCAACGCCGAAAAAAAGATTTTGGCCTGCCAAGGTAAAATAAAGCGAGGACGCATCCCCCTTTCCAAAGTCAGCCAAGGAAAAAGTCTGATTAAAAAGGGAGCGCGCCTGAAAGCGGAATGGAAGTCTTATTCAGCCATGGGAGAAAACGGTCCGATCTCTGATATCTCTTGGCGTTTTTATGAAATAACCGACTAAGCCACTTGCTTCTGAGGGTTCGGCAAACGAGCCACGATAAGCATAAACAGCAAGATGCCAAAAACCGCCATTCCACCCGAGGTGAAAAAAGGTGCGCCCTGAGAGAACTCTTGGTACAGCCACCCCCCCAGAATGGGACCGACAATACGGCCGATGGCGCCCATAGAGTTCATGACTCCTAAGACATAACCTTGTTCCTCATCATCGGTAATGATCGAAGCCAATCCGACAATGGGCGGACGCATGCAGCCATTGCCAATCGCCAATAAGGTCATAACAAAGGCCAGGACCAAAATCGAATAACTGAGGCCGATACCAATAAAGGATAACGCCATCGCCACCAATCCAAATGAAAGAACTTTCTTTTCTCCAAACCTAGGAATCCATTTGCGAATAAAATACCCTTGCGTCAGCACCATGATGACGCCCACATAGGCAAAGCTGATCGAGGCGATTTTATAGTCCCACCCAAAACGATCTTGTACGAATGGAAAAACCATCACTTCCATAAGGGCCATCGCTAAACTCATCAGAAAAAAGATCATGAATAAGGATCGCAAAAGAGGTTGTTTGAAAATAAAAGTCATAGACTCCCAACGCCCCACTCGGGAAGACGATTTTTTGGGCTGGGTGAGAGTTTCTGGCAACATAAAATAGGCAAGAACTAAGTTTATTAAATTAAGGCCCCCGGCCACCAACGCTGAAAACTGAATCCCAAAGGGTGGTTCACTTCCCAAGGCCTCTCCGATAGGGCCGGTCAATCCGGCGATCGCCGGTCCCATGATAAACCCTAAGCCAAAGGCCGCTCCGATCAGTCCCATACCGATGGATCTCTGATCTCGAGGCGTGACATCGGCAATGTAAGCTTGGGCGGCCGAAATATTTGCGGCAAAAAATCCCGCCAGTGCGCGCGCCACAAAAAGGTAAATCAGCTGTTCGGCAAACGCGAAAAAGGTATAAGCAAAAACCGCCCCGAAAAGACTGATCAAAATAATGGGACGACGACCAAATCGGTCACTCAGGCGTCCCCACATCGGTGAGAATAAAAACTGCATGAAAGAGTAGATGGCCATCAACAGACCGATTTGCAATGGGGTTGCAGAAAACTGTCGAGCCAAATAGGGAATCAACGGCAGAATGATTCCAAATCCGACCAGATCAAGAAAAACGGTGAAAAATATGAGCTTCAAAGCCCTCTTCTGCTTGGCATCCATGGAAATGACTCTGCCTTCAGTCTAAGAATTTAGCAAGAGCTCCCGAGGTTTGGGAGCGTCTGGACAAGGATTAATTGGGTTTAATCAGATCTCTGCGGGCTTTTCTGGCATCGGAACATCGAGGTCCGGTTCACCAATTTCAGGATCAGGAACAACGGTGTGCCCTTGATCAATCATTGCCAAATGCGCCTTTACCAATGATTTGAGACCGGCTTCAAATTGCATTCTTGATTTTTTAAGGTCGTTGACGTCCTGATACATATTTCGCAAAGACTCTCGAGCCTCTTTTATAATGATGTCGGAACGCTGCCTGGCCTCGCGGATGATAAGATCGGCCTCACGCTGCGCCTCAACTTTCATTCTCTCTGACATTTGAGAGGCGGCTTGCAAAGTCTGTTTCAAAGTCTCTTCCCGCTCTTGATGATCTTTTATTGAGGTCTCTAAAGTTTTTTGCTTCTCAACAAGTTGTTCATGTTGGCGAGTCAGGGTTTCAAATTCATCGGCAATATCCCGAAGGAAGTCGTGGACTTCTTCCGTATCAAGACCGTATATCTTGCGCCCAAAGGTTTTATTGGCAATATCGATGGGTGCGATTCTCATAATTCCCTCCCTGGTCATTATCTTCGCTATGAATTTTCCTTAGCGAGCTCGTGGTCCCGCATCAGAGCTTTATTAAAACTCATTCTAAGGATTCCTTCAAGTTCAAGCTCACGCATTGATGCTAATCCTGCAGCCGTCACCCCTTTTTTTGACGCAACCCTCACTGTTTGTTGGTCAAAACTCACATCGGGACTTTCTGCGGCCAGTTTTGCTGTGCCTAAAAAAGTCTCGATGACAACTTTTCTGGCAACTTCAGGCTCGATACCATTTTCTTCAATCCAATCCTGCCAGTATTTCATCAACTCCAATAAAAAGCCGGTGCCGCTGGCCGAGGCAACCATCAGAGCTGAAAATGGTTCTCCTTCCTCAGTCATAACCACATAGCCAAGGGGTGAAAACAGATTTTTAACCAGATTTTCAATGACAAGATTGGGTTTTTCCAAACAAAAAGACACCACGGCCTGACAAATAAAAATAGGAGTGTTGGGCATCACTCTCACCAGTTCAGCCTCTTGAATATATTTGCGCAGTGTTGGAATTTGGATACCGGCGGCTAAACTGATGACCACTTTGTCAGTGGTGAAAGTTTTGCGAAGAGGTTCCAAGAGATCAAGTAAGTCTTGGGGTTTGGTGGCCAAGATAATAATATCCGAGTTTTCAACCAACTCTTCGGCTGTTTCCACCGGGTTGACCTGAAAGCGACTGACCATCTTTTGAACCTTACCGGGTGTGCGATTGTTTACAAACACTTGCTCGGGTTTCAAGGTCTTACTCGTCATGAGCGCAGTCAAAATGGCTTGGCCCATATTTCCCAGTCCAATGAAACCGACTTTTTTATCTTGCAACGAAAAGTTCATCGACCACCCCTCAGGTTTTATTGAAGAGATTATGAAGCTTATTCCCCAGTCGAGTGACCAACGACTCCATACCTGTCCCTACAGACTCCATTATAGTGGTATGATCTTACTCAAATAGCAATAAATAATGCGAAATTAGTCTCGAGGGCCTAGCAAGACTTCTCCCAAACGCAAGAGTGTGGCGCCTTTGCGAAGGGCCAGCGGGAAATCTTGACTGGTTCCCATGGAGAGAATCTTAAAATTTTCGGGATCTTGTTTTTGACAGTTAATAAAAACCTGAGTGCATTTTTCGAACCATTCCAAAGCCTGAGCTTCATTATCCGCGAGTGGTGGAAAAAACATCAATCCTTGCAAGTTCACCCGAGGGGCTTCGATTGTCGCCTTTACCAACTCCGCCAAATCAGCAGCAGACACTCCCTGTTTGCTTTCTTCGTTGGCAATATTAACTTGGATGAGAACATTCTGGGTGCATTTTTTATCGTCTGCAACTTGCACCATTTTTTCCAGCTCAGCTTTTCGTGAGAGAGTTTGAATCAGGTAAAATTCGCCTACCATGTCTTTTATTTTTTTCCTCTGCAATTGCCCGATAAAATGCCAACGCAATCCCAGATCTTTAAGCTCTTGTTTTTTATCAAGAGCCTCTTGCAAATAGTTCTCGCCAAAATCTTCGATTCCCATATCGGCAAGAGCCTTAATTTTTTCCACAGACTGTCGCTTGGAAACCGCTAGAATCGTCGGCTTTTGCAAATTGTCGTTGGCTTCCAATTCGACAGCGATTCGTTGATGAATGTTGTTAAGATTTTCTTTTAATGGTCCAAGCATTTTCTTGCATTACCTTTTTTATTTTCTCGATAGGAAGACCTATAACATTATTCAATGAGCCTCGATATTCTTTGACAAATTTTTTCGCCTCTCCTTGGATACCATAAGAACCCGCCTTGTCTTGAGGGTCACCGGATCGAACATAGTCCAAAATATCTTCCTGACTTAATTTAAGAAATTCCACCGATGTTAAATCGTGTCCTAGAATGAGACGTTTTGTTCTGAGATCGAACAGACAAAAGCCTGTAATCACCTGATGGACCTGGCCGGAGAGCTGGTTTAAAATATCAATAGAATGTTGTTCGTTTTTTGGTTTACCGAGAACTTGGCCATTAAAAACCACCACAGTGTCTGCTCCCAGTAGTAAAATGTTATTTGATTTCGGTAACTTAGGGCTATTTTTGGCGGCCTCGACCTTCTGCCGAGCGCAATCCGAAATTTGCTCCGTTAAATTCAGGTTTTTATTAAGAATTTCCGATACTTCTATTGGGAAAGTGTGGAACTCAAAACCTTCTTCCTCAAGGATCATTCGTCTGCGGGGTGATGTTGAAGTGAGTATGAGTTCTCGCATGGGGACTTTTTAAAGAAAAGGTTGAAAAATGGGAAGTGATTTATTGCTTTATTTGGGAATCTTGTTGGCTGGCTTTTCAGTTCTTTGGACAGTCTACACTATTTTCTCTGTGAATGAAGACAGCAAAGCTTTATCGTGGGCGACGGGCGATCAACCCGACAAATCCGAGTCTCCGATTATAAACATGTCTCGACCACTGGTGCATCAGCTGACAATCAAATACGCCAAACGCATACAGAATAAAAATTTTCGTAATAACATTGAATACAAAATTATGACTGGAGGCCTTGAAAATGAGCTCAATGTTGATGAGTTCATTGGCCTTAAAATGCTTTGGGGACTGTTTTTTCCGGCTTTCGTTGCCATTTTAAATTTCTCGTTGCAGCTTGGATATCCGTGGATCGTCATCGCCGCGGCGGTTCCTATTGGTTGGATGATTCCCGACTTTCACGCCAACAAACAAAGGCAGGTGCGCTATCAGGCGATCATTGTCGATCTGCCATTTTTTGTCGATCTGCTGGCCCTATCCACGCAAGCGGGTGCCGACTTTATGGGTGCCATTCAAAAAATTTCTGATGCTGCTGAGGACAGTTTACTGGCCAAAGAATTTGATAAAGTTTTGCGTGATACGCGCCTTGGAAGCACTCGTGAACAAGCACTGAAGTCAATGTCTCGACGCTTAGATATTGCTGAGGTCACAAGTTTTGTTAACGTTCTGACTGACGCAGACGCTACCGGAGCCAGCATCGGTGATGTTTTAAAAGAGCAGTCTGAACAGATGCGCCTTGAACGCTTTGTTCGCGCTGAAAAAGCCGGTGCTCGAGCTTCCCAAGCCATCTTAATACCGATGATGATATTCATTATTCCTGCCGTTTTCATTATGGTGTTCGCGCCAGTGGGACTGCAGTTTGTTTATGGAGGCCAGTAAATGACGGCCATGCTGAACCGAACAAAAAATAAAACTCTAGTCCCCAAACTTACGATCGCTGACAACTTTCGTTCGCGGGCGCAAGGGTTGATAGGAAGAAAGAGTCTTCCTGAAGATGAGGGCATTTGGTTCCCAAAAAGCAATTGGATTCACACCTGCTTTATGTCGATTCCAATTGATGTCATTTATCTCGACAAAGAGATGAAAGTTAAAAAGCTCCAGCCCCATCTTAAGCCATGGCGAATGCCGGCTCCGGTCCTCCAGGCTCGATCGGTCCTTGAGGTCACCGAAGGATTCATCAGTCGCAATGATATTCAGCTAGGAGATACACTTTATGTGGGCGATTAAGGTTTTAAATGGCCCGCAAGCGGGTAAAATATTTCAACTGAAAGAGGGGAGCCACTCTCTGGGGCGTTCTGCACAAGCCACGCTGCAGATTAAAAGCGCCTCAATATCGAAACTTCACGCCAAGGTGATGGTGACTGAGGATAAAATCATTCTTTCCGACAATCGCTCCAGTAACGGCATTGTTGTTAACGGTGTAAAGGTTCAAAACAAAGCTCTTCGTGCCGGAGACAAATTCGCGCTTGGAGAGGTTATTTTTGACGTCATCCAATTGCCAGACTACGTGTCGATCTTACCCGATATGGACACGCCACGACCAACGCCTCAAACCTCGGGCAACAACGCACTGGTAGCTCAAGAGTTCGGAATGATTGAACCACAATCCAATGACGTACAAGTCTTAGCATCAAATATTAAAACAGAGAATGAACAAGACCAAAAACCTGAACTTTCGATTCAAGAAAAATTTGAATACTATGTCGAAGAGGTCGCACTGCCAGGAGTTTATGAATACTCCTATAAATTTGACCTCAAGTACGTCGTCATGTCGTTTGTTATTTTCTTCGTTCTTCTTGTCACCGCCTTGTCAGTCATCCCCGTCATCAAAGTTTCGCGGGACTTTGTGATTGACGAAAGCACGCGACGAGCCGATTCCTTGGCAAAAATTTTGGTTCAGGAAAACCGGGACTTTGTCATCAGCAAAAATGAAATCAGTATCAATGTGCGTTCTGTTCGCAATGAAGCGGGTGTTGATCAAGCCTTCATAGTTGATGCTTTGGATGGTCACATCATCGCTCCAGTAAAGCAACGCGGCAAATATTCAACAATTCCATTTGTGCAAAGAGCTCGAAAAAAGCCGAACAGCTACACCGAGGTCCTCGACAATAGAATTGGGGTTAGTCGACCGATTCTTTACACCAACCCACTGACCGGTGAACCTTCGCCTGCGGCCTACGCTGTGGTTCTCTACAACTTGGATCGGGTGGCCTTGGATGTTCCCAGAACATTAAGCCTCATGATTCAGATTTTACTGATTACTATGCTGGCAGGTGCTGTGCTTTATTTCTTTCTCTATAAAGTGATCACTAAGCCTCTTTACGATCTTAACGAAGAAATCAACAATGCATTGAAGGATGGCACCAATAATATCGAGGTCAAAACACCGACTCCTATTTTTAAAAAATTAGTGTCTAATATTAACAGTGCCCTGTCTCGAATGTCGCAAGAGGATGACAACCAAATGTCTGTCGGTATTGGCGACAAAACCATGGAAGCCTCAGAGCTGGTGGAAATGTTCCCGGTGGCTTCTCTGGCTATTTCTCCAGAGAACGAGATGATTATTGCTCACAATGATTACATCAACGGTCATCCTTTGTTTGATGACGATGAAATTCGAGATAAGTATCTTGACGATTTAACTGATTCGTCACTGGTGGAGAACCTGAAGGATCTTCTGCAAAAAGCGGTGGACAATCCCAACCAAAAGCACACCAACCCTTTGCCGTCGGCTTCGGGTTTAAATTTTGAAGTTTCCATCAAGTCGATCCAAGAAATGGGCAACATTAGCTACTATGTGGTTTGTTTTTCAGAAGTTTATGATGATGAGGAGAATTACGAAGAGTGACAGCTGCTAAGCGGAACATTTTTAAAGCCATTGATTTTCTAATCAAGGTCCAAAGCGGCCCTGATGCTGGAAAGGCTTACCGTTTGCAACCTCCAAAAATCGTTATTGGCCGTGACCCCCGATGCCAAATATCTTTGAGCGACCCGAAGACAAGTCGCAAACAACTGGTCATCACCTTTAACAACAATGTTATGTGTGAAGACATTAGTTCTCGCAAAACCACTTTAATCAACGGAAAACCCTGTGGAAAAACCATTCTGCGGCCTGGTGACAAGATCAGCTTTGGACAAACCACCCTAGTCTTTGAAACCAAAGCCAATGAACAGGCCCAGCCGCAATTGGCCAGTGCTAAACCGGTCACTGATGAAGAGCTTGAGAAAAAACGCGGTCAAAAACGATTTCGCATGTTCATGATTGCTATTTTGGTTCTAGCCGGTGGACTCTTTTTACTCGAGGATGCTCCAGAGGACCTTCCTGAAGAAAAGCTTGCGACCAATGCTGACCTACAACAACAAATTGAAGAGTCCAAAGAGCGAATGGCTTTAATCAAAGAAAAGGCCGAGAACGAACCGAGCATTCTCGCCAAGGACGACAAATACATTTACAGTGTGGAACGCCATTTCATTTCAGGGTTTAGAGACTTTCAAAATGGTCGCTACGGCCGAGCTCTCGACTCCTTTGGCACGACCATTGCCACTGAACCTGACCACACAAGAGCGCAACTGTACTCAAAAACAGCACGTAAAAAACGCGCCGACCTAATCGATACCCATTTGCGAGATGGACAAAAATACAAGGCCAAATTGATGTACAATCGCTGTGCTGCCGAATTTCAAAAAGCCTTGGTTCTTATAAACAATGTGAATTCTAAGAAGTACAAGCTAGCAAAGGCGCAATTTGATGAGTGCAATTTATTAAAAGCAGGAGGCTATAAATGAAATTAGCAGCCTTCAGAGATGGTGTTTTACTGCAACAAATCGATCTCCAATCAGGACAGTCTTATACGATCGGTCGCAAAGACGGCTGTGCCATCCGCTTGGAGAAGCTACCAGGAATCTCTCGCGAGCATTTTGAAATCGTTGAAGATGAATCAGGTGACTGGAGAGTCAACGTTCTTTCCGAGATTAAGCTTATTGAATTCGGAGGTGAAGAACGCAAAGACTTCACACTTGAAGGCAGTGGAGATTTTGTCCTCGACCCCTATACTTTTAAATTTGAATCCTCAGAGGGATCTCAGAGTCAAAACCAATTCAATGCAATGGCTGAAAATAGCTTGGATGCAGATTCTAATAACATGCAGGCGGTGGAGTCCTTTCAAGACAACACCCCCACCGATGAAGAAGAAATTGATGATGACGAAAAAACAGCCATCCAAAATTTTTCAGGCCTTCCTTATATAAAGATTATTGGTCGCGATGGAATGAAGTCTGAGTACTTCAGGCTCGAAGGAAATCTTTGGGTGATCGGTGGTGACGAGGGAGCTTCGGTTTATCTAAGAGAACCCAGCGCCTCTCCAAGCCATTTTGAAGTCAGTAAGACCGACAAAGGATTTTTCCTGATCGATTTAGGGAGCAAACAAGGCACAGAACTCAATGGTCAAAAATTGGTTTCGAAAAAACCAACGCGACTCCTGAGTGGTGACATCATCACTGTTGGAGCGACCTCGATGCAGTTTGAGCTTCGCGACAAGGCCTTTAAAAGAAAAGTCAGCAATATTCCATTGAATATGTATAAGAATCCATTGGTCTTTTTTGATCAAGACGTGGCTATGGTGTCTTTGGATGAACCCGAAGATGGCAACGGTAGCGCTGAAGAGATCGATAGCGATTCCCCCGATGCTAAAAACAAGAAAAAGAAAAAGATCATGTACATCGCTGCGGCCGCCTTTGTACTCCTTGCCATCGGTAGTGAATTTTTAATGCCGAAAGAGGAGGAGAAAAAACAGGCCTCAGCTGACCCATTTCACCAATTGTCACCGGCTGAACAAAAGATTGTTTCTCAGACCTATAAATTGGCTAGTCAACTTTATCTGAATCGAGACTACGAATTGGCGCTGATCCAGCTGGAAAAGCTCCATACTATCATTCCGGTCTACAAAGACTCAAAAAAGATGGAAGAAGATTGTATCATCGCCCGTGATAACGAACGCCAAAAAGCCTTGCGTGAACAGCAAAGACGAGAGCAAGAAGAACTGGAAAAACGTGTTCACTCAGCGATTTCACAATGCGAACAAGAGTATGCGACATCAGAGGATGTCGATGGAGTAAAAGCCTGCCTTGTTCCAGCCGCAAACCTTGATCCCAACAATCCACGTATTGCCCAGTTAGTAACTGAGGTCGAGGCCCGCTCGGAAGAAAGAAAAATTCGCGAAAAAATGGCTGCCGAGCGCAAAGAGAAGATTCTGCGTGGCAAGGAACTTTACGATCGCGCTTACAACCTTCATCGCAAACAAAAGTGGCAAGAGGCTATTGAGGCTTATGAAAATCATATTCACTCTGGACTCCCCGATCCTAAAAACTTAGTGAAAAAATCAAAGCGCAAGTTGGCAAGTATCGAATGGCATATTAAGACGAAAAAGGCCAGTCTCCTCAATGAGGCTCAACAAAATTACTCCAATGAAAAGATTCGCGAGGCCATTCGCTTAGCGCGAAAGGCCGCTGATGTCGATCCTTTCGACCCGAAGATTTCAGCTTTCCTCTATCAAATGGAAAAAGAACTCTCGAATAGAATGAAAACGATTTATATGGATAGTGTGATCGAGGAGCGTTTCGGAAACCTGGAAGCCAGTAAACTGAAATGGGAAGAAATTATTAAAACAGATATTGAAGACGGCGAATACTACATCAAAGCAAAACGGAAGCTCAAACAATATGGCTTTAAATATTAAAATCTCAGAAAGATCTTACGGCGGAAAGAAATTTCGCCCCCCAGTTATTGTTGATTTTGAGAAATCAAACAACCTTTTACTGTGTGTCACTCCTTGGGGACAACCTGACATCGCTGACAAGGTGATTCAGTCCGTCAAAAGTTTTGTGACAATGGCGTTTGAAGACACCGAACTCACAGTTCCCTATGCCCGCAAGGAGAATCTCCAACAAATGGGAAATATCTTGCGTATGGCTGTAATCATGGCAAGTGAAAAAATTTTTAATGAATTCAACAAAGAAGAGTACACCTCCGGCTTTGAAGTCTTTGCGGCGGTTCAAGATGGCCCCCAGTGGATTTATGTCAGTTGTGGACAACCTTCATTGGTGATCAACCGTAAAGACATGGGCAGTGTCCCCCTTTCACAGGCTGTCGACTTGAATGTGTTAACTTTAAGAAACTCGATTCTAGACCCTTTACCGAATCAACTCCTAGGACTGGGACAACACCCACCCATCCAGTATGGCAACGTCTATTTGAAAGATACTGACAAGTTGGCCTTAATCAGTCGAACTTACCTACCCAATCAGTTTTTTGAACTCAATCGAGAGCGTTTCAATTCTGACGAGATTGCTAAAACCTTAGCTAAAGAAAATCAAGAGGTGCCGTTTTGGCTAGGATTTATCGACGTCGATTAATTCCAGAAATTCGACATTATCGGGTAAAAAGAAGTAAAGCTCTGAGAGTGTTGGCGCAAAATCGAAAGGCTCATGAATGTCATTGATAAAAAGCATCGCTAAATTTAACCGTTTGGCTTGGCGACGACTGCGAATCGTATTCACTTGCGTCCAAAATCCCTCGGACGGACGTTTCTTATTTCGCAAGCGATTGATGCCTTCGACCACTCGTCTTAGCCCCGAATCCTGACAGTTCTGATAAAACTCGCGCACATTTTTCTTTTCACCGACAAAGTATCGAAGACAACGCTCTGGTGACTGCCCTGGTGTTTCCCGCAAATTCAGTTGTGAAATAAGCTTCCACTCGAGGTTTTTGGCTTTCTTTCCCAATTCAAAAAGATCCACCCAACGTCGTTCATAAAGGGCTCGGTAAGCCAACCAACGAATCACAATAGAGTGATTTCTTGCGAAAGCATCATCCATTCTCTCTTGAAAACGATCCACCGGCTGATCGATCATCCACGATTGTTCATGCCAACGATACAGTTGAGTTAACTGTTTGATTTTGGATTTTTTTAAAATTTTGGGAGGACAGGATTGCCGCCCCAATGATTCATGACAAAACTTAGGAAAAAAAGACTTCATTTGTTTGATGACATCAAACTTGTCGGCTAGCAATCGGCCTTCATCTTGCAACACAGGTTCGTATTCTTTCTTGTCAAAAAAGGTATCAAAAACCTTTAAGTCAGGATTAAAAACAAAGAGGTAATGTTTTCGCCGCAGCCCTTGGGTGGCCCAGTTGCTAAGGTCGCGCCACAAACTCCACGTGTTCTGCTGGGGTATAAAGATGTCTGAAGGTTCTGGCGAAAGTATGAGATCGCCTTGCTGAGGCTTGTGCTGAATCAATTTCTGCAGCCAACGTCCTAGCTTCGCAAAAGACAATATTTCCGAGGTGAGCTCGCCCAAGTTAGTTTTCACTAGCGATGACACTTTTATCTGTAAAGGAACATGCAAATACTGACCACTTAAAGGGTTATAAGGCCGCAGAGAGTGGTCCGGCCCAGACAGCCCAACCACAACAAAATGACTTTTTTTCCATTTTTTGCGGGCTTTTAGTTCGCCGATCAATTCATCAATGGTTTCGTGAATTTCAAGAACACTGGAGGCACGACTGATCGGTCGTTCATTATCAAGGCCGTCTTGGGTCACACGGTTTTTATACAGCAAATCTGGAGCGTAAAAAGTCAGAAAAAATGAGCCTTTTTGAACCTCGTCATCAAGCCATCGCATGGAAGCTCGTACCGACTGCGAAAAACTTCTGAAAAATTTAGGATCACGTCCCTGGAAGGGCTCGTGAAACTCTTCGAACCCCTGGCCGATTCCAAATTTTTTTAAAATAGGAACGCCGCCAGAAAAAAAAGCGGTCCGCATTTTGGAGTTGATGGCGTCTTCAGCAAGGGTTTGAATACGATTCGATATCCCCACAGAACCGTTGTGTGTCACGTTGTGCTTGCTCAATGGCAAACCGGTCAAAATAGAACTGATGTTGGGCTGAGTTAAAGTGGTTGGTGCGTAAACGTGGGTGTAACGAAGAAAATCATCACAGACCTCTTGCAAATGGGTGAGATCATCCATCTTGCGGGAATCGGCGCATAAATAGTCTTGCTCAGAGAAAGATTCTAAAAGAATCAGAACCACGGGCGGTTTTTTCGAAGTAAAGGGCGAGCAGGAGGCCAGCAAAAGCCCAACCACAATCATAAGGACCGCTCTTTGGTGGTGAAAAACCGCCATTTCTTGACCTCCCCAGGTATCTCTATTGTAATAGATGGAGTATCAGTGGTAAACGCATTATATAGATAAAGGCCCCCTGAATTGGGCCCACGCCCTTCTAAAAGGAGATCCAATGCTTGTCGATAAATTTTTCGTCCTCTCACAAGGCAGTGCCGAAATTCTACTTTGGATTCTTTTGCTCACCAGTGTTTTGAGTATAGGAATGATTATCGAAAGATTTTTGACCTTACACTCTGTTTACCGACGCAACACCGAATTCCGCAACAAAGCACAAGACCTGTTGCAAAGCCAATCCCTCGACGAGTTGGAAGATCTGGCCAAGGACAAAGACAGTCTGCCCGGTCGTGCACTGTCCTATGGCTTGCGCCATATCAAAAGTTCAGGCCCCCAAGGATTGGCGGAAGTTTTTAATTCGTTTCACATGATCGAACGCCCTAAACTGGAAAGAAATCTTAACTTTTTAGCCACCGTTGGTTCCAACGCACCTTTTGTCGGACTTCTCGGTACGGTTTTAGGAATCATGAAAGCCTTCAGTGACTTAGCGGGTAATACCGGTGGCGGCAATGATGTGGTGATGGCTGGAATCGCCCACGCCCTGGTGGCCACAGCGGTGGGACTGTTTGTCGCGATTCCTGCGGTTATTGCTTATAACTACTTTCAAAAATTAGTTCGCCAAAGCTTACAGTCGATTGATGTCGCCAGAGAGCTTTGTATCGCATACGCAAAACGAACAAAAGGATAGGACATGGCCGGCGGCTCATACAATAATGACCAAGATCAACCCATCGCAGAAATCAATGTCGTGCCATTGGTCGATATTATCCTGGTGGTCCTCATTATTTTTATGGTGACAGCGCCGCTGGTTCTGAAACCCACCATTGATGTTGATTTACCCCAAGCCTCTTCTGGAGAGACCAAAGAGGCGCCAAAAAATATTGAAGTTGTTATCAACAAAACCGGCGAGCTTTATTTGGACGGCAACAAGGTTAGCTTGGACCAATTGAAGTCGACAGTGAGTTTAGAGGCTGAAAAAAACAAGAAATCCTCGGTCGTCTTAACTGCCGATAAGGATGTGACCCTGGATGGTCTGACCACCATCATCGATGCCATCAAAGGCTCAGGTATCAAAAAAGTCGGATTCAGTATCCAAAAGAAATAATCACCAGCCATTTACGCAGCGCGATTAGCTCCGTGGAAAACTGTGTGGATAAGACCGTCTAATGGGGTTAAATCACTAAAACTAATCAGCTTTATGGCTCATTGAATGTGCATAAAATAAGCAAATGCTACATCTCTCGGCTGTTTTTGTAAGGCTGAATACGCTTCCAAGACTTCACAACTGATTGATAATCTTCAATTTTCTTGAAACCCTCTGGAGCCTGGTCACTGCTCTTGTCAGACCCATTGTATAGAAAAGTGATCACACTTTTATCCAGCTGTAATCGATCTTCCATAAAAGCCTTTAATTTCTTACCATTGATTTCACTGAGAGTTTTCGCCAATTTGTCATAAAACTGGAAATCTCCATGGTAGGTGCCGGCCATTGAAGTGAACTTGCCCAATCGTTCTCGCAATGAGTTGGGAACCTGAGTGATCTCTGAGATCAATGACTGCTTCACCAATTCCACGTCCTCTTCAACAAGATTGTTTTTTAACTCCGTAGTAAATTCGGATAAGAATTTATGAGAGCGATGGAAACAATCCAATGCGGTATGACTTTGAGACTGAATGAGGGTTCCTAAGCCACAAAAACCATTGTTATTGGTCGAAAAGGCAGCGACGACATAGCCCAATTGCTGCTGTGTGCGTAGTTCGGTAAAATAGGGCTGTTCGATCAGCTTACCTATCAAATCAACATAGGCTTGATTCTCGATGGTCCATTCACTTGTTTTGTAAAGTGTGACCTGGCCATTGTTGTTGTTCGGGCCCGTAAAAAGGCGCGCATAACGATCCTGGGGAAGTTCTAAAAATTTGTTTTCAAAAACTTCCACCTCTTCAGCCACAAAACCGCAGGCCTGCAATTCATGAAAGAAACCTTCAATCACTGGCTTTATTTTGTCTTTGTCGACATTGCCGTAACAATAACTGCGGACCGACACCTCGCTAAAAAACTTGCGAGCAAAGGCATTGATTTGTGGCAGTGTCACTGAATCAATAAAACGAATGTACTCTTGATGGTGAACGGCACCGGTTGAAAAGAATTGACCCATCTCGTAAATAAGCTGCTGATAGGCCGCATCATGAGACTTGTTTAGCACCGCTTTTTTTATCTTTTTGCGGATTTCTTCGAAAGTGGCATCTTCGACTTCCACATGATCCAATCGACGGCCGAACTTGGGATCGACAATCAGATTACCAAGTAAATCATCAAGATGATGAGAGTAGCCACTGGTGTCCAAAGTGATGGTGTTGTAGCCATGAGAAATATTGAAGTGTAAACCGGCCTGGCGGACCGGATAGCCCCACTCGTTAAGTTCCTCTTTTTTAAGAGCAACAAACAATTTCGCCATCAGGTAGTTTTGGGGGTCACCGTTAATAACGTCTGAAATAAAGGACATGGAAATTGACCCTTTTGGAATCCCCAAGTCGGTGTCGACCTGTGAAAACATTGTGGTCCAACCACGATAAACCTCTTTTTCTGGTTCATAGATTTTCGGAGGTTTAATCAATTCCATGTTGGTTGGTACATAGGGGTTGGGTTCCGGATAAACAAACTCTGAAAAGATCTCTTGGTTGTTTATTTCCTCAATCAAACTCTGATCCATATCAGTGCTGCGATAAGCAATTCCATAGTACGGCTCCATCTCACCTTTAACCGGCTCTTTGGAAAACAGTGTCACTTGCATATTATCGGTGGTTAAATAGCCGAGAAATTGTTCAAACTCTTTCGGACGATACTCCTGGTAAAGGTAGAAGCGCTTCAGAAAACTATCAACCGGATAGTAGAGCATGGAGGCACTGAACTGGCTGGCCCGAGACATCGAGCTCTTCGGCTCCATGTTGTTGAGATCCACTTCGGCCATTATTTTGCGTTCGTTGAAAATATACTCTTTTAAGCCTTCTTTTTTCAAAAGCTTTATATAGGAAAAACAGGCTTTAATAATTTCGGGATACTTGGCTTTGCCTTGGTCGGTGAGATGCACACGAATATGAAACATTTTCCACCAAGTGGAAGTCTCAAGGCCCAATGCCAGGCCCTTCTTTTTGAGGTAGGATAACAGTGAACCTTCACCCTCTTCCCCCAAAATATGGGCTAAGAATTGGGTTGGCTTTGATTCCCAGAAAGGTAGATCATCAGGCATATCGAAACTAATCTTAAGGTAGTCATGGTCTCGAACCGTTTCGACTTGATGGATTTTAGGTATTTCTCCGTGCACAAAGAGCTTATCGTCGAATTCAGGCTTATCAATATTAAGGTTCGGCACGTCTTCAAAATATTTTTCAGCTAATTCTTGTAACTGACTCCCCTCCGCCGGGCTCATCAGTACAAGTCGCATCAGATTGGCCGAATAGTTCTTTTTATAGAAATCCATGACCACCTGACGATCGGCCGCGGCTAAGGTATTTTTGTCGCCGGTTGCAAACAATGAAAACGGATGATTGGGGTCGGTCATCATCTGCAAAAAACGATACTCCCGACGATGATCATCTTTTAGGTTTTTTTCGTGTTCACTGTGGACAGCATTTTTTTCTCTTTCCACATACTGGTCATCAAAGGTTGGATTCACAAAAAACCTTGAAAAACGCTGCAAAGCCCCTTCGAAGGCTGGATGCACGCAATCAAAAAAGTAATTGGTGTGATCTATGGATGTGTAAGCGTTGTGTCCACCACCGTTTTTATTCAAAAAGTTTTCGTAATCACCCACTGTTGGATAGTCTTCGGTTCCTAAAAACAGCATGTGCTCTAAAAAGTGAGCCAGTCCCAGGTGGTCTTTGGGATTTTGCATGGAACCCGCCATCACGGCCAAGGCCGCCGACGATTTTACAAATCGCGGATCACTGATGGCTAATCCTTGTAGGCCATTTTTGAGAGTAAATGTTTTAAAGGTCATTCCGCCAACCACAGGCACATCCTTTGTCGTTATATATTGAATCTAGCGATCGCTACACCCTACCAGTATAGATGCATCTCTCCGAAAAATCGCCATATGCGCTTTGCACAATAGCCCCGAATTAGTCCTTCCTCTGGTTCTTGTTTATGTCTAGTATGTGAAAACTGTAACCCTGTGAAAGGAGCGCCCATGAAAGCATTTGTTTTGTCTCTGATATTTTTAACCGCTACTATGGCCCAGGCCAAACAAGTCCCAATTGATACAACGTCCAGTCAAGTGCAATGGAAAGGCGCGAAAAAGCTGCCAGGGGCCGGAGATCACACCGGATCAGTCAAAATCAAAAAAGGAACTATCAACCTGAATGAAAAAAATGAACTGATCGGTGGCACAATTGTTATTGATATGAATTCCATCGAAAACAAGGACCTTTCTGGGAAGTACAAAACGAAACTCGAAAATCATCTAGACTCTGAAGATTTTTTCCATGTCAAAAAACACCCTGAGGCCAACTTTAAAATCACTAAAGTTGAAAAAACCCGCAGCAATCTGCACAAAGTCACAGGAAACTTGACTCTGCGAGGCGAAACTCACCAAGAAACCTTTGAAATCAAAGTCGATACCGAAAAGGCAAAAAAAGGACGGATTTTTGTTGCAACCGGGGATATCACGATCAACCGAGCAAAATATGGCGTCACCTACAACTCAGAATCAAACCTTCTTAAAAAAGCCGTTAAAATCGCAAAAGACAAAGTGATTAAAGACTCGATCGAACTGAGCCTCGACCTAAAGACAAAAAAGATCTGATCTCAATTCAGGGAGCTCAGGCTCCCTTTTTCGTTTTGTTCTTCTTTCTGAATAGTAAATTGAGATGCGGGAACACCAGCAAGGTCATAACCATGGCTAAAAGAGTTCCAAAAACGATTTCAAGACCAAACCTCTGGCTCGGTGGAAAGTTTGAAAGATAGAAAACACTAAACCCAGCAGCAATCACAAGGCTTGATATTAGAACCGCAGGCCCCTGACTTTTCACCGCCCAAACCCAACCATCACCATCGGTTCGATGCCCCTTTGCCTCTGACAAACGACGGGCGGCCAATATAATATGGATCAAACCATCGACCGCCAATCCAAGAACAATGTTCACAGATGGTGATGAAATAATATCCACAGGAACACCAAAGTATCCAATCGCTCCGATAAAAGCTGAGGCGGCGGCGACAATTGAGAGGCCACCAAAGAAGGTTATAAAAGGTGACAGCGACAATAAAAAGATGATGGCTAAAAACAGAATGACCAAAGCACTGATCCCCTGCTTCATGCTTTGTCTTATTTTGTAGGCCAATTCACCCTGCATGTAATAACTTCCACCAACGATATCGAGCCGGAAATCATACTGTTTTGGCTTTGCCATCAGGTGATTGACAATCTGTTTCCTATTTAGAGTTCTCCCTGTCTCTCTCATGCGAATCATATAGAGAGCCTGGTCAGAGTCCTCAGTAATAAAACCGCGAGCCACCTTGTCGTACTCTCGGCGTGACAGAATACTTAAAACACTTCCCCATGGCAGGAGACGGGCTAGCCAATTTTCTTGAGTTTCAGCCATCAGAACCGGCAAAGACAGGACGGAGCCCACCGCCGGATGGGATTCAAGATCCTTCTGCAGCTTCATCATTCGCTTATAAACATCAGAGCTTTTTAATTTTTTGCCATTTCGATCACTAATAACAAAGTTCAAAGGATTACTGCCCCCATAGCGATCCACCTCTTTGATTCCCTTATAGATATCCTGTTTCTCTTTAAAATAGGTGAGCAAAGAGGGATCGGTGTTGATTCCTTTTTTGTAGCCAATCCAAAACAAGTAACCCGAACCAGCAACCAGCAGGACGGCAAAAAGCAGTCCAATGGGAAGAGGAAAGGGTAAAATGAACTTTGGCTTTTCATCGGCCTTTCGTTTTTTTCCTAACTTCGAAAACCTTAAAAAAATGGGGAACAGAAGGTAAGCCATCAGCAACGAGGCAATTGTGCCGATTGTTCCTCCAATACCAAGCTGCTGCAACGGTTTGGCTTCCACAAAAATTAAACTAGCAAATCCAAAAACGGTTGTTGCTGCGGCCCAGAATGATGCTGGTAGAGTTGTTGCTATCGTCGAGGCCAAACGCAATCTTCGATCGTCATGCCTGTCTTGCCGCCAGTTTGAAGTGAGAAACACAATATGCGATGTCGTTAAGACATAGACAATGGCACCCAGATTGGCCGTTAAAATTCCCACCGGAATGCCCAAATAATGTTGAATCAAAAGCGTTAGCGCCGCTGCTGTCAAAGCCGCAGCCATGGCTCCAATCGTTACCACAAAGGAAAAAAAGATCAAAAAAACCACCGCCGAGCTGACTAATGTGGCTCCCATTATGAACTGCTTCATATCATGACTAAGCATTTGTCGAATTTCTTCAATGATGTAAGGAATCCCTGAAATGTAAATCGGTTCCGAACGGTAGGGCTTTTTCTGAACGATTTTTTTAATGTCGTTCACCACTTGGGTCACTTTTTTGTCATCAATAAAACAGATAATCAGTGAATTCTTTTTTGTCTTGGTATCAATAAAACGAATCCACATGGGGTTTTGCATGGCTGCAGTGATATCGGGTGGCCCATGGGTCATACTTTGAACGGACTTCACGCCCTTCACTTTTTGCAAGTCGTTGCTTAAAAGCTCAATCAGTCGCAAATAATGGGGTGTTGTTATATCCGGGGAAGGTAAAGTCAAAATAACCGAATCACCGACTAAAAACTTCTTATAAATCAGGGCGTCGTCTTTATAGATTTTGCTTTCCTTTGAAAAGAAAAAAGACGAAGTCATTTGTGGAGTGAGATCCACTTCATGGAAAAATAAATAAAATATTCCGCCAACCATACCCAAGATCAACAAAGCCGCGAAGGGATTGATAAAGAGTCTCTTGAGCAATTGTCTAATCATGGGTGGTGTTACCAATGGGGTGAAAAGTTCTTTGTTCTTATCGGAGTATTTGCCAGTTTTTATAAGGCTTTAGACTCTAAGGATCAACCTCTGATGGCCCTTTCTGAAAAACCTCTACCGATGGCTTAAAAGACGTTTGTCTTTCATCGATATAACTGAGTTGTCCGACTTCAAACCCCAATAACCATCGACTGCGCCTATGAAAAAGGGTCAAAGTAGGCAGACCAACGTAGATATTTTGGACAAAAGTCGTAACTACCGTGCCCTGGGGTAAATCGTGGGCCAGCATGAATCGTCCGGCATTGCGCAGATTGGTCACAGTATTTTGCGCATAGGGGTCAATTCCAATCCGATGTTCTGGAACTTCATGAAAGGCGATCAGGTGCTTTTTCATTTCTAGGGCTTCATTGAAAGGGGTTCCTTCTGGTTTGACATTGCCTCCACTGACAAAAATAACCGAAGCCCTTGCCTGTTGCATTAACTTCACCGCCCCATTGAGTCTTTTCTTCATCGTCGAATTAAGACTCATGGCTTGGCCAAAGGGGGGTATAAAGCCGGGAACAATAAAAAAGGCGATCTGGGACCGGTCATTAAAACTTTGAATGTAGCGACTGACTTTTGCGTTCTCTTTGTTCAGATCAATAGGTTCTCCGTGATCATGAGCGTGCTGGACATTGGCATAGGCATATCGCTGCGGTGAAATGGGAGACCCAGTTTCAGGTAACGGAGACTCATCTCCGTCCTTGGATTGATATTTATAAATCGGGTCCCGTGAATGTTCTTTATAGGCTACAAAACACACGGCACCCCAAAATAAGAGTCCCAAAAAAAGTAAAAGACGTAAAATCTAAGAGCCCTCTTCCTCTGGTTTCTCCATGGTGATCTGAAGCTCGACTCGACGGTTTTGGGCCCGCCCTTCTTTTGTCGAATTATCTGCAACCGGACGGCTTTCACCAGCACCGACCACCTCAACATGTTTGGCCGGTACACCGTTGGCCACCATAAGGGACTTCACAGCGCTGGCTCGCTTTTCCGACAACTCTTGGTTTATAGAGTCACTGCCGGTACTGTCGGTATGACCGACCACCGTAATTCTGTTTTCAGGATATTTTTTAAGAATATTCGATATCTTGGTGACACTCTGTTTGGCTTGCGATTGGACAGCCGGGGAACCCGTAGAGAAAAGAATATCGCCTTTCAGCTTGGTTATAATACCATGTTCGGTGCGTTTGGTTTCAGCAATTTTTTCAAGCTCTTTTGCTTGCTTATCAAGCTTATGGCCATAAGCCCCTCCAACACCCGCACCAATAGCGGCGCCGATGGCGGCTCCCTTACCTCTTTTACCCATTTGATGTCCAAGAACAGCTCCCACTGCGGCTCCCGCCGCGGCTCCAACTCCGGCTCCAACAGCTGTACGCTTACCAGCGGATTCACAGCCAACGATTGCCAACGAAAGGGTAATAAAAGAAATCACAAAATATTTCACGGACCTTCTCCTTATAAAAAGTGGATTCCCCGTGCAGGAACTCAATAGGACACTAACTTCTTGCAGGGGACCCTCAAATTTTGAAGAAGGCCGTTAGAAAGGTCAATTATTTTGTGGCTGAAGCTTGCTGAGTAAAAAGACTTAAATACTCTCCGTAACCCTCTGCCTCCATCTTTTCCCGGGGAACAAAGCGAAGAGCCGCTGAGTTAATACAATATCGAAGTCCAGTGGGCTGAGGGCCATCTTCAAAAACGTGACCTAAGTGAGAGTCTCCATGTTTTGAGCGGACTTCTGTTCTTACTGAAAATAAACTGCGATCTTCTTTCTCAACGATATTTTGTTTTTCGATTGGTTTATAAAAAGACGGCCAGCCAGTCCCTGATTTGTATTTATGGGTTGAACTGAACAAGGGCTCTCCGCTGACGATATCGACATAGATACCTTCTTCTTTGTTGTCCCAATACTCGTTTTTAAAGGCCCTTTCGGTACCGTCTTTTTGAGTCACTTTGTATTGCATTTTATTTAACATCTGTTTTATTTTTTCATCGGATGGTCTGCTGTATTTCGTCATTGTCGCCTTCTTTTTACCTTTTGGTTTGTAGTCTCTATCGTCTCCCCAGGTCTCATCTAAATAATCGTCACGACCTGAACGGTATCGATAGTACTTGTATTTCAATATGCTATTTTTATAAAAATCTTGATGATATTGTTCGGCAGCATAAAAGTCTTTCGCTTCACGAATCGGGGTCACAATCGGCTTTTTAAACCGCTGACTCGCTTGCATTTGCTGTTTCGATTTTTCTGCCACTTCCTTTTGCTGTTGCGTGTGATAGAAGATCGCTGTCGCGTACTGTTCTCCCCGATCGACAAACTGCCCACCGGAATCGGTTGGGTTGATCTGTCTCCAGAAAACTTGCAACAAATCCTCATAAGAGATCTTGTCCGGGTCATAGGTCACTTGAACCACTTCTAAATGGCCAGTCTTTCCCGAGGAAACCTGTTTATAGGTCGGATTTTTAACATCACCACCCATATAACCTGAAACCACAGGACCCACTCCCTTTAGTTTTTCAAAAGGAGGCTCCATACACCAGAAGCAGCCACCGGCAAACGTGGCCTTTTGTTCAGCGGCCTGCGCCGACCACAAAGGACTGGAAAAGCTTAGGAAAATTGTCAGAATCAAAATAGGTTTCATGGTTATCCTTTTGTTCAAGCCTATTTTAACAAATCTTCAGCGCAAAGCCAAAACTTTATAAATAAGCGTCTTTTTCAATCCAGCCAGAATCTCCTTTGAGTTCCTCATAGGCCGAAATCATTAGGAAATTAAAGGCCTTCTGCTCTATCATTCGTAGGGCCTCAAGCTTTTGTGACGTTAGTTTTTTATTTTTTTGCAATTCCCCCTGAATTTGCTCCAGATGGTGCTCCTCTTCTCTGAGAATTGTTTTAATGTAAGACGCATAGCCAAGGGGCTCCATTAAATCAGCGTAGAAGGGATAAACTGTGTTGGCACGCTCCTCGATAATTAAGGTCGAAAGGAGATAGTTGTAGTGAGAGTCTTCGCCATTCAAGGCGGCCGCCACCGATTGGTCCACCGATTGAATATAAGCGCGACCAGCCGCACCAGCCAAAAGATACTCGTCATCGTAGGTCTTGAGGTGCCCATCACTGAGCTTTAGAGCCATTTTTTTAAAAATCTGAGCATGACGAATTTCCTCCGTCATATGCGCAAGAACCTCTCGGTCAATGACACTTTCTTTCTGACTTTTCATGATTTTGCGCGCACCCATATACTCCATCAAACTGATGGTATTTAAAAATCGAGCGTGCTGCTGAGGCTGTTTAACCAACTCGATAAGTATTTGCTTCCAATCTGTCATTTAAAACTCCTCTTTTAGAACTTCATACATCGTGTGATAAATTTTTTCTAACTCGGCTTTCTCGATACTATAGGGGGGCACGCTGTAAACAGTGCCGCCAAGGGGGCGCAACAACACCCCTCGTTTCAAGGCGGCCTGGTTGAACCTATAGGAGAAGTCGCCCCTGAAATAGTTGGGGTCCTCGTCGGAAACATCAACCGCTCCAATGGTTCCCAGGGTTCGACCTCGAAAAAAAAGACCGGTTTCCATTAGCTCCGCCACACTCTGCTGCGTCCAGACCTCAATATCTCGAATTTTCGACTGCACAGTCTCAGTCTGCAGAAGTTTTAAAGTGGCGAGGGCGGCGGCGCAGGATATCGGGTTGGCTGTGTAGGAATGCCCATGCAAAAAGGCCTGTCGCATATCATCGCCGTGGAAACGTTCGTACAGTCTGTCACTCGTTAAAGTCACAGCCAACGGTAAAAAACCACCGGTCAGCCCTTTCGATAGACAAACAAAGTCTGGCTTGATTTGGCTATGCTCAAATCCAAAAAAGCAACCCGTCCGATAAAAGCCTGTGAAAACTTCATCGCAAATTTTTAAGACCTCATGCTGATTGCAGAGATCCTCCAGAAGATCCAAAGTTTCAACCGGGTACATTCGCATACCCGAGGCCCCCTGTACCATTGGTTCAAAAATTGCGGCCGCATATTTGTTACCGTTATCGGCGAAGGCCTTTTCCACCGCCGAGGTATCAAAGGGATCGACAAAATCAACATCAAACATAAGCGGTCGAAAAACATCATTAAAACCCTGGCGCTCGCCCACCGACATCGCCCCTAAGGTGTCTCCGTGATAGGAGCCGCGGAAGGCTAGAAAGCGATTTTTTTCTTTTTTGTCTGACTGTCGATGATATTGATAGGCCATCTTTAATGCCACCTCGACCGCCGTAGACCCATTGTCAGAAAAGAAGGCCTTGTTGACATTCGCCCCTCGGCTTTGCGCCACCTGCAGTAAGGCTTCGCTTAGCGCAATTGCCGGACGATGGGAAAACCCCGCAAAGATAACATGTTCGAGAGTCTGTGACTGTTGATGAATCGCCTGGGAAATCTCGGGATGGCAATGGCCTAAAAGGTTCACCCACCAAGAAGAAATTCCATCGAGCACCGAACGCCCTTCAACAGTCAAATAAGAACCGTTGGCAGAATCCACCACGGGATGATTTTTTACAATGCCATGTTGAGTGAAGGGGTGCCAAACAGAGTCTTTGTCCTTGGTCGACCAAATCGAACTCTCAGGATCTTCTTGTTTCACTGGCCTATCGGTTATCTGGGCCAAAAAGTTTTGTAAATCGGAGTTGGTTTCAATCCAGGCATCGACAGTTTGATGGTTTTGGTCAAAGAAATTTGGAATTTCAAAAACGACCTTAAGGCCGGTTTTCTCTTGTAAAAGCTCTTTGAGGCCCGGATCCTCGTCACCATTCAGCACGATGCCAGCAATAGGAAGTCCTTTTGCTTTCATGGCCTGCACCGAAAGCAGAGTATGATTGATAGTTCCCAAGCAAGTGGAGGTCACCAAAACCACTGGAATTTTTAAATCTGCAATCAAATCAATCATCTGATAATGACTATTGATGGGAACACAAAGTCCACCTGCGCCCTCAACCACATGAAAGGAATCATCGCGATTGAGCCAATCCTTTTTTAAAGTCTCAATCGAAAGAGTTTTAGATTCAATGGCTGCCGCTCGATCCGGAGAAGCCGGAGTTCTTAACAAGTAAGTTGAGGGCTTGATCTTGATGTTAGGGACGGCCTCTTGGATTGTGGAAAAGTCAGTGGGTTCCCCCGACTGAATGGGTTTAAAATAAGAAACCGGAAGATGACGACTCAAGGCTTTTAACAAAATCACCGAGGCGAACGTTTTGCCGATGTCGGTGTCCGTTCCCGTCACAAATAAACTCATGACTGCAACCCCAGCAAACACTGTTCAATAGCTTGTTGAAATTCGGTGACTTCGGCCTCAGTACGATTCAACGGTATCGTAATACGAAGCAGAGATTCATTCATCGGCACTGAAGGGGGACGAATCGCTCGCACTTCAAAGCCTTTTTCACTAAGGTCATTCATGGCATTTATGGCTGTTTTGTTTTCGCCGAGAACCCAAGCCGTGACCGGACTGCCCCAGCCACTGGCGCTGAACGGAGTTGAAGCCAGACTTTGTTTCAAAAAATTTTGAAAACCAAGAACCCTTTCTTGAAAGGTCTCTTGCAGTGATTGAAAGTTCTCGGTCACCCAATAAATGGCCTCTTGGCAGGCCACTTGCTGATATTGAGCCGGCGCCGTTGAGTAGATAAAGGGCCTTGAAGTGTTGACCACCAAATCCATCAACGAAGCCGATCCGGCAATCCAAGCACCGCTTACGCCTAAGGCCTTACCGGCGGTGTGAATTTTAGCAAAAATGCGATGGTTCAATTGATAGTGATCGGTCAGACCAGCGCCCCGATCTCCATACAAACCGGTGGCATGCGCCTCATCAACAATTAAATAAGCACCCATCTCCTCGCAAATTTCAACGAGCTCAGGCAGAGGGGCAAAATGCCCTGTCATTGAATAGATGCTTTCAACAACAACAACGTTTAATCGCCTGGGATCCACTTTTTGCTTCAACAGCATTCGCAGATGCTCCAAATCGTTATGCGACCAAATATACTTTTCACATCGTGAAAGTCGAATGCCATCAATGATAGAAGCGTGGATGCGTTCGTCAGAAAAAACCACAGCCTCGTTCTTTAAAAGGCTTGAAAACAAAGCCAAGTTGGCTTGGTAACCCGAAGAAAAAAATAGGCTCCGCTCCATCCCGGAATAGTTGGCCAATTGCTCTTCGAGATTTTCCGTTAACAAGCTTTGTCCACACAGAAGTCGGGAGCCCGTTGAACCAAGTCCTAAAACTTTCATTCGCTCGACGATTCTTTGATTCAACTCCTGGGAGACAGAGAGCCCTAGATAATCATTGGAACAGAAATCAATTCCCGCCGGAGATTTTAATTTGCGGTAAGAATCCGTCGCAATCCAACCCTCTTTCGATTTTTCGTAGAGTTCGTTAAAATTCATAGGCCTCACTGCATTTGGTTTTGCATACCGAGATCATTAAATAATTTTTCGTCGGCCAAAACCTCTGGATTGTCTCGTGTTAGCAATTTATCTCCCAAGAAAATCGAACTGGCTCCAGCAAAGTAGGCAAGAGTTTGCGTCTCACGGCTCATATCCTTACGACCAGCAGACAATCGAATGCGAGATTTGGGCATTAAAATCCGAGCTGTTGCAATCGTGCGAATCAGCTCAAGAGGCTCAACAGGTTCTTGTTTTTCAAGAGGGGTGCCCTCGACCGGAATCAACAAATTGATCGGAACCGATTCTGGCTGAGGCTCGAGGTTCGCCAACTCCACCAACATCGCACAGCGATCTTTGTCACTCTCACCCATGCCGAGGATTCCCCCACTGCATACCGATATTCCGGCAGCACTGACATTGGCGATCGTGTTCAAGCGATCATCGTAAGTACGGGTTTGAATAATCTTGTCATAAAATTCACGACTGCTATCAAGATTATGGTTATAGGCATCCAGGCCAGCCTCTTTAAGTTTTTGCGCCTGCTCTTTGGAAAGCATACCCAACGTTACGCAAGCTTCCATGTCGTTGGCTTTAACCATCTTTACCATTTCGATGACTTGATCAAACTGCTTGCCATCGCGGACCTCACGCCAAGCGGCCCCCATACAAAACCTCTCGGCCCCTTGCGCTTTTGCATCATGGATCGACTTCGCCACTTCTTCCATATCCATCAGACTTTCACTTTTTAAGTTTGTCTTATAGTGGGCCGACTGTGGGCAGTACGAACAGTTTTCTGGGCAGCCCCCGGTCTTGATTGAAAGCAGCGAGCATTTTTGAATGTGATTAAGATTGTGATTTTCCCGATGGACAGTATGTGCTTTAAACAGCAAATCCATAAAGGGTTGACGATAGATTTCGAGGGTCGGTGATAAGAGTGCTTTTTCCATGCCCAGTATTTGCCAAGGGCTTGCTCAAATGACAAGGTATTCTTCAATAATTTCAGGGTGTTCTCAACGATTTAGTTGTAATTACCAACTATTGTTTTTGACAATAAAATGGGCTAGAAGGAAGTCATGAAATTCCAAGAGTTTATGGACCGCAGCTCATTAGTGAAGACCCATCAAGACTATCAAAATTATTTCACCCCGCTTCGCAAGGAGCTAAAGGTCTGGCATGTGAATATCAATGAAGCTCTCATTCTATTGGCCCTTTTCTTCGAGAAGAATGCCGAAGCCCATCCGTCTCAATTGAGCCACACTTTGAGCCTCCCTAAACATCAAATCAGCCACTGTTTAAGAACTCTTCAGCAACAAGGACTAGTCCGAGTGGGACTGAATCAGGACGACCGAAGAAAGCGTACAATCGTCCTTGCAAAAAAAGGCAAGGCACTGTCACCAAAGCTCGTTTCTTTGTTTGATCATTGGGAAAATCGATTGGAACAAAATCAGCTCTAGAGCCTCTGAGCGGCGCCTTCGGTTGGTTTTGTGTTAAGATTTCGTGCTTCTTTGCTATCACCGTTTAGTTCTTTTACACAAACATTTTACACTCCTGAAAGATTTGCAAAAGCCTCAGTAAAGTACCGAAATTCCATTGAAAAGTGTTAGATTTCAAACTCGCGCAGAGAGCTGTTTGATTGCAATTTTAAGGAGTAACGATGAGTCCCAATTTGGCCGGTTTTTGGTTCAAAAGATTGTCGCTAATTTTCATTAGCTTGCTTATTTCCTTCGCGGCTTTTAGCAAAGACGCCAGTGACGGCCGCGCCGAGGCGATGGCAAAAATTAGCGAAGATGATATCGCTTCGCAAACTCTACGCTATAAAATAATTCAAAGCCGTATGCTGATCTTGTACATGATGGATTTCTTACCCTTCAAAGGCAATCCGTATTTCCATATGGCTGAGTTCGCAAGCCAAACGACTTTACCAGCTTTTAAAGAAGCACAACGTGCGACCTCGCCATTCATGGATAGCGAAACACCTTACTACTGGCTTCCCGTAGAGACCGGTCAAACTCTTTCCGCAGACAGCATGAAAGATCTTGAGACCATGGCTGTGATCAAATATTTCGCTCAGTACGTTGCAACGGCTGAGCTTTTGGAAACCACAATCCAACCGATTTTAAAAAGTTCAATCATCATCGGCTCTATCGAAGAAACCGCCGGCTTCGAGGCCAGCCAAAAATTCTCAAAAACCTGGCGTTTTATAAAACACTATTCGGATCGCTATAAGGCTTTGTTGATGGCGCATCCTGGAAGCGAAGATCAAGTCAAAACCCAAAACAAAAAAGTGACCCTCTTAATAATGGGATCGATCGCAAAAGGAATGCGGCCGTTCGTGCCCTACGTTGAAACACCTTCTAACAAAAAACAAATCAATGACTTTCTAACCACAATCGAAAATGTCGCCGACGACTCAGTCACTCCGGAAAATCTTTCGGATATCAAATCCAAACTCTCCGCACTTACAAATCCAGAGAATCAAACCTACAAGTCGGTAGTGGACAGCCTAGAAACTGTGGACCTTCCTGAAACGGGATCGATCGACGGTGCCGAGGAAGCCTTTGAAGTCGCAATGCGACTCGAAGTGGGCTTTGATGTTTTACAAAAACTAATAAGTAACATTAACGAGACTTGGTAAGGAGAGCGTAATGAGTTTTAAGCATTTGATATTTATCCTTATTTTAAGTCCACTCTTCTCAACGATCGCTTTCGCCAAGTATATCGTTCTTGAGGGTGATATTGCTGACCAGTATATCGGACGGGACTCTGATGGCACCGGCTATGAGCACGCTGCGATTGTACTAAATCAAGAAAGCGGAATGATTGAAAGTATCGAAACCGAGACAACAAAAATCAGAGCTTTAAAAGATAAGCCCGATACGATTTTTATATCTTTGCAAGATGCGACCACAGGACAATTTGACGTTATCTACCCTGGTTTGATTGACCTCCATAATCACACCAAACAAAACAATCTCGCAGTTTGGAAAGAGGCCCATGGGCAATTTGCCAACCGCTTCGAATGGCGAGCCTGGGGGAATTACAAAAAAGCGGTCAGTAACAATATGAACCCTTGGATCGGCTATGGAAGTCCGATGAGCTGTGCGGCTTTTCGTTGGTCCGAATTGCAAGCAATGGTTGTTGGGACCACATATTTACAAGGCCCCTCTTACTGCGTTGATAACTTCGCGATTCATCAGGTTGAGGGCAGTGGCGCGTTTCCTCGATCTAAAAAAGACAACGTTCAAGCTCCCACAGACTTAGTCATTCCTAACGACATGGTCTTTGTTTGGAAGACCTTAAAACCTATTATTGATAAGGGCGCTTCTTACGAAGAGGCTTTGGCTCAAGTTATTAACGAGTATTGCCATTCCGATAAATTACTTGGCCGCCCTTACACCGCCACTGATGTTTTATCGGATGAAGGTATTGATGTACTCCGAGACCGCGACAAGCTGGAAGCCGCATGCAATAAGAAAGTACCCATAGAAGAGCTGCCCGAGAAATTTGTTCGCTATATTTATTGGGTTCATAAATCCATCGCCAGCAAACGACAGTATGCTGAGGAAATTGCCAACGGAAATGGCTCGGCCATCATTGCCCATCTTGCCGAAGGGCGCCGCGATGATCCGTACAACCAAAAAGAATATGAGATCGTTAAACTTTTAGGAATGAATAAAAAAGGTGTCAACTTTGTTCACGGTGTCGGTATTTCCGAGCAAGGACTGGAAGATATGGCCGCCAAACAAATGGGACTCATTTGGTCTCCGTTTTCCAATTTGCTTCTCTACAACCAAACTCTTGATATCAAGATGGCTGTAGAGAAAGGAGTCATGCTGGCCTTAGGCTCCGATTGGTTACCGACAGGCTCAAAAGGACCCTTAGAAGAGTTAAAAGTCGCGATTGAGTATTTGCAAAGTCAAAATCTCACCGATGCTGTGGCCAAAATGCCAGGCGCTGAAGGTTCGGTCTATCGAGCCCTTTTTATGATGGTGACCGAAAATCCAGCAAAGATGATCAATCATTGGCAGGGAACCAGTGGCGATCCTTGGGAGAACAATGAAGCAGAAGGTGGAGTCGCCACCATAGCACCCAAAGCGATGGGTTCACTGATTGTTACCAAAAAATTCGATACTTCAGATCCCTACAAGAATTTGGTTGCCGATGTCTGGGAAAAAGATATCAACCTTGTGGTTGTTGACAGCAAAGTCATTTACGGTAACGAGTCCTCCGTACGACAAGTCACTACTGACTACGAGCTAATGGCCGAGAACCCGGAATTTGGAATGGCGCAGTTACTAGAAGACAACGACGCTCCGGTTCTATTTGCCCGCAACCCGAAGCCTAAAAAGCAAGAAGAGCTGGAATTTCTTGATGAGCTTTCGGCTTACATTACGGATAAAGCCCAGGCTGGCCGTGTTGATCACGCCATTCAATGTGATTTCACAGAAGCCAAGGTTTTTGTGCATCAGTTCACCATGGATGAAGAAGATGATTTGAAAGTTTTTAAAGAGTCTTCTGGAATGAATTTGGATCGCTTCATTGATATCCAGAGACTTTTGGGAGTGAGCTTAACCACTCAATCGCGAAACCTGAATGATCCTGAAAGAGGTGATAAGGCTTTTGCCATTGGTGGCGATCCAGAAGTGGCCAGTCAAGACTTTACACCTTTGTACTCCTGCAACGACAGTTACCATTCGCAACGGATTCGAAACTTTATTTCAGAAACTTGGCCAACTGATCGAGCCAACCGACCTGAAACCTTTAGTTCAAAGCCCGAGCGAATGGCAGAAGATTACAGATAAAATATTAATAGACATGACAGAGATCAAACCTGTGAACTGTCAAACGATTGAAAGGTCCAAGAAATGAAAGTCCTGTTTTTCACAATCTTTTCTCTAGTTTTTACTCTACCCCAAGCCCATGCTGAATCTATTGGTGATCGAGTGCGTGAGAAAATTCGCACCCAGGACATCAAACTCGATCTTGACCTCTTCAGCTTCGGCGTTGGCGACTATGTCTCATTGCGGGGAGAAAGCGGCATTCGTGTGTTTCCCAATGAAGATCGTGAAACTTATTCCCGATCAGAACCTTTGTCTTTTCGATTTCGCCTGGGTCATCAAATACCTGCTGGAATCATTAACCTGGGCGGTTCGACCACTGCTGGATTGAACGGGGAGTTTATTCGCCAATTTAATACTCAGCGCGAAGCTTTTGATATCCTTAGAAACCCTCCCTACATTTTTGATAACCAACAATTGGTCACCGCTCGTCGTGTTCCTATTACAGCTGAGCGCGCTCGCTCTTTAAAAGACAAAGATTATTTTCGCTACCAACTGAGAACGGCTATTACTGCCAACGCTGGGGCCGCTCATGAACTGGGTCTGGCTAGTATTCGTGCTGGCTATAAAAGGGTTTTTTACGGTGATTTTCAAATCGAAATTTATAAACGGGGACAAGATAAAGTTTACGTACGAGCTTCCAGCTTAAAGCAGATGACTCGCAATGTTGGCGGCGGACTGCACAGAAGCTTTGCCCTAGAAGTTTTTGATATCCCTGTTCTTAACACATTGGCCGACAAAATTATTCCCAATAACTTCTTTCATTTGGACATATCTGACAAAGCCAATGGAACTGTTTTCGCGATTGAGTACCTTTTTGACCTCAGCAATCCTAAGGCCGCCGCTGCTTACAATCAGTTTATGTATTATCGCAACTGGCAATTGATGGATGTCGGGCGCGTTGTGTCGCCGTTGACTGGAGGAAACGCCGGTGTTCGCGACACCTTAACCATGCATTTAACTGAAACTGAGGCGATTTCTAGCGCCGACTCTCATCTACCCGAAGAACAAGCGCGCATCCGCAGAATTGTAAAATCACAAACAAATTTTGCCAATGAATCAAGAGGTGGACGCATCGATATTCGCCTTATCAAAATGGGAGAGCGTACAAGCTTTGTAGAACAGAACATCAGTCTGACAGTGGATCCAAGAACTAACTACAATCAATTTTATCGAATTGCCACTTCCAATTTCGATGAGACCTTCGGTGGTTGGCTCGCTTTTGGTAATGAGGAGGACAGACGAGGTGAAGCCAATATCTTGTACGAGCTAAATCCAGACCTGTCGATTCGTGACTTTATGGAACTCAATTTCTCTTACCAAGAAACCGACAACCACTTTCGAAAGGGCAACTTGTTTATCGAGAGTGATCTCGCTCAAATATCGGGTCGCATCTACAAGATGTTGCCTGGAATGGTCCATGGCCCTGAAAAAGACAAAGACCATATGCCTATTGGACCAGGTGTCCGAGGCTTTGTAGAAGATCAACTGCCACGCTACGTCAACGACGACGTCTACCTTAATATGGATCTTGTCATTTCTAAGTCCGCCTTGCAGCTGGCAACTCGCTTAACGTATTTTGAAGTCCAGAATGTTATTGATGCCTTTCTGCATCAGGTTATCAACGATCAAGCCAGAAACCGGATCACAGATAGAGATTATGGAAGTATTGATCTTCCAGAAAAGTCCCATGCAAATAGTGTCATTGACTGTAACAAAGCCACCACCCAATTGGATAGAAAGCATTGTATTTGGGAGGCCAATTCCGAAAGCATCGCCCTAATCAAACAATACATTCCCGCCATACTTACTTACACATCTCAGAAAAAGTTCGAGCAGCAGTGGCGTCTTTTGGTGGCGCTACAGGAAGATCCTTTGTTTTACGCCATTGGGTCCGGAATTATTTCCCGTCTGATTTTTAGAGCCACTGAAAAATACAAACTCCATTTCGAAGATTATGTTTACTATCGAATGTCTATCGAAAATCAAGAAGACCAAAAATCAGTTTATGAAAAAGGACTTACGAACCGCCCTGAGGTCTTTAACGAATTGATTAAAATCCGAAATCGTATTTTAAATCGTCGTTTTGATCCGAGCTATTTCCAGTAGGCAATATTCAGGCGATCGACTCCCAATGGAATCGATTGCCAATTTTGCAATTGCGGAACGTCTTGCATTGACTTGTTTTCGAAATAGCGAGACCAACTGACTCCTTCTCCCAAAATTTTAGAAGACTGAAACAGGTAGAGTTTTTGGATCAACCGGTAACTTAAGAATTGGCCAAAAACGTAAGAGCCGCCCTCAACATACAAAGACGCCAGACCTTTCTGATAGAGGTTTTTAAGGGCCTGCTCCCAACCTTGGGGAGTGGCTTCCCATCGCACCACCGGATTTAAGTTTTTTGACCATTTTTCAATGTGATCGGCACGAGTTAAAACATAGATATTCTTAGGCCCGTGGGTTTGATAGATTTTTGTATCCTTAAACCCCTCAGCAGCTTTGCCTTTTGGATCGACAAGGACAATTTTATTTTTTTTCTGCCCTTCAAAGCCCGTGCCTCGGAAATCCAACGTTGGATTGTCATATTCTAAGGTGCCGGCACCTATGAGTGTGGCATCATAGTGGGCCCGAAGCTGGCGCCCATGGGTGCGAGCCTCTTCACTGGTAATCCATTGACTCTCTCCGGATCGCAACGCAATTTTACCATCCAAGCTGGCTCCCACTTTCATTGCAACGAAGGGTCTTTGATTTTGAATGTGATAAATAAACTGCTCGCAAATTTCTAAACAGTCCTTTTCATACCGTTTAAAATGTTCAACTTCGACGCCTTGCGAGCGCAGTCTTTCCACTCCCCGACCGGCCACCTGCGGATTGGGGTCAAGAACACCAAAACAAACTTTTTTAACTTGAGCTTTTAAAACAGCCTCGGTACACGGCGGTGTTTTGCCGTGATGAGAACAAGGCTCTAGAGTGACGTATAAAGTTCCACCTTGAATGCGGCTGGTGTCTTGCAGTGAACGAATGGCATTGATTTCAGCATGCGCCCCACCGTAACGAAGATGGGCTCCCGCCGCCAAAAACTTATGGTCCTTATCGACAATGACACATCCAACCAGTGGATTCGGAGAAACAAACCCCCGCCCCATCTTTGCCGTTTCGATTGCAAATCTCATGGCTTGATCGGGGCTGATCGCTTGTCCAATGTTATACATAAGTTACAAAACGCCTCGACGCTTTTGATCTCTTTCAATGGCTTCGAAAAGGGCCTGGAAGTTACCCTCGCCAAATCCCCAGTGATTTTTACGTTGGATGAACTCATAAAAAACCGGACCAATCACATTTTCAGAAAAGATCTGAAGAAGGTAGCCTTCTTCATCGCCATCGGCCAATAATCGAAGAGTTTTCAAAGTATTGAAGTCTTCTGTAATATTCGGTACGCGATCCTGCAAGACCTCATAATAGGTGTCGGGAACATCCAAAGTTGGGATCCCACCTTCTTTAACACTGGCCACCGACGAACAAATGTCATCAGTTAACAAAGCGATATGCTGGATTCCCGAGCCGTTGTACTCATTTAAATACTCTTGAATTTGCGACTTATCATCTGTCGGTTCATTGATCGGAATGGTGATCTTTCCACAAGGCGAGCGCATGGCCCGAGACAGAAGCCCGGTCGCACTTCCCTTGATATCGAAAAACCGAATTTCACGGAAGTTGAATACATCTTCATAAAATTTGGCCCACTTGTCTAACTCGCCTTTGGGAACATTGTTGGTCATATGATCAATCAACAGAAAGCCGTAACCTTTGGGGTGAATGTCCTTAGCGGTGTATTCGAATTGATCATCGTAGGGATTGCCTTTGTCACCATACTTATCGATAAAATAAACCAGCGAATCACCAATTCCATAAATTGTTGGCCAAGGTAAAGTTTTTGATTCCTCGGTCTCAAAGGGTTTCGCCCCCCGCTCAACAGCCGCTTGAAAGGCTTTTTGCGAGTCTTTAACGCGAAACCCAGTGGAAGCCACACTCGGTCCATGTGATTTTGCAAATTCTGTTGCAAAACAACCGGGCTCTTCATTCAGTAAGAAGTTCACATCGTTTTGTCGAAACAAAGTTACATTTTTCGTTTTGTGTTTTGCAATGGGAGTCATGCCGATTTTTTCAAACAATTTTTTAAATAAGCTCGCATCGGGACCAGCGTATTCAATAAATTCCATTCCATCCAAACCTACCGGATTCTCTGACATAGGGACCTCCTAAATGTTATAGGATTTTTTTACATAGATGGGGACCAAAGACAAGTCCTTATAATGTTGGGGAAAGCTCCCTAACTTCTTGAAATTGTTCGTAAAACTTTGAAACTTCGGGATCGACTCTAAAACTGCCTTGCCCCCAATCAACAAGGTATAAGCCCTGCAGAGACCGCAAACGACTGAGGGCCACGTAGGCCTGCCCGGGTTCCCATAGACCTTTTAGGTGCATGACGGCTCTTTCAAAAGTCTGTCCCTGGGATTTATGAATCGTGGTTGCGTAAGCCAGTTGCACTGGGAAGTTCACCACCTCCGCCAAAGTGTTACCGTCGGGGTCGACAACTGAGAACGCCGCTTTCATGACCTTGACTGTTTTTCCATTCACCAATTCGATGGTCAGCTTTTCTTTGCCAATATTGCGAACCCAACCGCAGCTGCCATTAACCCATCGCTGACGAGGGTCATTCTGCTGAAGCATCACATAAGCATCTTCTTTAAGCTCTAAAACCCCTGGCACCGGGGCTTGCCGCTTGAGAGTGTCAATGGCTCGCTGTTGCCCACTGTAGACGGACTTGATTTTTTCGGTGGGATTGTCAATTTCACTGAGTCGATCACCATTGAATTTTTGCACCATTTTTCGCCACGGATAAAGATGGGTGATATCGGCGGGCGCTGCAATACCGGTGCGGCTTTCAAGAAGCTCTTTGGCACGTTGATCAAAATGCCCCATACGGATGTCGTTAAGAACCGAGTAAAAATTTTGGTCCACAAAACGCACGGGAGTTTTCAAACACTCATTGGTAAAATTTGTTTTCTGCCATATCGGATGAGTAAAGGCCCAATCTCTTTTTTGCTGACTGCGATCAACAGGTGGTAGCTGGGCAAAATCGCCAACCGCCACAATTCGCAAGCCACCCCATGGTTCATCCGATTGGCGAGCCATACGGGCGATGGCTTCAGCGGTATCAAGCACCAATCCAGGAAGCATCGAAACCTCATCAATGATGATTTCAGAGGCCTCACGCAGTCGCTTCAAAAGTTTGCCATTTTTCATAGCCTTTTCGACTGTGCGCTCCTTACCGCCCTCAAGAATGCCGAGTCCAAAAAAACTGTGAAAAGTCCTGCCACCGATGAGCACTGCGGCAGCTCCGGTACTGGCCAGCAAAGTGGCATTGGGAGCGTATCTTAGTAAATAGCGATGAATCAGAAAGCTTTTGCCGGTCCCCGCTTCTCCAGTCACAAAGACGTTGTCTCGGTTCTGTAGGGTTTCCAGTGCTCGACTTTGGCAAGGCGTTAATTCCATGAAAGGAATCTAACACTTTCCTTCCCTTTTCCCTATCCCTTCACTAAAATGATAGACCGAGTTATGGGCTGGAAAGAACCCGAGCTTTGTCAAAGCGAGCCCCTAACCCATTGAATAAGGAGTGATTGTGTCAAATTTTGTTTCATTTTCGACCGCCGAACAAAACCCTGAGCTGAACATCGTTGAAGACGTATCGCCAGATGAGGTGAACGCTAAATCCAATAACTTAACAATCGTCGACGTTCGCACCCAAGAAGAGTACACCGGAGAACTGGGCCATATTCCCAACTCGAAATTGGTAACACTCGATACATTGATGGACCACATCGATGACATTCCAAAAGACAAAACTGTGGTGTTTATCTGTCGCAGTGGACGACGATCAGCCAATGCCACCGCAATTGCGAAAGACAACGGCTTTGAGTCGGTTTTTAATATGAAGGGCGGCATGCTGCTATGGAATGAAATGGGCTTAACAACTGAAGGTAAAAACTCTTGATCAATCGCAAAGTCTTCGTCAACAGAACTCTCAATCTCAGAAAAATAAAGTACATCGGCTTGGACATGGACCATACCTTGGTTCGATACAACACGGTCGCCTTTGAATCTTTGGCTTACGATGGGATGTTACAAAAACTGGTGAATGAAAAGGGCTATCCGGCCGAGATTTTAAAACTTAAAATCGACTTCAGCACCGTGATTCGCGGCCTGGTTATTGACTCTACCAAAGGCAACCTTCTGAAAGTCAGTCGGCATGGCGCCATCCGCGGCACGCTGCACGGAACGGAAAAGATTTCTTTTCACCAACAGCAGCGTGATTATCAGGGAACTTACGTGGATTTAGGGTCCGACGACTTCTCTTCGATCGACACCTCTTTTTCAATTTCGGTGGCCATTCTGTTTGGACAACTGGTGGACTTGAAAGACAAAAACTTAGGAGCCTATCCCGATTATTCTGTCCTGCTAAAAGATATTGTCGAAGTTATGGATATGTCCCATCGCGATGACTCTTTAAAAAGTATTGTGCGAGAAAATTTGGGAGATTACATCATCCAAGAGCCAGCCGTTGCTGAAGGTTTGGAACGTTACAAAAAACATGGCAAGAAGATATTTATCCTCACCAATTCTGATTTCCATTACACAAAGGCGTTGCTCGACTATGCGATCAACCCCTTTCTTAAAAACCACGACTCCTGGATGGACTTATTTGACTACACCATCACATTAGCTAGAAAACCGCGGTTCTTTTTCGACAAACTGAACTTTTTGAAAGTGAATCCTGAGAACGGTTCGATGACCAACTACGATGCCGACTTGGTGCCTGGCATTTACCAAGGAGGCTGTGCTGACCTCTTTGAAAAAAGCCTACAAATCGGAGGCGATGACATTCTCTATATCGGTGACCATATTTATGGTGACATCGTGCGCTTGAAGAAAGACTGCGCATGGAGAACGGCACTTGTTGTTGAAGAGCTGGGCGAAGAGATCGAAAAAATGCAGAAAGTGAAACCCTCGCAAGATAAAATTCGCGAGCTGATGCGGCAAAAAACACCTTTGGAGGAGCAACTTGTCGATTTGGTTTCTCAAGAGATTGAAACCGACGTCGACAACGGCGACAAAATTTCTGAAGTGCAAACGGCGATCGCTCAAATTGATAACCAAATTGCGCCTTTGATTAAAAACACGCAAGCCGCTTTCAACCCCACCTGGGGGGAGGTCATGCGCGCCGGTAACGAGGAAAGTTATTTTGCCAATCAGGTGGATCGTTTTGCGGATATCTATATGCCAAAGCTGGCCGACTTATTGGCCGCTTCGCCGAGAACTTATTATCGATCCTACCGAAGACCCCTGGCGCACGAACAGGCGCTGTCTTTGATCATCGACGATCCTGACTCGTAAAAATCAGTCTTTTTCACCAGCGATGTATTCGGCGGTCTGCTCTGAGCCGTCGATCAAATGCGCTTCCATAAAGCTCGACATCGCCGATAAACCGCCGCGCCCCCCTGAGGTTGCGATGACTTCAAACTCGGCCAATACTTTTTTTGTCGACATATCGTAGACCTTAAAGTCAGTGTACATATTCGAGGACCCTGCCCCCATGCCGACCAAAGCTCGCGCCGCTCCCGATCCGTGATCAAAGCGACTGACGTTGCCTTTTAGCCCAAAACCCTGATCGGCCACGGACTGAGCCGGCTTTGCATTGTAACCTTTCTTTTGCAACTCCATGACAATCATTTTGTGAAAACGATCGTTGATTGTGGCCTTTTCTTCATTGAGTCGAGGCGTTTCCTCGGCTTTGTCTCCACTGAACCGAATGTCTTTTGTGGTCACCGGAAAAACGTATAGCGGCGCCGACTTTGAAATCTTACTATGATCCAGAGGTTTGGTGATCATTCCCATCTTACCATGAGCACAACCGAGCAATCCCAGCAAAGCTATAAAGCCCACTAACTTTTTCATCTCAACTCCTGTGACTAGATTTTTATATAAAATAATGCCGCAGACTCTTCTGAAAGTCGAAACATATTGATCCAATACACCCCTCGGCTGCGGTTCTTACTGTTAAACTTCTTCAACGCCTTCTCAGCCAGGCAAGCCGTTTGTTGGCCTTTTTGACAAAGATCATTAAAGTCGCCTTCATCGAGGCCGATCAGACTGATAACAAAGCCGGTTTGATTTTTATTTTGTAGGTGCACTTCGGCCTGTGACCAGTTTTTTTTGGCTTCGGAAGCAAAACCTCGAAAGAAGGATTGGCTAAAATCTTCCTGACCTGAAATGTATATTTTGGTTTTCTGCTTGATCAACGGATACAGGAAACGTCCCATTTTTCGTCCGGCCTGCTCCGGAGTCGATACATTGGACCATTTGACCATCTGTCGTTCTTTCAAACGAACCCCATCAATCGTTAAAAAAATAAGGACTCCAGAAATAAATAATCCGCCGAGCACTAGAGCTACATTCACTTTTCGCATAGTCATTTCTTGGCTCAAATCGATTTAAAAGCAACAACGGCCTTCATTATACGCCGCGCATTGTAGGAAACACAGCAACTTCTTAATTTCCTCGGGAAATAAGGACTTGATCATGAGACAGGTACCCAAAAATCCATCCTATCTCCTCATTGGAGGAGGTCGCTTGGCTCACCACCTTGCGTATTACTTTCAGAGCCTGGAAGTGTCCTTCCTATCATGGAATCGCCGACAACATTCATTGTCTGACTTAAAACAACTCATCGATCAACAAGACGTCGCATTACTTTGTATCAGTGATGATCAATTAGCTGACTTCTATGATGAACACCAACAACCGGACTCCATTTTTGTTCACTTCTCAGGGACTGTTTCCCATCCGGGACTTTTGGGATTTCATCCCCTTATGACGTTCAGCGAACATCTCTACAGTAAAAACGATTATCAGAGCATCCACTTTGTCGGCAGTGATGACGAAAAAATATTTAGGCAAGTCTTTCCTTTTATAAGCAATTCCTATTCGAAAATAAAACAGGAACAAAAAGCGCTTTATCACAGTCTTTGTGTACTGAGTGGCAACGGCACCACGCTTCTTTGGGACTTGATTGAAAAAGAAGTGGCAAAGCTAGGCCTTCCTCAACAGGCCCTTGATCCTTACCTGAAACAGGTCGCAAAAAATATCCTGCAAGATCAACCCGGACGCTGGACCGGCCCCTGGTACCGCCAAGACAAACAAACCATTTTAAAAAATCAAGAGGCTCTAAAAGGTTTGCCTCTTTACAACCTTTACAACGAGTTTGAAAAACTCAGTCACACTTCAGGACAATCGATATGAAAAGTGTCACCGAATTGAAACGATTTAAAGAAAAAGGCGATAAGATAAGCCTTGTCACCTGTTACGACTACTGGTCAGCCAATATATTAAAGGGCACTCCGGTTGATGCCCTTCTGGTGGGTGATAGTGTGTCTATGGTCATGCATGGATTTGACAGCACCATTCACGCCACTGTCGACATGATGGCCACTCACACGGCCGCTGTTGCGCGGGCGCGCACCGGAAAACTGATCATCTCTGATCTTCCTTTTCTGGCTCACCGAACCAGTCGATCGCATTTGATGAAAAGTGTGGATCACTTAATGAAAGCGGGGGCCCAAGCCTTAAAAATGGAAACAGCTCCGGGCCAAGAAAACGTGGTTCGTTGGATCGCTGAATCGGGAGTTCCGATGATCGGACACGTGGGCCTAACTCCACAGTTTGTGCATCAGTTTGGGGGCTATAAAGTGCAAGGTCGCGACTCACAGTCTTACCAAAAAATTCTACAACATTCGAAAGACCTGGAGGAAGCGGGTTGCTCGGCCATCGTTTTAGAGTGTGTACCGTCGGAACTGGCGCGCGAGATCACAAGCCAATTGAGCATCCCGACCATTGGCATTGGTGCCGGCCCGGCCGTTGATGGACAGGTTTTAGTTTTACAGGATCTATTGGGCTTTAACATGGACTTCAAACCAAAATTTGTTCGACAGTTTGCGCAAGGACATGACTGGATGAACCAGGCTCTCACCCATTTCACACAATCTGTGCAGTCGATAAACTTTCCGAAAGACGAGGAGACCTTTCAATGAGACAGATCACCACGGTTAAGGATATGAAATCGGTTCGGCGCAACCTTTCAGATGTGACGGTTGGCTTTGTCCCCACCATGGGTGCTTTGCATGATGGTCATCTGTCGTTGATAAAAAAATGTCGAGATGAAAACGAGATTGCCGTAGTTAGCATCTATCTTAATGAAACCCAGTTCAATGATGTCGATGATTTTAAAAATTATCCCGTCAGCCTTGAAGAGGATCTTAAAAAACTAAAAATAGCCGGTGTCGATTACGTGTTTTTACCGAATTATTCTGAAATGTACCCACAACAGTATCGATACCGTGTCCACGAAACCGTGGAAAGCAAAGATCTCTGTGGTAAAGATCGTCCGGGTCACTTTGACGGAGTCCTCACTGTCGTCCTGAAACTGCTTAATATCGTCGAGCCGTCGCAAGCTTATTTTGGCGAAAAAGACTACCAACAGCTGTCACTGATTCAAGGTATGGTGGAAAGCTTTTTCTTAAATACTAAAATTATCGGCTGCCCGACCGCCCGCAGCTCTGAAGGTTTGGCTTTAAGCTCTCGCAATAAGAAGTTGAGTGAGGATGAGTTGAAGAAAGCCACCTTTTTCGCACAACAACTGAAGACCGATTCTGATCTCGAACGACTTAAAAAAACTTTAGAAGAGGTTGCCATCGAAGTGGATTATTTAAAAGAAACAAACAATCGACGATTTGCCGCCGTGCGAATCGGATCAGTGAGGTTAATAGACAATGTCAAAATATAAAATTGTGGTCGCCGTAACCGGTTCGATCGCAGCCTACAAAAGTTGTGAACTGGTCTCTTATCTTAAAAAATCGGGTCACGATGTGAAGGTGGTTATGAGCCAGACCGCCACTAAATTTATCGGCCCAACCACTTTACAAGCGCTGTCGGGACAGCTTGTCCACATTGACGACTTTGCTGAAGGCCAACAGATGGCTCATATTGATCTTGGAGTCTGGTGTGACGCCACAATTCTATACCCAGCAACGGCCCAAACAATCAATAGTCTGGCAAACGGAGTTGGTCACGATCTGTTGCACTCCTATTTTTTAGCTTATGATTTTTCAAAACCGTTTTTGATCGCTCCGGCCATGAACACTCGCATGCTGGAAAATCCGATCACTAAAAAGTCGTTGAAGCAGTTGAAAAAAATGAATTGCGAGGTTCTTGATACGGACAGCGGACTTCTTGCCTGTGGAGAGACCGGTGCCGGCCGCTTGCTTGAACCCGAAAAAGCCGCCCAGTCTTTATTGAAGGCCCTTGGAAGTTCCAATAAACCAGCAAAACGCATCCTTATTACCGCCGGCGGCACCCGAGAGACTATTGATGGGGTTCGAACACTCACCAATATGAGCACTGGCACCACCGGAGCCGCTTTGGCCGACTACCTTCATGCCCAAGGTTTCCAAGTTTTATTACTGACCAACAAATACGCTCAAAAACCGAGATCCGATGTTAAAATTGACACTTACGAAACCTTTAGCGACATTTACAACACTTTGAAAGCGCTGGCTCAATCCAATGCCTTTGATATGATTTTACATGCAGCCGCCATCAGCGACTATTCGATTGCCAACATCCAAACTCCCGATGGTGAAATCACACCCAGCCGAGAAAAAATGAGTTCGCAGTACGACAACATTTCGATTCAACTAAAACGGAACGAAAAAATTCTTCCCCGCCTTAAAGACCTGTTTGGCGATAAGACAACAGTGGTTGGCTTCAAGCTGACTTCCACTGAAAGCAAGGAAGAACAAGCCAAGGCTATATTTAGCTTATTCACTGAGAATTCCGTCGATTATGTCATCCATAATGACATGAACGATATTAAAGTTGGGATGCGCAAGTTCTTAATGACGTCCCGAGAAGGCAATCAAACCGAACTCGCTTCCATTGACCAATTGGCTGTTCATATCGCCAATCAGCTGGATGGCGAAACCCGAGAGGTATCACATGATCTTATGTCTTGATGTGGGCAACACCCAAATGCATGGTGGTGTTTTTAACAACGACGAACTTTTAATGCAGTTTCGTAAAACGTCAGCTTCTCGAAGCTCGTCCGATGAGTTCGGTTTATTTTTGGTGGCTGTTTTAAGAGAAAATGGCATCGATCCAAAACAGATTCGACACATATCCATCTGCACTGTTGTTCCCGATGTTTTGCATTCTTTAAAAAATGCTTGCCGCAAGTATTTTAACAACTCTCCCTTTGTACTACAGGCCGGCGTTAAAACGGGTTTAAAGATAAAGTATCGCAACCCGCTAGAGGTTGGGGCTGATCGGATTGCCAATAGCCTGGCTTGTGCCCACCTTTTTCCACAAAAAAATATTATTATTGTGGACTTTGGAACCGCCACAACCATTTGTGTGATCAATAAAAATAAAGAGTACTTGGGTGGGTCTATCCTCCCTGGCATTCGCATGAGTATGCAGGCTTTAGAGACTCAAACCGCTAAACTTCCAAGTGTTGAAATCAAGGAACCAGACAGTGTCATCGGCCGCTCGACGGTAGAGAGTATCCAGTCGGGCCTTTTTTACGGTCAATTGAAAATGGTGGAAGGTTTATGTAAAGAGATCCGCGACCAAGAAAACTGGCAGGACGATGAGAGCCAACCCTTGCTGATCGGCACTGGGGGTTTTTCAAGTATGTTTGAGCACAAGAAACTGTTTGATAAAATTATCCCCGACCTCGCCCTCAAGGGACTGTATTTAAGTCTGAAGCTGAATAATTAAGGAGTTGAAAATGTTGAGAACAATTATGAAATCGAAGATCCACCGCGCCACAGTGACTGACGCTGACCTCGAATACGAAGGCTCGATCACGATCGATAAAAATTTAATTGAAATGGCTGATCTGATGGTGAATGAAAAAGTGGAAATTTATAACTGTAACAATGGCGCCCGATTTTCAACCTATGTCATTCCGGGAGAACAGGGTCAGATTTGCCTTAATGGGGCAGCGGCTCGCCACGTTCACCGGGGCGATATTGTGATCATTGTATCGTACGCCCAAATGACAACCGAAGAGGCCGAAACATTTGAACAAAAAGTCATTCTTGTCGATAAAAACAACCAACCCAAAGGCACCAGTTTCTAGAATCTGACCTTTGCAAAAGTTCTGACTGGGCGCCTTAGGAAGCCTCGGGCTTGTAAACTTGCCCGAGAAAGGCCACTCGACCAGTGCTTGGTTGATACATAAGAAAAACAAAAGGCTTATCAAACCGAAGTTCAATGGGCCCGCCTTCTGGAGGCGCTGAACCAGCCCGCTTCCCAAGAGCCGTTGCAGAGGCCGCCTCAACACCTTTTTCATCGATTGCAAAATAGTTTCCTTGGATCGCCTCAGAAACAATAAAGTCTTTCTTCTCGGCAAAGAAACCGTTGATTTCTAAATTTGGTGTTCGAGTCAAAATATCCAGGCCATTGCGTTTTAGTATATCAATCAGTTTGAGTTTGGTTTCGATCTTAAATTTGGGTAAATACAGATCGAGGTATTGATGCTTTGTTTTTCCCAGTTGATCTTTTAGGCTATGTCCCGATAAGTGCTCAATCGTTTCATCGACTGTTCCTTTCGGGCGAAGAAACCAAAATTGCATATCTGAAACAATAAGGGGAACACTGACGGCTTGAAAAGTCGAGTTATCCACATAGCTACAAAAAGCACCTCGATTCATCATCGGGACTTCAATGATTTCACCATCAGCTGTCGTAAATGGCGCCGGCTTGGTTCTTTCTTCTCTAAATGGGTCCATCCAAGGGCTTTTGAAATAGAGCGTATTCAAAAGAATCATCACCGTTGCTGGATGGACGTCAGACAATAACTCTGGTATTTTCTCGTTTGTTTTCTTGGCGACCCAGCCATTGATCTCTTTCAGAGCTTGATCGGCGTGGTTTTCAAAATCGAAGCTTTTGACGTAAACATCCACCTTCTCTTGTAACTCCTTAACAGTCTGAGCATCGATAGGGTATTGGTTACTAGCGGCTATTCCGAAATTGAGGGAAACTTCAGGTGCAGGGTTTTCGGGGCTTTGGTTTCTAGAATGCATCATATGGTCAAAACTGGCTTCCAAGTATCTTAAATGCTGCATTGGTTTTTCAGAATCCAATTGCAAAAAGGATTGTAAATCCTTCAACGATTGACCTTTCGATCCGACAGCCAACAAAGTTAATACGGCTTCCAAAGAAAGAGGTGAGAACACCTGGTTTTCCTTTTTTTGAGTTAGCTCTTTGAACAAAGTGCGAGCCGCTTTTGATTTTTCATTTTTGAAAGGGTTGGACCAAAGATCCTGATCGACTTTAAAAGACATTTTGACTCCCTTACCCTGGTCGGTCTTCGTCTGGGTACCTGGTCCTTGAGCGTTTCCGCTAGTACAGCCCTGTAAAAATAAAAAGATACTGGTTAATAAGACACTTTTATAAAAACCCATGAAACACCTCTTGCACATTCTTACTTTAAGACAAATTGCTGACTTGTACACTCGCACGATGAATATGAAACAACTTAATTGCAAATTCACCATGTTGCTCTTGTAAGATCCTAAATTAGAGTGAAAGTTAGATTCAGGCGCCGGTAAGGCTCAGCTTTGAAGGCAACTGTCGCCCCACTTGTTTGTTCATCCACAAAGTGGTCTTAATCAACTTTTGAAGGTCAGTGCCCGTCGACAATCCCATTTCATGAAGCATATAAACAACGTCTTCAGTGGCAACGTTGCCCGCCGCTCCAGGTGCATAGGGGCATCCCCCCAAGCCGCCAATACTGGTGTCGAAGGTTCGATAACCCAGATCGAGGCTGGCTAAAATATTGGCAATGGCGGTGCCGCGAGTGTCATGAAAGTGCATGGCCACCTGATTCGGTTGAGTCACGCAAGAGAGTTTTTTAAGCAAGCTTCTGACTTGCTTTGGACTGGCAACGCCAATGGTGTCACCCAATGAAATTTCGTAAACACCCATAGCAAGATACTTTTCTATCAATTTAATAACTTTGGTTTGCGACACCTTGCCCTCGTAGGGGCAGGCAAACACAGTGGATAAGTAGGCGCGCACCTTCTTTTTCTCTTGTTTTGCGGCGTCGACAACCTCCTCGAAGTTTTTCAGACTTTGCTTGATCGATGTATTAATATTTTTTTGAGAAAAGGTTTCTGAAGCCGCACCAAAAATGGAAATTTCACCAATTCCTGAAGCCAAAGCGTTTTCAAAGCCTTTCATGTTGGGAACCAAAGCTGAAAATTGCATCTTCTGATTAAGGCTGCCTTGCCTTCTTGCTTTCAAAGCACGTTTGACCAAACTCCCGGTCTCAGCCATCTGCGGCACCCAACGCGGGCTTACAAAAGATCCCAGTTCCACTCTTTTAAGACCGGCATCACTGAATTTTTTCAGCAATTGGAATCGCTGGCTTGTCGACAAGTGAACCGCTTCGTTCTGAAGTCCATCACGCAATCCCATTTCCACTAACGTTACTTTAGGCATCTTCTTCCTCAAGTTCGACAAGGAGATCGGCAAGGCCCACCTGGGAGCCCTCTGAACACTTGATAGACTTTACTTTCATGTTTTGCATCGCTTTTAAGTTGTATTCCATCTTCATCGCTTCCATCGCCACAACAGTCTCGCCCTCGGCCACGGATTCTCCTTCGGCGGCAAAAATTTTGATAATTTTTCCAGGCATTGGAGCCACAATTTGACTTGGGTCTTGGTGGCTTCCGCCAGCAAGGCCTTGCTTTTGATTCTGCTTGGGTGTGTAAGCAAAGGTTTGTCCCTTGTAATGCAGCCAAACTTTTCCGGCCATCTTTTGGGCTAGGACTTCAATCTCTTCACCGTCGATCGTCAAATTCAGCTTCTTCATACATTGCTCCATTTTCGAGAAAACGGCGAAGGTTGAGCTCCCGCGGCCTGGGTCACTTCTCCCAAAGAATCAAAACAGAGCTCGCCAATTTTTTCCAGCTCCTCTTGGTTTTCAAGAGGGTGAGCCCCTTGCGCAAAGTGCTGGTTAATAAACTGGGTGTTAAACGTACCGTCGACAAATTCAGGATGCTGCAAAATCTGTTTTAAAAACGGAATATTGGATTTCACACCAAAGAGAACGATGTCTTCTAAAGTCTTCAACATTTTTTTAATCGCTCGCGGACGTGTTTCATCCCAAACAATCACTTTAGCCATCATCGAATCGTAAAATGGTGTGACCTCATCGCCGGCGTCATAGCCGTAGTCAAAGCGGCGTCCCGGACCATGCGGCCATTGTTGAAAACCAATGAGTCCTGTTGAAGGAATGCCTTGAGTGAACGGGTCTTCCGCATACAAGCGACACTCAATGGAGTGCCCACGAGGGACTAAAAGATCTTGGTTCCAACATGAAAAGCGATTCATTTGGTTGAGTATTTGGGCTTTCACCAAATCGACACCGAGGACCAACTCAGTGACCGGATGCTCCACTTGTAAACGAGTGTTCATTTCCAGAAAGTAAAAAGCATCATCTTGAACAAGAAACTCAACAGTCCCTGCACCCACGTAGTTCACAGCTTTTGCTAATTTAACTGCGGCGTCGGTCATGCCTTGGCGAATTTCGCTTGATATGGAACCACTGACCGCTTCTTCAACAATTTTTTGATGGCGTCGCTGAACCGAGCACTCTCTTTCAAACAAATGCACGACATTTCCGCTGAGGTCTCCAAAAACTTGCACCTCAATATGTTTGGCCTTATCGAGGTATTTTTCTAAGAAAACCTGTTCACTACCAAAAGCACTGAGGCCCTCTCGCTTGGCCGCATCGATCATCTCTTCGGCCTCGCTGGCTTTTTGGATCACTTTCATGCCACGCCCGCCACCCCCGGCAGCGGCTTTAACGATCACAGGAAAGCCAATCTTTTCCGCCTCTTTTTTTAGTGTCGCCAGGCTTTGATCAGCACCATTGTAGCCAGGAACTGTCGGTATGTTGGCCGCCTCAATAATTTTTTTGGCTTCAATCTTATCGCCCATTTTCCGAATAGCCTCGGGACTAGGCCCGACAAACTGAATGTTATTATCTTTCAAAGCTTGCGCAAAATTCGCATTCTCGGAGAGAAAACCAAAGCCGGGATGGACCGCATCCGCCCCTGAGGCTAAAACTCCATCGATATTTTTTTCAATGGAAAGATAACTTTCGCCGACCGCTGAATCACCGATACAAATTTGCCGATCACTCATCCGGTAAGCGCGGGTGTTGATGTCAGCCTTTGAATGAAGAAGTACAGATTCAACGCCCAATTCCTGACAAGCACGGATAATCCGCACAGCCACTTCTCCTCTGTTGGCTATGGCCAAGGATTTAATATCGCTCACGGAGCCTCCGTCCATCGGGGTTTACGTTTTTCAAAAAACGCCTTCAAGCCTTCTTGCCCCTCTTTTCCAACTCGCAATTTCGCAATCACTTTTGTGGTGAGAGATTTCATTTGGTTTGAAGTTTTTAGTTCTGATATCAACTTTTTAGTTTCTCTGACGGCCACAGGTCCATTGTTGCAGATTTTCTTCAGAATCTTTTCGGCCCGTTCTTGCATCGCCTTTTCACTACCAAACTCATGAATCAGTCCCATTTGGTAAGCAGCCTCTGGCTCAAAAACTTCAGCGGTCAGAAAATACCGCGACATATCCCGTGGTAAAATTTTGTCTTTTACAAAAGCACTGATCACTGCAGGTGCCAAACCTAAGCGAACCTCGCTAAAACAAAACTGGGTTTCATCGACCGCCAAAACAATATCGCTGGCTGCGATCAAACCCAGAGCACCTCCCATAGCATGCCCATGCACCAAAGTTACAACAGGCACGGGGACAGCGCTTAAGGCCTCATACATTTCGTAAAGTTTTTCAGAATCTTTGATGTTCTCGTCTTCTGTGTAATCCACCATAGACTTCATCCAGCCAAGATCACCGCCAGCACTGAAGCTTTTGCCCGCGCCTTTTAAAAACACACAACGGATGTCTTGTTTTTTTTGTAAACTTAAAAAAGCCTCCGTCATTTCGGCGATCATGGCATCATTAAAAGCGTTGCGCACATCGGGACGATTAAGGGTGAGACGGGCCATATTGTTTTCGATAGTCAGTTCGATTGTTTTCATCCCATCACATCCTAAAAACGCCCTGCTTTGGCTCTTCCCATTTTCTATTCAACGAGGCTTTTAAACCGAGAGCTAAAACTTGGCGTGTGTCTTTGGGGTCGATAATCCCATCATCCCAAAGGCGGGCTGTTGAATAATAGGCGGAACTCTCTCGTGCGTATTTTTCTAAAATCGGTTTCTTAAATTCTTCTTGTTGCTCAACTGACATCTCTTGACCTTTGTTTTTCAACTGGTCCATCTTCACGGTGCAAAGAACATTAGCCGCTTGCTCCCCACCCATCACAGAAATTTTCGCATTCGGCCACATCCACAACTGACGAGGTTGGTAGGCTCGACCACACATTCCGTAGTTGCCTGCACCATAAGACCCACCGATCACCACCGTGAACTTCGGCACCGAGGCGTTGCTTACAGCCATCACCATTTTGGCTCCGTGTTTGGCAATGCCTTCATGTTCATAGCTTTTACCAACCATAAAGCCAGTGATGTTTTGTAGAAAAACCAGAGGTACTCGACGCTGCTCACACAGCTCAATAAAGTGGGCGGCCTTTTGTGCCGACTCGCTAAACAAAACGCCGTTATTCGCAATAATGCCCACGGGGATGCCGAAGATGTGACAAAACCCTGTCACCAAGCTGGTCCCATAGCCTTTTTTGAATTCATGCATTTCACTGCCGTCGACAATACGAGCAATCACTTCTCGCACATCGAATTGAACCCGAGTGTCCTCAGGAATGATCCCCATAAGATCATCAACAGGAAATAGGGGCTCTTCAGGCGCTTTGAACTTTAACTGCTGTTGGGGTTGATGGTTCAAACTGGCGACAATATCCCGAGCGATGCGCAAAGCGTCCTCATCATCCTCAGCGAAATGATCGGTGACACCCGAGGTGTAAGAGTGAACCGCAGCACCTCCCAATTCTTCGGCTGTCACCTCTTCTCCGGTGGCCGCTTTTACTAACGGGGGCCCGCCGAGGAAAATGGTGCCATTGCCTTTAACAATAATATTCTCATCACTCATCGCTGGAACATAGGCGCCACCAGCCGTGCAACTTCCCATCACGATTGAAAGTTGGGGTATCCCTTGAGCCGACATTCGCGCTTGATTGTAGAAAATACGTCCAAAATGGTCGCGATCGGGAAACACCTCATCCTGCATGGGCAGAAAAGCACCACCGCTATCGACGAGGTAAAGACAAGGCAGACCATTTTCTAAAGCAATTTCTTGGGCTCGCAAATGTTTTTTAACTGTCATCGGGAAATAGGTTCCACCTTTAACGGTGGCATCATTGGCGACAATGATGCACTCAACACCTTTGATCAGTCCGATTCCAGTCACCACTCCTGCCCCCGGCGCCGCTCCTTCATAAAGGTCCCAGGCGGCCAGGCTCGAAAATTCTAGAAAAGAGGATTCTGGATCGACTAATTTTTGGATGCGCTCACGGGCGGGTAACTTGCCGCGGGAACGATGACGTTCTAAAGATTTCTCTCCACCGCCCAACTTCACGGATTGCAATCGGCTTTTAAATTCCTCAAGCAAGCCGCCCATAAAGGCTTTGTTTTTCTTAAAATCCTCTGAGTTCTTATCCAGTTGGCTGTGTAGTGCAGGCATTTGTTCTCCAGTAGGAGGAACATAGACAAATTCTTTATCTTTAACAACTTACGCCGCGAACCCCGATAAATTTTAGAGCTGCGTTATCATTGCGCCGCAGCAAAAGCGGTGGACTCAATTTATCCCCCTTTTACTCAAAGACAAAATCAAGGCACAATGAAGGACTCCAAACGAGGTAATCATGAAATATATCAGTTTAATTGTCGTTGTTGTGTTCATTGGTTTTACAGCTTGGTTTGCGCAAAGAACTAAGCACCTGACAATTGATCAAATGAACAAAATGAACAGTTTGATCACGCAGTACATGACTCAAGCCGTGCAAAACCATAATCCCAATGCTTCAGAAATTGATTTTTCGAAAATTGATACCGAAGTTATTGAAAAAGGGCGAAAAATGAAAGCCCATTTCAGTTTCTCATATATGGAGCCCAACTCGGACGGCGAGATGGAGAAGGTTTACCGCAAAGGAACTTTTCTAATCACATCTGAAGATGGCAAGAAGTGGACCGCACAGATTGAAAAAGCTGGCGACGTAAAAGTTGAATTTATGGAGCCCTTCGAAATTTCTGATGAAGGTGTTGAAGCTATTGAAGATGAGTCCGTTAATGACGAAGATGCCGAGACCGATGACGCCGAGGCTGAAAACTCACAACCTGAAGAGTCTTCCAACGAAGACTCCAATTCGTAAGCTTTGTGGCTAAAACCATAGCCATTGATGAAGAAGGCTATTTTCTCGTCGACAAAGGAATTCGTGTCGACGATGAACTGGTCGGCCGCCGCATGCTGGATGCCATGACGATCGATGACTACGGTGTGACCCACATGAACTACGAGGGTCACGATGTCATCGTTGAACCCTTTGACAAACCTTTTGTCGCTCGGCAAGTGCATCTTGAAAATAGAATCCTCAGCGTCCAGATGCCTTACCAACACCTCTGCGAGGTGGATTGGGACTCCCTTTGTGTCGATGAATGGGATCGCTTTCACGGAAAAACAAAAAAAGGAATTCCCTTTGTTTTATCGCGACCCGCCCAAGCCGAACTCTTCAATTTGGCCGAAGAATTCAACGACGACAGTTTGCAGATTCAAGGGAAAACCATTTCGACCCCCAACTATTACATCACCTCAGAAGACTTCAATCAGGCGCCGTTTTGGAAAGAGCGCTACCAAGAGGATCCATCGCCACCATGGAATCTTGATAAACCCCACCCGGAATTGAAAAGCATTCTGCAGCAACTGAAACTACACAAGTGTCGGATTTTGGTGCCTGGATGTGGCTATGGACATGATGCCGCTCTTTTGGCCCAGCAAGGCCATATCGTAACTGCGATCGATATCAGTGACGAGGCGATTGCGAAGGCCAAAGAGCTTTATGGACATATTGATACATTAAAGTTCGAAAAAGCCGATGTCTTGGCCATGGACGAGAGTTTTCATAGTGCCTTTGACATCGTTTTTGAACATACGTTTTATTGTGCCATTTCTCCCGATTCACGCGATCAATTGATTAAGTTATGGAAACGCGTGCTCACCGACACCGGACATCTACTGGGTATTTTTTTCGTAGTTCCGAAGAGAAACGGACCCTACTTCGGGAGCAGTGAGTGGGAGTTGCGAGAGAAGCTGCAATCTCGCTTCAACTTCCTGTATTGGACCCGCCTTCAGCACTCGCCGGGCTGGCGCCAAGGAGCCGAACTGATGATCTACTCACAGGTAAAAAACTCCTAAGAATTCTTGCCATCGCTGATAAAAGATGGTTTTTTCGTTGGATGTCAGAATCCCCAGCCATTCAGATGAAAGACCTCTCTTTCTCTTATGGTACAAAGTCCATTCTCCACAATTTTAATCTTTCCATTGAGAGGGGCAAAGTTTATTGCTTGGTTGGTAGCTCGGGAAGCGGCAAGACAACGACTTTGCGCCTGATCAATGGGTTGCTGACACCGTCGTCTGGTGAAGTGGTGCTTGAAGGTGAGACCTTGGACTTTTCACAAGCCGAAAAAATTCGCCGCTCGATGGGTTATTCAATCCAAGGCAGCGGCCTTTTTCCTCACATGACCTTATTTGAGAACTTGACCATTATTGCCTCAAAGCAAGGATGGACGAAATCGAAAATTAAACAGCGAGTGCAAGAACTTTGTGAATTGATGGATCTGCCTTTTGAAGATTCTTTTTTAAAAAAGAAACCAAGGGAAATCAGCGGCGGACAACAACAACGGGTGGGTATTGCGCGGGCTCTTTTTATGAATCCAAAAATTATGCTGATGGATGAACCGTTCAGTGCGCTGGACCCGATCACGCGATCAGAACTTCAAAAAGAATTCCTAAGCTTGCAGCATAAGTTGCAATTAACCATTGTCCTAGTGACTCACGACCTGTCAGAAGCTTTCAGTATGGCCGATGAAATTGTCTTACTAAACCAAGGCAAGATTGAACAAAAAGGGAAACCCAGCAACTTTCTTTTATCTCCTTCTAGTCCTTTCGTTGAGGAATTCATTCAATCCCATTCGCCGGGGAGCCTGCTTAAAGAGATCTATCTTTATTCGGTGGTCCACACCCAAGTTTATACGACCGAAAAACAAGGTGATGTTTATCTTGTTAAAAATATCGACTCCGACGAATCCAAAAACTTTGATTCCCCGGAAGCAGCGAGTGCCTTTTTAAAAAGTAAAAACCAAAAAGCCCACTATTGGATAGAAGACCAAAAGTTTGTTTCCATGCAAGAATTTGGCGAAAGCAAGAAAACTGAATACTTGCTTTCTACCAATCATATTTTGGACGGGATGGGGCAGCTCTTGCGCTCGAAACGCTCGGCCCTGCCAGTGGTCAACGATCAACACCGCTTGATCGGCGTCTTCAGTGAGGAGGGATTGAATGCTCTATAAGTTCCTCACTCTTATCGTTCTCTGTTTTCTGAGTCTATCGAGCTATGGCCAAGAGACTTTGGTGGTCAGTTCTAAAAAGTTTACTGAAAATTATATCGTCGCTGAAGTCTTCGCCCAGGTTTTGGAAAACAATGGCTACAATGTCGAAAGACGCTTTGGCATGGGCGGCACCATGGTGGCTTACAACGCCCTTAAAGCTGGAGAAATCGACGTCTACCCCGACTACACTGGAACTCTGTCAGTGGCCATCCTCAAAACCGGCGAGCGGGGCTTTGATAAAATCAACAAGAAGCTCCAAAAGTTTGGCTTGAAAATGCTAAACCCTTTGGGATTCGACAATTCCTACACTGTTGTCATGAAGACCGAAGAGGCGAAAAGACTTGGAATAAAAAAAATCTCCGATCTCAGTGAGCATCCAAATTTGTCGGGCGCCTTCAGCTTTGAGTTTCAAGAGCGGTCCGACGGATGGCCTTCCATGAAAAAAGTCTATAATTTAAGTCATTCCATTCAGGGCATCGAAAACCCTTTGACCTATGAAGCCCTTCGCAGTGGTCAGGTGGATTTTGTTGAGGCCTATACCACCGAGCCATTGCTGGCGAAATATGGCTTTGTGCAGCTACTTGATGACAAAGAATTTTTTCCAAAATACTCAGCGGTGGCGGTGGTTCGTAATGACTTCCCAAAAAAGACGGCGGATCTATTAAACAAATTAGCTGGCACCATGAACAATCGCACCATCATGAATCTCAATGCCAAAGCGGTCAATGGTGTGCCGATCCCTGAAGTCGCGAATCATTTTCTTGTCGAACAAGGAATCTTAGATAAAGCCTCTCGCAAAAGCTACAACCGAGGAATCAACTGGGGCAAATTGTGGTCACTGACCAAAACCCATATTTATCTCACTTTGTTGGCGGTCGTCATGGCGATCCTAGTGGCCGTTCCCCTGGCCACATTCATTGCTCCTTATAAAAAACTATCACAACCGATTTTAGGCTTTGCAGGTATTTTGCAAACCATCCCCTCGATTGCCTTGCTGACCTTTATGATTCCTTTTTTTGGCATTGGCTTTTTACCGGCGATCATTGGCTTGTTCGTTTATTCCCTTCTTCCCATTCTGCAAAACACCTATGTTGCCATGACCAACATCGATCCCCGCTTGATCACGGCAGCCCGAGGCATTGGCTTGTACCCCAGTGAAGTCTTACTGTCAGTCAAACTGCCGTTGGCTTTTCCAACAATCCTTGCAGGCATTCGCACTGCCACCATTTTGAATATCGGAACCGCGACCCTGGCCGCCTTCATTGGCGCCGGTGGTCTTGGCGAACCGATCGTCACCGGTTTAGCACTCAACAACACCTCGCTGGTCTTACAAGGCGCCATACCCGCCGCTGCTCTGGCTATATGCATGGATGGATTGTTCGCTTTGATAAACAAATTTTTTGTGAAAAACGTTTGATTCAACAGAAAATAAAAAAGTTTAATACCGCACCCCAGTGCCTGCGGACAGCCACCGAGGTACGGTATTAATTGGATCAACGATAAGCCGGGTTCTGTCGAGAGCTATCATTCATCTGAGAAGACTGTTACCAGCCTCCTTTAGCGATCAACCCGAAAGCTTTGTGCGGCCACACTCAAGCGCTTTCCTATTTGATCTTGCTTCACGCAGAGTTTAGCTGTTTTCACTCCAGCAGCTCCCCTTAAGTTTCCCGTTCCCAACCTAAGGATCAATGCCCTGGACATTCTTTCTGTTCCACTGGTCCTCACCTTACGGTGGAGGGGCGTTACCCCTTGCGCGGCCTGCGAAGCCCGGACTTTCCTCACCCGAAGGTGCGATAGCCTGTCGATCCAACAAGAGGTTTTACCAAATCTTGAAGGTTAACAACAGAGAAAAGCAGAAAGCTGCAACTCTATGGAATTTTTACGTTTTTTGGATGGCCAGAAATTTGACAGGCCTTTCGTTGGTTCGAACTGAGACGCTTTTAATGGGTCCGATCAGACGGCCAAGACGTTGCCAACTGGGACGATTCCCCCTCAGCAGTCATGATTTGGGGCTGAATGGGCGTCAAATTTTCGACTGGCGCTAAAGTCTAGAGCAAAATTACCGATAAATATTATGAACTTAAGGATTGAACGTCTATGAAACAAAAAAGACCAAAACTAGCACTCAAAGTGTTAGCCATCAGTGTGATTGGGCTTATTAGCTATTCACTGATGGTATAAATCACATGAAGGCCGCATCAAGCGCCTGATTGGCAAGAGCGTCAGCTTCCTTGTTAAACTCACGTCTGACGTGATGGAACCCCACGCCTTTAAATGACTTTGTTAAATTCTTCGCCTTTTCAAACAAAGGCTTTATCTGAGGGGCTTTGACTTTGTACTCGCCCAACATCTGCTTCACTAGCAGTTGGCTGTCACAGTAAAAATCAATTTTATCCACTGGATGATCTTTGCAAATCTCCATAGCGCGAATCACCGCCATGTACTCTGCATAATTATTGGTTTGCTCGCCCAATGGCTCTTTATGATCTCCAAGAACTTCATCTTTGGTATTATAAAAAACAATTCCAATGGCGGCTGGGCCGGGGTTGCCACGACTAGCACCATCTGTAAAAATTTTTAAGTGTCCTTTTAACGAGATGTCTTCCATGCACCAAAAGTACCATTGACCCACCTTGAAATCCAATCAAAGATTGTACTTTATGTTTTTAAAAGGAGAATCCTGTGGAAAAGTTGGATGTGTACACTGAAAAAGCCATAAAAATGATCATGGAATATGGACCACAACTTGTTTTAGCGATTGTCGTCTTGTTGATCGGCCTGTCGATCATAAAAAGTTTCACAAGCCTTCTAAAGAAAACATTAGACTCTCGAAATGTGGACCCCACGCTGACGCCGTTTTTAATCAATCTTTTCAGTTGGGGATTGAAAATTCTTTTACTTGTTTCGGTCGCTTCAATGGTCGGTATCGCCACAGCCTCTTTTGTTGCGGTTCTGGGTGCTGCGGGCTTAGCTATCGGCTTGGCACTGCAAGGCAGCTTAGGAAATTTTGCTGGCGGTGTTTTAATACTTGTTTTTCGCCCTTTTGTTAAAGGCGATTTTATAGAGGCCAACGGTATTGAAGGCGTTGTTGACTCCATCGATATTTTTGCAACCATTGTAAAAACCGTGGATAACAAGAAAGTCGTTCTTCCCAATGGCCCCCTCGCCGGTGGAACCATCAAAAATTATACCGGTCATGACCACCGACGTGTCGATCTGTCTATCGGTATCAGCTACAACGATGATATTCGTAGTGCCTGCAAGGTCTTAAGAGAGATGTGCTCAAGCCATGATTTGGTTGTTAATGAGCCTGAGCCCCCAACCGCCTATGTTTGGGAGTACGGAGACAGCTCAATCAACCTGACCGTCCGAGCTTGGACGAAAACAGAAAACTATTGGCCGGTCTTCTGGGCTCTTAACGAACAGATAAAATACACTCTGGATGAGAACAATTTCTCTATCCCTTTCCCTCAGCGCGATGTTCATATGATCAAGGACTAACAGAAAATATTGGTACCAGATAACTTGTCTGCCCAACTGGGGCACCCGCATAGAAGACGTGCTCTTTGATTGGAATATCATCGGTCATTACCGTATTTTTGATCTCAAGGAAAGATCTGGAAACTCAGTCTCCATAATTGAAAACAGCCTTCGATCATCAAACCAGCACCCATGCTGACATCTATTCTGAGCTTTTTCTTCGAAAACAGTTACAACTCTACTTCTTGATTGTCATTCGACATTCCGTCCTCGCTCCGCTCAAATCTGGGATTGCGTAAAACACCAGTGCGACAGTCAGTCGAAGAAATTGGAAAGGTTCCATCAGCAACACAAAGCTTGACCCGTTCTTGGTAGTAGTCAATTGGACCTTCAGCCCCCACCTTCAATAAGTAGGTCGCAATTCATCTCTGATAACGGATATCCGATATCGGAGTGTGTTCCTGTTTGAGTTTTAAGTTGCTGATAATGAGGCTGTCAGCAGAGCTAACGGACTCTGATACAAACAACTTGTCGCCTGAAAGATGGTAGACATTATTGTAAGTATAAACTGTGGTATCACTCGTGTAGGTGCCTGTAAATGTGCATAGGTTATCTTGGCAATCGCCAATACCAATTTTTCTGTCTTTAGAGTCTTCCCATAAATAGGTCCCATCATCTTGCGACCGGTAATAATCTAAAGAAACTGCAATGAAACCGCCGCGGATTGTTTCTCGCAAGACCTGCTCACCCTCAATGCGAAGAGTGATTTCAATACTCTGGTACGAGCCATTGACCAATGATACACCTTCCCCATACCAAACTCCCTGAAAGGGAAGCTCTGCGGTTGCTGGAGCTGCTCCTTGCGACAGACAACTTATGAAAGTAAAAAAAATAAGTACGAAAACAAGTCTTTTTGAATACCACATGGGCCACCTCCAGTTAGGTCAAGATGACCTTGAGGTTCTGACTCTATAAAGTCAACCCGCCGAGAGAATTTGAATAAATCTAAACGCTCTCTTGTACTAACGCCTAATTATAGAAAATTCTAAACTATAGGATCTGGTATCGGAGTGGTTTAGTTGCTCCGGCAGAATTCGGTTCAACCCCTACCACTTTCAAAATCCTGTGCCAGTCAAGGCGCGATTGAGAGAGCGCGGAGGCGTACATTCGGAATTCTGTACTGATATCAGATATCCGATATCGTGATATCTGATATCGGATTTGTATTGGTAGGGGCTGAAGGACTCGAACCTTCGATCCTCCGGTTATGAGCCGGATGCTTTAACCAACTAAGCTAAGCCCCCTCATCGAGAGTGAGCCTATAATACTCAGGAGACATAAAAAAAGGCAACTTTCGTTGCCTTGTGTTTTATCGATTAATCGATGAAAGTTTTTAACTTCCCCGACCGGCTGGGGTGTCGCAGCTTCCGCAGAGCCTTAGCTTCGATCTGCCGGATTCGCTCACGAGTCACGTTAAAGTCCTGACCCACCTCTTCAAGGGTGTGATCACTCTCTTCTCCGATACCAAAACGCATACGAAGAACCTTTTCTTCACGAGGAGTCAAAGTCGAAAGGACTTTACGAGTTTGCTCCGCCAAGTTGAGATTGACGATCGCATCACCGGGATTGATGACCTTTTTGTCTTCAATAAAGTCACCGAGGTGCGAATCTTCCTCTTCTCCCACTGGAGTTTCTAGAGAGATTGGCTCTTTGGCGATTTTTAAAACTTTTCGGACTTTATCAACCGGCATGTCCATTTTCACAGCGATTTCTTCAGGCTGTGGCTCGCGCCCCAGCTCTTGAACCAAATAACGTGAGGTCCGGACCAATTTGTTGATGGTCTCAATCATATGAACGGGGATACGGATGGTGCGCGCTTGGTCAGCAATGGCGCGAGTGATCGCCTGACGAATCCACCAGGTGGCGTAGGTTGAAAACTTGTAACCACGACGGTACTCAAATTTATCAACCGCTTTCATCAAGCCGATATTCCCTTCTTGGATCAAATCCAAGAACTGGAGGCCACGGTTGGTGTACTTCTTTGCAATCGACACAACCAAACGCAGGTTGGCTTCCACCAATTCCGATTTGGCAAGGTCGGCTTCGCGCTCCCCTTTCCAGATCTCGGTGTGAGTGTCGCGAATCCACTCGTAATGCATTTGTGCATCTTTCTTTAAGCCCTCAAGACGCTTGTCGGCGTCGACGGCTTCTAAATAAAGCGAGCGGTATTTGTTAAATGACAAACCTGTGTCGCGAGTCATTTGCGCCATCTCTTTTTCGCTCTCTTCGACTTTTTTGTAGCGAGCTTTCAGATCTTCAAGATCAGAGGCAAATGTCTTCATCACACCGTTTTTCACGCGTCGACGAAGAATCGTCATACGATTCACCAAGTTTTTGAACTTGATAACGATGCGGTTGATGGTTTTTCGATTAAAGTTAATTCTTTCGAAGGTGACCATGAGTTTTTCCAGCTCTTTATCGACATTGGCGTTTACTTGCTGGCGCTCTTCTTTAGAAAGATCGGTGCGAGACAGCTGTTTAAAGTGCTTGCTCACCCGTTTCTCGTAATCTTGAACTTCACCAATCAATTCATGAATTTTATCAATATACTCTTGCTCTTCGTATTGAGTCTCTTCATCCTCAAGACCACGGAAAATCGCTTTAACTTTCAATTTTCCTTGATCGACACGATCACCCAACTGAATGATCTCGCGGGTTCCGATGGGTGAAGTTAAAATCGCGCGAACGATCTGCCTTTCACCGGTTTCAATTCTTTGCGCAATCTGCACTTCACCTTCACGAGTCAGGAGCGAAACGCTTCCCATCTTGCGAAGGTAGAGGCGGACCGGGTCGTTGGACTTCACGTCCGCTTCAGCGACCTCGTCATCAGAGTCTTCATCGTCAATGTTTTCTAGAAATGCAGCCGCTTCGCTTCCATCTTCTTCTTCGTGATCGGCAATGGTAATGCCGTGGGCCTCGATGGATTGGACAATGATGTCGATGGCCTCTGGAGCCACCAAAACTTTCGGCAGAGCTTCATCAATCTCAGCGACAGTGAGATCTTCACCACTTTTCTTCGCCGCCTGAATGAGTCTTTCCGCCTCTTCCACTGCCATTTTCTGTTGCTTTGCTACAGATAAGGTCTTCTCGGTCTTCCCTTTTGTCATCAAATTACTCTCCTAAGGGGCTCTCTTTTAATTCTTTTAATGCTTTACGTTCATTTTGTATATTCACAAACTGTTCCAAGTTCGCGTCAGAAGGATTATTTTTCATCTGTGTCACCAAAACCGATGCCTGACGCTGCAAATACCGGTCTTTGACCCGAATGAAGCACTCCTTCAGTAGGTTTTCGTCCTGATCAGCGCCGCTTTCATCTGGCGAAATATTGATCATATTGACAATTTTTTCAGGGTTTTCCACCCTCGAAACAACCAAGTGTGCCAGCTTATCAAAGCTCTCCGGCTCTTGTCCATATTTGGCCACAACTTGTGCAAATATGTTTTTAAGGTCGTCGTGACCCAAAACCTCTAAACCTTGGTTTCTAATAAAAAAGTTCATATATTTCAATGATTTAAGGCTTAGGCCCAACAAAACCAATTCATCTTCGGCAACTCCTGCGAGAGACACCCGCTTTTCTGATGGCGCCTCAGGTGGCTTAGAAACGGCTTCTGGCTTGGGTTTCGGCTTTTCTCCGCCCATCACCCATTGATAAACCTTGGCAGGCTCCTCTCCCATGCGGCGAGCCAATTCCTCCACATAGATCTGCAAGAGCCTTCGATCCCCCAGTAGCTTTAATAGAGGAGCGGCTTGATCGACAATCTTGATCTTCTCGGTGGGTTGGCCGCGAAAACCTTGGAACCAACTCTGCATCAAATGCAAAAACAGATCGCCTGACTGCGCGGCTTTTTCGCGGAAAACTTTTTCACCATGCTCAGTGATAAAATCATCAGGATCTTGGCCGTTGGGTAACACAAAAATTTGTGGAACTAAGTTATGTTGAAAAAACTGTGGCAAACTGCGCTCCGCCGCCGTCATTCCCGCTTGATCACCATCGAACAAGAGCACCACATTCGGGGTCCATCGCTTCAGAAGGCGGACGTGATTTTCGGTTAATGCGGTTCCCAGTGTGGCTACCACGTTTTTCACCCCGCGCCCATACAGCGCCAGTAAATCCATGTAACCCTCAACCACAAAAACCTGATCTTCGGTGCGAATAAACTTTACGGCCTTATCAAGTCCATAGAAGCTTTTGCCTTTTTTAAACACATCGGAGTCAGTGGAGTTAATATACTTGGGTTGTCCTTGGTCTATAATTCGTCCGCCAAAACCGATGACTTCCGAATCAATAGCAAAAATCGGGAACATCAGCCGCTCTCTAAAAAGATCAAAGTAGCCCCCCTTTTTATTGGGACGAATCAGTCCTAACTTTTCGGCGACAGACCGTGGAACCTTTTTACTCGCCAGATAGCGATCGAGCTCATCCCACTTTTCCGAGGCGTAGCCCAAGCGGAACTCTTCGACAATTTCTGGAGTTAAATTTCGTTTTTCAAGATACTTTCGGACTTTATGATCTTTAGGGAGAGCATTCAGCTTTTGATGGTAAAACACCGCTGCAAATTTGTTGGCCCGATACATCTGTTTTTTCTGATCCAGGGACACCCGTCTTTGCGACTTCTTTTGTTCCGTTTCTTTCGGGAGTTCGATATGAGCGCGGTTGGCCAGATACTCGATGGCTTCGACAAATGAAAATCCGTTGTACTCTTTTAAAAATGTGATGACGTTGCCGCCTTTTTTACAGCCAAAACAGTGGTAAAACTGTTTACTGTCTGAAACAGAAAAGCTGGCGGTCTTTTCTTTATGGTCGGGAAAAGGGCAAAGCCCCAAATGCTGGTCGCCTCGGCCTTTGAGGTCGGTGTATTGGCCAATAATCTCTACGATGTTATTGGCTTCAATCACTTGTTGAATAAATTGATCGTCAAACCTCAAGGCGGTTCACCTTTAAGACAGTTTAGATTTTACGATTTGACTGACAAGTTTGTTGTCGGCAGAACCTTTTGTTTTAGCGGTGACAGCACCCATTAACTTACCCATATCCTTCATGGAAGAGGCTCCTGTTTCGGCAATACAAGAATCAACGATTTCGTTAATCTGAGCTTCACTCATTTGTTCTGGCAAATATTTCTCAAGCACTGACAACTCCCTCTGTTCTTTTTCAACTAGGTCATCCCGACCCGCTTTTTGAAATTGCTCGATGGAATCTTTGCGTTGCTTGGATAACTTCTTTAAGACACCGATAACGTCGTCGTCGGTTAATTCATTGGGGCGCACTTCAATCATCTTGTTTTTGATGGCAGAAGACACCATACGAAGAGCCGAGACTCGCTCCGAGTCTCGGGCCTTCATAGCTTCTTTGGTATCAGATTCGATCTGCTCTTTTAAAGACATTAATCAAATCCTTTTCGCTGCTTTTTAACGAGTCGTTTTCTGGCTGCAATCGACTTCTTTTTTAATCGAATGCTGGGCTTCTCGTAATGTTCTCTCTTTTTAATTTCAGATAAAACACCTGATTTTTCACAAGATTTTTTAAATCTTCTAAAAGCCTGCTCGAAACTCTCGCTGTCTCGCACTTTTACAAATGACAAAGCTATCACCTTCCCTTCATACTAAGGAGTAGGATATAGCAGATGAGACTGACCAGCACAACTGAAACAGGGCCACTGGCCTAGGGAGTAAGAGCTATGGATCAAGACGCCATCGATCAAACATATCTCTCGAAATGTCTAGACCTCGCTAGAATCGCTGGCTCCCGCAATGAAGTCCCGGTTGGCGCCATGATCGTCGACAATCAGACCGGTGAGATCGTCTCAAAGTCTTTTAATTTGCGCGAGACGCTGAATACACCCTTAGCCCATGCCGAAATCATCGCCATTCACCGCGCCTGTAAAAAACTGGGAACCTGGCGTCTGGTGGGACACACCCTGTACAGCAGTCTGGAGCCCTGCGTTATGTGCTCGGGCACGATCATACAAAGCCGCTTAGATCGGGTGGTTTATTCAGCCACAGACACTAAAGGTGGCGGCCAGAGCCTTTTTCAGCTGTTAGATAATTTTAAACTGAATCATAAGGTCCGCTGGAAAAAAGGCGCGTTTGAAGCTGACAATCAGACCCTTTTAAAACAGTTTTTTAAAGCGAAAAGATCCGCCAAATTGGATAATTAGTGGTTATTTCAGGCTCTTACCCTATTTCGCGGATTCAAGCCTGATGACGGGTGGGGGCATTTAAAACTAGATTCAGACCCCTTGCCCCCCTATAATTAAAGATGTGTCGAGATATTTACCTTTTCTCTCTATTGCCTTAATCGCTTTTTCAACGTTTGCCATTGGTGACGACACCACCAATAACTCTTCCTCGCAGCTGGTGAATACCAACAATCGAGACTTTGAAAACATTCGCGCCACTGAATTTGTCAATTTAGAAACCTTTGAGCCCAGTGGAACCATTGCCGGCATCCGTTTGCAGTGCCATCCAGACGCCGGATCCAACCGCCCCAGAGGCTTTGGCTTTGGTGGCCTTTCCAACCACAATCCGACGATTACCTTTTGTGAAGACTCCTGTGTTCAAAACTCATCGCCAGACAGTCGTGGTCCAACCACTTCGGTTGAATGCGCTAACTATTTAGACCAGTACATTCGGGACTGTGTTGAGGCCATGGGGTGTGTGAGTAATATTCAATTTTGCGGTGTTGGTGGTCATGCCAAACGATACAAGAACACCGGTTCAGAAAACACCTCCCCCAGCCGTCACAGCTCGGGAGATTCCTTGGATCTTTTTGGAATCAAATGCCAGCGCCGGTCTCCCAGCGGCAGTGGATATGAAAATTTCGCCATGGATTTCTCAAGCCATGGCCGCAATCAGCACACTCAAGAGTACGATGCCTTTGTCAGCTGCTGGCGCGACAAGATGGAAACCTGCCAGCCCCGTGCGGCCGGACATCGAGGGGCGATTTCTTGTGAAGGCTCAGAGGAGCCTAACAATGCCCTTCATAACGACCATGTGCATCTGTCTTGCCCCACTCCCCGCCAAAACACCGGAGGAACCTAAGCATGCTTAAAGCTTTACTGATTTCTGCCATTTTCCCCAGTCTGCTTGCCAGTGACATGGATCCCAACGGTTTTTTCAAGGATCGCAGCTGGAAGGTGACTGTTAACAAGTCCCTAAAAATTTTGGCCCAAGCCCAGTATTTAGGGGAGCCTGTGCAGCGCCCGAGCAAGGTGACCGCGAAGCTGATGTGCGGAAAAAATAAGTCTTTGGAAGTTTTCAGTGAACGGTTTTGTGGAATCAACTATATGAAAGTGGTTGGCGGTAAACTCGAAGTCTTTTACCTCGATTACGATTCCACCGATCCACGGGGCTACTGCCGTAAGAAACGCATCCAGCGCTACAACATCCCCTCTTGTAATAAGAAAAAGTAGTGCTTTTTTGATGATTCGCCCGCATGCCAACGGCGCCTAATTTGGTTCCAGGGTGAAACCAAAAATTGTCATTATTACAAAACCCCCACTCTATTCGGAAATATAGGGCCCACAGACCTGGCACACCCCTTGCTTTATAGTAGGGTGTTGTACGTTAATAGATGTTGTACGTTTGCTGATCCCTGAAGTCCTAGCGTCCGAATTTAAATTTATCTCCCCCCCCAAAAATTTAATTTCATATGGATCTAGGGTTTCAGCGGATTTTTTTTTGCCTTCTCAATGACAAAAAGGCCTTGAGTCTTTCTCCCAAAAAACACTGATTTCTTCTATAAACTCTTATCTTTAAAAATCTTTTTACTTAATTAAATTGCAACGGTTTTGGCCTTTGATCAGGACTCTGATCGTCGACTTTGTCAGTCACCGGAAAGAGTTGAATATTCACCTGATACACTCGGTCTCCAGGCGTTTGCTCACGCTTCATTGAGATCTCTTTTTGAATCTGTTTACGCAACTTTCGAAGCTCAAATCGCACCCATTCAAACTCTTTGTCTGTCATAGCCAAGGTAAAGCCACTGACTTCACGCTCCTGGGTGGTATTTTTATGCAAGCTCTCAAGTCCCAGATAAATCAACTCCGATTGAATTTTTCGAACCAGCTCCACCGGAACATCTTCCAGCCCCGACATGGTGGCGCCGGTGCGGCGAGCTCGCTTAGTTTCGGTATCGATTTCAATATCTTTGGCGTTAATCAGTTTATCCAACGCTTGTTGGATTTGAGCTTCATTGACCTGACCTCGCAATAGTTTTTGCAAACGATTGGGGGTGAACTGTACGTCTTTCTGATCGGCCATGGCATAAAGAACCCAAACCAACCAATTCGACACCTGATCCCAGGTTTCAGGATTGATATCGCCAGCGCGCAAAGCTTTTTTGGCTCGATACTCTGACAGATCTTTAAGCTTTCTCGTTCTTTGCAGCGGATCTTTTTCTTGGCAGTATTCCACAAGCAGGGAAAATTCTTTGGCTTGGGCTCGGGAGTGGCGCAAGGCTCGCGAAAACTTTTTACACATCTCCTTCGAGAGATTGCGCTTTCCCTCAATGATGAGCTTTAGATAATTGGGGGATTTAATATCGGCGGCGGCTGAAAAATCAGAGTAGGAAAAAGGTCGCAACTGATCTTTCGACTCTTCCAACTTGTATTGGTAAAAGGCCTCTAAATATTTTCGATAATCAACAAATTGAGAAATTTCGGGATATTCCATTATCTCCCCTCCATAATTGGATAATAGGCTTTCAAAAGACTCAAAAAAATTCAACATTTTCGGCGTGTAGCACAGCGTAAATTGCTGAAAATTGTGATTAATTTAAAAACTCTATGGTTTATGAGGTTTAATCATTGAGTTCCGAACGCTTGCCTAAAAAATCAGCTTTAAATGCATACTCGCGCAGCCAATCCCTGGAAAATTGCCGATGTGGAGTGTACCGCTCAACCAACGCCCAAAAAGCTTTGGAGTGATCTTTGTGACGAATATGTGCAAGCTCATGAATTAAAACATAATCAACGACCTGAATCGGGGCCACAATCAGCTTATAATTGAGGCTTATATTATTTTCTGGCGAGCAACTTCCCCAAATGGTTTTTTGACCTCGAAATTTGACAGCCTTCGGATACAACTGCATCTGCTCAGCATAGAATTGAATTCTTTGGTGCATGATCTGTTTCGCCACCTGCTTATAGGAATCTCTAAAGGATTGAAAATACTGACGCCTCATAACTTCCGTTAACTCATGTTCCGGAACGGGCGACTCAAAAAGAATCTGATTGCTAGCAAAGCGTAATTGGGTTTGTGGACCTTGTCGGATTTGCAGTTTGTAGTCTCCCCCCAGGTAAGGGAATTCTTCGCCTGATCGAAACCGTTTGGGAGGGTACTTTTTCTGCAATTCCTGGGCGTGAGCAAAAGACTTTTCCAACCACTGGCGATTGGACTCTAAAAACTTGATAATTTCTCGCTGAGAAAGAGATTTATTGGAAGACACTCGTATGCGGCCATTGGGATACACCGAGACGCCCAACCGCTTTTGAAAGGCCTTTCGCTTCACCTCAATCTGATGACCTGCAAAATCTATGATTTCCACTTTAATAAACTACCCGGAAAAGGCCCCATGGGGCGAGACTAGGGGCAACATAGGTCCTTTTGTTTGCAGTCTACGACTCCCTACGTTAGATTGCATGAGGTCGAGTCCCGTACAATAGCGATCTTGTGAAACCCGCCAGGTCCGGAAGGAAGCAACGGTAGCAGGTATCCTATGTGCTACGGGTCGCTCGGCCGCTTTTTTAAAATCCCGATTTTGGGGTAGGGGATCCGTGGCCTATCAAGTCATTGCTAGAAAATTCAGACCTCAATCCTTCACCGAATTCGTCGGCCAGGAACACGTCACGCAAACATTGATGAATGCCATGTCCAGTGACCGATTCCCGCACGCTGTTTTGCTGACCGGACCACGAGGGACAGGCAAGACCACCACCGCTCGGATTATCGCTAAAACTTTACTTTGCAGCAATCGCCAACAACAAAATCCCTGCGGCGAATGCCAATCGTGCCAAGGCATTGCTGACGGCTCGCACTTGGATGTTATTGAAATTGATGGAGCCAGTAACAATGGTGTCGACCATATTCGCGAGCTTCGCGACACCGTCGGCTACATGCCCAGTTCCGGAAAATACAAAGTCTACATCATTGACGAAGTTCACATGCTCTCGACCAGTGCCTTCAACGCCCTCTTAAAAACTCTTGAAGAGCCGCCGGATCACGTCATTTTTATTTTTGCGACCACTGAGGTTCAAAAAATTCCAGCGACCATTTTGTCACGTTGTCAGCGCTTTGATTTTCGCAACCACACTCTTCCTGACATTAAAATGCATCTGCAGAATATCTGTGAAAAAGAGGGTATTCAGTTTGAAGATGCGGCTCTACTGATGATTGCCAAACAGGCCAATGGGTCGATTCGCGATGGTTTGACTTTACTGGATCAGCTGATCTCTTTTAGTGATGGTCAACTGACTCTCGATTCGGTGATGGGCGTTCTTGGACTCACCGATCGCAGTTTGCTTTTAGCCTGCTTGCGGGCGGTGGCCGAAAATGATGTCGATCTGATGTTTACCTCTGTCGATAAGTTTAAAAACTCAGGTTACGATCCCATGATCTTCTGCGAGGACTTCTTAGAGGTGATTCGCAACGGATTGATGATAAAACTGGGATGCCAAAACAATCATGACTTAGAAATCTCTGACCTTGAAAAAAGCGAATTGGAATCCATCACCCAAAGCTTGGGCGAAGAACAGATTCATTTGCTGTTTGATGTAACGTTGTCCGGTGCGCAAAGACTGAACTATAATACCGATGCCAAACTGGGTTTAGAAATGCTTTTGTTTAAGCTTTTAAACCTGCCTCGGCTGACCAAAAACTTACCTCGCACGCAAGGTTCGTCGGCCACCCCAAAAACCAAAACAACCAGCGCGCCCACCCAAGCCAGCGCCAACAAATCGGCAGCGACGGCAGCGACGGCAGCGACCAACAATAAGTCGCAAACCTCGGTCCCCAATAAACCAGCCCCTGCAGCGGCACCCAAGGTCGCAGCTGAAGAGCCTGCCGAAGCCAAATCTCAAGCCCAGCCAACGCAGCCGAAGACAGCCCCCGCTGTCGACAAGAAGGCCCCATCAAAAACCGCGGGTATTCCCGTGCCGGTGCCGAATCCTACCGAACGTGTCGGTAAAACCTGGGAAGAGTTCGTCCACGCCGTCAAGCAAGCCAATGGATTTCTAGGGGCTCTACTTGAACACACATCCATATTTAAACAAGACGATAAGACCATCTCACTGGGCCTTCCCGAAAAGATGGCGTTTTTGTTTGATAAGCTCACCGAAGCCAAAAACGTTGAGCGAACCAAAAACTTTTTAGCCAGCTACTGGGATGACCATAGAGATTTGGAAGTTGTGATCCTTGACCCCGATCACCTGCACACCAATCTGTCACCGAAAGCGATGGCCGAACAAGCCAAAAAAGCCAAAGAAAAGAAGGAAGCCGATTCCATCGAGGCCCATCCTTTGGTGAAAGCCGCCGAGGCCGTTTTTCAAGATAATATCACCAAGGTGAGTGTACAAAACACTCCCAATACCAAATCATAGGAGCGAACAATGAAAGGTAAAGGTCGCGGAAATAGCATGCAAAACCTCATTCGCCAAGCCAACCAAATGCAAGCCAAAATGAAAAAGCTGCAAGAGGAGCTCAGCGAAAAAGAATACAAATCCACCTCTGGCGGAGGTGCCGTTGAGGTCACTGTTAAGGGTGAGAACACGATTTCAGCTTTAACCATTGATCCTGAAATTTTGAAGGAGGGAGACGCCGAAATGCTGCAAGACATGGTGGTCTCAGCCGTCAATGAAGCATTATCCACAGCAAAAAAAGATCAGGACGAAGAGATGTCTAAGTTAACCGGCGGCATGAATATTCCGGGAATGATGTAGAGGCTGAATGTTTAAAATCCCCACTCTGGACAAATTGGTCCACGAAATTGCTCGTCTTCCCGGTGTGGGCCCCAAATCGGCGCAAAGACTCACTCATTATGTTTTAAAGAACCCGAAGTACTCACAGAATCTCCGCGAGACTTTGAAGTTGGTAGAAGAAAGCATTGTCCTTTGTGACCAATGCTTTAACTACACCGATAACCCGGAAAAGGTCTGTGCTATTTGCGCCAGCTCTCATCGATCCACCGATGTGATGTGCGTGGTCGAGCAGCCAGAAGATTTGGCCCAAATTGAAGCCAGTGGCGCCTACAGTGGACTTTATCATGTCTTACATGGTGCAATTTCACCTCTTGAGGGCATCACGCCTGAAAAACTTAAAATTCATGAACTGATTCAACGCCTGGATAAAGCGGATACCCCCTTCAAAGAAGTGATTCTTGCAGTGGACTCCGATCTTGAGGGCGACACCACCGTTTTATACCTTAACCAAGAATTGGAAGGGCGCTCACTGAAAGTGACACGCTTAGCACAGGGTATTCCAATGGGAAGTGATATCGACTATATTGATGATAGAACGCTACATCGGGCCTTGTCCCATCGAACCGAGGTGTAATGGCACTTATTAATCAAGAGGCCAAAGAGCTTCATTGTAAAATTGTTTACTACGGCCCTTCCCTTGGCGGAAAGACCACCAATCTGAAATGGGTTTACAAAACCACCCAGTCGGCCAACCCGTCGACTTCAGATATGATGGAGTTCGATGTCGGCACCCCAGAGAGAACGCGCTTTTTTGATTTTCTTCCCCTTGATGTGGGAGAGATTCGCGGCTTGAAAGTGCGCTTTCACCTTTATTCGGTGCCGGGACAGGTGATCTATGATGCGAGTCGACGCTTAATTTTAAAAAACTTAGACGGAGTGGTTTTTGTCGCTGATTCACAAATGGATCGCATGGACGAAAATATCAACTCAATGAAAAACATGGAAAAGAACCTGGAGCTTTCAGGTTACGACATCAATAAGATTCCTTTTGTCATTCAATACAACAAAAGAGACTTACAAGACATTGCTTCAGTGGCAGAACTTCGCTCCGCACTTAACAAATTCAATTCGCCCGACTTCGAGGCGCAAGCGGAAGAAGGTATTGGAGTTATGGAGTCTCTAAAAACTCTTTCTAAATCCATCATTTCCGCTTTAAAAAGTGGGAATGTTTAATGGAAAAAGAAAAACTAATCAGTGAAATCGAACAATTAAAGAAAGATAAAAACGTCTTGATGCTGGCACATTATTACCAAGATGGCGACATTCAAGAGTTGGCCGATTTTTGTGGCGACAGTTACTTTTTGGCTCAAAAAGGCCAATCCAGCGAAGCCAAGAATGTGCTTCTAGCCGGTGTCGTGTTTATGGCTGAAAGTGTAAAAATTCTGTCACCGACAAAACGAGTTTTTGTGCCCGACCCGAATGCTGGTTGCAGTCTTGTCAGTGGTACGCCTTATGATGCCTTTGTCGACTGGAGAAAGAAACACCCCGACCATATCGCCATCACTTATATAAACAGTAGCGCTGAGGTTAAGGCGGTTTCCGATGTCATCTGTACTTCCAGCAACGCTCAGAAAATTGTCGACAGTATCCCGCAAGACCGCCCTATCATGTTTGGTCCGGACCAAAATTTGGGGCGCTATCTAGAGAAAAAGACAGGCCGCCCGATGCTCCAGTGGCCCGGTCACTGTGAAGTTCATGTGCTTTTTTCAGCCAAAAAACTTTTTATGATGAAAGAAGAAAACCCTGGGGCATTAGTCTTGGCGCATCCCGAATGTGAAGATGCCGTCCTTGTCCACGCTGATTATACCGGGTCTACTTCAGGAATTTTAAATGAAATCAAAACCAATAAATCGACGGATACTTTTATAGTCGCAACCGAGACCGGAATTTTCCACCAGTTGCAAAAGGCCCGACCGGACGCCAAGATTATCCAAGCGCCTTTTGAAGGACACTGCCAATGCAACGATTGTCCGTATATGAAATTAAACAACTTAGAAAAAATTCACGACGTTTTAACAAACTTCAGTAACGAAGTTCATGTTTCCGATAATCTTATTGAAAAGGCTCGCCTTCCTCTACAACGAATGATGGATATTTCTAGCGGTCAAACTGTGCAGTGGCCTGAACGATTCTCTGTTTAGGAAGCGTCGGCCATGTCTTCTTTCTTACCCATTACCTGGACAACGCAATGGTCGCCTTCCATAAAGGTGTTTTTCTCGTCATCTCTAACGTCAGCGACTAAAAATCACAGAGCTTTGATTCGAGCTGAAATTTTACATTTCCTGATGCAAGAATTTGATTTGAGCCTGGAAGAACAGGATGAGTTTTTAAATCTAGAAAATCTTCCTCGATGCCGATTCGGCACCATCAGTGTCAGTCATTCACCTCTAGGGTCGGCATTTGCCTTTGATGCAAACAATCGAAAGCTGGGTGTCGATGTTGAAGATTCTAACCGCATCACTCTTCCCATTTTAAAGCGCATTCGTAACAGCAAGGATTGTACTTTTAATGAAACTGCCGTTTTTTCCATGAAAGAAGCGGCCTGGAAAGCTTTGAATTTCAAAGACCGTCAGCTCACTCTGGCGAGTGTGGTGCTCGATCAAGTGAAACCGGCGTCAGTCTCCGAGTGGTCTTTTCAGGCTCAATCAGAAAACGCGGCGGGGCAGGGCTACTGTCGCTTGCAAAATAACTTGCAGCTCGCTTGTTTTTACGAAACTTAGATCCACCTTCACTCAATATGCCGAGCGATCTCATGCTTGCACCCACTGAGCCGCCCCACCCTGTCTTGCAAACAGTGCCACTCTGATCGCCCATCGACTCTTTCTATTCATCTAAATTATTAGAATAACTCGTCTATAATTATTCTCCACAACGAAACGGTGGACACCGAGGGGGCACGCTAAAAAACCTCTCCGCAATAGTGACCCGACCACAGACGACTGCTCTCATGACCCGCCAAAATGCGAGAGCTTTGAAGCCAGGGACCGCAAATTCTTAGATGCCCCCTTTACTAAAAGATGAGTGAGGATTAAAGTGGACTCTGCTATTTGCCGGTACACGGAGGGACTCATAATGGAAACTATGGCATCCCAGGCCTTAAAAACTCATCGCACTTGGAAGCATCATCTTCCTAGCTACTTTCAACTAAAGTGCTTTCACTTTGATATAGAAAAGATTCAGCAAGAGGTCTTACAATTCTCTGATCAATTCGCCGATATTTTTGAAACCAATCAAGATCTTTGCCGCAACCATCCCAACTTGGCGGAATCAGTTCAAGATCATTATGAGCAAGTCAGCCTGACAACCTTCAACCCCGATCTGGCCGCGGCGAGAATTAAAAATAATAAAATCCAGCCCATAGAAAATCCCAAATCAAAAACAGACCTTTATCGACTCAAAACCCAACCCAGAGTCGACAAACCTCAAATGGACGAACGCAATTATAACTTGCCGACCCAACTCTATCGCGGCAGTTACATCGAGGAATGTATTAACCAGTTTGCTGAAGATCCAATGCGAGTCCGCCTTGTTAAATTGAAACCTGGCAAGAAAGTGGATTTCCATATCGACTATGACCCATCTTTTGCGATGCGAATTGTGGTCCCCGTTTTCACCAATGACAAAGTCATTAATCACACCAAACGGGCCAACAAAATCGAATCCATACATTTGCCAGCCGACGGTCATCCTTGGTTTCTCAACACGGGATTTTCTCATGCCGCTGAAAACTTAGGAGACACTGAAAGAGTCATTCTAATGTTCAGTCTGACCCCCAGCGAATTATTATTGAAAATTTCCAAAGCTTGGAAAGCCGGCGCTACGGCTCTTAACCAACTAAAGGTCTAGGCTTTCCCGAATTGAGACCAGCAAGACCACTGGTTGAAAATATGGTTGGCAGTTCGTACAATTAAATGATGAAAGAAATCGCTTCGACGAGGTCGGTCGCCTCCGTAAAAAAACCCAATGATTGGTTGCTGGGGCCTGTCTTTGATATTCTTTTTCTACAGTTTGGCTACTTTCTATTAGCCTTTTTTCTTTTTGATATGTTTTTAAATGGCCAAATGGTTAAAGACGGATGGGCCGTGGCCCGCCCCAACTGGCTTTGGCTGGTTGTTGTTGAAGCTCACTTGATGGCCCCTTATGCCATTATCCTATCGCGATCCGATCTCCGCCAATACTGTGCGACAAAAAAGAACACATTTATCTGGGTTCCATTAGCTCTCCTTGTCTTGTTTATTGGTATTCTATTTATATCTATTAAAAACGAGCTCTTTAAACACGTTGCCGGTGAAAACTATATCTTGCTTTGGACTGTCCCCTTGATAATTTTTGAGTTTCGTCACTTCAGTGCCCAAAACTATGGAATTCTGTCATTTTATCGAAAGGCCATTCGCACCACTTCTGTCGACAAACATAAACTCGAGATCGCAAAAAAGGCCGATAAGTATTTTGTCGCCTTCAGCATGATGGTGCTTCTACCCTTGTGTTGGGTTTTTTCAGGTTCTAGCAAACTGCGAATCTTTGAGCTCAAACAGTACCAAACCCCTTGGTTATCCGATGTTTTTTTAGCCATCGCCTGTTTTACTTTTGCCTACTACATTTATTTACAAATGAAATCTGAGACACTAACTGTCCCACGTTTTCTTTTTTCTGGCACGATTTTCACTCAAGTGGGACTGGCGACCATGATCTCCCAGACTTATTCTGGCATCTTTTTTATTGTCACTCATTGCGTGGCAGCTCTTGCTATTTCGGCTTTAGCTATGCAGCCTGTGAAAAAAGCATCTGATAAGACCACTCAATCCAATACGACAACAAAGCGATTTTTTACTCTTTCCACACTTTGGAGTACGGCCTTTCTTTTTGGGTGCGGATTTTTATATCTGTCCACCTACAAAGCCTACCTCATTGAGCCTCATATCACTTGTCGCGGAACCTTCGTCACCGACAATAGCTATGGAGGGGCGCACTCAACATCGTCCCTTTTGGTTTCGGCGACCTGGTGGGGCTTTATGTTATGGCTTTATGTCATGCACTATTATTATGAATCATTTTTGTATCGAAACAATACTCCGGTCGCTGCCGAGCTCAAAGAACGCTTTAGTATCGATCAGGATCGTATTTAACTATATCTTGGTCTTTTTTAGCTGAAATTTTTTTCGATTCTTGAAGAGGTCTTCTAAAAGATCTAAAAAAAGAAATTTTTTGGCATGATCGAGCCACTTCTCATCCATTTCCGACACTCCGTAGACTTCATTTTTTTCTGACTCTTTATATGTTCCAAAAGCCCAGTCGTAAAACGATAAAATATTTCCGTAGTTGCAGCGACTGCCTTCTCGGACATGATGGGTGCGGTGAAACTGAGGAGTTACGAAAATATAGCGCAAAGGTCCTATTTTCCACCAAAAATCACAATGACATACAATTTGCACAAGATCCTGTGTTAAACGCCCAATGAAGAACACTGCTGGTGGGAAACCCAGCAAGAACAATATCGAGATACGAAATGAGGACCCAAACAGCATAATCGCCGGATGGTAGCGAAACGATGACATGGCACTCAAATCTTGAGCACTGTGATGGACCATATGGTAGCGCCAAAGCCAATCAGAATGGGTGATTCGGTGAGAGACATATTGTAGAAACTCGGAGACCAGAAAATACGTGACAAAAGTACTGATCGACCAACTAAACGAAAAGATTCCCAGTTGCCCCCAATACTTATAAAAAAAAGAAAAGATCAAAAAGTATGAAAAGTTAATCGAGAATACATAAAAGAGATCGAGTCCAATTTTTGACAATGCCAATGGTTTTTTCTTGTACCAGCGCTCCAATAGATAGATGGCGAAGGTGAGTGTAACTAAAGTCAGAGACTTCCAAAGCATTCCTCATGGTACTCCGTCTTGAAATGGAACTCAACCCAGCAAACATTGGTCGTGTGATATCGATACAGGTCTAACTCTGATAACGCTTTATATTGGCTTGAACTTTAAAACGGACCTTCCTATCCTTAAAACTCATGAATCGATTGATAGATAACCTTTTTGATCGTCGCGATCGAATTTTACTGTTCCTACCTCCTTTGCTGGGTCTATTGTTGATTGCCATCGAAGCCGTAGGACTCTTGCAAATCGAAAGTCAGCCTCACAAAGTTTGGCGAGCTGTTGTCAATTTGGTGGCTTTTGATTCCACCCATATTGCCTTCACTTTTATTTTACTTGTTGGACATCAACAGTACCGAGGCTGGTTTAAAGAATCTGAAATCATAAGTCGCAAAAACCCTTGGCTCTGGATTTTTGGACTGTTTTGCCTGCTCACGATCTTCCGATTTGAGCTCCTGCCAGCCGCCGGACCTTTAAATAAAGCCAGTGTCGAACCCTTTTTTGATGGTTTTTGGTTGCTCATCCCCTTCCTGCACTCCTATGCTCAATCCATTGGTCTTTACCTGGCTAACCTGCCAAAAAATAATTCCTATTACACAATCACTCGAAATTTACTGTATGGATCGATGACTATCATTCTTGCGCAAAATATATTAAACACCGAGACATTGTCTTCGGTGCTTCAGACACATACAAAAGGCTCGTTCGGCAACTTATTATTAACAACAATCTGGTTTTCACTTTTTGCAACTGCCCTGTTCACAGGTCGTTTCATGAATGGCAAAAAAGAATGGATCTTTTTAAGTCGATTTTTGATATGGCCCTTCATTTTCTATTCAAATTTTGCACCTATTCTTATAGGTGCCGTGCATGGCACTGAGTACCTTTATTTTTACCTGAAAATCAGAAAGTCCAATCAACAAATCACCTCGCAAACAAAATTTTATAGCTTTGTTATTTTTGGTCTTATCTTTTTACTGGCCATTAATGGGAGCTACTATAATCAGATCCTTCCAAACGGCACCGAAAAAGGTTGGTTGTTCCCATGGCTGCAATCTATTTTTTGGATTGCCATCGCTTTCCATTATCTGATGGATCGCTTGATGTATCGGATGAAAAGCGGACTCAGCCGCCAGTATTTCGGCCCCCTCTTGAATGCGGTGAAGTTTTAATGGAGCGTGACAATCTCCATTTCACCCCCGTTGAAAGTTGGGTTGCCGGCCTCGTCTTTTTGCTTCACACCTGCGGAGCGATTCTGTTTTGTTTTTTAGGCATCGATGACTTTCCTATTTTTTATTCAATTATTGCCATTTTTCTCGTTGGCATTGTCGGCGGAGAGATTGGTTGGCACCGCTTGATTGTTCACAACAGCTTCTCCTCAACACCCAGTAAAGAAATGATTCTGAAGATTTTGGCTCATCTGTACAGTTTGTTTTTAGCCAAACCCTTAGGCTATCAGCACTTGAAGTCCTTCCATAGCGACTTGATCCTATCGAAATCTGCATCGATCCAAGATCAAAGCCTGCACAGACAGCTTGCCAAGAAAAAAACCGGGCTTGCTGGTCTGGCCAGTTTTATTCTCTATGTCGCCCTTGTCGGGCTTCAACAATTCGACATTCTTTTTGCCATCCATTTTTCTTGCATTTTAATTTTATTGTTGCAGTCTACAAAACTTTTTGTCACGGGCTACAAAAATTTTCCTGATAAAGCGGGAGTCAATTCAAAATTTCTTAACCTTTTCACTTCGTATATGGGGTTAACAAACAATCACATGACTTATCCTGCTTCACCCTTCTACAACTTTTTACCGTCCGAGAAAGATAGCATCGGTTGGTGTATTTTGAGGTTCTTAAAGAGACCCACAGGAAACACGACACCGGCGTTTTTAAAAATCCCCAAATTAAACTTTCTTTCCGAAGTTTTACAAAACGCTTTAAAGCAGCACGAAGACAACTGGCAACTTTACAGTAACGGCAATCACAAAGACATCTATCTCAATAGAGACTTCCCGCCTTTGGTAGAATATTTCAAAGAGGTTTTTTGGAATGATTGTGGGTACGCGATTACGATGGCCGATCACTTGGTTCCCTTCCACGAGGACTTAGGAATGGACGCCACAGGAAGCTTTCTCAGTCGCGACAATGGGCGGCGGTGTGCTATCCTGATTCCCATTCAAGGCAACTTTAACGATGTAGCCATTGAGTTTCTTAACTCTTCCGGGCAAGAATCAGGATCTGTTTTTTTGGACTCAGCCACTCTTATTGTGACTACGGATCAATTCTTTCATAAAGTGGACAATCGACAGCATCCTGATAGACTCTTTTTTTATATTAATTTTTATGGGGATAAGGATTTTCAGTCGGTTTTAAGTTGGTTGGAAGATGAAGGCTACACGCAGTCAAAATAGATTTTATATTTTCTTGTTTTGCAGCGTCTTACTGTCCTGCGCCTCGATCTATTACAGTTTTTGGGGTCTAGGATTCAGTCACGACGATTTGGTTTTCTTAACGGCAAAAAACGCTCCCCAAGCTTTCGATACTGATTTTTTATACCATATTTTCTTCCGCCCCAACTCCTACAATACTCATTACCGTCCCTTCGGTTTCTTTGGTTACTTCTTTACAATGGGCCGCACCTTCGGGATGTCCCCCCTGGCGTTTGATCTATTTGGAGTTCTACTGCTTGTCGTTAATGCCAGTTTGTTTCTAAACGTTCTGCAAAAAATAAATAACAACATGCGATTGAATTTTGGCATTGCCCTTCTTTACATCGTCCACTTTGGCTTCCTTAGAGTTTTTTTAAATTACAGCGATCACCTGAAATACGGAGTCACTCTTTTCTTTCTGTTTTTAATGCTTGAAAAAGCCCTCAAGCCTGAAAAATTAAGTTCCATTGACCTCCTTTACCTGTTTTTCCTGCAAGTTCTAGCGATCGGGTGCCAAGAGGCCTCTTTTTTGTTTGCTTTTGTGTTCATCGGCTTTCGCTGGTTTTTTGTTTATCGGTTTCACTGGTCTTGTTTGGCCGTCGGCTTACCGTCCGTGGTTTATTTACTGGCGCGTGTGTTTATTTGGGGCGTACCCAAAACCGGCTACTTCGCAGTCAACTGGACGATGAGTCCTGTATTTTTTATGCAACAGATCGGATTCTTTCTTTTTCCCACCAACCTACCCTTTTCACGGGGGCAATGGCACATCAACTTCCTTATTTCATTTATCGTTCTCGTCGCGGCATCTATTGGTCTTTTCGCTTCTCTGCGCGGAGCAAAAGCCAGTAAAATTAGGCCCGTATTATTCTGCCTGTTTTGCTGGTTTCTCCTCCAACTTCCACAATCGCCCCTCGTACATCACTGGGATTTTACAAAATTAAAGGCATTGGTTTGGCCCACTCCTTTTTTCTTCATTGGACTCGCCTTGGTCGCCCCACACTTCAAAGCGACAAGTCGTCAGCTGGGCTTTGCCGTCCTGTTTTTAATTTTTACCTTTGGAGCCCACCGCGCTCTTGGTCCACACGTGCAACGAAAGAACAATGAGATCTCGGTGCACCAGACTCACTTTCTGAGATTGATAGAGCGGCGTTTCAATGAGTGCCCACAATGCCTTGTAAAGATTGAAAACATTCGCCCCCTGATTGACGAGGAGCGCTGTGAACCCTTTTTCATACGAAACTACACCATTCCAAGTCTTTTAGCCCTCTACTACCCTACAGATGATTTTGAAATACTCTATGAGGGGAAGAACAAGTATCGGCGTGCCTATGTTAAAGACGGTTATGTCTACTACCAAGAATCTGACAATCAAGCCCGCTGGGTTGACATATTTGGGTTTGATTACCGACCTCCCTCTATTGATAATGGGGGTCGGACCTCATCACGCCTCGATGGATCCATCGAGGGATTGATTTGGTCTTGTTTGGATGGAATTTAATTATGTATCATCAAAGTCTTCTTTTTAAATTGCTCAAAGTCTACGACAACATCGTGGTTTTTTTATTTTGTCACCTTGTTTTCAATCGCAGTAAGAAAATTAGAATTCAAACAATCGAACGTTTTGGTGACACCGAGGACGATACGGTCTGGCAATTGTTCTGGGGTATTAAGCATATTGAAGACAAAGCCATTCGGGCGACAATTTTTCAGCAGATTCTGGAAGAAACTTATCATGCTGAGGAGTTCTATTCGGCATTGAAAAAATTTGGGTCTTCGCGTAGCCCACAGTCGAGTTACGAACGTCGCAGTCTCTATCCCGATGGTGAACCGATCTGGAAGTTGATTTTATACTGCCACATTGGTGAGGCAGAAGCCGAGATGAGGTTTCGCCACTTCCTGAAACATTGTAATGACAGTCTTGCTAAAAGATCTGTGGGTCGTGTGCTGGCCGATGAGGTGGGTCACGTTGATAGCGCCTATCGTTTGCTCAAAGACATGGGCGTCTCAGACACGGATATAAAGAAAGAAAGTCAGCGAATTTTTTGGCAAAGACGTCTTGATTCCACACTTTTCAAATTGAAGAGAGTCGGTGGTGGACTCCTTGGGCTTATTTTTAGCCTCATTTATTTTCTACTCGGACCCTTCGTAAAAACAGCCTGCCAGAAAAGACTTCGCCAGCCTGTACCACTGAACAAGACTGACTTCACCGAGGTGTCTCTGTGACAATCCTGGGACTTTCTTTTGGTTATCATGATTCCACTGTTTCGATCATAAAAGATTCGCAAGTCCTTTATGCCGGAGCCGAACAACAGTACAGCCGGCAGAAACATGACTCAAGTTTTCCCCATTCAGCCATTTCACATGCTCTGACCGAAACCGGACTTCAAATCAAAGATATTGATCGCATAGTTTACCATGAAAACCCCTACATGAAGTTTTCAAGAGTTTTAACCTCAGCTTTTTCTGGTTTTCCCCACTCGCGCAAAGAATTTGTTAATGCCATGAAAGTTTGGCTCGGCAAGCGCCTTTGGGTCTTCAACGACATCAGTCAAAATACAGGAGTCGCCCCCAACAAGATTGCCTATTTAAACCATCATACCAGCCATGCCGCTCAAGCCTTTATCACCTCTGGATTTGAATCGGCCGGCTGTCTGATTGTCGATGCTGTCGGCGATTGGAGCTGTACTTCACTCTTTAAATGTTTTTGGGAAGACGGAAAACCCAAAATTGAAAAAATAGAAGATGTGCAGTTTCCCAACTCCCTTGGCCTCCTTTATTCATCTTTTACCGCCTATTTAGGTTTTCAGCCAAACAATGACGAGTGCAGCGTGATGGCGCTCGCCGGCTTTGGTAAGCCCGTGTATTTACCAGAAATCGAAGCCATTTCCTGCGACGATTCTCTTCAGAACATCGATCTCAACACGGAGTTTTTAAATTTTACCAGTTTTTATAAAATGCCCTATACCGATCAGTTTATAGAGGTTTTTGGGGAACCTCGGGATCCCTCAGAACCATTTTCTTTTTCCTGTTTCGACAAAGACCTTCCGGTTTCTGAAAAGCAGCAAAAGTATGCTGATATTGCCGCCAGTATCCAGGTCTTTTTCGAAAAACACAGCCTTATTTATCTGAATAGACTCAAACAGAAAACGGGATTTGATAACTTATGTGTGGCTGGCGGCGGAGCCCTCAACTGTGTCAATAACACTCGCCTTAAAGATAGCGGAGTTTTCACCTCAATTTATATTCCACCCGACCCCGGAGATGGAGGAACCTCATTTGGATCAGCGCTGTACTTCGAGGCCCTGCAAAGTGCAAACTTCCAGCGCAGTCAACTGAATCAAGCGTACCTAGGAGGTCACTGTCTCCCTAAAAACGAAAGCCTCGATGAGATCTTATCAGTCATGGAGACCGATCGATTTTCACGTTATGCAAAACATGGATTTGAAAATAAAATATCTGTGAACTGGACTCATAAAAGCTTTTCCAACAAAGACGAGCTTTGTGAATATGTTGCAAAGTCTTTGGTCGACAGCAAAATTGTTGGATGGGTACAGGGACGCAATGAATTGGGGCCGCGAGCCCTTGGCAACCGATCGATTCTTATTCGTCCGGATCGTAAAGAACTGGCGCTTCGATTGAGTCGCGAGGTCAAAGATCGAGCTCTTTACCGCCCATATGCCTTGAGTATGACGGAAACAGCAGCGGCAGAATTATTAGACATCCCTTCCAGCGACTTTAAAAACCATCGCTGGATGCAGTTTTCAGCGCCAATAAAAAAACAGGTTTTACAGCAGGTCATCGCCGGAGCCCATGTAGACAACACGACCCGGCCCCAAATTTGCTCCCCTCGTGACAATCCGACCCTTCACCTCCTGTTACAAAAGTATGGCAAACAAGCTGCTGGATCCGAGGCATTGATAAATACATCATTCAACGAAAGTGGTTACCCTATTGTGCAAAATTCTATAGATGCGATGGTTGTTTTCGCTAGAACATCAATGGATTGTTTGGTAATCGGAAACACAGTGATTGAAAAGGGGCAAAATTGAGTAAAATTAAACAGCTTATTTCGATCTACATTTACTCTCTGAAACAAGTTATTGATCAGCTGAAAATAAATAAACTTCGCCCCCTCATACCACTCTTTGTCCTTCTATATATAATAGGAATATTTGCATTTTTTACTTTTTTCGTGACGCCTTTAGCTCCTTTCGTTTACTCACTTTTTTAAAAGATGAAAACAATCAATAAATTTTCAATCTTCACTTTTATCTTATGTAATATCTTTTTAGTTTTAGAGATCTCTTTAAGATTGATATTACCTCCGGTTCCACAGGCTGATCTAATCCGTGATCGTGCTTTGTTCAGTAAACATCCAACTCTGATTTTCAAACACGTGAAAGACCAGGTCGTTAAAGAGTCAAAATACGTCGGTGACAAAACAATCTTCAAAGACGTGCAATATTCTTTTGATTCTTTTGGTCGCCGCAAGACATGGATCGATCCGAATACCCAAAAACAAGGCAGTGCTCTATTTATTGGATCCTCGGTTGTCTTCGGCAAGGGTCTCAATGATGATCAGACCTTGCCGTCATTCTTTGCTAAACTTCATCCTGAATTGGAAGTCCACAATTATGCCGTCCGAGGCTGGGGCACACAGCAGTACTTGGAACTTTTAAGAACCACTAACTTTAAGGACGAGGTTGATAACCCTTTGCAGTATTTATTCTTCGTAATCTCAGTTAATAAAGAGACGGGGCATGTGCAGCGACTGCAAGGCTCAATGGATCTCTGCACACCTTGCTGGTGGATGGCTAATTTGCCAGCCTATCGCCAAACCAGAGACACTCGTTCTTTTCAAAACAAAGGAACCTTTGATGAATACATGCCTCTGAGGTTTTACTTGTACAAGTTTTTGCAGAACTTAAGGGTCGTTCGCTATTTCGGCATCAATGTGTCAAAAATGAAACAGTCCGACTACGATACCTATGGTGAGCTGCTTTTGGAAATTCTTACGACAGCCAAGACCCTCTACCCCAAAACAAAGGTCGTGTTTATCAATCATCCTTTTTCCGACATCGAGTCCACAAAAAAACTCGAAAAAACAGATGTTTATAATGAATTGCCAATTCTGGAGTATTCTCAATTGATCGCCAAAGACGAACTCAAAGCGTATTATTTTGGGATGCAATGGCCATACCCCAAGCCAAAACTTAACAAGCGCATAGCCACAGAAATCTCTTCCGACATATTGTCCCCTGATTCAAACTGATCTATAATAGTGGCATGGATCGAAGACTCTTTATTTCAAAACTATCGAAGACTGGACTCATCACTGTGGCTGGGGCCGGAGCCCTCTTGAACCCATCCACAGGTGGCTTCAAATTTCCTCATTTCAAATATTTCAAATTGAATTTTCCAAATGCCATGGAGTTCGCTGAGGCACAGAAGGTAATGAATCAGTTTTGGAATATGCAAGAGATGGACGCTATTCAAAAAAACTTTGAACTGTCTGGAAAAATAGTTTTCTCCAAGCATCGCCAATCCCAATATCATGTTGAGAGTCTTATTGGCTTTTCCAGTGCAGAAGCTTACCAAGAGTGGGAAAACGTTATCGCTGCCAAACAGTGTTGTGACGACAACCGCTTGCGACAGGAAGGCTTTAAGTTCACAATGAATCAATTCAATATGAATTCTGATAAAAAGCTAGCATAAGGCATTAATTTTTCGTTTACTTCCCATTTTAGCCGCGCTTTTCGGAAGAAGAGTGGGAGGCTCTACAAAAATTTAGGATCGCTCTACATTCATTGAAAGGTTCCTATGGAGACGGCGCTTTTTCCACCAAAATCAAAGCTTTTACACGGTCCACTCCTACCAGAAGTGGCGAAATGGCTTGAAGCCTATCCTCTCTCCTTTTTTGTGAATTCCGACACCCATTCCAGAGAATTTGTTAGAACGCAATTAAAAGAAGTTGAGCCGAAAATTCGAAATTGGTTAAAACCGTTTCTGGATGTCACACCCTTTTCATTTGCTTTGCCCACCCACGGGGTTTCTCAGGCGATTGAATCCTGGCTTGTTGGTGAGAGAAGGCCCATATTCATGTTGGAAGGTGATTACCAATGGCCCCAACTTCTGAGCTCGAAAGTCAGCACAATTGCCAATATTCAAGATATACCCGAGGGAGCCGTTTTTTATGTTTCAAATCCCAGTGCCATCGATGGCCAATGGCTGAAAATTTGGGAAAACCTGGCGGATCAACCTTTTAAAATCATATTGGATTGCGCCTATCTGGGCACAGCCACGCCCAAAACACTTAAAATTCATGACAACGTCGAAAAAGTTTTCTTTTCATTTAGCAAAGGATTTGGACTGCAGTTTTTAAGATTGGGATGGTCTTTTAGCAAGTCTCTTGATCCTGGAGAGGCCGCCCTTCTTGATGTCTCCTATTTATCGCTCCTGAATATCATGCTGAGTGAAAGTCTGATTGAGAGATTTCCATTAACTTTTTGTTACGACTCTCTCAAAGAAAAACAAGATAAAATCTGCCAGCTCTACAAGCTGCATCCCGCCGATGTGGTTTTGATTGGTCAGAGTAAGGAACCTGAACTTCTAGGCTTCCAACGGTCTCCCAGCCATCTCGCTCGTATTCCTTTAACTCCCTATTTTTAAGGCTGATTTCAAGTTATGTTGCGACGAGATTAACCTTGCTTGATAGCGCTAATACCGAGATAATATTCTGCATTATGTCGCAATGGATCTTCGTCATTCTACTATTTTCCTCAAATCTGGTGCTGGGCAATCCTGATCTTTTTTTTGTGGAACTTGAAAAGAAACCTCCTGAATTTCAAATAAAAGCCCTTCAGGTGCGATTGCAAATGGACTCACAAAGAGAGACCGGATTTGATACTCAAAGAACGGTCAACCAATACCTCAAATTAGAAAAAGATTTTTTAGAAGGTACAAAATTCTTACTTGAAGTCATCAACAACAGTAAAAACCCAACCTTTCGCAGGATGGCCTCCAGCTTTTTGCAACCGGGTTGCCCTGAAGCCCAGTGTTTGGACTACATTGTAACCATTATGAAATTACCGGATCAACAGCTCAGGGCGGTCTATTTAAAAAACAAACTGAATACTCTGACATTGCGAAGTTTTTACCCCAGGCACCAGGGGCAGAAAGAGATCATAGAATCTTTTAATTGGGTTCTTGAGAACCAGAACGGTCAGCTTTTTAAAGTGTTAAATTTGGCTATAGATTTTGGATTTTATGGATTTGCCGAGGAATTATTTAAAAAATATCCGAAAGATGTCAAAGATGACAAGTGGATCTATTTCAAATCTTGTATCCTCAAGTATCTAAAAGGAAATCTGGCCCAATCTTTACAGTGCTTAAAGGTCAATCAAGGCATGTACTTTCAAATGCGTACTTTTTACGTGGCCCATATGCTGGGTGAAAGTTCACCAAATGCAGTTCAAAAGCTTAATGAATTTTCTAAGAAACTTTCCGTTGCTGATAGCATTTGGTTTAAACCGAGCCTTATCAAATTACTCATCGGCGAAAGACTCTCTAAACCCGAAGTACAAAGACTGTTAACATCGAAAGTTTATGATCTGTATAAAGAAGGATATTTATTTATAAAGCTCGATCAGAAATACAATTACTTTAGTGACGATCAATCCAAACTTTTTAAAAATCAATACATGGAAAATTTTGGCTCAACATTTTTAGGATCTTTGATTGACCAACCAACCGATCACTCAACTCTTTCGGCTCTTTTCGGACCTCATGCGATGCTGAGTGTCGCTTCCAGTAAAGGTAAATAGTTTTTTCAGGTAAAATGAGGAGCCGAGGCCAATACGTTTAAGCCGATTAGGAAGTAACATATGGACGACATTTTAAAGCAAGAAATCTGTTTTTTGCCTCTTGATGTGCCGCCCTTACCTGATAAAAGCTCAATCACCCGCGCTTTTCAAAAACTGGAATCCGAATCCTACATCTGGTGGAACCGCGAAATTCTTCTTGGCGAAAGAAACTATGAAGATCCCTTGGGATCTTATCAATCGGATTGGTCAGCACAAGCCAGAAAACTTTTCCCAGCGGTGATAGAAAGTGTGGAAAACTACCTTCCCTTTGAAAATCTTTTTTATGTTCATCTTGCAAGTGCTAAAGAAACAATCCTTCCTCACGTCGATGAAAATTATGTGGAAAAGCCTTTTCCTTTCCATATGACTATTTTGCCAGAGCTCAAGCAACACCTTGAAGAGTACGAGCCGGTGGGCTTTCGTTTTTTAATTGAAGGTCACCGGGACGCTCTTTATTTGTGCTCAGAATATGATCCGGAATACAAATCCCCACCAACGCAACCTAAAACCTACTGCCAACTACCTAAAGACACAGATTTTTTTCTTATACGTAATAGTAAAGTTCCCCATGGGGTTGATATCGATCCTAAGGTATTCCGATTGATGGGCTTTGCTCTTGGATCAGTTAATCCGGAAGATCATTGCGAATTGATTAGAAAGAGCTTGAAAAAGTATGAAGCCTACTGCATTCGAGCGAAAGATATCAAAAAATGACAATCGACTTTAACAAATTGCAGGTTTTTGATCTAAAGAACGATCGGCATCGCCATTGGGTCCCAGCATTTGGTCGCCTTGTCGAGCAGATTCAAAAACAACATAAAGACGACCGACTGATTGGTAATTACGTTGATCTTAACCAATCTTGGACGGAATACGAAATGTTTAACATCATCACCCAAGAAGAAAAAATTCTTGGATTCAGTGGGATGCATACACACCCTTATCCACAAACAGTGTCTCGGGTGCTCTCTCGCTTGTTCTATCTTGATGATTTAAGGCAAAAAAGTTTAAAGGGACATTCCTTGCCCAGCTTCGCCTCCACCCTTATGTTGCCTCTTCAACATCAAAAGGCTCTTGAGCTAGATAAAGAAATAATATTTTTAAGTTTTGAACATATTAAAAGAAGAAAATTTTGCTACAAACTGGCTTCCAGTCTGCAAGAAACGTTTAAGCAAAACTGGCAGGTTCACGACAAAATGGTCAACACGGTTCGCCCCCTGCCCGATGGCAGCCTTAATTACGAACAGCCGTGTTGGCAAAATGTCATTTACCTAAAACTTAAAGACAATAGTCAGTTCCCACTTCCTACGATGTCGACAGAGGAGTGGGAGAGGCGATTTGCTGACAAGGCCTAATATTTTTATAGTCCATTGTGATTCTATATAAGAGCCGCTTGGCCATTTGGCAGTGGTGTCGTTTATGAATCGTCAACCATTGGTCACTGATTACTACGTCGCCGTCCTGCCAGTCATGATGATACATATACTTCTCTTGTAGAACTTCTTTTTTAAGCTCTTCTACAAACTCTTGAAACTCGCTATCATTCATTCCTTCGATTCCGAAAAGTTGCAGGAATGGAAAGTAAAGCCCCACCTTATGGGTCAGTGGATTGGTGTAAACTAATGAAATACCCTGAGGTTCGCGATGGGATTTGAACTCATTGAAACTGGAGTAGCGATTGGCTTCATATCCAAATAGACCCTTTTTATCCTTTAGCTCCTGTTTCCAGGTTTCGCTAAGATCCTGGTAGGCTTGATAGGTATTTAACCAGCTGGTCCGGGTGCCGCCAGTACCGCGCACTCCATACAACCAAACTAAGTCTTTCCGGTCTTTAAAAGCACTGGCTCGATTGGCGTGCCAGTCTAAATCTTCATCGTGGCCAAAGAGCCCAGTGGCGTTGCCGTTTTCGTCTTTTTCACCGGTCACTCGTTGAACAGCCCGGATCACGCCATCGTGATCTTTGGGGCACCTATGCCAAATAGATTCTGGCATCACCTCCACATCACCAATGCAGCCCGCTAAAGCCACCTGCGTTCGTGGCGCCAGGTCGGCCTGTCCACGAATAACAACCACAAAATCATTCAGTACTTGGCTGCCAACCTTCTGCATCTCCTGAGGCGACACACTGTTGAGTGAAAGGTTTTTGAACTCGGCGCCCCAGTCGACGCCTTTTAGTGTCACCGACTTTCCAATACTCATCATAAGCCTATCCACCCGGAGTGAAGTGATCTTTGATTTTACAGTGAGTATCCAGATCCTCCACCAAATCATTTGTGGCAAAGGGCCAACTTGCCACTGTTCGCCGCAATACAGTTTGGTCGGTCTGCGGAGGGTTTACCCAATGGGCTGAACCGGTTTTAAAGACGACCGCTCGATTACGTCGGGGCGTGACTTTGTATGGGCCTACAATTCGCATCTCTTCACCGGCATCTTTAAGAATTTGTTGGTTTTCAAGCAGATACTTTTCTTGCTTCGAGTGCTTTCTTAAATACACCTTAAGCTCTTCCGAATTGGGAAATACCAATTCTCCTCCTTGTTCACAATCATCAATAAACAATAGAAAAGCATACTCACCATAACGCCACTGCGGTTCACTGTGAACATCATAAAAGGATTCAGCAGAAAAAGATTTTAAAAAAAGTTGTAACTGATTCAGATTTTCTCTGGGGCATTTTCTTTTGACTAAAGAATCTATAGGGGCAAACAAGGCCTCGAGGAGGTTTTTATTTTCATTGATTGAACTTGGGTGAACTCTATAGCTGTAAAGCGTGGGATTGACTTTTGACCGCCGGAAGCAATCTCTAATCCACTCTCCAGGAGTCATTTCATAACTCTGGTCTGAAGAAAAATAGGACTCCGCTTCTAGCAATAAATGCTCAGGTAAATAATTGTCTAGAGTCCAGATTTCGTTAGCGACCTGTTGCTGCCACACGTCGACTCCTTTTTATTAAGACTGTGCGTATCACAAAACCCGGCACATCAATTTCAAACCATTTTTCCGAACAAAAAGGGCTATTGGGTTGATGATGATGATTGTTGTGAAGTCCGCTTCCTAAGGTTAATAAATTCACAAACAAATTATTATAACTGTGGTCTTTGGTCTCATGATTACGATACCCGGTACTATGGCACAAAACGTTGACCAGCCCAGCACTATGAAATGTAATCACCGCCGGAAGGCAGATGAAAAAAGCCGTGAATTGAATAGAAACCAATCCACACAGTAAAAAACCAACCGCCAGCAAACCAAAGTAATTTTTGTGGTACCAGCGAACCTCAGGGTCTTTCATCTCACGAAGAATCAAGCGAGAACTGATGTTGGAAGTCTCCCAGAAGGTGAGCCACACTTTCCACCATGGCAAGTCACCACCATGGGGGTCAGGCGGACGATCCGCAAACTGATGATGGGCTCTGTGTATGGCTATCCAAGAAATAGGACTGCCAAAGCAATTAAAACACCCTAATATCATTAACAAGTGATGCCGAATTCGGCCGGTTACAAAACTCTGATGGCAAAGGTAACGATGAAAGCCGATCTCTCCACCCATTTTTCCAAATAAGAACCAACCGAGAAGGAACCAAAGCCAATTGAGACCCAATGGGAAGTAAAGAAGCGCCGAAACAGCCACCACATGATTGAAAAATATTAATGAGTATATTTTAAACCGCAACTTGCCCCTCAGTTTAAAAAAAGTAACATATATAGTATATCTCACAAGGTGAAAAGGAAACACCCATGGCCCAGCCAACAGCCCGCCCCATCCGCGTCCTGACCGGATCGATAAGCGTCGCCTTTGACACATGGCTTCCCTATGCCGCCGGGACCTTGGTTTCCTATGCCAAATCAAAGATAGACACCGGAAAAGTTGATTTTCTCGAGCCTCTCTATAAAACCCTCCCTCGGGACCAGCTGTCGAATCGGTTGGCCAATGCCGATGTTCTGGCTCTGACTTGTTACGTTTGGAATGAAAGCATCAATGAATCTTACTCTAAGCTCTTTAAGAGCCTGAATCCCAACGGAGTTGTGATTTGGGGAGGGCCAAATATTCCTAAGACTTCGGTCGGCCTTGACCATTTTGTCCGTCAGTTCCCCGATGTGGACTGTTTTGTTACAGGCCCCGGAGAAGAGACTTTTGTTTCACTTTTGAATCAAATGATAACCCAAAGAGAGACTACTCAAACAGTTCAAATTCCTAAGACAATACAAGCCCCAGCCAAGTTATTGCCGGATGATATCCATTCCAATGCCTATCTCGACGGGACTTTTGATTCAATTTTACAGCGAGATAAAAATCTGAAAGTCAGTTTTGAAACAAATCGTGGCTGCCCTTATTCGTGCTCGTTTTGTGATTGGGGAGGCCAATCCAACTCACGCATCGTACCTTTGTCTGAAGACCTCACCCATCGAACTATCGATTTTCTTTTCTCTTTTCCCAACATCAAGGAAATAGAAATTCTGGACGCTAATTTTGGAATGTTCAAACGCGACTTGATCTGCGTTGAAAAAATGTATGATGCCAAACAGCGCTACCAAACAGATCCCAATATCAGTTATTCCGGCTTGGCAAAGAATGGGTCGAAATATCTGCCAATGATTTTAAATTTGTTACATGAAAAGTTTAATATGAATAAATGGCAGCTAAAAGTGAGCTTTCAAACTCACAGCCAAAATGTCCTCGACCTGGCAAAACGACAGAATATCAAGAATGAAAAGCTCATCGAGCTTTTAAAATTTGGTCAACAACGCGGATTAAGTGTTTGCTCAGAAATGATCATGGGTTTACCGGGCGAAACCGCTCACAGCTGGGCCGAAACATTGGCGCAAGATATAAGACTGGGTATTGAGCGCACTCGCGCCTATATTTTAACAGTCTCAGAAAATACGTTGATTGCTGACCCGGTTTTCGTGAAAGATCAAAGCCTTAGGTTCAAGAATATTTATTTCCCAGATTTTCGCGACCTGTACCAAAATCAAAACCTTCCATCTGAAGGCCAACAACGACACCGCATCGTCTTCGCTTGTCAGTCTTATGACATCGATGAATTAAAAAAAATGTATTCCTATTGGTGGTTTCATCATACGTTTTACAATGCGAAACTGATCCCGCTGACTCTTTCTGATTTGATTCAAGGAAATTTTTCTTATTCAAAATTGATCGATATGTTTATCACCACCATTCCCTCAACAAGTCTACTGGGAAAACTCCACAATCAAGTTCTACGTTTTGTGGAGATCTATTTCAAAGAAGAAGACGAAACATTGATCGAGGATTACGAGGTGTATCGTTTTGCCAGTGGCGCCATGAGATTTTCAGATATTATTGAAATAAAGAATAATCAGAAAGAATGTGCTGATCTCATCACCGATTTCTTCATGAACGAAAAGCATGGTTTTAAGTTCAGCGAAGACCAATTGCACAAAGACCTTAAAAACTGGAACACCGCAATTGCAGATAAAACATTGCGAGGCCTCAGTGCCGATATCAGGAGCCAAGATGTGGAAAGAAGTCTCTGACAACCTTGTCTGGCAAACTGATAGCTTCTTTTCTGATGAAACACTTATGAACCTGAAGTCTCTCTTAAATCAAGAGGACTCTTCGATTATAAAATCGAATCGAGACAAACCCGTTTTTGCCGAATCGGAGTTCCACTACCATTTGTTAAAGTCGGAACTTGAGAAAAATTCACAGATCCTTAGTGAAGTGTCCTCCAATCTTAACTGTTTATTTCGAGATCTAAACGAACCGTTATTTCCCGCCCCACCCTTCAAAATTTCACAGGCCATGATCAAATACTTTTCTCCTGGCTCCAATTACGAACTTCATACTGAGGATCGAGATTCATTTGGACCTTGGGTTTATATCATCTACTTGTCTACCGAACAGAGCAGCCCCATTCAGTTTTTATCGGAAACCTCTGCCCTTGCCTTACCTTCGGAAAATGAAGTAAAAAATTGGCTGAACATGATCGAAATTTTGAACTCTAAAGGCTTGCCTTCTTTTTATGTCCAGTATGACCTTTCGATTTTTCCAAAGGAAAATACAGCGATCGCGTTTCGAACCGGCTTAGCGCATCGAATCCCACCCTATGCCGAGAAAAACAAAGGACGCTACTGCGTCACCGGCTGGCCATTTGCGACTATTTCTTAAAAAAGGTCTTAGTAATAGAATAATCCCAATGTCCAACGCCCCGATATGGCACTTTGTGCTTTCTCGGTAGCGGGCTCTACCTTGTTGACATAGTGAGGCAGGTCTAAACGAAATAGAAGAGAATCTCCTTTATCTAAAAGTTTTCGAGTATCCCACGGCTTTCCCGAAATCTCGAAGACCAGGCCAGCAGAACTGTGGTCAACGGAGTCTTGACTTAAGAGGGTAAGAAGGTTCCATCTCTGACCATTTTCTATACTTCGAAAGTGGGTATGCTTTTCTATAAACCCCGTACCGAGAGGATATTGTGCAAATTCGAAATGTAACTTTTTCTTGTACGAAGGATCTAGAGGGAATTGCGTTTGTGTTAATTGGCAAAAATCTTGATAAAGTTTTTTTGCGACTCTTTGAAAGGTTGACGTTTGCTTGACAAGATTAGGGTCGCCGAGCCAACCGATTCGATAATTATGAACATCCAAATGGGTATAAAGCTCATGAAAATCCGTTGCCAGATGCGAAGCTTGATGTTCCTCGGGTACCAATTCTTGATGGGAGACTCTCATGTGCACATTATGTACACCCTCAGGATATGGCCGCTTTGAATCCTGCAAAGGTACAGTTGCGGCCCAGTTGACTATTTCAGTTTTGATCTGATCACAATCGTTAGGTGCTATGTTGTGCTTAAAAACAAATGCTGGAGACTCATTTTTCTCAGCCCCCGAAAGGTTCGTAAAATCTTCTAAACTTTCTAAAACAGGAATCTTCATTTAAACCTTTATAACCTTCCGACAGGTGGAAGCTCCACACTGACAATGGGTCAACAAAGGAGTTTCTCTTTTTTGATACCCTAGCAAAGAATAGTCCGTGGTGAGCTCTTCACCAACGGCAATATCCCTGAGGGCGTACCAACCAGGAAATTCAAAAAACAAATTGGGGTCACAGGAATGATTGAGATGACTTGCATTCATCTTTTCAGAGGTCTCTGAAACCAAGAAGTTGTTGCTTGGCGTTACCAGAAAACTGCAGGAAAGTCTCTGTTGTTCAGAAAATTGCTGTGATGAAATTATGACTCCTCCGGCCTCCACCACCAACTCTCCTTTTCGAATCGGAAGGATCGCATGCTGGCCTTGCCCGTGAATCTTCGAAGGACCTTTTTCAATCTTATGAGAAAAATAGTATTTTTTTCGAAGAGCCATTATCAACATTATAAAAGGGTGGTAAATTCAATGGAAGGAGTTTTTACACTTTTCACGGGAGAGACAATGAAAGCAGTACTGACAGGTCACACTCGCGGTGTGGGAAAATGGATTTCAGAATATCTCGTCCAAAAAGATATTGAAGTGATTGGTTTCTCTCGAACCGAAGGTAAAGATGTAGAACTTCCAGAAGTTCAAAATGAAATTGTTGATGCCTGCCGAAATGCCGATATTTTTTTTAATAATGTGCACTCCAGTTTTACACAAGTAGAGCTATTGCGAAATGTTTTTGAAATTTGGAAGGATTCGAAAAAGCGAATAATAAATATTGGCGCCGGCCACTTCCGACCAGAGATTTGGCAACTTGTGGACAGTCAATACACAGCTGAAAAGGCCGCATTACATGCTTTAGTTCAAACCCTACAAAGCCATAATCCTGTTTGTCAGCTAAGCCTTCTGTCTCTGGGCATCATGGATACCGAGAACTGTTCTGACCTTCCTCCTCCTAAAATCAGCAAGGAAATCTTCCATCACAGTCTTGAATACTTAATGACAGCCCCCGAAAGCCTGGGCATCGAAACCCTTTCGTTACGGCCACGGTCACTCCTTTAAAGCCTGTCTCATTCCCATAAAAACTGACTAAAGTTTTTGTTGATTAAAATCATTTCGACAAATGGACTGCGTTTCGTATCAGCATGACACAACTCAGATCTTTCTATTTTTGCTTCCTAAACTTTTAGCGAGTTCCACCGAAAAGGAATTAAGCCTAAGGGATAGATCAAAGGAATTTAGCCCTCATCTAAGGAGAGCATAATGCGATCAGAAAAACGTTACTTTGACCGAAAACAACTAGACCCTCTAGCTATACAAGGTCTTATTGCAATTAGCGATCTAACCCCCATTGCTGATGGTGGTCTGTTGACTGAGGCCTCACCCAGCGGATTTCGCTTGGAGATCAAACGCCAAGAACTTTGCGATCCAGTTTTACGTGAGAACCTTAATATCGAAGAGGTGGAGGGCCTACAGGTCTCGATTTTCATTCCAGCGATGGATCTGGATATTACCGGTTTAATCACTCGCACCAAGTACTGCGGAGACTCGGTCTTTGAAATTGGAATCGACTACACTTCCGATGCCCCAGAATATTGGCGAGAGTGCCTCTGTGAGCTTCTTCCGAATCCTGGCGAACTTTCGGAATAAGCTCATTTATTAGGAATGTGATTATGGTGCGTTGACACCATAATCAAGCCGTATGGTAGTCTCAGGCTATGTTTACCGAAAAGTTTGACTACCTCTATGTCGAGCCCTCCACTTTTTGTAATCTCCAGTGTCCACGCTGTCCGAGAACTTATAGAAAAAACGATTATGGTCTAGAACACTTGTCTTTAGAAACCTTTGAAAATCTTTTGCAATCTTCACTTTGGGAAAATATTGAAACCATTGAGTACGGTGGCAATTACGGTGACCCCATGATGCATCCGTCTCTCAACGAGATCTTGAATATTGGTCGCAGAGAACGCCCCAATGTTCAGCAAGTGATCCATACCAGTGGCAATCAACCTCCCAAAGCTTGGCAAAAGATCCAACAAGCTCTTACTGACCGTGACTCTGTTTTGTTCAGCATTGATGGATTGGAAGACACAAATTCCATCTATCGCCAGGGCTCCCGTTGGGATTGGATTGAGTCTGCCCTTCGTCAATGCTCCAAGAGTCACCAAACGATGTGGAAGTTCATTGTTTTTAAACACAATCAAAATCAGATTTGGACCGCCATAGAAACGGCAAAAAATTTTGGCGTGAGATATTTTATCCTGACCTTAAGTCATTTGTTTTATGGAGAGTGGCAAAACAATGAGGGAGTTGACCCAATGGCTCCTGAGCCCGCTTGGATCGCCCAAAATGGCTCATACGGTGAGGCAGTTCATCCACGCTGCCAAACAAGCTCCATGCACTATCTTGCGGCCAGCGGAGAATACTCCCCCTGCTGTTGGAGTAACCGGACGCCAAAACTTCGCTGGCCGATGCCGGCTCGGACCAATGCTTTCAAGAGTCTAATGCAAACTGAAACTTTGACTGATCTTAAAAAATCCTGGAACCATTCACCTGAAGAGATCTGCAAGAGGAAATGTCGGCAAAGTTTAGACTCACGCTCATCGCACCAGCAACTGACATTGGATTTACATGACAGTCTTGCCGATCTTAAAAAGCAAATCGCTCAGTTTCAAAACAACAACAAACTTAGCTAAGGAAATCCGCGACAAATTCGTTGATTGGATTATCTTTCACCTGACCCGGTGTTCCCGCCTGAATAATTTTTCCATTTTTCATAATAAGCATTCGATCGCTCATCTCGGTGGCTTCAATTTGGTCGTGGGTGACATAGACCACGGTTATTTTTAGGTCTTTCTGTAGCCTACGAATATCTCGGCGCATTTTCTCACGCAGTTTGGCGTCCAAATTCGAAAGAGGTTCATCCAGTAATAAAACATCGGGCTCGGCAACCAATCCTCGAGCCAGAGCGACGCGCTGCTGTTGCCCCCCACTCAACTGGTTTGGCATTCGATCAGCAAGTCCATCAAGCTCCACTGTTGCCATAACTTCCAGGACCCGGTCTTTAATTTTCTGTTTGCTCTCTTTAGCCACGCGTAAGGGAAAAGCAATATTTTCGAAAACATTCATATGCGGCCAAACCGCATACGACTGGAAAACCATCCCCACATTTCTTTTTTCGGGCGGTAAGAAAAGTTTTTGTTCGGGATTGGAAACTTCCTTTTCACCAATATAAATCTGACCGGCTGTATTTTTCTCTAATCCTGCAATCATGCGTAAGCAGGTTGTCTTTCCACATCCTGATGGCCCCAGGAAGGCGACAAACTCTCCATCATTCACTTGAAAGGAAAAATCCTGTACAACTTGGGTGCTGCCGTAGGACTTTCCAACATTTTGAAAAACCACATCACTCATCGCAAACTTCCTTTAAAGCCCATACTGGCCTCGGGACAAAATTTTGACTAAGGCATTGACCACAAGAACAAATATCACAACCACAAGCGCCAAAACAGCTGATGCCCCTCCGGTGGGATCTGCGTATTGCTGCAACTGAAAAATTAACGTGCCCAAAGTTTCTATTCCTGGGCCCGAAAGTAGAACTGTCATCGTCAGCTCGCTAAACGCCGGCATAAAAATAAGAAACCAGGACGCCACCAGCGAAGGCTTCATGAGTGGTAGCCAAATACCTTTCATTGTTTGGGTCCAGTTGGCGCCCGACACACGGGCTGCCTCTGCTAAACTATCGTCAATCTGTCCGAAACCATCACCAATCGTCTTCATGCCAAGGCTCAAAAATTTTATCAAGTAAGCAAGACCCAATAAGGTGAGAGTGTTATACAGAGAGGGACCCAAGCCAAAAACACCTTGGCTGAAGGCTAAAATCAATGCCAATGCCACAACTGTCCCCGGAACCGAATAGGGAAAGGAAGCCGATATCTCCAATAGATGTCGCCCTTTGATGTTTGTCTTCCACTGGATATAAGAAAGAAAAGTGGCAAGAAGAGTGGCTACCGAAGCCGCCATCGCCGCCAAGTAAAATGAATTACTTAAAGCTCGGCTGGTTTCATTCATCTCAAAAAAAACTCGACTGAAATTGGCGAACCCAAAATTTGAAATATCCCAAGACCCTTGAGCCGTATTCAGTGCGGTGAGTGCGATGCCCGTCATTGGCAGCACGAACAGTCCAATCAGCAACATCAACAAGACAACAAGAGTTGGAAACCGATAACGCCCTAACTCTATAACACTGGGGCGACTTGTTTTTCCCCCCACCATTTTAAACTGCTTTCCACGAATCAACCACTGGTTTAAAAACAGTAAAAAAAGCGCAACTAGAAGAAGTAAAATGGAAAGCGCTCCGGCTTGAAAAAGACCGTTCATCGATCCCATCTTCTGGAAAGTATAAATCTGTGTGGTTACAAGATAGATTCTCGCCGGACTGCCTATAAGTGCTGGAACTCCGAAGCTGGCCGCTGCCGCCAAAGTCACCAACAGACCTCCACTTATAATGGCCGGTCGAATGAGAGGGAGAGTGATTTTTCTAAAAACCATGAAAGGGCTTGCACCAGAAAGGCGCGCGGCTTCTTCGAGGGAAGGGTCCATTCGATCCAATGCTGTCATCACAGCGAGCAGCACAAAGGTATAAAGGAAGGAGGCTTCCACCCATATAAGTCCATAATAACTGTAAATGTTTAAAAACGAGCCCCCAAACAAACGATTCAGAATTCCATTGGTTGGATTGGCTAGAAAAATCCAAGCCATAGCGCCAATATAAGGGGGGATGGCATAGGGCAAGCAAAACCAAGAACGTAGTTTTTTAGCCAATGGCAAGTCAGTGCGAGACAGCACCCACCCCACTGGAACCGCCATAAAAATAGAAAGAGCAGCAATACTGATGGAGACGAATGCTGTATTGGTGAAAGCTTTAACGGCACCAGAGTGATTTAAAACTGATTGCAAATACTTTAAAGTAAACCCATCTTGAGGAAACACAACTTTCAAAAAAAGAACAGCAAATGGATAGATACAAAAGGTGACTAAGAAAAACAGGGATATCCCAAGAACCAGACCCTGGCTTGGGTCATTGACCCTTACAATTTTTTTAACTTTGGTTAAAATCATGGGATTGATACTCAGTTGAACATGATCTCGGCAAATTTCTCTTTTATTTTAGATCGATTTTTCACCACCTCTTGCACAAAGTCTTGAGTCCAAGGAAAAGAATTTTCTCTTATTTTAGCGAAAGCCGGAGCTCCCTTAGGTGGTTCAAAATCAGGAAACGGTGAATACATATAGGAACGAACCATCGCCGCTTGTCCAGCATCGCTGAACAGCCACGCCGCTACCTTCATAGCCCGTTCTCGACTTTCTTTTTTCTTAGTTATTCCTAGAACATTATTGTGAAGAACAACACCATCGGTTGGGAAAACCGTCTTTATGGGCTTATTCTGGCCTTGAAATCGCAATATATTTTCTAACAACACCCAGCCAATGGGACGTTCCTTATTTTGAATTCTTCGGATCACAGCTGAATTTCCACCCTCACTGATTGTTTCATTCTCTTGGAGCTTTTTAAAATAATCCCAACCATAGGCTTTTGAGAGAAAGGCTACGGTTGTGAAGTTTGTACCGGACGAAAGCGGACTGCCAGTGCTGAATTTGCCTTTCCATTGGGAGCCGACCATGTCTTTAAATGTCGCAGGGGCTTTGGCCTTTTCTACACTTTCCGTATTATACGCGAGCACCATCACCGGTAAACTTAAAGTGTTGTACAGCCCCTGGGGATGGCGAAGATCGGCTGGGATTTTTTTCACGCGTTCCGTATTATAAGCTTCAAGATTTCCGTTGTCGGCCAGTTCTTCATACCAAAATCGATCCGAAGAAATGAGGATGTCTGCTTGTGTCCCTCCGGCCATCATTTCGGCATTCACCTTGGCTGCGATTTCCTCGGAGCCGGCTTGATAAAATCGAATTTGGTAGTCAGGAAAAGCTTTTGCCAGCTTTGGCTCTATATCTGAGATCGTGTCTTTATAAAGTGAGGTGTATATCCAAACTTCGTTATTGGGTTTTTCTGTGCAACTTGAAAAAACAAAAAACGCGCTGAAGGCCACTATTAAAGTGAATTTCATGGATCCCCCTTTGGATGCTTTGAAAAGCCTCCCTAAGCTACAAAATTGCTATCCGCTTGTCACTACTGTTAAGAGTTTTCATGGGGGTGTTATAGCTCTTAAAGGGTCACTTTAAAGCTCAATAAAATCAATGCCTTGTATGACATTCTCACTAAGAATTGAAAACGAGTAATGCATTGGGAAAAACCAAGAGAAAGCCTCTAAAATTCCTTGCCACTCTTTTTGCGGAGGATTACCCAAAGACTCCAGAGAAAAGCACAAATCGTAGTTTTTGCCATCTTGAGAAAGCATAACAACGCGTGGCTTATGCACGCCTTGTTGCTGAAGAAACTCTTTAAAAAGAGTTCTAACATGGGGTGGAAGGTAGGCTTCGCTGGGAGTTCCAGCCATCATCTCTTGGCCTTGCTCGACTTCAAGGTCGCGACCTCCCGAAAAATCATCATCACTGGCTGTAAGAAATTCTCCATTAAGAAGATAGTTCCAAATCATGCCATAAGAGAAGACATAGTCAGGAGTCTCTTTATTGGGGTTGATCGCCAAGCCCACACCCTTTTCACCCAGCCAATCTAAAACCTTTTCGCTTTCCTCGCCTTGATCCACCACTTTTACAGCTAAGTAGGGCATCCCGTCAGGGCCTTCTATGGGGCTATCTTGAAGAAATTCAAAGTGGACATGGGGCAGTTTTCCGAAAAACTCTTGCTCCCATTTCTCGTCTCTTTCGTCCTGCGGTACTTCTAATAACTGTTTCATCATTGACTACCTAATAAGACAAATAGAGACTGAATACAAGCTTAGGTGGAGAGAGTTATCTTAAAGAAGCTTTTTCAGAAGTATTCAAATATCATTCGTCATGACCTGAGGACCTATGGAGTTTTCCTCCTACCCCTGCCCCTATTCCTATACCTCAGCGCCACCAATTTTGTATCCCATTCTGAATTCTGGGCCATTTCTTCGGCCACCCTCCTTGGATCGACGCTCCACGAGGCCCTTATTCTAAATTTGAAGCCTGTTTTTTATCTTTTTTTGCAAATTCCCTATTACTTTGACTTGCAAAGCTCCACCCACGTGGTCTTCGCTCGCATGCAATTTGGCTTGCTGGCTTTTGTTAATCTTATCCTTATTTATCGTTTGATCCGATCTCTGCGCTGGAGTCGATTCTACGGAATTTTCTACTGTTGCTTTCTGCTCACCTTCCATGTTTTTATTTACAATTCTTACCGAGTGCGAGCGGATTTTATAACTTTGTTTTTTCTGCTACTGATACTAGTGCGCCTGCTCCAGCCTCGGAATCCCATTCCTGAAAAATTTCGCTTCGATCCCTTTATTCCGGTTTTGGTTTTTCTTTTATCTCTATCGACGCCAAAGGCCGTTTATTCCATACTTTGGATTTGCGTGATCTATGCGTTCTTGAATTGGCGCCAAATAAAAGCATGGAGAATTCTGAAACAATCTCTGTTTTATTTTCTAATACCCGCCAGTGCCTTAGTGCTGGGGCGACAAATACTAGGACTTGGCTCTGGCTTCATCGAAAACATCTATGCTTTGGCTATTAATTACCACTTTAATAGTCTTAGTAATTTATGGGAAGCCGAGAATTTTTCTGCGCTCCAACGCTCCCTACAAATTAATTTTTTGCAGTATCTCGTTGTCATAGTCGGAGTGTTTTTATTTTTTTTAAAAAAGAAACAAAGATCAAAACAACATTCGACTGCCCTCCTTCTGTTTTGCCTTGCTGGGGGCACTCTTCTGGTCCATCCAGAAAGATGGGACTTTTTTGTTGCCTCTTTAATCCCGTTTTTAGCATTGCCCGGAATTTTCGTTTTTGAAGCCATCAATAAAAATTGGCAGAAATGGATTTTAGCGGCAGCCCTTTTGTGGACACCCCTGCATATGACTTATTATTCAGGATGGTGGTTTTCAAACAAAGGGCAGCTAAAGTATGTAGATCAAGTCGAGTTCATTATGGCACATTTTCCTGATGCTCTCCTTTTTGATGCCACCGGCGTCGCACCACGAGTCGACAATCTTTTGTGGTTTTTAGGCCCCTACGATACTCAGGGTAACCGTAAAACATTGAAAGTGGTTGAGCAGATTCGCCCCGAAGTGGTTTTGTTCACTCCCAAACTTCGATTCGGCGGCCCCGAGCTGATTATCATTTTAAATAAACACTACGATGAGGTGCGCCCGAATCTTTGGGTGAGTCATCGTATTGCTGCGGAATTTAACGAAGTGCACTTTCCTGATTGGAACTACAATTTAGGAGCCCCTTTCATTTATGACCACATTCCTAGGATTCGATCGTTTCCTTTTCGGTGACAAATAGCTGTATTTGAAAAACGAAGACTTCAACTTTGTTATACTCAGGACATAAAAGAATTTCTCTCTCTAAACTCGACCTCTGAATTGAAAAATCGTGGATTATTCACACGTCCGTTTAAAATGACGTCCGAAACAAAAAAAATAGGTTCGATTTGTCTACAACGAACGAAAACCTTTGGCCAATGTGGTTTCATAAACTGATTCACTAACAAAGGATCTTGGTTTGAACTATGAAAAGATATTGCTCGCCGATAAATGCCCAAAAGAACAAGAGGCCCTCAGTCAATTGTTGAAAATGAATCTTCAGAACGTCGAAGTGAAATGCTTTTTTCACACCGATGAACTCATAGACTGTTTCTATAAAGAAGGCGCTAATCTTATTGTTACAAATCTCAATTTAAAAGAATTAAATGGTATTCAGCTGGTCCGTCAGGTGCGAAAGCTAAACAAAAAAATTCCCATCATTCTTTTTTACGGCGACAACGAAGAGGATTTGGCTTTTTCCGAAAACGAAGTCCACTCCTGTGGCGCCACCTTAGTAATAGCAAAAAACCGATTCAAAGAAGCAATCGGCCCCTTCCTTTAAAGAGCGCTCGCGTCTTGGCTTATCTCTTGGTCCGTTAAGGATTCAATTGGGATCGTGGCTGAGCACAGGCGATGGGCACGCTGACCAATTTGATCCGCCAAAAGACTGCATTCTTCAAAATCTATTGCCTGCAGAGACTCTTGTAGGCATTGGTACTTGTGATCATTGATTCGACCATAAAAGAATAACTCAGCCGACTGAAAACATCGATGAACATCAACTTCACCACGAAAATGATCAAGGCAAATACCCATCGCTTCGTTCACACCTGATTTGTAAAAAAGCTGAGATGCTGCGATCTCACAATCGTCTAAAGATATAGTATCAAGTCGCTGGCTTAAGCAGTCTTTGATCGCGCCACCCACTTGCCAGGTCCAGGTATAGGAATTAGCCGCGTTTTGAACGCACATTCTTAAACTCGCATTCTCGATACGAGCGACTTCTTCTTGGCTAAAAGCGAAACTCGTTATTGAAGAGGTTACTAGAGTTATAAATACTAAATATTTCATCAAAAATTCTCCTTCGGTTAAAAATGCCACCCACCTAACCAATGCAAAAAAAGATCCAGGTTTGGAAATGTCTGAAATAAACAGAAAACAAATACAATATTTATTTCCGTCTCCAAAAAGAGCAGAAGATTGTTCAAACAATATATGCTGCAGAGACAATTTAGGTCCTTATTAATTTACAACTCGTTAAGGAATTAACTGCTGGTTCTAATCAAGAATAAGATTTTATTAACTGGTGGTTTTTAAAAGTTCACCAATTAGGGACTGTGACATCTTAACTGCGATTGGTACAAACACTTAAACTCAACAACCTCTTCACGGTTTTTTTTGGTTTGATAGGAGGCCGCTCACGCGGCCGACCAACATTAGCACTTTTCTCGAAGATGGGAAGAACTTGTTCAAACAGGAGTGGTGATGAGAAAAGTGGTAGGGCCTACCGGGCTGTGCCTGCTGCTAAAAGCTGCCAGTGGCAGGTTTTAGTGCAGAGCATGGACGGACTGAACATAGCGAAGCGTAGTGAAGGAGTCCATTAGTGCGGCAGGGACTGCCGCTCAAACACGAAAGCCACCTGCAAGGTGGCTTTTGGGTTTGAATGGTAGGGCCTACCGGGGTCGAACCGATGACATCCACCTTGTAAGGGTGGCGCTCTACCAACTGAGCTAAGGCCCTAAAGAATGAATCTGAGGTTATAGTGGAAAACCTAGACTTTGTCGAGAGGATTCTAGAACCTCTCGTCATCTTTTAAATATTTAAAATTACTAAGAAAAGAGCCCAACACCGTGGGCTCATTAAAAACTTATAAGCCGAGATAGCAAGTCAGGCCATCTTTGTCGCCTTCAACACAACTTAAAGGCTCAACCATGACTCGTGTTCCCAACAGGTGATCAAAACTCTTCTCCACATACTCTAAAATGGAAAGCCCTAAGACATTCCCTAGAGTCGTCTCAACCTCAACCAATCGAATCATATAGGGGTGATCGGTCAAATCACCGTTGGTGTACATTGTGATGTAGCGACCACGGCTGTCTTTTTTTCCGATACCCGTTTCTAAATTCACATTCGAGTAGCTTGATTCTGTGTGGTTGATGGCCGTCGGAGAGAAGTAGCCTTCGCCCCAAGAAATGACCTCGTAACTCTCTGGATGCAATTCAGACACGCGAATCCAGTCAAAGCCTGATCGCGAATCGGCTCGCATCTCGACGTTAAAGAGACGCGATTGCTGACCGTCTCCCAGTCGCCATAACCCTTTTGAATTCTGCACCGTCACCGCATGCTGAATGCTTAATGGCCAGGGAATTTCCCCGCCCATCTGAACATAAGAAAAAGCTGAAAGTGAAAGAGCAACGGCGATGGCCGCAAATAATAGGGCAACTTTTCTTAAAATTCCAAACATTAGAGTGTCTCCTCTCGCACAGCTGACTCAATTCCACGGACTTGGATTTTCACATCTTTACTTAAATAGTAGCCATTTTTCGCCAAGAAAATGTACTTTGGCTTGTTGTAATCCGGCTCAATCACTTTACGTAACCTTTTGATGGTCACATAAATTTTATTATCATGAACACTCGGATTGTAACTTTGCTTCCAAATGGTTTCAATCAACTCTTCCTTTGAAAAAACCCGACCCGGATGGGCTAAAAACAATTTCAACATTTCAAGAAGAATAAATTGATTTTTGAAGTCGATTTTACCTTTTGTTTTCTCATATATGGAATGAGATTGAACATCATAAACCATATCATAAGGACTTTTGCTGGATTTTTGAACATCCTTAAGAAGCTCTGACAATAAAAAGTGAAGGCGCTTCATGTTTTTGCCATCGATGGAGCGCACACCAAGCTCTAAGTAAGTGCGCGCTTTTTCAAGGTCGCCACTTTCTTTGTAGGTCAGACCGAGTCCGTAAAGAAGTGTGAAGTGAGTATAAAGATCTTTTTCATCTTTAATCATTTCGTAGCAATTCCACAACGCTTCGATCGCCTGAGGATACTTCTCTAGTTTGCGATAAATATGGGCGTTTACAATCAAGGCCGTTAACTGCAATTTGGGTAATTGCAAGGCATCGAAGAAGATCTGCAAATTGTAGATCTCTTTTAAGGCCTCTTGCAAACGACCCAACTGGTAGTAACTGATCGCCATACCGGTGATCGCATAGCAGATGTCTGTTTTTTTGTTTTGATCCAACGCCAGTGACAGTGATTTGCGACACAGCTCAAGGGCTGCCTCATACTGTCCATTTTGTGACTCACACAAGGCCAAGGTATAATAGGTTCGGGGTGTGAGTTCCCCTTTTTCTAAAGCCCACCCATTCAGAGTGTTCTTTAAATCACGAATTTTACCTTGATCCTGAAGTTCAGCGTAAGCCCGCAGCAGATAGTTGGTGCACTCGAGATAAAGCTCAGTGTCTTTATCGAGATACTTTTCATGATTTGCCTCAAGCAAATCCACACATTGTAAAATGTCACCACGCTCAAACAAGAGCTTGGCCATTTTCAAAGTCTCATCATTTTCTAGGATATCCATATTCCCCCGCCCCCACGACGCATTCGATAAGCATAGTCTATGATTGACGAAAAAATTTCAACTTCTTAAACTCCCTTAATGACGTTTTGCATTATATACATAGTATTACTAAAGAAATGACAGGGGTGCCGCGTAACCCGCGGTCTTATTGGTCTCTGTAGGATTTGCAAAATACGTCTTTTGTGTCAAAAAAGTCACTTGCTTGCAATTTTGGCAACCGTTTTTAGAGCCGACCTAGACCTGAAATTTTAGAATGCTGTTGGAAATCAGACACAAAAAAAAGGGCTCTAAGCCCTTTTTTAATCTTCAAAATGAAATAACCAAACTCATTAGTCGACGATGGGATAAATAATACTTTCTCCATTTTTAAGCACCACTTTGGAGTTTTCGTCGCCAAAAACCAGATCTCCAAACGGCAATCCCTGGATGGTTATTGTGTCTCCATCAAAAACCACCGACTGGGTTCCACTTTCAGAAATAGTAAATGTGCCGCTCATTGTATTATCAACAAACCTATAAAACTCTCCGCTATTGTTTTCCACATCCTTGGTGGGTACAAAAATCTCTGTGGCTGCTAAAGGTCTGGCCGGAGCCCAAAAAGAGATCTGAAAGCCCTCCACTGGGAAGCTTGATTCTTTGTCGGCGTACAGAACAATACTGCGGCACTCAGGAGCTCCATCGTTTTGGCGACAATAAACCTGCGAGGCCCATGGTTCATTTTTCTCTAAAAAATCGCTAAGGATGCTTTGGTCTTCAGCAGCAAAGGCGGTCGTTGAAATAAATAAAATGGCAATCAGGGCTAGGCACTTCATTGAATCTCTCCTTCATTGGACGGCGAGCTTGATCAATACCTCGGGAAACAAGAATAGGGAAAGTGACGATCTTTTTTTGAAAAATAGCCTAAATATTAGGATGGTAATTTTTCAAAAAGTAAAAATCACACCTAATAATGAAACAGGAGATGGTGAACGCTTGGTCCGATTGGTCGAAAGGGTCCAGGCGGACAAAAAAAGAGCGCATTGATAATGCGCTCTTTTCGAATCCAGACAGGTCTGTGGAATTAATGGTACAAACTGTGTCCGGTGTATTTCGCTTTTAGACCCAAATCAGTGTCTCTTCTGGCCTTGAACAACTCTTTGGCATTTTTGATATCCAAAGCGTGAATTAAAACCTGGTCAACATGATCAACAAGAACGATCTTTAGTTCTTTCAGCACCTCTTGCGGAATATCCTTAAAGTCTTTCTCATTGTCTTTCGGGGCAATGATGGTTTTAATTCCACCACGATGGGCCGCTAAGACTTTTTCTTTAAGTCCACCAATGGCAAGGACACGCCCCCGCAACGTAATCTCTCCTGTCATCGCCACAGTTTTCTTAACTGGGATTTTGGTAACAGCCGAAACGATACTGGTGGTCAATGCACACCCCGCGGACGGGCCATCTTTAGGAGTGGCGCCTTCAGGAACGTGAATGTGTACATCAATGTTGAAAAAGAACTCTTTATCTAAAGCAAAAAGAGGTCCTCGGGAACGCACATAACTTAAGGCGGCCGTGCAAGACTCTTTCATCACATCACCCAATGAACCGGTGATAGTGAACTTGCCTCGACCTGGTACCACTGTCGCCTCAACCGGCAACAGATCCCCACCGACTTCAGTATAAGCCATCCCATTGGTCAAACCGATCTCATTATCCTGTTCGACTTTGCCATGCTTGTATTTATGAGCTCCTAGAAGCTCAACAACTTTCTTGGCATTAATAAGATAAGATTTTTTGCGGCTCTGGCTTTTAACCTTGGTTCGTTTCGTGGTTTTCTTTTTCGACTTCTTGTCGTCGGTTTTCATTTTTGAAATCTCGTTGGCACGAATAATTTCTTTTGCAACCTTTCGGCAAACATTGGCAACCTGACGCTCAAGATTACGAACACCCGCTTCGCGAGTGTAGTACCGAATGAGCTCTTTAATCGCAGAGTCGTTGATGTTGACGTTATAGGCCGTCAAACCATGCTTTTTAAGCTGCTTGGGAACCAGGTACTTTTTAGCAATATTGAATTTTTCACTATCAATATAGCCTTCAAGTGAAATGATTTCCATTCGATCAAGCAATGGACGAGGAATCGTATGCAACGAGTTCGCCGTTGTAAAGAACATGACTTTAGAAAGATCGTATTCCACTTCAAGATAATGATCTTGGAAGGTCGAATTTTGCTCAGGGTCCAAGACCTCCAACATAGCGGCACTGGGGTCGCCTTTAAAATCATTGGACATCTTATCAATCTCATCGAGTAAAAGAAGGGGATTGCCTTTATCGACCTTGCGCAAAGCCTGAAGAATTTTACCAGGCATGGCTCCGACATAGGTTCGTCGATGTCCACGGATCTCCGCTTCATCACGAACACCCCCCAAAGAAATTCGTGCAAACTCTCGGTTCAACGACTTGGCCACTGACTTGGCTAATGATGTTTTACCAACTCCAGGAGGCCCCACCAAACAAAGGATCGGGCCACTGACTTCATCACTGAGGCAGCGCACGGCTATGTGCTCAAGAATTCTTTCTTTCACTTTTTCCAGACCCCAGTGGTCATCGTTCAGAACTTGCTCAGCGTACTCCAGATCTTTTCTTTCTTCGCCGTACTCCGCCCAAGGAAGAGTTAACATCCAATCGATGTAGTTGCGAACCACGGTTGCCTCAGCACTCATCGGCGACATCATTTTCAGTTTTTTGATCTCTTTTTGAACACGCTCACGAGCCTCTTTGGTCATCTTTTTCTTGCGAGCTTTTTCTTCCAGTTCCATCAATTCGTTTTGGTAATCGTCTTTATCTCCCAGCTCTTTTTGAATGGCCTGCATCTGCTCGTTCAAATAGTATTCTTTCTGAGACTTTTCCATTTGGCGTTTTACGCGTGAACGAATTTTCTTTTCGACTTCTAAAATCTCAATCTCACCCGTCATCAAGTTCAAAAGTTCCTCAAGGCGAGTCACTGGATTGATCACCTCAAGGAGGCGTTGTTTGTCTTCAATTTTAAGATTCAATTGGGCGACAATGATGTCGGCCAATTCACCAGAGGAATCAATGCTTGAAACTCGCATCAGAATTTCCGGAGGAATTCTTTTATTAAGCTTCACATATTTTTCAAAGGTGGTTTTGACTGAACGAATCAAAGCTTGGGCTTCTAAATCATCGGTTTTTTCTTCATCCAGATAATCGACCTGCACCTTGTAGAACGATTCTTCATCGAGAAATTTTTTAACTTCAACTCGGGTTTTACCTTCGATCAAAACTTTCACAGTTCCATCGGGAAGTCTTAGCAATTGAATAATCGAACCGACAGTTCCAATTTTATAAATATCGTCCACACCTGGGGTATTTGTCTTTGCGTCCTTCTGGGCCACCAGAACAATATCGGATTGTTTCGTCATTGCCTCTTCAAGGGCATTGATACTTTTTTCACGACCCACAAACAGAGGCATCATCATATGAGGAAATATGATCAGATCTCGTAAAGGTAATAGTGGAAGATCAGCGGTTTGTTTTTTATCCTGACTCATAGGTCTCCTCCTTGGTTGGATTATTGACCTACGAGACAGTTTTTATGACTTACGCGCTTTCTGCAGAACCTGTGCCCTTGTCTTTATCTTTAGACTTGGACTCTTTAGAAGGCGTCCCGAAGATCAATTGGGGATCCGCTTCGCCGCGAATCACCTTATCATCAATTATACATTCTTTGACGTTCTGCTTGGAAGGAATTTCGTACATGATGTCTAGCATTGCACTTTCAATAACTCCGCGAAGGCCCCTGGCACCTGTCTTTCGGTCGAGTGCCTGTTTGGCAATCTCCGCAAGGGCTTCGTCGGTGAAGGTCAATTGCACATTCTCGAACGAAAACAACTTCTGATATTGCTTAATCAAAGCATTTTTTGGCTTGACGAGTATTTCTGTTAATGCGTCTTCTTCAAGCTGATCAAGGACAGAAATCACCGGCAAACGACCGATAAATTCTGGAATCAAGCCAAAGCGCGACAAATCCTCGGGCTGCAACTTTTTAAGACTGGCGTGGCCTTCGTCTTCTTTCTCTTTGGTGGTCTTGATTTCAGCCGTGATTCCCAACGATTTGTTTGACAGCCTGTTTTCAACAATCTTTTCCAGACCCACAAAAGCTCCACCACAAATAAACAAGATATTTGAAGTGTCGACCTGGATGAACTCTTGCTGAGGATGCTTACGTCCACCTTTAGGTGGAAGATTCGCCACTGTCCCTTCTAAGATTTTCAACAAGGCTTGCTGAACCCCTTCTCCACTGACATCGCGGGTGATCGAAGGGTTCTCAGACTTACGGGTGATCTTATCGATTTCGTCGACATAAATCACACCACGCTGACACTTCTCAACGTCGTAGTCAGCCGCTTGTAACAAGTTCAAGATCACATTTTCAACGTCTTCACCAACATAACCGGCTTCGGTTAAGGCGGTGGCGTCAGCCATAGCAAAGGGAACATTTAAAATCTTGGCAATGGTTTGTGCCAAATAAGTTTTCCCAGATCCCGTCGGCCCAATCAGCAAAATGTTACTTTTCGAAATCTCAACATCATCTTTTTTACGGGTGCTGTTGATCCGCTTGTAGTGGTTGTGAACAGCCACTGACAAAGATTTTTTCGCAGAGTCCTGGCCAATCACGTACTCGTCTAAGTGGTCTTTAATCTCCACCGGTTTTGGCACTTTAAACTGGGCGCTGGAAGACTCTTCTCTGTCTTTTTCTTCTTCAATGATGTCGGTACAAAGATCAATACACTCATCACAAATATAAACGCCAGGGCCAGCAATGAGCTTCTTCACCTCATTTTGGCTCTTTCCACAAAAACTACATCTCAATAAACTTGACGATCCTTCTCTACGACTCATTAGGAACCTTTCGCGCTGGTTTTTCTAAATTCTACAACTTTATCAACAAGTCCGAACTCCATGGCCTGCTCAGCTGTCATGTAGTTATCGCGATCCATAGCGCGATCGAGAGTTTCGAAATCTTGTCCGGTATGAGATTCATAAATTCGAGTTAAGCGCTCTTTGGTGCGCATTAAATTTTTGGCCTGAATTTCAATATCACTGGCCTGTCCAGCCAAACCACCGCTAATCAAAGGCTGGTGAATCATCACTTGGGCATTGGGTAACACAAAGCGCTTCCCCTTGGTTCCCGCTGTTAACAACAAGGATCCCATACTGGCCGCCATACCGATGCAGGTGGTGGACACATCACATTTAACGAATTGCATAATGTCATAAATGCCTAAACCGTCCCACACACTTCCGCCCGGAGAATTGATATACAATTGAATATCTTTGTCCGGATTATCCGCCTCCAAGAAAAGCATTTGCGCAATAACGTTGTTAGCGACAGCAGAGTTAATCGGAGTTCCAATAAGTATGATCCGGTCCTTCAAAAGACGAGAATAAATATCATAACTACGCTCCCCACGGGGTGTTTGCTCGATGACGACTGGAACTAGATTACTCATGATACTCCTTTGGCAATGGGCCATACTTTACTATGTGTCCATTTTTGGTTTTGACAAGCTTCTCTTCGGGCTTTTTTGCCTTTCACTTAACAGAAAATCTCTTCTCTTGATACTCGACCTATGGTACCCATTTAACGCGCACTATAATTAACGCTCCCCCGACTTTTGTCCGGGCTCAGAGCGTGTCATATTTCTCGGATTAAAGTTCAGGAGAGGATTAAAATGAAGTTCAGTTTAAACGGAAAATCGGTTTCAGCCAATCAGGTTTGTTTTTATGAAAAGAAAGCTAAGAAGTTAAAGTTCTGCGCTTGCTCCCGTCCAGCCACTCAGTCTGATGTAGAAGAACAGTTCAAAGACGAAACCCTGGTGGCCAGCTGTGGTGAAATGGTTTTTTATAGAAACTCGGAAGAAGGCCACCAGCTGTTTGTTGGATTGGGCGATCAAAAGCTGAATGAAGAGAATTTACGTGATTTGGCCGGAAAGATTTACAAGAGATTGAAAGCTGAAAAAGTTTATGACTTCACTGTTTCTTTAGAATCTTTACCTGTAAGCGATAAAGCCAAAGCCGTGGCCGCTTTTACCGAAGCCTTTGTTATGGCTTCTTACTCTTTTGATACTTTCAAAAAAGCCCCTGACAAACCAGCACCGGAATTTGAGGTTTTTTATACAACAAAGAAGTTAAACGCCAGTGTCAAAAAAGCTCTGGAAGAGGCTCAGATCGTCGCCGAAGGTGTCAACTTTGCACGCTGGCTGGGAGACTGCCCCGGTAACTTCATGACCCCCACCCAATTGGCCGAAGAGGCAAAAAATGCGGCCAAAGGCACGAAAATGAAGGTCACAGCATGGAACAAAGCCCGCATTGAAAAAGAGAAAATGGACTCGCTGATTGGCGTGTCAAACGGCAGTGATCAGGAGCCTCGTTTTATCATCATGGAATACAAAGGCGCGGCCGCTTCTAAAAAACCGATTTGTTTTGTTGGAAAAGGCCTCACCTTCGACGCTGGGGGAATCAGCCTCAAGCCGTCGGCCGGTATGGAAGAGATGAAATACGACATGCAAGGCGGCGCCGCCGTGATTGGCGCAATGAAGACCATTGCCGCCTTAAAACTGAAGGTCAACGTCACCGCCTACGTGCCGGCCAGCGAAAACATGCCGGGCCCGTCTGCCAACAAGCCAGGAGATATTCGCAAAGCACGCAATGGCAAAACAATTGAAGTCAATAACACCGATGCCGAAGGACGTCTGATCTTGGCTGACGCTCTTTCTTATGCCAGTGAACAAAAGCCGGCCTGGATTTGTGATGCAGCGACTTTAACGGGTGCAATGGTTATCGCTCTTGGAAACATTCACACGGGGTTTTACACACGCAATAAGAAAATGTCGGACTTGGTGAAAAAAGCCGCCGAGCAAACCGGCGAAGAAGTTTGGCCGATGCCTTTATGTGATCACCATAGCAACGACATGAAAGGCACCTACGCCGACCTCACAAACCTGGCGCCCTCGCGCGGAGCCGGCAGTGCCACAGCAGCGGCCTTTCTTGAAAACTTTGTTGAAAAGGACATTCCTTGGACTCACTTTGACGTAGCCGGCACCGGCTGGCACGTTGGGGGACGCCTCTCCTACGCTCCCGCCAAAGGCGCTTCGGGAGTTATGGTTCGAACTTTTGTGCAGTTGGCAAGGAACCATAAATAAATGTGGGACCGCGCCCTGCTGGGGCTTATGGCCTTCTATTATGTTTATATCTTGGGGATCGGCTTACTGATGTTTGCCGTTCGCTTTAAGGCGGTCAAAAATAAACGTATGCGAGGTCGCTACTTTAAAGCCTATCAAGGGGACGTTCCCGACGATATTGTGGTTTACGGCAATCACTACAATAACCAGTTTCAATTGCCACTTCTGTTTATGATCACGTGTGCCGTCGCTCTGCACTTTGGCGCGGCCAACACTGTGTTTTTTGCACTCGCCTGTGTTTTTGTTTGTAGTCGACTGATCCACAGTTGGATTCATTTAAGATCAAACAATGTCATGAGGCGAGCCGGTGTCTTCTTCTTCGGAGCCTTTTGTGTTCTTGGAATGTGGATATCAACCCTTCTGCAAGCCTTTTCAGTTTAATTTGTTTTGACGATCAAATCCACACCCAGACGACCCTTGATGTAAGTCAAAGGACGCAAATCGCCTTTGTAAGTGTCCTGCCAGATGTCTTTTGTGGTCCGTCTCTCAACGAGAAAAGATTGGTCTAAAGCATCTTCGCAAAGGATTTGAAAGCGATAACTGATTCCATTTTGTACCTTCACCTGTGATTTATCCACCACCTCACCAGAGCAGAGGCGCTCACCACCCGGGGCAAAATTGATGTTGATATACATGAAAAGGAAGCAATAAACCGCCAACCCCGGAATCACAAAGACATAGAAACGAAACATGGCTTTGGCACTGTTTGCTTGCTCCATGGTTTCGATTTTCATGCGAGACAAAAGGTAAGCGATGGGAAGAAAAACAGGAGTCGCGATATACAGGCCATTCAACAGCAGATCGACATCCGAAAAGGGCTGATAAGGAAATCCCAAAAACTGCATCACGATCACAGAGAGGCAGGTGTAAATATAGGTGTTTAGAAGAGTGATTGAATAAAGCGCGCCCTTGGCAAACCAAGAGCCAGACTCCTTGGGTTTTTCAATCATCGCAGGGCTTGTGCCTCTTTGCTGATTGCTAACAACCCAAGCTTGGCCACCCAGCCGTAAACATTTTCTAGCGGACAGCCCTCGGCTCCGACTTTTAAATCACTCAGGCAAAGCCGTTTATAAACGGCCCCTGGGCTATTCAAACTTTCATTGGACGCCTTTTTGTTATGGGTGCGAAGAAAGCCTCCGGCAAGATCAGGTCCCAACATATAAAGGACCGGCTCAGCAGTGGCCCCTTCCTCGGTCAACACCGTGGGAACGCCTTCTTGCACAATCACCTCTGTGAACCCACCACCACCTTTGGCGGCTTTCATTTTCTTTTTAGACTTATAGTTCCAGGAGCGGACATCATCGCCACTGTTGGTACTAACAACGCCAAGGCCATAGGTCCCCGAATTATTTTTTAAGAAGACCGTGGGCTCCTCTTCGACATTGTGCTCTTGATACTTCGTTTTCATGTCGGCAAGAACTTGATCCACCTCTTGCGCCAATTGATCACGACTGGCTTCATCACCCACATCAAAATTCTTAAAATGACGTGTGGTCACCTGAAAAAGCCAAGGGTCCTCATCAAGAAAATCAGCAAACTCTTTAGCCACTTGATTGTAGTGCTGGAAGTAGTTGTGCTTTTTCCGTTGAAACCATCCCAGGTCTCGCATCGGAGTCATCAATGTGTTTGAAAAATCGATATTGTCATAAGAGTTTGAAAAATCGTTATTGGAGATGACCAAATCCGGCTTCCCACTTCGAGTCATTAGCTGTCCGGCCTCTGAGTAGACTTTTTCGACATGCACGGTTTTTCCAGAAAAGGACTCAAGCTCGACACTTCCAGAAATTTCATCAGATAGCATTCCAACTTCAACCGAGAAACCCGACTCGCCCAGAAGGTGACTTAGAGCGATCACGTTTTCCCAGTAATACTTGTTCTTCAAGTGATCCTCGGCCAACAAGAGTATCTTCTTCACATCTGGATAATGATCCTTCATAAAGGTTTCAATCAGCTCGGGAGCTGAATCTTTGTCCATTTGGCAGATATTATTGAAACCGGCTGGAAAGATATTGCCGTCAATGTTGCCAATTTTGAAACCCGCGTCTCGAATATCGAAACTGGCGTAAAAGGGAATGTAGTGATCGGTCAGCTGATCATCGTACCACTTTTGGAGTTGATCACATTTTTCTAAAATCTTTGAATGCAGTCGTTCTTTCATATTTGACTTATACAATCTCAGATTGTCGTTGAATATACATTTTTGTAGCGCCGCAAATAAAGACTGGTAAAAGTATAAAAAATGAGCCCGGTAGCAGGCCTGTGGCAAGGATTGCAAGGCTGAGTCCGAAAAAATTCCAAAAATTTTGTCTAAAAAAGGCGAATCTCTGTCTGAGCTTTAAAAAATCCACCTCAAATGCATAGTCAGCACAATCAAAAGCCACAGTCAGAGTTAAAATAAGAGGAGCTAATAGGTTTACCACCGGCACGAAAGTTAACAGAAAACAAAAAATTCCAACCAAAAGAAACAAGAGAGCTTTAAGAATTCCAATGAAAAACATACCAACAATCAGTCGAAAATCACTTCGCGGCTTTTTATCTGGTAATTCCAATTTGAAAATATTCTCTACCATCAAAGCATAAAATGGACCGGCAAAGATAATAATACAGAGATAGCCGGCTAAAAAATTGAGTAACGAAACTAAAATCCAACCGACAATAATAAGAAAAACATCAAGGATTGATTTTAAAATATCCCAATCACGCAGGAAGGCTGAGTTTTCCGTCCATGAGCCCACCCATGGATTGAGATACTCGGAGGCCGCAAAGTAGCCGAGGCCAACAATAAGAAATCCGATCAAAAAAGGAATGACCGAATAAATCATGTTTTTCGGACTCGACAAAATAATTCGAAATCCTTGCAAGGGGCACAAAAATCCTTCAATGGTTTTAGCGATCATAGATTGGGATCTTTACCTATATCACCCTTAGCAGGCAATTCCTGTTTGTGGTCATTGGACTGGGGAGAGGAAGCCTTCTTCTGACTGGCTTGCTCTTTATTGATTTTGACAGGCTGCTGTTCTTCTTCCACATAGCGGGCGAGGCGCTTGTTTTTTATTTTTTGACTGCGGATGGTTTCAGGACCCACACTTAGGCCAATGGCAAATTTTTCAATGCGATCAATCCAGGCTTGAGTGTTGTCCATAATGGCTTTTGACCGCAGATTCACATCACTCATTGGAAATTCCTCGGCACGCAACAGGAACATAAGATCATAAAGAGAGGATGCCATCACCAGCTGACGGCGATGCTGTTGTTTTTTCTTAGCCTGTGGATCGTGATCGAACCCTTTCGGTTGGAATTCTAAAACTTGTCCCCAAGCCTTATCATACAAGGCTTTAAGTCGGGTCACAGATTTTTCAGACCATGTGCTGTCAGAGGCTTCAGCGGATGCTAGGAAATATTTCTGACCCGCCTCTAATTTTTTAACTAAGTCTGCGAAGGCCTCGTTGTTCTGGTCATAGGTGGCCAACCCCAAGTAATAAAGAGCTTTGCTAATTTCACTTTTCTGGGCTCTGAATTTTTGGTTGCGAACCATATCTTTAAAGTTCTGCCGAGCTTCGCGGTGAAAGATCAACGCCTCTTTCATCCGACCTTGCGAGGCATAAGTGGCGGCCAAACGCGCCGGAATTTCAACCTGACCAGTAAGAACATCGAAATACTCTCGACGCTTCATAAGATCAATCAAGGTAACGAGCAGACGATCTCTCTCATCTATTTTCTCGTAAACAAACGACAAATTATAGAGAGCTTTAGCCTCGACGCGGCTTTCATACTGTGAGCCATGTTGAATGGCCGAACGATAGAACTTTATGGCATTGCCATAATCTTCGTCCAACTCGTACAAAAACCCTTTCAAAAAATAGGCGTGACCATACCAGTGAATGTTCTCGGCTTTATTAAGATAATCACCGATTTTCAGGCGAGCATCTGCCGTTTTTCTTTTCACGATTAAGTCATGAACCGCCTCCAGTTCTGGTGGATAATCCAACGGCGATTTGGTAACGGGCTTGGGGGGTGAAGTGCAGCTGGTCAGAAAGTAAAAAACCAGAGTGAGCAACAGTGATGCAATCCGTGAACTCACAAAACCTCCCAATGAGCGTTTACTTTTTCCGAAAAACTCAGTACGTCTTCCATGGTCTCCATCGGCTGATGGAGCTCGGGAAGCCTCACAAACTGGGCATCAGAATTAATCTGTTTTGAGCGAAAATCTTTTAATATCTCTTCACTCCTTTGTTTCTGACCCCTGTAATAATCATATAAGTTCTTTTCTCTGCCGTCTTCGGGCAAGGCAACCTCTTCACTAAAGTCGAGGCCCACCGGGAAGGCGCGGTTAAGGACAAAGCTATCGACATTAAATTTATTATCGGAAATTTCTTTATTCAAAAATAGAGCGTCCTGAATCTTGTCTCGGGCCGGAGGAAAAACCAATTGCAGGGAAGAATCTGAGCTTTGCATGTGTGAGATAAAACCCTCAGAGGTCTGATCGATTTGCGATTTAATATCACCGACCAAACGAAAGAAGTGATCCATCTCACTAACGAATTCGTCTCCCACCATTGTTTTCAGAAATTTTTCAGCGATTTGCAGGCCTTTTTCTTGCACCCAACTGAGCCAGCCTTTTTTGTCCGAAACAACTGTCGCCGAGAAAAAACGCTGCAACCGTGCTGGAGATTCAAAAAAGTCGACGACCTGGTGGCAAGGCGGCGTATCCAAGACTACAAAATCATATTGCCCACTGGAAATGATTTTCTCGGTTTTATAAAGAGCTGCAAAATTGTGGGTCTCGCGAAGGTTTTGTGAGACCTGGCGATAAATGCCATTTCTCTGTATTTTGTCAAAAAATTCCGCCTTCATGTTGTCTTTTACAAAACCCTGAAAAACCTCGCTAGGCTCGATATAGAACACATCGACCGGTTGATCGACAGAACTCCAGCGTACTGATTTGGATTGGTTTTCCGAAGCCTCAAGCCCTAACAAACTCGAGAGTCGGCGCGACGGATCAACAGTGATCGCCGCCACTCGCCGCCCCATCTTTGCGGCTTGAATCGCCACTACCAACGACAGTGAGGTCTTGCCCACACCACCAGTGCCAACAAAGGTCAGTAATTTTTTGTTTTGAATTAAAGTCTCTAAAGGGGTCGTAAGGCCTCCCCTGAGTGATTATGAATATAGTCTTTGAAGGGGTCCGTGAATAGATTGAGCTGAAAGCCCTTCGGCCATAGCTCTTGAGCGCGCCTGCCTTGCCGGTTCTCCTCTTGCATTTTTCTTTGTAAAAAATGACTCCAAGAGCTTTTGCTTTCGGCTGGCTTTGCAACATCGAGGGCCTTATTCATGACAATTCGAATTTGCTCTCCGAATTCATCTTGGAACTCTGCAATGGTGTCTTCTAGCTCGTCCATTGGCAACTCCTCGTACAAACTGACGAAAAAAAATTGCGTGTGCTTGGGGTTTTTCAAGACTTCGTCGATTCCCATGCTCTGACTGTGTAAAGGACCGCGTGCGACACTTTTTCCCAAGGTCACCGGAGCATTGATCAACGACATGAAACTCCCCGTGCTGGGAGCATCGACAACGATGTGATCGTAGTTAAAAGCCGGGCCGTGCTTACGAATTCGACTGGTTAACTTTCCCAATATTGACAAGTCGTTAAGCCCCGGCGCCACATTCACTAATGTTTTCAACAGAGCCGAGTCGAAAAATTTTTGGGTCACGCTTTCTAAGCGAGTGAAAGAGCTAACATATTCCACCAAGCAGTCTCGCCCTTGCAGTCGACACCAATCAAATCCAAAACCGCTGGCTTGGGGCTGATAATGGGGTTTTTTTTCACTTTGCAAAAGCGCTTGCACCGAGCTCTGCTCAGCGAGCTCGACCAATAAGACGCTCCGACCTCTCTGAGAGAGATCACGGGCCAGAAGGGTGGCGACCGTGCTCTTACCCGTGCCACCTTTCCCACTTACAAAAACAAGCTCTTTGGTTTCCAACAAAACATCTCTCTTTTAGCGGAATTTTTTAGGATTTTCCATAGCTTAGATATTCCTGAATTCCTTGATTTTAAGCACGTCTTACCCTATATTCCACTGAATTTTAACGGAGCGAGTTATATGAAAACAGAGATCGAGAATCTTTCGAATCTTGAACGAAAGATGAATGTGCAAATCCCAGCCGAAAAGGTTGATAACGAATTTATCAATGCTTTCAAATACTTACAAAAAAGCGTCGAGGTGAAAGGCTTCCGCAAGGGCAAGACACCGATCGCCACTATTCGCAGCCTTTATTCCGACAAGATCAAAGGCGACGTGGCTCAGAACTTGGTTCAAACCTTCTACTTTCAGGCTCTCAAGGAGCACGATTTAATGCCAGTGGGTATGCCCGATATTGATTTTCAAAATCCTGAAGAAGGCCAAGAGTTTTCGTTTACCGCCAAATTTGAAGTGCAACCTGAAATCGAGCTGTCACAAACCGACAACCTTGAAGTGAAAAAAGAAAAGATCGAGATCACTGATGACCAGGTTGATAAGAATATTGAACAAATTCTAGAGAACCAGGCCAAATTAGAAGATGTTGTGCTGATTCGTGATCTGAAAAATGGCGATTTTGCCGATATTGACTTTAAGGGCTTTATCGATGGCGAGCCTTTGGAAAACGGAGCCGCCCAAGGACATGTTCTTGAGATTGGGTCCGATTCTTTCATCCCTGGCTTTGAGCAGGGATTGATTGGAATGAAGCCTCAAGAGTCTAAATCGATCACCATTGCTTTTCCTGATGATTATCACGTCGAGCATTTAAAAGGAAAGCCTGTCACATTCGAAGTCACTCTCAACAAAATTAAGGAAAAGAACAAACCGGAGCTCAATGATGAGTTTGTTAAATCTTTAGGTGAACAGAACACGGTTGAAGAGTTTAAAGCCCAATTGAAAAAAGACATCGTTGAAGGGGAAGAAAAGAGAGCTGAGTCTGAGCTAAAAAATCGTCTTTTCAAGGCCTTAGTCGCCGCCAACCCTTTTGAGGTTCCTGAAACTCTAATCAAAGAACAACGGGGCGCTTTGGTTGATGATTTTAAAAAGCGTATGCAAGGACAAGGCATTGGCCCCGAAGAATTCGCCCAGTACGAAGACAAATGGAATCAAGACTTTTCAGAAACTGCCGATTTTATGGTTCGCTCGGCCCTCTTAATTCAAAAGATTGCTAAAGAGAATGACCTGAATGCAAAGCCAGAAGATGTGGAAGCAAAGCTGCAAGAGTTTGCTGACCAAACCGGATTGGACCTTTCAAAGGTGAAAGAGTTTTATCAGCAAGGACAACAATCAGCGAACCTGGAATTCCAAGTCACTGAAGATAAAGTCTTCAAGCACTTGCTCGAAAAAGCTAAAGTAACAGAAGTTCCTGCCGAGGAATTGGCTGAAGAGAACAATAGCGAAGAGTCTAATTAAGATTTTTTGATCTTAAGATGAATTTGAATACGCCCGTGGTCGATAAGGATGCGGGCATTTTTATTACTATCTAAAACCACCTCACCCCGAGTGATTGTTTCATTATTATCTTCCCGCACCGCCAGACTGTACAGAAGGTCGACTGTCTTACCCCCAGCGCTTACAGGCAGAACTTCTAAGTCGTATTCGCGATTGTTTTTTTGATCACTCATTAAAACCTTGGCTTTAACACCTGAGTTGGTGATGATCCGAGGCGCGGCAACCTTTTTACCAGCAAAAAAGACTTTCGAATCAATTTCCAGTTTGTGGCCAACCGCAAAAGCAGGTTGTGCTGCAATCATCGCTAGCATTGTTATTAATAATTTGATCATAAGACCTCCGCTCTAAAAGCCTACTACCGGGGCTTTGCTGGTCATAGACTTAATGAACGGAGTTATGACGAAGGTCTAGGGGACTTTTAGATCCCCTTCATCACTTTGTAAGCTTTGAGGTAATTGTAAGCTTGTAACACCTGAAAATCATTCAATAATGTCTCCTTGGTGTTTTCCGTGGCTTTCTTATTCGATTTTTCCCACCAATTGAAAAGACTGCCGCCCGTGGACTCCTTCTTTTCAGGTTTGTTTTCAGAAATCAAGTGACCATCGATATCAGCCTCTCGCTTGACCTTTCGATTGATAATCGCTTTTTGGAAGGCTTCGCTATCAACTTCATCAATTTTGACATCTGGGGTGATGCCTTCGGCTTGAATCGAAACTCCGCTGGGTGTGTAGTAACGGGCCACAGTCATCTTTAAACCCGATCCGTCACCCATTTTTACAACCGACTGCACCGACCCTTTTCCAAAACTTCGCTTACCCATGACCAACGCTCTTTTATTATCTTTAAGAGCCCCGGCGACGATTTCACTCGCACTGGCTGAATACTCGTTAATCAAGATGACAATCGGAAAATCAGTATAAGATCCAGCCTCAGAGGCGGTCACCACCTTTTTATTTTCCTTGTCTCGTCCGATGGTGCTAACAATTGTTCCTTTGTCCAAAAACAAATCACTTATCTTTACGGCTTGGTCTAAAAGTCCTCCAGGATTGCGTCGTAAATCCAAAATCAAACCTTTGATTTTTTGGTCTTTTTTGGCGGCCATTTGCTTTAATACTTTTTGAATATCTCGTGATGAGTTTTCAATAAAACTTGTTAACCGAATGTAGTTGTAGCCATTACCAAGATCTGTGTACTTCACCGACTTGATTTTTATGGTTCCACGCTTAATTGAATAGTCTTTTTTGCCTTTTACCCCTTCTCGTGCAATACCCAAAACAATTGTAGAGCCCTTATCTCCACGCATCATCTGAGCCGACTCGGCGAGACTGAGACCCTTGGTGGAATTTCCATCGATACTGACAATCTTATCACCCGATTTCAATCCAGCCTCCCAAGCTGGGGTGTCCTCAATTGGCGAGATAATGGTTAAAATTCCATCCTGAACCGTGATCTCAATTCCCAGGCCACCAAATTTTCCGCTGGTTTCATTTTCGAATTCTTCATAGATGTCGGGCGGAAGAAAGTTGGTGTGAGGATCGAGCTCCTGCAACATCCCTTTAATACCACCGTATATTAGTTTTTTTGTATCAACCTCTTCAACATAGTATTTTTGAACTAAATTTAACACTTTCGCAAATAACTGTAGATTTAAATAATGATCTTTTGATTTTGCAAAGGCCGACGAACCAAACTGTAATGATCCGACGATCAATACGGTCACGATAGCTGCGGAAGAAATAAAGCGTCGAGTAGAAGTTTTCATAGTCACCTTCGTTATAAGTTTGCCAGATGTTCATTGGGCTTCTTCAGCCAGGAATCCGGGTTTTGGGGTTGCGAAAAATGTCGAATTTCAAAATAAAGACCGGTACCGAACTGGAGGTGATCAAAACCGGTCGAACCGATCACCTCTCCTTGTTTGACTTCTTGATTGGATTTAACAGCCACCGAGGCAAGGTTAGCGTAGGTACTATAGTACCGACTTCCGTGGTCGATTAAAACAACCTGTCCATAGCCTTTGGCAGCACCAACAAAGCGAACACGGCCAGCAGACACGGATTTCGCATCTTGCTGACCACGGGTGCGATAAAAATGCCCTTTGTGGACCAACTGAATCCGATCCGGAAGCAAGCCCTTGTTCAGACCATACTCGTGGGCCAAGGGCGCCTCGATAGGCTGCGGGAGTTCACCCTTTTGGTCGAAAAAACGCGATCCAAAAAGTAAATGCAAGTCTTTGAAAAAAGAATTCTCCAAAGCCTTTTTGCCTTTCCCTTTAATCTTTTTAAGATTTGTTTTCTCCGCCGCCAAACGTCTTTCTAGATTTTTAAGAAATTTCTTTTTATTTTTTTGATTGTTTTCAATCAGTCGTTCTTTACCTTTTAAATCTTTTTGTAGATTAACAATTTTCAGCGCGGTCTTTTTCAGCTCAGCTTTTTGAGTTTTTAGAGAATTTGTTAGTCGCACAAACTCAACAACCTTTTCGCCCTGCTGCTCATTAATATAGCGGGCTGTTTCATAGGTGTTGTCTAAGTCATTAAGGCTCTGTGCTGTCATGATCGTGTAGATCCACGGCAAACCACTGATTTGATCAGTAAATGCCAAGCGATCAACAAGATCAGGAATCATCGAACTGACTTTTCTTTCTATCTCTACAATTCTTTTCGAAACATTTGCTAACTTGCCGTCAAGGTTCAGTTTTTCTTCATCCAGTTCGGTTTTTTGCAACACAAGCTTGTTTGTCTCTTTCTCGATGCTGTAGATTTCAGAAAGAACTTCTCTTTTGCGAGTTTCTAGCAAACTCACGTCCTTTTTGGCGGCATTGTATTTAGCGGCAAGATCAAAAACGTCCTCTTCCGCTACGGCCAAACAACTGGATGAAAATACAAAGATTATGATTAAAAGCCTCAACGTATGACCTCACTGACCAACAGTGCCTTCTTCCTGCGGGGGAGAAGATTAAAGATCGTCATCACCGAGTAAATAGCTACCGAGACAATGGCTAGCAAAGCAATTAGTAAAAATAGGCCAGGAGCAATAAAGGTCAATTGGTTTTGAATCGAGGTATCAATCATCGATACTGATGAGGATTTCAATTGTCGATAGATACCGTAATTAACACCCAAGGCACTGATAAATGCAACGCTGGCTAGAATCATGGTGTTTAAAATTTGTGGCAAGTAAATCGTGGCATCATCGGCACCTACAAATTCTAATATTTCAATTTCATCTCGTCTGGAAAAAAGAATCGTTTTGATAACGCTTGAGGAAACAATCACCGATGCTATCAGAAAAGAAAAAATTAAAAACCAGCCAATCCAATGAATAGCCGAAAGGACACCAACATAACGCCGCAACCACGACTTACCGTAACTGACGTTCTTAATAGCTTCGAATCCATTTTTCAACTGCAACGCAAAATCATCGAGAGCGGTGCCGCCGGAACTGTAAGCCATGGCTTGGTTCAGGTTGACTATGAAATAACTTGGAAAAAACTGGGCGACCTCTTTGGCATCAATTTTTTGTGATGTGACTTTTGAAAATCGTTTTTCAAAATTCTTTGCCGATTCAGAGGAGCTAACTTCTTGATAAGAGTTCACCATAGGATTACCATCCAAGGATTTCATTATATCAGTCTTGTCTTGCTGCTTGATCCCAGGATCCAGATACACAGTCACTTGATTCACCTGTCCCCACATTTCAAACATGTTTTGAACATTGGTTAATGCCAAAGCGATGAACAGAAGTGCCGTATAGGACATCAAAAGTATGATAAAAGCTGAAAACTGCTCTACAAAATGCTGAGACCAGCTTCGCTTAATGGTGCAAAAAATTGACCACATGGCTGCTTCCCCCCATCTTCGTAGACTTTTCCGGATTCAATTTTAACGACTCTTTTTTTAACTTCTCTTTTAACCAACTCTTGATCGTGAGTCGCAATGATCATTGTGGTGCCGTTCTGGTTGGCCTCACGAAACAATTGCATAATTTCACCACTCAACTTCCAATCCAAATTTCCAGTTGGCTCATCAGCGATGATGAGTTTCGGACTATGCACCATGGCACGGGCAATCGCGACCCGTTGTTTTTCTCCGCCCGATAAATGTTCAGGGTTTTCATTCATTTTTTTAGACAATCCCACTCGACCTAAAATCGACTCGACTTTTTCAAGAGTCTCCCACTTATTAAGCTTTAAAATCTGCAATGGCAGGGCCACGTTCTCAAAAACCGTTCGATCATTAAGCAAACGGAAGTCCTGAAACACAACACCGATCGAGCGACGAAAGAGTGCCATCTGTCGACTGCTCAATTCATTGATTTCAAAATTATTGATCGTCACCGATCCCGAAGAGACTTTTTCGAAACCTGTCATTATTTTAAACAATGTTGTTTTTCCTGCACCACTTGGGCCCATTAAGAACAACATCTCGCCTTTTTGAACTTCTAATTGAAGGTTCTGAAGTACGTGCTGATTAGCGACAAATGTTTTGTATACATGGGATAAAGAAATCATATCCCATAATTTTAACGACAATCATTCGATATGACCAGAAATGAGACGGTCTAGAATTTCTTGATGTTGCTTTTCCAAGGCCATACGAATGGACTGGGTCGAGGGAAAGGGCGTTTTCAGGACTGTTTGATAGGGAACTTTGTAACTTTTTAGCACAGCACCCTGGCTAAAAATCTTGGTTACGATGAATGGGTTGTCCCAACCCCAGTCTTCAGTCTGAATATGAAAGTTTCTTTGTCCGATTGAAATGTCTGAGTTTAGTCCAGCTTCCATGACTTTCATCATTCAATTTTTCTCAATTTGAAGCAAGTAGAATTTTTCAAGGTGGCTCCAAAACGACCCGATAAGACTGTATCCGAGGTGCCATTTGAAGAGTCTCAATACCATTTTTACTTTGCTGTTGTGGTTTACATTGTCTCAAGTCGTTAGTAACTGCTCCAGCAGCAGTGGAGGAGGCTCGAGCAATTCCAGCTCTCCAGCACTTCCCTATTGCTCAACAATCACCAGCTACAGCAATCCGATAACGATCACGGGAACAGCGCGCTACGAATTCCGAACCAATGGTAACGGTGCCATTGGTACCCCCAATGCCATACGCCACGCTGAAATAAGAGTGACAGATGGGAGCGGTTCAATCATCCAATGTGGTGAAACCGACAGCTTAGGTAACTTCTCTTTGAGCCTTCCCAATGACGATTCAACAGCGACGATTACAATTGCCTCTCGTGCCGACAATAATTTTTTAAAAGCTTACGTGATGAACAATCCGACTGCCAATGCCTTTTACGGAATCACTTCTTCTGTGACATTGGATGGCTCAAGAAATATCGGCACCATGACGGCTTCTGCCACCGGTGCGGTTATCCCCGGCGGTGCTTTTCATATCCTTGACAAAATAATGGATGCCAACGAATTTCTAAGAACTGAAACGGCCAATTGCTCTGCCACATTTAGCGATTGTCCCGAAGTCACAGTGGCTCCAAAAGTCGACATTTACTGGGCGAAGGGAGTCAACCCTGGTAGCTATTTTGGATTACCGCCGCTCAGTTTTTATCTTCCCGAGGCCAATCAACTTTTTATTCTTGGCGGCACCGGTGGCGATGTTGATAATACTGACACCGATCATTTCGACACTTCGGTTATTTTACACGAATACGCTCACGCCCTAGAGAACCTACTGTCCGTTGCTGACTCGCCTGGCGGAATTCATAACGGTGACAATATCCTTGATCCTCGCTTGGCCTGGAGTGAAGGTTGGTCAAACTTCTTTCAGGCGGCTGTGACTGGAAATCCTGTGTATCGCGACACCTTCGGAACCCCCCTTGGAACCAACGGTGTTTACATCAATGAAAGTCTTGAAAGTGGAACGACCGACACTCCCACTGAGACTGAGGAAGGGAACTTTCGAGAGTTTTCTGTCAGTCGAGCTCTTCTTGATATTGTTGACGCAAACTCAATGACAGCGGAAGACGACCTGGATGCTGACTTCGCTGAAATTTGGACACTTTTTGCCGGTGATTCTGATGGATTTGCCAATACCAATTATAAATACCGCAGTCTCGGCCTGTTCTATGTCTTGCAAGACGCACTGACTGGAAAGACAGACTGGTCCACCATCCAAAACGCAGAACAGCAGTTGGCGGCGCGTACCAATTATGCCAACACTCTCGTCAATGGAAGCTCTTGCCCCACCCCTATTTTGGCTGAAGATGTGCCCAATGCCAGTCCACTTAATAATCCAGGGCGCCAACCCGAAGACGGGAGTTTTGCCAATTCCAACCAGTTTAAGTCCAACGACTTTTATCAATACGACCATTCCGGCGGCAATTTGAATGTGAGTATGACTTATACAACAACCGGCGCCGGTGGCCAGGCCGCAGACTTGGATCTTTACATATGGACAGATGATTACGCTTACGGCAACACGGCCTCTGATAGCTTAGTGGGCTATAGTGAATCGACAATCAGTAGCACCGCCAACAGTGGCTCGGAAGCTGTAAGTATCCAAGCTTTGCCGGCCGGCACCTATATGATAAATATTAAATACGATACAACAAACGGCATCAAATCGACCGCAAACTATAGCTTAACTGTTAACTCACAAAGCAAATGCCCACTTTAAGGAAACCCATGAAACAGCAAATCCTGACCACTCTTGTTATTCTCGCTTTCTCCGGCCTCAGTTTTTCAATGAGCCAAAAGCCGAAAGCACAGAATCCACCGTCAAAAGCAGCAAAAGTTTCAGGAAAATCTCTTGGGTACTTTCAAACCAGTCTCAGTAAAGTTGAGAATGGCAATGGAGATATCACCCTGGTGGCCAGAGTTTTAGCTCGCAACAGTATGGCTGATAGCGTGTTTGAGTGGAAAACGCCCAAAGGCGCCTCGGTGATCTCGGGGGATACCAGTGGCCAAACCGGTTTTGATTCAGGTGAAGAAAAGATTTTTTCAATCGTTATTGATGGCGAGACTGTGAGCGACAAAGATCAGTTCTTCTTTTTTGTTTACCAAATGAAAAATGGTGAAAAGCATGGCGCCAGCCAGACATTGATTTATTCCAAAGACGATGTCTCGAAAAGCCAACAAAAAAACAACTCTAAGAAGACACCAAAGTACTACGAATAACCTAGAACACCCTGTATACCTGTGTTTTTTTTATAGTTTCTTAATAAACTTTTGTTAAAAAAAAGTTAATTTCACGAATAATTAATTCGAAAATTTTCTATAAACCCCTGTAAAGACTGTCTCTCAAACTTTCGTCCCGGTTTCTTTTTCGGGTTTAGTAATTTCTTAATATCAATCTCCGAACTTCACACCATGAAAGAAGGAGAGGCCTATTATGAAGAACGTTATACGATTCAGTGCCTTTTTAATCATAGGACTATTAGTTGTCGCTTGCAGCGACAGCTCGGAATATTCACTCGCCACTTCGAACGAACCAGCCCGGGTTGTTTTATTTGAGCCGGATGTTTTAAGAAGCTCAAGTTTTGACATGGGGTCAATGCCCGTCGGATCTTCCCAAACTCTCAGCGTTCGATTAAAAAACATGTCGAGCACCACCAGTGCCAGCAACATTCAGACCTCCCAACTTCCCTCCTCCTATGTCACTTACGCCGGCGGCAGTTACCCCGGATCCGGAGGTGATTGCACCAACACTCTTCAACCTCTTGAAGAATGTTATCTTGTCTTTGAAGTCAGACCTTTAATTGAAGGCCAGTTCTCGGTGACTGTGGAACTCACCTACGAAGGTTGTCCGACGACCAATTGCCTCATTAGTTTTGTCGTCGCCGGAACGGCTCTTCCCCTTGATCCTGCTGAAGTTATTTTTACAAGTGAAGAAATTTTAAATTTTATCGATACCACCGTCGGAACAACCCAAGTCGCAGAATTAGAGCTTCGAAATATCGGAAAGCAAAGCGCCATGTCGATTCAGCCACGCAGTCTGTCTTCAGCTTTTGAATTTGTTGGTGGTGAATATCCTGGAACCGGTGGAAACTGCTCATCAACATTAGAGCCTGATCAAAGCTGTAGCGTTCGAATTGAGTTCTCACCAGCATCGGCGACTCAATATAACGAGACTCTTGTTTTTGATTATGTCGATAGTGAGGGCGCCAAAGAAATTAGCAAAACTATGAGTGCCCGTGGCTTGAGTCCTGCCTTTCTAACTCTCTTGGGAGGTTTTAATCTGGATTATCAGTTGCTTTTATCAGGAAACACTCAAGGAAAGTTCGTTTATATTTACAACTCAGGAGAGACACCTGCTACCAATCTGAACCTGACTCAATTATCGTCACCCTTTGAATACACCGGTGGCGCCTATCCTGGCAGTGGAGGAACCTGTAGCGACACTTTAAATGCTCGCCAGTTTTGCGTCATTCAGATACAATTCACTCCAACAGGTACACAGACCTACATGAGTGCCCCTGAGCTGAATTACTTCAATGGAGTGAACTCTGGAACTGTCAACTTCACGATTCAAGGTCAGGGGTTTGCAAACACACAAAATGTCACTCTTGCCTCCAACCTCACATCACCAGGTTCTGATGCCACGCCAACAATCAGTGTAAACAATGTAACATCCAATCTTAAGGTCCACCTTTTTGCTGATAACGGTTGTTCAACCCCCATCATCAGCAAAGTGGCATCGGCAACTGAGGTTAATTTCGTACCGACATTGTCGGACGGAATATACCAGTTTCATGTCAAAGTTGAAGATGACTTTTCGAACTTAACCGATTGTCTACCAAGCACTATCGCCTATGAGCTTGATACCATTAAACCTGATCCCACTCTTTGGAAATGGTCCCTGGCCAGTTCCAATGATTCGACCATTTCTCAAGATGTTACACCACAGATCTATTTGTACAACGCCTCCGGAGAGCATGGGACAAAAATACAAATATTTGAATCGGCAAACTGTGTTGACCCCATAACAAGTCAATGGCCGGTTGCTGACGAATCTGTAAATATGACAGACATCACTTACTCTGCCGATGGTGGTAACGACGGCCAACACCGCTACTACGTCCAAGCGATTGATCGCGCTGGAAATGTTAGCGCCTGTGCCGATACTGGATTGGAATACACACTGGACACGATGGCCCCAGAGACCCCAAGCAATCTCAGCATCACTTCAGTTTGGCATGACAGCTTTTCTTCATCCCCTTTAATCAGCTGGAGCACTCCATCCGACCCCGAGCCCGGTAGCGGTTTAAGCAAAATCAGTCTAGGTCTTTCAACATCAGCAAGTGGCGGTAATGACATGTCCGGAAATTCCTGGCAAGTGGTCGATGCCAGTACAACGAGCTATAGTTTCCCAGAGCTAGGCTTATCTGAGTGTGTCGCCTACTATCCAACGGTGCGAAGTCAAGACAGCGCTGGAAACCGATCCATCTATGGCGTTGCTCCATCTTTCAAAGTCGATAAAACCAACCCATCGACCCCTAGCTTCACCATCGCCAATGACTTTGATTCGACAAAGAGCCCAACAATAACCTTACAATCGGACAGCTTGGACTCTTGCTCTTTTGAGACCTATGAGCTTTCAATCGCCATCGATAACAATTGGAATGGTATTCTTGATGGGGACGAAGTTGGCAACGTCGTCGCTTGGAAGCCTATCGCGTTCTCTGACTCAGCTCCCGCCGGTCAATTTCAAGAAACCGGTTTGGATCTTGCGCACGGCCGCCCCTTCTTTTTATCCCTTCGAGGTAAAGACTCCGCTGGAAACTATAGCGAAATTGCAACCTCGGCGCCTTGGACCACCCCGCCGATATCGGTGTTAACGTCTTGGACATCAGAGTTGACTCACCCAGCGCCTCAGGGACACGACCGCATGCTGGTATTTTTTGGATCCAGTGAAAGTGACTCGGGTCAACCCAACATGACATCGGTGGAATACGGTGGCCAACCCATGACTTTTGCTGGAACCGTTAGCACGTCGACAACACTCCCCTATTCCAGCATGCAAGTTTGGACATGCAATGAAGCTTGTATCCAGGCCGCCTCTGACTCTGTTATCTCGCCAAATTGGGAAAACGCTTCAGAGGGCTTGTACAGTTCAGTGATCTTGCAGAATGTGAACCAGGCTCTGCCGATTTTTGACTACCAATCCAACGCCGGAGAGAATAGCGAAGACGGCAGTCTTTTTATTAACTTCGGTTATTATATTTTCGGTGTAACCTTGGTTTGCGCCCAACACTCTGAACCACTGGGTACCGTTAATATGACTCCCTCTTGGCTCAGCAATTCACCACAGAGTGACAGCAACCACTCGTTTTGGTGTGCCTTGCAGGATAGCAACGCTATTGACGGCCACGCATTAACGGCCTCCCATAGCTCCGTTGGACAAATGGCTCTTTTAGGAATCGACTTTCAATGAGGTTTAATATGAAATATGTTCTTTTTATTAATCTATTTTTTTGCGGTCACTTCGCCTTTTCTCAAGATCCGGGTTTTAAGCTTATAGCCACCTCGCAGAGGGAGTGTGACTTTCGTGACTTGTACGAGAAATCCTATGAAAAATGTGAGCTGTCACTGATTTATGAGAAAGACGCACAAACGGTGAGTCTGTTCTTTTTCAAAAATCGAGTTGATTCCTCATCAAGTTATACCAAATTTTTGTCTGATTATTCAAAAGGCCACCTTATCACCAGCTTCAATGTTGCCGATTTGTTTCCACTACTAGAAGGCTCTGATTCGTTATCCGCTTTTTTTCAGGCCGGAGATAAAATTCAGTTTGTCACCAATGATGAAACCCGCACAAGTGTGAGAAAAATGGTCAATTATTAAATCGACTTATACAAACCGTGACAATTCACAGATTGTTGTATGGAGATTAGGCAATCATTATGTCGAGCTCTGGATCGTATTCAGAGCGCAAAATCGAATAAATGGCATCGAGAGTTCCATACATTGAGCTTGGGCAAGACCCACAAGCACCTTCATAGGTGATAGTCAGAACCTTGTCTTTGAAATCTATAATCTCAATATCTCCACCGTCGGCTTGCAACCCCGGTCGAATGGTGCGATCAAGGATCTCCTCTATTTGATCAATTTCAGGAGACCGACTTTCTCGTTTCTTTTTTTTCTTCTCTTCATTCTCAAGAGTGAAGTTTGCATCATGAACCGGAAGGCGTGACTGAATCACCGATGTCACATCATCAATCAGTTTATTGCGGTCACAATCGACCGTGAAACTGACCGTGATAACATTTTCAAACATATGCAACTGTTCAACACCTTGAACTAAAAAGAGGTCATGAGCTAATTTCAATCCCTGGGCCTCTTCAGGGCTGGTGAAAGTCGCTTTACCCTCTAGTTTTACTGGCGCGTTGACAACAAACTTAATTGCAAGGGGATTTGGAGTGGCTTGAGTTCGTACAAGAATATCGTAGTTGATCATTAAAAAAACTCCTCAATCTTTTCCATAGTTTGAATAAGATTTTGTACCTCTTCGGCGTTGTTGTACGGAGCCAATGATACCCGCACCGTTCCGGGAATCCCTAATAGATCCATGGTTGGCTGGGTGCAATGGTGCCCCGCTCGTACCGCAAACCCGTATTTATCTAAAAGAGTGCCAACATCACTGCAGTGAGAGCCTTTGACATTAAACGAGACCACCCCCGAGTGATCGTCACCGGGAAAGCAATAGAGCTCTATCGAGGACCGCTGCTGAAGACTTTCCACCAACATCGAGCGAAGACTCAAGACATGAGTGTGAGCGGCTCGCAAGTCCATTTCCATTATTAATTTAGCGGCCTCTCCCATTCCAATGGCACCCGAAATATTGGGAGTTCCGGCTTCGTACTTCTGGGGAGCCTCAGCATAGGTTGTTTTAGCAAAAGTCACTCGGTCGATCATACTTCCTCCCGTTTGGTAGGGCGGAATCTCAGCAATGAGTTCTTTGCGAATAAACAGAGCCCCAATACCATAGGGGGCCAACATTTTATGACCGGAAAAGACCAAAAAGTCACAGCCCCAGTTTTGCACATCGATTTTTTCGGTAAGAACCGTTTGCGCCGCATCGACAAGAGTCATGATATTGCGTTCCTTACACAAAGATACCATTTTCTCAATGGGTAAGCGCTGACCAAAACTATTGGAATAATGAAGAAAAGTGGCTAGCTTGGTTTTGTCCGTGATGGCTTTTTTGAAAGCCTCCAATGTCATTCCCTGCTCACGATCAAAATCGGCGACAACAAGCTTGGCCCCTGTCTGTTCACAAACAATCTGCCAAGGCACAATGTTCGAATGATGCTCGAAGGGAGAGATCAGAATCTCATCACCGGGAGCCAGTTTTGATCGTAGGGCGGATGCTATAAAATTGATGCCCTCTGTGGTTCCTCGCGTCCACACCACCTCTTCGGGATTTCGAGCATTGATAAACTTTTGAATTCTTTTGCGAGCGACCTCAAAATTTTCGGTTCCCTGGCGACTGGTTTGATGAGCCCCACGATGAACATTGGCCGATTCAAAACGATTGTAAGTATTGACTCTGTCAGTAACAGCACTGTGTTTCAGACTCGAGGCTCCACTGTCAAAATAGACCAGCCGGCGGGGCCCCATGGTCCGCTCCAATTGAGGAAAAGCTTTTCTAAAGTTTTCAACGTCGAAACTCACTGCCCCTCCTCCATACTGTCTAGAGTTTCCGCCATTTCGGGCAAGTAGAAGTCTTTGACTTTGTCATTGGCATCATCAAGAAGTCCAAACACAAACGCCTTTGCAAGCACTCGCCCGGCCTGCCGACGCGAGTAACCCCGGCTCTGTAAATAAAAGCGCTGCTCTTCATCAATCTGGCCAACAGTGGCGCCATGAGCGGCTTTAACATCATCGTTATAAATCTGTAACTCTGGTTTAGTATCGACTTCCGCCTTCTTCGAAAGCATTAGGTTTTTATTGATCTGTTCAGAATTAGAGCCTCTTGCTTTTTCCGCAATGTAGACCTTGCCATTAAAAACCGCTTGCGATTGATCGGTTAAAATTCCCCGGTAGTCTTCCAAAGACTCCGTCTCGCCAACGCTGTGAGAGATCTCAGTGTGATGATCCACAAAGTTATCCTCATTATTTAAATAAGCCCCCTTCAGTTGTCCTAAAGCCCCTTTTTCACGAAGGTCACAGGACAAATTATGACGAGACCATTTTGAGGGAAGAGTCAGATCAAAACTTTTAAACGAGGCATTGGCATCAACTTGGCTGGCCAAATTAAAGACAAAATAGGACTGAGCGCCGCCTTTTTCTTTGCTGTAAATTTCAACCTCGGAATTCTCGCCGCATTTTACATCAAAGCAAAGATTGCTTAGTCCGCTGAAAGCCTGGCCGCTGACATCAACAAAGATTTGTACTTTCGCCTCTGGTTCGACGGCAATGTGGATGTTCTGTTGAATAAATAAGTCTTTTTCCGTCAAAGCATCCAAGTTGAAAACCAACCGAATGGGCTTTTCAGCAGCAAAATCTTTCGTCACTTTTAAGTAAAAGCCCAAACCATAAAAAGAACGCGAGAAAATAGCGAACGGATTGGTGGTTTCTAATGGCGGCAGCTTTTTGTCAGTGGCCTCAAGTTCTGAAATTAGCTCCAGACCTTTTGGCAACGCCAGTTTTTCAAAGCTCTGAGGGGTTTTAAAATTGTTAATCTCAAAGGTGTAGAAATTTTCATCGGCCAACTGCTTGTTCGACTGATCGTCTTCGACCCAACGGAAATGAGTGGTTGGTAGATTTTCGAATTTAACATATTTCCAGTCTTCACCTGTCGGATAGGGAGCATTTTTCCATAATTCCACACTCTTTTCCACAGACTCCATCAGGTTCGATGTGGGCGAACTCTGGAGCACATGGTTCTGTACTTTATTAAATTCTGTCCATGTTTGGTAAATATTCTGCACAACAAACCTTTCTTATTGAATCCAGTCGTAACCTTCGGCCTCAAGCTTTAGCGCTAACTCGGGACCACCGCTTTTAATTATTTTCCCGTCAGACAAAACGTGAACAAAGTCAGGCTTTATGTAGTCCAACAAACGCTGATAGTGGGTGACTAACACAATCCCATTGTCCGAGCTGCGCAGCTTATTAACCCCTTCGGCAACAATTTTTAGAGCATCGATATCGAGCCCCGAGTCCGTCTCATCCAAAAAGGCGACACGCGGATTGAGGACCGCCATTTGAAGAATTTCGTTGCGTTTCTTCTCGCCGCCAGAAAAACCTCCGTTGACCGAACGAAACAGAAACTCCTCTTTCATTTTTACTGTTGCCATTTTTTCTTTTACGAAAGGCAAGAATTTTTCTTTATCCATTTCTGGAAAGCCCTGATGCTTGGCTAACGCGTTGTAAGAGGTCATCAAAAATTCAAAGTTGGTTATACCTGGAATTTCAACGGGATATTGAAAAGCCATAAAGATTCCCTCTTTGGCTCTTTCATCGGCTTCCATCTCAAGAAGATTGACTTCTTTGAAATTGATCTCGTAATTCACAGAGCCTTCAGTCACCTCAAATTTCGGGTGGCCGGCAATCACTTTTGACAATGTTGATTTACCGGAACCGTTGGGTCCCATGATAGCGTGAACCTCACCTGGGTTCACTTTAAAGTCCAACCCCTTTAGAACTGGTTTTTCTTCAACTGACGCGTGTAGATTTTTAACTTCTAGTAACATCTTACCCCACACTGTTTTCTAATTTCATTTCAATTAACTTCACAGCTTCCACAGAGAATTCCAATGGGAGCTCTTTAAATACTTCTTTACAAAATCCGTTGACCAAAAGAGAGATCGACTCTTCCATATCCATTCCCCGTGATTGGAGATAAAAAAGTTGATCCTCACTGATTCGACTGGTCGTCGCCTCATGCTCTAAGATCGCCGTATTATTTTTAACCTCAAGGTAAGGGTAAGTGTTGGCCGAGCTCCGGTCCCCCACCAGCATCGAATCACACTGGGAATAATTTCTAGCACCTTCAGCTTTGGGCATAATTTTCACCAAACCACGATAGTTGTTTTTCGATTGCCCCGAAGAGATTCCTTTCGAAATAATTGTGCTCTTGGTGTTTTTACCGATATGGATCATCTTCGTGCCAGTGTCGGCCTGCATATAATCGTGTGTCATTGCCACCGAATAAAAGGCACCTTGAGAATAGTCCCCTTGCAGAATGCAACTGGGATACTTCCACGTAATCGCCGATCCAGACTCCACTTGCGTCCATGAAATCTTGGATCGCTTGCCTTTGCACAGTCCCCTCTTGGTCACAAAGTTATAGATGCCACCCTTGCCTTCTTTATCGCCAGTGTACCAATTTTGCACCGTTGAATACTTGATCTCAGCATCGTCCAAAGCGACCAATTCAACAATCGCCGCATGCAGCTGGTTCTCATCCCGCTGCGGGGCTGTGCAGCCTTCTAAATAATTTACGAAGCTTCCTTCGTCGGCAATCACCAAGGTTCTTTCAAATTGACCGGTGTCCATGGCATTAATCCGAAAGTATGTCGAAAGATCGATCGGACATTTAACGCCCTTAGGAACGTAGACAAAGGATCCATCAGAAAAAACGGCCGCGTTCAAAGTTGCAAAATAGTTGTCTTTGTAAGGCACTACAGAGCCAAGATACTTCTTAACAAGCTCAGGATGCTCATGTACGGCTTCTGAAATAGAACAAAAAATTACGCCGTATTTTTTAAGCTCCTCGGTGTGAGTGGTTCCCACCGACACACTGTCAAAAACAGCATCGACGGCAACACCACTGATACGCTTTTGCTCACCCAGTGGAATTCCCAGTCGTTCGAAAGTTTTCAATAGTTCCGGGTCAAGGTCATCGAGGGATTTCGGCTTATCAGAATCGTCTTTAGCCTTCGGCTCGGAGTAATAGGATATTGCTTGAAAGTCGATGGGCTCGTATGTCAGATCGGCCCACTGTGGCTCCTTCATGGTCAGCCAATGTTGATAAGCCTTTAAGCGATATTCAAGAAGCCATTCTGGTTCTTTTTTACGACCCGAGATTTTACGAATGATGTCTTCGTTAAGGCCTTTGCCAAAACTGACGGCCTCAATATCGGTATAAAATCCGTACTTGTAATCACCTTGTTCTGCAAGAACGTCACTCGATTTAGCCATTAAGCGCCACCTGTCATATAAGTATCGATACTGATGCATTTACGTTCTGGCACACTCAGCATGTCGTCGATATTTATGCCCTTGTAAAATTGAACGATTTGATCGTTTAAATAAGCCAAAGGTGCAATCACATTGCACTTGTTTTCCATGTCACAATCACCTTTCCCAGGGTCTAAGCATTTGACGACACTGATCGGTCCCACCACATATTCAATCAGATCATGCAAGCTGACTTTTCGTAGGTCTTTTTGGATAAGGTAACCACCTTGGGCACCCTGCTCAGATTTCAAAAGGCCCTTTTGAACCATCATCTGTAGGACGCGCGAAGTGGCATCGAAAGAACATCCGTAAGAACGGCAGATCTCTTTGACAGTTGTAAGCTGTCCGGGTTCTTTCTTTTTCATATGACGGAGGGCTATTAAAGCATATTCCACTTTTCTATGGATTTTATTCATTGGATCCTCCTATTACTTAAAGCTCGATCCTCAACACTTGGCCTTCGCCAAAAGATAGGTTAAACACTCTGGTTTCAGACTTATCCTAAGAGCCGAAACTTCTTACACTTTTGGTGTTGCAAACTAAATGATATCAGGGGCAGGGTCAAGAAACCGGTCTAAAAATGACTTATTTCGTTACAAGACCAGAATTTTAGAGTTGACTCATATCTTAATAAATTCAATACATTAGAATATATGAGAGATATCGTGGGTTTTCTAATTCTCGTTGGCGGAGTTTTATTGTCGCTTTTATTGGTCTGGTTTGGCCTCCGATCCTATGGCCAATCTCGACCAGCCTCCCAATACCAAACAGCTTTGGTTAAAAAACTAGCAAGCCAAGCCGCCCAAACCCCTCTGATTTGGAGGTTACCGCCTTCGGGATCCAAGGAATATACTGAGGTCGAGCGCGATCAAAACGGACTAGTAAAGCTAAATCCGTCTCGTCTTGCTAGCCAAGTCGAATATAAGGACGGCCGATGGATCGAATCGACTTCTACAAACAGACCTCTCGAGGTTATTTTAGAAACAATGAACGAAGATCAGAAACCTCTGCTTCTTTTTTTCAGCGGCAAAGACCCAAAAGCTCTGCCGAGCCTGCGAGAGATTGCAAGCCAACAAGAGGCGTGGAAGAACATTGTTTTTTGCTCAAGGCAAGATGGTCTGCTGAAAGATCTTCGAGAGCTTGAACCCCGTTGGACCTTTTGCAGTGGTGAATCTTATCTGGTCCGGTTGCTGGCTTTTTCATCACTAGGACTTGAGTCTTTATTAGAAATAAAAAGTGATGTGGTATTTATTCATTTAACAACCACTCTGGCGAACAAGAATATCAAAAAGATCGTGGCGGAAGCGAAGAGACAGAATAAATTGGTGCTGATTGGTCCGGTGACTCGACCTTTGGAGGGCTTATCACCTCACGGGTGGATGGTCGAAAACAAGGACCCAAAGGTTCAGTAAATATTGGAATTTATTGAAACTTCAAAATTATTCAATTAGCCTCAATTATTATGTATGCACAAGCCGCCACCACAGAAATATCGACGCAATCATCATTAATCTCTGACATCATGGGAGCCGGAATTGCCGTGCAGTTCTTACTCCTTGTGTTGATCGGAATGTCCGTAGTCTCCTGGGCTATTATTTTTAAGAAACGAAAGATTTTCAATCAGGTTAAAACTGAAAACGATCGTTTTTTGGATTTGTTCTGGAGTGCCGCAACCCTTGAACAGGTTAAAGACAAGCTCGAAAGACATGGCGAGAGTCCACTGTCGCGCATTTTCAATTCAGGCTTTTCTGAACTCGAACGGGTACGCAGAAGAAAAAACCCGACGCTTGGAGATGGGGTTGATAATCTGGAACGAGCCTTACGCAAAGGACAAGACCAAGAGGTCTCAATTCTTGAAGAAAAGCTGGCTTTCTTAGCGACCACTGGGGCGACCGCACCCTTTATCGGTCTCCTGGGGACCGTTGTCGGAATTATGAATTCCTTCCGTGCCATCTCCAACGCCGGATCAGCAAGCCTGGCAACCGTGGCTCCCGGAATTTCTGAAGCCTTGTTTGCAACGGCTGTTGGCTTGTTTGCTGCCATCCCTGCGGTGATGGCTTACAACTATCTTCTAAATGAGGTGCGCAAACAAGAAAACCAAATGAACAATTTTATTTCTGAATTTTTAAATATTTCTCGTCTACAGCAGCAAAAGGATTGATTCAATGGGTATGAGTGGCGGATCAAACAACCGCAATTCGATGAGCGAAATCAACGTCACACCTTTGGTTGATGTTATGCTTGTTCTTTTAATTATCTTTATGGTGACAGCACCCATGATGCAACAGGGAATCGATATCGATCTTCCTGAAACGGCAGCCTCTGGCATGGAGACAACCGAGGAGCCTTTCACCTTATCGATTCATGCCGACAGTAAGATTTACGTCGCTAAAGAAGAAGTGAAGCTTAAAGGCCTACGCAACAAGCTTAAGGCTATTTTTGAAACACGTAAAAATAAACAAATTTATCTTCAGGCTGACAAAGCGGTGAACTACGAAATTGTAGCTAAGGCCTTAGCGGAAATCAGAGCCGCTGGAATCTACAATATTGGGTTGGTGACTCTCCCACAATGAAAGCTCCTCAGGATTCCTTCCTTAGATTCATCCTTTTATCTTTAGGATTTCATGCGATCATCCTAACGGTCTTAACAGTTAAAATTCTTTTCTTTCCGTCAGTGGCTCCTGAATACAAACAGGCGGTGAGAATTGATGTTGTCGCTCTGCCGGAAAAACAAACCAACGTTCCAATAATTCAACCCGTTAAAAAACCGGAACCTGTCAAAAAAGACCCACCGAAACCGAAAAAGCCAAAGCCTAAGAAACCGAAGCCTAAAAAGCCGAAACCAAAACCTAAACCCAAGAAGCCCAAGCCGAAGCCCAAGCCTTTGGTTAAAAAGCCGAAACCCAAAAAGCCAGACACACAAAAGGTACAGGACGAGCAAGATTCGGCTTTGGCCCGCCTAAAGGCTTTGCAAAAAATGAAAGAAAAAGAAAATGAAGACAATGATCCAGTTAAAAAAATTGAATACAAGGGCAACCAGCTGAGTAAAGGCAATTCATTGACTGGAATGGCGAAGCTTCATCACGAAAATTATACCAATCAGTTGGAAGGCCATATCCGCAGCTACTGGAACTTGCCGGAGTGGTTAGCCAATGGTAACCTGAGAGCAGTTATTATACTTCGAATCAACAGTAGCGGCGGGATCATCGGAAAAGAATTTGTCAGCACATCAGGCAATGAATTATTTGACCAACATGTATTGGGCACTTTGGAAAAAGCGAGCCCCTTACCCGCTCCCCCACCGAACTTAGTTGATTTATACGCCTCCAAAGGTGTTGAAATGAGATTTCCAGAATAGCGAGGACAACCATGAAAAAACTTTTTATCAAACTAACACTTCTGCCGATCTTTTTTCTAACCGTACTCACCCAATCTGGGCTGGCCGAAGAAAGACCCTACATCAACATTGGTAAAGCTGAAATTAAACAGAGTCCGTTGGCTCTAGTGCCCTTGATCTACCTTGGCACTGGTTCCTTAGCCGCCAACAAACTGGCTTACGGTAAAAGATTTTATGACATCGTCGAAAAAGACCTCACAATCTCATCCTATTTTTCTTTTATTTCGCCAGAGGCTTTTGTAGAAGATTACAAAAGCAAATCCCTAACGCCTAAAGAAAATGACCCTTCCAAAGGATTTGATTTTTCATCTTGGAAACAAATTGGCGCTGAGTTCATGATTCGCTCGGGCTTCAAAGTGAATAACAATCAATTTCAATACGAAGCTTATCTTTACCATGTGCCGCAACGAAAATTAATTATGGGTAAGTCGTACACAGGTTCAGTGAATGACCTTAGAACAATTGCTCATAAGTTTTGCAATGACATAATGAAGAGCCTGACTGGGAAAAATGGATTTTTTATGACAAAATTCGTGGTCTCTCGCTCGACCAACAAGATCGAAAAAGAAATCTTTACGATGGATTGGGATGGAGCCAACCAAAAACAAATCTCAAAACACCGCACCATCTCGCAATCCCCATCTTGGTCGCCGGATGGACGCTATCTGACTTACACTTCATTCCTTTACCATAAGAAACTGAAGACACGGAACGCTGATCTTTTTCTTTACGATTTTGAAACCGAAAAACGCTGGTTGCTGTCTTATCAAAAAGGCATTAATTCTGGAGCCTCGTTCACACCCGACTCCGATTCGATACTGTTAAGAATCTCTAAATCTGGCGCTTCTGACATTTATAAAACAGATCTCAAAGGCAAAAAGTTCACTCAGTTAACCAACGGCCCGCGAAACGCTATGAATGTGGAGCCTGCGGTGAATCCAGCCGGTACTAAAATTGCGTTTTCCTCCGATCGATCAGGTAAACCGATGATTTACACCATGGATATGAACGGCAAGAACGTCAAGCGCATCACTTTTGCGGGAGTTTATAACTCTTCCCCGGCCTGGTCACCGGATGGTGAACGCATCGCTTTTGCGGGATTCGACAAAGGTCACTTTGATATCTTCACTGTCGATGCTAACGGAAAAAATATTAAACGTTTAACTTCGGCTAAAAAACGGGATGGACGCTGGGCCAACAATGAATACCCTAGCTTTTCACCAGACGGAAGATTCGTATTGTTTTCGAGTGACCGAACCGGAAGGTATCAGCTTTATATCGTCAGTATTGATGGGAAATATGAGCATCGATTGACCTTCGACAACAAGGATTACTACAAGCCTCAATGGTCACCTTACCTGAAATAGAAAGTTATTCTACAGATACAAAAGAGAGTCTCTCAAAATATTCCCCTATATTTTCACATTACCTTAATCACCTAAAAAGAGACTCTTCTTGCTTTGAAGATCAACTCAGAAAAAACAAACACAAGCACTGGCTGAAGTGTGCCTTAGCCACCTTTTCTGATAAAGTCTCACCCGAAGAGGTCTGCCTTTACTGGTCTCAAGAAACAGAAAAACTCTTGAAATCGGCCTGGCAACACGTGCAACTCCCCGAAGATGACGTTTGCCTTTTACTTTACGGAAAGCTTGGCTCGTTCGAACTCAATTTGAGCTCCGACGTGGATGTGGTCTTCGTAAAGTCCAATCAGACCAATCAGCCTGATATCCAAACAAAGGTCAAAAAATTCATTCAATTACTGAGCAGCAACACTCCTTTTGGATTCGCCTATCGGGTGGATCTGAATTTGCGACCGGGTGGCGATAACTCACCTCTGGTCCCTAATAAAAACCACTTCTTCAACTTCTATGACGAATTTCTTGAGGCCTGGCATCGCTTGAGTTTTATTCGGGTTCGACCTTTGTTTATCGGTTCAGAGCTGGCGGAAGATTTGACCTCTTATTGTAAAAAACGCTGTTTCCCAAAGCGAATGGATTTTTCTGTTCTTGAAGAGATCAAAAGTGTTCGCTCAAAGATTGCTTTTCAATGGCGTCGCTCGCAAGAGCCATTTGATATCAAATTGCACCCTGGCGGCATTCGCGACATTGAACTTTATATACACTCGCTACAAGTGATTTATGGAGGTCGCAACCCTTCCCTTCGAGCAGCCAAGATTTCGCAAGCGATGCGCTCTCTTGCAAAGATGGGCGCTCTTAAACAAGATGAAATGGATTTTCTTCTTAATTTCTATTGGCGGTTGAGAAAAATAGAAAATCTGATTCACATTAAAGAGGACCAACACACCTATCTTTTGCAGAAAAACTTTTTCCAAGAGCTTGCCCAGTTTCAAATAACTGAAGAGGAAGTCCAACGGGGTTTCGAGAAAGCCGAACAAATTATTGGTGGATTTTTTGTTCGACAAGAACCTCAAACCACAGATCCCCAGGTTCCCTCTGCAGAACTGAGTCAAGGCTCTCGAAAGGCTATTGCCGAAATTCGCGGCCTGAAGAGTGCATCGATTAAAAAGCAGGGTATAGAAAAACTAAAAGAAGACATCCTTAATACCTACGTCAATAAGGCCAAAGAAATTGCCATCGATGAAGAGCTGGCCATACAGATTTTTAGGGATTTCATTTTTTCTATCAAATCAAAGACTTCGATCTTTTATCTGTTGCATCGACACAAAGAACTTTTAGAAAACCTAGCTTGGCTGTTTTCTATTTCTCCTTACGTCGGTCAAATCCTTACCAGAAGACCTGAACTCATTGATAGTTTCGCTCTTGGCCAGGTCGTCATTGATGACAAAGAGGATATCGAAGCTCTATGGGAAAGCTTGGTTGACTACAAATTGCTTGGTCAACTCATGGGTATTATTGAATTGTTTAAAAACCCCCACTCCGATAAATACTTTCAGCATCTCAGTGAACAGGCGGACCTCATTGTGCGTTCACTTATTGAGTTTCAATGCCGAGAATTGAAGGCCGAGCCCCTCGATGTCCTAACAATGGGAAAATGGAGTGGCAAAGAGTTGGGGGTACGCTCCGATTTGGATTTTGTCTTTCTATCCAATAACGACCCAACCGCCGCACAAATCAAAGTCGCCCGTCGTATGATAACCCTCCTAACCACTCGATCGAATGCTGGAAGACTTTACGATATCGATCTACGTCTTAAACCCAACGAGAATGCCGGCCCCTTAATTCTGCATCGACCAGCTTTTATAGAGTTCATCAAAAACCAGGCGGAACCTTGGCAGAAACAGGCTTACCTTCGCTCCAGACTTTGTGGGCAAAGCGAGTTCTTTTTGAAAGATCACTTTGATTTCCTGCGGCTCAATTCTTCGCAAATTGATGAACTGGACAGTATTCATCAAAAGCTGCTGACGCCCTCAACCGCCATAGCTATTGATATAAAAAAGGCTCCCGGTGGACTTCTACAAACAGAATTCACAGTTCAGAAAAAAATATTAAGTGCCGATGGTGTTCCTCATCAGACGACAACAACCAGTTTGATTGATCTTCTTGATACCGATAATGAAATTAAAGAGAGACTAAAGAAAAATTATCGTTTTCTACGAAGACTGGAACAGATTTTTCAGATCACCAATGATTCATCCAGCACTAAAGTCGGGGCAAAAAGCAACAACTTAGGTCGAGTTTCGAAAATGCTTGGTGTTGAAAACGTGTTTGCTAGACTTCAGGCCGTAGTCAGCGAGCAGCAGCAGCTTTTTAAAGAACTTGACCTAAACCATTAAAATCATTGAAACTAAGAGTTGTGTTACGAATTCTTTTTTGCATTTTATTTTTTACTTCATCTTCGGCTTTTGCTCAGGGTAATGCCCTTTTTGCTTTCGCCACCCTTAAAACATCAGAGGGTGATATCCGTCTAAAGCTTTATAAAAAAGAAGCCCCTTCATATGTTGATAACTTTATAGGTCTAGCTAAAGGAACAAAACAATTTCGGGATGTTCGTTCCGGAAAGAAAGTAAGAGACGTCCCGTTTTATCAAGATATGATTTTTCACAAAGTGCATCCCAAACTTGGGATCCAAACCGGATGCCCCTGGGGCAACGGCAAAGGTTGGCCCGGCTACACTTTAAAAGGTGAAACCAACAGTTTGAAATTTGACAAGCCCTATCTCGTGGGAATGGCGCGGATCAAAGATGACGACAATTCTGTTGGCAGCCAATTTTTTATAACCACTGAGAAAGCACCCCACCTCAACGAAAAATACACTGTTATGGGCGAAGTCGATCGTGGCTTTGCCATTGTCGACAAAATCAGTCGAGCCCCTCGCGATGCTATGATGAAGCCTCTTCGTCCGATCAAAATGAAGAGGATCGTCGTTGAAGAATAAAAAAGTTCTCGTCACCGGGGCCACCGGATTTTTAGGGCGCCATCTGGTTCGCGACCTTTGCAAAAAAGGTTGTAATGTTTCAATATTGGCTCGCAAAACAAGCGACCTAAGCCCCTTCAAAGATCTCAAATTAACGGTTCATTATGGTGACATCACTGATCGCCTAGCTTTGCTAAAAGCATGCGAGGAACAGGAGATCGTTTACCACTTGGCGGGCTATATCGCCTATAAAAAAAGCGACCGAGAAAAAATGGACAAGATTAACATCGAAGGCACAGCCAACGTGCTTGATGCTTGTATCACTCATAAAACAAAAAAAGTTTTGCACCTAAGTTCGGTGGTGACCATTGGCGCCAGTTTTAAACCAAAGCCGATTGATGAAGATTTTGAATTTAACTTACACAAATATAATCTGGGATATTTTGAAACCAAACGTCAGGCTGAAAAACTGGCTATTGACGCTTACAACAATGACCAATTGCCAGTTTACCTAGTCAACCCATCAACTATTTACGGAGCTGGCGATGGGACCAAAGGCAGTCGCAAAACTCAAATAAAGGTGGCAAAGGGACAGTTTAAACTTTATCCACCAGGAGGCGTAAACGTGGTTTATGCCAACGATGTCATTGATGGCATCCACCTCTGCCTTGAGAAGGGACAACCCGCCCGTCGTTACATCTTAAGTGGCGAAAACATGACTATCAAGGAGCTGTTCGCGACCATTGCCGACATCTCTGGTGTTCCGGCTCCGAATATTCCGATACCAAAGGCCATGATGAAAGCCATGGGGTACTTCGGTGATATGATACGCAAACTTGGTTCTGAAACCTCGTTAAGCTCCGAGACAGCAATCACGGCATCACTGTACCACTGGTTCAGCAACCAACGGGCTCGCAAAGAACTTGGCTTCAACCCCACTCCAGCCAGAACGGCTATTGAGGAAAGCATTTCATGGATGAAGAAAAAAGGTCTGCTCGACCCATCATAAAATATTTAGTTTTTGGCAGTGTCGGCCTATTTCTTGTGTTTGCGGCCTACGGCGCCTTTGTGTTTTGGCAAACTCAAACCATTGAAGACCCAAAAAAATGCTTCACCACAAAAATGTATGGCGTGAACCTTTGCCCATCCAATCCTCAATATATTCGATTTAAAAAGGTTCCGAAGCATTTTTTTCAAGCTCTGATTTTGTCTGAAGACGGGAGTTTTTACTCCCACAAAGGGTTCGACTGGTTTGAAATTAAAGAAAGTTTTCGTCGCAATTTTTTGGAGTGGCGATTTGCCAGGGGTGGATCCACTCTCACGCAACAGCTGGCTAAGAACATGTATCTTTCCAAAGAAAAAAGCATCAGTCGGAAGTTCAAAGAGTTTTTTATTGCAAAACAGATTGAAGAAAAATTATCGAAAACCCAGATTTTGGAAAAATATATTAATGTCGTTGAATTTGGAGATGAAATATACGGCCTGAAGCCGGCCAGCCAACACTATTTTAAAAAAGCCCCCGAGTATTTAAATGTTTTAGAAAGCATTTTTTTAGTCTCACTCCTGCCCAGTCCTAAACGACTGGGCCAAAGTTACCAAACCAAAACCCTTTCCAAAAGTAACCTCTGGCGAATGAAGATTATCCTCGAGCGGATGTACCGCACTGGAAAAATTAAAGACGATGTGTTCGTTTATATTAAAATGCTTTTGGAAGACAATGCCTGGCCCTTTGATCAATACTCAGAAAGCCTCTTCGAACCTCTGACAATTGAAGAGCAGCTCTTCGAAGAATTCGAAGAAATGGACAAAAACGATGAAGTCTTTTTAGAAGCCACGGATGAGGATGTTGCTGGCGAACCCATCAACGAACTTGAACCCCTTGATACCGAGACCTCTGAGTCTACCGAAACCAGCGAAGAACAGATGGAAGGTGAAGTAGAAGGTAGGCCTGAAGAGGCCTCAGAAGTCTTTCTTGAAGAAGAATCTGAGGAGGATTCCTCGGAATCAAAGCCACTGAAGGATAAGGATCTCGACGAACTCAAACCCTTACCTCAGCAGCCGCAAACCCCTGACACCACTCAAGAGTCTAAAGACGCCGCCTGATTATCCGTGACCACCCTTCATAAAGGCTTCATGAGAGGTGTCTTTGCGCAGCCCCGGATGAACGCCCGAGTAATAATCGGTGATAACGGAATAGGTTTCTTCAAGGCCGCGCGCTGAAAAAATTTGCCGACGAAACTCTCCTGAGCCCGGAAGACCTGACGAAAACCAATTGCCCAGTTTGCGAAATAAAAGACAAAGAACGCGCTCGTCCAACTCGCCTTCAGCCACCTCTTTTAAATGTTCAAACAATGGAAGGTATTCAAAAGAAAGGGGCTCAAAATCAGAGTCTTTCCATAACTTCAACGACTGTTGAAAGATCCATGGGTTTTTTAAGCACCCTCGCCCTATCATCACAGCATCGCATCCTGACTGCTGCAGGCGCTCCACGGCCAGCTGGGGCGACGTGATGTCACCGTTCCCAATGATGGGAATGGGACTGTTGGCTTTAACACCAGTAATATAATCCCAGTCGGCCTCACCATTATAGGCCTGGCTGCGGGTACGACCATGAATCGCCACCCAGGTCACTCCTTCGTCATAGGCCAACTGAACGATATCAAGGGCGTTGCGATTCTGCTGATCCCAACCGGTTCTGATCTTTAAAGTGAGAGGTATCTGAATTTTACTTTTTATGGCGCGACAGATGCGTCTTAACTTATCAGGCTCTCGCAGCATGGCGGAGCCGGCCCCTTTTTTCACCACTTTTTTCACAGGGCAACCGAGATTAATATCCACAAAATCAGCCCCCAGTTGTTCAACGTACTGAGCCGCATTGACCAGAGCCTCCTCCTCTTCACCAAAGATCTGGATACCAACCGGGCGCTCTTCTTCATAAAAGCGCATCATTTGTTTTGTTTTCTCATTGTTATAGAGAAGTCCGTTGGCTGAGATCAGCTCTGAGGTCAAAATTCCCGCACCTTGTCGGCGCATGAACAGGCGAAAAACACGGTCCGTGATCGCTGCCATGGGAGCTAGAACAAAGGGATTGTCTTTTAATGACTGGAGAAGATCTTCTTCGCGCATGGCCCGCCTTATAGTGCATCGCGGTAGAAGTCGCAAGAATTTTCAATGAATTCAAGAGCCTGCACGACTCTGGATTCCCCTTCTAGACAATCCAGAGGTTTGCCAATAAACATCTGCAATGCTGAAAAAACAGGAAAAACCCCAAGACATTCAATGTCTTAATTGCCAGACCACTTTCAGCGGTTGGTTTTGTCCTGATTGTGGCCAAAAAGCCCAAACCAAAAGACTCACGACATTGACAGTGATTCACGACTTTATCGACGCTCTCTCTGACTCGGACCGAGGCTTTCTTAAAACCTGCATTGATTTAAGTCAGCACCCAGGAAACATGTTGAAAGACTATTTGGCTGGAAAACGGAAACGATATCTTTCAGCCGGGAAATACACTTTTTTATTTGTTGTTCTGTTCACTCTGAATATCTCTTTTTTAGAAAAACATTATGGCTTTTTCGAAAACATCACCACCATGGTCGATCAATTTTCAGTGACTCAGGAAGGTGACAACATTCATCTGACTGACGAGAACCAACAAGCCAGGCTTTTAAAACAAACGCCGTCGGCAAAGAAAATTGAAAAGGACAATAAACTGAACCTGGAATTCAATTGGTTCGGCAATCAGATAAAGAAGCAAGCGACACGCAAACAATTCTTGGAGTTTATCAAGTTTCTTTTACCAAAGTATCACAAGACTTTGTTTGATACTTTAAAAGTCTTTTTAGTTCTTTGGATCCCCGTTTTTTCAATATTTTCATTTTTCTTCTTCCGAAAGCAAAAACTGAACTTTGCCGAACACATCATTATCAACTCTTTTATCTACTCCCAGTTGCTATTGATTTCGATACTGTTATCAGCCTTCTACTGGCTGCTACCCTCGTTCAACGGCACCACGCTTTTGACAACTGTTACTGCTACGACTTTTTATTTGTTTTTTTCTTATCTGCAATTTTTCTCAACAAGCCGAAGACGATTGTTAAAGACGATTTTATCTGTCTCTTTTGGTGGATTCACCTATTTAACATTGTTGTTTGCACTGGTTCTCAGCCAAATCGCCTATGTGGCCATTTTAAATATCGATCAGCTATAAAAAAAGCCACAGGATCTCTGTGGCTTTTTTTTATTTTCGAATGGTAAGGAAAAAAGCTTAGTTACATTTTGCTTTACGCAAGGGCAGCGAATACTTTCCGTCCTCTTCAACAAGAGTGAAGTTTCCTAAACGATAAATAATCTTATCTTCATCGGCGATACGAGTGATCGTTGCAAAGCCTTCTTGATTGCGATCTCCATAAGAGTATTCAACGGACATATACACACCCGGAGTCGCTGGAACAAAACTGATCTTCACGTCAGAGCACTTTTCTTCACCCGTACAAGAACAAACAACATCAGCGGCTTGTGCGCCGATTGCGAAAAAAGAAATTGCGATTGAAATTAATAAAGACTTCATGGCCCCCCCTTGAGTCTTAAATTGAAAAATGGTGGTCAGAGAGGGATTTGAACCCCCGACACGAGGATTTTCAGTCCTCTGCTCTACCGACTGAGCTACCTGACCAGCTCAAAAAAATCGAAGTCAATAGCTACTGAATCCCAGGATTTTTGTCAACCGAGAGCTTGCTCAAGGTCGGCCAATAGGTCTTCAATATCTTCAATTCCCACGCTTAAACGCACCAATCCATCGTCAATTCCCAATTCCTTGCGAATTTCAGCCGGTACGCTTGCGTGAGTCATAATGGCCGGATGCTCGATCAAAGACTCAACGCCGCCGAGGCTTTCCGCCAACGCAAAAACCTTCACTCTTTCTAGGAGTTTACGAGCGGGCTCCAAGCCCCCCTTCATATAAAATGTGATCATCCCACCAAATCCCGACATTTGCTCTTTAGCCAATGCGTGTTGAGGATGACTTTCGAGACCCGGATAAATTATTTTTTCCACCTGATTATGATTATCAAGAAATTCGACTACTTTTTGAGCATTCTCTTGATGCGCCCGCATTCGGACCGGCAATGTCTTCAAGCTACGCATACACATGAAGGCATCAAAAGGTGAACAAATGGCGCCCATGGAGTTGCTTAGGAAAGCCAGTTTCGAAGCCACCTCAGAGTCATTGACAATCACAGCGCCGCCCACAATATCACTATGACCGTTGATAAATTTTGTCGTCGAGTGAACCACAATATCAGCGCCTAAAGTCAGAGGCTTTTGAAAATAAGGACTCATAAAAGTGTTGTCGACCACAGTCATCAAGCCTTTGCTCTTACCAATTTTCGAACAAGCCTTGATATCAACAAGCTTAAGCATGGGATTGGTCGGAGTTTCTATCCAAATCATTTTTGAGTTGTCTTGAATCGCCTTTTCGACGTTGTCTGGATTCGACATATCGACAAACGAAAATTCAATTCCGTTGTGGCGGATCACTTTATCAAACAAGCGAAAAGTACCACCATATAGATCATCCGAAGCAATCACATGATCGCCGGCTTTTAAAAGATGAAGGATGGTCGTCGATGCCGCACATCCCGACGCAAATCCAAAACCAAATTTCCCCGATTCCAAACTGGCTAAGCAGTCCTCGTAGGCTTTACGCGTGGGATTGGAGGTCCGACTGTATTCGTAACCCTTGTGCTCCCCCGGAGACGATTGAACATAGGTCGACGTTAAATAAAGCGGCGTCATAATGGCGCCCGTCGTAGGATCTGGTTCTTGACCCGCATGAATGGCTCGGGTCGCAAAGCCCATTTCTTTCTTGTCCATAGCGGACTCCTTTACATGTTTAAGTGCTCACTAATATATTGGAGCAAATCAATTTTTGTTAGAACGTGTAACTTTTCATCTTGATCTTTAACCAGAGCGATAAAGCCTTTTTCAAAGTGCTGCGCCAAAGTCTCAAGATCGTCATGGGGATGAACCCACATGATTGAACCTTTGATCAAATGAATAATGGGCTCCGTTGGCTTCAGCTTACCTGTAGCAAGAGGAAGAATCAGGTCGGATTCGTCGAGAACACCAACCAACTCGCCATCAGAAAACACTGGCACTTGTGAAATACCGTTTTCTTTTAACAGGTTCACCACTTCCAAAACATTATTATCAACGGTGGCCGAAATCACCGGCATTTCTTTTTCACGAGACTTTAACAGGTCTTCAACATTGGTGAACTTCATGGGTGACGGTAAAAAGTTATTATCGCGCAACCAATCATCATTAAAGGCCTTGCTGAGATAAGCGCGCCCACTGTCGGCCATCATAATAAGAAAATTGTGAGGCTTATCGAGGGTCTCAGAATATTTAATTGCGCCCACTAGTGCCATGGCCGAGGATGGCCCCACACAAATACCTTCTTTTGAAACAAGGTCGCGAGTCATCATAAAAGATTCTTTGTCATCGACCTGAACAAAATCATCAATCACATCCATATGGACGTTATCGGGAAGCATGTCTTCACCCACACCTTCAACTTTGTAGGGTTGCGGCTCATTTTTAACTTCTTTGTAATAGAACAAATCGTAAAGGATACTGCCCACTGGATCAGGGCAAAGAATTTTGACTTCAGGTTTTTTTTCCTTAAGATACTTTCCGGTTCCCGAAACGGTTCCGCCTGTGCCAGCACCAGCCACGAAAACATCAATTTTTCCTTCGGTCTGGTTCCACACCTCTGGCCCGGTTCTGTCATAGTGTACTTTTGCATTATCGGGATTGTGATATTGATTGGTCAGAAAACTACCTGGGGTGATTTCGGCTAGTTTTTTGGAAACCGACAAATAACTGCGCGGGTCTTCCGGCTCAACAGCTGTTGGCGTAATAACAACTTTCGCACCATAGGCTCGCAAAGCGGCTCGCTTCTCTTCACTGATTTTATCAGGCATCACAAAAATAGCTTTGTAACCTTTTACCGCTGCGACAAGGGCCAAGCCCATGCCTGTGTTTCCTGATGTGGCTTCGATGATCGTGCCGCCGGCTTTCAATTCGCCGCGACTTTCGGCCCCTTCAACCAATGCAAGAGCAATTCGATCTTTGACGCTAAGACCAGGATTGAAGTACTCAAGCTTGGCCCAAAACTTATGAGGCGAGCCTTTGGGAACAACATTCTTTAATTCAACAATCGGAGTGTTCCCCACCGTGTCCAAAATACTATTGTAAATCATAATCACCCTTCTTCTTTTTTGACTCAAAAACCAATTGGTTCATCTTGTCTAAGACTTTCGCAATTCTGTCCACTGAGTCCGTTTGGTATTTTAAATCCAGTCTTTCCATAAGGAGTTTGACTTGATTCTCATTGGGGTCTTCTTTCATAAGCTCCTCAACCAGACTTTCAAAATCCTTGATCATTTCCGCATTCTTCATGGTGCCGCCAATGTCACTTGTCCTATATATATGAACCCTTAGGGTTTATAGGAAAAGACCCCCGTCTAGCAAACAGACCGAGCGTTGGCCTTTGGCGTTGAATGCGGCGTATTACTTAAAAGGCGTCTCGTCCCCAGTCCATGGCGTAACAAATGAAGAATAACGCCGATAGACCAAAAACATAGTAGCTGAAGTGCTTTAGGTGCCCCTTCATCGTCACTCTCACCATCCAAGCAATAGCGACGAGGCCTGTGACAAAGGAAACCACACCACCAATAAGAAGGCTGGTCCAATCAATACCAGCTTGGACATCAAGGGCTTCCAGTAACCCGGCACCGGCGATGGCTGGCACCGATATTAAAAAGCTGAAACGAGAGGCATTTTTCGGATTCATCCCTAAAAAAAGGCCGGTCACAATGGTTGAGCCCGAACGACTGATACCGGGCAAAACCGCAAACCCTTGCACGATACCCACAACAAAGGCTTGCCCCATTCCTATCCCAAACCCGGTTTGAAAGTTTTGTCCGACTCGAATGCGATCAGAGAAAAAGAGAATCAAACCTGTGATCACCAAACATCCGGCGGCCACCAAGGGATTGGTCAGAATCCAGCCGGCATTTTTTTTCATCAGCAAACCAATAAAAGCCGTTGGAATACTGGCAACCACAATCATGATTGTCATCGAAACAGCCTCTTTGTCGCCTTGGCGAAGACCCCGCAGAATTTGTTTAATGTCGGCTCTATAGAAAATTAAAATGGTCAGCAAAGTTCCTAAGTGAACAGCAATATTTAACGAAAGGTTTTCATCTAAACTTTTTGAAAAATACTGAAACAGGGCCAAGTGACCAGAACTTGAGACAGGAAGAAATTCAGTAAGTCCTTGCAAAATACCAAACAAAATTAATGCGATAAGGCCTGCCATAGGGCCATATCATAGTTTGTTCCCGTCAGGTTTCAATAGAAATGTCTTGGAAGTATTTAATTTAAAGATTTCGGAACCTTCATCAACAGCCATCCTCCATCGCAATTGATAGTGGCCTTGGCGAAGAGCTTTCGGAGACAAGGGGCCATATTGGTACGGCCCATCGTTGATAGAAAATTGAAACCAATTTTGCGAACGAACCTGCAACGTGTGAAAATCCGGCAATCGACTTTTGGGATTGGGAATCAAGAGTAAAACAGCAAACAATGGGGCTGCCAACGCGTGGCCCATTCTTAATCTTTTTTCCAGCCGAGATCTCGTCGAGGCCATCGGGCTTTGACGCAAGGTCTGGCTCGCCGTTTGTTGCATAGCCTCGATCACCTTTTTCGCCAAGCGCCGCCGGCGCCAAGCCTTCGGCGTTTCTTGCTGTCGACTCTCGGGTGGGCCTCCGTTTCCAAGAAGGTGTCGTGAAAGTTTCGTGTATGAGTACCAATCGGTTTCCGCCGTTGGTGGTAAGCCCTGTAAGCGCCGTGGATCAGCAAACTCGGGGGTTAAGCACTGCTCTGTCTCGTCACCAAACCCAAAGTCGATGATCTTCACCAGGCCTTGCTTGGTGATCATGATATTTTTTAAGTTAAGGTCTCCATGAAAAACGTTATAGCGATGCAAACTGGTCAGTCCTAAGCGAACCTGAATCAGAATTTCTATCAGCTCCAACCGGCTGAGGGCTCTGGTTTTCCAGAGCTGGTGCAAGGTCACCCCGTCAATGTATTCCAAAACCAGGGCCGGTCCCTTTGCAAAATTTTCCCAAGCCAAGACCTGAACACAATATTTCGATTGAACGCGGCTTAAGTTCTCAAATTCTTTTTGCAGAATTTGGACGTCTTTCCGAGATTTTATAAGTTTAAGAGCCACCGCCTGGCAGGTGAATCCGCCGGAGTCTTTGCGGAAGGCCTTGTAAACTTCACTAGTTAGACCTCTGCCCAAGCAGTGGTCGATATCGTAAATTGATTTTTGTGCCGTCAGCTTATCCATCATGGATTAGAACTGTTCAATTTGGATGCCAACTCTCTTGTTTTTGGTAGGCCAAATCTTGCAAACGCACTTGCAAAGCCTGGCGACACGGTTTCGAAACAATCTTCAATTTCAAAATAGAATGGATCGAGGCAACATTTTCGGCTTGATGGGCGACTTGCAGACACAGTTTGTGCACCCTTTTAAAAAGTTCCTGGGTCTGCTGCAGACCTTGAATATCAGCCATGCGGCGATCTAAGAACAAAAAACAATTCTCAGGAAGTAATTCTCTATCAAGCTCGTAACCACAGGCCTCGTGTTGACGCTGTTGCAGACGCTCCTCTTGTTCGGCCTCCAGAAAGTCATCAAGATTGGTTGCGGTCAGCATAGACACGCCTGGCTGGGAATGCGCCGGCAAGGCAGCACTGCATACGCCCAAACCATTGAGTAGTATTATTAATATAAGTTTTCGTGACATTACTGAACCTCCATTAGGAACTGGGTGATAAGGGGACCGAACATCAAAATAATGTAGGCCGGAAAAAAGAACAGAAGCAGAGGCAAACTCAACAACAGTGGCAATCTTTCTAAGTAGCTTTTCCACTGCCGCTCAAACTCGATCAACATCTCGGCTTCCAGATCTGCTAACAATTCAAAAATCGGCGCGCCGTCGAGTCCACAGCGTAGAATTTCAAACAAACCGCGTTGGTAGTGGGTTTCCACGGGCAAACAGTTCTCTTGATTTGTCTTTCCTAGCTGGGCTTTCCACTTTTGCACAAGCACTGAAAATTCGGATGTTTCTTCTAAGATGGATTGATCAATGGCAAAGCCAACAGACTTGCCGCTTTGTAAATGCCTCTTTAAGGTCTTCACAAATGAAATTGAGGGAACTATATGCGCCATTTCTTACTCCTCGCAAGAACAACGACGCTGCTGATACCTAAGAAATACAATAAAAATGAAAGAACAAAAGAAGTTTTAAAGGTTAAAAAACCGTATTGATAAACAACAAATCCAAAAAGACTGAAGTAAATAAAGCTTAAAAGTCCAAGTTGAAAACCGAAATAAGCCCAAATTTGTCTCGACTTTTGTCGAAAACTGAGACGATCACATAAATTTTTTCGAAAATTACACAGCCTATCAATTGCTTGATGTGGGTCTTCATGAAGGGCCCTCAACTGGATGTGGATTTGATGGATGATTTGGTCGAACAGTCCCTTTTTCACCACAGGTTCTTGTTGTGAAAAAACAACATTCTCATAAATTTTTTCGAGCAACTGGCCTTGCTTCCAGTGACCGCCTCGAATTGAGACCTCCATCGCCGCCGAATAGGACAATCCACGGCGCATTCCCAGGATCACCATTGAAAGGAATCTTACAAACTCGCTGTAGAACTGTTGTTGATGGAATTGCAGTAATAAAAAAAATAAAATTGGAATTACGATTAAGGACAAAAAACTATGAAGCCAAAACCAAAAAGGTTGTTTAAAAAAATAGAAATACACTGTGATTAGATAAATAAAGTAGAAAGTGCCAAATTTTGTCATCATTTTCAGAGGGAAAACATGTTGTCTTTTAAAGTGTCCGAAAATCCGATTTACGAACGTAAATACGAATACAAAAATCAGAAAAGAAAGGAGTGAATTCATCAACATCATTAGTTTTCCTAAGCAAAAAAAGTGCTAAAGAAATAATTTTCTATTGACGAATATAGTCACGTGAGTAAACTGAATGCAGAAGTTTAAACAACAAAGAACTCATCGTTTTTGAGGAGGCATAATGGCAAAGAAAAAACGTTCAACAAAGAAGAAGACTACTCGTAAGAAGTCGACTAAGAAAAAGGCGACTCGTCGTAAGACTAAAAAGAAAGCAACTAAGAAGAAAAAGAAGAAAGCGACTAAGAAAAAAGCAACTCGTCGCAAAACTAAGAAAAAGGCTGCTAAGAAAAAAGCCAAGCGCAAGACTAAAAAGAAAGCAACTAAGAAGAAGCGCAAGACTAAAAAGAAAGCCGCTAAAAAAGCTAAGCGCAAGACTAAAAAGAAGTCGACTAAGAAAAAGGCGACTCGTCGTAAGAAGTAAGAACGACTTTTTAGTCATTCGAAAGAAAACCCCGGTTACCCCCGGGGTTTTTTTTTGCCTTCAACCCCATAAAAGTGTCCGCAATCCGTATTTAATCCGATGTTTTAGAAATTTCGGCCAATTTTCCCCAGAAGTCTCAGACACTGAGGCCTATTGGCGGCGGTTTTAATACAGACTCTCGCCATTGATGCTCATCAACTTTTAGTAAAAATCTCTGATTTTAATGATGAAAACCTTCAAAATAGGGAAATATAAGGGATTATGTTACGGCCTGAGACTTTAAAAGAAGTAGTTAAAGCCCATTGAGCCGGTTGGAGCACTTTGAAAATCCTCCGCCGACACCAGCCAAAGAGCCTCGATAAACAAACCATAGCCTTTCCAAGATCCGCTGGTGAAAGTGTACTGCAATCCCAATGTGCCACTAACAAGCTTCTCGTCGATTCGGTTTTCCCGTCGATCGGACTCCGACATGAATTCTCTGGCGACAATTCCGGGAGAAACATCTTTAGAATTAAAGGGACGCGTGTTCGATCTTTGCCAATTATTAAACCCCACACCCAAATAGGGATTCAAGGGTGATGACAGAAGAAGCATTTTCTTTACCCGAAACCCAAAAGATTGAAAGTGGCTGCCTCCACCATATCCCAAGTCCACACTCCATTGCGGATGAAAATGAATGGACACCACACCACCGAACAGACCATAAGCGCCGGCGGCGGCCAATCCAACACCCATTTTATGGGTCGACCAAAACGAGGAAACCTCTTGAGCTTCGTCGGTGCGATCGTAGTTGAATCGACTTTTCTGGGGAGTTGCTGGACTTCCTGAGTCCGGCCAAAGAATCGCACCAAAACAGGAACTATGGGCAACCATGACAATGAAAACCAACCAACGTCTCACAATGCAACCCTTGCTTTGATACCCTCGTCTTGCAAAAAGGTCCGAATCTGCTTTTCCTCGACTTTTTCAAGCTTCGAAAGCACTTTTCGCATCGACTGCAACATTTTGTTGATATTTCCTTGGTTGGCATCTTTGATCAAGATATTCAATTCGCCACTGAGAACGTGTATTTCCTTCATCAGGCCTTTCGCTTCCTTATTTGATGCCAGAGTGTCAATTGTGCTTAAAACCTTATTCAGGCTTTTTACCAAGTCACTGATAGAGCCAATTGTGGTAGTCACCGACCCCTCATTGTCCTCGACCACAGAAAGAATTTTTCCTGCCAAAGCGTAACCTTGCGAGATCAATTGATCGACGCGCGGGGGATCGGTTCCGCGAACAACACTCCCCTCAACCACAGTGGCGGCATCCGAGAGTCCTGGTGAAATTTCCAAGTACTTCTCACCAATGATTCCTGCCATGTTGATAAAATATTGGCTGTTCTCTCGGATCACAGGCCAAGCTTTTTCTTGAACCTTGATATGAATGTGCAATTTGACTTCTTCACCGGCGTCGGTTTTGTAGTTCGGCTTAAACTCAACCCGAACAACCTTTCCAACTTTAACGCCCATCAAACGCACATGCGAGCCTTCCTCAAGTCCACCGACAAAGTTATAGGCCACCACAAGTTTTTTATAATTTCCAAACATTGAGAATTGGCCCAAAAACGACACAAAGATCACCACTGACACCCCGGCCAATATGAATAGTAATGCGACTTTCGTTTGTGAGGTCATGCCATCTCTCTTAGTAAAAAAATGAAAAGGTTAAAGTCAGTATAAAGTCTAATACGATTATGGAAATTGAGGAAGACACAACACTTTTTGTTGTCGCGCGGCCAACTCCATTGGCTCCAGGTTCGCAAGTCAGCCCATAATAGCAACTCACCAAGGGAATCACACTGCAAAACAAGGCGCCCTTCAAGAGCGAGAAAAATAAATCCTGGAGCAAAACAAAGCGCCGGAAGGCTGTCATAAAGAAACCCATACTTTGGTCAAGTGATAATGTTGTAACTCCGACAGCGGTGAGCAAGCAGACCGCGTTGGCAATCAACGCCAGTAACACGCCAGCCACCAAACAGGCCGCAAAACGGGGTAACACGAGGTAATTGAAGGGATTGATACCCAAGAGTTTAAGAGCATCAATCTGCTCGGAGATTTTCATCTGCCCGACTTCAGCAGCGATGCCAGCGCCAATTTTTGCCGCCAGTAAAAGTGACATGACGACCACAGCCAACTCTCGAACGATCAGCATCGAGGCGAAGCCAGGAACCAAACTGTCATCATGAAGCACCAACTTCATATGAAAAGAAGCTTCCAAAATGGTCACCGCTGCCGCGAATGAAACACAGACGGCGATGATATTTAAACTGCGATAAGCCAGATGATCGAGATATTTAATCACCTCCCGCAAACGCAGGCCATGGGAGAAAAAACTGGCGAAAGTTCCATAGCAGACCATCAAAAAACTGAGTTTAGGCATTGAACAGCCCTTCCAACACGAAGCTGCTGAACCAATCGGCTAGCACAAGTGCAATCATCGTCTGTGTCGCCGCTTGCACCACCCCTTCGCCAACCTCACGAGCGCCACCCAATACAGTGTAACCGCGGTAAGTACATAACGTCGCAATGACTATCGAAAACACCAGACACTTTACGACCCCGCTGATTATGGAAAACCCAGAAACCACCTGGGGAATATGCTGGATGTATTGCTCCCAGGGCAAACCGCTGAATTGAACTGCCATCAGAAGGCCCCCCGCAAAAGATAAAATTAAACCAAAGCTTAAAAGAAAAAAGCTGGCTATGATTATACCAAGGAAGCGAGGAACAATGACTTCTTTTAGTGGATCCGCCCCAAGGCATCGAATCGCATCGATCTGCTCGCTCACCTTCATGGTGCCTAGCTCGGCCGAAGTGAAGGCTCCGATCTTTCCACTTAATAAAAACGCGATCAGCAAGGGTCCGACCTCACGGATGGTGGCACTGGTGACGAGGGCTCCCAAATAGGAAAGGGCTCCAAACATTTGAACCTGCAAGGTGAATTGTAAAGTCATAATAGCACCCACAAAAAAACCAGCAAACAAGGTGGTGGCTAAGCTCTGTCGGATCACCGAAAGACATTTCTCAAAAACCTCTTCGCGATGGCTCCAGCTTTTCGCCGATTCTTTGAACACATCTCCGACATATATAAGGACAGATCCAAGGCCATCGAGGCTTTTCACTATTTGCATCACTGAACCTCTGCTAAAAAGTCTTGCACCAAAGGAACCTGGCTTTTGCGAATCTCGTCGGGAGAGCCTTGGGTCAACAGATTTCCTTTTTCTAAAACAACAATATGATCGGCCACTTTTAAAGCGCTTTCCATGTCATGACTGACCACCACCGAGGTGGTCCCCAAATCTTTTGATAAACTCAAAATCAACTGATTCACGCGATTGGTGGAAATCGGATCGAGACCCGTGGTCGGCTCATCAAAAAGTAATATTTTCGGCCGCAAGGCCACCGTTCGCGCCAAACTGACTCTTTTTTTCATTCCAAAAGACAATTCATGACTTTGTTTGTGTTCGACACCCTTTAGACCCACCAAAGCCAAACTTTCTTGAACTCGCCGTTGAATTTCATCCTCATCAAGATTGAAATGGCGACGAAGGCCATAGGCCACGTTCTCGAAGACATTAAGAGAATCAAACAAAGCCGGTTGTTGGAAAACCATTCCACAGATCTTTCGCACCGACATCATCGCGGCCTCATCCAAGCGATGCACTGGATGCTGGTCGACAAAAAGTTCTCCACCATCCGGCTTAAGAAGTCCGACAATATTCTTTAAGAGCACAGACTTGCCAGTCCCCGACATTCCTAAGATAAAAACAATTTTACCCTCGGGAATAGTCAGATCTAAATCTTTGAGAATGGTGCGAGCCCCAAAACTCTTGGTGACTTTACGAAATTCAATCATAAAGCCCCCAATGGGCCATCGACATGGCCGTTAATAAATTGTTGCACTCGCGGGTCATTGAATTTCCGAGTCGACGAGGCATCACCCGTAGCGAGGAACTCTCGGGGAAAGCAAACCATGCAGCTTCCCGCCAATTGATAAGCTCGCATCATGTCATTTGTCACCGTGACGATGGTCGCGCCCCATTTTTCTTTGAGTTCCAAGATCATACTGACAATTTTTCGACTGGTTATGGGGTCCAAGCCGGCGGTGGGATCATCATAAAAAACCAGGCGTGGACGCAAACACAGGGCGCGGGCAATTCCCAGCCGCTTTTGCATACCGCCGCTGATTTCACTGGGGTAGTGATCGAGAACATGATCCAGGCCGACTTCAGCCAGCAGGCTTTCAATTTCGTTTGTTTTCCTGTTGGCGGCGGCAAGCCCTTCCACCTCTGCGAGAACAAAGTGAAGATTTTCGAAGACTGTCAGAGAATCAAATAAAGCATTCTGCTGAAAAAGCATCCCCACCTCAGCAATATGCTGGGCTTGCTCTTTTTTGCTAAGCGTTGAAAGATTTTTGCCTCGGTATAGAACTTCGCCTGAGTCTGGCAAAAGCAAGCCGGCCATGAGTTTCAGCAAACTGCTTTTTCCACTGCCACTGGGCCCCACCAAAACCAGGGAGTCACCTTGATTCAAGATTAAATCGAAATCTTTCAGGATTTCCAAGCCCTCAAAGCTCAATGAGACCTTTTTGAGCTGGATTATGGCGGCGTCCTTGCCCGATTCCATCACTCCCCCTAATACGCCACCAAGTATACTGCGAATTGACCGCGAAACACAGCCCCAAGTTGGATGAAAATGGAGGCCTAACCTGCCAATTTCTTTGTCTTAATTTTGTTGGCATAGGTTTACTCTTGCTCTTCTTGGGTATAAGAAGGGGAGACACGAAAAATCGAAGAACTCTTGTCCCAATCGGCAGCGCCGTGGGCACAAGACGCGGAGGAACAATATGAGTCATACAAGAAAAAAAATCACTGTTGTTGGAGCTGGATTTGTAGGATCCACATGTGCCCATTGGGCGGCTCAAAAAGAACTAGGAGACGTTGTCCTTCTGGACATCAATGAAGGGGCTGCCAAAGGTAAAGCGCTCGATCTTTTCGAGGCCTCTCCTGTTGAAGGTTTTGACTCTATGGTCACTGGTACCGCTGATTACAAAGATGCCGCTGGCTCCGATATCGTTATTGTTACGGCTGGTCTCCCTCGCAAACCCGGAATGAGCCGCGATGATCTTTTAGCCACCAACGCTAAAATTATGAAAGGCGTCTGCGAAGGGATCAAAGAATATGCTCCTCAATCAACCGTCATTATTGTCTCCAATCCCCTTGATGCCATGGCCATGGTCGCAAAAGAAACCCTTGGCTTCCCTCGCGAAAGAGTGATTGGGATGGCTGGAATCTTAGACGGAGCCCGCTTTCGATCTTTTATTGCCGAAGCCACCGGAATCAGTGTCAAAGATATCAATGCTTTTGTTTTGGGTGGACACGGCGACACCATGGTGCCGATGCCTCGTCACTGTTCCGTTGGAGGAGTGCCATTAACCGAAATGCTTTCAAAAGACAAAGTTGATGAGTTGGTTGAAAGAACCCGCAAAGGGGGCGCCGAGATCGTTGGACTTTTAAAAACGGGGTCGGCTTATTACGCCCCATCCGCCAGTGCTGTTGAAATGGCTGAAGCGATTCTTAAAGATCAAAACCGAATTTTACCTTGCGCTGCTTACCTCGAAGGCGAGTATGGCATCAAAGGTATGTTTATTGGTGTCCTTTGCCAGCTCGGCAAGAACGGTTTAGAGAAAGTCATCGAATTGAATTTGAATGACGAAGAAAAGGCCGGACTTGAAAATTCGAAAAAGCATGTAGAAGAATTGTTAGCCGCACTTAAAAACCTCGATTACTAAGGATCAGACGAATGAATATTCATGAGTATCAAGCAAAAGAAATTTTTAGAAAGTACAATCTGAAAGTCTTAAAAGGTCAAATCGCAAACTCCCCTTCCGAAGCCCGCAAAGCCGCGGAAAACTTGGGTGGAGACTTGTGGGTTGTTAAAGCGCAAATTCACGCCGGTGGACGTGGTAAAGGCGGCGGTGTCAAAATCGCCAAGAGCCTGGATGAAGTTCAGACATTAGCGAAAGAAATTATCGGCATGAACCTGGTTACGCACCAAACAGGCCCCGAAGGCAAAGAGGTTCAAAAGGTTTATATCGAACAAGGATGCAACATCGAAAAAGAATATTACTGCGCTGTCTTTTTGGATCGCGAAAGTTCTAAGATTTCGATCATGGCTTCTTCTGAAGGCGGAGTAAATATTGAAGACGTTGCGGAATCCACTCCAGAAAAGATCCACAACCTGACCATCGATCCTTCCTTTGGAATGCAAGACTTTGAAGCTCGTAGTCTAGCCTTCAAACTCGGCTTCACGGGAAAACAGGCCATCAAAGCTGCGGGTTACTTCAAAGGCTTGTATGAAATCTACATGAAAGAAGACTGCGACATGGTCGAGATCAACCCGCTTGTCACAACCAAAGAAGGTGATGTGATGGCTCTTGATGCCAAAATGAGCTTTGATTCGAATGCTCTTTATCGCCATTCCGATATTGTTGAATTGCGTGACCTGTCTGAAGAAGATCCCTCAGAAGTGGAAGCTTCCAAGTATGATCTGGCGTTTATCAAGCTTGATGGAAACATCGGTTGCCTGGTTAACGGAGCCGGTCTTGCGATGGCGACCATGGACATTATTAAATTGCACGGCTCTGAGCCCGCTAACTTTCTTGATGTTGGTGGTGGCGCCACTAAAGAAAACGTGACTGCTGCGTTTAAAATCATCCTTGAAGATCCTAATGTGAAAGGAATATTAGTAAATATTTTTGGTGGGATCATGAAATGTGACATCATCGCCGAAGGTGTTCTTGCCGCCGTTAAAGAACTGGGCCTCAGTGTTCCGTTGGTGGTTCGTTTACAAGGGACCAATGTTGAAGAGGGGAAAAAGATTTTGTCTGAAAGTGGCCTTAACGTCACCCCAGCCGATTCTTTGACCGACGCTGCTGAAAAAATTGTTACCGCTGTGAAGGGAGCTTAGTCATGGCTATTATGATCGACAAAAACACTAAAGTTATTTGCCAGGGGATCACAGGTTCTCAAGGAACTTTCCACACCGAACAAGCCATTAAATATGGCACGCAAATGGTGGGCGGAGTCACACCCGGAAAAGGTGGCAGCAAACACCTTGATCTACCGGTTTTCAACTCGACCCATGAAGCCGTCGAAAAAACCGGAGCTACGGCGACGGTGATTTACGTACCACCCGCTTTTGCTGCCGATGCCATCATGGAAGCTGTGGATGCGGAAATTGAACTGGCCATCTGTATCACCGAAGGCATTCCCATAAACGATATGGTTAAAGTGAAAGCTTTTATGAAAGGCAAGAAAACCCGTTTGGTGGGACCCAACTGCCCTGGTGTCATCACTCCTGGTCAATGTAAAATCGGAATCATGCCCGGCCACATTCATAAAGAGGGACGGATCGGTGTTCTTTCACGCTCTGGAACTTTGACCTACGAGGCGGTCCATCAATTGACGGCTCAAGGCTTGGGGCAAAGCACCTGTGTAGGAATCGGTGGAGATCCTGTGAACGGCACAAACTTCATTGATGTACTTGAAATGTTCAATGCTGACAAAGACACCGATGCCGTGATCATGATCGGAGAAATCGGAGGCTCTGCAGAAGAAGAGGCTGCTGAATACATTAAACGGGAGTTCAAAAAACCAGTAACGGCTTTTATCGCCGGTGCCACAGCACCAAAAGGTAAAAGAATGGGCCATGCCGGAGCCATCACCAGTGGTGGTAAAGGGACGGCCGAAGGCAAGTTTGAAGCCTTGCAAAGTGCTGGCTGTGCGATTTCTAAAAGCCCTGCCGATCTTGGCTCAACTTTAAAAGCAAGTTTGTAATTTACTACTAATAAGGAGAATGAAAATGGCTGTTGAACAAACTTTTTCAATTATTAAGCCCAATGCGATCAATAAAAACGCCATTGGTCCCATCATCACTAAGTTCGAAGAAAACGGACTTAAAATTGCGGCGGCAAAAATGGTCCACCTCAGCAAACAACAGTGTGAAGAGTTTTACGCTGAACATAAAGAGCGCCCCTTTTTTGGTGAACTTGTCAGCTTTATGACCTCTGGTCCGGTAATGCTGATGTGCCTATCAGGTGAAAATGCTGTTGCCAAAAACCGTGAGATCATGGGAGCCACCAACCCTGCAGAGGCGGCTGATGGTACGATCCGTAAATTGTACGGAGATAATGTTGGCGAAAACGCCGTACACGGAAGCGACAGTGCTGAAAGCGCGAAACGCGAACTCGGTCTTTTCTTCGAAGATAACGAAATCGTAAACAAGTAATAAACAAGGCTCTGCTGTTCTGCAGTAGAGCCTGATTTCATGCCCAAAATCTTTTCTCAAATTTCTCTTACTATCGACTCACTTTCCAACTCTGGCGATGGCGTTGGCCGTCACAATAACAAAGTGGTGTTTGTCCCCTTCGCCCTTCCCGGCGAGCAGATAGAAGCGGACGTTTTGCAAGACAAAAAGACCTTTGCAAAAGCAAGGCTTACTAAAATTTTACAAACATCAAAACATCGAATTCAACCGGAATGCCCTGTGTTTGGCCGTTGCGGAGGCTGTGACTGGCAAAACCTGACTTATGATCAGCAGTTAAAGTGGAAACAGCAGCACTTAACGGATGTTCTACAAAAAATTGCCAAAATTGAAGTCGGAGATTGGTTGCAACCCATCCAGCCTGCACCCTCGCTTTTTCACTACCGCAATCGCATTCAAGTGCACACTGATCGAAAAGGCGTTTTTTACTATGCTAAAGGCAGTCAAGAGCCAGTTTATATTGATCAATGCCCGATTGCCAGTAAGGCCATCAATCATTGGCTGATGGCCAACAAAAACACTCTGACTCAGCAAAAGGCTAAGATTGAGTTGGCTGAGATGGACGATGGAAAAATCAAAACTTTTAAAGTCGATAAAAAAGGACAGTCGGCATTGGGTTTTCGGCAGGTGAATTCTGAACAAAATGATTTTCTCTGCCAGCAGATTATCGACCACGTTAGAAATCATCAAGTTTCAACCGTCGATGACCTGTATTGTGGACAAGGCAATTGGTCGTTGTCTCTGGCGCGGGCCTGTCCCACCATTCATTGTCGAGGGATCGACAACAATCCGGTGAATATTCAAAAAGCGCAAACTCGAGCCCCTGAAAACTGTGAGTTTCACCTGGGTGACGCTGTCACTCTTTTTGAAGAAACCACTGCAAAGAGAGATATGTTAATTATTGATCCTCCACGGGCCGGCTGTTCCGCTGAAGTTATCGAAAAAATCAGCCAAAACCCTCCACCCTGGCTGGTTTATATCAGCTGCCATCCAGCATCTATGGCCCGCGATTTAAAACTTCTATTAGACTCCGGCTGGTCTGTAAAAAGCATGACCCCCGTCGATATGTTTCCTCAAACCTCTCACCTAGAATGCCTGACTATATTGCAGGGCGCAAACTAGGCAAAGACTGCGAATTATTCAAAAATTTGCTAACTTTATGTGATGATTCGTAAGGGTTTTTTTGGCACCTTCGCCTGTTTATTGTTAATGGTTTTAATGTCGTGTTCGACGAACCAAAACAATCCCAAAGTTGCTTACAGTCATTTCCAACTTGGAGTCTCATTGCTAGCCAAGGGCCAGAAGGCGAAAGCTCTTGAACAGCTCCTAACAGCCAAAGAACTAGACCCGGATAATGCATTGATTCATAATCACCTGGGCCTTTGTTATTATTTTTTAAAAGAATATGAACACGCCATCTTGGCCCTTAAAAACGCTATTGAATTGAACGATGGTTACTCTGAGGCTCACAATAATTTGGGGCGAGTTTATATAGAGATCAAAGACTTTGAACGAGCCCGAAAGCATTTGTCAAAAGCCGCCGCTGATCTCACTTACTCAAATAAAGATAAAGTATGGCTGAACTTTGGGCTGACTTATTTTTTTCAAAACGAATATGAAAAAAGTGAAAATTATTTTTTAAAGGCCATCAGTATGAACAGAGAAAACTGTTTGGCTTACAATTATTATGGTCGCAGCCAAGTCGAGCAAGAGCGCTTTCAAAAAGCCTCGAAGGCTTTAGACCAGGCCATCTACCACTGCCGGCTCAAGGGTTTTGATGAACCTCATTATTACAGTGGAATTTCTTTTTTTCGCCTTGGCTATAAGTCAAAAGCAATCGCTCGTTTAGAGGAAGGTCGAAAAAAATTCCCCAATGGCCCGAATAGAGAGAAAATTGACGAAATGATTAACCTCATGAAATTAACCGACACAAAGTAATATGCAGAAACTGGGACAATATTTAAAAAAACAGCGTGAGAAGCAAAACCTAAGCTTAGAAGACTTGGCAACTCGCACAAAGATTCATATTCAAAAACTAGAGCATATTGAAAAAGGGCAACGCGATAAGCTCCCGGCAAAAGTCTTTTGTATTGGTCTGATTAAAAGTTATGCTCGTGAACTTCGTGTCGACATGGAGCAAGTCAATCAGCTGATTGACGAGGCCTTCGCTGAACCCACGTCCTCTGCTAGCGAGCCGGTTATCGAAACTCCAGCTCCCAAAAACCCCACCAGTAGCACGCAAGAGGACCAAATGGTTGGTCTTTTTAAAGTTCCTAAAATTGTGATGATTGCTGCCAGTGGTTTGCTGAGTTTGCTGCTTTTGTTTTTCATTTTTCAAGTGGTTGAAAAAATGAATGCCTATTCTAAAGAGGAAGCTCTCCCAAAAGAAGTCTTTGTACTTGAAGATGAAGCTGCAGAAAACGATAAGCCGGAGGCCAACAACGATGGACAAACCTCCTCAGACGCTCAAGAAAAAGACAAGACCTCTGAGTCTGTTTCAGCAGCGGAGTCTTCAGAAAATAAAGATGAGAATCCCCAGGCCGTGGTCACAGAGCTTTCCGAAGAGAGCCAACCCGAAACACCCGAAAAAGAGTCCACAGTCGAAGCCACCAGGCCGACGGTGCCGCCAATGGATATGTCTGACGGCGATTTCAGTGAAGACAATTTTGGTGGTCCCCCAGTCAACACATCTAGTAGTGACGTTGTTTCAGACAACAAATTAACTTTAACAGCTTTGGAACCGATTCGGGCGGAAGTGGTTTGGTCCGATGGCTATGTGCAGGTCATGTTATTAAAAAGCAACGAATCAAAAACTTTGGTGTTTTCTCAGCCTATTACTTTGCGTGTTAATAATGGCGGGGCCGTTCAAGTTTCGTTTAATGAAAGTGAGAAAAAGGTTCCTGGCCCCTTTAATAAACCCATTGAGATTCAGTATCCGTAAACTATTAACGGAGGTCGTTCCGGTTTTAATACCTCCCTTTAACCTCACTAAGGCTGGTTTATCGTGAGACGTTTATTTTTCTTTTTTAGTTTCATTGTTCTGATTTATTTTAGCTTTGGGTTTTACCTAGCGACCTTTCAATTGAAGATATATAAAAATCCCTCGGAAAAACGTGAGCATTCCTTTTACTACGATTATCGAGGCGTTAGCCATGTGGTGACGTCACATTCAAAAGGAAGCCTACCGCCACCACAAATTCTGCTTGAAGCGGCGAACACCGATCTGTCCTTTTTATTTTTTACCGACTTAAATCTTATTGAACGCCCTTATGATCTGGCTGGTTACCAAGGTGACGTCTTCACCTTTTCTGCACAGAAACTCAGTTATTTGGACTCTCATATCTTGATCTATTCCGACAACCCAGACTTCTATTTTGATAGCTTAAGCCATGCCCACGCACAGTTGCATCAGCATTTTTCAGAACCACCAAGTGCAGACAAAAAGTACCTCGCCGTGATGGCTCACCCTTTCAAGAAAAATCATCTATGGCGAGGTGAATACCCCATTGGACTTGACGGAATCGAAGTCATCAACATGCGCCAACAGTGGCAAGAGCGATGGCTTAAAGATCGAAGCGATTTTATTTGGTCGATCTTCACATATCCATGGAACCCTCAGCTTTCGTTGCTACGGCTGATCAAAGAACCCAAGAAGGAATTAGAATTATGGGATCATCTGAATAAACGAAAACCCACTCTTGGCTTTCTTGGTAACGAGACCACGGCAAAGATTTTTCGACTTTTAGGCTTGAACTTTACCTTTCCATCCTACGAAAAAAGTTTCAGTTTTGCTTCAAACCACATACTTTTAGCTTCGGAACTCACCGGTCACCTTGAATCCGATCGCAAAAAAATATTTAATTCTATTCGCGGCGGTCACTTTTATTTTGCCTTTGATGCTATTGGCGACCCTAAAGGTTTTGCTGCCTACATCAAGCGAGGCGAAAAACGCTTTTTAATGGGTTCAGAAGTTCAGCTGAAAAAACAAGATCAGCTTATCGTTGAGCTGCCGCAGGGTTTAGTCGTTCCAACTTTAGTGGAAGTTTTTCGCGACGGCGACCTTTATTATCGTGGCAAAGAGAGTCTTGTTGAAATGCCTGTCACTGAATCCGGAAATTATCGTATCGTCGTCAAAGTTCAGCCGAAACTGCCTCTCCCCGATACAAAAAGATGGTTGGCGTGGATTTACACCAACCCCTTTTTCATTCGTCCTTCTAAAATAGACTAAGTTCCAATTGTTTTTCTTTTTTTTCAATCACCGGAAAACGATACTCAGGTCGACCGGTCAGGGCGATAAGATTGTCGATAACCACGGTTTCACCAGGATTGAAAATTTTCTTTGTGATCTCAATAAACAAATTGCCGCAGTAAGATGCATCCTCTTCGGCTCGGTGAAATTGACCCGCTGGCAAATCAAGATGTTGGATCAAGGTTCCCAACTTATAGTTGGCCAAGCCTGGAAAGACTTTTCGAGAAATCGGCAAGGTATCTAAAACCACGCCCCGAGGGCCCGGAAGTTCGTGCTTCTCGATATCGGCTTTTAAGAACTGGGTATCAAAAGGCGCATTGTGAGCCACCAAAGGAAGGTCGGCACAAAACTCAGCAAAGGACTCTAAAAGATCTTCAATCAAGGGCTTTCCAACCAACATATCGTCGGTGATACCGTTAACGGCGGTGGCGCCAGCCGGCATCGATCTCTTGGGGTCAACAAGTGTTGAAAAAGTCCCCTCGGGTTGGTTGTTGATGTAGCGAACAGCACCGATCTCAACAATTTGATCAACACCAGCCACTGTCCCGGTTGTCTCTAAATCAAATGCTATAAAGTCCATAGTCTCCCCTTTCCTTAGAATTAACCATCGAACGACCATTGAAGCAAGATTTGGCCCAACTTTAAGAGATTTTTTTTGAACTTTATAACATGTTGAAATAACTTAATGTTATGAAAATTCAGTACGACACAGAGTCTTTACTGCTCGACCCAGAAGAGGCTCCCAATCTCTTACTCCTTGCGATACGTCATCGCATTCCCATCGGACACTCCTGTGAAGGTATGGCCAGTTGTGGAACCTGCCGAGTGATCATAACCGAAGGTGTTGAAACGTTACCGACACGAAATTCTCTTGAACAAGAAATGGCCGATGATAGAGGCTTTGCGCCCAATGAACGCCTGGCTTGTCAGCTTGACCTTGATGATGTTTCGCACGATTTTGCCTTTAAGCTTCCTTTGGATGACTAAGGCCTAAGCTTCCAGTTCCAAGACGATAATATTATGAAGAAAAATTATTAATACAGGGCTTTGTGGGCAATCGGCATACGCCGCCCCTGTCCGAAAGCGTGGTCAGAAACTTTCAAAATCGGGGGGCTCTGCCAACGTTTAAATTCTGAACGGAAGAGCTTCTGCAAAACCCACTCATCGGTTTCGGAATTGGCTTTTTGTTTCTGACTGACCAACGATTCAACAGAGGCATCAAGCAGATCGTAGTCAGGTAAAGAGTCACTATCTTGCTGCCCCGGCTTTAGTTCGGCACTCGGAGGTCGGGTTATTATTTCGGTGGGAATCACTTCGTGCTCACGATTGTAGTAATTCGCCAGCTCATAAACTTGCGATTTCAAAAGATCTCCAACCGGCGCCAACCCTCCACACATATCTCCGTACAATGTGGAAAACCCTGTGGCGTATTCACTTTTATTGCCTGTGCTGATCAAAAGACTTCCATGCTCGTTGGAAAATCCCATTAAGAAAACACCTCGAAGACGGGCCTGAAAGTTTTCATGAACCAGTGAAAATTCTTTTTTACCAAAACACTTTTCATAAGAAGAAACCAAAGATTGGTAACTGTCCTGTATGGGTAGGACATGAAATTGACAACCCAGGTTTTGTGCCAAGGTTTTTGCCAGAGACGTGCTTTGCTCGCTATTGAATTCGGTCGGCATGGCAATCGCAGTTAAATTTTGCGGCCCAATGGCATCAGCCACCAGACACGCCACAACCGCCGAGTCGATTCCACCACTGAGACCAATATGGGCCTTTCGAAAACCGACTTTGCGAATAAAGTCTCGAATGCCCAGGACCAGGGCCTGGTACAAGTGAGTCGTGTTGTCTTGTGGAACCTCACGGAATCCACCTTCACCCGTTGAGTAATCGATGATATTTAGGTCTTCCACAAAATAAGCACTTTGTGCAAGCCGTTCTCCAGTTTTTGAAATGGCGAAACTACCACCATCATAGATCAGTTCATCCTGAGCACCGGCCATATTCACATAAACCACCGGCGCTTTTAAATGATGGGCCGTGGATTGGGCGTGGGAAAGACGTTGCTCTCGCTTGTCCAGAGTGAACGGAGAGGCACTCATATTAATCACAAAATCCACCGACCCAGGAGTCATGTCTAAGATCGGATTACTCTCGTGCAAAGGATCCCAACCCCACATGTCTTCACAAATAAGAAGCTGAATCTTTTTACCGTTAATTTCAAAGTGATTATCTTTAACCTGGCCGGGGGAAAAGTGACGGCTGTCATCAAACACATCATAAACAGGTAGTAACTCTTTGCTAAATGTTCCCAGGATCTTTTGATCGTGAATCAGTAAAGCCGAATTCAGGTAAGGCTTGCCTTTTTCTGGGTTGGCTGTCGCCGCTCCCACCAAGCAATGAATGTTTTTGGGTAAGCGTTGCAATAACTCGTCGACAGCCTGCTGCTGTCGCTCAATGACTGTGGGTCTCTCCATAAGGTCGCAAGGATGATAACCAAGCAGATTGAGTTCAGGGAACACGACCAGATCCGCTCTTTTTTCAACAGCTTCTTCGGCCATTTCAACGATTCGTTGGACGTTTCCTGAAAAGTCTCCTAAATAGGAGTTCATCTGAGCCAGAGCAATACGCATGCTGTGGTTTTAGCTTCTATTCTGATTTTTGCCAACTTTTTTTAATTTGCAGAGCCTGACCGCCCAACAGAAGGAAGATGGCTATGACAATACCAGCGATAAGCAGTATTTTTATCAAGATACCAAATTGAAAGCCGGGCTTTTTATCGTCGAGTCCCATTTTTTTCGACTCTGGTACTTCAAGTGCGAATGATGGTTTTCGCAGATCGCCCTTGCCACCCTTTTTCTTTTTTGAACTGGATTTTCCGACAACGGCCGGGCTGCCTTTATCTTTTGCCTCTTTACTGGTGTAGTTTTCACCTAGATAAATAATTTTTTTGCGACGCCGAGTTCGTCCTCGTCCCCCACCAAATGAGCCTTCTGAACTATCCGATTCAAAGCCATTTTGCTTTGATTGATTCTGAGACTGCGACTGTCGAACGCTGGAAGGTCGTCCATTGCGGGCTTTGCTATTGCCAAGAGTTTCGCTATTGGCAGCACCCCCAGTGCTGGAGACATTGCTACGCCTCAAACTACGGTTCGAGCGCGATCCATTGCCACCACTGCCAGAAGAGCTATCTCCACTCCGATCACCTTCACTGCTAGAGCGAGATCCACCACCTCCGCTGCCATCAGACCCTGAATTGGTATCGTATTGTGAAGCACCTGCTGAAAGATTGTAATCGCCGTAGGGAGAAACACACTGACTTTGATTCGGACCTGTTCCGCCAAGGCTGGGTAGCTCACCCGTTTCCAAAAGGCATGCAATGTAATCACCAAAATAAGTATCAAGAAATTGTTTGAAAGCGTCGTTGAATTGGTACATCAGCCCTAGGATGATCGCCAAAGTAATGACCATAACGAGTAAATACTCGATAACGGCTTGTCCCGCTTCTTTAGCCCTAGACGTTTGGCTTACAAATGTTTTTCTCAAAAATTCCGATAGGCCCATAGGTAAAACCTTATCGGAAGGACTGAAAAAAAAATGAATCATTTTAAAACATTCATTTATTTAGTGCTTACAGTGACTTACGGACTAAATTCGCCTGTTTTGGCACAATTGGAACGTCCGCTGAAGGCGCATGAGGTTCAAGCTCTACAAAAAAACGTCGAAACCGAACCCAGTAATATTAAATCCCGCCTTTTTTTGGGTACTCACTTTTACAACCAAAATCAGTGGGACAAAGTCATTATGTACCTCGGACCCATCGCAGAACAGCTTCCTGACCCCGAAGTGTACAAGCTCGCCTTTTCTTACCTCAGTATCGATGATTTTCGACAGTCGGAAGCCATAGCTAATATTTTACTGAGTCGTTCGGAAGTGAAAACCTCATCTTACTTATTAGCGATCGAAGTCTATTCGAAAATATTAGATAAGGTTGAAAACCCAGTGATTCGCAAGCCGGTTCACGCCAAGCTTTTTGAAACTCTAAAAACTGCTCAAAAAGCCGACCCTGAAAACCCAAAAATCTATGATATCTGGTTAGACAAATTAGAGGCTTATGTCGAACACTATGCCTTTGAAGGCTTGCGAGTTATGGAAGACATGAAGGCCAACAATATCAAATTTTACCCTCGACATATAAGCTTGCAATGCAAATATAATTTCATGGCGAAGTTCACCAAAGAGACAAAAATCACCTGTAAAAAAGCCATTGTTGTTCAACCCAATGATCCCAGCAATTACATCTACCTGGGTCAAACCCACGTCAATATTGGTGACGAAAAGATTGGCAAAAGGATGTTGGCCAGTGTTGGAGAAAAGTTTTCCAATTCGGAGGAAGCTCTTTATGCAGCAGCAGATTCTTATCATCAGAGTGGAAACATTAGCGCTGCCTTTAAATATTATCAAAAAGCCTCGAAATACGAAAACGCACAGTCCGAAGTTTTCATGGGTCTCGCGCAAACAGCCTTCGATCTTAAAAAATATGGAATCGCCTTGCAGGCCTACACCAAGCACTGTCTGAAAGAGAGAAAATTACACCATAATTTTCGTCGAGCCTCTGGTCTGCTGAAAGATCAGCCCGAATGGCAAGAGTTGTATAGGCAAAGAATGCTCGACTGCAACAAGCCACCTGAAGCTTCGACTTCAAAACCTCAATAAAAACCCTGTTGAATTCATCAAGCCTCAAATGCTAAAATTAGTTATTCAAAGGAATCACTATGAAACTTATTACACTTTGTCTTTTTTTATCTCTGCCACAATTGGCTGGAGCGCAAAACTTTGAACCTTTTCAAAATATCCTGAATCGCCACCTGCAGGTCAGCGAACTCCCTGGCGGAGGCCTGCAAACGGCTTTTGACTATGATGCGGCCAAAACCACGCCCGACACGCTCAAAGACTTACAAAAGCAAACTGAAATCCTCGCAAAATTTGATACTCAATCCTTAACTTCTAAAAATTCCGCGACTGCATTTTGGATCAACAGCTATAACTTCTTTATGATTAAAATTATTCTAGAACAAGGGTTTGACGGCAAGTCTTTAAAAATCAACAGTGTTAAAGACCTAGGGTCCTTCTTTAGTCCCTATAAAATATTTAAAGAAGAGATCAACAATGTTGGTGGTAAAAAAATGAGCCTCGACCAAATCGAGAAAGGCACTTTGCTGGGCAATGAGTACAAGAAGAAGGGCTGGAAAGATGCAAGAATTCATTTTGCTGTTAACTGTGCCTCCGTCGGCTGCCCGCCCCTTTTAAAGACCACCTATGAAGCAAAAAGTCTTGATCAAACTCTGGATTCTAATATTCAAAAGGCATTTAATACCAATAGACACCTTCACCTTAAAGGAAAAGATCTTTATCTCACCCATCTTTTTAAGTGGTATAAAGACGACTTTATAGAGGCTGCTGGTAGTGTGAAGGCTTTCATCAAAAAGTACCTTGAGAATGATTCCTTAGAAGCCAGGGTCGATGGTGCCGAGGACATCGAATATATTGAATATGACTGGAATCTAAACAGACCCCAAAATTTTAAACAGTAAAAATCATTGAAAAATTTTAGACTGTCTCAATCTAAGACAGTGACCTCCCATTCGGTTTAGCTTTTTATCGAAAAAGGTACCCTTGTGTTAAAATTAAACCATCTCTAAGGGCCGGTGACACAGACAACTGGACTAAGGTTAATCTAATGTTCTTCAGCCTTTAGACCGATTAAGAAATTGAAAAGTTTTAGCCTTTAAAGGGGGAGCTATGAAGAAGACTTTAAAAAAGCTTTGGCAAGATGAATCCGCTCAGGGAGCAACGGAATACATTCTTATGCTCGTGGTGGTGGTTTCTATCGCATACATTTTCAAAGATAAAATCGTAAACATTGTTCGTGATAAAACCGAGCAAGTTGGCGGTCGAATCAACGATTTTGAATAATTTGAAAGGTTAGGCGAAGGTTATGACAACTGAACTCGTCCTACTTTTGGGATTGTTTGTATTTATTCTCGGGGGAGCATTTCTTGGCGATCGAGGTCCAAGAAAAGTTTTTGAAGAGGCGGCTCCAAGACTTGGAGCACGCGTCGAACGCAACATTACTTTTGGGCATCGTTTTCCATTTCGTAATGGACCTGTAGAATGGGCAAGACCTCAAGGAGCACCTCCTCTTGGGAGTCCTTGATGAACTTGACGCTGGCATTACTATGGCCGTTAAGCTTTTTAGTAGCCGCCGTTATAGACGACCTATGTTTTAAAAAATTCCATAACTGGCTTTTTTTAACATTAACCCTCATAGGATCCATTCATTTGTTTTGGTTCAGTAACCTAACCTTGTGGCAAGGCCTGGGCGGCTTTGTTGTCGGAGGAGCGTTGATGCTTCCTCTCGTTCTTATGGGAGCGACCGGTGCCGGCGACATGAAATTTATGATGTGTTTTGGGATTTTAATGGGAACTGTAACAACATTTGAAATTTTTGTTTACGCCCTTTTCTGGGGTGCCTTAATAGGGGTGTTGCAATCGCTGTTGGCGGGTAAGTTCACCCAGCTAATGTCGAATATGACAGTTTTCTTCTATAAACTGAAACCCGCAGAGCCTCAGAAAATCCCTTACACAGTCGCAATTCTTTTTGGATGGGTCACCCACATCCAATTTGGAGGGTTGCTATGATTGCTAACCGATCCGGGCAGTTGACTGTAGAAGCCGTACTAATCTTGACGATCTTTGCTAGCATTATGTTTGCCGGCAGTCGTGCTTTAAAAGAAAATAATATTTTGTCTTCATTAGTTGAAAGACCGTGGACTTATGTTGCCGGGATGATTGAGAACGGAATTTGGTCGCCACCGGAACAAGGCAAGGGCTTGCATCCAAATCACATCACTCGCCATGGTTCTCCGCAAGGAGATACGCCATGATAAAACAAACTTTAAACAATGAAAAAGGTCTTCTGACCATTGATTTTGTGTTCGCATCGCTGCTGATTTTTTCCTTATCGGCGGTTATTTTTAGTTTTGGTATGACCCTATCAGTGGTTGAGGTTGTGCAGTATATGTCTTTTGCATCGGCCCGCAACTACTCTTTGGCCCATCAAAACGAACAAAAGCAAATTGAAAGAGGCGAACTGAAATTTAATGAGCTGGCTTCCAATCCGATTTTTGACTCAATGGTCGAGTTCGGGTGGTTTGAGGTTGGCCAAGTACAAATCAATGATTTTAATTCAGAGTTTGGACCAGACTCTTCCTATGAGTCTGATAATTTTGTTGGTGCCCGCATCCCCTTTAGCGCACCTATTTTATACAAACGAATTCCAATGGTGGGCAACACGGCTGAAGACGCCAATGCTTTTCAAGCCAATGTGCAATCCTTTCTGGCAAGGGAACCTACTTTCGAAGAATGTCGCGACTTTATGGCCGAGCGAGCTCAGCAAATGTCCAACTTGGGCTTTAGCGTTCTGCAGGTCGACCAGGTTGTGGTACTGATGGATAACGGGTGTTGACGATGAAAACCAAGAGGCAACACCCCATTAACAACAACAAAGGCCTAGCCAGCATCGAAGCCACGGTGCTAACCGTCCTGTTTGTGTCCATGATCTACTACACCTTTGGTTTTTTTGGAGTCGTGCACACAGGTGTGCTTCACAATATTCATTCAAGGACTTACGTTTTCGAAACTTTTCGACACCGAACAAACTTAATGTATTTCCGATCGAATCGAGGAGCTCCTCTTCATTTCTACGGGACTATGACTCGCCTGCACGGAATCAATAATGATTCTGGTGGTTTTAGCTCGAGCCAAGTTGCCACCGAACGTCCCATTATTATGGGAATGGAAATTGAAGAAAGCGGACGCCAACAGTCCGTGCACAATAGAGATGTTTTTGATCGCGTTCCTGCTGGGGACAGAAACCAAGCCGTATCCGTCAATCCGGTGTGGATTATGACGATGTATGGAATTTGTTTAAGCAACGATTGCGGAGGATGACAACGTGGAACAGAACGAAACACGCACATTATGGATTTCAATAGCTTCTGCCGTTTTTGCAGTCGTTCTCCTTTACGGATGGGCCCAGGATAAACGCGCCACCATGGCTCGAAAATTCGGCCAAACAAAAACTGTGGTGGTGGCTCGCGAAGACATTCTTGAAATGGAAATTATTGATGAATCAAAGCTCGAAGTGGTGGAAAAGCCCTCTGACTTTATTCAGCCGTCGGCCATACAAAATCCTGTGGATATTGTTGGGCAAATCGCCATGGCCCCGATTCGCAAAGGAGAACAGATTCTTGATACGAAACTAGGCTTGATCGATAAAAGTACGGGTCTTTCCATGCAAATTGCTCCCGGCAAAAGAGCTGTAACCATCCCCGTTAACGAAGTCCAAGGGGTCGCTAAACTGATAAAGCCAGGAGATCGTGTTGATGTGGTCGCCGGAGTCGATATTGGTCAAGGAGTCGATAAAGTTCGTAAAATTCGAACGATTCAACAAAACCTTCCAGTGCTTGCAACCGGACAACAGATTGTCGACAACCTTCCTATCGAGGTCGTGCAAGGTGACTCTGAAGAGTATGAAATTCGAAATCTTCGCGTGGAAAACAATTACTCAACAATCACGGTTGAGGTCACTCCCAGTGAAGCTCAAGACTTGCTGTACTTGATCTCAATAGCAGCTCCGATCTCGTTTACTTTAAGAAATCCTAATGATCGAGTGACGAACCAATTGCCACTGTCTGATGTGAATCGAGTGTTGAATCGTCGACCGGCTGCTAAAACCAAAAAACCTTTAAAGAAAAAGGTGGCGCCAAAGCCGGCTCCGAAGCCGACTCCAAAGCCGAAAAAACGAGGTCGCTATGAAGCGCTTTAATATCCTGTGGACATTTCTAGTGGTCCTGCTGGTGGGTTTTTCCACCCTGGCCCAGGACCGTCCGGTCGGGAAAAAGTATTTGAACCTTTATGTCGGCACTCGACATCGCGAGGTTCTTTCACACCTTCCTCCGGGGGCTGAACCGTCGGGAAACTATAAGGGTTTTGTAAAAATCCTATTAGACCGCGAACGTAAAATATTAGACTTTATTCCTTTAAGAGAAGGTGTAAAGACCTTTGCCATGCACGACCGTAAAGGCCGCAAATTTTTTGAATACCGCCTGGATATTCAAAAAACAGAACTCACGAAAGTTGTTCGCGAGGTGCGTGGTCTGCTACATGACATTGAAGGCATCACTGTTAAAATTGTAAATAATCGTGTCGTAATCGATGGTCAGGTCTTGCTCGCTCAAGATTTAAATAGAATTTACGGGGTTATTGCTCAATACAAAGACGGCGGCACTCCCGTTTCGTCTTTGGTTGAAATTAATCCCATTGCGCAAAAGAAAATTGCTGAAATTATCGAACGGGATATCAACAATCCCGATATTGAAGTTCGGGCCGTTAACGGCAAGTTCATCCTGAAAGGAATTGCCAATAACAAGGACGAAAGAGCCAAGGCTGAAATTATCGCCAAAACCTATATGCCGCCGCCCATTATCAACCAGGCTGAGGCGCAGGGGGTTGTCAAAAAACCTAAAGGCCCTGTTGTCCTTAATCTTCTCACTGTGCGGGCTCGACCGGCTGATCCACCAGAGAAAATTATTCAGTTGGTGGTCCACTATGTTGAATTGAGTAAAAAGTATTTACGCAGTAACTCGTTTCAGTGGGCACCGTCTTTACAGGATAATACTGAGGTCGCGTTCACTCAGGATACTCGTAACAATAACGACGGTATCGTTGCTGAAATTTCTGGGGTCATCACAGGATTGCTTCCTAAGCTCAACTATGCGAAATCCCATGGATACGCGCGAATATTAAAAAGCACTTCGGTGACGACCAAAAATAGAAGTCCTGGTATTATTTCGTCAAATATGTTGATCCCTTATGTGGTTCGACAACCCAGTAGCAATGGGCAAGTCGGCGTCAACACACCGGCTTCAGCCAAAGTTGGAATAACATCAAATATTACTCCGACCATTGTTAACCCGCGCTCCGATGTCATTCAGCTTGATATGAGTTTTTCAATGAGCACACTGATCGGAAATACCGGTGCCGGACCGCAAACAGCGGAGAATAATGTAAAAACCACGGTCAACGTTCGTAGTGGTCAAAGCGCGGCTATCGGTGGACTGATTTCTACTGATAGTGGTACCGAATACAACCCCGACCAAGATCCTAATGCCTTATTCAACTTGTATGCGGCAAAGGACTTTCGTCGTAATAAAAACCAATTTGTGGTGTTTGTTACGCCCATTATTAAAGCTTCAGCCAGCCAAGGGTCAGAGGGGATTAAAAGTAAATTTCGCCTGCGTGAATAGAGTATGAACCTTATTTTTTTCAAGGGTTTTACCGATAAGAGCTTGTGGAGGCTAAGTGGCAGTTAATCCAAATTGTTCAATAATTTCAGTCGTTGGTGGCAAAGGGGGCGTAGGCAAAAGTGTCTTTACAGCCAATCTTGCAATGGCGACCTGTCTGGAATTACGAACACCTGTTCTTCTGATCGATTTGGATGCTAAAACTTGTGGTGATCAAAATTTTATAACAGGCTTTCAGAAGCCTAAGACAATCAATGATCTTTGTAACTTCACAGGCACTATCAACTCTCGAAATTTAAGCGCCGTTCTTAACGTTCACCCACAGGTTCCTTTACATTACGTTGCTGCCATTAGAAACCCCGGTGAGGTTTTCTCAATCAACAACTCTGTTGCGATCAAACAAATTCAGACTCTTAGTAACTTCTATAAATTTATTTATTTGGATCTGGGCAATCAGTTGGAAGATCTGCAAATGTCAGCTCTTGAACTAACGACCTTAATTTTAACAATCACAACTCCTGAAGTTTTAACTGTGAACCAAACTCTGCGTCTGCATAATGAACTGGCTGCAGCAACCATTCCACAACCGATGGTGCAAACTGTTGTTAACAAGTACAGTAAAGCCGGGCTGGCGATTCCTAGTATCGAAAAATCTTTACGAAAAAAGGTATTGGGATCAATTCCACAGGACGATTTGACAACCATGGGTGCACTTAAAAGAGGTGTTCCCTTTGTTCTTGCCGCCAAACAAGCCCCTATCTCATCAGCCTTTCACAGCCTGGTTCGAACTCTTTCTGGTGGCCTCCTGCAAAAATTAAAAACGCTGCAGAAACCAAGCTTGAATTTGAAAAAAGGCGGCTCTGATGGATCGAGCACACCTGCTCTTGGTGCCACCCGCAAAGTCGACGCTAGAACTCACTTAAAGATGACGATACACCGTCGACTGATCAAAGATTTAAACCTAAAGAATGACGATATCACCAAAGCAAAAGAAGACCCAGAACTGGATCGCAAACTGCAAAACGATGTGAAAGTTTCTATTGGTAAAATTTTGGATCAAGAATCCAAAGGTCTTGCCAATACAGACCGCAAACAAATCATTAAAGAAGTGGTTGATGAGGCTCTCGGTTTAGGCCCCTTAGAGGATCTACTGGCCCTCGAATCGGTTTCAGAGATTATGGTCAATGGTTACGATAAAATCTTTGTTGAGAAAAGTGGTAAAATCCAATTGAGTAAAATTCACTTTACTTCAAACGTACAGCTTCGAAACGTCATCGAACGAATCGTAACCCCCTTGGGACGGCGTATTGATGAGAAAACGCCTTACGTCGACGCCCGCCTCGAAGACGGTTCGCGTGTGAATGCTATTATTGAGCCACTTTCGATAGATGGCCCGGCTTTAACAATTCGTAAATTTCGTAAAGACGATTTTGGCGTCGATCAATACATCCAATACAACTCTGCTACAAAACAAATGATGGACTTCCTTAAGCTCTGTGTAAGCCAGGGAAAAAACGTGATTATCTCCGGTGGTACAGGGTCTGGTAAAACAACTCTACTTAACTGCCTTTCATCTTTTATCCCCGTTGATGAACGAATCATCACCATTGAGGACGCAGCCGAATTGCAACTCAAACAGGAGCACGTGGTTCGTCTGGAAACTCGCCCCGCTAACATGGAGGGAACCGGAGCGATTGAGATAAGAGATTTGGTTAAAAACTCTTTGCGTATGCGTCCTGACCGAATTGTGGTTGGTGAGTGTCGTGATGGTGCTGCCTTGGATATGTTAGCGGCCATGAACACAGGTCACGATGGATCCATGACCACGGTTCACGCCAACAATCCCCGTGAGGCCATCGCTCGCCTTGAGAACCTTTGTATGATGAACGAAGTCGATCTTCCCAACAAAGCCATACGAGAGCAGATTGCAGGAGCGGTTGATTTGATCGTACAGATTTCAAGACTTTCCGATGGATCCAGAAAGCTTATGAACATTACCGAAGTTCAAGGTATTCAGGGAGAGGCTGTCACTTTACAAGATGTATTCTCCTTTAAAGAAACCGGTTACGATAAGAACCGTAAAATCGTTGGAAAATTTCTTTCTAAAGGTCTTATTCCTAAATTTGTGCAAGATCTTAAAGAAAGAGGAATTAATATTCCAAAAGATCTTTTCTCTAACGAAGTGGATGAATCTCAGCGAGCACCGAAACCGAAGAAACGTCCGAATGGACTGAGACGTCCGATTCCAAAGAAAACGGGAGGTGAATGATGGATATCATCGATAACTTCTCTCTCCCCATCCCATTGCCGATGTTGGCGATTCTGGTTGGAATCTGCATCTTCACCATTTGTTTTTTATGGATTGATAAAGTTCTGACCTTTATCAACAACCGAAGCTTGGGACAAAGAGACGAAATCGTCAAATATCTGGAGTTGATGTTTGTTGAAGTGGATAAAGATAAGTTAACGAAAACATTGATGGTTGGAAGCTTTGGTCTTGGCGCATTGTTTTTCATTTTATTTTGGCCTAACATCGTCGCCGGCCTTATTATCGGTGGTGTCTTTACACTTTTAGGATGGAATCTTCCCAAGCATGTTGTGAAATATCTCTATGAAAAAAGGTGCTCTCGGTTTAACGAGCAAATGGTTGATGCCATGACAATTTTGTCCAACGGAGTTCGGGCCGGCTTGAGTGTGACCCAGTCCATGGATCGGGTGGTTAAAAACCTACCCAACCCAATCAGCCAAGAATTCCGACTGGTCTTATCTCAGAACCAATTGGGACAAACCATTGAAGATGCTCTCACCGAGCTTGCTGAACGAATACCTAGACCGGATGTGCAAATGTTTGTCACATCCGTTAATATATTAAAAGAGACCGGTGGTAATATGGCTGAAACTTTTCAGACCATCACTTTTACGATCCGAGAAAGACAAAAAGTTGAGAAAAAAATTGAAGCTTTGACCGCGCAAGGAGTTATGCAGGGGATTATCATCAGTTGTATTCCTCTGATTTTGCTTGTTGTGTTTTGGGCCTTAGACCCAGGATACATTAAGCCACTTTTTACCACGACTTTGGGAATCATCGCACTGATGTGTGTCCTGGTGTTGCAGATAATAGGTGGTCTTATGATTAAGAAAGTTGTAACAATTAAAGTATAGGTTTATGAAGCGATTATTGTTGTTGATATTTATTCTAGTTCAAGCTCCTGTTGCCTTTTCCATGGTGAACATGCGAAACGCCAGTTACAATGAGAAGTGGGTCGACTATATCGATCCCGAAGCCGGTATCGAAATGAAAATTGAGCGTTTTTATAGCTCACGCTCTCTTTTTATTGGTATGTTTGGTTTTGGCTGGTGCTCAAAGTTTGAAACACACCTGACTATAACATCAGATGGCATCATCAACTTAACAGAATGTGGTGGCGGTCTTGCCGTCACCTATTATCCCAACAACTTTGACTCCAAAAATAGAGACTATACCATTGCAAAAATCATTGAAGATTTTAATAAAACTCGTAAGCTCAATGCGTCTGACATTGCCAACCTTCGCACTCAGCTAAAATCAAACACCAAAATGCGCTTCGAATACGCCAAACAACTCGGCTTAATTGATGATAAAAAAATAAAGAAGCCCGGTAACACTTTCTTTTCTAAGGCCAAAGGGTTTGAAAAAATTGTTTTCGACGGCCGCTTTTATGAAAGACGTCTTTTTAGCGGGGTTACCGAGACCTATAACCAAAAAGGCCAACTCGTAAAAATCGAGGAACCCACCGGACAAGAACTTAAGATATTTTATAAAGGCAAGGACATCCACTATTTGAAAGATAAAAAAGGGCGACGCCTGACTTTTCACTACAGCCAAGGGCGTCTGGCCTCGATCTCAAACGGTAAAGGTTTAACAGTCCAGTACAAGTTTATGGGTGACAATTTGGTTGAGGTCACCAACATGTGGAAGAAGACCTACAAGTTTAATTACGATCCCAACCACAATATGACCAGCGTGGATTTTCCGGACAACACAACAATGCGAATGACCTACGACCTTTCCAATGATTGGATAAAAAGCTACACGAACCGTAAAGGCTGTCGTGAAGAATTTGAATTTGCTGGCAGCAAAGAAGATCCCAAAAATCACTATGTAGGATCTTTCAGCCGAAAATGCAAAGGGTCGAAAAAGACCTACACTGGAAAACATGAATTTTGGTATCGCCCCTACGTCAACGCCAAAGGAAAGTTCCTGCAAAGGGTTCTTGAGGAATATCGGGATGACAGCAAAGACGTTTTCTTTCATCCTTATTTTGGGAGACCCGTTAAAATCACTGAGAACCGGGTCTTTTTCAGAGGCTTTTCTTACTATGATAATGGATTTGTAAATACCCGTGAGGATGTGGTCTATCAAAACATTAGCGGCCGCCGTGGTTCGGTCACAGACTGGACAAAGTCGAAGTTTGATTACGATCGAAGCTCCTACAAAATCAACAAAATTGAAATTAAAAACCTTGATAGAAAAGGAAAAGTTTCAAAGTCTAGAAGTCTAAGCGTTGATTATAACCGCTTCGGACTCCTATCAAGAGCCACTGAAAATAAGAATTCGTATATCAGCGTAGGATATTACCCCACCGGTAAGGTTGAAAAATTAATCAACGCCGCCGGCGAAGAAGTCCGCCTTACGCATAAAGTTGGTGTCGATAAACCTGTGGAAATAGAACTTAAAAATGTTGGGTCCGTTAAGATCACCTACGATGATCAGGGCAGTGTGGCGTCGGTGGATTCCAAAGGCAAACGCAATATCGCCACATCCATTATTGAGAAGTTTTTATCAATGGTGTCTTTCTTGGGGCCGCTCGGTGAAGAGCTTGAAATCTAAAGCTCTTCTTTTTGCTCTTTAATTTCGTCTTTTTCCTCTTCCCATTTTTCATTCAAGGACTCTTTCAACTCTTGAAATTTATTTTTAAGACGTGATCCCGGTCGGTTGCTTGAGCTGTGTTTTTCAATGTATTTGGAACTGATTTTTCCTGCCAATTTATTGTATTGGACGCCAATAAAAGTGGCCGCACCTTGCGCCACACCCTGAACCGCTCCCGCCAATTCTGACTGGTGAGTGATCGCTTGCAGTTTTTGCTCTAAAGTGGTCGATCCCACTTTAACTTGCAAAATCACGACAAGAATTAATGTGTAAATCATCATTTTTAGAATAAAGAATAAATCACCCATATTTTAAATCTCCCAACGAATCTTTCATTTCATCCAAACGACTGATTAAGGCTATGGTATCAAAAGGTTTAGGAAGAAAGTCAAAACATCCTGATTCAATGGCCTTATCTCGCACCCAGTCTTCATCTATTGCTGAAACCGCAAGCACCTTCACCTTCGGTAAAATTTCTTGAATCATTTGGGTGGCTTCGAAACCATTTTTCCTCGGTAAGGCAATATCCATGATCACAAAATCGGGCTGGCTCGATTCGGCCATTTCAACAGCACTGACACCGTCGTAGGCCTCTCCAACCACTTCATAGCCTGATTTTTCCAGAGCTTGTCGACATACCAATATTACAAAAGAAGAATCATCGACAATTAGCACTTTCATGGCGTCTCCCTTAAGTTGACTTTGCCTGCTTATAATCTCGTTCACAAATCGAGATTAAACATCCTCCCCAAGACCCCTTTGTTGGAAAGGTCCTCGGTTCAGAGGTTGCCTTTCATTATACCAAGATTCAAACTAAGGCTCATACATTCAGCATGGGAACTAACCCTAGGTCCTCCACTCAGTGGGTAGCTAGACTTTCCGGTTGAAAACACTTAGAGCAAAGGCCAGATGGGACATCGGTTTCCGGAAAATAAATGTCTCATTTGTCTGTTGTCTCTATAATAATGATATGCGCATTGTTCTGACTTTACTTTTTATTCCCCTTCTTTCCTTGGCTCAACCACAAATGGAAGACACCACCGAATACATCAGCTCTTATGATGAAAGCATTACTTTGCGTGAGGTCACTTTTATTCCCACCGTCGATAATGTGAATGGGGTTTATGCCAAAGCGATTGATGAGACGCTTAAAGCACTTATTAGTAAAAATCATAAATGGAACTATGTAGAAGGCGGAACAAAAACCTCTATTGCCAATCCAGAAGAATTGATCGACTCTCCGAAAAAAGTCAAAAGTATTGCCAAATCGTTAGGTGCTGATGGTTTTTTTGTTGCCGAACTCCGCAAAGATCCAGAGCAGATTCGTGTGCATCTGTATCTTTTTTCCAGTCACAGTGGTGAGTTAATTACAGAAGAAGAAATCAAGCGTCCGGATGATAATACCGAAATTGTGCAAACAGCAGTGCAAAGTTTGTTCAACCGGGTTTTAGAGAAAATTCCCTATGATGCAATGATTGTCAGTCGAACCGACAATCGAGCCACTATTAATGCCGGCAAGGCCGATGGCGTGCAGGTCGGACAAACTTTAACAGCCGTTAAGGTGATCGGCGCAAAGAAACATCCAAAGCGAAAGTTTATTATTAAAAGTCACAAAGCCATTTTAGGTCAGCTGCGTGTTGTGAAGGTGGACCCTTATCTTAGCTTTGCTGATATCATCAGTGAGACCGAGCCCGGCGTACTAGAAAAGAATGTTAAAATCACCGGGATTTCACGAATTCAATATGAGTCCACTCCCTGGACAAAAACCTACACCCCCCCGGAACAGCTGTTGAGTGAAAACAATAAAACTGTTTTTGGCAAAGACGCTCGGGAATGGATCGCCAAAGACCCACCCACCTTCGGGAAGGTCGGTGCTGACTTTTCTTTGGGAAGTTTCAACAACAGCTTAGCTTTAGCTGATGGCTCCAACATCAACTCGAAAGTGAGTGTTTACCCTCGAATCAACCTTTCTGGAGAGATCTGGATCACACCGAAAATTTATGCTGATGCGGCATTTGCCCAAGGAATTGGGCAATCAAAAAATCCTTCGGGAAGCCCCAGTGAAATTTCAAACTCTATGACTCAGTTTCGATTTTCGTTTGGTTACAACTTTATTTTAAGAAACGAGTTCTTTGGACCCAAGCTTTCCGTTGACGTGGGCTTTAACAGCTATCGCATGTTTGTAGACTCAACCGGAACCACTGGCTTCACAACTCTTCAGTATCGAAGTCTACCGATTGGAATAGGCGGTTACGTTCCAATCAACCCCTCAAGAACCTGGGCGATCGGTGGAAAGGCTTATTTCCATTTGTTTCCGAGCCTAAAGGAAACCCCTTTTGCCTCTGGGGGTGACCCAGACAACAATATCAATCATTTTCTTTTTTACGCTGAAAACAAGATCAGTCAGCGGTTGCGCTGGAAAATTGGCCTGGAGTTTATGCTCCTCTCCACATCTTTCGGAGCAGGAGGCGCTCGCCCCACCCCTGCCGACAACCTCAGCCACCGCTTCACAATGCTAACAACCGGCATCGACTACCTCTTCTAAACTGAAGACCGGTGGCCAAGAAAAAAACAAGACACTTCTTAGTCAAATTTAAAAAAGAGTAAAAAGAATGAAATCAAAGACTAGAGATGCTTGCTTATATTATTTTTGAATGGGAGCCGAGGATATTGCGACCCCCTTGTGGATACACTCGCAGTTTTTTTAGCGGGGACGATAAGTGATGGTTATTGGTGTGTCTTTAGCCTGCGGCTGCCAAACAATATCGGACCGGAAAATCAGTGTATTGGTTTCTTTGCGATAAGACCATCCGTATTTTGAATGTTCTGCGATGGTTTGATTTCCAAACTGCACTTTGATGCTTGAAACATCGGGCTCTCCAAAAAGTGTGACTTCATCAATTAGAACTCCAGGCTTGAATTCACCGGGGAATGGTGAGAAGACATTTTTCGCTAGGTTTATCACATCTTGCGCCATCTTCTGACTGCAAAGGCTGTACTGCTCTCCTCTTAAAAGTCTTAAGGCCTCTTCAATTTTTACTGCCGGTGCACCGTCAGCCTGACAGGAGTTATTTTCATTCTCAATCGATGACACCATAACCGCTTGCATTGAAACGTTTTCAATTCCTTTTTTAAGATCCACAAGATTGTCTACAAAATCCCATGCGGTTATTTCAGATTGGTCTTCAGCATCCGTGAGCACCACTATCGACAGATGGGCAGAGTCTCGCAAGAAACCAGCATTCATTCCATTGAGATTTTCAGCAGATAGGGCTTCAGTCACCGGCAGAAAAACCGACTCCGTTCCCGAACCATTAGAGCCTAGTTTTAAATTGGCTCTTAAAGCATCAACAGTGTTTTTGGTGGCTGGTGTGATAACGCGTGGGTTACCGATTATCTCTCCAACTTCCGTTTGACTGTTACCAAAAATATCTTTTTTCATCCCTGTGTTAATCACAGCAATATGAAAACTGTTTCTCGTCTTGACCGCCTCTTGCGCAAAAAGATCGATGTGGTTGGCCAAATTATTTTGGTGACTTGTCATACTGCCCGAGTCATCAACGACAAACAAAACGTCAGTCTCAGGACCGGCCGGGAATTTTCCGTCAATCTCGATGGTGACTAACGTCTTCGTCGGCAGCACCCGGATGTTCTCCTTTTCAATGGCCTGCCCACTGATTGCAAAAAAAGGAATGGCTAAAATTAGCAATACGCTCTTCATTTCTCCCCCTCTGGAAATTTCGTGTTTTAAAAACTAAGACTGGCAAAAGGCCCCAGAGTTGAACAGAAGAACCGCTCCTAATTCATTGCGTTGACCCCTAGTGTAAGACAGATCCTTTCAACATTAGCTTTTAGATAAAAAAAGCCCGCAATGGACGGGCCTTTAAGATTTTTAAATTTTAAAAGAGCAACAGTTCTAAAAAATGTAACTGCCATAGACTGTAAAACGATTGTAAAAGAATTCGCCTTCCCAATCTTGAAAGCTCGCTGCCAATGCCGGACTGTACTCCGCATACTGCACTCCCATGCGCCCACCCAACTGCCATTGCGGTGTCAAAACACGAGTGTAACCAGCCATAGCATCAAGCATGTAAAAGGCGTCGGTTTGATTGCTGGGCCCGATGATTCCAGGGTCAGCGTTCACATAATCATAGTTGAAAACGGCATAGGTTCCCGAACCCTGAATGTAAACTTTGTCTTTACGATCCAGAAGCATGATTCGACCGAGAATTCGCGCTTGGTAAAGTTGAGCTTGCTCGTCGAAGTCGGCCGGCATATCAAACTCCATTCCCAGGCGCAGCCATTGACTGACTCGTCCCGTGAATCCAACGCTTATAAATCGACTGCCGTCGTTGATCGATGAAAAACTAAATGATGGTTCTAAGCTGTACGGCGAATCTTTCTCGTACTTAACAGAAAGTTCATTGGTGGCCGCCGTCGCTATGTTTGCCATGAATAAAACACTGGCAATAATCCATTGACTCATATTTCCCCCTTGGTTTTATCTAAAAACCTTAAAAGCCTATCACTCAAGACTGCAGAGGCAATACCTATTGTGTCGGCCGCGCTGCAAGCGCGCTCAGCGCAATAAAAAAGGGAGGCCGAGCCTCCCTTTTAAAACATAGATTGAATGGGGTCTGATATTACATCATCCCAGGCATTCCGCCCATTCCACCCATTCCGCCCATGCCACCCATTCCGCCACCGGCAGAAGCGGAAGACTCCTCTTTAGGAGCTTCAGCAATCATGGTCTCAGTTGTTAGCATCAAAGACGCTACAGACGCGGCATTTTCAAGAGCACAACGAACCACTTTTACAGGATCGATAACACCTGCTTTTACAAGATCTTCGTACTCTTCTTTATAGGCGTTAAATCCATAAGTGGCCGAAGTGTTGCTTAAAACACGGTCGACAACAATGGCGCCATCAAGGCCAGCATTGGTAGCAATTTGACGAATCGGAGATTCACAAGCGCGCTTAACAATCATCGCACCTGGTTGCTCTTCATCAGAGAAATCGTCTTTGTTGATTTTCGCAGCTCCACGAAGAAGAGCTGTACCACCACCTGCGGTGATTCCCTCTTCAACAGCGGCGCGAGTTGCGTTTAAAGCATCCTCAACACGAGCTTTTTTCTCTTTCATTTCAACTTCCGAAGGAGCACCAACGTGAATCACGGCAACACCACCAGAAAGTTTAGCTAAACGCTCTTTCAATTTTTCTTTATCATACTCTGAAGTGGTTTCGTCAGCTTGAGTACGGATTGTGGCTACACGGGCGTCGATGTCTTTTTTATCACCAGCACCACCAACAATTGTTGTGTTGTCTTTATCAACAACCATACGCTTCGCCATACCCAAATCATCCAGAGTGGCTTGCTCTAGTTTACGACCCAGTTCTTCAGAAATAACATTTCCACCAGTAAGAATCGCAATGTCTTCAAGCATCGCTTTGCGACGATCACCAAAGCCAGGAGCTTTAACGGCAGCCACTTTAAGAGCACCTTGAAGTTTGTTAACAACAAGAGCTGCAAGAGCTTCACCTTCGATGTCTTCAGCAATGATCAAAAGAGGCTTACCTGATTTGGCCACAGACTCAAGAACACCTACGATGTCTTTCAGCTGGCTGATTTTTTTGTCGTAAATTAAAACATAAGCATCTTCAAGAGTGGCTTCCATTCTTTCCGCATTGGTTACGAAATAAGGAGAAAGGTATCCACGGTCAAATTGCATTCCTTCAACAACTTCCAACTCGGTTTGAGCGGTTTTGCTTTCTTCGATAGTGATAACACCTTCGCGTCCCACTTTGCTCATCGCTTCTGAAATCATTTGACCAACTTCAGTATCGTTGTTGGCAGAGATCGCACCAACTTGAGCAATTTCTTCGTCGTTATTGATCGGTTTACCAAGAGCTTTCAACTCATCCGTAACAATCTTAACAGCTTTATCGATACCTTTTTTAACAGCTGTTGGGTTGTGACCCGCTGAAACAATTTTGGCCCCTTCACGGTATAAAGCTTGAGCTAAAACTGTGGCGGTTGTTGTTCCATCACCAGCGTCATCGTTGGTTTTAGAAGCCACTTCTTTAACCATCTGTGCGCCCATGTTTTCGAATTTGTTATCGAGGTCGATCTCTTTCGCTACCGTCACACCATCTTTAGTGATCAAAGGAGAACCAAATGACTTTTCAATAACAACGTTGCGACCTTTTGGTCCGAGAGTCACCTTCACCGCATTCGCTAACGTATTCACACCTTTGAGAATCGCTGAACGTGCATCTTCGCTAAATCTTAATTCTTTACTCATTTCTAAAACTCCTTAGTTCATTATTCCGAGTACGTCGGTTTCTGTGATCATTAGATATTCATCGGCACCCAACTTGAGGTCCGTACCAGCATATTTACTGAACAGAATTTGATCTCCAATTTTCACTTCCATAGGACGAGTTTTGCCTTCGTCTGTAACGCGACCGTTTCCAACCGCCACAACTTCCCCTCTTTGGGGCTTTTCTTTTGCTGTATCAGGGATGATGATTCCACCAGCTGTTTTATCTTCTTCTTTCATACGACGGACCAAGAGTCTGTCATGAAGAGGACGAATATTTACATCTGCCATTTTTCCTCCTTATATAACGTATAGACGTTTCTTATCTTTACTTCGATGGTGAGAATGTGGACCTCGAGGCTCAACTGTCAAGGTCAGCAAAAAAATAAATCTTGTGGATTGAAAGAGGTAAGCTTAAGTGTTTGTTTTTATTGGGTTTTAGTATTACTTGAAAGCTGTCTCTTGAGTGGCTTCCACCTCGGGGACACCATAGAGACTTTTGCGATAAGCCATCAACAGCTCGGATAGCTCGTCGGGGGAGAGTTTCTTAATAGCTTCAGCCATCTCAGCTTTGGTCTTGCTCTTCAGGTAAAGGGCAAAATAGTCGTGGATGGTTAGGCCTTGGGCAATCTCTAGGTTGAATTCAAGTTGCCGTAATCTTTCAGCTTTTTCTTCAATGCTGAGTGGACTCTTGCTTTCAGAAGAGTTTTTCGCCTCGGCCACAGGGGTGACTTCCGCTGGAGATATTGGATTCTCTCCTTCGGCATTTTTTAAATTGTCGGCGCTGGCCGCACCGCCGCCTGCTGAATTGTCACCAGAGTTTTCCACAGTTGTGGATTCACTGTTGTTTTCTTCAACCTTTGCCATTTTTGAAAGCTGGGGGGACTTGAACTCATCCAAACTCTTACGGGCATCGAAGACCTGATTGCGTTTCCATTCTTTGTAGCCAAGAAGCTGAGATTCACCCGCGGCCTCTTCTACACTATCGCCCGTCTCTTGAGACGACGGGATCTGGGCCGGTGTGCTTCCGAAGGAAGCCAAAGGGGCCCATGTTACTAAAAGAATTGTTAATAAATACTTTATCACGCGTGTGGTCCTAACCTGTTAATTCCACTTATGGAGGTACAAGAATTACGCCAAGTCTTATTGGCTCCAGCACCCCTTTAATTCGATCTGAGGTCACTAAGCCCGCGTAAAGAGTCTCTTTTTTTCAAAACAGGGAGCAATTCCTGTCACTTTTGCACTGGGATCGAAGATTATTCTTCGGTGAATGACCTAAAAAGTGGGAGGATTTTCAATGGGGCCCGAGGCACCGGAAGCCCCACCGCCGACAGCATGATCTGAGGACAAAAGAAAATCCCGAGAGATCACTTTGACAGAATAACCGGTTCGCCCGCCTTGAATGCAGTTCCCCGTGGTTGGGTACTCGGGTTTGTTGGTGTTCTGGGATTGACCGTTATCGATAGCAAAACTGCAGCGCCCAAACTTGTTAGGGTCCATAGAAAAGTCGACGATCCCGCGTTGGTGCCAGCTTGTTAACAGATTTTCCCAATCACGCACGATGGGTTCGTAGTCTGCCATATAAGTTTGGCTGCTGTTGGCGGCAATTTGAACCGACTGAAGAACGCTGAACTGGGGATTGGTCGGACCTAAAATGGAATCATTGTGACCATCCTTCGCCGAACCAAAATCAAATATCACCTCTTGATCATTGAATTGCGCACCACCGTCAGTGGTTGAAGCTGAAAAGTAATTCAAGTGGTAACGGGGTTCAACGGAGTAATAGAGAGCATCAAATACATCAGGAGCTGTGGCAGCAAGCTCAAAAATTCTCTGTTGGGCTGGCTTTGTCACATTTGCTGCAGTTGTGCCAACTCGAGCTAAACTGTCACCCGTTCCTCGTAAAATATCAACTCCATTAAGGTTACTGTAATTGGCTAAAGCGATTGCGGGATCATCTGAGTTGTCATTATGACTCATAACACTCATAAAGTTTTGTACCATAGCACTCATCGCGCGCCTTGAACTCATACCCAGCGTATCGCCCGGAAAACGCGAGTGATTGGCGACATCGTCAAACGGATCGCCTGAACCACTGCCTCCCGGAACGTCTCGCGAGGGCAAAAGAGGATCCACCATTTCATTGCGGCTACTGGCCACAGAGTTCGGAGAGCCCTGGGGCCAACTTTTGCCGTACCACGGTCCGATTCGACCACCGAAAGGTTTGGCAAAACCTCGGGCCTCAAGCTGAACCCCTCCCCCCGAAGGGTCAAAAGGTTTTCGAACAGCGGTGGTGGCACGAACTCCCGTGTAGATGGCGCACCAGGGATTTTTTTCGAAGCCAACCGAAGAGTGCCAACCTTGCGCCGTTGGTTCACCACTCCAGTGCTGTTGCAACTGCTGAGTCGCAGACACATCACTAGCAAACAAACTGTCAGAAAAAGCATAGGGCAAATTTCCATTGCCCGGTCGGTTGGGTTTTAGCTCGGCATTATTACATTGCCCGGTGTTTTGATTGGAATTCCAATCGTGAAAAAAAATAGTGGGATTGATTTTTATTTCGGAGAGCCAATCGCCGACCTGAGCACAGCCGCCACTTCCTAAGGAATTGAAATACTGAAAGTCTTGAATACCACCACGATTGGTTTCAGTCAGATTCCTTTCGAAGGTTTTTCTAACACCTTCTTGAATCGGCTGATTTCTAAGGTCTAAAGGGTCAGGTCCCGTTAGATTGCTCGCTAACTTTCCAATTAAATTTTTTCTTACCAATCCATCGGCGCGGAAATGGGCAAGGATTCGTGAAGCATAACGCCAATTCATCAAGCCCGCCTCTTTACAAAACCGAGCGATTTGGTTCGCCAAGAATTGAAAAGTGGGAGCAAGATTTCCAGAACCTGGAACGAAACCGGTAGCCGCACTGACTGGAGGGATCGCGGGAATTCCAACATTATTGTCACGGCAAACCGAAGCGGCCTCTCGATCCAGATCAACAGTTTCTTGGAAAAACGAATGAGAAATACAAACACTGGGAACCACATCTGTATTCGCTGGAGGGTTACTCCGACTCCAACTTTCCGCCTCTGGCTGCAAATTATAGGGTCCAGCTCCAGGTAAGTAATAAATATAACTCAAGGGATGGTTGCGATTTCCTAATGTTCCCAAGACTCGATAGCGCCAAACAAATAGCTTGTAGTTCTGGCGCATCTGATAATTGATGTGGGCGATTTGATTTAACACCTCACCCTGCTTCATGGCACCGTAATAGGCGGCGATATCCACCGAATTTTGTAAATTGATTTTGTCGTGCACCACTAGGCCCATGTTGATCGCCATTGCGAAAAACACAAACAGCACCTGAAAAAACAGTGCGATGAAGATGGCCATCTGGCCTTTCTCATTATTAACGAAGCCCATTTATATAATGATACCAGTAGCCTTTGACATTTAAAATGGGGAAAGGGAAAATTGGAAGATGAAGAAACAATTTGTCTGGCCCTTTGTCCTGCTCTTATTTTTCCTTCCCACTTCGGCTTTGTCGGCGAATAAAACTCTGTTTGAGGGGTATTACAAAATACTCTCGGGGGGTCAGCACGTAGGCTACTACATTCAACGCTACGAACTGGATCCCAAATTGAGACAGTTCGTTTCCACCTACTTCCTTCGAACCAACGCCCAAGGCGGAAATATTTCTGAAAGCCTTAAGGCCTATTCCACCGACAAACTGAATCCAGTGAAATATCAGTACACCAGCCTGCAAGGAAAGGTGGCGAAAACCATTGATGCCAATGTTCGCAAAAACAAACGCGATGAATCGATTTTGCAAGTGAAGGTCAACGAAAATGGAAAACTTCGGGTCTATGAAAAAAAATTGGATGAAGGCACCTTCTTCAGTACCTTTTTGATTTATTTGCTGTTGCAAGGGGAAAAAGGCATCACTCCTGGTGCGAAATACAATTTTCGCGCCATTGCCGAAGAAGACGGCAAAGCCTTTCCTGGCGAGGTCTATGTCGATTCCGAAACAAAAAAGATGAACGTTGATGTTTTCAAAGTTCTTTACACGTTCAAACGCACACAGTTTGTAAACTTCATTACCTCATTTGGCGAATCCATAATTAGCGTATCTCCGGCGATGCAAATCGCTGCGGAGATGGTGACGACCCCAAGCGAAGCCACCAACGGCATGCCCTATAACGAAAAAAGTTTATCCCTACTGTTTGGTGGCATTCCGAAAGGCGAAAAACACAGCTTAAAAAATCAGGGCGAAAAACCCCACGTTCAGGCCGACAAATTGACTCCCAAAACTGAAGACAAAGAAAGTAAACCCGAGACAAAAGAAAAGGCAAAATGAATTTTGTGCTGAAGCGAATACTATCAACACTTCCCGTGGTGGCCGGCGTCGTCACCATCAGCTTTTTCTTAATTCACATGATTCCCGGTGACCCGGTCGACATCATGCTCGGTGATAATGCTTCTCTAACCGATAAAGATCAATTGCGTGAGGAGCTGGGTCTCAATCTTCCATTAGGCGTCCAATTTAAAAATTACTTGATCGACCTGGGTCAAATGGACTTGGGACGCTCGTTGCAAACTCAAAGACCGGTGTTAGAGGAAATCAAAGAACGAGTGCCCGCCACCCTTGAGTTAACACTGGCCACCTTATTTTTCTCGCTTGTCATCGGCATTCCCTTGGGTGTTATCGCGGCTCTTAAAAAAGACAGTGCTACCGACAAAACTTTACTGATTGTGGGAATGCTTGGTTTATCAATGCCGGCGTTTTGGCTGGGGCCACTTCTGATATGGTTGTTTGCTTTAAAAATTGATTTATTCCCAGTTAGCGAACGAGGCACCATTGGTCATGTCATACTCCCCGCCCTGACTCTGTCTTCGGGAATTGTCGCCATACTTTTGCGAATGACTCGAACCTCTATGCTGGATGTGATTCGTGAGGACTACATCCGTGTGGCTCGCGCTAAAGGTGTTCACGTTTTTAAACTTTATTTTGTTCACGCTTTGATCAACGCCATTTTTCCCTTGCTGACGATCATTGGTCTGATCTTGGGAGCTTTATTAACGGGTACGGTCATTATCGAAACTATATTTGATTGGCCAGGTATTGGAACTTTGATTTTTGAAGCCATTCAGCAGCGGGACTATCCTGTGGTGCAAGGCTGCGTGTTGGTGATTTCACTGGTGTATGTGCTGGTCAACTTCCTCACCGATCTGTCTTATAAGGTTTTTAACCCGAAAGTGAGTTTTGAATGAGCGGCGGCAAGGGTCAGTTCTTAACTTTAACCGGCGGCGCCTGCATTGGTCTGGTGGCGCTGGTCGCATTGCTCGCCCCCTGGCTCACCAGCTACGACCCCACCGAAATGATTTTAAGTCAGCGCTTTCTTTTACCCTCATTAAGTCATTTGATGGGAACCGATCAAAACGGCATCGATATTTTTTCACAAATTGTTTACGGCGCACGGGTCAGCTTAATTATCGCTTTTTCGGTGGTGTTCATAAGTTTGGTGATTGGCCTGATTGTTGGCTCCCTAGCCGGCTATTGTGGTGGATGGGTGGATATTATCATCATGCGAATCATTGATATGATCTATGCATTCCCGGGTTTTCTTCTTATTTTGACCATCGCCGCGGTGATGCAATCCTCATCGGTGGGACATTTGGTTTTCATTCTATGTCTAACCGGCTGGGCCAGTTATGCACGTCTGATTCGCGGCGAAATTTTACATTTGAAAACCAAGGACTACGTGCTCAGCGCCGATGCTTTGGGTGCTAGCCATCTGCGCAAACTGACTTTTTACATTTGGCCCAATCTGGTGGGACCGGTGATGATTCAGGCCTCTTTTGGAATGGCTGTCACAATCATAACAGAGTCCAGTTTAAGTTTTCTTGGACTGGGTGTGCCTCCGTCAACGCCCACCTGGGGTTCCCTTTTAAGCTCCGGTCGCAATTACCTTCTTGAAGCGCCTTACATGAGCCTGTTTCCGGGCCTAGCGCTTCTAGTTGTTGTCCTTGGCTTTAATCTTTTGGGCGACGGCCTGCGCGATATTCTCGATCCCAAAAATTGAACGGGCTCGCTACGCTAGACAAAGCTAAATAATATCAATAGAATAAAAAAATGCGTGAACTCATTGGACAGCAACTCATTATCGGACTCTCAGGCGAAGAACTCACTCAGGAAGAAGCGCAGTTTATTGTTGAAAACAATATCGGTGGAATCATTCTTTTTGACAGAAACTTAAAGTCAGTCGAGCAAATTCATAAGCTTATTACCGACATTCAACAGTTACGTTACAAATTGCCAGAGAAAACACCTTTATTTATTTCTATCGACATGGAAGGTGGCCGTGTCCACCGTTTAAAAGAGCCTTTCACTCAGTGGCCACCTGTGAAAAATCTGGGCGATATCGATTCATCAGCTCTTACGTTTCAATTCACCCAGTTGATGGGTCGTGAGTTGAAAGCTATTGGTATCAACTTAGATTACGCCCCTTGCGTCGATGTCTTAATGAATCCCGAAAATGAAGTGATTGGTGATCGAGCCCTGAGCACCGACCCGGAACAGGTCGCGAAACTGTCTTCTGCCATGGTCCGCGGCTACATAAAGTCCGATGTTCTTTCTTGCGCTAAGCATTTCCCAGGACACGGCTACACCTCAGTGGACAGCCATTTCGATCTGCCGGTCGATGAACGAAAACTGGCGGATCTCGAGAAACAAGGCGATCTTGAGCCTTTTAAAAAAGTCATCAAGGCCCGAGTCGATATGATCATGACGGCTCATATCAAGTACCCCAACATCGATCCTCAGTATCCGGTGACCTTGTCCTCTTTGTTTATTAAACAATTTTTACGGGAGGCTCTTCGCTACCGAGGCATTATAATTACTGACGACCTGGATATGAAGGCATTGACCAAAAACTATCCCATCGGAGAAATTCCAGTGATGGCATTGCAGGCGGGTGCCACCATGTTACTTTACTGCAACGAGCCGAAGTCCCCCGTAAAAGCGGTTAAAAGTATCGCTCAAGCCCTCAGCGAGGGTGAACTTGAGCAAGATGTGATTCGCGCCAACCACGATCTGATTATCAAAACAAAAATAAAAAAATTAAAAAACCCCATTGAACCTTTCTCATTAGAAAAGGCACAACTGCTAATCGGTAAACAAGAGCACAAAGACTTTGCCGAAGCCATTCGCACCCAGCAGGTTGAGGGTTTACTCGAAAACGAATAAGTATTAAAAGCCCTTCCTCCCCTGCTGTGACTTGCCAGGGGTAGGGTTTCCGTCTAAGTATTAGCAGCAATGTTAATCTTATTAATGATCGCCTCTTTTTTCAGTCTCTCCCAAACCGTTGAACTCACACCTGTAGAGATTGAAGCTCCGGTGTTGGACAATGAATCATCACGCTCTGTCGAGTGGCCCGTAAAAGTTGAAAAAGTCACACCCGCCATCCAACTCCCCCAGCTCGATGATGCCATCAATAGCACCAATGGGATTCAAACTCGAACTCAGGGTTCACCCACCTTCTCGATTCGAGGCTCGGCACAAAGCGGGCGCGCGCTGATTCTTTATGATCACATCCCATTGAATTTTGCCTCCGGATTTGGAGCTCCGCGAATCTTCCTCCCCAAAGAAACCCTTGCTCAACTGAACGTTATCAAAGGGCCGGCTTCTTTGTTTTTCGGCTCTCAAGCCATGGCGGGAGCCATCGATTTTGTTTCAAAAACCTATAACCGTCCCGAAATCAATTTTAACTTTTCTGACACCAACGAAAGTTTCTTGCCCTGGCGCGAGGGAAAACTGGCTCATCAATCCTACCAATTGGCGACACCGCTTTATGACAGCCCCACCAGCCACTGGCAGGCGTCTTTATTTTATGAGGACAAAGACGGACAATTTCCGTTTCAAAACAAAGACGCCAGCGGGGTTCGAGATTTTAATGCCGGCAACCTGTCTCGCATCGTTATTAAGGGTTCTCAGCAAAGCGAGAGCTGGCGCTGGGATTTTAACAGTATTATTGGTCGTCAGATTCAACAAAGCCCAGGAGCCATCAATTTTCCTCTACCAACGAGGCAAGAGACGGAAGGGGCTTTGGTTAGCCTTTCACCCCACGTATTTTTCAACAATAAGACCAGCTTGAAAAGCCGCTTTTCTTACTTAAAAACCGATGCTGAATTCTTAGAAAGTGGCAACATCTCCTACACCAATCAAACCACCGGCATTTGGCAAAACGAATGGATCTACGACATTCATCGAACCACCAAACTGCAGTTTTTTGCCGATGCCTTTTTCCATCGGCTGGACTCCTCTTTCTCGGGTGACGGACTGACTCAGGATAATTTTGAAGTGGGCCCTTTTTTAAGTTTTAAATTTATTGAAAACTTCACTCACGAGATCGGCGGACGATACGTTGTTAACCAGGACGTGTTTCTGCCCACTGTTAGTACCCATTACCTATTCTCGGAGCTCGACAGTTGGGTGAGTTTTTCGGAAGGGTTTCGAAATCCTACACTTTCCGACCTCTACTCGCAGTTTCCCACTTTCGTGGGCAATCCCGAACTCTCTCCCGAAAGGTCTTCTCAGTGGGAGCTCGGACTTAAAAACCAAAACCGGTCGGAATGGGCTTGGGAAGTGCGGCTTTTTCATATTGAGTATCAAAACTTTATTGAGTCTTTTGAACAAACGCCCGGCATTTTTTCGCGAGCCAATCGTGGCGGCGGGTACTCCCGCGGTCTAGACAGTTCCCTGCATTGGAAAGCAGGATGGATTCAACCGGAGCTGACCTATAACTACCTCGATTCCAAAAGTCGTGAGCTCAACCGCCCATTCCGTCTATCGCCACGCCATCAAATCACATTGGGTTCAACTTTCGTGTTCCCTTCCTTTCAATTGCAAGTGCAGAACACCCACTGGTACGACACCGTTGATGTGGCGATGAACCAAGCCGTACCCCTTGAAGACTGGCAGCAATGGAATGTGTTTGCGCACCTTCTGGGAGACCACGACGCCCGCATCAGTCTTGGCCTGATTAACGCCTTCAATGAAGGAAAGCAGCTGACGCTTAGCTACCCTGAACCGCAACGTCAGTATTGGATTCAGATTCATCAAGGCTTCTGAAAAGACAATATCGCTAATGATGTGTTGATAATTTCTTTATTAAAATGCGCAATAGTTGGGACGAAATCCCTTTAGGAAATAAAAAATGCGAGTGATCTGATTCCGAACACTCGCTTTGACTTTTAAAATAAAATTTAAAGACAGACCTATTCTTCGTCGCCGAAAAGCTCAGCTTGAGATTGGGTGGTTCCGTTGTTGCGAACCTTCGCTTTACGCTGGGCACCTGCTTTGGCGGACTTTCTTTTACGGATTAATTTGGTCTGTTTTCTGCTCGACGCCATGATTGTCTCCTTGTAGGCACACTGAGTTATCAAAGGTCCATCCACAAGTCAACGTAGTGGCGATTTCCAAGCCCGGCGCGGCTCTCATTTTGCAGGCTGTAGGCCAATTTAAGGCGGGGCCCATTCCAGCCCAGGCCCACAGAGGCCCAATTTTGGCCAAGAGTATCATCCACAGAATACCCGCCATTCAGGGCGAAATGGCCCTTCATTCCAAAAGAAACCCCAAATCGGTGGGCTAAAAGCCCCGAGTTTTCAACATAAATGGGTCGCAGGGCCTCGTAGCGAAGGGTGGTCTGCCTTTCAAAAATGTACTGAGTGCCGATGGCAACACGGGAAGGACGTCGCAAAGCGGTTGGCAGGTTTTCGTCCGCTTCCACCAGATTTTCAGCCGACACTGAAAGACCCCAATTGGGCTGAATCCCCACCAAAATACCCACATCAAAATTGGTCTGATTCCTTTTTTCGCCAAATTCCGACTCAGAACGCAGGTAAGACGCTCCAAGGCCGACACTGAACCGCGAGTTGATTCGGTACCCCAAGCCCCCCCGAAACTCATTTTCCTTAATACTAACGCCATTGTCGCTGATCTCGTGGCGACGGTAGCTTAGAGAGCCGGGAAACAGCAAATCCTTGGTGCCATCGGTCATGGTCACACTGTAAATATTTCGGCTGACATTTTTTGAGGTAAAGCCAGAAAGGTAGGAAAACCCTGTGTAGAACTTTTCAAAAAGGGCAATACTGGCCGGATTGAGATAAAGGCTTTCGTTGGATTGAACCGCCGCTCGACCGGTTCCTCCCATCGATGCCGATACCGCACCCACCATCTCGGCGGCCTGGGAAAAATTCAAACAAAAGAAAACAACAACTAAGGAAAAGATCTGCTTCATAAATGTATTGTGGCTTTGAAAGGCCGACGTGTCTACAGACCGGCCTGTCAATGGCATAGGGAGCCCACTGAACACCGACATAGCGTGGCAAACCCTAATAAATCTGGAGTTTTTTTGCCTTAAAGCCCCCGGCGGGCTCGCCAAGCCTGCGCTTTATTGGCGAAAACAGACGCTGGCAAAGTGCGGGCAGAGTCCGTTCACATTGCCGAAGCCACAACCATTGGTGGCAAAGGAATCATAATTGATAATATGGGTCAGCTGGGTGTTTGAGTTTCGACCATAACAACTCCCCTCGACCGTGTGATCGGGCTTTGGAACAATACAACGTCGCACGCGATCAACATAAAAATCTTCAGCGTAAAGACTTTGGCGAATGATTTTTAATTCAGGAGAAGGATTCACAGGGTCTGGGTCCATTGCACATCGGACAATGGTGTTAGAGTTGGCGTCCTGATAAATAGCATCTTCAGGCAGCACAATCATAAACTGCATGTTGTTCGGACACTCCCAAGGCGCCTGCAGCTCTCCACGCATTCGCTCATCCACCACCACATCATTGATGGAACTTAAAACTCGCGGCGGCAGATCAGGACCGGGATTGTTACCGGGCTGTTTAAAACGAGGTTGAACGGCCACTCCAAAAATGTTTTGAGTCACATCGTTGTTGGCGGCTTGCACTTGCGCGGCTCGCGCCTTTGACCAAGCCTCAGCACTGGCAACCGAAGGACTTCCGGAGCCGCCCCCGCTTTGGGCGTTGCCCCCATCGGAGCCTCCCGCACTGCCATCATTGCTCCCACCTGTGTTGGTATCAAGGTTCGCTCCACCCGTGTCGTTATCAGAGCCTGGCGGTGGCAAGTTGACATTGCCACTGTCACCCGACTGAGCCAATTCTTGAAGGAGAGCCAGAGAGCCCGCACCGATCGGATTGATTTTGCCTTGTTCGGCCCATGAAACAGTTAAAATTCCACGTTGGTTAAAAAAGGCTCGCAAATCATTTTCCATGATCTGAGATTTCATAAAGCGCAGCTCGCCTTCAAAGCGATAATCATCCGCCATTTGAGCCGGCGCAAAAGTTCGAAGATAATCACCAGGCTGCATGTACCAAAGCATGTTGTTGAGATCCGAATTTCCCATCACCGGGAAAAAATAATCATAGTCACTGCCTTCAAGCCCTTCGTCACCATTGTCCTCATCGCGATAATTCAATTGCAAATTGTCGAGAGTGCGAACCGCAAAAGTGATTCTCGACCGCGAGCTGGCGTAGGCTTGATTCAAAGCATTGGGCACATCCGTATTAATCACTCGCCCCACATTGTCGCGATAAGTTTGTGACAACCGGACTCCGCGAGAATCAAAGGCACCAATACGAAATGTAAAAAAAGTTCCATCATTGGCGATGTCTTCCTGTTCGGAACAAGACATGTAAGCCACTTGATCGACGCCCAACTCATAGGGCCAAATCGGTGAATTCACTAAGGCTTGATAATGGTCAGTATTTCCAAAGGGCACAGCAGGAGTACAGTTTTGGAAAAAACCAAGAATTCCCGTCAGTGTAAAGACAATTAGAATTGGAGTCCAAATGAAACGCACAATCCCCCCTAACTACCTTTTATTGTACCAGAAAACTGTTTTAATGCCTTTATTTTTGCCGCTTTTTATCCCATTATGATACTGTTTTGAATTCCAACACTATCTCATTTTGAGAAGAGGTCGTCATGAAGCTTAAAAAAGCCATAATTCCAGCCGCTGGCCTAGGAACTCGGTTTTTGCCCGCGACAAAAACAGTTCCCAAAGAACTGCTGCCGATCGTCGATAAACCAATCTTATTGTATGTTGTCGAAGAGGCTATTCAGGCCGGAATTGAAGACATCATTATTATCGCCGGTCGAAACAAAAATGCCATTGAAGATTTTTTCGATCGCACCTACGAACTGGAAGATACCTTAGCGAAAACTGGAAAGACGGAACTGCTGAAAATCGTTAAAGACATTCAAGAGATGGTGCAAGTTATCAGCATTCGTCAAAAAGAGGCCAAAGGCTTGGGACACGCCGTTTACATGGGACGCCCAGCCGTCGGTGAGCAACCGTTTGCGGTCTTGCTCGGCGATGAGATCATGATTTCCGATGACAACCCCAGCGTCACCGCTCAATTGGCTCAAGGTTACGAGGCAACGGGATGTTCGACGGTGGCGGTTATGGAGGTTCCTCAGGACGATGTTAAAAAATATGGAATTGTTGAAGTTGAAAATCAAACCGACGACAACATGAAAGTTCTTTCGGTGGTCGAAAAACCTCAACCAGAAAAAGCACCCAGTCGGCTCGCACTGCCCGGGCGTTACATTTTTAACTCGTCACTGTTTGGATATTTAGAAAATCAGAAGCCTGGTAAAAATGGTGAAATTCAATTGACCGACGCCATGACGGCCGAGGCCAAAGAGGCAGGACTTTACGCGCGCCGCTTTGTTGCCAGACGGTATGACGCCGGAGATAAGCTTGGTTATCTTCAAGCCAATATTGAGATCGGACTTGAACACCCACAAGTCGGCGAGGCTCTTCGAAACTATCTTTCCACTCTAAAACTTTAAGGATTCGAAATGAAAACTCTGATGATTTTATTTATTGTTGGCTCTCTTCTTCCCCTTTCTGCGTTTGCCTACATTCCACGAACCGAAACCATTGTAAAAAAAATGACCCGTAACAATGGCCGAAGCACTTACAAAATAGTTCGTGAGGTCACGCTTGAATCAAAAGAAAAGCAAATTCGCGCTCGAGAAGTTTGGACCGTCGCCCATGGTGATCGCATGAAGGTCGAAGTCAACAGCCTCGACAGCTCCAACCCTTGGAACTTCGCCATTCGATACTCTGCAAAAGATCGCAAGACCCTCAGTCGTAAAAAGGCCTTAAAATCGTTTAAGAAAAGTCCTGATTTTTTCGAGCCATTGTTTCATGACCGTTCTTCACGAAGCCTTTTAAACCGACTCATAGGTTACAAGTTTGTGCCGGACTGGATCACCTCAACGCCACCCCCATCCTATGAAGAGGGACAAACAAAAATGACTCCTGAACCCTATATTAGCCTGGCTCCTATGGAGGGCACGGTCAATTACTCGATCGGAGCCCATAGCAACAGCCAAGGGGGCAATGCTCAAACTCAACTTTGGGTTGAACAGGATTCGTTTTACATTACCAAAGGACGCCTTCGCTCACAGGCGGAGTTTGTTAATAACAATTACCAGTCTTACCCCGGTGGCCTGCGCCTTCCCGGTGATCAGCGCATCACCTGGAACGACAATGTCGCCAAAATCAAAGTCCTAAAAGCAGAGACCACCAAGCCTAGTAAAAAAGATTGGGCCTTGGATTCTGCAGACACCGGCTCTATTCCTACCGATCCACTTATTAAAGAATTCTATTCGAGGTTTAGATAATGCAACCCCAATTGGGGGAAAAGACAACACGCTGGCAAATTGCCGTCAATGCTCCGCTGAGAGGAACCTTTACTTACGAAGCTGATGACTCTTTAAACCTCTCTCCCGGGCAAGCCGTCAAAGTCCCCTTTGGCCCCAAAAATCGCGAGGTCAAAGGCTTGGTTGTCGAAAAAACCCAGCCCAACCCTGATTCAGAAAAAGACTTTGCCGCTAAACCGATTATTGGCTTCGATGAAGAACGTCCACCTCTCGACTCTCTCCATCTGAAGTGGTTGCAATGGATGTCGGATTATTACGTTTACCCTTTGGGGCAGATTCATCAACTGGTGTATCCACCCCTTAAAAAAAACACCAAACGAAAATCTCGCAAAGAGGCTATCGTTCCTGATGTTGCCTTTAAAGCGGCTCCCGAATTGACGGACGAACAAAAGGTCGCAGTTAAAACCGTAAAAGATAAAAAAGCCGGAACCTTTCTTCTGCACGGCGTGACCGGGTCGGGCAAAACCGAAGTCTACATTGAAATTATTGAGGAGGCTTTGGAACGTGGCGAAGGCGCCATGGTTTTGGTTCCAGAGATCTCATTAACCCCACAATTAATTCGACGTTTTGCTGAACGTTTTCCAGACCAGATCGCCGTTTTGCACTCTCATCTGACTGATCGCGAGAAAACAAATCAATGGTGGCAGGTTGTTGATAAAAAAAAGCGATTGTTGATAGGTGCCCGTTCGGCTCTGTTCTGTCCGATGCCGAAACTGGGAGTGATCATTGTCGATGAGGAGCACGAAACCAGTTTCAAACAAGAGGAAAAGTTAAAATACAACGCTCGGGATGCCGCCGTCATGCGAGGCGCTCTGGCCAAGATTCCGGTCATTTTAGGTTCCGCCACTCCCAGTGTCGAGACTTGGCAAAATGCCTCTGAGGGTAAATACACATTAATCACTATGAAAAATCGGGTGCAATCTCGTCCCCTTCCCACTGTCGAAATCGTCAATCCTCGGGAGGATCGCGACGCCACCCTGGATCTGCCCTATTGGATGTCGAAAACCCTGTTTTTGAAACTAAAGGCGAACTATGAGGCCGGACACCAATGTGCTCTGTTCTTAAACCGTCGCGGAGTGGCTCCCAGTGTTCAATGTTTCGAATGTGGATTCACCTATGAATGTCCCAACTGTGATATCTCACTGACTCTGCACGGTAAGCATCACTTGGTCTGCCATTACTGCAATTATCACGATCGTCTGACCGACGAATGCCCCGAGTGCAAAGAAGGAGAGCCAAAGGCCTACGGGCTTGGCACTGAGGCTGTTGAAAAAGATATTCGTAAATTGTTTCCTGAATCACACGTCTTCCGCGCCGATCGAGACGAAATCAACAGTCGCGAAGCCATCGAAGATATGGTCGCAAAAATGGAAAATCGCGAGGTCGATTTTCTAGTGGGAACGCAAATGATTGCTAAAGGCTTGGATTTTAAAAACTTAGCATTGGTGGGAATCGTTCATGCCGATGTCGCTTTCAATGTTCCCGATTTTCGCGCCAATGAGCGCTGCTTTCAACTTTGCACTCAGGTCAGCGGACGGGCCGGGCGCCACCAAACGCCTGGAGAGGTTGTCATTCAAACCTATAAAGTGAATCACACCAGCTTAGTGGCAGCGAAAACTCATGACTACTTGGCTTTTGTAAATCAAGAGCTTGAGCATCGACAATTTTTTCATTACCCCCCGTTTGGCAAAATCACAGCGATTCGGCTGAGTCATTTAAAAGAAAATGATGTGATTGTTGAAGGCCAAGCCATCGTTGCATTTCTAAGAGCTCTTATCGATAAGTTTGATAATCTGAAAGGCGCACAAGTCTTAGGGCCGACTCCGGCTCCCCTGTCTCGCCTTAAAAATCGCTACCGCTATCACATTTTAATTAAGGCGCAAGATCATCAGATCATTAACTTTCTTGCCAACAAAGCTGAGACCTTTATCAAAGACCAGGTTAAAAAAACCAAATGTCTTATTGATGTCGACCCCTACAGTCTAATGTAAAAGCGACCAAGGCCCAGCTCCAACCCATCCTCAACTTCTATCCTTAACAACTTCTTCATAAAAAATTACAATAAGAATCTCATGAGCAATGAAGCAACGCCCTCTGATGGCTCCAAGGATGTTTCCAATTTAACCACATGTCAAAACTGTGGAAAAGAGGACCCCAATTTAACTGCGGTTGATGCCGGCTTACGCCTTAGCTTGCAAAAATCAGGACAAGAGGGTGTACCAAACTTTGTCTGCGCCACTTGCATGAAGTCTCTTAAAAAATCCGCCAGCCTCGGGGCGCAAGAACTTGCAAAGCAAGAACTGAAAGCCAGCGAAGCGAGCGCGCTCTGGAAAACTCGACTGGGGCTGGTTAAACAGGGACATCGACTGCTACAGATTGGAGATTATTCACAAGCAGCACAAGCTTATGAAAAGTATCTTAAGGTTTTACAAATTGTCGTGAAAGCCCCGTCTCGCAAAACTTTAGATCCCAAACATTTTAACGATCACCCCAAAGAGATCACTATTATTTGTTCCGTGCTTTGGGACCTGCTTTTGATCTACGATTCCAACCCCAAGTTTTATCCCAAACAAATGGAATCCCTGGAAATTCTGTCTCGCTTTGTCCGCTTTTCACCGGTTTATAATACTATAATTCGCAAAGCTGAAAAAGAAGCTAGAAAAGCAAAAAACCCACAGGCCTTCAAAACTTTTTTAAAGCTTTGCGATGCCCACGCCAGCCGTTGCTTCATTGCCAACGAAGCTTTTGGGTCTCGAGTTGATCCGACTGTGGTCACTCTTTGTGAGTTCCGCGATCAAGTGTTAAAAAAATCTTCTTTGGGCCGATCATGGGTGGCTTTTTATTATAAGAATTCTCCCCGCTGGGCTGCGGTTTTGCGTCAATATCCGATGGCGGGTCGCTGCCTGCGGCCTCTTCTCACGGCCCTCGCCAGCCTCATTAAAAAGTTTTTTCATCTTAAATAGCGGCTATTGATTTTTGCTTGAAATCTGTCAGCCTCGCCAGAGAGCTCAGCGCCCATGTTGCAGCTTGTCGGGGCTCCAGTGGAAGCAGTTTTCACTTGCCAGGGGGCTCGGTTTCTTAAAGTTTATAGGTATGGCAGATACTCAGAAGTTACAAAAGCGCTACGATCACGTAATTATTGGATACAACCTGGCCAGTCTGACTTTGGCTTATGAACTTTCTAAGAAGCAGCAAAATTTTTGCCTCCTGGATGCTCGTCATCTCAGTGGTAGCCCGATCAAGACAGTGGATTCCCTTGGATCCATTGTTATGGCCCGGGTTCCCTTTAACCAGCCAATGGACACGTCTCATCTGTCAACCTCACCGTTCGGAGACATTGCCGTCCGCGAAGGAACCCCCATCACCTTTGAAAAGGGTCAATTCAAAAGCTTCATTGGCTTTGGCAAAGAGAAAATCTCTGCCGCTGAAGCCGTCGATCCCTATTTAGTCACTGAAAATCATCTCCCCCAGCTGCAAGTTGAAAACTACTGGCAGCAAGCCCTCGACCAAGTGGAGCCTTCGATTTTTCTCGATCAGCAGGTCACAGACATCGAATACGATGAAGAGGGTATCACGTCGTTAACGTTGAATGCCAAAACCACTCTTCGCGGCAGCCATTTTTACTTTTTCGACCAGTTCAAATTCGTTTTTGAGCAACTGGGCAATGAGATGAAAAAGTCCGCCAGTCAATTTGGCAAGGCCCATTGGTATTCGTCGGTGAATTTGATCATCCACCACACCGAAGAGCCAGAGGCATACGAAATCGATCAACTTTATCTGCTTATGGGCTCAAAGAATCAGCCTTGTCTGGGACAATTCTCTCGCATCAATGGTCACTTGGTTTCACGATGGGAGACATTTATTCCGGCCGAGGTGACGGCTGACAGTGAAACCACAGGAGTGGCTTTAAAAGAGATCAAAAAACAGATCAAAAGAGCCTTTGCCAGTGAAAATAATCTTCCTGGCACCGAGCAGGTTTTACTTCACGACAGAGTCTACGCCAATTTCGAGAAATCCCATCTTGAAAGCGGAAAAATGTCTCATTTCAACAACTTATCAATCCACTCACCTTTGTTCTCCGGCTCCATTGGCTGGGCCCACGAGATTCTATGTGGATTGCAGGCCGCCGAAGCCATTGAGATGGCTCCCCAGCGTGCTTTTGAAAGTCCCCAAGCCGAACTTTAGCGGTTCGAAATCTGGTTGCAGGCCCCGCCACTCCGTGCTAAACCCTCGGTCTAACTAGTTATATTAGTTTAATTCGCACCTCTCGGAACTCTACTGGTGTTCCAATGGAATCTGTGCCGAGAGGGAGGTTTAACCAGACAGGAGGATTACAATATGGTTACCCTTAAAGACATGCTCGACTCGGGCGTACACTTCGGCCATCAAACACAACGATGGAACCCTAAAATGAAACCCTATGTTTTCGGAGACCGTGGTGGCATTCACATCATCGATCTTCAAAAAACATTGGAAATGACTAAAAAAGCTTTAGCTGCTGTTGAAGAAAGAGCCGCTCAAGGCGAAAAAATCATTTTCGTTGGAACTAAAAAACAAGCTGTTGAGGCTGTGCAAGAAGCGGCTGCTCAATGTGGTGGATTTTATGTGACCAAAAGATGGTTGGGTGGAACTTTAACCAACTTTGTGACAATCAAACAAAGTATCGATCGTTTGAAAAAAATTGATCAAATGCGCGACAAGGGTGAGCTTGAGTATTTTAACAAAAAAGAGCGCTCACAAATTGAAAAAGAATACGGAAAACTTAACGAGTATCTTGAAGGAATTCGCGACATGAAAGAGCCCCCGGGCATGATGTTTGTCGTCGATGTCACCAAAGAGCATATCGCAGTGAAAGAAGCCAAAAACCTTGATATGGGTGTTTTTGGTATTTGTGATACCAACTCCGATCCAGAAGAAATCGAATATCCAATCCCTGGAAACGACGACGCTATTCGCTCGATCAAACTTTTCTGCAACTTGATTTCCGACGCCTATCAAAAAGGTGCGAAAAAATGGGAGCAAAAACTTCGCTCACAATCAGACAAGCAATCGGATGTTGAGGCTGAGAAAAAAGAAACCGAGAAAAAAGAACAACAGCCACAAACAACCACCGGTCCTGCCGTGGTAAAAGCCACTAAAGGTCGTAAGCTTGTTGCCGCCGGTACTGCTGATGAGATTGAAATCATGCAGGAAGTTGAAGCCAGCGCCAGTGACGAAGATGGTCCAGAAAAAGTTGTTGTTGCTGATACGGATCCCGAAGCCGATAAGAAAAAAGAAAAATAGAAAACAGCTTTATCTGATTTTTGACTAGAATTTTAAAGGAGAAGAGAATGGCTATTACAGCTCAAATGGTTAAAGAGTTGCGTGAACGCACAAGCGCGGGCATGCTCGACTGTAAAAAAGCTTTGCAAGAAAATGACGGTGACTTTGATAAAGCCGCGGACTGGTTGCGCACCAAAGGTCTTACTAAGGCTGCCAAGAAATCAGGACGTGTTGCGGCCGAAGGTTTAGTAACTTCATACATTCACGCCGGTGGTCGCATTGGCGTTTTACTTGAGGTGAACTCAGAAACAGATTTCGTTGCACGTAACGACGATTTCAAAAAATTCACCACCGACATCGCCATGCATATTGCGGCCACCAACCCTTTGGCTGTGTCCAAAGAAGAAGTCTCGCAAGATGAGATCGAAAAAGAAAAAGAAGTTCTTGCTGCCAAGAATCGCGAAGAGGGCAAAAAAGAAGAGATGATCGAAAAGATTGTTAACGGTCAAATCAACAAATGGCTCGCTGAAAACTGCTTAATGGAACAAAAATACGTTAAAAACCCTGACATCACTGTTGCTGAGCACTTGAAAAATACGATCGCTCACATCGGTGAAAACTTGGTGATTCGACGTTTTACGCGTTTCGAACTTGGCGAAGGAATTGAAAAGAAATCTGATAATTTCGCAGAAGAAGTGGCCGCGGCCATTAAGTAACAAAGAAAGAGGTTATTGGTGAGCCAACTTAAGTATAAAAGGGCCCTCTTAAAAATCAGCGGCGAAGCTCTGGCTGGTGAAGAGGGTTACGGAATCAACTCTGAAGTCATCAAACAAGTGGCCGAAGAAATTAAGTCGGTTCATGACCAAGGAATTCAACTGGGCATCGTCATTGGTGGTGGGAATATCTTTCGAGGTGTTGCCGCCGCAGCCAAAGGCATGGACCGTGCCAGCAGTGATTACATGGGAATGCTTGCCACCTGTATCAATGCCTTGGCTCTACAAGATGCTCTAGAAAGTATCGGTGTTCAAACCCGTGTCCAGTCGGCCATTGAAATGGCCCAAATTGCTGAGCCTTATATCCGCAGAAAATCAGTTCGACACCTAGAGAAAGCGCGAGTGGTTATTTTCGCGGCAGGAACCGGTAACCCTTACTTCACGACCGATACGGCGGCAGCCTTGCGAGGCATGGAAATCAACGCCGAAGTCATTCTAAAGGCGACAAACGTTGATGGCATATACACCAAAGATCCTAAAAAGTTTGACGACGCCTCTAAAGTAGAGCGCATCAGTCACCACGAAGCTTTGAGCCAGGGTCTTAAGGTCATCGATTCGACAGCGATAAGTTTGTGTATGGATAATAAAATGCCCATCGTTATTTTTAAGCTCATGCAACGTGGCAACATCATGAGTGTTATGAAGGGTGAAAAAGTGGGATCAATCATCCACTCGTAAAAGGGAGATCTTATGGAGTTTAGTGCTCTGAAGAAAGAAACTGAAGATAAAATGAAACAGGCCATCCACTCGTTAAACGAAGATTTTAAAAAAGTTCGTACGGGGCGCGCTCAGGTTTCTATGCTTGATGGTGTGAAAGTAGAATATTACGGAAATCCAACACCACTCAACCAAGTGGCCTCGGTTTCCTGCCCGGACGCCAGAAGCTTTCTTATTACACCTTGGGAAACCTCGGTCTTAAAGTCCATCGAACAATCGATTGTGAAAAGTGACATTGGTATGGCTCCCATCAATGACGGAAAAGTGATTCGCTTAAAACTTCCTGAGTTGACCGAAGAAACCCGTAAAGACCTGGTTAAGAAAACCAAGAAGATGGTTGAAGACGCCCGAGTATCAGTTCGTATGGCCCGCCGAGATGCCAACGATCTTTTAAAACAAGCGTTAAAAGATAAAGAAATCAGCGAAGACGAAAATAAGGCTCACCAAGACGAAATTCAAAAAATCACTGATAAGTATGTTGCCAGCGTCGATAAGATTGCTGAAGACAAAGAAAAAGATATAATGACGCTATGACAGAAACACCCTTGGTTCCTCAACATGTCGCCATCATCATGGATGGCAATGGCCGTTGGGCAAAAGCTCGACTTCGTGACCGTGTCTTCGGCCACATCAAGGGAGCACGTGTTGCCAAAAAGATTGTTGAGACCAGTGTTAAAAAGAAGCTCACCGCTTTAACACTTTATGCTTTTAGCGAAGAAAATTGGGGCCGCCCCGTAGAGGAAATAAACTTCTTGATGCGCCTGCTGTCACGCTATATCACTCGCGAACGACAATCTCTTATCAATAATAATATTCGATTCCGTTGTGTCGGACAGCTTGAAAAAATCCCCGAAAAAGTCCGTCGCGAAGTTGAGAAAACCATGCAAGCAACAAAAGACAACACCGGCATGGTTTTAACTTTTGCACTGAGCTACGGCGGCCGCCAAGAAATCACACGTGCCACCCAGGAAATTGGTCGCTTGATTGAAACCGGCAAGTTGAAAGCCGAAGACATCACTGAGTCGTTAATCAATAGCTTTATGCAAACCGCACCCATTTCCGACCCTGATTTATTGATCCGAACCAGCGGCGAATGGCGACTTTCAAATTTTCTACCGTGGCAGAGTGTGTATACAGAATTGTATTTCACCGATGTCTTATGGCCCGACTTTACGATCGCCAATTACGAAAAAGCCCTGGCTTCTTTCAAAAAAAGAGAGCGGCGTTTTGGTAAAGTACGCACCAGCGACAACAACAACCACCAATCATTGAATAACTAAGGAGAAAGCGGTGTTAGTGCGTGCGATCTCTGCCATATTAGGAGTAGGCGCTCTGTTCGCTGTCTGGTACTTCTTTGCAGCCAACGGTCTTGTTGCCGTCTGTTCGCTCGTTTCTTTTATTGGTTGTATAGAGTTCTCAAAAATGGTGGAAAAAAATAACAAACTGGTACAAGCCTTGTTCGTTTGTATCACCTTTTCTTTTTTCCTGGTTTTCACATTTTTTTCACAATCCTTTATTACATTTATGAGTCTGTTTATCACCCTGGTGGCTTATTTCATTCTTTGTGTTGATGAACGCATTTCGACTCGGGTTTCGAGGTTAACCTCATGGACGGTGGGAGCACTGTATTGTGGCGGCTTTACCGGCGTCGTCACCCATGGCGTCCTTGTTTTTGGCGGCAATTACTTTACTGGCTTGTTAATTTTAAGCTTTTTGACCGACACCTTCGCCTATCTGGGGGGCCGCCTTGTTGGCAAAACGCCATTGGCCCCGCAAATTTCACCTAAAAAAACCCTGGAAGGGAGCCTCGCCGGATTGATCGGCGGCAGCGCTTGCAGTTTTTGGTTTTTAACCACTCTGCAACATAGCAGTCCGATATGGGTCATCTTAGTGGTTTGCATTTCCGGTAGCCTGTTTAGCCAAGTGGGTGATCTTTTTGAATCGACTTTAAAACGCTATTCCGGCGTTAAAGATTCTGGAAAAATTCTACCAGGGCATGGTGGTATTTTAGACCGTATTGACGGACTGCTCTTTGCTGGTCCTGTGTTGTATCTGTGGATGCAGACTTTCACCTAAATTGTAGTACGGACAGACGATTCAGGCAAAAATTATGGTTCTGCCTGCCTGCCTATGTTAGCATTTAAGGGTGTTGCGAAAATGTCCCCTTCAGGGACCAACCCATGGACTCGTAAATGATAGATTCAATCTCCTCATCACTTAATCTGGGACTGACTTATTTAGTTCCAATGATTGTCCTCCTCGGACTTTTAATTTTCGTCCACGAATTGGGCCACTTTTTAGCCGCTAAGTTTTATAAAGTTCGCGTCGAAACCTTTAGTCTGGGATTTGGACCTAAAATTATTAAATTTGTTCGGGGTGGAACGGTTTACTGTGTTTCAGCATTGCCGCTCGGCGGGTACGTTAAAATGTATGGCGACGAACCAGGCAAGGATATTCCAGAAAGCTTAAAAGCCCAATCTTATTTGCACAAACCAGTGGGTCAAAGAATTGTCATTGCCTTGGCAGGCCCTCTGATGAACTTGTTTTTTGCATGTTTTTTATTCGCCGGGGTTGCAGCTATCGGTGATAAAGCTTTGGCTCCTGAGGTTGGAGAAATAGCAGCCAACTCTGTGGCTTATGAAAAAGGACTTCGTCCCTACGATCGAATCTTATCCATAGATGGAGAGCCAACCGAAACTTGGACTGAGGTTCAAGAGATCATAGAAAATTCAGCCAACAAAGAACTGACCTTTAAAATTGAACGAATGGGCGAAGAAATGGCTCTTCAAATTGAGCCAAAATCAAGTGAGAATGACAATTTGTTCTCGACAGCCGATCGCATCGGCAAGATTCGTGGGTTAACTTCAAATCTTCACATGCCCATCATTGGGGTTGTACCTGATGGTAATTTCGATCAGGCGGGCTTTCGCTCTGGCGATCGCATTGTTAAAATTAATGGTCAAGATGTTCAGTGGTTTAAAGATATCAGGCCTCTTCTTTTAGAAAATGTTTTTAACGGCGATGGTAAAGCAAAAGTAGAAGTTCACCGTTACAGTGATTTTCGTAAAGAAGATAAATTCAAAGAATTGAACATCACTCTTAGTGGACAAAATTTTACAGATCAAGAGCTCGATATCTTTATGCCCGAAACAGTAATTGCCGAAGTACAAGAGGACAGTCCCGCCGCTCAAGCGGGCTTGCAGCGGCTTGATAGAATTACAAAAATTAACGGCAACGAAATTATTTCTTTTAATGATATTGTGAAAAATGTCAGCTCCTTTGAACAAGGAAGTGATCCTCTGAAGGTTGAAGTGATTCGTGATGGAAAATCTCAAGTCTTCGAAATGACTCCTAAAATGAATGAACTTGAAGGTCGATTTGGTGAAACCGAAAACCGCTTCACGATCGGAGTCATTCCAACACTTTTTGTAGCGCCCAAAACCTACCTTTGGAAGTCGACCAATTTTAATCAAATTGTAAAGCGCTCTATGCAACAAACCTGGCACTGGACGAGCATGACAGTATTAAGTTTCGTTCGAATTTTGCAAGCGCGAGTCTCTTCGAAAAATGTCAGCGGCATTATTTCCATTGGTCAGGTGGCGCAACAAAGCTGGAGCATTGGTGCCAATGCCTTTTTGAAAATGATGGCGATCATTTCCATTAACTTATTTATTATCAACCTTCTTCCCATTCCTATCCTTGATGGCGGACATTTAATGATTTTCACGTTGGAGGCGATCAAAGGGGCCCCATTGAGCTTGAGAAAAATCGAGGTCGCACACCAGGTTGGATTTCTGATTATCCTCTTCCTTATGGCGTTTGCATTGTTTAATGATTTTACAAGAATTTTAGGTAGTTAACTTTGTCACCCGAACCCAAAAGTTTAACCTTGGCCGTCGACACTTCACAAAGTCGTGGCCAACTCCTGTTATTTAAAGACAAAGACACCCATTTTGAAGTTACCTGGGAAAAGGCGAAGTCTCATTCAGAAAAAATCACCACTGCGTTTACTGAACTTTTAAAGAGCTCTCAATTTTCGATTTCTCAGATTCAAAAAGTGGCTTGTGTTGTTGGCCCAGGAAGCTTTACTGGCATTCGCGTCGGCCTTAATTTTAGTAAAGCTCTGGCCTACTCTTTAAATGCTAACATGATTGCTATAAATGCCCTCGACCTGCTGGCCCTCAATGCTTTTGGAAAAGGACAGAGTATACTTTCCGCCGTCGACGCACAAAAGAACTCCGTGTTTCTGTCGACCTATTCTAAAGACTGCGAGCCTGTTTTAAAGAATCAAGTCGTTCCGATTGCCAATCTTTCATCTCTTGTCGACAAAGAATATATCGTTTGTGGATCAGGAATAGAATCCTACAAACGCTTTATTGACCCAGAGATCCTTAAGAACCTGCGTTTAGAAAAACAGTTTCTCTCTTTAGAACTAAAAAATTTATTTCTCGAAACCGCTCTGATAGATTTGCAAGATTCCTTACCCTGGAACCAGGTGAATCCTCTTTACATAAAAGCATCGGCCCCCGAAGAAAAACTAAAACCCACCGGGTTCTAAAAACCTCCTGGACCTTTGTCGAGTTTACGCCTTGCGTTCCTTTTGTTTTACCATCGTAGCACGATGATGATGCTTTATGCTAACCTTGGAACTGTATGGGTTTAGATACAGTTGATTATTATTCCGTTCTTGATGTTGCCCCCCAGGCGACTCAATCCGATATTTATTCAGCTTACCAAAAAGCGCAACAGACATATTCACTTGAAAATCCAAATATTTTTAAAATCTTTTCGAAAGATGAAGCGATGGCTTGGTTGGATTTAGTGGAGGAAGCTTACTCAGTTATTGGTTCGCCAAATTCGCGTCGCGAATATGACTTAGAAAACCAAAGCCTATTTCAAAACAACCTTCCTAGTTTTGAATTACAAACTAAAAAAGAATCCGCACCACAGATCGATTCATCTATTGTTGAAAAAGATCCATTACCGGAAGGTTTCGGACAGACAAAATTAAGTCAATATCCAGTAAATAAATCAATGGAAGACTTAATCCAAAAACAAGATGTTTTCGATGGTTTGTTTCTTAAGAAAATTCGTGAGTATAAAAAAATAGACTTGAAACAGTTTTCCAACAGCACCTGCATTGCGATTCGCCACCTTTACGCGATAGAGAATAATAACTTTTCTGTATTACCGGCTCCCGTTTTTGTGCGTGGTTATATTATTCAATACTGTCGTATTCTTGATCTTGATGAACAGAAGGTCGTGCCTTCATTCATGTCTCTTTTAAAAGATGAAAACTGAAAAAAAATCAATTCGTGCAGCCGACAGCTTAACCGGACTGCGCCTTGATGTCGGACTCACTCGTGCAGGAATGACGGTGTCTCGCTCACAGGCGCAAAGACTTATAGAAGAAAAACTAGCTTGGGTGAACAATAAGAACGAAAAGGCGTCTTACAAACTTCAAGACGGTGATGAAATCTCTGTCGAGATACCTGCGCCAAGAAAAATTGAGTTAACCCCTTATGATTTTCCAATTGATGTCACCTATGAAGATAGTGATGTCATTGTCGTCAATAAACCAGCCGGCTTGGTGGTCCATCCGGCCTATGGCCATGAGAACGACACTTTAATCAACGCTTTAATTGCTAGGGAGACTCAGCTATCCAAGAGTGATGAGGGTTACCGCCCCGGCCTGGTTCATCGAATCGACAAAGGAACAAGCGGACTTCTCGTTTTAGCAAAAAATGATAAAGCCCACACCTTCCTTGCTAAACAGTTTTTAAAGAAAACGATTCATCGACGATATTGGGCTTTGTGCTTTTCAAATCGAAATCTCGAGGACGGAACAATTGAAAGTTTTTTAACTCGAGACCCAAAAAATCGTCAGCGCTTTCAGGCCAACGATGAAGAAGACGGAAAGCTTGCAATCACTCATTATCAAATGCTCGATAGCCACCCTCCATTTCGTCTTTTTCAGATGCAGCTAGAAACCGGCAGAACCCATCAAATTCGAGTGCACCTCTCGTCGGAACAGAATCCGATTGTCGGTGACGAAGTCTACGGCGGAAAAAACCAAGCGAAAAACCTTAAAAATCAACGCTTGAAGAAACTTATACTTGAGATGGATCGTTTTGCCTTGCATGCCAAGGAGCTCGGGTTTAATCATCCCTCTAAAAAAGAGTTTGTGAGCTTCACTTCCGACATACCTGAGGACTTGCAGCCTCTTTTTAAACTAGGTGGGTTTGGTGACTACATATAATGATCTACAAGAAAAAGGGAAACTCATTTCTTTAGGCGGTAAAGCTATTTTCTTTGGTGATGACTCTTTTGAACTTAAAGATTTAAATGGCCGAGATCCCTATTACACCATACATCAGGTCCATGGAAATGAGATCATTCGTTGCCAATCGAACGCTCCAAAAGCCGATGCTCTGTGGACAGACCATCGTAAACAGATACTTGTCATCAAAACAGCCGACTGTCTTCCTGTCTTTATTGCCGACGAAAGAAAAATTATGGGCGTTCACATGGGATGGCGCGGATTTACCAACGGAATATTTGATAAGGCAATCAAGTTTTTTAAAAACCCCCAACAAGTAAAGATTTTTGTCGGTCCCCACATCGGCTTTAATAGCTTCCAAGTTGACACTGGTATTGCCAACCGCATCCTAAAATCGAACGCCATAAATTTAACTGCTGGCCTAAAAAGTGGACTGGTTAAGCCGTCTCTAGACCAGAAGAATCACTGGTATCTCGACCTCAGTGCCATTTTAAAACTTCGAGCTCAAAAACATCGAATCAAACACTTTTTTGAGTTTTCAGTGGATACTGTGACCAGCGCCCGTCACTTCTCTCATCGTCGCAATCGCTGGCGGCAAGGCACCAACTATTCATTTATCGTCAAACCTTGATCAGTGTTGAGACTGCTTTTCAAGAGTTTCGTTAACAGAATCGAACGAGTAAACGTTCAAACGGGCTTTCATGTTTTTATCAAGTGAAGGTAAAATGACTTCTGGCATACCATCTGAATTAATATCTTTAAGAAAAAGATTGTGCTTTTTATCCCCAAACTTGTAGAACGCATCCTTTTTATCTGTCAGCTCTTTGGAGTCGAGAAAAATTAATTCTCCCTCTTCTATTTTATAAAGCTCAACAGCCAAGCCGTTAAGATTTTGGACTTTCACAATTTTGTAGGTTCGTCCTTGTGACTGCATCTCCAATTGTGACAACACTTGTTTCTGGGTGTCTAAAAACAGAGACATGGTCTTTTGTTTGACAGCTGGATTGAGGAGTACCAGTGATAAAAGTATGGAAACAACAAATAAAATCACCGCGTATTTCATTGAGCCTTCTTTTGGTTTAGGTCTCGCCAGGATTTTCCTTGTCGCATTTTCGGATTCAACTGGTATTTTTTTACAGCATTTAAGTGGTCTTTATAACTCTTTGTAAAAATATGAGTTCCATCATTCTGACTGACAAAGTAAAGATAGTCCGTCGCCTTAGGATTGGCAGCAGCACGCAAAGCATCGATGCCAGGGTTACCAATGGGGCCAGGAGGGAGACCATTAATCACATAAGTATTGTACGCCGTAGGCCGGGTGATATCACTTTTTCGAATATTTCGAATTTCCTTACCCGTTTCATTCATGATTCCGTAAATGATGGTGGGATCTGTTTGCAAGCGCATTCTTTTTTTCAATCGATTGTGAAAAACCGAAGAGATGACTGGTCTTTCAAAAGCCGCGCCAGTCTCCTTTTCAACAATACTGGCTAATGTGACAAGCTCGTGACGAGTCAGGCCTATTTTTTCGTAGGATAAATTTTTCGTCTCTTTTAAGAACTTTTTAACCATGGTTGAAATGATCTTCTTCACTCCATCCACTTTCGAAAAAGAATAGGTTTCGGGAAACAAATACCCTTCCAAGCTGGGCAAATCCTCACCCAGTAATTTCTTAATTAATGTACGATCTTTAACTTTGTTTAAAAAAACTTGTTTTTTTACAAGACCGCTCGACTCAAGGGTATTGGCATAATCAAAAATATGATCACCTTCCGGAAAAGTCACCTGGTACTTAAAGTTATCGCCGCTGACAATTTTTTCTAAAATGTTTTTGTAAGAGTCTTTCGGGGTGAATTGGTACTCTCCGTACTTAATGGAATCATCAAACCCATACAGTTGGCCAATTTTGACAAACAGACGTGGGTAGTCGATAAGGCCCTGATTTGAAAAGTCTCGGGCCACGCGGGTTAAGCTGGCACCCTTCGGCACCATGACAATTTTAGCCTCATCCAGATGAACTTTTTTAGCCAAGTAAAAGGCTATGGTCAGTCGAATTCCAGCCGCAGCGACACCCAAAAAGACAATTAAGAAAAACAGTTTCTTCATCGTTTACCAATTCATACCAGGCAACACTTTTTTCTCATCAAAAGGTGTTGGGTCTTCTAAACTGGCGACCGGAGATGTACAATAATAAACAGCAAAATGGGCCGATGGTCTGTCGTTGCCTGATTTTCCATATCCACCAAAAGGAAGACGGGAACTGGCACCATTGGTGGTACGGTTCCAATTGAGCAGTCCGACTTTTGCCCGCTTTAAACACTTTTCAAAGTTGTCTCGTTCTTTCGTAAAAATAGCCATCGCCAGTCCGTAGCCACTGGCGTTGGTGATATCCACTGCTTTCTCGATTTCATCAATCTCATAGATGGCTGCATTTGGGCCAAAGATCTCTGTGTTTTGATAGATCGATTTCGAGCTGTATTCCTTGACCTTGTAGATACTCGGCGCCACATAATAACCGGGGTATTCTTTTTCCAAAGCCTTGCCTCGCATGATTTTTTCGGCCCCTTCGCGGACCGCAATATCTTGAAATCGGACATAAGTATCCAGAGACTTCTCGTTGATCACCGGCCCCATGAATGGGTTTTGTGACCAGTGTCCGATTGTTAGCTTTTTCGCTTTTTGATAAAATTTTTCGGTAAATTCATTGGCTATATCTTTGTGGACGAAAATACGCGAAGTGCAAGAGCATCGCTGACCCGCCGATAGGAAAACACCAATAACACTTTCGTAAATAGCTTTTTCAAGATCGGCATCTTTCCAGATGATGGTTGAATTTTTGCCACCCATTTCAAGGGCGCGAATTTTCCAGTAATCTTGGATTGTTGACTCAGCAATTTTCAAACCTGTCTCGTAGGACCCGGTAAATAAAATTCCATCCACTTGTTTGTGGGTAACAAGTCTCTTGCCGACATCGCCCTTACCCTGCACCAGATTAAAAACACCAGCCGGCACACCCGCTTCCTGGTAACACTGAGCCATCAGCTGAGCTGTTGCTGGGGTTAACTCTGAAGGCTTGAAAACAACGCAGTTGCCCGTCACCAAAGCCGGAACAATATGTCCATTTGGCAAGTGGGCTGGAAAATTGAAAGGCCCTAAAACAGCAAACACACCTCGTGGTCGATAGCGGATGAATCCGTCAACACCAGGTAAGGCATTCTCTAAACGGACCTCTTTAATCAATTCAAGAGAGTGCTTAAAAGTGACGTCAAACTTAGCGACAATTGCTTTTGCTTCTGTCTTGCTTTCCCACAATGGTTTGCCGGTTTCGCGCGCGATGACTTGAGTGAATTCCTCTTCTTTCTCTTCGAACTTTTGTTTCACTTTCTCAAGAATTTCCATTCTCTTTTCAATGCTCAGAACCGACCACTCAACAAAAGCTCTTTGCGCCGCTTCGCAAGCCTGGGTCACGTGGTCAATATCAGTCTGGATTTCTATTGTCTTGTCGTTTAGGTTGGCAGGACTGAAATTTTCAAATTTTAATTTACTGCCGGTTGGAATAACAAATTCACCGTCTACGAAATTGCCTTTGAACTCAATGGGCTTTAACTCTGACATTTTCTGAACTCCTCAAATAAAACAGATTTGCTCTATCATATGTTCATAAATTCTAGTCGCTTTATACAAATTATCAATGGATATGGACTCTTCAGGGGTTTGGGAATTCCCCTCTCTGTTTCCTGGGCCAAATACCAGGGTTTCAATGCCTAATTTGTGGAAAACGTTGGCTTCATTTGTAACAGGTTGTGTCGCCAACGGCGCTTGCGCCCACTCTTTTTTAATGGCTTGGTGGCAAATTTTAACAAATTCCGTTTCTCTATCAACGGTAAAAGGCTTTTTAAAGTCTCGCACACGAAACACAGCACCGACAGCGTCACACTGATTCTTGAGCTGATCCATCCACCCCAGGTAGGTGTCCTCTTGGACAGCCGCTGGCCAGCGGACACATCCCATAATCTTTAAGTGATCCGAGTAGGTCCGAATCATACCGATATTCAAAGTGGTGATCGGAGGGTCAAAATTGGTGTCTTTAACCTGCTCAAATGACTTTTTTAATTGCAAGATACTCTTGTAAATCTTTAGCACTCTCTGGTTAACCGTAGTCCCCGCCAACGAAACCAGGTCGAACTCCACTAAACTTTGCACCGGTATGGAATTGTAGTTGGTCCCGCCATCGACCTCTAACAGCAAAAGATGTTCAGGCAGCTGATCAATGTAGTCGAACATTTTTTCTATTGCGTTCTCACCTTTTTGAGGCTGAGACGAATGGGCTGGAACGCCCTTAAAGATTTTGCATTGTGCACTTTGGCCTTCGCCACTGTCATGGTCAGACTTCGCCTTCATCTCTTCGTCGGAAAACGGGATGGTGATTTCAATGTTTGCAAGTCCCTTACCGGAGGTGACCAAAGCAAAAGCCGTCGGCTCACTAACAATCACTCGGTCGGCTTGCAAGGTATGACGAATCAGGCGAACGGACCCATTCATGTTGTACTCTTCACCATATGTACCAACAATTGCATAGCTTCTTTTGGGCTTCTTATTTTGAAACTTTTTAGCCGCGTAAAGCTTACAGAGAAAATCAAGTTTCGTGTCGGCGACTCCCAATCCATAGATTTTCGAATCGTGGATGGTCGCGTGAAAGGGGTTCTTGCCTGTCTTTTCCCATAACGCAAACGATCCGGGATCATAGGTGTCCAAATGGGTCTGCAGCATAAGGTGGACGCGCGATTGAATGTCCCCAGGAAAACAAATCACATTGGCTTCTTGAGTGCCTTTTTGAATCTCTTCTTCTAGGCGGACCTGGAATCCAAGGGATTGGCCCAGCTCCTTAATAAACTGACAAGCGTCGCCGGTTCCATTGGAAGGTGAACTATCAATTTCTATTAGCTTTTTACAGGCCTCGATAAAGTCCATTAAGCATCTTTCATCTCTAAAATAGACTCTTCAATAATTTGGCAAGCCAATTTCAAATCTTGGGTGGTAACAATAGCAGGAACTAAAAAGCGAAGACGAAAAGGATCTTTTCCGCAGCCAAAGGCAATAAAGCCCTTGTCGAACATCAGTTTTAACAATTTCATAATTTTATTTTTATCTCCCGAGAACGGAGTCACAGCCACCATCAAGCCAAGGCCACCCGGGTCCTCTAGAAGCCCCTTACAAGAGCCGTCACAAAGGTCTTGCAACATTCCAACGAATTCGTCGTGAATTTGTTTCACCTTACCTTTTGGTCCAAAATATCCTTGCTCCGACATCTCATTCATTATTGCCACACCCGATGCTAATGCCGGGGTGGAGCTTGCAAAAGTTCCAGCCACCAAGCCCGGCTGAGGATTGTACTCCTCAGTGTATAAGGTCATTCCGCACTGAGCCGTTTTAGCAATCGTCACAATATCAACATACTCGGCAATATCCAGGGTTTGAAAAGCAAACGGCTCACCGGTTCGAAGAAAGGTTTGAACTTCATCGGCCCAAATGGCAATGCCCTGTTTTTTACACTCCTCAAAAAGTGGAATAAAAAATTCCTTCGGAGCGACTTTGTAACCCCCCTCACCCAACATCGGCTCAAAATAAAAACAGCTGATGTCTCCAGGGTGTTCACCAATAAGCTGTCGAAATTTTTTCAGCGTGTTCTCTGTGCTATTCGGATCATTTTTGTCGTAGAAAGGAATCCGTAGCACCTCATGATACTCTGGCAGCCCTTGTTTGTAGTTGGGATTATCGGTGACTTCGGCCATCATCGTTGTGCGACCGGCAAACGAGTCTTTCATCGCCACTATGTAACGAGCCGGAGTGTTTTTTTGGCGAGCCATTTTCAATGCATTTTCATTGGCCATGGAACCGGAGGGACAAATCCATCCGTGCTTGAGTCGACTACCCTTGGCAAGGCCAAGAACCGTTTTCGAGAAGTCCAAATACTCATCGTTCATTTGCAAATGCCCTTGCATTAAAATATCCGCACAACTGGCTTTGATGGAGGCCTTTAAAACGGTTGGATGTCCATGTCCAAAAATATGAACACCAATCCCATTGATAAAATCCAATTTCACACTGCCATCATGCAACTCAACGTAGGGCCCCTGGCCTCGGCCGGTGCCGGCGTAGTCATAAAACAAGGGGCGACCACGAACGGCCTCAAACCCTTTAAGTATTTCCGCGTAACTTTCTTTTTTAGAGGGGTCCGGAGGGCGAACCGTGTTCATTTCACTCGAACACTTTTTTTGGCCTTCAACCAATTGATCCACTAATTTTTCAAACTCAGAATGATTAGCCATTGTCTCGCTCATGTAAACTCCCTGATATTTCAAATTTCTTGATATCATGAACTCATAAAATTGTCCCTTTTTCGAGGCTAAAATTTTGGGAAAAGGCATTCCTAAGATTGATTATTTTAGGTAGGATACCTTTATGAAGTTCCTTCTCCTTATATTCCTATTTTTAACGCCGCCTGTTTTAGCCGCCCCCAATGATTCCGCATTTTTGGACGGAATCGCGGCCTATAAAAGCAAAGACTTTCAAAAGGCCAGAGAGGTGTTTACTGGGTTGGCTCAACAGCACCCCAACCAACCGACTCTGCTTTACAACCTAGGACTTGCCGAATACCAGTTGGGACGTTTTGGAATGGCTCTGGGTCTATGGCGCAAAGCAAGAACTCTGGACGCCAATAGGACTCCTGCTGAACAGGCTATTTCCTTCACCGAAGAACAGCTTTTTCCCGATAAGAACAATAAAACGTTTATTGTCACAATTCTTCATACCCTTTTAAATTTGCCTCTTTGGTTTTGGTGGCTGCTAAGTCTCGGGAGTTTTGCTGTGGCCGGCTGGTGGTCTCTGGAGTACGGCGTCAAAAGACGCCTAACACCCAACCTATGGCCAAGTTGGCTTTATTTTGTTTTTCCATTCTTTATTTTCACGACGATCTTTGCGACTCTAGACTATCTAGATCACACTCAAGTTTCTGCAACAATTGTGCAGAAGGATCTAGAAACCCGAGTGGATCCTTCGGAAACGGCCCCCACTCTCTCACCGCTTGAAGAAGGCCAGGTTGTTTCTGTGGAAAAGCATCTCGCGGACTGGGTTCAGGTGCGAACTCAAAATGGTGCCCCTGGGTGGGTTCCACAAAATTCTGTCATCGAATTCAAGGGGCGATAATGGTTCAATTTCTTTGGGAAAACGTTTTAAGAAGAAGAAGTGATGAAAATAACATCATGAGTTTTCTTAAGAACTCTTTTCTTTTTAAAGACCTGTCTCGAACAGAGATGGAGTTTTTGACCAACATTGTTCATGTTAGGCACTACGAACCGGGTGAAAAGATCTTTAATCAGGGAGACCCCGGCGTCGGCATGTATTTGATATTTAGTGGCACCGTGGACATTATTATGCACGACCCCTCAATCGAGCCAAAAACTGTGGACCACGAAGAAATTTTTATCACCCGTTTAGAAAAGGGCGATTTTTTTGGCGAGCTCTCTCTGATCGAAGATCCCAGCTACCGTTCAGCAACAGCTCTTGCGATACACAAATGCACTTTAATTGGATTTTTCAAACCAGACCTCATTCAAGTGATTCAACGCAATCCTCTCACTGGAAATAAAATCAGTCTGCGATTGGCTGAAATTCTCGGCAAAAGATTGCGCGAGACCACCGAAAAAGTGAGTGAATTGGTGGTGGCATTAAACAACGTTCAAAAGCAAGGAAGCGAAAAAGGCAGTGAAAAGCATTTTACCTCGTGAAACAACCCGAGTTCTGACACTGTTTGCTGTTGTCGGACTCTCCGTCTTTCTGGTTTTTTATATCAAAAACCTACTTATATCGCTGGTTCTAGCTTTCGTGATTTTTTACCTGCTATCACCGTTTATCGAATACTGCGAACGCAAAGGTCTGAACCGAGGTCTGTCTATATTTACAATTTACAGTTTAAATACGATCTTCGTAGTCACCTTGTTTTATATTTTTATCCCCTTACTGATCGACCAATTGGCTCTTCTTGAACAAGAGCTCCCGGAGTTACAAAGCGGGCTTTTAAACTTGGTCAGTCGGGCCGAAGACAGGTTGCAAAATATTTTCCACTTTGAAAAACCCCTGTTCCGAGAAAATCTTAGAAACTGGATGATCAGTCAAACCAGCGAATACACTTCTTTAATTCCACAGTGGATTTCCGACTCCTTGACCACATTATTTTTAACCCCATTTTTAGCCTTTTTTATGTTGCGAGATGGCTCAACATTAAAAAGACAAATGTTAGATTTCGTTCCCAATCGATTTTTTGAAACGTCCCTGAAATTGATCCACGATATGAATGAACAGGTCGGTAACTTTATCCGCGCCCGTCTGGCTGAGGCTGTTTTGGTGGGCTTTGTGACCTGGATCGGACTTATGATTATCGGTTTTCCTTATGCCGCTTTGTTGGCTCTATTTGCGGCTCTTACCAACTTAATCCCCTATATCGGTCCTGTGTTTGGAGCGATTCCGGCGTTTATTATCGTTTTCGTTAACTCCGATATTCTTTTTGATTCTTTGAGCATTAACATCTTAGCTGTCTCTATTGTCTACCTTGTCGCTCATGCCCTTGATGCCATCTTCATTATTCCCATTGTGGTGGCTAAAATTGTCGACCTCCACCCAGTGACGGTTGTTGTGGTTATCATCATGGGTGCTCAGCTGCTTGGGGTTCTGGGTATGATTATTTCGATTCCCGTGGCCAGCCTGATTAAACTCTTGTTGAGCACCTTCTACCATCAGACTTTTGCCAGTCGGCGCCGCCTTCCTTAAGAGGTCGAAACCACTTGTTTATTCCCAATTGACAAGGCCTCTCCCAAACCATAAACTGTGACGCAGTATGAAGACTAAATACCTTATTTTACTAGCCTTTTTCATTACAAACTGTGTCTCTTACGACCAGCATGACACCTCTAAGGCTGCCGGAGCCTATGGGCTAGCAAAACAGCTGGAAGATGACGAGCGCTATGAAGAAGCCCTGCTGCAGTATCGCGATGTAAAAAACCGCTTTCCCTACAGTCGCTACGCCGTGGCTGCTGAACTCCAGATTGCAGAAGTTCACTTCAAAAAAGAGTCTTTTGCCGAGGCTCAAGGTGCTTTCCAGTTATTTAAAGAACTGCACCCCAAGCATCCCAAGATTGACTATGTGACCTACAAAATCGGCGAAAGTATCTTTATGCAGTTGCCTTCGACCATCGATCGTGACCTTTCGATAGCGCCAGGAGCCATTCAAGAATTTAACGTTTTAATGCGCGACTTTCCTCAATCGGAATGGGTTGGAAAAGCCAAAGAAAAGCGGCAAGAGACCATTCAAATGCTGGCCGCCAAAGAACTTTATATTGCTGATTTTTATTATCGCACAGAAGAGTGGCAACATGCCCTTGTTCGTTACCAGAAGTACATCCGGGAGTTTCCCGATCACGAAAAGCAGCCACACGCCCATTATCGAGCCGCTTTGGCTGCTGAAAAGTTTGGTGACGACGCCGTTCGCAAAAACCTGTTTAGAAACCTGATCGACAAATACCCTGATAGCCGAGAAGCTAAACGAGCGAAGGGAATATTTTAATGGGCCGACAAGATCCCGAAGAATTGTTTCATGCCGCCAAAGAGTACTTCAACGAAGGGCACTATAAAATTGTCGAGCCAATGATCGAACAATTATTGATCATTGATGACAGAAACCCAGAAGTTCACTACATGGCTGGAACTCTTTATTTTGAAAAAGGGCAACTCAAAAAGGCTATGGCCTCTTTTAAAAAAGCTCTGAGCATCGATTCTAATTTTACTGATGCTAGTATTGGGCTTTCCATTATTCTCAACGATTTGGGGCGCTACCGCGACGGCAAACGCGTTTTCGAAGAGGCTTACGCTTTAATGAAGCAAAAGGATGCCAGCGGCTCCGAGCCTTATGTGAATGAAAAGCTGGCCAACAAACACGAAGAGCTGGCCGACCTTTACTTCCTCTACAAGCGCTATGAAGAGGCCCTTGAAAACTACAATCGTGCCGCCGATTTCTCTAAAAACCATATTAATTTTAAGATCAAAGCCGTCGACTGTTTGATCAATATGAAGCTGCTGTCACGGGCTTTAAAAGAAGCTGAGACCTTGGAAGAAAAGTACAGCTACAATGTCGACTTATTGTTAAAAATCGCTCAAATTCACTATCAATTGGATAATATTCGCGATGCCGAAGAGTATTGGGAAAAAGTTCTCTCTCAAGACCCAGGCAACGAAGAAGCTAAAAGTCATCTTCGTCATTCGCAAAGTGAAATTTATATCAGCCCCTAAAGGATTTTTTATGGCTCAATTAAAAGACAACATGACTCATTTCATAACTAAGGATGAAGTTAACGAGGCCGTACAACGCTTGGCTAAAGAACTTGAGATTGATTACCACGGAAAAGAGCTTGTCCTTGTTGCTCCTCTTAAAGGTTCTTTTATGTTCATGGCTGACCTGACTCGGCAAATGAACTTCCCGAATTTAATCATGGATTACGTTTACTTAAAATCCATGAAAAGTGGCGAGGCCGTGGAAATTAAAAAAGATATCGAAACCAATATCACCGGAAAACATGTTCTGATCGTTGAAGAGATTATTGATGCCGGACGAACTCTGGATTTTCTTCTTAAAAGGCTCAGTGCCAACCGTCCCGCCACTTTGCGAGTTGTCACACTCCTCGATAAACCGGCTCGTCGCGAAATTCCATTGAAACCAGACTATATTGGTTTAACAATTGATGACCGCTACGTTGTTGGTTACGGCATGGACTCTGATGAGATGGGCCGCAACTACTCTGATATTTACACTTTTTCTATGTAGAAAAGGCTTTCGGATAGAAAGCCCAAACTCAATCTTTATTTACTGTGCACCAATGGGCAGCAATTGCCCGCTTGAGCTAAACCGACCAATTCGTGTGGTCCCAGACTCATAATTCTCCACCCGAATATCTCCGACCACAGCCAGTTGATCGCCCTTCGGGTTCAGCTCTAGGTCAAAATGAATCTCCCCGTACTGTTCATTGTTATTATCAAAATCCAAGGCGGGAATAGAAAAAGTTAAAAAACCATTTTCGGTGTCAAAATCAACGTTCGTCACTTCGCCCAAGGAACTATCGCCCATGGCGTTTGAAAATCCACCGCCACTGAAAGTCACCCGGATCAAAAGGCCGTTGTCGCCGTCATTGATGTTCAGACACTCACTACTGTTATCAACGAAACAGCTTTTTAATTTTCCATACTTCAATTCAAAGCTTGAAAGATTGTTAAAAAAGTTACGATCTCCTACCGCATTCAACAAGTTTTGCGCTGCCTCTCCGGCTTTTTCCCGCAACGGAACCACTTTCTCCTGGGCTTCCAATTGTTTTTCTTCTTCGATACTCTCGCGACTTTTTTCATTGGCTTGGCACTGAGCTATTATCTCTAGTTCCTCTGGGTCTTCTGTCGGCTTCCAGGTGTCCTGAAACAATATGTCGGGATTGTCCGGCTCACAGAAGAAATCATCCGGATCACAATAGGAATAGCATTTAAGATCGCGATAGACTTCGACGAGATCCGACTTCATTTTGGTATACTTTATTTCCAAAGCTTGAGCGGCCTCAAGATACTTGGCTTCAAAAATATCTTTTTCTTCACTGTAGCGAACAATATTTTTACGTGATTCAGCCTGCTGAGAAAAGGTCATCGGAACCAAGGCTTGAGCCTCCTCATTCCAAATCTTTTCTGGCCACAAAAACATCAGTGTGGTTCCGGCTTGGAAACTCCCCTTGATCTGGGCCGCTGCAAAATTACTTTTTTCAACTTTCGGAGGCGCTGTTGGTGCATAGGCTTTTTTCACATCCATGCTGCAAGCCAGGATTAAAAACCCAAATCCACCCACAACAACACTCTTTATCAATGAATTCATGTCGTTTCCTCTTTTAAAAAAACAGGCTCATATTGAGCGACCAAACCGGGTCATTTCTAACATTTCGGCCATCCACAACTTGCCCGACACCCATGGTTGCCATCATTGGCAGAAAAAAGGTTTTGCGCTTGTAAGCCCCCACTGTCGATAGGCTCACCTGTCCATACAAAGCTTGGATGTATTGCTCTGTCTCAACACCAAGAGCTCGATAACGATCGGGGCTGGCGTTGACTCCGGTCCATTCATCTCTTTCTTTATATCCTAAAGTGTATGAAGCCCCAAAACTAATGAGGTCGATAGGGGAATAGAGTGCAGCAAAGCTTGTGGAGACCATATCCCCCAGATCGCGGTTGGCCCCATAATCAATATCTTTAGAGATTCGCTCTTCTTCAGAAATTGGAATGCGGGTTTCTCGCACGTCTGAAAACTGAATGGTGTATCCCGTTTGATTGATCAGTCTCAACTTTGAAGTCACCGGCACTTCAAAGATACTGGCAATGCCAAAATCGGCCTGCCCGTCTCCTGGAGTTGGGTCCGCCAGTCGATTGGTATCGCGAACATGGGCTGTGGGAAGAGTGACTGTGTTGGTGATAGCCCACGAGTAACTAAGCTCTTGAGCGGCCAAGTATTTTGCCACCATAACAAGGTCACCAACCTGGGTGCGCTCTTCGTCGCGCAGCGGTTTGTAACCTTTGTTTGCTAACTCCGTGGCTATAACATCATTCAGTTTACTTTGGATGAGCTGAGTTTGTTTGCGACTTTTTCCCGAAAAGTCTGTGACCAACTCTTGCAATTGATTGGTTCCTACAAATCCGGTCGCAATGTCTTGATTGGTGTAAACAATGGGGACAGCAAAACCCACGGTCCAGCGATCCGTCAATCCATAGGCCATCGCTGGCAAAGTCACTTGCACGCGCGTGTTGATATCAGCATAGGATCGGCCCGCGATTTCATCCAAAGAGACCCCACGGTTTCTAAGCTGCGATTCCACATTGAGCTTTAAATTGACGTCACTCTCTGATTTAAGCAAACGTCCGTAAGACAATTGCTGATTGAATGGCTCAGCCACGCCCGAACTGATTCCGGCGTTGTTGTACCAGCCGTCAACGGTGGTAGTGATTCCTCCCACCCGAAAGCTTCGAACACCTTTCGGCAACACCTGTGTGGTGTTGATGGAAAAAGGTGCTCCAAGGCCCCCAGCCCAACCAATGGAGGGACTGGCCAAAAAAAGTATTAAAATTAGAAGACGCATGGGATTTATTTCCAGTCGTCGGCAAGCTCTTGCGCCACTCGTAGGGCCTCAAGATTTTCGGGCTCACTGTTTTCCTTCAGTGTGGTCGGATCGGCGGCTAAGAAGTAGTCCAGCAATTCAATGGCTTTGGTTTCTTTGCCACGCTTATACAGAGTCTCGGCTAGGTAAATGTTATTGTAACCATTCACGCTGTAGCGTTGCCCTTTCACAAGAGTCTTTCTGTAGGCATCTTTCAAATACTGTTCAGACTTATCAAGATCACCACCCAAAAGCTTGGGAAGTTTAAAATTGATCCGCCCAATTGTACGATAGGGCCCATACTCATGAATGCTTTCATAACCAAGCATTTCCACTCGCTCCATCAATCCCAAAACCACAGGAAGTTTCCCGATCGATGAGGCAATACCGTTAAGGTTACCCCATTGAGCCAAGTTGATACCTTTTGAATACATAGCATCAGAAAGAATCAACTCTTCTTCATCCGTCATTTTGTTAAGAAGGGCTGTGACCTGAGCTTGGGTCAATTCTGGAGCTTGGTCTGGCTGAACCCCCATCTCTTGCATTATTTCATCGGCGACATCCATAGCACTTTGGTGCTGAGCTTTGCGCTCATCTTTATCTTCCATGGCAGTGCCCAAGAAATAGTGGGCTGTGGCCAAATCCAGTTTTAAAGTCAATTTTGCTAAAGAATCGGCTTCAGCGGCAATCGCCTCTTGATAAAGTGAAACGGCGTTTTGAGCATTTTTGACACCGGCTTCATTGAAGTCTCGTTGCGCATAAGCGGCAGCGGCCTCATCTGCTTTTGAATTTGCAAAAATATTAATCGAAAAAGTTAGGCACAAAGCCACAACAAGACATTGTTTCATGATTATCTCCCCCATTTTTTAAGCAACCAAACTGGCTTCTTAAACAATGGGCGGAGTTTAAATAAAATTGGGGAGAAAAGACAAGGACTCTTTTAAAAAAATTTAAGATTATGAAATGAGCTTTCGCCTTAGCGCGTCAAACTATGACGTTTACTAAGAAAAACAATAAAGCCGACGAAATAAATAATAGCAGCATGCTGTTGACCACGGTGACTATCCCCCTCTTATTTTCATTATGAGAGAGTATAACGTTCATTGTCAATATGGGATTATCAGAAATCTTAATCAATATAAAACAAAGAACCTAGGAAACGATACGACCGATAAGATCGTAGTCGTGACTTTCCGTCACTTCGACCCAAACTTTTTCACCCACCTGAGCTTCACCTTCATTGATTAAAACCACTCCATCAATTTCCGGAGCCTGAGTTGCCATTCTACCTTGTAAAAGCAAATCGGTCTCTTCACTGGGACCATCAACGACCACTTGAATTTTTTGGCCCACATAGGCCTGATGCTTGTCGCGGCTGATGTCCATTTGTAAACGCATTAAGCGATCAAAACGCTCTTGTTTTGTGTCTTCGCCCACGGTTTGCTCCAAACGGAAACCGGAGGTTCCTTTTTGCGGAGAATAAGTAAAACATCCAACACGATCGAATTCTTGATCTTCAATGAAGTCCAACAGCTCCTGAAACATCTCTTCTGTTTCTCCGGGAAACCCAACAATGAATTGAGTACGGATAACCGCTCCAGGGACTTTTTGTTTTATGTTTTTCAGAACACTTTTTATTTCGTCTCCCGTCATCTGGCGATTCATGACTTTTAACATATGGTCGTTAATGTGCTGCAAAGGCATATCGAAATAAGGAACCAGGTTGTCTCTTTCGGCGATCAGCTCAAGAAGATCGTCGGTGATCCCATCTGGGTATAAATAGAGCACACGAATCCAGTCCAACCCTTCAACGTCAGAGAGGGCCTTTAGTAGCTCGTAAGGAGACTCCGTGGCTTTTTTATCTTTTCTTCTTAAGTCCCAACCAAAATCAGTAAAATCGTGAGAAATAATGTTCACTTCGCGCACACCGCCAGCCACCAACAGCTTGGCTTCGTTAACGATGGAGGGGATGGTTCGAGACTGCAGATTTCCTCGAATTTTAGGTATGGCGCAAAAAGAGCAACGCTTCAAACAACCTTCTGAAATTTTTAAGTAAGCTCGGTAAAAGGGCTCTGAATTCACCCGCGGTGTATCGTCTTGCTGTAAAAAAGTGGGCAAGTGAAAAAAATCTTTCTTACCCGAGTCTTCATCAAGAATCTTATGAATGTTCTGAAACTCTCCCGACCCAACGAACGCATCGACCTCGGGAAGCTCATCCACCAAATCACTTTTGTAACGCTGGACCAGACAACCAGAAACCACCAATTTTTTTAATTTCCCCGACTCCTTAAGATCCGCCGTCTCTAAAATCTTCTGTACCGACTCTTGTTGAGCTTCATCGATGAAGCTACAGGTATTGACTATAATGGTGTCGGCCTGTTCGGGATCATCACTCATTTCGTAACCATTTTTCATCATTTGCCCAAGCATCATTTCGGCATCAACCTTGTTTTTCGGGCAGCCCAGGCTAATCATATGCAATTTTTTTGTTTCTTGTTGTTTCATAATTAATAAACGATCAACTCAGCGTCTTTTGGAGGTTTGTAGGCGAACTTCGCCTGATCAATTTTCTGATTGAATTCTGATTTTTTAAAAGAATAGGTGGTCTCATTATCCAGCTGATCCCAGTATTTGAGCTCTTCAATAACCAAGTCTTTATTCGAAACCACAATCTGCGCTCTTTTGAATTCCACGGAGGGCTTATCCGGCTGCAAATAAAAAGTCGTTTGCCCCGGCTTCTTTTGAATTCCTGAGACTCGGAAATACTTCAACACCCCACCCTGGGTTAACAACTGAATTAAACCTTGTGACCTGGCTTGCTTTGACTTTAGAGAGGCTCTTAACACTTGCACTTTTGAGCCTTCAAAATCATCCGGGGGTGTGCTTTCGATCCAAAGGTACTGCTTATCAGCAATGATTTTCGATTTTTCTGGCTTATTCATTTCAAGGCGCATCTGTCCTTGGTTTAACCAAATCTCACCTTCTGATTTTTTTTTGCTTCCTAACATTCCCAAGGTGATTTCTTTATCCAGCGTCAGATGGATGCCGTGACTTTTTTGATATTTCTGGTCGACCTTCCGCAAAAGCAACATGTCTTTTTTTGAGATCGAACGCACGATGGTCTTATCTTTACCATGTCCCACGGGTATCATGATGAGAATGCTAAAAAGTGCTAAAATCAGTCTGCTTTTGCTCATAATGCACCATAGCAAAGGGCGCCAAAGTTCACAAGGGATTCCGATAGAATAGGCTCCAGACGGTCATTTTTCCTGGCTGACCGAGGGCTCGATAGGCCGCCTGCAAGGTGGCTCCTGTGGTGACAATGTCATCCACAAAAAAAGCGGTTCGAGGCCGCTTTTCCAGGGCACGAAATCGACGAGCCTGGCGCGCTCGCCGCGGTAAAAGCGACTGCTTTTTTCTTCCAAGAGCCTCTAAGCCCACAATTTCTCCGCCCTCAATTTCCGCAAAAGCTTGGGCTATGTTCCAAGCATGGTCTTTGTTTGGACCTTTCGGATAGTAAATGGGAGCACCTCTCGATGAGGGACGGCAGAAATAAACCAACTCTTTGACAGCCCGACGATGTCCACCTCCTTTCAAACTGTGGACCACCGGCTTTAAGGTATCCCGAGCCTGCCAGTCAAAAAGATAAAAGTGGGTGATCGCCGAACTGATCACTCGCGCCTTTATTTCCATACGACGATAAAGCCAAACCTCACACTCTGGGCACAACCAATGAAATTGTCCCCAGCCCTTTCCACAACGTGGACAATGTCGGATATAATCAAGCCACTTCTCCATACTTCATTACCAACAGCAAGACTGTCGCCACTCCAAAAAGGACGTTAATTTCGATTCTGTCGCTGGCTGTTCGTTAACTGGATTATTCGTTGTGATAAGGGTGGTTGTTTAAAATCGTATAGGCTCGAAAAACCTGCTCCAATATGACCGTTAATGCCACCTCCTGATTCATTACAAATGGAGATAACAACAACGCGCGATTGGCTCGTTCTTTGACGACATCGGGAAGACCGAACGGACCACCCACCGCGATGATAAGCTTTTTGACTCCGCCGTCTCTTAAATTCGAGATTTCTTTAGAAAAAGATTTTGACGAAAGGGAGGCGCCTTTTTCATCACAAACCCACAAGCGATCGGCGGCTTCAATACCTTGCAGCCACTTTTTTTCGTCTTTGATGTTTTTAAAAGAGACTTTCTCAAAGGGCTGGATTTTGGTGAGATATTTATCGACCAATTCCTGAGCCCAACTGTTGCGGCTTAACCCAGCTGTCCGAAATTCGACTTCCATTAGAAGTCAATTCGCTTGCCCTCTTTCCAAAGGCCTTCCAGGTGGTACTCTTGTCGGACGTAATCGTAAAACACGTGAACAATCAAAGCGCCGTAATCAAGAATGACCCAGCGTCCGTCTTCTCGGCCCTCCATTCCAAACGGAGAGATACCGTACTCTTCTTTGACCGCCTCTTTAATACGATTGGAAAGAGCCAAAGCTTGCTTCGTACTGGTCGCCGAGGCCACCAAAGTAAAATCATAGAGTTTATCCAACTCACGCAAGTCATAACCAACACTGTTCATAGCTCTTTCTTTTAAAATGGCGCCAACAAACTGGCAGAGCTCTTCGTAATCAATTTTACCCGGAGACAGTCTTGGATAAACTTCATTTTCGATAATGTATTTTTCGACATCCATATCGATAAGACTATCTAAGCTTTTGCCGGCCTTTAATTTTTTACGAACTTGGGTGGAAGAGATATCTTCGGTTTTGATAGTGACAAACTCAATGGTTTTTCCAGAATCAAGAAGAGCAAAACCACGATCGTAGGACTGGATATGTTTGCGCAATCCCTCTGGTAAATCCTCAACCCCATAGGGGCGTCGATAGGGCGGACGACTGACGACAAGCAGGTTGGTCATCTTAATAATGTCTTCAAAGTTTTTCCATTGGTCAAATTCAGCAAAAGTATCCAGACCCATAACTAAATAAAGTTGATCCGAGTTGTAGGTGTCTTGATACCTTTTCAAGGTTTCAAAGCTGTAAGACGGTGAGTTTTGCATCATTTCATACTCATCGACGGTGATTTCTTCTCTGTAGTCACGAACCGCCAGCTCTAACATTTTTAAACGATCCTCTTTCGAGGCCGGTATACGATCGACCTTTAACGGATTCTGACCCGTTGGAATCAAAACAACCTTCGAAAAATCCATCTTGTCGACAAGATGTTGCACACAAGCAATGTGTCCGAGGTGAATGGGATCAAACGTTCCACCAAACAAGGCTATTTTATTCATCGCTACCCTTTCTAAAAACATGCCGACTGAGTTCCTTTAAAAGAACATCTTTGTTGATATTCGCGACCGTCGACATTTTTATTACGTTGATATTATTCTTTAAAAATTGAGACTCGAATTCACCCACTCGATCTTCATTGGCCGCATCAATTTTATTAAACACCACAATCTGTGGCCTTTCGCAAAGAGGGATGTAATCGTCAAGATCAGACAATGTGGCATCGTAGTTATTCAATTCATTATTGATTTTTTGATAGTCATCCCAAAGGTCTCTTTGCGAGAACTCTGAAGCATCTAACATATGCACAAACACTTTTGTTCTTTCAATGTGTTTCAAAAACTGAATCCCTAGGCCAACACCCTCAGAGGCCCCTTCGATAAGCCCTGGAATATCGGCAATTGTAAAGGTGGCTGTGTCCGAAAATTTCACCACGCCCAATTGCGGCTTCAATGTGGTGAAGGGGTAGTCTGCAATTTTAGGTTTCGCCGCCGTTAAAATCGAAACCAGAGTCGACTTACCGGCATTGGGAAAGCCAATCACTCCGACATCAGCGATCAACTTCAGTTGAACAAGAGTATCAAGTTCTTGGCCTTCTTCTCCTGGTTGAAAACGAGTCGGAGCTTGGTTGACGCTGGTCTTATAGTGAGTGTTGCCTTTGCCGCCGCGACCACCCTTTAGCAACACATGTTCACCTTCAGAAATGTCGACCAAACGCCGACCTTCAATCTCACTAATAACTGTACCCGGAGGCACTTCGATCACAAGGTCTTCGCCTTGTGCACCTGATTTGTTCTGAGAACTTCCAGGCAATCCGTTTTTTGCTGATAGTTGACGCTTACCCTGAAGATGCATCAATGAGTTCAGGTGAGGATTCACTTTAATAATGACGTCGCCACCACGACCACCATCGCCTCCATCCGGCCCGCCCCGCGGATTGATCGGATCACTGGCAAAGCTGGCACAGCCAGGGCCACCTTTTCCGGAGCTTAAATGAATTTTGACCTCATCGATAAATCGCATTTTATTTTAAACTTCCTTCACAATAAAAAAGCCCTTCTGAAAGAAGAGCTTTTGCATCATTTGAAATGGACAGATCAAAAAAATGATCCGGCTTTAGGCGCTTGCGGCCTCGTTTGGATAAACAGAAATTTTTAATTTCTTTTTATCCACTCGTTCAAATTTTACCTGACCGTCAATTTTCGCAAAAATTGTGTGGTCGCGGCCCATTCCAACGTTGTTGCCAACAAAATATTTGGTTCCACGTTGGCGAACTAGGATCGATCCGGCTTTCACATTCTGACCACCGAAACGCTTGACTCCAAGTCTCTTACTCTGACTATCTCTTCCGTTTTTCGTACTACCTGCGGCCTTCTTCGATGCCATAACAATCTCCCTTTAAATTCTTTTTTCAAGGCCCAAATCCTTCGAGCCACTGACCAATTTTTAATTAAGCTTTTTTCTTTGTTGTCTTTTTCTTAGTGGCTTTCTTTTTAGAAGCCGATTTCTTTTTGGTTGTTTTTTTCTTGGTGGCTTTTTTCTTAGTCGCCTTCTTTTTAGAGGCTGTTTTCTTCGCCGCCTTCTTCTCTGTCGCTGGCTTTGCTTCTTTTTTCTCAGCCACTCTCATTTCAGCAGAATCAGACTCACCATCCGGAGATGTAATGGCTTTAACAAAAAGCTGGGTGTAATCCTGACGATGACCTTGAACCTTACGGTAGCCTTTACGTCTTTTCTTTTTGAATACTAAGATTTTTTTCGACTTATCTTGTTTGGCAACAACCACGGTCACTTTAGCTTGCGCGACTGTAGGCTCGCCAACATGAGATGTTTTTCCAGATACGAAAAGGACTTGATCCATATCAAATTCGTCGCCCTTGGACTTTTCTAGTAAATCCACTTTGATCATATCGCCAGCTTTGACTTTGTATTGTTTTCCACCTGTGCGGATTACGGCGTACATTGATTCCTCCATCGCAGTAAAGATCGAGAAGGTGTCATGGCGCGTAAGTTTTGTCAATGATTTCAGCGCCTTATTACAAAGATTTTAAGACCCTTTTAGCACGCCGTCATGGATGACAAGATCTTAGTCTTTTTAGGTGGTTAGCTGCTCGCCCCGCCATGGGATGAGGCCACATCAAAGGCAAATTCCTCCCAATGCAGTTTCGGATCGGCTTTAAAGATAATAGAGACCCCCAAATCACCCTCGATTTGGCTGATCAATTCGCTTTCCTCGCTATACACCCAAGTGACTAAGTCACTGTGGCAACGCACGATCCAGGTTCCCACTTTTTTGTTTTTTTGTATCTGGCGGTCCAAGTCGCGAAAGATGTCGGAGATCAAGGTCTCTCGACGCTTAAGACGCCCTAAGCCCTCACAATAAAAGCAGGGCTCGGTTAACGAGCGCAGCAGGCTTGGGCGTAAACGCTTTCGAGTCAGCTCGACCAGGCCCAAGCCCGTCATCGAGATCACTGAGACTCGAACACTGTCCGATTTCACTTCATGGGTGAGCGCTTCTAGTATTTTGGTACGATGCTCATCCACTGTCATATCAATGAAATCAACGACAATGATGCCACCACAATCACGCACTCGAATTTGATGGGCAATTTCTTTTACAGCTTCCATATTGGTTTTAAAAATTGTTTCTTCCAAATCTTTTTTACCAACATACTTGCCGGTGTTGACGTCGATGACCACCAACGCTTCAGTCTCGTCGATGACTAGATAACCACCCGAGCGCAACCAAACTTTTCGGTCTATGGCTTTGGCAACATCTAACGAAACGCCTTGTTTATCAAACAAGGGCTCGCTTCCGGTGTATTCTCTCAGGACATTGCCAAACTGAGGCATGTATTGCGAGATGAACTCTTTGGCTTTTTCAAAGGACTCTTCGTTGTCGATCCAAACCTCTTCAATTTGATCGCTCAGAAGGTCACGCAATACACGCAATTCAAAATCCACCTCTGAATAAATCAAACCAATACCTTTTTCTTCAGCCGCTGATTTCTGAATCTCTTGCCAAATTTTAGTGAGGTAACCGATGTCTTTATGCAGCTCTTCTTCGTCCATACCTTCGCCGGCCGTTCGAACGATTATCCCACCTTCAATTTTTGTTGTTTCAATTTTCTTTTTTAATCTTTCTCTTTCATCTTCATTCTCAATTTTACGAGAAATTCCGACATGCAAAAGAGTCGGCAGATAAACAATCTTACGTCCCGCCAATGAAATGTGAGTGGTAACACGCGCGCCCTTTGTACCCACCGGGTCTTTGGCAACTTGCACTAGGATCGATTGTCCTTGCCTCAACAACTCCTGAATTTTTGGCTTGTTCTCAGCCTCTTCAGAAATTTCTGGAAGCTGTTCATCTTCACTGTGTTCAGCCGCCTCAACTCGTTTATTTATAGAATCATTTTCATCGCGAACATCCCCGACATAGAGGAAGGCCGCTCTTTCTAGACCAATATCGACAAACGCGGCCTGCATTCCCGGCAAAACGCGAATAACTTTACCCTTGTGAATGGTACCGACCAAAGTCGGAGAAAGCTTTCTCTCGATCTTAAAATCGACCAAAATGCCCTTTTCTAAGTGCGCCACCCGAGTTTCGAAGGCATTTACATTGATAAGTATTTGATTTCCCTGCATTTTATCTCACTTAGACCGGTCTTAAAGAAATTAAACTTTAGCAGACAATACACCGATTGTTAAACTGAAGAAACCCTATTTGGGAATACTTGAATCCACCAACGGAGAAGATTCATGGCAAAGCTAGATGACTTGTTTCGAGTAATGGTGAAGCACGGAGCTTCCGACTTACATTTAACTTCAGGGTCCACCCCATCACTTCGCGTGCATGGTGACATCCAGCCGCTCAACTACAGAGCCCTTAACGACGCTGAAGTTCGGGCCCTTATTTATGAAATTCTGACCGAGGAACAAATCAAACGCTTTGAAGAAAACATGGAACTGGATTGCTCTTATGCCGTTGAAGGCTCTGGTCGTTTTCGTTGTAATATTTTTATGCAGAGACTTGGAATTGGAAGCGTTTTTCGCCACATTCCTTCTAAGGTTCTATCAATGAAAGATTTAAACCTTCCTCCTGTTTTTAAAACCATTCTTCAGGAGAAGAAAGGCATGGTTCTTGTGACTGGGCCAACCGGATCCGGTAAGTCGACCACACTCGCTGCCATGATTGATTATTTAAACGATACCGACCACGGCCATATTTTAACGATCGAAGATCCTATTGAGTTTGTCCACCAAAACAAAAAAAGTATCGTCAATCAACGTGAGGTGGGCAACCACACAATGTCTTTTAAGAACGCTCTTAAAGCCGCCCTTCGTGAAGATCCCGATATCATTCTTGTCGGTGAGATGCGTGATCTTGAAACCATTGGACTGGCGATGACCGCTGCTGAAACCGGCCACTTGGTGTTTGGCACACTCCACACCATGAGTGCACCAAAAACTGTGGATCGTATCATTGACTCCTTTCCAGAAGAGAGTCAGTCACAAATTCGCGTCATGCTGTCTGAGAGTTTAAAGTGTGTGATTTCACAAACCCTGTTGAAAAAAACCGGCGGACAAGGCCGAGTCGCCGCTCATGAAATCATGATCAACAACACTGCCATTCAAAACTTAATTCGTGAGGGAAAGACCTTCCAAATTAAATCCACAATGCAAACTGCTACCAATATCGGTATGCAAACAATGGAAACAGCCGTTGAGCGACTGTTGTCTTTAGGTACAATCGACAAGAAAGAAGCGGCACCTTACGTAAGAAAGAAAACATTTGCTAGCAACGAAGAGGCCGCAGAAGAGAGTGCCGGATCAACAAAGTCCAGCTTCCAAATGCCGAAGTTTAGAAAAAGCAGTTAATCTTTTTTGACTCATTAAAACCCGTGGCGCATCCCTTCAATAAGGGATGACGGACTGAAACTTTAAAAATTCCACTCGTAATTTAACTGCGCCTGCGGTCTTTGGAAATAAAGGTCGGCAGCCAAATCAATCGACTCTTCTTGCTGAATAAACTGTGGCTGATAATCTAATCGCGTCTCGCGATAAAACTCATTAGGATTCGCTGCCGCTTGGTAGGTCATGTAGATTGTTCCCACCACGACGCCAATACCAAACCCTATTGGAATGTTTGTCAGTTTGTCCTGTGGTCGGCCATAAAAGCTTAACGTCGAAAGTCCCAGTACAGCTCCGGCTAAACCGCAATAAACAATGGTTGATATTTGGCGACGCGGTCCGTATTTTTCAATCACATTTGGCTGGCTCGCGTCTGGCTGTTGGTCCTGCGCCCACGCTGTTGAGCTTTGTACGAAAATAAAGAGACTGACAATAACTTTAATCATAGCTTTATTGTGACTTGTTTAATTGCATTTTGACAAGTAAAACAGGGCCATGCTTGCGACTGAAGTCATAAAGAAAAAACGAAATGGAATGGTTTTGAATTTTGAAGAAATTGAATTTTTCATTTCGTCGTACACCAGTGAAAAAGTTCCTGATTATCAAATGGCTTCTTTGCTTATGGCTATCTTCCTTAACGGTATGGACGATCAAGAGACCACTCACTTGACCCAAGTCATGCTCGATTCAGGAGAACGCATTCATTTTGAAAACAGCAGACCGGTCGACAAGCACAGTACGGGCGGAGTCGGCGACAAAACCAGCTTGATCTTAGCTCCCATTGTAGCGGCCTGTGGTGTACCCGTGCCGATGATGTCAGGACGTGGACTTGGCCATACTGGTGGAACTCTCGACAAACTTGAATCGATTCCGGGTTTTAACGTCAACCTTTCGTTAACTGATTTCAAAGAACATGTGAACCAATTTGGACTTTGCTTTATCGGACAAACCAAAAATATTTGTCCCGCTGATAAAAAGATTTATGCCCTTCGTGATGTGACCGGTACCGTCGAATCTTTGCCGTTAATCTGCGCAAGCATAATGTCGAAAAAGATCGCTGAAGGCATCAAGGGGTTAGTACTTGATGTGAAATTTGGTAGCGGCGCTTTTATGAAGACAATCGATCAAGCGAAAAAATTGGCTGAGGGTTTGATCGCGATCGGCAAGGCTCATGGAATTGAAACCAAGGCTTTACTGACCAACATGAATCAACCCCTGGGTCGGTTTGTTGGCAACGCACTAGAGGTGGGTGAATGTCTCAGTATTTTAAAACAAGAAAGTTTTCTTAACCGTAAGGTGACCGATTTTTCTGATACAGAAGATCTTAGCTTATCTTTAGCCGCAGAAATGATCGCTATTGGAAAAAAGGTGTCCACAGAAGAGGCCCGGACCCAAGCCGAAGAGGCACTCCACTCTGGCCAGGCATTCAAAAAGTTCGCCGAAATCTGCAAGGCTCAAGGCGGAAATATCGATCAACTCAAGGTTTCTGCAACAACCCAAGAGGTTTGCAGTCAGCAGGACGGGTTTCTCTCTCACCTTGATTCAGAAAAGGTGGGTGTGGCGGGTATTGAACTCAACGCTGGCCGCAAACTTGTCACCGACCCCATTGATCCCACAACCGGCATCGAAATTTTAAAGAAATCAGGAGAACCCATTAAATCAGGGGAGCCCCTTTTTCGGATCTATTCGAACTCCAACCAAAAGGGGCTCGAGGGTGCCATTGCGCTTCTTTCCAATTGCTACCAGGTCACTGACCACGCCCCGAAACCTCAGCCTTTGGTGGCTTGCGAGTTGACCTAGTCGCTCCTCAAGCGGCAATAAGTTATTGAAAACACCATTGATTTTAAACTTTACAGGGGACCACCCTTAAAGGATAATCTTGGCTCAAAGCAAAGGGGAGAGTCTGGTGGATGTATTAGACAAATTGCAAGAGACCACGCAATACATTCGTAGCCGCAGTCAATTGAAGCCTCGAGTGGGCATTGTCCTTGGCTCGGGACTGGGTGCTTTTGTCAATCACATCGATGTTGAAGAAGAAGTCCCTTATGGAGAAATTCCCAACTTTGTGGCTCCCTCTGTGGAAGGTCATTCGGGTCGATTGGTGTTTGGGCACCTTCATGACGTTCCCATGCTGGTCATGCAAGGCCGAGTTCACTATTACGAGGGCCACACCATGGAACAAGTGGCCTACCCGATTCGCACCATGGCCATGCTTGGAATAGAAACTTTGATATTAACCAATTCCGCCGGAGGCTTGGATCCACAAATGAAATCCGGCGACTTCATGGTTATAGAAGATCATATCAACCTCATGGGGAACAATCCTTTGATGGGCCCCAATATTAAAAATCTGGGTCCAAGGTTTCCCGACATGACGGAAGCTTACGATAAAGAACTTTCACAACAAATGAGCGAAATTCTTAAGAAGCAAAAAATTCGCCATTGGAAAGGCGTTTATTGCGGCGTCAGTGGCCCGACCTATGAAACACCGGCTGAAGTCCGCTTTTTACAAATCATCGGAGGCAACGCCGTTGGTATGAGCACAGTTCCTGAAAGTATCGCCGCCAACCACCTCGGCCTTAGAGTCTGCGCTGTCAGCTGTATTACCAATCCCGCAGCCGGTATTCATTCAACCAAGTTGACACACGAAGAGGTCACAGAAATGGCCAACTCGGTCGAACAAAAGTTCAGCGACTTTCTCAATGAATTTATCAAATCTCTATAATGAAAATTCTTGGGTCAACTCAATAGAGTGAAACACTCGCTTAAAAATACATTCGGAAACCAGCCAGCATAGTGGTTCCATCATAAATTTCGGCTGATCCCAGTGGTGGGTTACGAATCGCTGGTGAATTCAACATCGCTTGCAGAAAGAAGCTTGAACCAACTCCTGTTGCGCTCATCCCGGTGATGACATCCACACCGAGTTGGAATTGAACATTAAAAAAGTTAGAGGCCGGATAGATGACAGAGTCATCGATCAGAACCGAACCACCTCCCAGGCGGACGTAGGACCTTACAATATCTTGGAAGCGAGGGCCGGTCAGCTCAATGAGCAAATGAATGGGAGTGATGTCTCGATCCAAAAAGCTGATTTCCTTGGTTTCGTAACTTAAAACCAGCGAAACATGGTTGGTCCCTTGGAAAAAAGTAAACAGGGTCGGCGTTTTGATTTCCAAAAGAGAAACACTATCGTAGTTGCTTTCGGTTCCAAAGCCGACACCAAAAGCCCACGGATTACTTTTCGGCATCGCGATGGGTGAAAAACTGGCCTGCGCCCCGAGGGATGAAAGTAAAATTAAAAGTCCTAAAAAAAGTTTCATCGGTCCTCTTTCTATCGGTCTATTCATATTGAATCAGCGAAGCGCCGGTTTCGACATTATCTCCAGGACTCACCAAGATTTTTTTCACGGTGGCTTCTCCAGAGGCTTTCATCTCATTCTCCATTTTCATGGCTTCCATGATCAGCAGAGGTGTACCCTCTTCGACTTTGTCGCCCTCTTTGACCAACACTTTGATGATTTTTCCCGGCATACCAGAAGCCAAACCAGATTCACCGCCGATGGCTTTTCCTGATTTCAAGCTTTCATGTAAAAGCATTTCATCATTGAAAATTTTAACGGTACCAAATGAGCCTCGGGTGTAAACCTCGTAGTCAGTTCCGTTGGCAACAGTGTCCACCAAATAAGAATTGTTCTTAAACAAGAAACTTATGACCCCATCAGCCTCTTCGAAATTCTTATGAGGGATGGAGAACTTTTCAACATCTTCCTTACCATCGGGCTTCAACTGAACTTCCCAGGTAGAAGCTGTTTTTTCGACAATGATCTGATATTTTTTCTTACGCAATTCCGCTTCAAATAACATTACAACCTCAATCCACGATCACGCCCAGAGAGTTTCCAAGGGGTCATGTCGTCGTATTTTCTTTCAACGGGATTTTTCTCTCTATCTTTATAGGCCGAGATCGCAGCAGAAATTAAAAACACTCGGTCGTCGACAAACTTGAAGAGATCCGGGGTTTCCACCTTCAGATCCTTTTCACAGAACTGGGTGGTGTATTCACCACTTAAAAACTTGGGATGTTTCAAAATTGATTTATGGAGAACGATGTTCGATTTCACACCGGTCATGGTAAATTCAATCAGGGCTCTGTTCATCTTGTCGATCGCTTCTTCACGAGATTTTCCCCAGGTTATCAACTTGGCAACCATTGGATCATAATAGATCGGCACTTCGTAACCAGAGAACACATAGGTGTCGACACGAACCCGTGGTCCGGCCGGCGGCCGAAAGCGTTTGATTTTTCCTGGCGAAGGGATAAATGTTTGCGGATCTTCGGCACAAATACGACATTCAATGGCGTGACCAGAAATTTTAATGTCTTCCTGTTTCCAAGAAAGCTCGTTGCCGGCAGCCACGCGAATTTGTTCGCGAACCAAATCAACACCCGTAATGGCCTCGGTGATCGGATGCTCCACTTGCAAACGCGTGTTCATTTCCATGAAGAAAAATTCTTTGGTGTTATTGTCGAAGATGAACTCAAAGGTTCCGGCGCCGACATATCCGATAGACTCGGCGGCCTTCACTGCCACTTCACCCATTTTCTGACGAACCTCTTCTGGTACCGATGGGCTGGGGGCTTCTTCAATAATTTTTTGGTGTCGTCGCTGAATAGAGCATTCGCGCTCATACAAATGGACAACGTTGCCCTTTTTATCTCCGAACACTTGAATTTCAATATGCTTAGGGCTGGTGATAAAACGTTCCATGTAAACGATATCGTTTTTAAAATAGTTAAGCCCTTCGGAGCGAGCGGCTCGATAAGAGCTTTCAAGGTCTTTCTTGTCGTGAACGACTCGCATACCCTTACCGCCACCACCGGCTGTGGCCTTGATCATGACGGGATAACCAATCTTTTCTGCGATATTATGGGCGTCTTCAACAGTGTCCACAGGACCATCACTTCCTGGAACTGTTGGAACCCCGGCTTTTTTCATCAATGCGATGGCCGAGAGCTTGTCTCCCATATCAATGATGTTTTGGGGCGATGGACCGATGAATTCGATACCCGCTTCCGCCACTTTTTTGGCAAAATCTGAGTTCTCACTCATAAAGCCGTAACCTGGGTGAATGGCATCCACTCCGGCATTTTTGGCCACCGTTAAGATTTTCACATCATCCAAATAAGACTGATTGCTTGGCGGTGGGCCAATCTCGAAAGCCTCATCAGCTAACAACACGTGCTGGCTGTAACGATCGGCTTCACTGAAAACCGCCACTGTATTAATACCCATGTCTCGGCAGGCTCGAATAACACGAACTGCGATTTCCCCACGGTTTGCGATCAAAACTTTTTTAAACATTTTGCGTCTCCTTAAAGAGGAATGTTCCCGTGTTTTTTGGGAGGGTTTGAGTCCCGCTTGTTTTGCAACATCTCAAGAGATCCACAAATTCTTTTTCGTGTTAGCTGTGGCTCGATCACCTCATCGATGTACCCAAGTTCGGCTGCCACATAAGGGTTATTGAATTTGTCTTCATACTCTTTGGTTAATTTGGTTCGTTCTTGCTCGGTGTCCGTGGCGTTTTTAATAGCTTCTCGGAAGATGATATTAACGGCTCCCTCAGCTCCCATAACCGCGATTTCAGCTGTTGGGAACGCAAGGTTCACATCACCACGCAAGTGCTTGGAGGACATAACACAGTAAGCCCCACCATAATCTTTACGAGTAATCACAGTGATTTTCGGAACCGTTGCTTCGGCGTAGGCATAAAGCAGTTTGGCTCCGTGGGTGATAATTCCTTGCCATTCTTGATCGGTTCCAGGGAGAAAACCAGGTACATCAACAAAGTTTACGAGCGGTATATTAAACGCGTCACAAAAACGAATGAATCGAGCCGCTTTTTTACTAGCATCAATGTTTAAACAACCGGCCAAGACTTGCGGCTGATTGGCGACAATCCCAACACTGCGTCCGTTAAACCGAGCAAAACCGACAATAATGTTTGGCGCATAATTCTGATGAACCTCAAGAAAATAGCTCTCATCAACAACCTTTTTAATCAGCTCTTTCATGTCATAAGGTTTACGGCTGCTGTCGGGCATAAAGTCTTTTAAATCCTCAACCAGACGATCCGGATCATCTTTGGTATCCATCTTTGGCGGATCATCCATGTTGTTGCTTGGCAAGAAGTTGAGCATCTCTCGAATCATTAACAAACAGTGCTTGTCATCCTCGGCCGCGAAGTGAGCCACACCTGACTTTTGCGAGTGTGTTTGCGCGCCTCCCAACTCTTCTTTTGTCACCTCTTCGTGAGTGACTGTTTTAATAACATCAGGACCGGTCACAAACATGTAGCTTGTGTCTTTCACCATGAAAACAAAATCGGTGATCGAAGGGCTATAAACCGCTCCACCCGCACTCGGACCCATGATAGCGCTAATCTGGGGAACCACACCAGAGGCCATAACATTATTAAGAAAAATGTCAGCATAACCACCCAGGGCCTCAACACCCTCTTGGATACGCGCTCCTCCCGAGTCATTCAGTCCAATAATGGGAGCACCATTTTTCATGGCCATCTCTTGAACTTTTAAAATTTTATTGGCCTGAGTGCGCGACATGCTTCCGCCAAAAACGGTAAAGTCTTGGCTATAGACATAGACAATCTTGCCATTGACTCGGCCAAAACCGGTGATCACACCATCGCCATCAATCTTTTTCTCAGCCATTTTAAAGTTTTGGCATCGATGAGTGACAAACCGATCAAACTCTACAAAACTGCCGGGATCGAGCAAGGTGTGCAGCCGCTCACGTGCTGTTAAGCGCGTTCCCTGCTTGTGTTTTTTGATACGCTCGACACCACCGCCCTCAAAGGCTCTTTGGTTGCGTTCTTCTAATAAATTCATTCTATCTGAATTGGTTTCCATAAAGATCCCTTAAGGATGAAGCCTTCCGTACAATCGCGGGAAGGGTATAGTTTCACGAACATGATTCAAGCCACAAATCCAAGCCACAGTTCTCTCGATTCCCAAACCAAAACCAGAATGGGGAAAACTTCCATATTTTCTGAGATCTCTGTACCAAGAAAAATCTTCCAGGTTTAAATCGTGTTCTTTAATTTTCGATTCTAAAATTTCTAGGTTGTCTTCACGTTGCGCGCCGCCGATGATTTCTCCATAACCCTCTGTGGCGAGCAGATCGCAGCTTAAGCAATACTTTTTATCCTCCGGCTCCTCTTTCATATAAAAAGCTTTTATGGCCGTCGGAAAATGATGAACAAACACCGGTTTTTCAAACTTTGAACTAATAATGGTTTCATCGGGAGCCCCAAAATCATCTCCATCGACAAAGTCGGGGTTTTCTTTTTTAATCAGCTCAACGGCTTCCGTGTAGTGCAAGCGCGGGAATGAGCCCTTGATAACCTCAAGCTTTGACAGATCACGCTCCAAAACTTCCAATTCCATTTTTCGGTTTCTAAGAGTTCTTTGCACAACGTACTCTACAAATTGCTCCGCCAACTCCATGTTGTCATAGAGATCGTTGAAGGCCACTTCTGGCTCCACCATCCAAAATTCAATAAGGTGGCGTCTTGTTTTCGACTTTTCGGCACGAAATGTCGGACCAAAACAGTAAACTTTTCCCAATGCCGCGGCTGTTGCCTCGATGTACAACTGACCGCTTTGCGAAAGGTAAGCTTTGTCATCAAAATAGTTGGTCGAAAACAAGGTTGAGGTTCCTTCACAGGCATTTGGCGTAAAGATCGGAGAATCTGTGCAAACAAAACCGCGATCATCAAAAAACGATCGGATCGCACTGATAATCTCAGAACGCACTCGCATGACAGCATGTTGACGTTTCGATCGCAGCCAAAGGTGTCTGTTGTTCATCAAGAAATCAACACCATGCTCTTTGGGAGTGATCGGATAGTCATTGGCCTTCGAGATCACTTCAAAACTTTTGGCAGAGATCTCGTAACCACCCACACTGCGCGGCTCTTCTTTGACAACGCCAGTGACTTTCACCGAGGTTTCTTGAGTCAATTCCGAAAAGTTTTCGAAAGCGGCTTGGTCACAATCGCCTTTGAAATAAACGCACTGGCAAAAGCCGGTACCATCTCGCAAAATGAGAAACTTAATTTTCTTTGAACCCCGGGTATTATAAACCCAACCCTTCAGTTCGACGGTTTGACCCACATATTTATGGAGCTCGTCTATATAGTAACGCAAAATTGCACTCCCGCTTTATAAAGGGGGCCACAATAGCGAATTCACTATAGTTAAAGCAAGAACTGGAGTTGGTCTTTTATATAGCGTATCAATTTGGATTTCTTTATTCTTCGAGCACCTTTAGAGCATCTGGTAAATATAGAGAACCCCTGGTTTTTACACGAAAGGGCCCTTGCTGAACGCCCTTAAAGAGAGCCTGTTTGATTTCAGCGTATGACGCGCTAGGCTTAAAGCTCCACAAAAGAGCCGCCGCTCCCGCCACATGAGGGGTCGCCATACTGGTGCCGTCGATGGTCACCACCCCATCTAAATTTCCATCGTGGTCAAACTCTGGTGGGTAGGTGCTGGTTATTGCGGCGCCAGGAGCCATTAAATCCACCCGGTCTCCGTAGTTGGAAAAAAGGGCAATGGCTTGCGACGGAAAGGATTCACCGGGCGCCGAAGCTCCAACGGTTACCATATTGTCGATTTCAAAGGCGGCGGGATATTCGGGAAACACATCGATATTGTTGCCTCGGTTTCCAGCCGCAGTCACAAATAACACATTGTCTTTGGCAATGTCTTCAATGGTGGTCTGTAAAAGCGTCGAACAGGCATCGCCTCCCCAACTGGCGTTGATCACCTTTGCCTTTTGTTGAACAGCATATCGAATACTGTTGATGGCCGCATTAACACTGCCGCCACCCCCTTGGCTAATAAAAGCCAAGGGCAAGACTTTCACATTCGGCGCAACACCTAAAACCTGACCGACATCATGCTGGGCCGAAATCGTTCCCGCGACATGCGTCCCGTGGCCAGTATAATCCCGCACCTCTCCGGATCCGGCCACAAAGTCATAACCGTTCACATCATCGACAAGTCCGTTTCCATCATCATCAAGGCCATTGAATGATTCGTTGGGATTTTTATAAAGAGCTCCCGTAAGTTCTGGATGATTAATATCCAAGCCGGAATCAATAACAGCAACAACGATATCACTTTTCGAACTCGCCCGATCCCAAACTTCCTGGGCGCCAATGATATCCACTCCCCAATTTGGATATCCGCCCCAACCTCTTTGATTGACCTGCCGTTGGTCTTCAACCTGGATCCGATAATGAGGTTCAGAAGTTATTATTTCATCTTTATGAGCTTCGATAAAACCTTCGACAAATGTTTCATCATCCTCTGCATGTTCAACGGTGATATCTCCGTTTTTCCAATGCACAAGATACTCTCCTTTGATGCTTTGGTTGTCGCAACCGGGAGTTCCTGTTTTGGTAAATGAACTTTTTGGATTAGTTGCTGAGCGCTGATCACAATTGATCAAAAACAAACTTAGACTAACCAAGATAAGAGGCTTTATAACATCCATGTCGAACCTTTCTCGCGCATCCTTGCGCTTGAAACTTTATTGTATTTCTTGCCGCTCGAAAATCGCAGTCCAGCTCTTGTAAAACGCTAGGAAAGCGGCTTTCAGCCCCTGATAGGTTCATTTTCCGGTTCTAGGTCGTGATTTTTTTACCCATTTCCTGACACCTGTGTCGCCCCTTTTCTGACCCCTGAAAACTGTCAACATTTTTGACAGCTGTCGATGCGCTGATTGGCAAGTCTATAATTTTCTTAAGATTTTTGGCTCTCCCCCCAGTCAGTCCGCTCTTATCCCTGTTTCAAACTGGTACAACCTTTGTATTGTTATGAGACGAAAGGAGCAGATGCTCTTTTAAAGTCCAGGGCAAGGCTCAATCGTAGTATCGATAATTTTTGGCGATGTTTCGTAAGTGAGTGGAATGTAAACGGTAAGGAAACAAATGAATCGAACAATATATTTTAGAAATTTATTTCTCTTTCTGATGTTCGTTATGATCATTTTTGTGACACCTTTTGTGTTCGCACAAGATGTCACATCACCCACACTTTTAAGGGTGGATAACGCGAATGTTCAGCTCCGTAACAGAGACAATCCGACAAGAACAAACACGGTTCTTTCACAAGGTTCAGTCATCCGACTCCCCAATCCTATTGCAGAGAATCTTGTGTATGACGGTGACGGTAATATTTCAATGGTCGAAACTCTGCGCGTTTGGCACTCTATGGCTGCAGAAGATGAACGTTTACGACCTCGACAAATCAATGGACGGGTTTACTATCCCGTCAAAGTTCTCATGGCTTCTGAAGAGGGTTATGATGTCAATGGGCGAGACTCCGTAGGCTTTGTCGCAATGGCCGATTTTCTTCGCCCTCTGTCTTTCAATACTGTTAGAGTGGCTGCAGAAGTTGTTGAAGACGAGCCCGAAGAGACGGTTCCACGCATTGGTGAGCCCACCAATGCTCCGCCTGTGGCGAACGGAGATTCTGGCCCCACAGATTACACCACAGACTCCTTTCCCTTTTTCTATGCAACAGAAGAAGAGGATGCTTTTGACGAAACCACAGTCAATGGTGGTTTTGATGAAACCACGACATCAGGAGGCGTCGAAGAGCCTCCGGTTTCACCCTATGCTGTTGCTCGTTCAATACGACCACAGATGCGGCCCGATGATTTAGACACCAACCCCGCTCCAACACCAGCACCAGTGACCGAGCGTGTGCGAAATCCCCACGCCAACTCAAGGTGTGAAAACATTCGTGGTCGAGTCGCCGCAGCCCTTGGAGAGTCTATCAACTCACGAACTGTAAACTGTTACCTTGATCTTTTTCACACGGAAACGGGCTGTCGCCCCAACTTGCCACAAGCACAAGGCAATGCTGGGAACCCTTACGCCGCCTACGGACTTTGTAGTATCGAAGCCAGTCCGGCGATACGTCGACAGAACAATAGAGGATCCCATTGTGTGAATATTCAAACCGTAGAACAACAGACCCGTTGTTGCGCAGCAATGATGGAAGACACCCGAGGCCGTTATTTTGGTCCCGTTATCAGAGGAGTAGTCAGCCGATGCGACTTATTATAATTCATCTTTTCGCTTCATTATTAACTTTCACCTTAGTGGCCCCAGTCGTCGCTCAAACCCAGCCGCAGTTAAGAAACTTTTCGGCCGGACGCTACCAGCTGGTGGCCGAAAACAATGAGGAGATCTCAGAGTTCTGTAAAGAAGGTTTGTTTGTGACTCAAAGCACACGTTCTGGGCCTCGATTGATTTTGCGCCCCTCTGCCGATCGCGATCAGATCTTCTACATGACCAATGTTAACTTCTCAGACGCCGACGAGTTTAATGAATCGTGCAAGTATGATTCCCAAAACCGCGTGACCCAGGCAAACAACACAACAGTTCTGACCTATGACGAACATCACAAATGTAATAACGGGGCCACCGTATTGGCTCACACCCGCAGAATCATTGAGATTAAAGACGATGAAATCAACTTATCTTTTAGTCGCAGCTCGGATGAAACCTCAATCCAGTATCAATGTCACTGGGTTAAAAACAATCACTAATCGTTGGAGAAAACAAACGAATGATGGCTTTAAGTAAATTGCATAACATTTTAAACATTGCGCTTTTGTGTGTGCTTTTTGGGTTAGTTTTTAATGGCATTCGCCCTGCCGCAAAAGTTGAACGCTGGGCCTCTTGTTATGACCAAAACAAAAACAGCCTGCATTTTCAGCGCTTGCTACGCAGAACCAAGAATGGAGACAGCTGCATCGGTAAAACTCATTTCAAAATGCCACCCGGCTGGACGCTTGTCGAAAACGCCCCGTCTGAAACACTTTTTGGAGAAATCCGTGCCGGCACAAAGAAATCAATAATGTTAACCGGTGGTCGCAGAATTATGGCCGCGCAGTGGGAAAAACCTAATAACCGCAAATTAATTACAATTCTTGAGCCTCGACTCGGTCAAGGCAAAGTGAAACGTCATTGTGTTGTTCCTAATTATGGCGAGGCCTTTTCTGTTCGATTTGATAAGGCCAACAACAAACTCGCTGTTTTAGTTAAAAATAGAAGCCAAAAAGCCGAATGGAAACACTGTAAAATTTAACAGCCTAGTTGTTAGCACCCACGGGTCGGACTTTTTTCTGTTCAATGAAGTGTTGAATTTTCAGGTTAACCATTTCAGGAAAATCCAACTGCGTACAGTGAGAACCGTAAGGCACCGGATAGAGTTCACTTGAGGCAATCAATTCATGCATCTTTTCTTGCTCTTCCATGGGCGTTAAAGCATCTTTCGATCCACAAATTATCAGGGTAGGAACTTTGATTTTACTTAAAGTTTCCTCAGCATCAAAGCGGATCATCTCCTCGAAAAATGTTATAAACACACGCAGGTCAATAGACGACATTCCTCGGGCATATATTTCAATGTCCTTCATAGCCGTTTTCGATAAATTAAAACCACCCGCCAACGAACTCAGTGGCACCAGCAACGGGTTGGTCACGCCTTTTTCCCATAACGTTGAAATTAATCCTGGCGCTTGATTGTAAATCTTTTTGGCTTGATTAAGAAGTTCGAGGGCTTCGTCGGCTTCAACAAGATGTGCAAATGGGTTGCGATAAAGTCCATTTACAAAATTCATCGTTTTAAATAAATCAGGACGTAGCTTATAGGCACCCAACATCACCTGGCACCCGAAAGAATGACCAACAAAGTCGACATTCTTAAAATCATTCTTTTCACAAAAGGCAATAAGATCACGACTTAAAGAATCGATGGTGAGACTTTCTTTGTTTTCGGGGATCGGGCTTTTGTGATGCCCGCGGTAATCCAACATGCAAGCCTGTCGGCCTTTCGAAAAATGCCTGACTTGCGGTGACCAATGATTAAAAAGGCAACCAATTCCATAACAGAATATCATGGGCTGTCCGGTGCCTCTAGACTCATAATAGATGTCGGCGCCATCAAAGCTTTTATAAAATCCTGTTTGTTTAATTACCGAATCCATGACCCTCATCAATCTCAACCAATATCTGACTCTCACCAAAAGAAATAACATCACCCGGTGTAAACTGCTTTTCTTTTATACTCCGATTGTTCAGGCGCACAGTGGTTTCGTTTTCAGTGTAAAAATAGGCATACTTTCCTTTGATGCGGACTTCAAAACAATTCCTTGGAGCCTTCTCGTCGTACAGACAGATGTCGGTGCTTTCGCGACCGGCTTTACGGGGTCCGTAAAATATATCCCAAGTTTGCCCGTATTGAATTCCTTGGATAACCTTTAAGCGGATCTCAGGATTGACCTCTTGCAAGGGCGGCCGGGCATTCACCAATTTTTTATATAGCGATTGCATCCAAACTTGAAATTTTTCGGAAAACTGAAAAGCCCCGGCCTCGAGCAGACGAACCATAAACTTGGTGGAACCGATAAGGATAAAATCTCCATCCTTCAACACCATTTTGGATTCTTTGAGCCCATTCACCCAGACGCCGTTGCGCGACTTATTATCGACGACAGACCAACCGGAAGCCTCGGAATATTCAAAAAAAGCATGAATTCCTGATAGCTTAGGGTCGTTTAGGGTGATGTCCGCGTCTTTTCTGCCGAAGCTTGTTTTTTCACTGAGACTGAACTTCTGGCCCTTATGGGGCCCCTCAATGACATCCAGGTATATGCGCATTCCTTAATTTTTAGAGATTCTTACTGCTAAATCAAGGGTTTAGCCACCTAAGGCTGGTTTTTTTTACTTGTGGCTGGTTCCTGGCTGTGGTAGATCCTGCTGCATAATTAAGCCTTACTCATGGGCAAAGGGCCTATGGGTTGTAACCGAAAGGAATACTATGTTGGAACTCAGTAAAACAACTGTTACTCGCCCCTATGAAGCCGTCATCATGATGGATGAACTTGCCAGCGAGCAGGACCAAAAAGAACTTTTCAAAAAGAACAAATCAATCATCGAATCGTTTTCTGGTGAAGTGAATCACATCGACACCTGGGGAAAAAGAAAGCTCGCCAACCCGATCGAAGAAAAATCCCGTGCGATTTATTTCCATTCGACTTTTATGGCGGCACCCGATGCCATCAAAGAACTTGAGCGTACGATGAAGATCAACGACAAAGTTTTACGTGTTGTCCACACCCGCCTTCCTGAAAATATGCCTTTGGCTAAACAGGTAGAAAGCTTCAAAGAGCGTCTTGCTGACACTCTTCAAAAAGAAAAAGAAAAAGAAGCAAAATACAAAGCTCGTAAAGCGGCTCGTAGCAAATAATAGAGGAAGCCTTTAGTGACTCACCGTTATTGGAGTCGACTGGCGGTAACCTCAGTTCTAGGAGTGGCGCTGTCCTATGCTTTTTTGTTTTTGGCAGCTCTTCCTATTCGTTATTTGAGATTAACCTTCGGTCGCAAAACATTTTTAATGACAACGACAGTCAGCCTCGCTGCCCTTATGGGCCTTGGTTTCTGGACGATGGCGGTGCAATACGGCTCCATTTGTTTACTGATCGGCTTCTATCGTGAGCTCGAAGAAAAAAGTGTTTCAATATTTTTGTCGGCGGCGGTTGCGGTATTAGCAACCATGGGCGCCTATGTTTTTGCGATTTTTGGATACGCACAATGGACCAACACCAAGCTTTCAAAGTTTCTGGCCGAAGAAGCCAAGCCTTTGCTGATTCAAATTCAGCAAGTTCCGCAATTTAAAGAGGCGACTCTAGATTCTGTACTTTGGTATTTACCATCCATGTTTGTGATAACAATGATGTTCATCCTTTTTGTATCTCTGACGGTCACACGTGTTCCAATGTCACGGAATCAGCGATATGCCATGCGAATGTTTCGTCTGCCCGATTGGTCGGTGTGGGTCTTTATAGCGAGCCTTGGCGCTGCATTTGTACAGGTTGGAGTCGACTGGCTTCCCCTGGTTGCAAAAAATATTCTGGTAGTTACTTTGGCGGCTTACTTCTTTCAAGGAATTGCTGTCTTCACTTTCTTCCTTGATCGTTTAAGAATTTTTGGATTGTGGCGATTTCTGGCGTATTTTTTGGCCTTCTTTCAACTCTTCATTTTTATCAGCGGCTTAGGTCTTCTCGATTACTGGTTCGACTTTAGAGAGCAAGGAGTGACGGTCACCGAAAACAAAAGCTAAAAGTTCCTTTATCTTAAGCCCAAGCGGAATGACTTGAGTTGAAGAGAAATGAATTTGTGATTTAAAAGGAGTACGAAATGAAAGTGATTTTAAAGGAAGATGTAAAAGATCTTGGTAAAGTTGGCGAGTTGGTCAATGTTGCCAATGGTTTCGCTAGAAATTTTCTTTTCCCAAGAAAGTTGGCGGCCGAGGCCACAGAGAAAAGAGTTAAAGAATTCGAACACTGGAAACGCGTCGCCGAAAGCCGTCAAAAGAAGGCTATGGAATCTCGCAAAGAAACCCTTGATAAAATCGCTGGTTTACAGCTGGTTTTCCGTTTGAATGCCGGAGAAGATGATAAGCTTTTTGGATCTGTTACCAACAAAGATATTTCTGATGAGTTGGAAAAACAGGGTTATATCATCGACAAAAGAGACATCTCTTTACCTGAGCAAATTAAAGTTCTTGGTCAACACAAAGCCCTAATCAAAATGGGTGAGGGCCTTGAGCAAGAAATCGTGATTACTGTCGAAAGACTTAACGCGAAGTCTGAATAAATTTATTTTCGCCGGAGGCAACTTCGGTGAATAAACTTTGCATCAGTTCCACAAGTACTTCTCGAAGGTCCTCAATACTTAGGTTTTGGGGACTTCGTCCGCTGTCGACGATCCATTGGTTTAATATTTCCTTGATACGGTCTTGTTCTAGGCCCGTTCCTTGGGCTACAGCTTTTATGAGAGTCTCGTCCATGATCTCCCCCCTTGTTGCAGTTATTCAACCAAAAGCAGACCAGCTTTGGCCACTGTGAATTACAAAGTTATCCTTAAGGCCAGTTCGACTTACAGGCGCGGACTTCGCCCGAGCAGGCCTGAACGAGAAGGGTTTTGAAAATCTCTTTTAAAATTAAGGCTTTCAATAGGTGTCAGGTCGTTGAGTTGCAACGGAAGGGTTCGGTTAATTTTTTCGCGTAATTCAGCCAGATATTTTTTAAAAGGCCCTTTGTCCCATTCGAGGGCTTCGATTTGAGCCGGAGAGACGCCAAGCCGAGGCAAAACATCCTCATGAAGATATTGATCGATCCATTGATAAGAATTGATCAGGCTATAATCAAATTTATCGACAACATTTTTAATAAGTCCAAGGCGGGCACCAAGGATTCCCCAACCACCATTAAGACTGTCATCTCCGACTTCACACCAAACTTTTAAGCGTTCACGATTTTGTCTTCCCAAGGATTGCTCAAAGTTTTGATAGTTAAGATCGACCTGTTTTCCCCAGGCCAGGCTCATTTTTACTCCTTCCCTGAAGCCGGCGCGAAAAGCTTGTCGATAGGTCGCGTTCATCACCGTTTCTGAAACAAAATCATCGACTAAATAATAGTCGGCGATAAAACAATAATCCGTTTGATCATCATCAGTGGTCGCATTCTCATGGCTATTGATATTTAAAGCCACGTCTTTCGGCCACAGCTTCAGACCACCATTTCCATAGGCCAGTCCGTTGACGGGATTAAAGGAAGACCATGATAAAACCCATTGGTCTTCTATGTTTTCAATTTCAAGTGGTCGAGAGAAACGATCCGCAAGCAAACGATTGTCACCATCAATAAGAAAAAAGTAATTGGTTCTGGATTTCTTTGCACAGACCTTGAGGGCGCGGTCAAAGCCCACGACACCTTCTACCTTTTGCGCCTTTGGTAACAGCGCTTTAATTTGCTGCCAATTCGATTGTCGGTTTGGCTCATCAAAGCAAACATAGAAAACATCAAACAGCCCCAACAACGCATCAACCGTCAGTGGCTGAGACAGCTGCGACAAGCGAGTGGGTTTTTTGAAAAAAGATCGAATCAACTCCACAAAGCCTCCCATTTTCGCAAACACCGTCCCGTTACATTAGCCATAGTCCCGACGCTCAAAAACAGGGAAAGCAGCGGCCAGTATTTTAAGGGGCTGCGAAAATAATGCAACCCCGAGCGCATGGCTTGGTTTCGACTGAACGAAAAGTACCCCGGATTATAATTCTGCATCCAAGCTCGACGCAACAATCCACCAAGCTGTAGACCATTGTTGTGTTGCACGCGCAGTCGGTAACTGACGCCAGTGGCATAGCGTTTTTGTCGGGCTCGATTGACAAATTCAAGCTCCTCACCGCCCCAACCAATCGCCTCAGAAAAACCACCAAGATCTTTAAAGGCTTCTTTATTGACTAGAAGTGCTCCACCCAAGAGTTTTTGTCCATCCCAAAAGCCACCCCATCTTTTTTCGCCAATTCCATGAAGCACCCATGAACGCTGAATAAAGCTGTAAACCTTTGCAACCAGTCCACTGTCTCGGTTTTGGTACACTCCCCCTAAAATTTTTAAGTGCGGTGTTTTGAATTCCAAATCAAGGCAAATGCGTTCCAATTTTTCTAAATCAACGTTGCAATCTTGATCTTTAAAGAACAGCCAACGACCGGTGGCGCGGCCAGCCCCTCGGTTTCTCATGTTGGCCACATTCGGGCCCCGAACGGGCCCCACCCATTCGATCCGGTCCGAAGCACGACGGACAGGAATTATCTCACTTTGCCAATGGCTGGAACGATCGAAATGACTAGATTCGACTATGCTTAACAACACCGCTTGGACTCCTGAGTTTCAAGGCCACCAGCACTCTTAAAAAAGCCCAACCATCGCTTAGAACAGAAAGCTTCGATTCCCCCAAGCGCGGGTCATATTGAATGGGAATGGGCTTAATGAGCGTATTTTGTGAAATCATTTTAAGGGTCAAATGGATTGAAAAGTCCAAGCCCTGCTCTGGAATGGACGTAATTTCCTTCAGGTGCTTTCGATGAAAAAACCGAAATCCACTGCAAACGTCATCGAGATAAGATTTATAAAAGATTCGAGCTAAGACGACATAAAACCAATTGCCAAAACCTCGGGTGAAACTCATCCCTTCTTCGGTAAAATAACGTTGTCCCATGATAAAATCGGATTCGCCGCTTTTAATCTCATCGATGAATAAGGGAATATCTTCAGGACGATAGCTATTATCAACATCAAAAAAACCAATCCAATCACCCTTGGCTTCCAAAAATCCACGCTTTAAAGCTTTACCATAGCCACGCCCGGTGCCGTTGGTGTGCACAAGTTTTACTTCCGGAAAGCGATTGAGCATTTCCTCAGACCTGTCGGTGGACTTATCGTTAACAACAATCAGCTCAAAATCCAAAATCTTCTGAGCTTGTTTAAGCTCCAATAGGACTGAGAGCGCACGAGGGATCACAGAGGGAATAGCCTCTTGCTCATTGTAACAGGGCATGACTATTGAAATTTTCTCCACAAGCAGTCTCGTTTCCTTTTAGATTGGAAAAATCATAATAGAAAAATCTTGTTTACAACGCAAACTCAAAACAACCCATAATTGAAACCCTCTCTCAAAATAGTCTATTGGAAAACCCCATGGCCTCAGCTATCATGATGCACCGGAGGAGCCTTGAAAAGCACGACTGACCTAGAAAAAACTCAGCATCGCCTTGATCAAGTCTCAAAGAGTTTTTGTCTGGCCAAATGGAAAAATGCGACCGTTCACCTTCATAACGGACACACCCAAAGCTGCCACCATGTGCGCAGCCACCCCTTTCAATTGGATCCCAGCAACCCGAGCAGTCTCCATAACACCCCACAAAAATTGAAGGCTCGCAAGCAGATGCTTGCAGGTCAGCGGCCCCACGAGTGTGAGTACTGCTGGAAAGTCGAACGCAAAGACCAGTTCAGTGACCGCGCTCACAAAAGCGCAGAGAGAGTTTACAGTGATTTTTTTGATGACGTTCTCGAGTCGAAACTCGGCGCCACCATTCCGCCGTCTTTTCTTGAGTTGTCCTTTGATAATCATTGCCAATTTCGCTGTATGTACTGTAGCCCGGCCTATTCGTCCCAGTGGGAAAAGGAGATCAATCAGTTTGGGGATTATCCCACTCTAGGAAATTGGATCAACAAGGCTTACAACAAGAGCCGACAAAACTTACCAAAATCTGAAAGAGTTAAAAATATCGAAGCCTTTTGGCAATGGTGGCCAGAGTTACGCAATCACTTAAGATATTTACGTGTCACTGGTGGCGAACCTCTATTGTCAAAAGAGACCACGCGATTGATTGACGATCTTATTGCGAACCCGCAGCCCCATCTTCGTTTTGCGATCAATTCAAACTTGGGCTTTACGGGCGAACGCATTGACCATTTTCTTGAGAATCTCAATCAGCTTCAAGAGGTCACTGAAGAAGTATTGGTTTTCACCAGCATCGACAGCATAGGAGAACAAGCTGAATACATCCGCTTTGGCCTTGATGAGATGGCTTTTTATTACAATGTAGAAAAAATTCTTAAGACAGCCAAAAAATCTCTCACTCTTTGTTTTATGATTACCGTTAACGCTCTCAGCGTGCCGGGCCTTCTTCCATTGCTAAAAAAAATCCAGTTGCTAAAAAACCGCTTTCCCAACCACCGCATTCATATCGATACACCCTATTTAAGGCAGCCTGAGCACTTGAGTGTCGAGATTCTAACTCCGAGTTTTCAAAAGTATTTTTTTGATGCTGAATGGTGGCTAAAAAATGAATCGACTTTCAGTTCGGCAGAAATTCAAAAAGTTTCAAGAATCATTCCACTTATTGGTAATCCTCAAAAAAATTCAGCCATTAAGTTTCTGCTTCGAAAAGACTTCCTTCGCTTCATTCAAGAATACGATCGACGAAAAAACTTAAAATTTTTAAAAGTTTTTCCTGAATACTCTGACTTTATTAAGATCTGCTCGTCTGACGCAAAGAATCTTCATGACTCATTTTTAAATAGATATATTTAAAAAACCCCACAAACTCCCCCAAACCATAGAACAGAAAAGACAAGAAAAAGAAACGTGTTCTGGGGATAAGTAAGGTCAAGGTGGAGGCCACAAAGGTCACAGTCGGAAAAACTGCCAGACTCATATTCAAAAAAATGCAAAACAAGAGGGGTAAAAACTTTTCAACTGGAACCCCCCCTTTATTCTTCAACAAAACAAGAGTCTGGGCACGACCGTAGTCGGCCATCTTTCGATACCAGTCTTCAATCTCCCGAGGGAGCTCATGGGCGACCCCAAAAAGAGGTTGGTAAAGAAGTGTACCGATTTTCCGCAGTCGACAATTAAAGTCCAGATCTTCACCCACAAAACGAAATATGGAATCAAAAGCGCCAACCTGCAAGCCCGCTTTCACTCGGAGTAGATAGTTATTCGTAGGGACGTGGTCAACGGCCACGACTTGAGCCTGCGCCTTTCCCATAGGAAAATATTGCGCCAAGGAAAGAGCATAGCGATGCCAGCTCCGCTCCCCCCAATAGTCAGAACGTCCGCCAATGGCGACGACCTCATCGGCCGTTTCTTGTATCGTGAAGAGAACATGATGGGGCCAGTTGTCTTGCAGCTGAGAGTCGCCGTCAACAAAGGCGAGCCACGGCGTTTGACACAAAGACAAGGCCTGACTACGGGCATTCGCCAAATGATTTTCTTGCCGCCTTTGAACCTCAACAGAGAACTGAGGATGTTGTTGAAGCCATTGCTGTAAAATTTTAATGGAGTGATCTGTTGAGTTGTTATCAATAAAGAGAAAACGAAACTTTTGCAGATGGTCGTCGTCAAAAACTTGGCCTATTGAATTCAAAAGCTTTGGCAAAGCCGTCTCTTCATTGTGAAAGACAACGGCAAACGTTACCAAAGGAGTTGCCATCACTATCGATTCACCTGTGGAGCAAAGTTTTTCGGCTTGCCGCCTCCACCCTGATTATCTCCGCCATGGATGGGAGTTGGAGGTGGGGGCACCGGGCCCTGAGGCGCGTTGTCTTGCCAAGGAGAGAAGCGTCCGTACTGAGCTTCCCATCGTAGTTTCAATTCTCCGACTGGTCCGTTTCTGTGCTTTCGTACAAGCAAGTCGGCTTGCCCCTTGATGTCGGGATTGTCGGGTTCATAATACTCTTCACGATAAAGCATCATAATCAAATCCGCGTCCTGCTCGATAGATCCAGACTCACGAAGATCTGAAAGGACGGGCTTTCGTGACTCTCCCGTTCTTCCCTCAACGCCCCGATTCAGCTGGGCCAAAGCAATCACCGGAACCTCAAGCTCTTTAGCAATCGCTTTCAGGCTTCTAGAGATCTCGGCTACTTCTCGTTCGCGACTTTCAATTCGAGTTCGAAGTTTCATAATCTGCAGGTAATCCACCAATATCATATCCAGGCCATGTTGCTGTTTGAGCCGTCGTGCCTTTGAGCGAATCTCTTGAGGCGAGATTCCACTGGTATCATCAATATAAAGATTGGCTTCCCCTAATTTCGAAGCCTTATCAATAAGTCGAGGCCAATCGTTGTCTTTGATTCGCCCCACCCTAAGATCAGACATGTTGACTCGTGCTTCGGTGGCCAACATTCTCATCATCAATTGCTCTTTACCCATCTCCACAGAGAAAAAGGCCACGTGCTTTTTATTGTGGAGCGCCGCATTTAGCGCAACGTTCAAGCTAAAGGCCGTTTTACCCATCGAAGGACGGGCCGCAATAATCACCATATCTCCCGGCTGAAAACCGGCCGTCATTTTATCAAGATGGCTAAATCCAGAGGCCACACCAATGATGTCCTGCTTCTTCGTCGAAAGTTCGGTTAATTTGTCGATACTGACCTTGATCAGCTCAGCCGCACCAACAAGGCCTCCTGAGGTCTCTCTTTTCTGACCAATCTTAAATATTTTGCCCTCGGCCTCGTCGACAAAGGCGTCCATACTTTCATAGTCCTGGTCAAAAGCTTGGTTGACGATCTCTGTGCAGGACTTAATGATCTCTCTTGAAATGGCTTTTTCTTTAACAATTTTAGCATACTGGTGAATATTAATGGCCGATGGGCCCTGATTCATAATCTCTGCTAATACGGCGTTGCCACCCAGCTGCTCCAGTTCTTTCCGCGACGATAGTTCATTTGAAACCGTAACAATATCAATAGGTTCTCGCCGATTATGCAAATCGGCCATCACTTGATACAGCTTTTGATGAACAAGTTTGTAGAAGTCTGAGGGCATCAGAATATCAGAAACAATTTCAAAGGTTTCCGGCTGAACCATGAGACCACCGAGAATTGACTTCTCTGCGTCAACATTATTCGGCGGCTTCCTCATATCCATAGAAATCCCCCAAAGGTACAAATACTAGATTAGAGCGAGCCTTTTCGAGATGAGGTTCTAAGATGTGCTCGCTGATGCCTTTGTGCTAGTGGTGCTTCTTAATTTCGATTTTGTAAGTATCGATTTTCTTTTTCAAGGTATTTCTGTTGATACCAAGTAATTTAGCGGCTTTAACTTGATTACCGTTATATTGACGCAGTGAAAGCTCTATCAACGGTTTTTCAACTTGTTCGATAATGATCTTATGAAGTCCATTCAGTTCGACATCGGCTTGTTTCTGCTGCTCAAAGAGAAGAGACAGTTTACTTTTTACCAAGTGTTCCAAACTGGTGGATTGTAAATTCGTTACGTACAGGTGATCGCGTTGAGTTTCAAAATTTTCCATGACACTCCCAAGATTTACAAGCGGAAGGAATGAATATTCTGAGACGCTCAGAAATGCAAACTATGTTCTCCGCAACATGAAAAAAAAAATTCTTGCCAAAAAAAAGTCCTTAAACATCGGGAAGCAATTTTTTTTCAAAAAACGCTGGACCTCCGTTGAGTCCGAAGGTCGAGACACGCCCTTAATACCTGCACATCTCAACAAAAGAAAGTAAACTATTTATATGATTTTACAGCGCCTGAAACAGCTTCGAACCGATGTCGTGTCAGTGATTTGGTTATCACTCAGTTTATTTCTTGGACTTTCTTTGTACAGTTATAGCCCCAAGGATCCGTCTTGGAACTCGCTTGGTCAAAGCCAATCTCCTAGTAACTGGTGTGGATACTTCGGAAGCTTTTCAGCTGATTTTCTTTATCAATTTTTTGGTATGAGTTCCTGGGTTTTTGTTATCTTTCTTTTTGTAATGAGCTACCAAGTCTTGCAGAAGGAACACAGTGGAAACCGAATTAAAAAACAAGTCTGGCTGGTGCTTCTTCTTATTAGCTCTGCCTCTCTTTTTGAGATCTATTTCAGTCATTTGAAGTTCTATCATGATTACGTGGGCGTCGGTGGCACGATTGGTGCCTTCCTGTCGACAAGTTTAATAAAGGTTCTTAACAACTATGGAGCCACTTTGTTCTTGGGAAGCTTTATGCTGATTGGCCTGTTGTCGGTCACTGACTGGACACTTGAAAAGGGTGTTAGTCGCCTGGTCAAGTTTTCGAAACTCATTCTTACAACTCTCTTAAAGGCTTTTGGATCTGGGTTTAATCACATCAAGACTATCAAGTTCAAAGCGCCGGAGATTTCCGTCAAACGCATCAAGCCGACTCAAATTCCAACAATTTTTAACAACGATCCCGAACCCTTCACCCACAAGGAAGAGGTTTCTCCGCCGGTCGAGTTTTCAGAGGACACTCAAGAAGACACCAAGCCAGAGCCTCTTGCAATGCCACTTAACAAGAAACGCAAAGTGCAGATGAAAACACGAGTGCAGAGAAAAATTGAAAACTGGAAGCTTCCTGATATTAAGATGCTCGAAGACCCACCAGCCTCTCGTTATCGCGTCGATCAGTCAGAGGTCAAAAAGAAGTCTCACATATTAGTCGATAAACTGTCTCAGTTTTCGGTGAAAGGTGAAGTCAAAGGCGCCAAGCCAGGGCCCGCCGTCACGATGTTTGAGTTCAAACCCAACGCCGATGTGAAAATCAGTAAAATCACCGAGCTGGCTGATGACCTGTCGTTGGCTTTAAGCAGTGAATCGGTGCGAATCATTGCCCCCATTCCGGGTCGAGACGTTGTTGGAATCGAAACTTCCAACACCAATCGAGAAACTGTCTACCTAAAAGATATTGTGGCCTATGATAAATTCTGGTCTGAAGACGTCAAATTGCCTATGGCATTAGGCCGCGAGGCCAACGGCACACCGAAGGTTGTTGATTTACGGCGCATGCCCCACCTTCTTGTGGCCGGCACAACCGGCTCAGGGAAGTCTGTCTTCGTTGTTTGTGCATTGACGGGCCTTTTGTTTCGTCACTCGCCAAAAACTCTGCGTTTAATTTTGATTGATCCCAAACAAGTTGACCTCTCCACCTTCAATGACATCCCACATCTTTTGATGCCAACCATTTGTGAGCCGAAAAAAGCTGTCGGTTCGTTAAAGTGGGCCGTAAAAGAAATGGAAAAGCGTTATCGATCGATGTCCAAGTTTGGAACTCGAGGCCTTGAGGCTTTTAATTCAAAAGTTGAAGATTTTGACAAAGAAAAACTATCACAACACGAAGCCTTCAATTTAGAACTGGAGGCGCAAAACCGACATAATGAAACCTACTATTTTGAGCCTCAACCCTACATCGTCATTGTTGTCGAAGAGTTTGGGGACTTGATGACTGTCGACAAGGCCAACGTGGAGCAGCTGGTTGTGCGCTTGGCGCAAATGGCGCGCGCCAGTGGTATTCATCTTATTCTAGCTATGCAGTCGCCTCGAAAAGACGTCGTCACTGGGTTGATTAAAACCAACATACCGGGTCGAATAAGCTTTAAAGTGGCCAGCAAAATGGACTCACGCATTATTCTTGATGAGGCCGGTGCCGAGAGACTGCTAGCCCGTGGAGACATGCTCTTCTTAGCTCCTGGAGTGGCAAAGCCGATTCGCCACCATGGGCCTTGGGTGACTGAAGACGAAATTAGTTCCGTTATGTCCTATTGGTCCGAGCAGGGTGAGCCCGATTACAATGAAACAGCCATCAAGATGACCACTTCAAGCGCCGGCTCCGACGCCTCTGGAATGGGGGGAGACTCCGACGAAGAGTATGATGAAAAGTACGATGAAATACTTTCATGGGCATCGACCATGAAAGAGGTCAGTGCTTCGTTGATTCAAAGAAAATTCCGCCTGGGTTACCCAAGAGCCGCCCGACTCATTGAAACCATGGAGCGAGAAGGCGTTATTGGCCCAGCCAATGGCTCAAAACCACGCCAGGTCCTGGTGAACTCCTATCAAGAGTCCCCTTAGGATTTATTCTCTAAATGCCTCCGGTAAAGGTGTTCACAGTTTAATCAAACTATTGTAAGTTGATACCTCGAAATGGGGGCCCGGCTCTAAAAGGCGCCGGACTTTTTAGTGGACTGAATATGAAAGTTTTTAAAATAATTTTACTCGTGTTCTTTATAGCCGGCTGCGGAGTCAAGGGGCGCCCCTTACCGCCGAAAACGCCTCGAGAAATTGGCATTGGAAAGCCCATTTATAAAGGTGTCGACCAAGAAATGAATGAAGATGAAAATAACAAGAAAACAAAGGCTCCACAGTGACGCTACCCTTTGAAAAGTTAGTGGGTGCTGGCAACGATTTTGTATTTGCCCTACACAAAAATATTCCAAAAGACTTAGATCGCTCCACTTTCGCCAAACAAATTTGTAACCGCAACACAGGCATTGGCGCCGATGGTTTAGTAATTATTCACGAACTGGAGACCGAAAGGTTCGCTTTTGTATGGGATTTCTACAACAGCGACGGTTCAAAAGCTGAAATGTGTGGGAACGCCGCCCGCTGCACTGTTTTATTTATTCATGAACATTATCAAACAGATCAATGCGAGTTTGAAACTATGGCGGGACTGGTGAAGGGGCACTACACCCCCGGACACATCGAGGTGTCCTGGAAACTGACCTCTGACAAGATGGCCGAGGTGGATTTAGACCTCGAAAACTTTAAGAGCTTTAAGGGCTATTATATCAATACAGGTGTCCCTCACTTTGTGATTCACAATCAACTCAATGAAATCAGCCTCAAGGATTGTGCCGAAATTCAAGCCCACCCTAAGTTCGGCAAAGAACAAACCAATGTCACCTTGCTGGACTCACTGGAAGACGGAGTCAATTCCACAAAAACCTTTGAGCGCGGGGTCAAAGATTTTACGCTGGCTTGCGGAACAGGTGTCATTGCTAGCGCTTTTGTTTTACAAAGCCAGAAGAAAGAAGATATTTATCACCTGGAAGCGCCCGGTGGCTCGCTATCAGTAAAAATTGACGGCACAAAAGTGACTTTGATTGGTCCGGCCCAACGTGTTTTCAAAGGTGAGTACGATTTAAGAAAGGATGACAATGTTTAAAGGAACGTGGACCGCATTAGTAACACCTTTTCAAGATGGCCAAGTGGATTTTGAATCCCTCGAAAAGCTGGTGGATGACCAACTTAAAAATGGAATTCAAGGGTTTGTTGTCTGTGGCACAACCGGTGAAAGTGCGACACTCAGCCCAGACGAGCAACTCAAGGTTTTGGATTTCGTCTGCAAAAAAGTGGACAAACAAGTTCCCATCCTTTTCGGCTCGGGCTCCAATAACACTGCGAAGACGATTGAATGGAGCCACAAGGCCTGTGAATATCCCATCGATGGATTATTGGTCGTCGTTCCTTACTATAATAAGCCTCCTCAAGAGGGTCTCATTGCACATTTTAAAGCCGTCGCCGATAACGTTTCCCGCCCAGTGGTTCTTTATAATGTTCCTGGCCGCACAGTCACCGCTTTGGAGCCCAGTAGCGTTGTTGAGCTGGCCAAACATTCAAATATTGTCGGTATCAAAGAGGCCAACTCTGATTTGAATAATTTTTCGATGTATAAAAGTCAGGTTCCTGACGACTTCTCACTTCTCAGTGGAGACGATGGGAGTTGTATCAATTTTTGCTTCCTGGGCGGACATGGTGTGATCAGTGTTTGTTCTCATATAGCTCCCGAAAAGATGGTTCACTGGGTGGCACGAGCCTGTGAAAGAGACGATTCCGTTAAAGAAGAATTCCGTCAGCAACTTCGTTGGATTGATAGTCTGTATATTTCGGCCAATCCCATACCGACAAAGTATGCTCTTTATAAAAAAGGACTTTTAAAGACGGATGAGGTTCGCCTTCCTTTGGTTGTCATGAATGATTCATTGAAAGAAAAGCAAGAAGTGGCCTTTCGTGATTTCAAGGGGCTCTTGTGAGTACTTCGGTTTTCATTTTCGGCGAATCCGGGCGAATGGGTCAGGAAGTTAAAACTATTGTTAATAATACTGAGGGCTTAGAGTTCGTCGGCGGTTTCAGTGCGCAAAATCCTGACTTGAATCCACAGCAAAAGCCAGACGTGGTCATCGATTTTTCACTTCCAGAGACTCGTCCACAATTGGTTGATTTTGTAAATCAACAGGGTTGCGGCCTGGTTTCTGGAACCACAGGCTTTAAGCAAGACGACTTTAAGGCGCTTAAAGAGCTCGGACAAAACGCCCCTGTTTTTTGGGCCGCTAACATGAGTTTTGGTGTTTACCTGATGTGCCAACTTACTGAAATGTTGGCAAAATATCAGGATTTTTACAAATTCCATATCGAAGAAACTCACCATGTTCATAAGAAAGACAAGCCCAGCGGAACCGCAATAATCATTGAAAATTCTGCGAAAAAGAGCACCGACCAGCTGCAGCCTACCGTATCTCATAGAGAGGGCGAGGTTTTTGGAATTCACCGTTTTATTGCCTCTTCTAACAACGAAAATTTAGAAATCAAACACGAGGCCCACAACCGCTCTCTGTTTGCACAAGGTGCCGTGGACGTGGCTCAATGGGTCGTAGATCAATCTCCAGGTTTTTATGGAATGGACGACTTTTTCAAAAAATTTCAGGGAAAGTCTTAATTCCTTCATAACAGGAAAAGGTGTTGAACTCAGTAGGGCACCTATGGAATATAGTGTTTAAAGTTCATATAATTATTAGAGATATTCGGGTTTTATCTTCCCGAAGCAATTAAGGAGCAGTCATGAAGTTTTTTATAGACTCAGCAGATATCGAAGAAATCAAAGAAGCCAACAAAAGAGGTTGGGTTGATGGGGTGACTACCAATCCATCATTGGTCGCTAAGACTGGACGCTCCAACAAAGATGTCATTACTGATATTTGCAACGAAGTCGATGGCCCCATTAGTGCCGAGGTGATCAGTCTTGATGCTGAAGGTATGTACAAAGAAGGCATGGACCTTGCCAAAATTCACGACAACGTTGTGGTGAAAATTCCAATGTGTGAAGAAGGTCTTATTGCAGTGCGTCGCCTTAAGGCTGAAAATGTCCCAACAAATGTGACCTTGGTTTTCTCTCCGCTTCAAGCGCTGATGGTTGCTAAAGCTGGTGCTGTTATGGTTTCTCCATTTGTTGGTCGTCTGGATGATATTTCCACTCCTGGAATGGAGTTGATTTCGCAGATGCAAACCATCTTCCAAAATTATCAATTACAAACTGAAATCCTTGTGGCCAGTGTTCGTCATCCCATGCACATCCTTGAGTCGGCGATGATTGGTGCAGACATTGTTACGGTCCCTTACAAAGTAATGAAAGGCCTGACTCAGCACCCACTGACTGACAAAGGTATCGAAAAGTTCCTAGAGGACGCTAAAAATATTGGCTAATCAAGCTGGCTATCCAATAATCAAGAGGTGGCTGTTCGCTTGGGTAGCCATCGCTGGATTGACTATCCAGTGCTCGTCAGCCTCTCGGGGCGGGGTTTCTGGAGATGAGCTTCGACGCCCACTGAATGACATCCGCAAGGCGATATACGTTACCATGCAAGGCAAAGTGAAAAGAAAGAGCGAAAACAATCGCACTTACTTTTCCACATTTCATCGCCCTGGTCAGGACATCCGATTGACCGCCTATAAGCAACCCGAACGAGCTCAAGTGGCTATCACTATATTAGGTGATCGACGCCCTTACAAAGTCGCGGTTGTATATAAAATTGATAAACTCATTGGCGGTGAATATCGCTTCGATCGCTATGACAAAAGCCTCGCCAAGCAGTATCTTGATAAGGTGGAAAAATACCTCGCCTCCCGTCCTGAAGAACGGGATATCATTGACGATTTTCGTGCCTACTAAATAGACTTATATATAAGGACATTTTTTTTCACACGACGTGGACCACTGTTCTCGAACCATGGATGGGCTGATGCAACGACGAAACACTACCGAGAAATTAATCAATTGGTTAGCAGCCAAGTTTATTTTTGCCACGCTCGTGGCAATGATTTTAGTTTTTAGCCAAAGCCACGTTTCGCCGGACAAGTCTGTGGTTTTTGTTGCCCAACCTTTTAAAGTGAGTTTTTCAAAGTTTTCCCCAGCCTTTGCTGCATTTGAAGACGAATACCTTTTTTCCGAAATGGATCAGGCCGAATCTTACTCTTTAAAGCCAAGTCAGGAAGCCAAGACCTTTGAAAAACTGGCTCGCATTGAATCCAACAGTCCAGCAAAGACTCTTGTTACCTCCACCCAAGAAACCAAACAAACAAAGATATCATTTGCCAACCTCCTTTCAAAATTTGATGGAGAAAAAGCCGTTTCCGAAATAAAGCTCTCGGTGGCCACGCCAACTACAAAAACCGCGAATAAAATGTTGGCTAAAAATGATGAAGTCCAAACCGCTGGCGAGTTCGCCTTCGGATCCTTGGCCGGCATGGTGAAGGGACACCAACCCGTCATCCAAGCTCAGCCCAGCCAGCGCGCCAGCAATCCTTCAGTGGTTTCTGAAAAACACACCCCAACTCAAACTGATTTTGAGTCTAAGGCCAAAGAAAAGCCTGAAGCCTCTGAGCACGACTCTTATAAAGTGGTTGGCGGGATCCAACTCAAAGAAGGATTGGCTTTTCTTGGTTCAATGGAAGTCAGCTGGGTTGTTGGTGATTATGAGCTTCAACGAGGATCCATCAATACTCCCGATGCCGTTTACGAAATTGAAGTAAACAAACTGATCGGAGACGTGATTATTTCCCTTTATGACAATCAGGATGAGCTCATCGGAGAAGGACTTCTCGATTTAACCCAGGCCACACCAAACGGTGATACCATCAAAGCCGATATTCAGATTTTACCCATTGATTGGGATGTCGCTGGCCAGGTTGTTCATGCCGATTCTTTAGGGTCTGGCGTTCGCAAACCAGTCAATGGAGTCGACATCGCCTTATACTCATTCAACGAAGCCACCCAATCCAACGAAAATGGAACCTTTAGCTTCTTTAACTGGAAGAAGACCAACTCAAGAACTCTGGCGATTGCTTCAAAAGAAGGCTTTTTTGATTCAATTTTTACCCTCGACTCGAAATCGGAAGCCCAGGTTCTTCTTTTCGAGAACAAGTATATGAATGCCTTCTTTACCTATTTGCAGGATCTTGGAATTTACAACGTCAAAGAACAAGGGACTGTCTACGGAAAGATCCAAGGTGTTTCCCATCTTGATGGCTACACCGTTAAATTGGATAAAGCACGTCCCCTTTATTTTATGACGGCAGGATTCGCGACCCTCAACAGAAAAAACACCTCCGCAAATGGATTGTTCTCATTCGTAGGTCTTCAAGATGGTGATTATGAATTGATCGTTGAGAAAGAGGGCGAAGTCTTGGATGAACGTCTGGTTGTGGTCGAACAAGGTAAAGTTTCGCCAGTGATCGTGGACCTTTCAAAAGTCTCAAAGCACCTCGAATTCTTTGATCCCATGGACCCGGATTATCCACTTAAAAAAGTAGAGGTAAGCTTTTTTGATGGCTCATCCACTCGGGGTCTCGACGATGAAAATCAAATACGACAGACATTAAACCAAGGTCAGGACCTCAGTCTCATGGAGTTCAAAGGCAATGACCAAATCAACCGAACTTTGCTGTCTCGCCATAAAGGTTTGCAAAAAATTCCGTTGGTGAACGACAAAAAACTCTTAGAGCTGGCAAATTCCCATGATCTCTCGGTCGAAAGTGGGCTGGTCTTTGGATTTGTTGATTCTCAAGAACCCTATCAGGTCTTTTTGGCTGAAGAAGCCGTGGGGAAGACTCTTTACTTTGACGACAGTGGTCGCTTAATGGACGCTGATGACCCTCGGCCTCCTCGAGGATTTATATTAGGCGACTTCAGTGTGGGATTAAGCTCAGTGATTGTTGAAAGGAAAAAAGACGGCCTCATCGTAGGAACCGACTTGATTTACAGCAATCACGAATCGATATCCATCACCCATTTGGAAATTTTACCGTCACCTTAATGGCTAGCTAGATCGTTTCTTATCAAACAAAGAGATTTGCTGATAGTTATCCACATCTCTTTTGTCCTTTTTTTCTGACTTTGGTGTTTCCGGTTTTGGGCGAGTGAACTCTGATTTTTGAGCCTCTCGGATCAGATTTTTAATGAATGCCTTTTTAACTTCATCAGAAGCGTCTGGCCGAAAGCCAAGTTCCTCCATGATATCTGCCATCTTTTTCATAAAACCTCCATGTTTTAATACTCTTCGGCGCAATATTTATGAAACTTGATGACTGTCGAGTTGAGGTCTAGCAGATATTATACTGTATAAAAAATCCGACACAATCGACCGGATTCTTTATATTAGAACCACGCGCTTTGCAGCATGGTTAAGGGTTTTATCGTTTTTTGAGGGAGGCTGAAAGATAATCTCTGTTCATGCGGGCAATATTCTCCAATGAGATTTCTTTGGGACAGGCCAACTCACAGGCTCCGGTGTTTGTGCAGTTACCAAATCCGGCATCATCCATGGCTTCGACCATATCAAGGACACGTCTGTGTCGCTCAGCCTGCCCCTGAGGAAGAAGTGCGTATTGAGAAACCTTGGCGCCAGCAAACAACATCGCCGACCCATTTTTACAAGCGGCAACACAGGCTCCACATCCAATACAGGCCGCTGCCATAAAGGACAGGTCGGCATTTTCTTTCGGTACTGGAATAGCATTGGCATCCGGAGCATTTCCGGTATTCACCGAAATGTATCCACCGGCTTGCTGAATTTTATCAAAGGCTGAGCGATCCACTTTTAAGTCTTTAATCACAGGAAAGGAGTTCGCGCGGAAAGGTTCAATGGTAATTGTGTCACCATCTTTGAAACTTCGCATGTGCAATTGGCAGGTTGTCACGGCTCGCTCTGGACCATGGGCTGAACCATTAATGACCATGGAACACATCCCACAGATTCCCTCGCGGCAATCGTGATCAAACTCGATAACATCAATTCCTTGTTTCACAAGTTGTGAGTTCACCACATCCATCATTTCAAGAAAGGACATGTCTTCAGAAATATCTGTCGCTTCAAAATCGAAAAACCCACCTTGATCGTTGGCGTTTTTCTGTCTCCAAATTTTCAAATTTAACTTCATGACATCCCCTACTTATAACTTCTGGTTGCGAGTTTAACATGGTCAAACTTTAGCTGTTCTTTGTGCAACTGAGCCGCTCCCCCAGTGTACTCCCAAGCCGCCACATAGGCATAGTTTTCGTCGTCTCGTTTGGCTTCGTTTTCTGGAGTTTGATGCTCTTCACGAAAATGGCCGCCACAAGACTCCTCTCTGTTAAGAGCGTCTTGAGCCATAAGCTCACCCAATTCGAGAAAGTCAGCCAACCGATTGGCTTTTTCAAGTTCGTGGTTAATTCCATCGGCCGTTCCAGTGACCTTAACATCAGACCAAAAGGTCTTTTTTAAGTCTGGAATTTTTTGTAAAGCTTCATTTAAACCGTTGGCGTCACGAGACATTCCTACTTTTTCCCACATAATGTGACCAAGCTCTCGGTGAATCTCATCGACTGTTCGAGACCCTTGAATTCCCATGATTTTATCAATTTGCTGTTTTGACTCCGAAACAGCCTTGTCGAACTCGGGCATTTCCGGATTCACTTCTTCAAACTTATGAGACGCCAAATAGTTTCCAACAGTATAAGGCAAGATAAAGTAACCATCGGAAAGCCCTTGCATCAAAGCTGAGGCTCCTAAGCGGTTCGCTCCATGATCGGAGAAGTTGGCTTCGCCGCCCACAAAAAGTCCCTCTAAATTACTCATCAGATTGTAATCCACCCAGAGTCCACCCATAGTATAGTGAACCGCGGGGTAAATTCTCATTGGAACTTCGTAAGGGTCTTCGCCAGTGATTTGTTTGTACATCTGAAAAAGATTTCCATATTTTTCAGAAATTTTATCTTTACCATCGCGACGAATAGCATCTGCAAAATCAAGATAAACCGCGACACCGGTTTTTCCTACACCTCGTCCTTCATCGACGCGAAACTTCGCCTGTCGGGAAGCCACATCACGCGGTACAAGGTTACCAAAACTCGGGTAAATTCTTTCTAGATAATAGTCTCTTTCTTCTTCAGGAATCTGATTGGGTGGACGCTTGTCACCTTTTTCTTTTGGCACCCAAACCCGTCCATCATTTCGCAACGACTCGGACATCAAGGTCAGCTTCGACTGATGGTCTCCTGAAACCGGGATACATGTGGGGTGAATCTGTGTGAAACAAGGGTTTGCAAAATAAGCTCCACGCCGGTGGCAGCGCCAAGAGGCTGTAACATTCGAATTCATGGCGTTGGTCGAAAGGTAAAATACGTTTCCATACCCGCCTGTGCAAAGCACCACCACATCGGCGGCATGTTTGTTAATTTCTCCGGTGACGATGTCACGGGTGATGATTCCTCGGGCCTGCCCGTTAATCATCACCAAGTCGAGCATCTCTGTGCGGTTATGCATGGTCACAGTGCCGGCTTTAATTTGTCTGTTAAGAGCCGAATAGGCTCCCAGCAAAAGTTGTTGTCCGGTTTGGCCGCGAGCATAAAAGGTTCGTGAAACCTGTGCACCACCAAACGATCGATTGGTCAGCATGCCTCCATACTCACGAGCGAACGGTACGCCCTGGGCCACACAGTGATCAATAATCAGATTTGAGTTTTGCGCCAACCGATACACGTTGGATTCACGTGAACGAAAGTCTCCACCTTTAACAGTGTCATAAAACAAGCGGTAAATAGAGTCGCCATCGTTGGGATAGTTTTTAGCGGCGTTAATACCACCTTGGGCGGCAATCGAATGCGCACGTCGAGGCGAATCTTGAATACAAAAGTTTTCAACGTGATAGCCCATCTCACCCATAGACGCGGCGGCGGCAGCCCCGGCAAGCCCAGTGCCCACGACGATCACTTTGTATTTTCTACGGTTCGCAGGATTCACAAGTTTCATCTTGAACTTATGGTTTTCCCACATTTTATCTATTGGTTCGTTAGGTTCGTTGGAGCTAAATGACATTTTCGACCTCACCGGAAAAAGTAAACGTAAATGGGTTGAGACATAAAACCAACAGCAACAATTATGGCATAGGCCAGTCCTGCTTTTTTGATGGCTGGATTGTACTTAGGATGATTGGCTCCAAGACTCTGAAAAACCGAAGAAGCACCATGACTCAAATGAAATCCAAGCAAGAAAAGACAAACAATGTACCCAACCAAGTAAACCGGCTGCGAAAAAACCTCGATCACCAAACGGTGCAGGTCTCTCATGGTTTCGCCACCGTACTCCACCCAATATTCTTTGCCATATTTAAAAGTGTTCAAGTGCGTGATGATGAAAATCAGAATGATGGTGCCGTGGAGCGCCATTGTTCTAGAGGCCAATTTTGATTTCTTTTTGGGAGCGGCTGAATCGGCATACCCCTTGGGTTTTGCTTTCCTGTTTTGCAGAGTCAGTATAATGCCGAGTGTTACATGGGTGACCAAGCACACCAGTAAAAAAGCCTCCGTTCCGTATAGAAGAATTTTATTACTGACGATCGCATGACCGTAACGATTAAAAGTTTCGGGACCCGCAAATATAAGCATATTTCCAGCCATGTGACCCAACACAAAAAGTGTCCAGCCCGCACCCGCTATTCCCATTAGATACTTCTTACCGATCGAAGAGCTCAGAAAGTTCACTTTTCACCTCTGTTTACACGATATGTTATATTCCGATTTTGTTCAAGGAGTTTTGAACAAGATTGACAGACCGGCCCCTCTCGCCCTAAAACCAACACTCTCACGAGGTTCTTTTTTTAAAAGATATTAAGGATAAATACGACAAAAAACTGAATTTTATACGGTGAATCTGCTTTACAATGTTGCCTTATTTTAGCAAAAGAAGAGGGTTCTAGATAAGGGGAATTTATGCGTGTTTTTGTGTGTATCAAACAAGTTCCAGATACAGAAACCCGAATCAAGTTAACATCTGATTCACAGGGAATTGAAACCAATGGTATCAAATGGGTGATAAACCCTTATGACGAGTTCGCTATTGAAGAGGCTATCAAATTTAAAGAAGCCAACAGCGACACTCAAGTCACAGCGGTGACCTTGGGACCAAAATCAAGAGTTAATAACGCTCTACTAACAGCCATGGCGATGGGTGCCGACGATTCCATACTTATTAATACTGAAGCTCCTATGGATGCGCTCTCGACAGCTAAAGCTTTAGCGGCAGCGATAAAGTCTGAAGGGGACTACAGCATGATTTTCTCAGGAAAACTGGCCATCGACGGCAATGTCTCTGCTGTTCCCTTAATGCTTGCAGAAATTTTAGGCATCCCTCACGCCTCCGTCGTCAATAAAACCGAGTATTCTGACGGGGCCGTTACTGCCAGTCGCGAAATCGAGGGCGGCACAACTGAAACATTTAAATTAAAGTTTCCAGCCATGGTTACTGCCAATAAAGGTTTAAACAAACCTCGATTTGCCAGCTTACCTGGAATTATGAAAGCTAAAAAGAAACCTATTAAAGAAGTGAGCCTTGAAGACCTTGGCGTTTCTTCAGAATCAAGCAAAACAAAATTTACAAACTTCGAGCTGCCACCCGAGAAAGCGCCCTGCAAGATGATCGAGGGCGAACCCGCGCAACAAGTTGATGAACTCGTTAAACTCCTTCAAGAAGAAGCGAAAGTATTATAGGTGCCCAATGAAAATTCTTGTATTTTTAGAAACCAATGACAGTGAAATAAAAAAAAGTTCCTTAGAAGGTCTTTCCGTTGCCGCCCAGGGCGATCATCAAGTTGCCACTTGTGCCATCGGCTCTGGATCTGACGCCGTTGTCTCTCAACTTGGAAAATGGGGTGTCGAAAAACACTTCTCTTGCACTGAGGAACAGGCCAAAACCTACAACCCTGAAGTTTACAAAAACTTCATTGATAAGGCGATCGATCAGTGGCAACCAGATCTTATCTTGGCCAGCTCTAACAACGTCGGTCGGGATGTCTTTCCTCGCGCAGCGGCCAAACATGACATGGCTTATATGAGTGATGTGACCGAAATAAGCCTCGACAGTGGTGTCTCTATCACGCGCCCTATGTATGCTGGCAAGTGCACTGCCCAAGTCACCTTCACTGATGACTCCGGAAAAATTGTTTTACTTCGCCCCAACCAAGTGGCCATCACCGAAGTGGATAAGGGAGCCTCCACAGAAAATGTGGCCCTCTCTTTAGAGGACGCCTCTGGAAACAGTGAGACTGTCTCTGTTGAGAAAGGCGAAACTGAAAAGTTAGACCTCACCGAAGCGGAAGTGATCGTCTCTGGTGGTCGTGGTCTCAAAGAGGCTGACAACTTTAAATTGCTTCACGATCTTGCCGAACCCCTGGGAGCTACAGTGGGAGCGTCTCGAGCCGTTGTCGATCTCGGCTGGGTTCCGCATTCATTACAAGTCGGCCAAACAGGAAAAACAGTGGCGCCAAACTTGTACTTTGCTGTCGGTATTTCAGGAGCCATTCAGCACTTGGCGGGAATGAGCGGCAGCAAGAATATTGTAGCCATCAATAAAGATGAAAAGGCTCCAATATTCCAAAAGGCCACATACGGGATCGTTGGCGACCTTTTTGACGTTGTGCCATTACTCACCGAAAAACTGAAGTCTATTCAATAAGTGCTTTTTCTAAGAATTTTTAATAGAATTGGCCCTGTATGCTAAACAGGGTCATTATTCCTTATCTCGTTTTTCTTCTCTACAAATTGTTACAATGGTCTTGGCGTATTCGTGTTTTCGAAGCTCCTGAAGTCACTAAAATGATGAGTCAAAACGAACCCTTTGTGATTGCTCACTGGCATGGTGACGAATTGGGAATTTTACATTTGCTAAAGAGATACAATGTTTCCTGCATCATTTCGACAAGTAAAGATGGGGACATCATGAATAAAGCGGTGCAACTTCTTGGGGGCGAAACTGTGCGTGGATCTTCCACACGGGGCGGCACACAAGCTCTTAAGGGAATCATCCGTTTGAAAAAGAGGGGACGGCGCCCGAGCGTTGCCGTTGATGGCCCTAAGGGACCCATCTATAAAGTGAAGCCCGGGGTATTTCAAATTTCTCGGCTCACACAGCTTCCCATTGTACCTATTTCATTTCATGCCTCTCGCTATCATGTTTTTGAAAAGGCCTGGAATAAATCTCGATTGCCGCTGCCTTTTGCAAAGGTGACGATCTACTGGGCCTCGCCCCTTGCCGCTGTCTCAAAAGACCAAGACCCAAAAGCGCCTGAATTGGCCGAACGCCTTGAAGCTGCCATCAACCAAACCAAGGAACAAACCCACTCAATGGCTCAATCCTGAGTCATTTTTCGCCTAAAAACATCAAAATATTTTGTATTTTGTGGTAGGAATGACCTTTGGTTTTTTACCCTCCCTACAACTTTATATTTGGGGAGTGCAGCGAGAAGGGAGAATAACAAAATGCGAACTCTGGGAAGTACTTCAGCGCTATTGGCAATCCTTGCTACCCTTTTCCTATTTTCACCAAGTCCGGCTTCAGCTCGCATCTTAGAGAAAATCTATGGCGTCGTTAACGGTGAAACCATCACCCTCACTGAAATTAAGGATTATCAAGAAAAGTTGAAAAACGGAGGTTTTTTGAATGACCTTCTTTTTTCCGACCCGGCGGTTCGTGAGCGGGCAAAAAACGACAGGGATTACTTATTAAAACTTTTAGTCGATGAAAAGATCATTGATTACGAAGTCAAAAAAAATGGGCTTTTAGTAACAGAAGAGCGGGTTAATAAGGAGATTTCAACGATTGCCGAACGTCAAAATATGAGCGTTGATCAGTTGAAACGCACCTTAAAGGATCAAGGTGTTGATTACTTAAACTATCGAGATTTTGTGAAAAAAAGTATCGAACGGCGACAGCTTGTCGAAAAAGAAATCACTAGCAAAATCAAAATCTCCGAACAAGATATTATCAGTCACTATCTTTCAAAGAATAAAAAAAGCAAAACCCAAATATTTGAATTTAGTATCGCCCACATTCTTTTGAAACCTGACAACGTCAACAAGGCAGAGGACTTAAAAAAACAACTCGAAAAAGGGGCCTCGTTTGAAAAACTTGTTAAAGAAAACAGCGTCGATACTGATACAAAAAGCAAGAATGGTGTCTTTGGCACTTTTAAGTCTGGAGAGATGATTGGCTCCATTGAAAAAGCCATTGTTGGTTTGAAAATCGGAGAAACTTCGAAGGTCGTCAAAACCCCGATGGGCTTACACATTTTCAAAATATTAGATCGCAAACTTGTCGAAGATCCGGCGATTGAAAAACAAAAACAAGTTATTTATCAACAGCTTTTTGCGGAAGCATTTAAAGAACAGCTGGATTTTTGGCTTCTACAAAAAAGAAAAGATGCAATTATTCAAATAAACAAGACATGATGAAATTTCGAAGAATAGCAATTACAACCGGCGACATTGATGGCATTGGTAGTGAAGTGACTGCCAAAGCCCTGTATCGCATTCGGCCACAGCGCAGAACAACTTTTATTATTTGGCGAAGCCCTAGTATGCCTCGTCGAGAGCTGCGCTGGCTGGATCGTTATTTTCGGAGAGTCACTGTGCACTCTTGGGCGGAGGCTTTGCGAGTTCCCGTTAACCATAAAACCTTGATTGATATTGAAAGCCTTATCCCTCCTGCCCGATGGGTCGAGCATATGGCAAAATGTGGCCTGTCCCGCTCTATCGATGCTCTTGTTACTGCCCCTTTATCGAAAACAGAAATTATTAATTGTGGCATGAAAGACAATGGACACACGGGTATCTTAAAACGCGTGACACGAACAAAAAATGTACACATGAGTTTCCTCGGAAAGGAAATGAACGTGACTCTGCTCACCGGCCACGTCTCATTAAAAAAGGCCTATGAACAGATCAATCAAGAAGCCATAGAAAACGCTCTCGGCAACACCCAAAAAGTACTAAAACATCTCAATCCTCGACTTCAAAAGAAACCCATTGGACTTGTCGGCTGTAATCCTCATGCGGGTGAAGAGGGTGTCATTGATGGAAAAGAGACTCGTATCTATCACAAAGCGATTAAAAAAGCTCGCCAGCGGAAGATTAAGGTTGAAGGCCCCTTGGTGCCGGACGTGTGTTTCCAGCCAAAAGAAAGAAAAAAGTATTCATTTTTTGTGGCCAGCTATCATGATCAAGGCCTCATACCGTTTAAAATGCTTCATGGAACCGACTCCGGCATTCAATTAACCTCAGGTCTTCCGTTTATCCGAACCAGCGTTGATCACGGAACCGCAAAAGATATTTTTGGAAAAAACAAAGCCAATAGTGGCTCAATGGAAGCCGCTATCCGCGTAGCCCTTAAACTCGTAAACAAAAAAACAATAAGTTGGTAAACAATGTTTAGTAATCATATTTTTCGAGAGTACGATATCCGAGGAGTTTATAACTCAGACTTTGACAACACCTTTGCCAAACGCCTTGGCAAAGCCTATGCAACTTTTCTGCAAAAAGAAACGCCAGGAACTCTAAAGGTTTCAGTTGGCTATGATGCCCGCTTATCAAGCCCAGCCATTGCCAATGCCGTTATCGAGGGATTTGAAGAATCGGGAGCAGAGGTTTTAAAGCTTGGCTTAATAACTACTCCCATGTCGTATTTTTCCATGTTTCATTTAAACCTCTCTGGTGGAATTATGGTCACCGGATCTCATAACCCTCCTGAGTACAATGGATTTAAATTGTCCAAAGGTAAAACAACTATTTTTGGAGAACAAATCCAAGAGTTGAAGGCCATCATGGAGTCTGGAGAGTTTATAAGTGGAGAAGGCCATTCCACAGACTTCGATATCTCTGAAGCCTACGTCGAACGATACAAGCAGGAGTTTAAAGATCTTAAAGCAATTCCTGTGGTTCTTGATTGTGGCAATGGCGCCGCCGGAGCCATCGTAAGACGCTTGTATGAGGGCGTGGGTTTAAAACCTGAAATTTTGTTCGAAGAGCCTGATGGCCGATTTCCCAATCATCACCCTGACCCAACCGTTGAGGCCAATGTCGATGAACTAAAAAAGGTTGTGAAACAATCGAAAGCGAGAATTGGAATTGGTTTTGATGGAGATGCCGACAGAATTGGTGTGGTTGATGAAAATGGTCGATTCATTTTAGGGGATGAAATCATGATGATCGCGGCACGAGATATTTTAGCCAGCACTCCAAATGCTAAGATCATTGGCGATGTAAAATGCTCCGATCGTTTGTACGACGATATTGCGAAACACGGTGGTGAGCCTATCATGTGGAAAACAGGGCACAGCCTCATTAAAAATAAAATCAAATCTGAAAAGTCTCCTTTTGGAGGAGAGCTTAGCGGACATATCTTTTTTTCTGATCGAAATTATGGATACGATGACGCCCCTTACGCCGGCCTCCGGTTGGTTGAGATCCTAAGCCGAACAGGAAAAACCATTGATCAGTTGCTTGAAGGCGTACCAAAAAGCTTCAGCACACCTGAAATTCGCCTTGAAACCAGTGAAGAAAATAAAGTGGTTTTAGTTAAAAAACTGCAGGAACACTTTGCCAAACCTCAAGAAGGTCTTTCGGTGAATACAATTGATGGCGTTCGTGTCAGTTATTCTGATGGATGGGCTCTGGTCCGTTCATCAAATACCCAGCCCGTCATTACCTTGAGGTTTGAATCTCAATCCGAAGACGGCCTCAATAGAATCCAAACCCAAATGATGGAGCTTGTTAATCCCTTATTATGAATGATCGTATCGTTGTCCGCGGGGCCCGTGAACATAATTTAAAAAACATCAATGTCGAAATCGCTAAAAATCAAATAACAGTGATTACGGGCTTGTCCGGAAGTGGAAAGTCGAGCCTTGCTTTCGACACTATTTACGCTGAAGGCCAACGCCGTTTTATAGATAGCTTGTCGACATATGCAAGAAACTTTCTCATGCAATTAAGTAAGCCAGATGTAGACGCGATCCACGGCCTGTGTCCGTCAATCGCGATTGATCAAAAAACCATCGGGCACAGCCCTCGGTCGACGGTTGGAACGGTCACAGAAATCTATGACTATCTCCGTCTTTTATATGCCAAAGTGGGCACACCCACTTGCCCGACCCATAAAATTCCTGTGGAAGGCCAACCCTTAGATCAGATCAAAGAAGACATTCTAACAAAATTTAACGATCAAAAAATTATAGTTCTTGCGCCAGTGGCAAAAAGTAAAAAAGGTGAGTTTAAAAAAGAGATCGATACTTGGATTAAGGCTGGATATCTATCGGCTAAGATCGATGGTCAGTGGGTTTATTTGGATTCTATAACAGGACTCAAAAAAACCAATCGGCATGACATCGAGATCGTGGTCGATAAAATTCATCTAAAAGACACCGACGAAAGTGGACACCGAGTCTCGCAGGCTATCGCCAGTGCCGTTGGATTAACGGATGGACTCTTAACTGTTGAAACCAAAACTGGAAAACGGCAAAATTTTTCAACTCGATTTGCCTGTCCCGAGTGTGGCTATTCGTTTACCAATCTCGATCCCCTTTTGTTTAGCTTTAACAATCCAAAAGGGGCCTGTGAGGATTGCAACGGCCTAGGCACTCAAGATATTTACGAGTATGAGGTTTCTGAACATCTACCGGGCGTTGGGCAAAAGAAACACGTAGAGTTTCAAATCGATTCTGATAACCCAGATTTTGAATGGACGGACACGAGCAAATGTGAAACCTGCTTTGGCTCTGGTCTTAAAGAAACCGCTCTTAACGTATTTTTTGAAGATAAAACCATCTATGATCTTAGCCAAGCCTCGATCACTTCACTTTTAGCTTTCTTTGAAAACGTAAAGGATTTGGAGCACCGTGGAGAAGTGGCCGAACAAATCATACCGGAGATCCAAACCCGCCTGCAATACTTAGAAAAGGTGGGGGCCGGTTACTTATCACTGGCCAGACGATCAAAAACACTTTCTGGTGGAGAGGCTCAAAGAATTCGACTGGCCTCGCAAGTCGGAACCCCTTTGGTGGGTGTGCTCTATGTTTTAGATGAACCCAGCATCGGTTTGCATCCGCGCGATCATCAAAATGTCCTGGCTGTTTTGAATGAGATAAAAAATCGAGGGAACACAATTATCGTTGTAGAACATGACGAGGATACCATTCGGGCTGCTGATCATGTTATTGATATTGGTCCAAAAGCTGGCCGCCTGGGTGGCGAACTTATTTTCCATGGTACCTACAAAGACCTGGAAAAGTCTAACGGCCTCACTGGCGAATATTTATCTGGTAAAAAATCGATCCCGGTGCCAGAAAAACCTCGAACCATTGGTAAAGAGAAACTCTCCATTAAAGGGGCTTCAGGAAATAACCTCAAAAATATCGATGTCGACTTTCCCTTGAAACAACTGATTGGTGTCACTGGAGTTTCCGGAAGTGGGAAAAGTACCTTAATTATCGACACTCTCTACAAGAGTGTCGCCAATGAGTTTTTAAAACGTTCTTTTTTACCAGCGCAACACACAAGTATCAAAGGGCTCGATCATTTGGATAGCATCATCCAAATTGACCAAAAACCTATTGGCCGAACTCCTCGATCATGTCCAGCCACTTATGTTGGAATTTTTCCTTTAATTCGTTCTCTGTTCACGCAACTTCCAGAGTCGAAGATTCGGGGTTACGAGGCGGGGAGATTCAGTTTTAATGTCAAAGGCGGCCGATGTGAAAATTGCCAAGGGGCTGGCGTATCAAAAATTCAAATGCAATTTCTTTCTGATGTGTATGTAAAGTGCGACATCTGTCAAGGTAAGCGCTACAACCCTGAAACTTTACTGGTACGCTATAAAGGCAAAAATATTCATGACATTCTCTCTATGACTGTCGAAGAAGCCTTTGCCTTTTTTGAAAATCATCGCCCCATCAAGCGCAAATTGGAAACTTTGATGAAGGTTGGCCTTGATTATATAACTCTCGGCCAAAATTCCACTACTCTTTCTGGCGGAGAAGCTCAACGTGTAAAACTGAGCCGCGAGCTATCAAAGAAAATCACGGGTCACACTCTTTATATTTTAGATGAGCCAACCACAGGACTCCATATTCATGACGTTGCCAATTTAATAACCCTATTAGGAGAACTTGTCGATCGAGACAATACTGTTGTGGTTGTTGAACATAATCTCGATGTTATAAAGTCGTGTGACTACCTGGTCGATCTTGGTCCCGAAGGAGGAGAAGAAGGCGGAAACCTTGTTTACGCCGGTCCGGCAATGGGACTCATTGATGTAAAAGAAAGTTTGACGGGTCAATATTTAAAAAACTACTTGAAGACAAGCTCAAAGAGGAAACAATGAAAGAACTGTTTAAAAAACATATCGAACATCGTGTGACTCAAGCCAAAAAGATTTTAGAAGAAGAGCAACTGGATTGTCTGTTTCTTGAAAGTGGTTTTCCCGAAAATTATTACCTTGATGACCAACCCACTTTTTTCAAACCAAACCCCCATTTTAATTTTTTCTGCCCTGATTCTGGACAGGGGCACATTTTAAAAATCTCAAAAGACTCGGACAAACCTTCTCTTTTCTATTTTATTCCTGAAGATTTTTGGCATGAAGTTTCGTCTTTAAAAGGAGAGTTTTGGGAGGATTTTTTTGATATCAAAGTTTTTAACGATGTGGAGAAAGCCTGGCAAGAGGCCGAAGAGCCTAGTAAAGATTGTGCAGTTATCAGCCCAAATACCCAATTGGCGCAAAAGCACCATTGTCAGCCAGCCAGTTCGTTGTTGCTCTCCAAGCTGCATTGGACCCGATCACAAAAGTCTGACTATGAAATCGAGTGTATTCGCCTCTCTAATGAAAAAGCTGCCAAAGGTCATCTTCGTGCCCGAGACTGCTTTCTTGAAGGAGGATCCGAGTGGACAATATTTATGGAGTACCTGGTCGCCTCCGATCAAAGAGAAAACGAGATCCCATACAATAGTATCGTCGCCTTAGACAGAAATTCAGCTGTTTTGCACTATCAGTTTCCTAAGAAAGAAGGATCCGGATCGACTTTTTTAATCGATGCCGGAGCTCGCGTTCATGGCTATTGTAGTGATATCACCCGAACCTATGTGCAAAACTCTGTTGATACTCAGTACAAAGAAATTTTAGCTCGAGTCGAAAGCAACCAAAAAGCGCTATGTGCCATGGTTAGCCCTGGCGTGGACTATGTCGATATTCATCGAGCGTCCTATGAAATGGTGGCTCAAATACTGATAGATTTTAATTTATTTTCTGGGTCCCTTGAGGAGGCATTGGCCTCCAAAGTGCCGTTCCACTTCTATCCCCATGGAATCGGCCATCCGTTAGGTTTGCAAGTGCATGACGTTGGGGCAAAACAAAATGATGCCTCTGGCAAGCCCATTCAACAACCTGAGGATTTCCCTTACCTACGCACCCTTAGAACCATACAGGCTCAAGATGTCTTAACAATTGAACCTGGATTTTATTTTATTCCCCTTCTTATTAAACCTTTAAAGGAAAACCCTTCTATCTCAAAAAAAATCAACTGGTCCTTGATAGAATCCCTTTCTAAATACGGTGGAATAAGAATTGAAGACAATGTCGTCGCCCTCGAAGGTGGGTCGAAAAACTTAACGCGACCTTTTTTACCTTAGGCCACTTCGTTTTTGTTATGTAATGCGAATTCCCAGCTCAGAGTGTTTTTTATAAAAAACAATTCAAACTGACTTTTTTGATCTTTGGGTAGGTAAAGCTGACTTTGTCCATCCTCTTCCGAATGTCTTTTGGCTTGCTTCAAACTTAAGGTACGTCCTTCTTTCAAATATCTCACAAACCTTTTGTTTCGAGGTAAATAGATGAAGGCATCAAACGTTACAGGGGTCTGAGGTGGAATCACTTTGATATCAACAAAAAACATATCCGATTTGTCAGACTCACTTAAAGTCGGAAGCAACAATTCCCTTTGCACAAAGGCCACATTAAAATAGATGCCGTTTTGGTTTTGATGATTAACATTGAATTCTGTAAATTCAGCAACAGAGGCGATATAATTTTTTACTTCGAAATCAATCAGGTAGGGGTCGCTAATTTCGCCGACGGTGTTCTGTTCTCTAAGGGATTGTATCAACACTTTTTTAAATTCTATAAGCTCAGATTCTAAGCTTGTATCTTGAATTGTCGTCAACATCAGGTAACCCTTAATTTTACCTAGATCGACAGTAAAAACGGCAATTTTATGGGAGTTAAACCTTTTAATTTCCTTTGCTCGAGGCGCTTTAAAGACCTTTTCAAGTCCAAACTCACTGGCTGTCTCCAGTACATTTTTTTGCCGAGCCTGTTCTCTTTTGGATTTTTCTTTGTTTCTTCTTTTAGATTCTTCGTCAATTTCTTTGGCATCCGCCAACTGGACTTTTCCGAAGGCTTTTCCACCCTGTGGCTTTGGTTTATTTTTCTTACTGGATGACGAATCTAATATTCCCCTCGAAGTCTCCTTTTGTTTCCGAATCGGAGGGCTCGAAGAGTTCTGAGGCAATTGACGGCTGTCCTCTGATTGAAAATTCTCTGCTGTTGCCTTTATAGAAGAGCCCTCACCATTCTTGTCATTCAAAAGGCCATTGAGCTTTGCACTTTGCTGATTCACTTTATCAAAACTGCTGGACGTCTCTGATTTTTTTTCAGATCTTTCGCCTGTGACATGAGAATAGCCTGCTTCCTTTTTTGATTTTGAACTCAAATGTCCATTTCGACCAGAGTCACTCACACTTAAGTTGTCAGTCGAGTTTTTATCCTTTTGAAAATCATTTTGTGATTTAGTTCCATCGCTTTCGGTGGATCCTTTATTGTTGGCTTTGTCTGCATCATCAGACTGTCCTACTGATGATGAAGCCTCAGTGGGTTGATTGGTGCCATCCAGTGCAGAAAACAATTTATTAAGAACGCTGTTTTTATTCTCTTCCTCTCTATTGCCTCGATCTTTTAAAAACACTGAGTCTGTACCTAGCGCTCCATCCTTGTCCGGTTTGCCATTTTTTAGTTTCTCGAGCTCTTCTTCTTTCATGCGTTGAAAATTAACGATTTTCATCCACAGGTTATGGGCTGTAATCACACCCTGAATTTTTAAATCCGCAACCGATGTGGATAAGGCTTTTCTAGTTTTGAAATCTTGGTTCTCACCAAATGTTAGAACAGGGGTGTTCAAAGCCATTTTAAAAATCTTTGGAAATTTCGCAGCTCTTTGATGGGGATACGAAACACTAACTCCCACCAAATCAGGTTGCTGCTCAACACAGATTGCAAGAAACTCTTTTAAGTCTGTGCAAAAGGAAACCTCAACGGGTCTTTGTTCGTTAACCCGATCAGTTACGTTCTTTAACAGAGTTCCATCAAAGCCTAGCAGAATGACTTTTAAATTGTTTTCTTCCACGTATTCTAATCGGAAAAAACCCTTGTAAATTAAAGGTTTTGCTTAAAATAGAGAAAAAAAAAGAGGACGGGATAAAAAAAAACACAGACTTTCATCTGTGTTTCTTTAAAGATTTATATAAGACGTAAGTCTTATTGACCAAGAGCTGCCGAGATTGCTCCACCGATTCCACTTGTCACGAGGAACGCAAGAATCACAAGTGATTCCATAAGAGCCAAAGAAAGAACTAGAGGTACGAACATTTTACCACCAGCTGAAGGGTTTCTGGCGATACCATCAAGAGCGGCGGCAGCGGCTTTACCTTGACCACCAGCTGCACCAAATGCTGCTAGACCAACACCCAGTCCAGCACCAAGGCCCATTAAGCCAAGAAAGCTACCGTCAGACAATGTATCAAGTGTAAAAGCTCCACCTTCTGCAGCTAAAGCTTGTGTAGCAAAAAATAGAACGCCTAGCATCGTTGCAACTTTGTTAAATAATTTCATCGAAGTTTCTCCTTTATTTAATGATCATCGTGAGGTTGAGCCATCATGACATAGGTCATTGACAACAAAGTAAATACAAACGCTTGGATAAAACATACAAGCAATCCCAGCGCATAAAAGACTATAGGAACAAAGTAAACGAAGGGTGACGGCAGCAGGTCTAAAAAGAATCCTACGACTGCGTGGTCACCAGTCATATTTCCTGCCAAACGCAGTCCAAGCGTTAAAGGCCGAAAACAATGAGACAATATTTCTATCACTAGCATTAAAGGCCATAGCCAAATGAAACTGATGGGAAGGTGACCCGTAAAATCTTCGTAATATCGAAAGCCCTTTTTACGAATTCCCACATAGTTGTAGACCAGGAAAGAGAAAATACCGACTGCAAAAGTTGTGTTGAAATTGTCCGTTGCTGGGGTCATCCCCGGTAGCAGGCCGACAAGGTTGTTAATTAAAACAAAGGTAAAAATAGATGCAAACAAAGGAACGTATTCTTTATTTCCTTTGCCAAGTACCATTTCTGTCAAGCTAACGATGAACTCAGTAAGTCCTTCAAAAATTCCTTTAATCGAAACTTTTCCTGCCGGAACAATCGATGACTCTCCTGAGCCCAAAGCCATACGGCCGGCCAAAGAAAAGACGATTAATCCCCCTGTCACAACAGCGGCTGTAGCGACATGATGGTTGGTGTGGTCCACACCGGCGATCATTTGGGTCCAATTAAAATGAGATGCTGACAACTTAACTACCTATTCTTTTTGTATCGCCGCCCAGAAAATCGAACTCAAAACAACCGGAACAAACCCAAAGGCCAAGAAAACCGGAGCTGAGTTCACCATCTCCGTCAGTCGATAAACTACATAAATTAAAATAGGCCATTTGAATACAATGGCACCGACGATCAAAGCAATATTTTTTTTCAAAAAAAACAAATAGACAGAAAGGCTTACAGATAAAAGGCTCAACCAGATAAACAGCTCTCCAATAGCGAAATTCAGAGCCGAATTGAGGTCAAAGACGCCTAGCATCAAAATGGTCGCTACTAAGGTAACAGCGGCGTGAATTCCTAAAAAAGGCCCGAAATTACTGAGATTTGGAGTTGGTGTAGAGGAAGGCATGCAGTGTCCATATCACAAGGGAGAGACCAAAGAGAAGTCCAAGAGTCAGATTGTGATCCCAACCTAAACTTTCTGCAACGGTTGGATAGGCCACATAACTGATCAGAAAGAAGCTCGATAGCTCGAAGCCAAGGCCCAAAGCCTGTTTATAATCCACAAAGGCCTCGAAAGTTTTTAAAAGACCCAAAGGGCCAAATCACAGTCATTAAATCTCTTTCCGGACCGTCTTCAAATAGGGTCATTGATAATAAATAACCCTTAATTAGAATCGATTGGGATACCGTTTTCGTCACTGTCCTCATCGTGGATAAGAGCCACACCTGTTACATATTCTTGCGGCTTCAGAGAAATGAGTCGAACGCCTTGTGTGTTTCGGCCCATTTTAGAAATATCTCCGCATGACATACGAATGGTCTGACCTTTATCAGTTGTGATCACGATATCGTCGGTATCGATCACTCCACGAGCCGCAACCACATCACCCAATTTCTCAACAGACTTTTGCGTGATAATTCCAGATCCACCACGTCCTTGAGTTCTGTATTCATCGACTGGAACTCTTTTCCCGTAACCACTACGAGTGCATATTAGAAGATCCAGTTTAGAATCTTTTGGTAAAACCTCTAACCCAACAACACTGTCATCTTTTTGAAGAGTGATGGCCTTCACACCGCGAGCCGTCCGTCCCATTGCGCGAACATCACCTTCATCAAAGCGGATGGATTGTCCTTTCTGAGTGGCAACAAGGAAATTGCACTTACCATCACTAATTTTAGCTTGTAGGAGTTCATCATCCAAATCGGTTGTTAGGGCTATAATTCCTGATGGCCGTGGTCTTGTAAAAGCACTTAATGGAGTTTTTTTAATTATTCCATTTTTAGTAATCATCACCACAAATCGGTCATCTTGAAATTCTGTCACCGGAAGAACGGCTTGCACCACTTCCTTATTTATTTCGACGACATTGACCATTGCTTTGCCTTTAGAAGTTCGACTTCCTTGAGGCAGTTTATGAACCTTTGTCCAATAAACCTTTCCTTTGTCAGTGAAAACAAGAAGTGTGGTCTTGGTATCAGCAACAAAAATAGTCGTCACATAATCTTCTTCTTGAGTGGTTGCGCCTTTAACGCCTTTTCCACCCCGTTTTTGCTGCTTGTATTGCTCTATTGGGATTCTTTTAATGTACCCATTTTGAGTCAACGTCACCACCATGGTTTCGCTGGCAATCAGGTCTTCGTCATCGATTTCTTCATCATCATCAGAGATTTGAGTTCGTCTTGGATCGGCATACTTCGCTTTTATCTCAAGAAGTTCTTCTTTGATAATGGCGTAAATCTTTTTAACGTCTTGTAAAACTTCTCGAAGCCACTGGATTTTTTCTCTGAGCTCTACGAGTTCATCAATAATTTTCTGTTTTTCCAAGCCTGTTAAACGAGATAGTTTCATATCCAAAATTGCTTGGGCCTGCTTTTCACTGAACTGGAATTGGTCCATCAAAGCGACGCGAGCTTCGGCGGTTTCTTTAGAGGCTCTGATTGTTGCAACGATGGCATCAATATTGTCCAAAGCTTTTTGCAAGCCTTCTAAAATATGAGCTCTAGCCTCGGCTTTTTTCAATTCATACAAACAACGTTTGGTTACAATGTCTTTTCTATGAACAATAAACGCCTGAAGTGCGCTTTTCAGATCGAACATTCGCGGTTGTGTTCGAGCATCCAAAGCCAACATGCGAATACCGAAACTGACTTGCATTTGAGTGTATTTATAAAGTCTATTTAAAATAACGTTGGCGTTCTCATTCTTTTTAAGAACGATAACAATTTGCATACCCTCGCGACTGGACTCGTCGCGGATATCCGAAATACCCTCAACTCGTTTGTCTCGAACCAAGTCAGCTATGCTTTCAATAAGTCTGGCTTTGTTAACCTGATAGGGGATTTCAGTGACATGGATTTCTTCTCGATCATTTTTCTTTTGAATAATCTCAGCAACCGCTTTGATTTGAATGATTCCATGACCTTTTTTATAAGCCTTCAACAAACCTTGGCGTCCAGAAATCACACCAGAAGTAGGGAAGTCCGGACCGGGAATGATCTCAATCAATTCATCCAGTGTCGTTTCTGGCTTATCAATTAAAGTCACACAACCATCAATCACTTCCCCTAAGTTGTGAGGGGGTATGTTTGTTGCCATTCCAACCGCAATTCCTGACGAACCATTCACCAAAAGGTTAGGAAATTTCGAAGGTAAAACCGTCGGAATAAAAAGGGAATCATCATAGTTCGGTTGGAAGGGAACAGTCTCTTTTTCTATG